>NZ_JBQZFS010000003.1:0-543414 GCF_052691795.1 Serratia sp. TSA_130.1
TGCCCGGACTCGGACAACCGGCGCTGGCGCCGCGTTGAACAGCGCTTTAGCGCTGGCCCGTAGGGTGAGGCCTTTAGGCCGAATAATCGAACGCAGTTCGATGGAGAGTCCGTACCCCAAAAAGTGAAAAACCCGCCATAGGCGGGTTCTTCTGAATATGGTGCCCGGACTCGGAATCGAACCAAGGACACGGGGATTTTCAATCCCCTGCTCTACCGACTGAGCTATCCGGGCAACGGGCAGCATTAAACCGTATTGGCCGAAAGCCGTCAACGGCTTTATGCGTGAAATACGCGAAAATGGCTCCGGTTGCTGGCTTTTCAGGCAAAGGGCGCAAAAAATGTGCCTGCGCCGGGGGCGCACCTTGGGTTGGCTGTGCCGCCAACCCTGCTGATTCAGCTCAACGCGCCGTTACGGCGGCACTGTGCTACCTGCAAGATGTCCTCCGCCAGCCGTTTGGCGACCGATACGTCCTGGAGCTGGCGTTTTACCAGCAGTTTGCTCAGGCAGCCTTCCTGAATCAGCTCCATTTGCTGCGCCACCATGTCGGCGTCGTCGGCGTCCATGTCGCGCAGCAGTTCGCGGGTCAGCTCCAGCGAGGTCAACTTCTGTTGCTCCGCCAGTTGGTGGATCGGGTGATCCGTTTCCGGGAAGAAGCTGCAGGCGGCGATAAACAGGCAGCCGGGGTAGCGGTCTTGCTGCACGTATTCCGCCAGCACGTCATAGCGCGCCAGCAGCTTTTGCTGCGGGCTCAGATTTTCGTCCAGCAGTAGCTGGCGGCGCCAGGTGTCGATCTGTTGGCCGTGGTAGCGCAGGCAGTCGTACAGCAGCGCTTCGCGATCCGGCCAGAACCGTTTGAGATCGCCGGGCTGAACGTCGAGTTTTTCCGCCAGCATCTCTAATGTGGCGGTCGCCAGGCCCTGTTGTTCCAACAGGCCCAGCGCGGTATCAAGGACGTGTTCACGTTGCACTTGTGCTTCCTCCCATTCGCTTCCGATCTTCAGTGTCAGTTATCGCATCACTTTCTGCAAATGCGCGTTGAAGGCTTCTGCCTTCATAAAACCGGTGACCCGCTCGGCCGTCAGCTCGCGGCCCGCCGGATCGAAAAACAGGATCGTCGGCAGCCCCAACACCTGCAGGTGCTTCAGCAGCGCCGCCTGTTCCGCACCGTTGGCGGTCACATCCGCCTGCAGCAGCACCGCGTTGGCCAGGCTTGCCTGCACCGCGGCGTCGCTGAAGGTGTATTTTTCGAACTCTTTACAGGCCACGCACCAGTCGGCGTACAGATCCAGCATCACCGGCTTGCCCCGCGCCTGTTGCAGCGCGAGATCGAGCTGTTCGACGTTGTTGATGCGGGTAAAGGCCAGGTGCGGCTGAGCCGCCTGCTGCGCCTGGTCGGTGCCGAAAGCCCAGTCCTGCAGCGGCCGTGCGGCGATCACCGCCGCCGCCAGCAACAGAAGTTGCAGGGCGCGTGCCCAGCCGCGCGCGCTTCTCAGGCTCAGGGCGAAGGCCCAGCCGAAGAACGCCAGGCCGAGCAGGCTCCACAGGCGCATGCCCCACAGATCGCCGATCACCCGCTCCAGCAGGAACACCGGCAGCGCCAGAATGACGAAGCCGAAGGCCTCTTTCACGTACTGCATCCACGGGCCGCTGCGCGGCAGCAGGCGGTTGCCGAACAGGGTGACGATCACCAGCGGAATGCCCATCCCCAGCGCGTACAGGTACAGCGTGCCGCCGCCGGCCCACAGATTGCCGCTCTGGGCGATATACAGCAGGATGGCGCTGAGCGGCGCGGTGGTGCAGGGGGAACAGATCAGCCCGGCCAGCGCGCCCATCAGGAACACGCCGGTCAGTGAGCCGCCGCGCTGGGTGTTGCTCCAGTTTGCCAGCCGGGTTTGCAGCCCCGAGGGCAACTGCAGGGAATAGAGGCCGAACATCGACAGCGCCAGCGCGATGAACAGCGCCGACAGGCCAATCAGCACGTAAGGATGCTGCAGCGCCGCCTGGAACTGCAATCCTGCGGCGGCCACCACCAAGCCCAGCAGGGTGTAGGTGAGCGCCATGCCCTGCACGTAAACCAGCGCCAGCGCCAGAATGCGGCCGCTGCTTTGCGGCCGGTCTCGGCCGAGGATGATGCCGGAGATCAGCGGATACATCGGCAGTACGCACGGGGTGAAGGCGATGCCGATGCCGATCAGCAATGCCCACAGCGGCGAGAACGGCAGGCTGGCCGGTGCGGCGGGGGCTTCAGCCGGTGCAGAGGCCGAGAGCGGCGTGGCTGCGGTGGCGCTGACCGCGTCCAGCGGGATGGTTCGGGTTTCCGGCGGGTAGCAGAAGCCGGCCTCGGCGCAGCCTTGATAGGTGACGCTGAGGCTGGCGTTGGCCGCCGCCTGTTGCAGCGGTATTTGCAGATTCAGCTGTTGCTTGAAAATCGCCACTTCGCCGAAGAACTCGTCCTTGTGGCTCAGCCCTTCGGGCAGGGTAAAGGCGCCGAGCGTCGCCTGCTGCGGCACCAGTTTGATCTGCTGGCGATACAGGTAATAGCCGGGGCGGATCTGCCAGTTCAGCGTCACCTGGCCGCCTTGCTGTTTGAAATCGAAGGCGAAGGCCTGATCGACGGGCACGAACTGGCTGCCGCCCTTCGGCGCGAACAGCGAAGCCTGCGCCGCCTGCGGCAGGAAGCACAGGCTGCACAGCAGCAAAATCAGTTTAATGAAGCGTTGATCCATAACAGGTAGTCTTTATCTCCGGCCATCACCGGCAAGACCAGCAGCTCAGGCGTCTGGTATGGGTGATGTTGTTTCAGGGTGTCGAGCAGGGCTTGCTGACGGCGGCGATCGCTTTTGAACAGCATCTGCACTTCGTATTCCTGTTCCAGTTTCCCTTCCCAGTAATACAGCGAGGTGGCGCCGGGCAGCAGCGTGGCGCAGGCCGCCAGCTTATCGCCCAGGACCCGCGCCGCCAGTTCCTGGGCGCTGGCTTCATCGGGTGCGGTACAGAGTATGACGACAGCTTCGCAATCAGACATCTTCAGCCCTCTCATCGGTTCGAATGGGCACTATACCCTGAAGGCGGATTGGCTAGAAGGCGAGTTTATCGCCAGAAAGAAAACCGGGGCCGCAGCCCCGGTCGACGCCTTACAGCATGACGCTGCCGAGCAGGAAGCCGAATACCACCGCGAAAATCACGCCCATGGTGCCGGGAATGAAGAACGGGTGGTTGAACACGAAGCGGCCGATGCGCGTGGTGCCGGTATCATCCATCTGCACCGCGGCGACCAATGTCGGGTAGGTCGGCAGGATGAACAGGCCGGAAACGGCGGCGAAGGAGGCGACGGCGGTCAGCGGCGACACGTTCAGCGCCAGCGCCATCGGCATCAGCGCCTTGGCGGTGGCGGCCTGCGAGTACAGCAGCGCCGAGCAGAAGAAGAAGATCACCGCCAGCAGCCACGGGTGCGCCTGAATGACGCTGCCGGCCGTCTCTTTGATCCAATCGATGTTGGCCTGGACGAAAGTATCGCCCAGCCAGGCGACGCCGAGGATACAGATACAGGCGCTCATGCCGGCCTTGAAGGTGCTGGAGTTCAGCACCATGTCGGTGTCGACGCGGCACAGCAGGGTGGTCAGCGTGGCGACGCTCAGCATGATGATCAGAATGGCGTTGGTGGTGTTCATCAGCGGCTTGGCCACCAGACCCAGGCCCGGGCTGTTGATGATGGCGTAGGCGACCACGCACAGCACGCCGAGCAGGAACAGCAGCACCGAGGTTTTGGCGCGTGGTTTGATCGCCAGCGCGTTGTTGCCGCGCAGGGTGATCAGGCCTTCTTCCAGGCGTTTCAGGTACACCGGATCGTTAGACAGCTTGGAATCGAACAGCCAGGTCACCAGCAGCGACATCAACAGCACCGCGCAGAAGGTGGACGGGATCACCACCATCAGCAGGTGCAGGTAGCTGACGCCGTGGCCCTCCATCACCGAAGACATGTACACCACCGCGGCGGAGATCGGCGAGGCGGTGATGGCGATCTGGGCGGAGACCACGGCGGTCGACAGCGGGCGGCAAGGCTTGATGCCCTGTTCTTTCGCCACCTCGGCGATCACCGGCAGCGCCGAGAGTGAGATATTGCCGGTGCCGGCGAAGATGGTCAGGAAGTAGGTGACGATAGGGGCGAGAATGGTGATGTGCTTGGGGTTCTTGCGCAGCAGTTTTTCGGTCTGCTGCACCAGGTAGTCCATCCCACCGGCGACCTGCATCGCGGAGATCGCCGCAATCACCGCCATGATGATGGAGATGACGTCGAAGGGAATGTTGCCCGGTTTGACGCCGATCAGCGCCAGCGCCAATACGCCCAGTCCCCCCGCGAACCCGATACCGATACCGCCCAATCTGGCCCCTAAAAAGATGGCCAGCAGAACGATAACCAATTCTACGGCTAGCATAGTGTTTACTCCTTAAAATGAGATTTCCCGTCATCCTTGAAACTGCATCGGTGTTGGCTGCGAGCGCTCACCCCAGTCACTTACTTGAGTAAGCTCCTGGGGACTTGCGCTCTTGCCGCCTTGATGCAGTCCCAATGATTTAGGGTGTAAATTGAAAATAAAACGTTAAAATTTTGTGGGCGCCTAAAAGTAAAAAGGCACGCTATCCAGAGGATTTAGCGTGCCTTTCAGGGCTACCGGGTAGGTCTGTTATTGTTCATTTTCATCCGTATAGCGTTTGGCTTTATAGGCCGGGTGCATCAGGTTCTCCACGGAGAAGATGTCATCCAGCTCGGCTTCGGTCAGCAGGCCGCGTTCCAGCACCACTTCGCGCACGCTCTTGCCGGTTTCGGCGCAGATCTTCCCGACGATGTCACCGTTATGGTGGCCGATGAACGGGTTCAGATAGGTGACGATACCGATCGAGTTGAAGACGTAGTGTTCGCAGACTTCTTTATTCGCGGTGATGCCGTTAATGCATTTTTCCAGCAGGTTGTAGCAGGCGTTGGTCAGGATGTGGATCGACTCGAACATCGCCTGGCCGATCACCGGCTCCATCACGTTCAGCTGCAGCTGGCCCGCTTCGGCCGCCATGGTAACGCAAGTGTCGTTGCCAATCACCTTGAAACACACCTGATTGACCACTTCCGGCACCACCGGGTTCACTTTGGCCGGCATGATGGACGATCCCGCCTGCAGCTCCGGCAGGTTGATTTCGTTCAGGCCGGCGCGCGGGCCGGAGGAGAGCAGGCGCAGGTCGTTACAGATTTTGGACAGTTTCACCGCCAGGCGTTTGAGCGCGCTGTGCACCATCACGTAGGCGCCGCAGTCGGAGGTGGCTTCGATCAGGTCTTCCGCCGGCACCACCGGCAGGCCGCTGACTTCCGCCAGTTTTTGCACCGCCAGCGGCTGGTAGCCTTCCGGGGTGTTGAGCGCGGTGCCGATGGCGGTGGCGCCGAGGTTCACTTCCAGCAGCAGCTCCGCGGTGCGGTGCAGGTTGCGGGTCTCTTCGTTCAGCAGCACGCTGAAGGCGTGGAATTCCTGGCCGAGGGTCATCGGCACCGCGTCCTGCAGCTGGGTGCGGCCCATTTTCAGGATGGTTTCGAACTCTTTCGCCTTGCGATCGAAGCCTTCGCGCAGCTGGTTGATGGCGTCGATCAGTTTCTGGTTGGAGGCGTACACCGCGATGCGGAACCCGGTTGGGTAGGCGTCGTTGGTGGACTGGCATTTATTGAGGTGATCGTTCGGGTTCAGGTACTGGTATTCGCCTTTTTGATGGCCCATCAGCTCCAGGCCGATGTTCGCCAGCACTTCGTTGGTGTTCATGTTCAGCGAGGTGCCCGCGCCGCCCTGGAATACGTCCACCGGGAACTGATCCATGCACTTGCCTTTATCCAGCACCTCGTCGCAGGCCTGGATGATCACGTCGGCGATTTTGCGCGGGATGGTTTTGAGTTCTTTGTTGGCCATCGCCGCGGCCTTTTTCACCATCACCATGCCGCGAACGAACTCGGGGACATCGCTGATTTTGCTGTTGCTGATGTAGAAGTTTTCAATCGCACGCAGAGTGTGAACTCCGTAGTAAGCGTCTGCGGGGACTTCACGTGTTCCTAACAGGTCTTCTTCGATACGAATGTTGTTTGACATGAGAACCTTCTCTATGTGTTGCTGCCGAATTAATAATTTGTCAGGTCAAGGCTAGTAAGGGCACAGCCTAAATTAATATTGCCGAAGGCTTGGGGCGTGAAACGATTAACCAAATCGCCCGTAGCTGCCCAGATCATATGCTGGTTGGTAAGAAATGACTGAATCCAGATCACCTTATGGTGTTTAAGGATATGCCCTTTTTCGGTTCTGTGACTTCTTTCACGTTTGTGAACTTTAGCAATAAAAACCGGCTCTCGGTTGAAATGGTGGGGGGATGCCCTCATTGTAATAGTGTCGGCCGTTTACGGCCTCTTTTTTCGCGCCGTCGCCCCGTGGCGGCCGTGCCTTACCTACCGATAGGAGAACCAGGTGCGCTGGTTACCGCTACTGCTGATATTTCTGCTGGCTTACATAGAAATATCCATCTTTATCAAAGTCGCCGCCGTGCTCGGCGTGGCTGTCACCCTGCTGCTGGTGGTGTTCAGCTCCTGCGTCGGCATTTCGCTGGTGCGCAATCAGGGCATGAAAACCTTCGTGCAGATGCAGCAAAAACTGGCGGCCGGCGAAAGCCCGGCGGCGGAAATGGTGAAAAGCGTTTCGCTGGTGCTGGCGGGCTTCCTGCTGCTGATACCGGGTTTCTTCACCGATTTCCTCGGCCTGTTGCTGCTGCTGCCGCCGGTGCAAAAATCGCTGACGCTGAAACTGATGCCGCACCTGTCGGTGTATCGCCCCGGCGGTTGGACGGGCGGCGACGCCGCCAACGGCAATACCTTCGACGGCGAATTCCAGCGCAAGGACGACGAACGCCCGGTGCTGGAACACCGCTCGGACGAGGATCGCAAACCTCACGATCGTTAAGCAAACGCGGCTCTGGCCGCGTTTTTCATCTCTGCGGCACTCGTCGGACCAAAAATGCGAAATTTTTTTTGTTCGCCCCCTTGAAGGGGGCTGGAACGCCCCCATCTCAAATGCCACGAGGCCGGTAATAACAACCATCCGGTGTACAACCCTAAATCTGATAGAGACCTTCTTACAGGAGAGCGTTCAATGAGTATTCGTCCATTGCATGACCGCGTTATCGTCAAGCGCAAAGAAGTTGAATCAAAATCTGCTGGCGGCATCGTCCTGACTGGCTCTGCTGCGGGTAAATCCACTCGCGGTGAAGTGGTTGCAGTGGGTAAAGGGCGTGTGCTGGAAAACGGCAACATCCAACCGCTGGATGTGAAAGTTGGCGATATCGTGATTTTCAACGACGGCTACGGCGTGAAAGCAGAGAAGATCGACAATGAAGAAGTGTTGATCATGTCCGAAAGCGACATTCTGGCAATTGTTGAAGCGTAATTGCGCTTTATCTTCTGAACTGAACGAGTTGAAGGGAAATACCAATGGCAGCTAAAGACGTAAAATTCGGCAATGACGCTCGCGTGAAAATGCTCCGCGGCGTGAATGTTCTCGCTGATGCAGTAAAAGTGACCCTGGGCCCGAAAGGCCGCAACGTAGTGCTGGATAAATCTTTCGGCGCACCGACCATCACCAAAGACGGCGTTTCCGTTGCGCGTGAAATCGAACTGGAAGACAAGTTCGAGAACATGGGCGCACAGATGGTGAAAGAAGTGGCCTCCAAAGCGAACGACGCGGCGGGCGACGGCACCACCACTGCAACCGTACTGGCTCAATCCATCATCACCGAAGGCCTGAAAGCGGTTGCTGCAGGCATGAACCCGATGGATCTGAAGCGCGGCATCGACAAAGCGGTTGTCGCTGCGGTTGAAGAACTGAAAAAACTGTCCGTACCTTGCTCCGATTCCAAAGCTATCGCTCAGGTCGGCACCATCTCCGCCAACTCCGACGAAACCGTGGGTAAACTGATCGCGGAAGCGATGGAGAAAGTGGGCAAAGAAGGCGTTATCACCGTTGAAGAAGGCACCGGCCTGCAAGACGAGCTGGACGTGGTTGAAGGTATGCAGTTCGACCGCGGTTACCTGTCCCCATACTTCATCAACAAGCCGGAAACCGGTTCTGTTGAGCTGGAAAGCCCGTTCATCCTGCTGGCTGACAAGAAGATTTCCAACATCCGCGAAATGCTGCCGGTGCTGGAAGCCGTTGCCAAAGCAGGCAAACCGCTGCTGATCATCGCTGAAGACGTTGAAGGTGAAGCGCTGGCGACCCTGGTGGTCAACACCATGCGCGGCATCGTGAAAGTGGCTGCCGTTAAGGCGCCTGGCTTCGGCGACCGTCGTAAAGCCATGCTGCAGGACATCGCTACCCTGACTGCCGGTACCGTTATCTCTGAAGAGATCGGTCTGGAGCTGGAAAAAGCCACCCTGGAAGACCTGGGTCAGGCGAAACGCGTTGTCATCAACAAAGACACCACCATCATCATCGATGGCGTGGGCGACGAAGCGACCATCCAGGGCCGCGTTGCTCAAATTCGTCAGCAGATCGAAGAAGCGACCTCTGACTACGATCGTGAAAAACTGCAGGAGCGCGTAGCGAAACTGGCCGGCGGCGTTGCCGTTATCAAGGTTGGCGCAGCCACTGAAGTTGAAATGAAAGAGAAGAAAGCCCGCGTTGAAGACGCCCTGCACGCGACCCGCGCCGCAGTGGAAGAAGGCGTGGTTGCCGGCGGCGGCGTAGCGCTGATCCGCGTTGCAGGCAAAATCGCCGCGCTGAAAGGCGACAACGAAGACCAGAACGTGGGTATCAAAGTTGCGCTGCGCGCAATGGAAGCCCCTCTGCGTCAGATCGTGGTCAACGCCGGTGAAGAAGCTTCCGTTATCGCCAACCAGGTGAAAGCGGGCGAAGGCAGCTACGGCTACAACGCTTACTCTGAAGAATACGGCGACATGATCGCGATGGGTATCCTGGATCCAACCAAAGTGACCCGTTCTGCTCTGCAGTACGCGGCTTCCGTGGCTGGCCTGATGATCACCACCGAATGCATGGTCACCGACCTGCCGAAGGCTGACGCACCGGATCTGGGCGCAGCAGGCGGCATGGGTGGCATGGGCGGTATGGGCGGCATGATGTAATCATCCCCCACACGCTTGTGTGCTGAAGGCCCCGGTCAAATGACCGGGGTTTTTTTTTAGCTTAAAAATCAATAAAAAGAATGTTTATTTAGCTTGTTATTAGTTCACTGAATGAATTATTGCATTATTTTGCTTTTACCCTAAACCGTTGTCGTTTCGTACCGATATAGCCCTTACCGAGCGGGGAATTTCCCCTCGCCGGTGTGACTGTCAACGGAGACGACTTATGCTGAAAAATATGAAAATAGCCACCTGGCTGATGTTGATGCTGTTGCTGCTGGGCTTGATGCCCATGGGAACCGGCGCCATCGCCTTCTATTTCATGCAGCAAAACGGCCACAGCATCGACAGGATGAGCACCTTCTCCGACGAGGAAGCGGCGCTGAACCGCAGTTGGCGTGCTTTGCTGCAAACGCAGACGCTGATCGACAACATGGCGTTCGAGCGCTGGGCGCAGACCAGCAGAGCCGATATTCAACTGGGTATCGATGAGGCGCGCGGTGAGCTGCGCAGCGCCGACGTCGCTTTCAATCTGTTTTGGGAGACGCCGGGCCTGACGGTATCGCGCCCGGATCTGGGCGAGGCGATGAAAAAGGTCTACCTGGCGCAGCAGGCGGTGCTGAAGCAAGAACTGACGCTGTTGGCCGACACGCCGCAGGCGGCGCTGATCGAGCGGCTGCACGCCATGGCGGCAGAGAAGCGCCAGGTGCGCCAGCGGCTGGATAACCAGTTTGCCGACTACATGCGGGCCACGGTGGCCGCCCACCGTCTGGCAGTGGAAGAGGCGGAGCAGACCCAAAAAGTCTTCGCCCGTCTGCTGAGCGGCACCCTGGCGGCGATCCTGCTGCTGCTGGTCGCCGTGCAGCGTGATTTCCGCCGGCGCTTGATTCTGCCGCTGCGCCAGATCGCCGAACACTTGCAAAAGGTTGGGCGCGGCGATCTACGCAGCGAGATCGCGGTACGCAACAACAATGAGATCGGCATGCTGTTCGCCAGCCTACGCGCGATGCAGCAGGAGCTGAGTGCCACCGTGCAGCAGGTGCGTGACGGTGTGGAGTCGATCAACCACGGTACGCACGAGATCGCCGTCGGCAACGCCGATCTCTCCAGCCGCACCGAAGAACAAGCCAGCGCGCTGACGGAAACCGCCGCCAGCATGGAGCAGATTACCGCCACGGTGCGGCAAAACGCCGATAACGCCACTCAGGCCGCCGGCATGGTCAATCAGACCGCCGCCATTGCCCGCAACGGCGAAACGCTGATGGCCAGCGCGGTCGACAAGATGCGGGCGATCAACGACAGCGCGCGTCAGGTGGGGGATATCACCAGCGTGATCGACGGCATCGCCTTCCAGACCAACATTCTGGCGCTGAACGCCGCCGTCGAGGCCGCGCGTGCCGGGGAGCAGGGGCGGGGTTTTGCGGTGGTAGCCGGCGAAGTGCGCAATCTGGCGCAGCGCTGCGCGACTTCGGCCAAGGAGATCAGCGGTCTGGTCGACGGCGTAACCGGCGATATCGCCGCCGGCGTGCGGCTGGTGGAACAGGCGGGCGAGACGATGAATGCCATCGTCGGCTCGGTGAACCAGGTGACGTCGCTGATGGATAACATCTCCTATGCGTCGGAAGAGCAAAGCAAAGGCGTCGAGCAGGTCGGGGTGGCGGTGACCCAGATGGATCAGGTGACCCAGCAGAACGCCGCGCTGGTGGAGGAGGTGGCGACCACCGCCGTCGGCGTGGAGGAACAGGCGGCCCTGCTGGCGCAGGCGGTGGCGGTATTCAAACTGGCGGAGGGGGAACCGCGTCAGGGCGAAGAGCAGGCGCAGCCATCGGCGGCCGTTGCCGGTTGGGTATAACGCCGCCGCACTGTATTTGATGATATTTTTGCCGCCCGGGGCGATTTAGCTGGTAAACTGGTAAGTCATCAGCTGTCGCTCAAGACGTTGGCCCGCTCGCGCGGCAACGGATGCTTAAGAGATGGCATCGCTTTCTGATATACCCTATGAATTTCAAGTTGTAGCTAGGCGGCCAGCTCGTGAGTCCCCAGGCGCTTACTTGAGTAAGTAACTGGGGTGAGCGAGTGCAGTCAACAACGCTACAGCTTGAAAGGCGACGGGTAGAAGATTTTGCGTAATTCTCAACATCGAATGGGGAACAAGATGCGGATTAAAGCCTTACTGGGTCTTTCGGCAGCGATGCTGCTGGCGGGTTGCAGCACCACTCATGAACTGACCGCTGCGGGTCAGCAGATCAAGTTCACCGACAGCAAGCCGGCGGCGGAATGCCAGCTGCTGGGGGAAGTGACCGGCACCCAGAGCAACTGGCTGTCCGGCAACGGCGGTGAAGGCAGCTCCATGCGCGGTGCGGCCAACGATCTGCGCAACAAGGCAGCGGCGATGGGCGGCAACGTCATTTACGGCGCCAACAGCCCAAGCCAGAACCTGCTCTCCAGCTTCGCGCCGCTGGACAGCAAAATGGTCGGCCAGGTTTACAAGTGCCCGTAAGGCGCTGAGGCCTAACGCCGCGAAGAGATAAAAAAGAGGAATGCCACGGCATTCCTCTTTTCGTTTCGTCGAGCCCTGTGGCGCGCGTCACTCCTGCATCAGGCGCAGGTCGATCGGCGTTTTGCTCGGTTCGCCGCCTACTTCACGCGTCAGGCGCGGCACCAGATAACCGGACACCTTGCTCAGCAGCGCCTGCATGATGACGCGCGCTTCATCGTCGCTGACCATGAAATGCGCCGCGCCCTGCACTTTGTCCAGCACGTGGATGTAATAGGGCAGGATGCCGGCGTCGAACAGCGCGTTGCTGAGCGCCGCCAGCGTATCGGCATCGTCGTTGACGTCGCGCAGTAGCACGCTCTGGTTGAGCAGCGTGACGCCGGCGAGGCGCAGCTGGGCCATGGCGTTCTGCAGCTTGCGGTCGATTTCGTTGGCGTGGTTGATGTGGGTGACCATCAGCACCTGCAGGCGCGAGGCCGACAGCAGGCGGCACAGCGCCGGCGTAATGCGCGCCGGGATCACCACCGGCAGACGGGTGTGAATGCGCAGGCGTTTCAGATGCGGGATGGCCTCCAGCTCGCCGACCAGCCACTCCAGCTCGCTGTCTTTGGCCATCAGCGGATCGCCGCCGGAAAAAATGATCTCGTCCAGTTCCGGGTGTTGGCGGATATAATCCAGCGCCTGCCGCCAGTTGTTCTTGTTGCCCTGATTATCTTGATAGGGGAAGTGACGGCGGAAACAGTAACGGCAGTTGACCGCACAGCCGCCTTTGACCAGCAGCAGCGCGCGATTGCGGTATTTGTGCAGCAGGCCCGGCACCACGCTGCGCTGTTCATCCAGCGGATCGGTGGTGAACCCTGGGGCGTTGATGAACTCCTCTCTGGCGGTCAGCACCTGGCGCAGCAGCGGGTCGTTGGCATCGCCGGGGCGCATGCGCGCAGCGAAGGCGCGCGGCACGCGCAGGGCAAACAGCCGACGGGCATCGCGCCCCTGCGGCAGTTCCGGGTGCGTATTCAGTGACAAAAGCTGCAGTAATTCATCGGGATCGGTAATAACATCGGCGAGTTGATGCAACCAATCTTCTCTATGTGCCGTACTTTGGGTTATAATGTGTGCCATTTTTTTGGCTAAGCTACCAGTTCAAATATTCAGAGGGCCATCATGGCGACTTATTCTAGCAACGATTTCCGTCCGGGTCTTAAAATCATGTTCGAGGGCGAACCTTACGCCGTCGAAGCCAGTGAGTTCGTTAAGCCGGGCAAAGGCCAGGCGTTCGCGCGCGTGAAAATGCGCCGTCTGCTGACCGGCACCCGCGTGGAAAAAACCTTCAAGTCTACCGATTCTTGCGAAGGCGCAGACGTGATGGACACCAACATGAACTACCTGTACAGCGACGGTGAGTTCTACCACTTCATGCACCCTGAGTCTTTCGAACAGCATCAGGTTGACGGCAAAACCGTCGGCGACGCGGCCAAATGGCTGCAGGATAACGCAGAGTGCATCATCACCCTGTGGGATGGCCGTCCAATCGCCGTTCAGCCGCCGAACTTCATCGAAGCGGAAATCACCGATACCGATCCTGGCCTGAAAGGCGATACCGCAGGGACTGGCGGCAAGCCGGCTACCCTGAGCACCGGCGCCGTGGTTAAAGTGCCGTTGTTCGTCCAGATCGGCGAAGTGATCAAGGTTGACACTCGCTCTGGCGAATACGTCTCTCGCGTCAAGTAAGTTTCAAAACAGAGGAACCCCCGCGGTTCCTCTGTTTTATCCCATCCCCGTTCGTTGGCAGAAAATCCGCATGTTCAAGAAAACGCTGTTGGCCGTGCTCTCCCTGTTGTTCCTTTTCTCCCTCAGCAGTTGCAATACGTTTCGCGGTTTCGGCGAAGACGTTCAGCATCTCGGCGGCGCTATCTCCCGCACGGCCAGCTGATCCCGCCTTTAACCCGATGTATTTGCGCCACAAAGCCGGTCACGATCCCACACCCTCCGTCAATTTTGACTACGCTTAGAAAGCCGTACTTTTTCATCAACGACAAATAAGGACTTTCTTATGCTGAAGAAAAGTATTATCGCGATCTTCTCTTTGATGATTTTGAGCTCGCTGACCGCCTGTAATACCACCCGCGGTGTGGGTGAAGACATTCAGGCCGGCGGCAAGGCTATTCAGCGCAGCGCGGAATAATCCGCATTCCACCCGGCGGCGTTCCGGCTGCGGAGAGCCGCCACATTTCTATCCCTTGCCTGAGCGTTAACGCTGCTGCTATCCTGCCGCAGTGCGGGTGAGGTTACCCGTCATGCATCACCTCGCTAAACGGGACGACCCGTTTACGCGTCATTTTATCGGGGACGACCCCAGTGGTAGGGAGGCCGTCTCATGGCCTGGATTATTCTGCTTATCGCCGGTTTGCTCGAAGTGGTTTGGGCTATCGGTCTGAAATACACCCACGGTTTTACCAGGCTGACGCCGAGCATCATCACCATCGCCGCGATGGTGGTCAGCATGTTGCTGTTGGCCAACGCCATGAAAACGCTGCCCGCCGGCACCGCCTACGCGGTGTGGACCGGCATCGGCGCGGTGGGCGCGGCCATCATGGGCATGGTGCTGTTGGGCGAATCGACCAATATCGCGCGCATCATCAGCCTGTGCCTGATCGTGGTCGGCATACTCGGGCTGAAGTTCAGCAGTCAGTGATCGGCGGACTGCTGCACCCAGATCAGCTTGTCGGTGGCGAAACCGTAGCCTTTGGCTGTCTGCAATAAACGGTCGCGCACGGCGGCGTCAAGCGTCGGCGTGCGCGACAGGATCCACAGATAGTCGCGGTTCGGGCCGCAAACCAGCGCGTAGCCATACGCCGGATCCAGGGCAATCACGTTGTAGCCGCCATAGAAAGGGCCGAAGAACGACACTTTCAGCGCCGCGACCTGCGGTGAACCGATAAAGTAGGCTTTGCCTTCGCTTTCTTGCCATTGCTGTTTCTGCGGATTGAAGCCGCGATTGATGACGTTCAGTCCGCCGTCGGCGCGCGGGCTGTAATGGGCGGTCACCTGCTGCAAACCGCGTTCAAAACGATGATCCAGACGTGCGATCTCATACCAGGTGCCGAGATAGCGCTGGCTGTCGAAATTGTTCACGACCTTGATGTCTTTAGGCGGGGAGACGCTGCAGGCGACGGAGAGCAGGGCGGAAAGCATGACGCAAAGCTTTGACCATAAACGCATCGGTGACTCCTGTTTACCGGGGGCGAGTAGACAGTGTAGCCGATGAGAAAAGGGCGGCCAACGGGCGTTGGCCACCCGAGCGGTTTACAGAGTGACGACGCCGATGACGGTGACGACGCTGAGGATTGCCGCCAGACCGTAGAACACCCACTTGCCGGCCGGCACGTGGATCTTCAGATCGTGCATCGCATGGTGGATGCGGTGCAGGCCGCACCACAGCGGCAGAATGATCATCAGCAGCAGGAACAGGCGGCCGATCAGGCTCTGGCAGAACGCCAGCACGCGCTCGTAACCCAGCGCTTCACCGGGGAACAGCCCCAGCGGCAGCAGAATGCCGACCAGCAGTACGATAGCCGGCGCGACGATCGCGCCCCACATGCCGCCGGCGCCGAACAATCCCCAGAAAACCGGCTCGTCGGAGCGTTTAGGTGCTTGATTTATCATGTTTCCTCCGGATTAGAACAGGGCCACGGCCAGGATGACCACGCTGACGACGATCGTGACGGCCCACAGCCCTTTCACGATGGGGCCCGGTCCCATTTTCTCGCTGTTGACCACGATATTGGCGGCCTTCGGCGCCAGATCGAACCAGGTTTTGGTGTGCAGCGCCGCCGCCAGCAATGCGACGACGTTGATTAACAGCACCAGCGGATTCTGCAAGAAACCGACGAAGCCGGCCCAGCTCTCGGCGCCGCCCTTCAGCGCGAACACGCCGTAGAGCAGCACGATGCTGAACCAGACCGCCAGCACCGAGGTGCCTTCGCGCAGCATGTAGAAACGGTAGAAGCCGAGCTTTTGCCACCAGGTGGGCGTCATGGTGCGCACATAGGGCTTACGTTGAGTTGTCATGGCAATTTTCTCCCTTATTGCGGCTTCAACATGGCGATCATGAAGTCTTTGGCGCTCTCCACCTTGCCTTGCTGGATAGCGGCGGCGGGATCGACGTGTTTCGGACAGACTTCGGAGCAATAGCCGACGAAGGTGCAGCTCCAGACGCCGTTTTGGCCGTTGAGCTGCGGCATGCGCTGTTTCTTGCCGTGGTCGCGGTTGTCCAGGTTATAGCGGTGCGCCAGCGTGATCGCCGCCGGGCCGATAAACTCGGGGTTGAGGCCGAACTGCGGGCACGCCGCGTAGCACAGGCCGCAGTTGATGCAGCCGGAGAACTGGTGGTATTTGGCCATCTGTGCCGGAGTCTGCACGTTCGGGCCATCCTCCGGTTTGCGATCGTTGCCGATGATGTACGGTTTGATCGCCTCCAGGCTTTCGATGAAGTGGGTCATGTCGACCACCAGATCGCGCTCGATCGGGAAGTTGCCCAGCGCTTCGACCTTCATGCCGCCGACGTAGTCGCGCAGGAAGGTTTTGCACGCCAGCTTCGGCACGCGGTTGACCATCATGCCGCAGGAGCCGCAGATCGCCATGCGGCAAGACCAGCGGTAGGAGAGGTCCGGCGCCAGGTTATCCTTGATATAGCCCAGCGCGTCGAGCAGCGAGGTCTGTTCGTCGTAAGGCACGGCGTAAGTGACGAAATGCGGCTCGGCGTCGCTTTCCGGGTTATAGCGCATGACTTCGATCTTCAGGGTTTGCATCTCAGCCATTTGCCTGCTCCTTATTCTTTTTCTCCTGCGCTTCGGCTTCTGCGCCGTAGACGCGTTTGGCCGGCGGCAGCTTGGTGATTTTCACGTCGCTGTATTCAAGACGCGGCGCGCCCTGCGGATTGTGGAACGCCAGCGTATGCTTGAGGAAGTTGACGTCGTCACGCTCGGTGCAGCCTTCGTCCAGGCGCTGGTGGGCGCCGCGCGACTCTTTGCGGTTAAATGCGGAGTGCGCCATGCATTCAGCGACGTCCAGACCATAACCCAGCTCGATGGTGTACAGCAGATCGGTATTGAACACGCTGGTGTTGTCGGTGATTTTGACGCGCTTGAAACGTTCTTTCAGCTCGGCCAGCTTATCGATGGTTTTTTGCATCAGCTCCGGCGTGCGGTAGATGCCGCAGCCTTCTTCCATCGACAGCCCCATTTCGTCGCGGATCTTCGCCCAGTTTTCGTTGCCTTCCTGCTTCATCAGGTTGCTCAGGCGGGTTTCGACGTCGCGGGTTTGCGCATCCAGCGCGCTGCCGTTGGCCGGCGCGGTTTCCAGCGCGCGGCGCGCGGCGTGTTCACCGGCGACGCGGCCGAATACCACCAGTTCCGCCAGCGAGTTGGAGCCGAGACGGTTGGCGCCGTGCAGGCCGACGGAGGAACATTCGCCGACTGCGAACAGCCCTTTGATGCGGGTTTCGCAGTTCTGGTCGGTTTCAATGCCGCCCATGGTGTAGTGCGCGGTAGGGCGCACCGGGATCGGATCTTTCACCGGATCGACGCCGACGTAGGCTTTGGCCAGTTCGCAGATGAACGGCAGCCGCTCCAGCAGCTTTTTCTCGCCCAGGTGGCGCAGATCGAGGTAGACCACGTCGCCGCGCGGGGTGGCGATGGTGCGGCCGGCGCGCCATTCATGCCAGAAGGCCTGGGACACTTTATCGCGCGGGCCCAGCTCCATGTATTTGTTCTTCGGCTCGCCCAGCGGGGTTTCCGGGCCCATGCCGTAGTCTTGCAGGTAACGGTAGCCGTCTTTGTTCACCAGAATGCCGCCTTCGCCGCGGCAGCCCTCGGTCATCAGGATGCCGGAACCGGGCAGGCCGGTCGGGTGATACTGCACGAACTCCATGTCGCGCAGCGGTACGCCGTGGTGGAACGCCATGCCCATGCCGTCGCCGGTAACGATGCCGCCGTTGGTGTTGTAGCGATAAACGCGCCCGGCGCCGCCGGTGGCCATCACCACCGCGTTGGCGCGGATCTGCACGCGGGTGCCTTCCATCATGTTGAGCGCCACCAGGCCGCGCGCCTGGCCGTCATCCACCAGGATATCCAGCACGAAGTGCTCGTCGAAGCGTTGGATTTGCGGGTATTTCAGCGAGGTCTGGAACAGGGTGTGCAGCATGTGGAAGCCGGTCTTGTCGGCGGCGAACCAGGTGCGTTCGATCTTCATGCCACCGAAGCGCCGCACGTTGACCGAACCGTCCGGTTTACGGCTCCACGGGCAGCCCCACTGCTCAAGCTGGGTCATCTCGCGCGGGCACTGATGCACGAAGTGATCGACCACGTCCTGCTCGCACAGCCAGTCGCCGCCGGCGACGGTGTCGTGGAAGTGATAGTCGAAGGTATCGTGATCCTGGGTGACGGCGGCGGAGCCCCCCTCGGCGGCGACCGTGTGGCTGCGCATCGGGTAGACCTTAGAGATCAGCGCGATTTTCAGTTGGGGATTGGCTTCCGCTGCGGCTATTGCTGCACGTAAACCAGCGCCCCCGGCCCCAATAATGGCAAGATCGGCGTTAAAGGTTTGCACTGCATTCCTCCAATGTTCTTGTTAAGAACGGCAAGTTAAATATCTATGCTTAAAATTTAGCGAACTCTTCGGGTGCTAACTAATTGAACCGATTAATGTTGCTTAAAGGTTAAGGATAGATATCTCCCACCAATAATGGGGAATTAACTATACCTAAAGTTAAGTAGTCGAAATTTGATGTGATCGATTGTTTTGTCGATTAACGCTTGCCCGGCAGGCTTGTCTGTTTTTTTGCGCGTTCGGCCGGCTTTACCCTTTTTAACGCGCTTTTGCCGCCCTTTTATCGGAAATTGGCGTTATCGCCGGTTGCGCATCCTGAAGAATTTGTTTGGCTGCAAGGATGCGAGTAGACTGCATCCCCTGTTTGATTTCGGAGTTAATTACCATGAGCGAAACGGCAAGCTGGCAGCCTAGTGCACCCATCGCCAATTTGTTGAAACGCGCAGCGATTCTGGCTGAGATCCGGCGTTTCTTCGCCGATCGTGGCGTGCTGGAAGTTGAGACGCCCACCATGAGCCAGGCGACGGTCACCGACGTTCACCTGTTCCCGTTCGAGACGCGTTTCGTCGGGCCGGGAGCGGCAGAGGGCCTGACGCTATACATGATGACCAGCCCGGAATATCACATGAAGCGCCTGTTGGCGGCGGGCAGCGGCCCGATCTACCAAATGGGGCGCAGCTTCCGAAATGAAGAAGCCGGGCGGCATCACAACCCGGAATTCACCATGCTGGAGTGGTACCGTCCGCACTACGACATGTACCGCCTGATGAATGAAGTGGACGATCTGCTGCAACAGGTGCTGGACTGCGAGAGCGCGGAGACCCTGTCCTATCAGCAGGCGTTCCTGCGCCATCTGGACATCGATCCGCTGTCGGCGGAGAAGGCGCAGCTGCGCGAAGCGGCGGCCAAACTCGATCTGAGCAACATCGCCGATACCGAAGAAGATCGCGATACGCTGCTGCAGCTGCTGTTCACCGTGGGCGTGGAACCGCATATCGGCCGTGAAAAACCGGCGTTCGTGTACCACTTCCCGGCCAGCCAGGCGGCGTTGGCGGAGATCAGCACCGAAGACCACCGCGTGGCGGAGCGTTTCGAGGTGTACTTCAAGGGTATCGAGCTGGCGAACGGTTTCCGCGAGCTGACCGACGGCCGTGAACAACAGCAGCGCTTCGAGCAGGACAACCGCAAACGCGCGGAGCGCGGCCTGCCGCAGCAACCGATCGACTACAACCTGTTGGCGGCGTTGCAGCACGGCATGCCGGAGTGTTCCGGCGTGGCGCTGGGCGTGGATCGTCTGGTGATGCTGGCGCTGGGCGCCGAGAGCCTGAGCGACGTATTAGCCTTCCCGGTCGGGATCGCCTGACGTTTCAGGACGGGTCAAAAGCAAAAAAGGGGGTCGGCATTTGCCGACCCCCTTTTTTTATCGCGAGAAGCGCTTATAGCCCCCCGGCGTCGCGCTTGGTGTTCGGCGCCGGCGTGGACGGCGGCGTGCGGCCGTTGTTGGTTAGCCGCGACAGCGTCTCGGTACGCACCTGGAACGGCGGGTACGGCAGCGTGATGCCGTGCTCGCGGTAGCCCGCCAGGATCAGTTGGTGGATCTCATGGCGCAGCGGCATACGGTGGCCCATCTCGGCGGCGTAAATACGCATCTCGAAGATCTGAATGCCTTGTTGCAGATCGACCAGATAGACCTCCGGCGCCGGGTTATCCAGCACCAGCGCGCAGCGCTCGGCGGCGTTCATCAGGATCTTGGTCACTTCTTCGCTGTTGGCCTCGCCCGGCGCCGGTACGGTCAGCACCACACGGGTCAGGGTATCCGACAGCGACCAGTTGACGAACTGCTCGGTGATAAACGCTTTGTTCGGCACGATGATCTCTTTGCGGTCCCAGTCCGAGATGGTGGTGGCGCGGGTATTGATCTTGGTGACGGTGCCGGTCAGATTGCGGATCGTCACGGTGTCGCCGATGCGGATCGGTTTCTCGAACAGGATGATCAAGCCGGAGATGAAGTTGGAGAAGATCTCCTGCATGCCGAAGCCCAACCCCAGACTGAGCGCGGTAACCACCCACTGCAGTTTCGACCATTCGATGCCGATCCAGGCGAAGCTGAGCACCGCGCCGAACAGCAGCAGCAGGTACTTGGTGATGGTGGTGATGGCGTAGCCGGTGCCCGGGGACAGATCCAGGTGCTGCAGCACCGCCAGCTCCAGCAGCGCCGGCAGGTTGCGCACCAGCTGCATGGTGATGATCAACACCAGAATGGCGATCAGAACCGCGCCGAGGGTGATCGGATGGGCGGTTTCCACGCCGTTCACCGTCGAGGTTACGTCCCACAGCGAGATGTTTTCCAGGAAGGCGAACGCGGAGTGGATCTCCGACCACAGTACGATCACCGACACCAGCGCGATCAGCGTCAGGATCGAACGCACCAGCCGCAGCGACTGGGCGCTGATGGTGTCCAGATCGAAGTCCGAATCGTCCGGATCGATGGCGCCTTCGGTGCTGTTCGGGGTATGTGAAGTTTCGTCTTCGCCGCGGGCGCGCTGGGCCAGAATGTCGGCGCGGCGCTGCTTGGCGCGATCGAAGGCGATGCGCCGCCGCTGGATCAACATCCAACGGCGGATGATGTGGTAGACGACCAGCAGCAGGAACCAGATCGCCACCGAAGTTTCCAGACGCGCCAACAGCGCCTGCGCGGTGGTGAGGTAACCGACGGTCGAGGCCAGCGCCGCCAGCAGCGGCGCCGACAGCAGCAGCCCCCAGAAGGCGCTGTTGAGCATGTTGTCGCCGGAGCCGTTTTTATCCAGATACAGCGGAATGCCGGCGCGTTTCAGGCTGTGGGTGACCAGCGCCAGCGCCAGACACAGCAGGATGAAGCACAGCCGCCCCAGGGTGTTGGCGAACTCGCGTTCTTTCAGGCTATCGAAGGTGATCAGCGCCATGATCAGCGGCACGATCAGCCAGATCGACATCTTGTAGTAGCGCATGGCGCGCGAAACCTGCTTCGCCGGCCAGCGGAAGTGCACGATGAACAGCCCCTGCGGGTGGGCGAAGGCGGCGCAGATCATGCAGATCCACAGGATCGGCAGCGTGGCGGTTACCCCTTTGCCGATCGCTTCCGCCACCGGGTAGTTCCAGGCGCTCTGCAGGCCGTAACCGAGCGCGGCCCACAGCACCGGCAGCGGCATCGCCACCAGAATCGACCAGAACACGGTGCGCACCGTCAGGAAGAATTCGTCCTGCGTCACCTTGCCGACGCGGCTGCTCGCGCGCTCGAGGAAGGCGTGGTAGTGCTTGCGCGAGCTGATGCTGAAAATCACCAGCAGCAGGGCGCCGAAGATCGGGATCAGCGTTTCGCGGCTGGTCACCATCATCATGAAGGCGCCGCCGAGTTGAGACAGCGTGTCCAGCGACAGGACGCGCGTCAGATCGTGCGCCACGTTGAGCGGGTAGGAGAAGTTGATCGGATTGACGTCCGGCACCCAGAACAGATAGCGGTGGGTGGCGTCGCGAATTTCGTTCAACGCTTCGATCAGCTGGGTGTTGGCCACCTTCAGCTTGGTCAGCTCGAGGATTTGGGTGTCGCACCCGGATAACAACGAGTTGAGCAGCTCGCGCTGGGTGCGCAGCTGGGCATCGACGATGCGTTGCTCCTGGTTGGTCAGCGCGCTGCCGTCGTCGCGTTTGAATTCGCGCTGCGACAGTTTTTCCAGCTGGTTTTCAAACTGCAGGCGCTGCACGCGCAGCTGGGCCATGTCGCCGTCCAGCTGTTGCGGCTTGGGCATTTCCGGCAGTGTCGCCACCTGGGCGCGCAGGGTTTCCCCCAGCGCCGACGACGAACCGAGCCACTGGGCCTGCTCGATGATGGTGCTCAGCGCCTGGCGCACCTGCAGCGTCTGCGCCGCCGCCTGCCGCTGCTGCGATGAAATCAGATCCATGCGCTGCGCCTGGCTGTTCAGCGCGGCGGACAGTTCGCGGTTGATCTGCAGCTGCTGGCTGATGCTTTTTGGCAAATCGCCGTTCTGCTCGGCTAACTGCTCGGTTTTTTCCAGCGCCAGCTCTGCTTCGCGTTGGCGTTGGGCGTTGAGGTTATTGCGCAGCGCCTGCAGCTGAACGTCTATTTTCTCGTGGCGCTTTTTATAGACCTCGGCGCGCATGCGCGCCAGCTCCTGACGGTTGTTGGCCGACAGCTGCGCCAGCTCCAGCTCGTCCACTTTGGCTTTGCGCGCCGCGGCTTCGGTCTGCAGCAGGGCCAGGGCGGCCTGCGCATACGGCGTGGTCGGGTTGGCGGGCTGCGCCTGCAGGCGGCGCTGCACTTCCGTCAGCGCACGGCGGGCGTCGGTCTGCTGCTGCGGCAGCTGGCCGAGCGAATCGCTGATCTCCCGCGTGCGATCCTGTTCTTGCTGCAGCAGGCGCGCCTGTTCCAGCAGCAGGCTGCTGGTTTGCAGGATCTGCTGTTCCAGCTCGGCGGCCGGCAGATCGTCGCCGTTAGGCAGGATCTTGTTGCTTTCCAGCACCAGCTGACGGCGCAGCTCCTGCGTCATCTTCGGAAAATCGTCGATCACCCTCTGATACTGCTCGGAGCGAGTCTGCGACTCTTTGCGCTCCGTCAGCCAGTTGAGGGCGCTTTGCAGCGCCTCGGTGGTTTCCGCCTGATTCGGCGCGTTTTTGCTGCTTTCCGCCTGCTTCAGCTCCTGTTTGAGCTGGGTCTCGGTCGGCACGGGGGCGGCCAGCGCCGGTTGCCACAGCAGGCAACCGAGCAAAAGCGTGATGAAAAGGCGCACGGCGTCGATTCCTTTAGAGCGGGGTCTGTGGCGTTTCAGCGGCGGCCGGGATTTCGGCGAAGGCTTCACCCATGCGGGTGACGGTGCCGTTATGCAGCTGCGGCGCAAACTGCACGCTGCCTGCGGTAAACAGGTTGATCACCGTGGAGCCGAGTTTGAAACGGCCCATCTCGGCGCCTTTTTCCAGCGCGATGGCGCCTTCTTCGCCGGCGGCCGGGTAGGTCCAGCGCTTGATGATGCCTTCGCGCGGCGGCGTGACGGTGCCGGCCCAGACGGTTTCGATGCTGCCGACGATGGTGGCGCCGACCAGGATTTGCACCATCGGCCCGATGTCGGTGTCGAATACGCAGATCACGCGCTCGTTGCGCGCGAACAGATTAGGCACGTTGGCGGCGGTGAGCGGGTTGACCGAGAACAAATCGCCCGGCACATAGATCATTTCGCGCAGCACGCCGGCGCACGGCATGTGTACGCGGTGATAGTCGCGCGGCGCCAGATAGGTGGTGGCGAACAGGCCGTTGCGGAACGGCTCGGCCAACAGATAGTTGCCGGCCAGCAGCGCTTCGAGGCTGTAGTGGTGGCCTTTGGCCTGGAAGATTTGATCGTCGCGGATCGGGCCGAGCTGGCTGATGGCACCATCGGCAGGCAGCGCCAGCCAGTTGGCGTCGGCGACGATGGGGCGCGCGCCGTCGCGCAGCGGGCGCACGAAGAAATCGTTGAAGGTGGCGTAAGACGCCAGGTCCGGATTTTGCGCTTCCTGCATGTCCACGCGGTAGAAGCGGGCGAAGGTTTTGACCACCAGTTGGGTCAGCCAGCCGGCCCGTTTGTCGGCGCCCCAGCCCGCCAGGCGGGTCAGCGCCAGCTTCGGCAGCCAATATTGCAGTTTAATCTTGATGCTATCCAGCACGTTAACCTCGTGAATCAGGGTAAAGGGCGCGCATTGTAACGAGGGCTCCGCCGTCGTCAATGCTCGCTCGTCAGTGTCAGTCTGCGGCGTCCGTGAAGTTCTTGCGAACCTTCACCTGCGCCATGCTTTCCAGAATACGGTGATAGTTGTCGAACCGCTCTTGCGCGATATCGCCTTTCTCCATCGCCGCGCGAATGGCGCAGCCGGGATCGGTATCGTGGCGGCAGTCGCGGAATTTGCAACCGCCTAAATAATCACGGAATTCGACAAAACCGCGGGTGATTTGTTCCGGCTCCAGGTGCCACAGGCCAAACTCGCGCACCCCTGGGGAGTCGATCACGTCGCCGCCGTGCTGGAAATGGTACAGCCGCGCGGCGGTGGTGGTATGTTGCCCGAGGCCCGAGACGTCGGAAACCTGATTTACCAGAATTTGCTCTTCAGACGGCGGCAGCAGCGCGTTCAGCAAGCTGGACTTGCCGACCCCGGACTGACCGGCGAAGATGCTGATGCGCCCGGCCAGCGCCTGTTCGAACTCCGCCATGCCTTCCCGCGTTTGGCTGGAGACTTCCAGCACCCGGTAGCCAATCTTGCGATAGATATCCATCATGCCGTCGACCAGCTTGCGCGCTTCGGCGTCCAGCAGGTCAATTTTGTTGAGCACGATCAGCGGCTCGACTTCGAGCGTTTCGCAGGCCACCAGATAACGGTCGATGATGTTCAGTGACAGCTCGGGCAGGATCGCCGACACGATGACGATCTGATTGATATTGGCGGCGATCGGCTTCACGCCGTCATAGAAGTCCGGGCGCGTCAGCACCGAGGTGCGTTCGTGCACCGCTTCCACAATGCCTTTTACCCCTTCATGGGCGCCCAGGCCGGGGCGCCACACCACGCGATCGCCGGTCACCAGCGAACGCAGCGTGCGGCGGATGTTGCAGCGGTGCTGAGTGCCATCCGGCGCCTCAACGTCGGCGTGCATGCCGAAACGGCTGATGACGACGCCTTCCTGCGGCTCGCCCAGCTGGGAATCATCCGGTTCCGGTTTGTTATCGGCGCGCTTCAGACGGCGCTGATGGTTCGCCTGCACGCGGCGTTGCTGACCTTTGGACAGTTTGTTCTTACTCACTGCGCCTCACTTGAATCGGTTTTATACCTTTACGTATACGCACAGCCGCGGCGGGGGACTTGCCCCGGGCGCAGCCTTGAACCCGTCAGGGTATATGTCGCCCATGGCGACCAAAAAGACTATGATACACGCTATTTTATATTAAATAACCGTTGTTAGCCGCCGGCTGCGGCGTGTCGCCATCGGCGGCGGCCGTCGTCTCGTCCGCACAGCGTTTTTCTCTCGGCTTTTAGGCAGGAAACATCATGACAGCAAACGAAAATAACCTGATTTGGATCGATTTGGAGATGACCGGGCTGGATCCCGAGCGTGACCGCATTATCGAGATCGCCACGCTGGTCACCGACGCCAATCTGAACATCCTGGCGGAAGGGCCGGTGATCGCCGTGCACCAATCCGACGAGCAGCTGGCCTTGATGGACGAGTGGAACGTGCGCACCCATACCGGCAGCGGGCTGGTGGAGCGGGTGAAAGCCAGCCGGCAGGACGATCGCGCCGCCGAGCTGGAAACCATCGCCTTCCTGCAGCAATGGGTGCCGGCCGGCAAATCACCGATCTGCGGCAACAGCGTGGGCCAGGATCGCCGTTTCCTGTTCCGCTACATGCCGGAGCTGGAGGCCTACTTCCATTACCGCTACCTGGACGTCAGCACGCTGAAAGAACTGGCGCGCCGTTGGAAGCCGGAAATTCTCGGCGGCTTTAAGAAGCAGGGCACCCATCAGGCGCTGGATGACATCCGCGAATCGGTGGCCGAACTGGCTTATTACCGCGAACATTTCATTCAGCTTTAAGGCGATGGCGGCCTCTGCGGGGAAAAAACGCCGTTTTTAGCCGCTTAATTCGCCAATCTGGCGCTTTAATCGGCAATCAAACAAAAATCGCGTTTTTTTGCTTTCAGGGGCTTGCGACAAAAAGGATTTCTCGTATAATGCGCACCCCGTACCGATGAAGAATTTCGTAACGTTCCACCATCGATACGCCGGGCGGGAATAGCTCAGTTGGTAGAGCACGACCTTGCCAAGGTCGGGGTCGCGAGTTCGAGTCTCGTTTCCCGCTCCAAATTCAACAATGTCGCGATGCGGCATGATGAATAAATAAAGCAGTATCAAGCAGTACCTATGCGACGCGGGAATAGCTCAGTTGGTAGAGCGCAACCTTGCCAAGGTTGAGGTCGCGAGTTCGAGCCTCGTTTCCCGCTCCAAAAATTCAAAGGTCACGCCAGTGTTTGGTGACCGGATGCCAAAAGCATCTCAATGCGGGAATAGCTCAGTTGGTAGAGCACGACCTTGCCAAGGTCGGGGTCGCGAGTTCGAGTCTCGTTTCCCGCTCCAATTTTCTCTTCGTTTCAAACTCAAATCCAACGCCTTCTCCGGCGCGGGTTTTTGTCCCGTTTTACACACCTGCTAAAAACGTTGTGAACAGAGTTATCCACAGCCTCTGTACATAAACCCGCCAGCCTGAAAAATCAACGTCATACAAATTAAATATTTATATATTTGATTTATAAGCTTATTTATTTATCCCAAAACGTTATGCCGATCACTTGCTCTTTTTGTTGCAGTTGAAAGACAACGTGTTTTTATTTTTATGCACAAATCCACAGAGTGAGATTTCGGGCGATACGCCCGCGCGGCGCACCCCGTCAGGCATCCCTTGGCAAACCTTTTTCCACAGCCCGTATCAACCGTTTTTTCTGCGCCGTTTGCACCTCGATGCCCTGTGCTTCACGGCGAGCGAGCTGTTGCGCCAGTGCCCAGTGGATATGTTCGTCCAGCATGGCGTCCTGGCCCAAACGCGTGCGCAGCGCGAGCACGATGCTGTCCTCATAAGGCGCATTGCCCAGCGCCACGGCGATATTGCGCAGCCAGCGCAGGTGACCGATGCGGCGTATCGCCGAGCCTTCGGTGATGCGCAGGAATTTTTCTTCCGTCCAACTGAACAGATCGATCAGCTGCGGCGCATGCAGCGCGGCGCGCGGGCTGAAATCGTCTTCGTCGGTGAGTTGCGAAAATCGGTTCCACGGGCAGATCAGCTGGCAGTCGTCGCAGCCGTAGATACGGTTGCCGAGAAGCGGCCGGAATTCCTCCGGGATCGCGCCTTCCAGTTCGATGGTCAGATAGGAAATGCAGCGCCGGGCATCGACGGTGTAGGGCGCGACGATGGCCCCGGTCGGGCAAGTGGTGATGCAGGCGACGCAGCGGCCGCACTGCTCTTCCTGCGGCTGATCCACCGGCAGCGGCAGGTCGATCAGCAGTTCGCCGAGGAAAAACCAGGATCCGGCTTCGCGGTTAAGAATTAGTGAGTGTTTACCAACCCAGCCGATGCCCGCCTTGGCGGCCAGCGCGCGCTCCATGACCGGCGCCGAGTCGACAAAGGGGCGGAAATTCAGTTCGCCGCAGTAGGCCTGGATCTGATCGCCCAACTTTTTCAGGCGCTGACGCAACAGCTTGTGATAATCGCGCCCCAGCGCATAGCGGCTGACGTAGCCCAATTGCGGGTTCTGCAGGGTGCTGGCGAACGCCGCCTTGGCCGGCAGATAGTTCATGCGCACGCTGATCACCCGCAGCGTGCCTGGCAACAGCTCGTGAGGGCGTGCGCGCAGCATGCCGTGGCGCGCCATCCACTCCATCTCGCCGTGGTACTGTTTGTCGAGCCAGGCCTGCAGCTTCGGCTCTTCCAGGCTGAGATCGGTATCGCAGATGCCAACCTGCTGGAATCCTAGCGATTGCCCCCATTGCTTGATATGTTGGGCGAGTTGATGGAGATCGAGGGGGTGCGTCATGACGGGCCACAGTGAAAAAGCATACGCTGACAGTTTACCACACTCTATCTGGCCTGCGGATTGGATCCGTCGTTCGGAACCTGCGGCGGCGGCCTCGCTCGGTCTTTCTCTTTACGATTTAATGCTGCGCGCCGGTCAGGCGGCCTACGTACTGGCGCGCGACACTTATCCCTGCTGCAACCACTGGCTGGTGCTCTGTGGCCACGGCAACAACGGCGGCGACGGCTATGTGGTGGCGCGTTTGGCGAAGGCGGCGGGCGTGCAGGTGACGGTGATCGCCTGCGAAGGCGCACGCCCTTTGCCGCCGGAGGCCGCAGCGGCCCGCGAGGCCTGGCTGGCCGCCGGCGGCGATATTCTGCCGGCGAACAGCCGCTGGCCGGCATCCGTCTCTCTTATTATCGACGGTCTGTTAGGCACCGGCCTGGGCAGTGCGCCGCGTGCGCCTTACGATGCGCTGATCGAGGCCGCCAACCGCCATTCGGCGCCGGTGGTGGCGCTCGATATTCCGTCCGGGCTGCTGGCGGAAAGCGGCGCGGCGCCGGGCGCGGTCGTGCGTGCCGCGCATACCGTCACGTTCATTGGCCTCAAGCCGGGCTTGCTGACCGGGCAGGCGCGCGACTGGGTCGGGCAACTTCATCAGAATACGCTAGGCTTATCGGATTGGTTGACGAAGCAACCGGAACAGATTCAGCGGCTTACCGCCGAAGTGTTGCCGCGCTGGCTGCATCCGCGGCGCCCCTGCGCCCATAAGGGCGAGCATGGCCGTCTGCTGCTGGTGGGCGGCGACCGCGGATTCGGCGGCGCCATTCGCATGGCGGCGGAAGCGGCGCTGCGCAGCGGGGCTGGATTGGTGCGAGTGCTTACTCACATTGAGCACGTCGCGCCGCTGCTGGCGGCCAGGCCGGAGTTGATGGCGCAGGCGCTGGACGAGACGGCCTTGCGGCAGGCGATGCAATGGGCGGACGTGCTGGTGATTGGCCCGGGGCTGGGCCAGGCTGAGTGGGGCAAAAACGCCTTGAACGTGCTGCAAACCAGCGATAAACCGGCCTTGTGGGACGCCGATGCGCTGAACTTGCTGGCATTAAATCCCGAGAAACGGCAGAATCGCGTGATGACTCCGCATCCCGGAGAGGCGGCGCGGCTGTTGAGCTGCAGCACTGCCGACATCGAGAGTGATCGCTTACTTGCCGTGCGTAACCTGACGGCGCGCTATGGCGGCGTGGCGGTGCTGAAAGGCGCCGGCACGCTGATCGCCGATGAGCAGGGCCAGATGGCGATCGCCGACGTCGGCAATGCCGGCATGGCCTCCGGCGGCATGGGCGATGTGCTGTCGGGCATCATCGGCGGTTTGCTGGCGCAAAAGCTCTCGCTGTATGATGCCGCCTGTGCGGGCTGCGTCGTACACGGCGCGGCCGGCGATCGCGTAGCGGAAAGACAAGGAACAAGAGGCATGTTGGCGACCGATTTACTGCCGGACATCCTTCATTTCGTTAACCCTGAGTGGGCAAAATAGACTTTATCGAATGAAAGAACTCGTTTTACCTCTGCCGGACGAGGCAGCGACTGTCGCTTTGGGCACCACTTTGGCCAAGGCCTGCGATCGCGCCAGCGTCATCTATCTCTACGGCGACCTGGGCGCCGGTAAAACCACCTTCAGCCGTGGCTTCCTGCAGGCGTTGGGGCATCAGGGCAATGTCAAAAGCCCGACCTACACGCTGGTGGAGCCCTATGCCTTGCAGCCCTTGGCGGTATATCACTTCGATCTGTATCGCCTGGCCGATCCGGAAGAGCTTGAATTTATGGGCATTCGCGATTACTTCGCGCAAGACGCCATCTGCCTGGTCGAATGGCCACAGCAGGGCACCGGCGTGCTGCCGGAGCCGGATCTGGCGCTGCACCTCAGCTATCAGGGCGAGGGGCGAGAGGCGAAGATCGAGGCGATTTCTGCTTACGGCAGCCAGCTGTTAGACCGTATTCATGGATCACAGGGATGATGTTGCAATGACGCATGCGTTGAAAAAATTTGCGGTCATCATGCTGATCGCCGTGCTGGGGCCGCTCGGCGCGTTGAACGCGCTGGCGGCGTCCTCGCTGTCCGATATCAAAGTGTCCAACGCCCAGCGCGAAGCGACGGTGTCGGTGAGCTTCAATGGCCCGCCGGACTACGCGTTTTTCCCGCTGCACGGCCCGGAGCGCGTGGTGCTGGACGTCAACCAGAAAGGCAAGGTCGGCGGGCTGCCGCTCAATTTCAGCGGCCAAAACCTGGTGAAAAGCATTCGCTCCAGCGCGCCGAAAGACGCTCAGAGCGTGCGCCTGGTGTTTGATCTGACTCAGCGCGCTAAAACCCGCGTCTCCACCCGCCAGAACGGCGGCGTGCACACCGTGGTATTCACCCTTACGGCCGAAGGCGGCGTCAATACCGTGGCGCGTAAAGCGCCGGTCCAAACGCCTGCGCCGGTCGCCGTCAGCCAACCGCCGCGTCAGGCGCCGGTCGCGGTGCGTGAAGCGCCGGAGCCGCCGCTGCGCAAAGCGCCGACGGGATCGAATCCCTTTACCAATAAACAGAGCGTGGTCGCGGGCACCGCCACTGAGGTGACGCCACGCAGCAGCCGCGTTTCCGCCGGTTCCGGCGATCGGGTGGTGGTGGCGATCGACGCCGGCCACGGCGGCCAGGATCCGGGCGCCATTGGCCCGAGCGGGTTGAAGGAGAAGAATGTCACTATCGCCATCGCGCGTCGCCTGCAGGCGATGCTGGACGCCGATCCGCAGTTCAAGCCGGTGCTGACGCGTAACGGCGACTATTTTATTTCGGTGATGGGGCGTTCCGACGTTGCGCGTAAACAGGGCGCCAACGTACTGGTCTCCATCCACGCCGACGCCGCGCCAAACCGCAGCGCCAGCGGGGCTTCCGTCTGGGTGCTGTCCAATCGCCGCGCCAACAGCGAAATGGCCGGTTGGCTCGAACAGCATGAGAAGCAGTCCGAGCTGCTCGGCGGCGCCGGCGACTTGCTGGCCAACAGCCAGGCCGACCCTTATCTGAGCCAGGCGGTGCTGGATCTGCAGTTCGGCCACTCGCAGCGCGTTGGCTACGATGTGGCGGTGAAGGTGCTGCAGCAGCTGCAGAGCGTCGGATCGTTGCATAAACGCCGGCCGGAACACGCCAGCCTGGGCGTGCTGCGTTCGCCGGATATTCCATCGCTGCTGGTGGAAACAGGATTTATCAGTAATAGCACGGAGGAGCGGCTGCTGGGCAGTAGCGCGTATCAGGAGAAGATTGCCAAGGCCATTCATAACGGCCTGCGCAGCTACTTCCTGGCGCATCCGCTGCAAGCCGACCCAAAGGTGGAAAACCGACCGCTGGACGTCGCAGCGGCGGTTAACACCTCAACACCAGACGTGCGCCAGCCTGAGCCTATCGTCAGCTCGGCCGGCGCGAGCCGCAGCGTAAGCGGCAAGACCCAGATCCACGTGGTGAAACGGGCGGAGACGCTGTCCGGCATCGCCGACAGCTACGGCACGACCATGGCGGCGCTGCGGGATCTGAACAAACTGAAGAAAGACGGCGTGTGGGTCGGGCAACGCCTGAAGGTGCCGGCGGGGAAAACCGCCGCCGTCACCGCCGTCGCCAAAGCGAAAACGCCGGCGAAGAAGCCGTCTAAACATAAAGTGGCCCGCGGGGACACGCTGTCCTCCATCGCTTCTCGCTACGGGGTCAGCGTCGGCGATTTGAAACGGGTCAATAATCTGAAGTCGGACGTCGCGCCGCTGGATCGGACGCTGACCATTCCGCAGGCCTAGCGCCACCGCTACAGGAGTCAGCATGCCTATCCAGGTGTTACCGCCACAGCTCGCCAACCAGATCGCCGCCGGAGAGGTGGTCGAACGCCCCGCGTCGGTCGTCAAAGAGCTGGTGGAAAACAGCCTGGACGCCGGTGCGACGCGCATCGATATCGATATCGAACGCGGCGGCGCCAAGTTGATCCGCATTCGCGACAACGGCTGCGGCATCGGCAAGGACGATCTGGCGCTGGCGCTGGCGCGGCACGCCACCAGTAAAATCAGCACGCTCGACGACCTGGAAGCGATCGTCAGCCTCGGTTTTCGCGGCGAAGCGCTGGCCAGCATCAGCTCGGTTTCCCGTTTGACCCTGACGTCGCGCACCGCAGACCAGAGCGAAGCGTGGCAAGCCTATGCCGAAGGGCGCGAACAGGCGGTGACGGTCAAACCCGCCGCGCACCCGGTCGGCAGCACGCTGGAAGTGCTGGATCTGTTTTACAACACCCCGGCGCGCCGCAAATTCATGCGCACCGAGAAAACCGAATTCGGCCATATCGATGAAGTGGTGCGGCGCATCGCGCTGGCGCGCTTCGATGTGGCGATCAACCTCAGCCACAACGGCAAACTGATCCGCCAATATCGGGCGGCGAAGGAAGAAAGCCAGCACGAGCGCCGTTTGGGCAGCATCTGCGGCCCGGCGTTTTTGCAGCATGCGCTGAACATCGACTGGCAGCATGGCGATCTGAGCATCCGCGGTTGGGTGGCGGATCCGGACGGGGCGCGCCAGCTGGGTGAAATGCAGTATTGCTACGTCAACAGCCGCATGATGCGCGATCGCTTGATCAACCACGCCATTCGTCAGGCCTATCAGGATCAGCTGAAAGACGATCAGCAGCCCGCTTACGTGTTGTATCTGGAGGTGGATCCGCACCAGGTGGACGTCAACGTTCATCCCGCCAAGCACGAGGTGCGTTTCCATCAGGCGCGGCTGGTGCACGATTTTATCTACCAGGCGGTGACCACGGTGCTGCAACAGGCCGGGCAGACGCCGTCGCTGCCGCTGGCGGAAGCGCCTGACGAGGCGCCTGCGCCGGTCTGGCAGCAGGAAAACCGCGTCGCCGCCGGCGGCAACCATTTTTCACAGCCGGCGCCGCGTCGCGAAACGCCGCCACCGGCCGGCGCTGCGCGCGAGCGCGCGCCGCAGCCCGGTTGGCAAACGGCGGGCGGTTACCAGAAACGCGAAGGCGAGCTGTACGGCAAACTGATGCGGCCTGCCGCCGAGCCGCAGGCTGAGGCCGCGCCGGAAGCCCCGAGTCGGCCGCCGCTGTTCCCACCGGTGAAAGCCGCCGTGGAAACGCCGTTGGCGAGCGGGCAACACAGCTTTGGCCGGGTGCTTATGATCCATCCGCCGTGCTACGCGCTGATTGAACAGCGCCAGCAGCCGGCGTTGCTCAACCTGACGGTGGCCGAGCGCTGGCTGCGCCAGGCGCAGCTCAATCCGCCGACGGAAGGGCTGCGGCCGCAGCCGCTGCTGATCCCAGTCAAGCTGACGTTGGACAAGAACGAAGCGGCGGCCATCGCGCGGCATCAGGCGCTGCTGACGATGATGGGGCTGGATTTGCAGACGGATCACGGCCGTGTGACGCTGCGCGCAGTGCCTTTACCATTACGCCAACAAAATTTACAAAAACTGATACCCGAACTGTTAGGCTATCTGGCCGAGCATCAGGAGATGTCGCCCGCGGTGTTGGCCACCTGGCTCGCTCGCCGTCTCGGCAGCGAACATGAACAGTGGAACACCTCGCAAGCGATACAATTGCTGACCGACGTTGAACGACTTTGCCCGCAGCTGGTCAAATCGCCACCGAACGGACTTTTACAACCCGTTGATTTACAGGCCGCACTGGCGGCCCTCAAGCATGACTGAAACTGAAATGACATCACGTCCCCCGGCTATTTTCATTATGGGGCCGACCGCCTCGGGCAAGACCGCGCTGGCGATCGCGCTGCGCGAGCGCCTGCCGGTGGAACTGATCAGCGTCGATTCCGCGCTGATTTATCGCGGCATGGATATCGGCACCGCCAAGCCGAGCACCGAAGAATTGGCGCAGGCGCCGCATCGGCTGATCGATATTCGCGATCCCGCCGAAGCTTACTCGGCTGCGGAGTTCCGCGCCGATGCGCTGAAAGAGATGGCCGACATCACCGCCGCCGGCCGCATTCCGCTGTTGGTGGGCGGCACCATGTTGTATTTCAAGGCGTTGCTGGAAGGATTGTCGCCGTTGCCGTCCGCCGATCCCGCAGTGCGCGAGCGCATCGAACGGCAAGCGGCGGAGCAGGGCTGGGAGGCGCTGCACCGTCAGTTACAGGCGATCGATCCGGTCGCGGCAGTGAGAATTCATCCGAATGATCCGCAGAGACTGTCCAGAGCACTGGAAGTTTTTTTTATTTCGGGTAAAACTTTAACGGAACTGACTAAAATTTCGGGTGAATCGTTACCGTATCAAGTTCACCAATTTGCGATAGCGCCGACCAGCCGTGAGTTGATCCATCAACGCATCGAGCTGCGGTACCATCAAATGTTGGCGGCGGGTTTTGAGACGGAAGCGCGTGCACTTTTCGCACGGGGTGATTTGCATACGGACTTGCCCTCCATTCGCTGTGTCGGTTACCGCCAGATGTGGTCATACTTGTCTGGTGAAATTAGTTACGATGAGATGGTTTATCGTGGTATTTGCGCAACACGTCAGTTGGCTAAACGCCAGATGACCTGGTTACGGGGTTGGGAGTCGGTCCATTGGTTGGACAGTGAAAAGCCGGGAGAGGCTTTGGACTCGGTGACACAGGTTGTTAGTGCATAGGTTGGGTGATTGTGTACAATTGCTGAGTATTCAGCGCGCAAATTTTTTACGTCGTTTATTTTAGAGCCGACAGGTTCTTAGTTACAAACAACAAGCAAATAAGGAAAAGATAGAATGGCTAAGGGGCAATCTTTGCAAGATCCGTTCCTGAACGCATTGCGTCGTGAACGTGTTCCGGTTTCTATTTATTTGGTGAATGGTATTAAGCTGCAAGGCCAGATTGAGTCTTTTGACCAGTTTGTCATCCTGTTGAAGAACACGGTTAGCCAGATGGTGTACAAGCACGCTATCTCTACCGTTGTCCCGTCACGCCCGGTCTCGCATCACAGCAACAATCCGAGCGGCGGTTCAAGCAACTATCACCATGGTAACAATCCGTCTGCGCAGCAACAGCCGCAGCAGGAAAGCGATGACGCTGAATAAAGCGCGTTGCAAGTCAACCATGACGGGGAGCATAAGCAGCCGCGTGCTGTTTATGTCCCCCAAACTCACGGTGAGTGTCCGTTTGAGAGGTTGCACGCTTGTTTGACCGTTATGAAGCCGGTGAGCAGGCCGTACTGGTTCATATCTATTTCTCGCAAGACAAAGATACGGAAGATCTCAGCGAGTTCGAATCGCTGGTCTCCTCAGCCGGTGTCGAAGCTTTGCAAGTGGTGACTGGTAGCCGCAAAGCCCCGCATCCGAAGTACTTTGTCGGCGAAGGAAAGGCCGAAGAAATTGCAGATGCGGTGAAAGCCAGCGGCGCGTCTGTTGTCCTGTTTGATCATTCCCTTTCCCCGGCGCAGGAAAGAAACCTCGAGCGCCTGTGCGAATGCCGGGTGATCGATCGCACCGGGCTGATTTTAGACATTTTCGCCCAGCGTGCCCGCACCCATGAAGGTAAGCTGCAGGTGGAGCTGGCGCAGCTGCGTCACATCGCCACGCGTCTGGTACGCGGCTGGACGCACCTGGAGCGGCAAAAAGGGGGGATAGGCCTGCGCGGGCCGGGGGAAACCCAGCTTGAGACCGACCGTCGCCTGTTACGCGATCGCATCAGCTTGATTCTGCGCCGCCTGGAGCGGGTAGAGAAGCAGCGTGAACAAGGCCGACGTGCGCGGACCCGCGCCGATGTGCCGACCGTATCGCTGGTGGGCTATACCAACGCCGGCAAATCCACCCTGTTTAACCGAATAACGTCTGCCGAGGTGTATGCGGCGGACCAGCTATTTGCCACCCTGGATCCTACGTTGCGGCGCATTGATGTGCCGGACGTGGGGGATACCGTGTTGGCGGATACCGTAGGCTTTATCCGGCACCTGCCGCACGATCTGGTGGCCGCCTTCAAGGCGACGCTGCAGGAGACGCGCCAGGCCTCTTTGCTGCTGCACGTCATCGACGCGGCGGATCCGCGCGTCGACGAGAACATCGACGCGGTGAACACCGTGCTGGCGGAGATAGACTCGGATGAAATCCCTACACTGTTAGTGATGAACAAAATAGATATGCTGGACGATTTTGTGCCGCGTATCGACCGCAACGATGAAAACCTGCCGATCCGGGTGTGGCTGTCCGCCGCCAGCGGAGAGGGTATTCCGTTGCTGTATCAGGCGTTGACGGAGCGCTTATCGGGGGAGATCGCGCATTACGAATTGCGCTTACCGCCACGGGCAGGCCGTCTTCGCAGCCGTTTTTACCAGCTTCAGGCGATTGAAAAAGAGTGGAACGAAGAGGACGGCAGCATTGGCGTGGTGGTGCGAATGCCGATCGTCGAATGGCGTCGTCTCTGCAAGCAAGAACAGGACCTGATTGACTTTATCGTATGATCATATCCTGTTACATTTATGCTTCGCGAAAGCCTGAAGTACCCAATCACAGAATATGGAGCTAAAACATGGCGTGGAATCAGCCCGGTAATAACGGACAGGACCGCGACCCGTGGGGGAGCAGCAATAACAATGGCGGCAACTCTGGCGGTAACAACAAAGGCGGTCGTGATCAAGGGCCACCTGATTTGGATGATATCTTCCGCAAACTGAGCAAGAAATTGAGCGGTTTTGGCGGAGGCAAAGGCTCCAACAGCAATAGCGGCGGCACCGGGGCCTCCGGCCCGGGTTTCAGCGGCCGCATTATCGGTATCGCGGCGGTTGCCGTGGTGGTGATCTGGGCCGCCAGCGGCTTCTACACCATCAAGGAAGCCGAGCGCGGCGTTGTGACGCGTTTCGGTAAGTTCAGCCACCTGGTGCAGCCGGGCCTGAACTGGAAGCCGACCTTCATCGACGACGTGCGTCCGGTGAACGTGGAATCCGTGCGTGAGCTGGCGGCGTCCGGCGTGATGCTGACCTCCGATGAAAACGTGGTGCGCGTGGAAATGAACGTGCAGTACCGCGTGACCAACCCGGAAGCGTACCTGTTCAGCGTCGTCAATGCCGACGACAGCCTGAGCCAGGCGACCGACAGCGCCCTGCGCGGCGTGATCGGCAAATACTCGATGGATCGCATCCTGACCGAAGGCCGTACCGTGGTGCGTAACGATACGCAGCGCATGCTGGAAGAGACCATTCGTCCTTACAACATGGGCATCACGCTGCTGGACGTCAACTTCCAGGCGGCGCGTCCGCCGGAAGAGGTGAAGGCGTCGTTCGACGATGCGATCGCCGCGCGTGAGAACGAGCAGCAATACATCCGTGAAGCGGAAGCTTACGCCAACGAAGTTCAGCCGCGTGCGAACGGCCAGGCGCAGCGTCTGCTGGAAGACTCCAAGGCTTATAAAGACCGCACCGTCCTGGAAGCTCAGGGTGAGGTGGCGCGCTTTGCCAAGCTGTTGCCGGAATACAAGTCCGCACCGCAGATCACCCGCGAGCGTCTGTATATCGAAACCATGGAAAAAGTGCTGGGCCATACCCGTAAGGTGTTGGTGAGCGACAAAGGCAACAACCTGATGGTGCTGCCGCTGGATCAGATGCTGCGCGGCCAAGGCGCGGCGACGGAGAGCGGCAACAAGGATACCAGCCTGATTCGCCTCAATCCGAATCCAGCGCCGGCTGCCAACAGCAGCACCCCGCGCACCAGCAGCGGATCGGTTATGGATCAGCGCCGGGCGAATGCGCAGCGTGACGACACCACTCGCGTAGGGAGAGAGTAATCAATGCGTAAGTCTTTTGTAGTTATTGTCCTCGCGGTGCTGGTGGTGCTGTACGCTTCGCTGTTCGTGGTGCAGGAAGGCCAGCGCGGCATCGTGCTGCGCTTCGGCAAGGTGCTGCGCGACGGCGAAAACAAGCCGCTGGTGTATGCGCCGGGTCTGCACCTCAAGATCCCGTTCATTGAGACCGTGAAGAACCTGGATGCGCGTATCCAGACCATGGACAACCAGGCCGATCGCTTCGTGACCAGCGAGAAGAAAGACCTGATCGTTGACTCCTATCTGAAGTGGCGCATCAGCGACTTCAGCCGCTACTATCTGGCGACCGGCGGCGGCGACGTCTCCCAGGCCGAAGTGCTGCTGAAGCGTAAGTTCAGCGACCGTCTGCGTTCCGAAATCGGCCGCCTGGACGTGAAAGACATCGTGACCGACTCGCGCGGCAAGCTGATGTCTGACGTGCGTGACGCGCTGAACACCGGCACCGTGGGTGACGGCGAAGAAGTGGCGACCACCGAAGCCGATGACGCTATCGCCTCTGCGGCGGCGCGCGTTGAGCGGGAAACCACCGGCAAACAGCCGCAGGTGAACCCGAACAGCATGGCGGCGTTGGGCATCGAAGTGATCGACGTGCGTATCAAGCAGATCAACCTGCCGGCCGAAGTCTCCGACGCCATCTACCAGCGTATGCGCGCCGAGCGTGAAGCGGTAGCCCGTCGCCTGCGCTCGCAGGGCCAGGAAGAAGCCGAGAAACTGCGTGCCAGCGCGGACTACGAAGTGACCCGTACCCTGGCGGAAGCCGAGCGTCAGGCGCGTATCACCCGTGGTGAAGGCGATGCTGAAGCAGCCAAGCTGTTCGCCAACGCGTTCAGCCAGGATCCGGACTTCTATGCCTTTATCCGCAGCCTGCGTGCCTATGAAGCCAGCTTCAAGGACAACCAGGACGTGCTGGTACTGAGCCCGGACAGTGATTTCTTCCGCTACATGAAGTCGCCTGATACCCTGCGCAAATAAGCGCGGCAGGCAATCTGATCGAGGGCCCGTTTTCGCGGGCCCTTTCTCGTTTTTGGGGGATGCATGAACTCAACGATTTGGCTGGCGCTCGGGCTGGTCCTGGTGCTGGAAGGACTGGGGCCGATGCTGTTTCCGCAGGCCTGGCGCAAAATGATTGTGGCGATGTCGCAATTGCCGGACGCGACGCTGCGGCGATTTGGCGGTGGAATAGTGGTTGCGGGCTGCGTGATCTACTACATGTTGAGCGGCCGCACGGGTCTTTAAAGTCTAGCCCAAAATTTATGCAATCGTATGCTAAAAGTGCTGAAAATCGAAAATTACGGTGGTAGAATCCATTTTTAAGCAATCGGTGATTTTGAAAAATGGGTAAGAACGTCGTCGTACTGGGCACCCAATGGGGTGACGAAGGTAAAGGCAAGGTTGTAGACCTGCTGACTGAACGGGCTCAATATGTTGTGCGCTACCAAGGTGGCCATAACGCTGGCCACACTCTGGTAATCAACGGTGAAAAAACCGTTCTTCATTTAATTCCTTCAGGCATTCTGCGTGAAAACGTCACCAGCATCATCGGCAACGGTGTTGTTCTGGCGCCGGACGCGTTGATGAAAGAAATGGGTGAACTCGAAGCGCGTGGCATCCCGGTACGCGAACGTCTGTTACTCTCTGAAGCTTGCCCGTTGATCCTGCCTTACCACGTTGCGTTGGATAACGCGCGTGAGAAAGCGCGCGGCGCGAAAGCGATCGGCACCACCGGTCGCGGCATCGGCCCGGCTTACGAAGATAAAGTGGCTCGTCGCGGTCTGCGCGTCGGCGATCTGTTCAACAAAGAAACCTTCGCCGTTAAGCTGAAAGAGATCGTCGATTACCACAACTTCCAACTGGTCAACTACTACAAAGTTGAAGCCGTCGATTATCAGGCGACGCTGGACTACGTGCTGTCTATCGCCGATATCCTGACCGCGATGGTGGTTGACGTTTCCGAACTGCTGGACGGCGCGCGCAAGCGTGGCGATCTGATCATGTTCGAAGGCGCTCAGGGCACCCTGCTGGATATCGACCACGGTACTTACCCGTACGTGACCTCTTCCAACACCACCGCCGGCGGCGTGGCTACCGGTTCCGGCATCGGCCCGCGTTATGTGGACTACGTGCTGGGCATCGTGAAAGCCTACTCCACTCGCGTGGGTGCAGGCCCGTTCCCAACCGAACTGTTCGATGAAACCGGCGAGTACCTGTGCAAGCAGGGTAACGAGTTCGGCGCCACCACCGGCCGTCGTCGTCGTACCGGCTGGCTGGACGCGGTAGCGGTGCGTCGCGCGGTGCAGATCAACTCCCTGTCCGGCTTCTGCCTGACCAAACTGGACGTCCTGGACGGCCTGAAAGAAGTGAAGATCTGCGTGGGTTACCGCATGCCGGACGGCCGTGAAGTGGACACCACTCCGCTGGCGGCTGAAGGCTGGGAAGGCATTGAGCCTATCTACGAAACCATGCCGGGCTGGAGCGAAACCACCTTTGGCGTGAAAGAGCACAGCAAGCTGCCTCAGGCTGCGCTGAACTACATCAAGCGCATCGAAGAAGTGACCGGCGTACCGGTAGACATCATCTCTACCGGCCCGGATCGCAGCGAAACCATGATCCTGCGCGACCCGTTCGACGCATAATCAGGCTTTGCGGCATTAAACAAACCGGGCGCGTCCCGGTTTGTTTTTATCCTGACTCCCTCCGATTGCGGTTTCACGTCAAAAAATCCTTTCATAAACCCGCCTTAGGGCGCGGGATTCGCTAAATAATTAGCGACGAACTCTCCGGCTGGTTTATTATCCAATGAGTAATCTTTTGAATAGCGCCGAAAAGCGGCGTATCAGACGGGTAAAGTCATACCCAGAGGTAAGATGTGCAGTTAACAAGTTTTACTGATTATGGTCTGCGGGCGTTGATCTACATGGCCTCGTTGCCGCAGGACAAGATGACCAGTATCTCGGAAGTGACCGAGGTGTATGGCGTGTCTCGCAACCATATGGTGAAGATCATCAATCAGTTGAGCCGGGTCGGTTTTGTCACGGCGGTGCGCGGCAAGCATGGCGGCATCCGTTTGGGCAAACCGGCCGAGAGCATTCGCCTCGGCGATGTCGTGCGGGCGCTGGAGCCGCTTGCGCTGGTTAACTGCAGCAGCGAGTTTTGCCACATCACCCCTGCCTGCCGATTGAAGCAGGTGCTCCAACAGGGCGTACAGAATTTCCTTGAAGAGCTGGATAAGCATACGTTGGCCGACATGGTCGAAGACAATCCGCCGCTCTACAAGCTATTGCTTGTCGAATAAAACGACGTTGAGAAGACAAGGCTCAACGTCATCCTGCTGATGACAACGGAGGAACCGCAATGTCACAAGATCCATTCCTGGAACGAGAAGCAGAAAAATACGAATCTCCCATCCCCAGCCGTGAATATATCCTGGCCCATTTGGCGAAACGAGAAACGCCGGCCAGCCGCGAAGAACTGGGCAACGAATTGGGCCTCAGCGGCGAAGAACAGCTGGAAGCGCTGCGCCGCCGCCTGCGCGCCATGGAGCGCGATGGCCAGTTAGTGTTTACCCGCCGCCAGTGCTACGCGCTGCCGGAGCGTTTGGACCTGTTGCGCGGCACGGTGATCGGCCACCGCGACGGCTATGGCTTCCTGCGCGTTGAAGGCAGCAAAGACGATCTCTATCTGTCCGCCGAACAGATGAAAATGGCGATCCACGGTGACGTGGTGCTGGCGCAGGCGCTGGGCGCGGATCGCAAAGGGCGTCGCGAAGCGCGCATCGTGCGCGTGCTGGTGCCGAAAACCAGCCAGATCGTCGGCCGCTTCTTCATGGATGCCGGTACCGGCTTCGTGGTGCCGGACGACAGCCGTCTGAGCTTCGATATTCTGATCCCGGCGGACAGCGTCAGCGGTGCGCGCATGGGCTACATGGTGGTGGTGGAGCTGACTCAACGCCCAACCCGCCGCACCAAAGCGGTCGGCAAGATCGTCGAGATCCTCGGCGACAAAATGGGCACCAGCATGGCGGTGGATATCGCGCTGCGCACCCATGAGATCCCGCATACCTGGCCACCGCAGGTGGAAAAGCAGGTGGCCGATCTCAGCGAACAGGTGCCGGAAGCGGCCAAGAAGGGCCGCGTCGATCTGCGCAAGCTGCCGTTGGTCACCATCGACGGTGAAGACGCGCGCGACTTCGATGATGCCGTGTACTGCGAGAAAAAACGCGGCGGCGGCTGGCGCCTGTGGGTAGCGATCGCCGACGTCAGCTACTATGTGCGTCCACGCACCGCGCTGGACGACGAAGCGCGCAGCCGCGGCAACTCGGTGTATTTCCCGTCGCAGGTGATCCCGATGCTGCCGGAAGTGCTGTCCAACGGGCTGTGCTCCCTGAACCCGCAGGTCGATCGCCTGTGCATGGTGTGCGAGATGACCATCTCCGCCCAGGGGCGCCTGTCCACGGCCAAGTTCTACGAGGCGGTGATGAGCTCCCACGCCCGCCTGACCTACAACAAGGTGTGGCACATTCTGCAGGGCGATCAGGAGCTGCGCGAGCATTACCACCCGCTGGTCAAGCACCTGGAAGAGCTGCACGCCATGTACAAGGTGCTGGATAAGGCGCGCGCCGAGCGCGGCGGCATCGCGTTTGAAACCGAAGAAGCCAAATTCATCTTCAACGCCGAACGCCGCATCGAGCGCGTGGAGCCGACGGTGCGCAACGACGCCCACAAGCTGATCGAAGAGTGCATGATCATGGCCAACGTGGCGGCCGCGCGCTTCGTCGAGAAACGCAACGAGCCGGCGCTGTACCGCGTGCACGATCGTCCGAGCGACGACCACATCTCTGCGCTGCGCAGCGTGCTGAGCGAGCTGGGGCTGACGCTGGGCGGCGGCAACAAGCCGCAGCCGAAGGACTATGCGGTGCTGATGGATGAAGTGTCCGAGCGCCCTGACCACGAAATGCTGCAAACCATGCTGCTGCGCTCGATGAAGCAGGCGATTTACGATCCGGAAAACCGCGGCCACTTCGGCCTGGCGCTGGCCTCTTACGGCCACTTCACCTCGCCGATCCGCCGTTATCCGGATCTGGCGTTGCACCGCGCGATCAAATACCAGTTGGCCAAAGAGCATGGCGAGCCGAAAGAGCGCTGGACGCCGACCGGCGGCTGGCACAGCGAATTCGAAGAGATGCTGCAGCTGGGCGAACACTGTTCGATGACCGAGCGCCGCGCGGACGAAGCGACGCGCAACGTCGCCGACTGGCTGAAGTGCGACTTCATGCAGGATCACGTCGGTGAAGTGTTCAGCGGCATCATCTCCAGCGTGACCGGCTTCGGCTTCTTCGTGCGCCTGAACGATCTGTTCATCGACGGGCTGGTGCACGTATCAACGCTGGATAATGATTACTATCGCTACGATAATATCGGCCAGCGCCTGATCGGCGAGTCTTCCGGCACGGTCTATCGCCTGGGGGATACGGTGGAGATCCGCGTGGATGCGGTGCATATGGACGAGCGCAAGATCGACTTCGCGCTGGTGTCCAGCAACCGCAAAGCGCGCGGTGAAGGCAAAACCGAGCGCGATCGCGCCAAGAAGGGCGGCCAGCGCACGCTGCGCGACAGCGGCAATGCGGGGCGCGGCAAGCGCCGCGGCGGCAAACCGCCGGCCAACTTCGAGCCGGACAGCGCCTTCCGTAAGCAGGATGACGCCAAGCCCGCGGACAACATGAAGAAGGCGAAAAAGAAAGCCAAGAAAGCGTCCGACAAAACGCGGAAAATCGCGGCGGCGACCAAAGCCAAACGCGCAGCCAAGAAGAAAGGTGCCGAGCAGGCTTAACCTGCCGCACATCGTTACCATCGGCCGGTTATCGCCGGCCGCACGACTTTAAAAGAGCATCATGAGCGAAATTATTTACGGCATCCACGCCGTCAAAGCCCTGTTAGAGCGCGATCCGCAACGCTTCCTGGAAGTGTTTATCCTGAAAGGCCGCGAAGATCGCCGCCTGCAACCGCTGATCGCCGAGCTGGAAGCGACCGGCATCGTGATCCAGGTGGCGAACCGCCAATGGCTGGATGACAAGGTTGAAGGCGCGGTGCACCAGGGGATCATCGCCCGGGTGCGCGAAGGGCGTCAGTATCAGGAGAACGATCTGCCGGGCTTGTTGGAGAGCGTGGAAACGCCATTCCTGCTGGTGCTGGACGGCGTGACCGACCCGCATAACCTCGGCGCCTGCCTGCGCAGCGCCGATGCGGCCGGCGTGCACGCGGTGATCGTGCCCCGCGATCGTTCCGCCCAGTTGAACGCCACTGCCAAGAAAGTGGCCTGCGGCGCCGCCGAAAACGTGCCTTTGATCCGCGTGACCAATCTGGCGCGCACGCTGCGTCTGCTGCAAGAGATGAATGTCTGGGTCGTCGGCACCGCCGGCGAAGCCGACCATACGCTGTATCAAAGCAAAATGACCGGCCCGATGGCGCTGGTGATGGGCGCGGAAGGCGAAGGCATGCGCCGCCTGACCCGCGAACACTGCGATGAGCTGATCAGCATCCCGATGGCCGGTACCGTCTCTTCACTGAACGTGTCGGTCGCCACCGGCATCTGCCTGTTCGAAGCGGTGCGCCAGCGCGGCTGATTCTTCTGACGGGGGCGCCGTGCTCCCGTTAATTCCCCCTCTTGTGATCCCGCCTGCGGCAGAAATCTCTGCGCCGACCATACTTACTCCTGACGCTTTTTTCAGGGAGCACTCTCATGGTCTGGACTACGCACACCGTTTTTAACCAACCCAAGCCGCTGGGCAACAGCAACCTGTTTCTCTCCGATACGCCGCTGCGCGAAGCGTTGCAGCGCGAGCAAGGCGGTTGGGACGCCGAGGTATTGGCTTCGCTGGGCCAGCAGCTCGGCACGCAGGAGTCGCTGGAGTTGGGGCGGCTGGCCAACGCCAACCCGCCGGAGCTGCTGCGCTACGACGCCACCGGCCAGCGGCTGGACGACGTTCGCTTTCACCCGGCCTGGCATATCCTGATGCAGGGGCTGATCGCCAACCGGGTGCACAACCTGCCCTGGCAAGAGGATGCGCGCATCGGTTCCTTCGTGGCGCGCGCCGCGCGCTTTATGCTGCATGCGCAGGTCGAGGCCGGCACGCTCTGCCCGGTGACCATGACCTTCGGCGCCACGCCGCTGCTGCTGCAGGCGTTACCGGCCGAGTTTCGCGCCTGGCTGACGCCGCTGCTGTCGGATCGTTATGACGCTCATCTGCTGCCGGGCGGGCAAAAGCGCGGCCTGCTGATCGGCATGGGCATGACGGAGAAACAGGGCGGCTCCGATGTCTTGAGCAATACCACCACCGCCACGCCGCTCGGCGCGCGCGGGCCGGGCGAAGCCTACCGGTTGGTGGGGCATAAGTGGTTCTTCTCGGTGCCGCAAAGCGATGCGCACCTGGTGCTGGCGCAGGCCGAAGGCGGGCTGTCCTGTTTCTTCCTGCCGCGCATTTTGCCGGACGGCAGCCGCAACGCCATTCGCCTTGAGCGGTTGAAAGACAAGCTGGGCAACCGCTCCAACGCCAGCAGCGAGGTGGAGTTTCAGGACGCCACTGCCTGGCTGCTGGGCGATGAGGGCGACGGGGTGCGGCATATCCTGAAGATGGGCGGCCTGACCCGTTTCGACTGTTCGCTGGGCAGCCACGGCCTGATGCGCCGCGGGCTGTCGGTGGCGCTGTATCATGCGCTGCAGCGGCAGGCGTTCGGCAAGCTCCTGATCGAACAGCCGCTGATGCGCCAGGTTCTGGCGCGCATGGCGCTGCGGCTGGAAGGGCATACCGCGTTGCTGTTCCGGCTGGCCCGCGCCTGGGAAAGCCGCAGCAATGAGGGCGAACTGATCTACAGCCGCCTGCTGACCCCGGCGGCCAAATACAGCATCTGTCGCCAGGGCATGCCGTTCATCGCCGAGGCGATGGAGGTGCTGGGCGGTATCGGCTACTGCGAAGAGAGCGAACTGCCGCGCCTGTATCGCGAGATGCCGGTCAACAGCATCTGGGAAGGTTCCGGCAACATCATGTGTCTGGACGTGTTGCGCAGCCTGCACAAGCTGCCGGGCGCGCTCGAAATGCTGCAGTTCGAGCTGCAGCCGGTGCGCGGCCAAAATCGCTTGTTCGATCACGCCTGGCGGCAGTGGCAGCAGCGTGCCCGGCAACCGCGTGAAGAGATGGGGCGGCTGCTGACCCAGCAGCTGTTCGACCTGTGCTGCGCCGCGCAGCTGCTGCAGCATGCCAGCCCGCAGATAGCCGACGCCTGGTGCCACCTGACGCTGGATCACCGCGGCGAGAGCCTGCTGTCGGCCGAGGCGTGCGAACTGCTGCTCAACCGCGCTATCGGCGGTTAGGGAAAAGGGTGGCGCGCGGCGGCGAAAACCTTTTTAATTCAGCCTCACTCTGACAGGAAAATGCACATGGATATTCTCAGCGCGTTGGCGGCGTTCGCCTCTTATTTCTTCAGCGGTTTCGCCATGATTTTGGTGTTTCTGTTCGTCTATACCCGCATCACTCCGCACGACGAATGGGCGCTGATCAAGGCCGATAATCAATCCGCCGCCTTCGCTTTTATCGGCGCTTGCCTGGGATATGTGATCCCGCTGGCCAGCGCGGCGATCAACTCGATCAGCCTGCTGGATTACCTGCTGTGGGGCGTAGTGGCGCTGGTGGTGCAACTGCTGCTGTTCGCGGCCGTGAAGATCTACATGCCACGCATCAGCGACAAGATCGAAGCGAACCACCTGGCCGCCGGGATTTTCCTGGGGGGCGTCTCCGTCAGCGGCGGCGTGTTGAATGCGGCTTGCATGAGCTACTAAAGGTATAAGATGGCCGAGGCGCGCCAGCCAAGCGGGTGCGCCTGCTCTTCCATCCGCAGGATGCGGTAATAGCTGGCTCCGTGTTGGTCGGCGGTGCGGGCGATGGCCAGTTCCGCCTCCTGCGGTGAGCCGGGCAAATCGTTGAAGGTGATCTCGGCGATTTCACTGAGCGGCGTCACGCGATCGGCGGGCGCCAGCTCGGCGGACTGTGCGCCGGTGCTGAGCAATCCCATGGAAAGCAAGAGGGAGGTGAGTGCGGTGGAGCGTTTCATGGCGTTCCCCTTCGTCAGATCCTGAATCGACACCCGCAACATGCGGCATGCTGTCCCTCAGTGTGCAACACCCTTCTTCAGCCAGTGCAAAGCCAGTGTAAAGCTGCTTAAAAAATCCCCGCCTTAGCGATACAGGATCGCCTGGGAATACCATTGGCCCGGCACGACGGTTTCGCTGTTCATGATGATCATGTAATAACGGGCGCCGGCGGCGGTGGCCTTGCGTTGGATCTCCGCTTCCACGTCCATCGGGCTGCCGCGCACCACGGCGGTGACGGTGCCCATTTTCACCAGCTCGGCGGTCTGCGCGCGGACGATCTCCTGCGCCTGAGCGGTGGGGGGCGGCGGCGGTTTCGGCGTGGTGGTCATGATGCCGCAGGCGGAAAGCTGTGCGGCCAGCGTCAGGGTAATGAGTGTGCGGGCAATCGTCATGGTGACCTCGTAAGCGCCGGTGCGATGGCTTCAGTGTAACGCAATATAAGCTGTAACAGATTGAGCTAACGCTGCTTCGCGCAAGTTTGTCATGATGAATGCCAACAGGTGAGTTGAGGATGAACGGATGATCGAAATTCATGACGAGCGGGTTGGCGATATCGAGGTGATCCATGCGGTGCCGGCGGGGCAGTATCATCGGCCGCTGCCGACGGTGTTCTTCTGCCATGGCTATACCTCGTCGAAAGAGGTGTACGCTTATTTCGCCTATGCGCTGGCGCGCGCCGGTTTTCGGGCGGTGTTGCCGGATGCCGATCGGCACGGCGAGCGATTCGACGGCGATGAGGCGCGGCGCCTGGCGTCATTCTGGGAGATCCTGCGCAGCAATATCGATGAATTGCCGCAGATCAACGCGCATTTTGAGCGGCTTGGCCTGATCGCCGACGGCCGCATCGGCGTCGCCGGCGCCTCAATGGGCGGCATGACCGCGCTTGGCGCCTTCGCGCGCTTTCCGTGGATCCGTGCGGCCGCCAGCCTGATGGGTTCCGGCTATTACCGTGCGCTGGCGCAAACGCTGTATCCGCCGTTGGGCGAGACGGGCGAGGCGCTCTCGCCGGCGGCGTTTGCGGCGCGCACCGCCGTGCTGGCGGAGTATGAGCTGGAAGGACGTTTGGCGCAGATTGCAGGGCGGCCGCTGCTGCTGTGGCACGGCGAGACGGACGACGTGGTGCCGGCGGCGGACAGCCTGCGTTTGGCGGCTGAACTGCGGCAGCAAGGTGCGGACGGCCGTTTGACATCGCTCGTCGAGCCGGGCGTGAAGCATCGCATCACGCCGCTGGCGCTGTCCGCCACCACCGATTTCTTTCGCCGCGAATTGTAATGCGCCTCCGGGCGCGATGCGTGGAATTGCGGTGCTCTCTGTAGGCTGTTTCGGTCATTGTTTGACGCATGGCGGAGGAGAATGTCAGCGTGAATTCTTTCAGGGGCGGCAAGGAGCGGAGAGCATGATAAAGGGTATCAGCAATACGGCCGAGACAGCGCGCGGGCTGGCGGGAACGATGAAAGCGCGCGCCGATCTTAACTCAATGGCCTTCAGTGAGATGCTGGGGGCAGCCGACGGCAAGGCGCGGCAAAACAAGGCAAATCCGCTGTCGCGCATCACCGCGCATACGGTGCAAAACATGACGGCGCTGTTCGCCTCCGCGCCGAAAGCGGCGGCCGCGCAAACCGCGAAGGCCGGCTCGCTCTCCTTCGAGCAGCGGGCGACGCTGGAGGAAAGCGCCGAACTGCTGCAGGCACGGACAAACTATCTGCGGATGGCGCTGCAATTGCACAATCCGGGCAAAGCGTTCAGCGCGCCGACGTTGCTCAAACTGTGATGGGTGAGGAAGTGGAGCGCCCGACAGGCGGCGCTCCGATGCGGACTGAACGGGCTTTCTGATGAAGCCCTGGGGATTTCCCTGGCGTGGCGCGTCTTTTTAACGGTACAGCTCGGCGCTGACGTGCATCGTGCTGTTGTCGCCCGGTTCGTGCAGGGCGATGATGCGATAAGAGCTTGCACCGCGTTGATCGGCGATTTTACTGACCTGGCTGCTGGCGTCATCCGGCGAGACCACGTTCTGGTTCAGGGTGACGAAGCCAACGCTCTGGCGTTGATCGGCCTGGTGCGAGGAGATCTCCGTCGCGGCCATCACGTTGGCGGAGAACAGGGCGGCAAGCGCCGTCGCGAGAATGATGCGTTTCATAGTGCCTCTCTTACTTTTTGCCGTTACGGCCTGACAGCGAGTGTCGCTGCGGCAAAAAGTCATTTATCTGCATTGAATAACCTGGAATCTTTTTCGTCGCGCTGTCTGCGGCGGATAAGGTTAATTTTAGTCGGTTGCGGCGGATTAAAAAGCGGGGCGTTTTGATGGCCTCTTTCAAAAAAAATGAAATAGATTTGTGACTCAGCGCTGATTTCATTGAAAGATTTTTGAAACTGATGGATTGGCGTACATAGGTTTCCCCGCCAGCAAATCGTGCTATTTCCCATACCCCCTCTCAATAACGCGAATAAAACCCACGCAGTCCTTGAGTTTCCCGCCCTGCGTCAGTATGATTACGCGTCATTTTTCAGCCGCACACTAAACACGTTCCTTGCTTCCATGGGCCGCGGTTGACCCTGACAGGAGGCTGAATAATCCGTAAGGAGCAATTCGATGCGTCATTACGAAATCGTTTTTATGGTCCATCCTGACCAAAGCGAACAGGTTCCGGGCATGATCGAGCGTTACAGTGCTACCATCACTAACGCGCAAGGTCAGATTCACCGTCTGGAAGACTGGGGCCGCCGTCAGCTGGCTTATCCGATCAACAAACTGCACAAAGCTCACTACGTTCTGCTGAACGTTGAAGCGCCGCAGGAAGCGATCGATGAGCTGGAAACTAACTTCCGCTTCAACGACGCCGTTATCCGCAGCATGGTTATGCGCGTTAAGCACGCGGTAACTGAAGCATCTCCGATGGTTAAAGCGAAAGACGAACGTCGTGGCGATCGCCGCGAAGACTTCGCTAACGAAACCGCAGATGATGCAGATGCTGGGGATTCTGAAGAGTAATTGCCGCCGTGACGGCTAATCGTCTGGTTTTGTCGGGCACTGTGTGCAAGGCGCCGGTTCGAAAAGTGAGTCCTTCCGGGATACCGCACTGCCAATTTGTGCTAGAGCACCGTTCGCAGCAGATGGAAGCCGGATTCAGCAGACAAGCATGGTGCCGAATGCCCGTGGTTGTCAGCGGACAACAGTCACAAGCACTAACTCAAAGATTAACGGTCGGCAGTCAGATTACCGTGCAAGGCTTTGTAAGCTGCCATCAAGGGCGCAACGGGCTGAGCAAATTGGTTCTGCATGCCGAGCAGATTGAATTGATAGATTCTGGAGACTAGCCAAATGGCACGTTATTTCCGTCGTCGCAAGTTCTGCCGTTTCACCGCGGAAGGCGTTCAAGAGATTGACTATAAAGACATCGCTACGCTGAAAAACTACATCACCGAAAGTGGTAAAATTGTACCGAGCCGTATCACCGGTACTCGTGCAAAATATCAGCGCCAGCTGGCCCGTGCTATCAAGCGCGCGCGCTACCTGTCTTTGTTGCCGTACACTGATCGTCATCAGTAATCGGCCACTGTCCATTAACGACTTTGAGAGGATAAGGTAATGCAAGTTATTCTGCTTGATAAAGTAGCAAACCTGGGCAGCCTGGGTGATCAAGTTAACGTTAAAGCGGGCTACGCTCGTAACTTCCTGGTACCACAGGGCAAAGCTGTTCCTGCTACCAAGAAAAACGTTGAGTTCTTCGAAGCACGCCGTGCTGAACTGGAAGCCAAACTGGCTGACGTTCTGGCTGCTGCTGAAGCTCGCGCAACCAAGATCAACGAACTGGGTTCAGTGACCATCGCTTCCAAATCTGGCGACGAAGGTAAACTGTTCGGCTCTATCGGCACCCGCGACATCGCTGACGCAGTGACTGCGGCAGGCGTTGAAGTTGCCAAGAGCGAAGTTCGTCTGCCGAACGGTGTTCTGCGTACCACTGGCGAGCACGAAGTGCACTTCCAGGTACACAGCGACGTGTTCGCACAGCTGAATGTAGTTGTGGTTGCAGAAGCGTAATTTACGCTGCTGTTAACCCGGTTAAAACGCCAGCCTCGCGCTGGCGTTTTGCTTTTCTGCGCCCGGCAAAACGCGCTACGCTAGAAGACGGGATGAAAAGGGAGAGCGTGTGATGGCAACGATTACGCTACAGCGGGTTTACGATTTCAGCGCGCCGGCGCCGGCGCATTGCTATCTGATAGACAGGCTATGGCCGCGCGGCATCAGCAAGGAGAGGCTGGCGGGCGTGCAGTGGTTGAAACAGGTGGCGCCGGATGACGAGCTGCGCAAGTGGTTCCATCAGCATACCGACCAGTGGGAAGCCTTCGAGGCGCGTTACCGCCAACAGCTGGCGGCCAACGACGCCTGGCAGCCGCTGGTGGCGCTGTTGCGGCAGGGGGAGGCGCTGACGCTGCTGTATGGGAGCAAAGATACCGAGCACAACCAGGGCGTGGTGCTGCGCGAGTTTTTGCTGGCGCAGCTTTAGCGATTAGCGTTCCCGGCGGTAGCTGCCGTCGGCCTGGCGGCGGAACAGCGCCTGGCTGTTGTCCACGGTGGTGACCGACAGCGCGTTAATCACGCCGTTGGCGTCGCGTTCGATGCGCACTTCCTGACCGGCTTTCATGTTGCTCAGCGGTTTGTCGCCGCCTTCCACCTGCGCCATGGCGAACACCTCATTCACCGGCAGATTGTTGTCGCGAAACAGCTGGGCCAGCGTCTGGCCGGGCTGGATCTGATAACGCTGCCAGTTGCCCGCCGGCGTCGGTTCGTTGGCCGGCGTGGCGGCGCCACCGCCGTTTTGCAGCTCAGCCTGCAGCGGCACGCTGGTTTCCTGCTGAGAGACCGGGAACGGCTGTCTTTCGGGCGAGTAGGGCCACAGCAACGCCAGCAGCAGAATGATGCCGAAGATCAGCACCCAGCGGCGGTGAAAGTAGGGCAGTGGTTCCATCCAATGGAAACCGTCCGGCAGATGCCAGACTTTGGCCAGCAGCGCTTTGACCCGCTGCATCTTGTCGTTGGCCGACGGCGGTTCCGATGGCGACTCCGCGTCTTCCTGCGTGGGTGCGGCGCCGGGTTTCAGGCGCTGGCTGATGTTCAGCCAGGTGCGCAGCAGCGGCTGGTAGATGCGGGTGGTTTTCCTTTTCCTGGGCGCGATTCTGCCCATGGTGACCTCTCTTCGACGGCGTAATAATAAGCGCGGCGCGGCAAGCGCGTCGCCTGCCCGATATCCTGCTTTCAGTATAGTCCGCTAACTGATTGAAGTGAAAGGCGGCTGAGCGGCAGGGCCGGGGTTTGCGGCTGCGGGCGTTAACAGAAGGTTATTGTTTCTTTTTCTACGACAAAAGTCATCATTCTCCACACAAGATTTTACCCGGCATTGACGCGCTGTTATGCTGCGCTTTCGACTTTTTACAGACTTAAGGAAAACCCCATGACAACCCCTTCTTTTGACAGCGTTGAAGCGCAAGCAAGTTACGGGATTGGTTTACAGGTCGGCCAGCAGCTGCAAGAGTCCGGGCTGGAAGGTTTGCAACCGGAAGCTTTGCTGGCGGGTCTGCGCGACGCGCTGGAAGGGAATGCCCCGGCGGTTCCGGTAGACGTGGTGCACCGTGCGCTGCGTGAAATCCACGAGCGTGCGGATGCGGTGCGCCGCGAGCGCCAGCAGGCGATGGCCGTTGAAGGCCAGAAATTCCTGGACGACAACGCCAAGCGCGACGACGTGACGCTGACCGAGTCAGGCCTGCAGTTCTCCGTACTGGAGCAGGGCAACGGCCCAATCCCGTCCCGTCAGGATCGCGTTCGTGTGCACTACACCGGTCGTCTGATCAACGGTGACGTGTTCGACAGCTCGGTCGAGCGCGGCCAGCCGGCAGAATTCCCGGTCAGCGGCGTGATCCCAGGCTGGATCGAAGCGCTGACCCTGATGCCGGTCGGTTCCAAATGGCAGCTGTATATCCCGCACAACCTGGCCTACGGCGAACGTGGCGCAGGCGCGTCCATCCCGCCGTTCAGCGCGCTGGTGTTCGACGTCGAGCTGCTGGAAATCCTGTAATCCTACCGAGGATTGCTCTGGGCGCCTTTATGGCGCCCTTGTTTTATGCGCCGCTCAGCGCGCGCGGGAACAGCAGATTGTTTTCCAGGCTGATGTGCTCCATCAGATCGCCGATGAACTCATCGATGCCGTTATACAGCGCTCGCCAGGTGGTACAGGCGCCCTCCGGCGGCGTCACGTTATCGGTGAGGAATTTCACCACCTCCAATTGCTCACCCGCCTCGTCATGCTCGTGTTCCATCACCGAGATCGGTCCGGCGGCCTGCGGCCCCATGCCCTGTTTGATCAGCGGGAACAGGATCTGCTCCTCTTTCATCATGTGATCCTCCAGATCCAGACGGATCAGGTTCAGCTGCTTCGCCAGTCCGCGCGGGCAGGTGGGTTTGTCGCCATGCACGCGTTCGACTTTTTCCGCCATTAGCACCAGTTCGGACAACTGCTCGCGGTGCCGCTGATGAAAGCGCGGCAGAATGTAATCGATCACCTCACCGAGCGGCGCCGTGCGCCAGTCCCGACTGTGCGCCGGCGTGGCGGCCAGGGCGGCCAGTTCGTTTTCCAGTCTGTCGATATCCAGCCCTTTGCGCTCGGCGGCGCGTGCCAGCGATTGCCTGCCGCCGCAGCAGAAATCCAGCTGATGCTGGCGAAACAGGCGGGATGCCCGGGGAATGGCGATAGCGAGCGCGCCAAGGGATTGATTGCGGTAATCCATGGTAGTGCCTCTTTAAACGAAGGAATTTTATAACATGCATTTTAAATGCAATTTAATGGGCGCGCCAGCGGGAAAATAGAGGAGATGGCCGGGGGATTGCCCCGGCCTGGCGATTATTTCGCGCTTAAATCGATGCGATAAACCGCGAAGCCGATGCTGTCGCTGTCTGCGGCGCTCATCGGGTATTGGGCGTGCTCTTTGATAAACTTCGTCGCTTTGTCCGAAGGCGAGGTCTCGAAGCGGATATCCAGCGGCTGCTTGCTGCTGAAGTTAGCCAAACGCCAATTGTTGTCCGCCTGCGGGCGCACCGCGCCATGCCGCTGGGTTTCGGCGGTGATGTAGGCCGCCAGCACCGAGCGGTTTTCATCCGGCGAAGCGAAGGCAATATGTTTGTCGCCGGTGCCGGCAAACTTGCCGCCGTAGGCGCGGTAGTTGTTGGTGGCAACTAGGAAGGTGGCGTTCGGATCGATCGGCTTGCCGTTGAAGGTCAGCTGCTTGATGCGCTCCGCCTTAGCGTTGATCAGCTGGCATTCGCCGTCGTAGCGCGCCGGTTGGCTGACGTCGATCTGGTAGTTGACGCCGTCGATCACGTCGAAGTTATAGGTGCGGAAGCCGTCCCAGTTGATCAAGCCTTGCGGCTTGGCGCTGTTGACGTCGATCTGGTTGAACTGGCCGGCGGAGCACTCCAGCCACTCTTTCACCTCTTTGCCGCTGGCCTTCACCACTACCAGCGTATTGGGATAGAGATAGAGATCGGCGGCGTTGCGGAAGGTGAGCTGGCCTTTTTCCACTTCGACGAAGCTGGCGGGGTCGTTCTTGCGGCCGCCGACCTTGAACGGGGCCGCCGCGGACAGCACCGGCAGATCGGCCAGGTCCGGGTCGCCCTGGATGTAATGTTCGACGTAGGCCTTCTGCGCATTGTTGACGATCTGCACCGTCGGATCGTCCTGCACCAGCGCCAGGTAGCTGTACATGTTGCCGTCGGATTTACCGATCGGCTGGCTGACGAACTCGCGCGTGCCTTTGTGATCGTCCGCCAACACCTTCACCAGCGCGGCATCTTCCGCCGCCAGCGATTTCTTGTTCTCTTTGTCGTAGATCGGCCGCGCTTCCGCTTTGGCGGCGGTCACTTTCCAACTGCCGCCATCGTTGTTGAGCTGCAGATCGACCACGCCGAGATGGTCGCCCCATTGGCCCGGCATCACCGCCGGTACGCCATTCAGCAGGCCTTTGTCGATATCCGCGCCTTTGATGTTGGCGAAGTCCTTGCTCGGGAACACCGCGTGGGCGTGGCCGAACATGATGGCGTCGATGCCGGGCACCTGGCTGAGGTAATAGACCGAGTTTTCCGCCATCGCCTTGTAAGGCTCGCTGGACAACCCGGAATGCGGGATCGCCACCACCAGATCGGCGCCCTGTTTACGCATCTGCGGCACGTAGCGCTTGGCGGTGGCGGTGATGTCGTCCACCGTCACTTTGCCCTGCAGGTTGGCTTTGTCCCACACCAGGATCTGCGGCGGCACGAAGCCGATGTAGCCGATGCGCAGCGTATGCGCCTTGCCATCGCGATCCTTCACCGGGGTATCGACGATGATGTACGGCGTGAACAGCGGTTTTTGCGTTTTGGCGTCGATGACGTTGGCGTTGATGTACGGGAATTTGGCGCCGGCGATGGCGTTCTTCAGGTAGTCCAGCCCGTAGTTGAACTCATGGTTGCCGATGTTGCCGACCACATAGTCCAGCGTGTTCATCGCCTTATAGACCGGGTGCACGTCGCCCGGTTTCAGCCCTTTGGCCGCCATGTAATCGCCGAGCGGGCTGCCCTGAATGATGTCGCCGTTATCCACCAACACCGCGTTGGCGGCCTGCTGGCGCGCCTGTTGGATCAGGCTGGCGGTGCGCACCAGGCCGAACTTGTCGGTCGGCGTGTCCTTGTAGTAATCGAAGTCCATCATGTTGCTGTGCAGATCGGTGGTTTCCAGCACGCGCAGATCGACGGTGGCCGCCTGCGCCGAGGCGCACACCAGCAGCGCAAGCGCGGACAGCGTCAGTGGATGCTTCATCATTTGGGGTTCTCTCCATTCCATTATTCGAGTGTTATCGCAGAGGGAAATGTAATTAACATTGCTTGCCACAGTAAACTGTGAAGTGTGGCAGAAAACGGCGGCGGGTAACGCGGGGAAGTTCACAGTTGTGCCCAACAAGATCTGAGGAATTCCCGCGGCTTAGCCGGTTGAGATGGATATTCGGCGTAAAAAAAACTAGTCTGCTAGCAGAGACAGAGGGAAATTTCCCACGGAGATGCAGAGTTGAGGTGCATGATGTTAGAGCGAATTTGCCAACTGTCCCGCGAGGCGGGGGCGGCGATCATGGCGGTGTACGACGGTGAACAACCGCTTGATGTCGCACAGAAAAAAGATGACTCACCGGTGACGGCGGCCGATCTGGCGGCGCATCACATCATCAAGCGCGGCCTGGCGGCCCTGACGCCGGAGGTGCCGCTGCTGTCGGAAGAGGATCCGCCGGCGTGGGAAGAGCGCCGCAACTGGACGCGCTACTGGCTGGTCGATCCGCTGGACGGCACCAAAGAGTTCTTGCATCGCAATGGCGAGTTCACGGTCAATATCGCCCTGATTGAAGACGGGCAGGCGGTGATGGGCGTGGTGTACGCCCCGGCGATCGACGTGTTGTATCTGGCGGAGCGCGGCAAGGCCTGGAAAGAAGAGAAGGGCGTGCGGCAGGCGATCGGCGTCAGCAACGCGCATCCGCCGCTGGTGGTGGTGAGCCGCTCGCATATCGACGACGAATTGAAAGACTATCTGCAGCAGCTGGGCGAGCACCAGACCGTGTCCGTCGGTTCCTCACTGAAGTTCTGCCTGGTGGCGGAAGGCAAGGCGCAGCTCTATCCGCGCTTCGGGCCAACCAATATTTGGGATACCGCCGCAGGACACGCGGTGGCGGTGGCCGCCGGGGCGCAAATTCACGATTGGCAGGGCAAGCCGTTGCTCTATACCCCGCGTGAATCTTTCCTCAACCCCGGCTTCCGGGTTTCGCTGTTCTGAGTCAGTTCGCCAACAGCTGGTGCAGCTTGGACATCACCTGCTGCACCTCTTCCGGCGTCAGCGCGCCGTCTTTGGCGAACTGAATGCGCCCTTGCTTATCCAGCACCACGATGGCGGAACCTTTCGGCTGCAGATCCCAGGCTTTGCGCACGTTGCCGTCGCTGTCGACGATAAACTGCGACCACGGGAACTCTTTCTTGCTGTCTTCGATGCTGCTGCGCACGAACATGGCGGTGCCCATCAGGGCATCGTCGGTGTTGACGATTGTCGTCGTTTGGTAACGATCGTGTGGTAGTTTCGCCTTCTTAATCGCTTCAATCAGTGGGTCGTTCATGTCTTTGGCGGAGCTGCGACCGGCAATGTGCTGTATCACCCGCACTTTTCCACTGAGCTGCGCGCTGTTCCAATTCTGGTAGCTAAAATTACCGTCAGCGTAATTGAGCTCTCCTTTATCGCTGACGCCAACCGGCGCCACGCGCTGCTGGAGCTGGAAGTTGTGCGCGGAAGCGAAAAGCGGGGCGAGCAGCAGGGATACCATCAGCATGCGACTTGTTTTCATGCTTTCTCCTTGTAAATGGGGGAATTTGTGCGACAGCACTTCGACAGCCTAAAGCATAGGATGTGATAAGAGGTCTGTCCTGTTAACCGGATCGCAGTTTTTCCCTTGGTTCGCTAATCATCAGATTTTGAAGGGATATCCTGAAAACGTTATAAATCATCATATACAATTCTGTCAAAAAGTGTAAATCCAGTGCAGATCACCGGGCGGAAGTGAACGATCTGGTCTTTACTGGGTCTACTACATGCAATCAAGTTGCGTTCTGAATTTCGAGGCTGCCACCTTTGGCGGCTCGCTGAGCGCATGGATCAACGGGAGGAGCGTAAAAGAATGAGAATCTTCCAGCGTTATAACCCTTTGAAAGTGGCGAAGTACGTTAAGACCCTGTTTCGCGGAAGGCTGTATATCAAGGACGTGGGCGCATTTGAATTCGACGAGGGGAAAATCCTGCCGCCGAAGATTCGCGACAAGCGCCATTTCAGCGTGATGTCCGAAGTGAACCGCCAGGTGCTGCTGCTGCAGGCCGAGGTCGGCTGAACACGGCGCTGACAGCGGTAAAAAAATGCGGCCCCGATGGGGCCGCTGATGTTTTTGTCCTTCGCGCCGTCAGGCCGCAGGCGTGTCGTCCGGCGCTTTCGGCAGCACCGCCGCCGGTTTGTCGCTCAGTCGGGTGACCAGCAGCTGATCTATCTTGTAGCTGTCGATATCCACCACTTCGAACTTGTAGCCGGCGTATTTGACGAAGTCGGTGCGTTTCGGGATCTTGCGCAGCATGTACATCATAAAGCCGCCAATGGTTTCGTAGTTGCCCGCCTGCGGGAACTCGTCGATATCCAGCACGCGCATCACGTCGTCGATCGGCGTGCCGCCTTCAATCAGCCATGAGCTTTCGTCGCGCGCCACGATCTGCTCTTCCTGGCCCTGGCCGACCAGATCGCCCATCAGCGTGGTCATCACGTCGTTAAGGGTGATGATGCCCACCACCAACGCATATTCATTGAGGATCACCGCGAAGTCTTCGCCGGCGGTTTTGAAGCTTTCCAGCGCTTCGGACAGCGTCAACGTGTCCGGCACGATCAGCGCCGAGCGGATCTGCACGCCGCTGCTCAGCACCAGGCTCTGGTTGCCCAGCACGCGGTTCAGCAGGTCTTTGGAATCGACGTAACCCACCACCTGATCGATATGGCCGTCGCACACCAGGAACTTGGAGTGCGGATGGGTCGAGACCTTCTCCTTGATGCTCTCTTCGCTTTCGCGCAGATCGAAGTACACCACGCTTTCGCGCGAGGTCATCGAAGACGGCACGGTGCGCGATTCCAGTTCGAACACGTTTTCAATCAGCTCGTGCTCCTGCTTGCGCAGCACGCCCGCCAGGGCGCCGGCTTCTACCACCGCGTAGATGTCATCGGAGGTGATGTCGTCTTTACGCACCATCGGCAGCTTGAACATGCGGAAGATCAGGTTGGCCATGCCGTTGAAGAACCACACCAGCGGGCGGAAGATCATGATGGAGAAACGCATCGGGTTGATGATCCGGACGGCGACCGTCTCTGGTGCAATCATACCGATGCGCTTCGGGGTCAAATCGGCGAACAGGATAAACAGGCTGGTCACCAGCACGAAGGAGCAGATGAAGCTGACCTGTTCCGCCAGTTCGGGCGACAGGAAGCGAATAAAGAACTGTTGGAAGGTGCCGGAAAACGCCGCGTCGCCGACGATACCGCCGAGGATGGCCACGGCGTTCAGGCCGATCTGCACCACGGTGAAGAAGATGCCTGGGGTTTCTTGCAGTTTAAGCACTCTGGCGGCGTTGATGTTGCCTTCGTCCGCCATCAGCTTCAGTTTGATCTTGCGCGAGGCGGCCAGAGAGATTTCCGACAGTGAGAAAAACGCACTCACCGCGATCAGAAAAAGAATCAGTAAAATACTGTTTAACATAATCTATCCATACGTGCCGACGGGATGCCGGCGCTCTTGAGGAAGGGTAGTACATAGTAAAAAAAGCAGCGATAACAACCAGAAGAGAAGCTATCGGGCCGCAGAAGCGGCCCGTACAGTATAGCAGTTGCCCCACAGGGGCCGCCAGCGGTTAAAAAAGTGCCGCCGGCCGGCATCGGATCAGCCCTGCGGCGGCAGGCAAACGCCGATGCCGCCCAGCCCGCAGTAACCTTCCGGGTTTTTGAACAGGTACTGCTGGTGATCGTCTTCCGCATAATAGAACGGCAGCGCCGGCGCGATCTCGGTGGTGATGACGCGCTTGTCGCCCGCCGCCGCCATCGCCTGCTGGAAGCGTTGCAGGCTGCTTTCCGCCTCGGCCTGCTGCTCTGGGCTCAGCGTGTAAATCGCCGAGCGGTACTGCGTGCCGACGTCGCCGCCCTGGCGCATGCCCTGCGCCGGATCGTGATTTTCCCAGAACACCTGCAGCAGCTGCTTGTAGCTGACGACCTGCGGATCGAACACCACGCGCACCACTTCGGCGTGGCCGGTCTGGCCGCTGCACACTTCGCGGTAGGTCGGGTTCGGCGTGTAGCCGCCGCTGTAGCCGGCGGCGGTGCTGTAGACGCCCGGCTGTTGCCAGAACAGACGCTCAACGCCCCAGAAACAGCCCATGGCGAAGATCGCCACTTCCATGCCGGCCGGCACCTGAGTCATCGAGTGTTCGGTGACGACGTTGAGCGTTGCGACAGGCATTGGCGTGGTGCGGCCAGGCAGCGCGCTTGCCTTATCGACGGTTTGTGATTTATCAAAAAATGGCACCACGGTTGACTCCTGTTGTCACAGTAAGAATTGACCCTACATGGCGGCGGTTCGGTTGTATCTCACCGCGTCTTTGCCCACAATAAGCGGCAAGTGGGATTTTGTATAAGCTTAACGCAGTATTTTGAGCGCCAAAAGTGAAGAATTCGCCTGTTGCGCGGCGGCAAAGCGCGGCGGGCGGCGTCCGGAAGAAGGTTGAAGAGGGCTGCCGTCATGATAGCGCGGAGTCTGCCCTGGCCCCGGAGCGAACACCATAACAGGAAAGTAAAATCAATAAGGAGAACACGTGCCAAAGTACCCGGTCATGTGCTTGATATCTGTGTTGCTTGCGGCACCTGCAGCCTATGCGGCCAACGTGCGGCTGCAGGTGGAGGGGTTAAGCGGAGAGTTGGAAAAAAACGTCCGGGTGCGGCTGTCGTCGATCACGCCTGAAGAGGTCGGCACCGACGGTCGCTTCCGCGCACGGGTGGATGAGGCGGTGCGCCAGGGGCTGCGCGCGCTCGGCTATTACCAGCCGACCATCGAGTTTACGCTGGACGATCGGCCGGGGATGTCGCGTCCGGTGCTGCATGCCAAGGTCAATCCGGGCGAACCGGTGCGCATCGCCGGCGCCAACATCGTGCTGGAAGGCGGTGCGAAGACCGATGAGGACTACCTGGCGCTGGTAAAGAAGGATCGGCCGACCATCGGCGAGATCCTCAACCACGGCAAGTATGACAGTTTCAAAGGCTCGCTGACCGGCCTGGCGCTGCGCAAGGGTTACTTCGACGCCGATATGACCAAAAGCCAACTCGGCGTGGCAGAAGATCTGCACAAGGCGTTTTGGGATATCGATTTCAACAGCGGCGAACGTTACCGCTTCGGCAAGGTGAAATTCACCGGTTCGCAAATCCGCGAAGACTATCTGCAAAATCTGGTGCCCTTTCATCAGGGGGATTACTACAGTTCGGAGGATTTGGCCGAGCTGAACCGCCGTTTGTCCGCCACCAACTGGTTCAACTCGGTGGTGGTGTCCCCTGATTTCAACGATGCCAAAGAGAACAAGATTTTGCCGTTGGACGCGCTGGTAACGCCGCGTACGCGCAATACCATCGAAACCGGTATCGGTTACTCCACCGACGTCGGCCCGCGGGTGAAAGGCACCTGGAAAAAGCCCTGGCTCAACGATCGCGGCCACAGCCTGGAAACCAGCGCCAGCGTGTCGGCGCCGGAGCAGCAGCTGGATCTGACCTATAAGATCCCGCTGCTGAAGAATCCGCTGGAGCAGTATTACCTGCTGCAGGGCGGGCTCAAGAACGTCGACCTTAACGACACCAAATCCGTGACCTCCAAAGTGGTGGCTTCGCGCAACTGGGATCTCTCCAGCGGCTGGCAGCGGGCGATCAACCTGACCTGGCGCTGGGATAACTTTACCCAGGGCAACGTCAGCAACACCACCATGCTGCTGTACCCCGGCGTCAGCTTCAACCGCACCCGCTCGCGCGGCGGCCTGATGCCGACCTGGGGCGACAGCCAGCGCTACTCCATCGACGTATCCGACACCACCTGGGGCTCGGGCGTGGACTTCGCGCTGATGCAGGCGCAGAACGTCTGGATCCGCACGCTCGCCGACAAGCATCGTTTCGTGGCGCGCGGGCAGGTGGGATGGATAGAAACCAACGACTTCGACAAGGTGCCGCCGGATTTGCGCTTCTTCGCCGGCGGTGACCGCAGCATTCGCGGCTACAAGTACAAAGACATTTCTCCGCGCGGCGACGACGGCAAGCTGACCGGCGCCTCCAAGATGCTGACCGGCTCGCTGGAGTATCAATACAACGTGACCGGCAAATGGTGGGGGGCGATGTTCGTCGATTCCGGTGAAGCGGTGAACGATATCAAGCAGAGCAACTTCAAGACCGGCGCCGGCGTAGGCGTGCGCTGGCAGTCGCCGGTGGGGCCGGTGAAGCTGGATATCGCCGCGCCCGTGGGAGACAAGGACACTCACGGGATGCAGTTCTACATCGGTTTGGGGCCTGAACTATGAGCCTGGTTAAAAAGATTTGTCTCGGATTTCTGGTCGTTCTGCTGCTGCTGATCGGCGGACTGGCCTTTCTGGTGGGGACCACCACCGGTTTGCATATGGTCATCAACGGCGCGGCGCGCTGGGTGCCGGGGCTGGAGATCGCCGGCGTCAGCGGCGGCTGGCGCGATCTGACGCTGAAGGGCGTGAAGTATCAGATGCCGGGCGTGACGGTCAACGCCGGGCAATTCCATCTGTCCCTCGATCTCTCCTGCTTTAAACGCAGCTCGCTGTGCGTCAACGCCTTGACTGCTCAGGACGTGGACGTGGCGGTGAACACCAAAGAGATGGCGCCCTCCGCGCCGGTGGAGGAGAGCAGCGAGCCGACCACCAATCTCAGTACGCCTTATCCGATCACCCTGCGCCTGTTGGCGCTGAACAACGTCAAGGTCACCGTCGACGACACCGCCATTTCTCTGGCCGAGTTCCGCACCGGCGCACAGTGGCAAGAGCGTGCGCTGACGCTGATGCCGACCAAGATCGGCTCGTTGCTGATCGCCTTGCCGAAAACGCCGCAAAATCCGTTGCCGGAAGCGGTGCAACCGGCGGTCGAGGTGGCGAAAAAGGTCGGTGAGCAGGTTACCGACGCGGCGAAACCGGCGCCGCAGCCGGAAGAGAAGCCGCTTGGCGAAACGCTGAAGGAACTGTTCGCCAAACCGCTGTTGCCGGATCTGCCGGACATCCGCCTGCCGCTGGATATCACCGTGAAAGAGATCAGCGGCGAACAGCTGCGCTTGACCGGCGATACCGACGTGCTGATCACGAGTCTGTTGCTGCAGGCCAGCACGCAGGATCAGCATATCCAGCTGGACAACTTCGACGTGAAGTCGCCGCAGGGTACGCTGTCGGTGCAGGGGCAGGCGACCCTGACCGGCGATTGGCCGGTGGCCCTGACCGCCAACAGCGCGTTGAACATCGACCCGTTGAAGGGCGAGAAGGTGAAGCTGAACATCGGCGGCGGGTTGCGTGATGAGCTGAAGGTCGCGCTGAACCTGTCCGGCCCGGTCGGTGCCCAGCTTGATGTGCAAACCCGGCTGGCCGAAGCCGGCCTGCCGCTGGCGCTGACGCTGCAGAGCAAACAGCTGAAATGGCCGCTGAGCGGCGAGGCGCAGTACCAGGTTAACGATTTCCGCCTGCGCTTTAACGGCAAGGCGACCGACTATGCGTTGTCGACGCGCGCCAATCTGAAAGGTCAGGATCTGCCGCCGGCGGTGCTGACGCTGGACGGCAAAGGCAACGTCGAGCAGTTCAAGCTGGAGCGCCTGCGGCTGGCGGCGCTGCAGGGTAATACCGATCTCACCGCGCTGGTGGACTGGAGCAAGGCCATCAGCTGGAACTCGCAATTGACGCTGAGCGGCATCAATACCGCCAAGCAGTGGCCGGAATGGCCGGCGAAACTCGACGGCAAGATCACCACGCGCGGCAGCCTGCACGGCGGCAGCTGGCAGCTGCAGGTGCCGGTGCTGCAGCTGGACGGCAACGTGAAGCAGAACAAGGTCACGGCGCGCGGCACGCTGAGCGGCAACGCCGCCGGGCAGTGGAAAATCCCCGGCATCGATCTGACGTTGGGGCGCAACCAGCTGAACGTCAAAGGACAGCTGGACGAGAAGAGCTGGAACCTGGACGCCAACATCGACGCGCCGCGTCTGGACGGCGCGCTGCCGGGCCTGGGCGGCACCGCCAAAGGGCTGCTGAAGCTGCGCGGCAATCTGCAGGCGCCTCAGCTGCTGGCGGATTTGACCGCCTCCGGTTTGCAGTGGCAGGCGCTGCGCATCAACCGGGTGAAGATCGACGGTGACGTGCGCTCCACGGATCAGATCCAGGGGCAGTTGGCGGTTCGCGTCGAGCAGCTGAAGCAGGACGCGCTGGAAGTCAGCCTGCTGACCCTGGACGCCAAAGGCAGCGAGAAGCAGCATCAGCTGCAGTTGAAGATCGACGGTAAGCCGGTCTCCGGCCAGCTGGCGCTGCAGGGCAGCTTCGATCGTCAGCAGCAGCGCTGGCGCGGCAATCTGAACAATACCCGCTTCGATACGCCGGTGGGGGAGTGGCGCCTGACGCGCGCCATCGCGCTGGACTACCTGAACACCGCGCAGAAAATCAGCATCGGGCCGCACTGTTGGCAGAACCCGAATGCCGAGCTGTGCGTGCCGAAGACCATCGAAGCCGGCCAGAGCGGCCAGGCCAGCGTGGTGCTCAACCGGTTCGATCTGGCGATGATCAAGCCGTTCCTCGGCCCGGAGACCGCCCTGAGCGGCGTGTTCACCGGCCGGGCCGACGTCAGCTGGAAACCGGGCGGCGCGCTGCCGGAGGCGAAGGTCACGTTGGCCGGCAACGGCGTCAAGGTGGTGCAGCAGGTGCAGGGCAACGCGCTGCCGATCGCCTTCGATACGCTGACCCTCAACGCCGGTCTGAACAACGGCCGCGCGCAGGCCGACTGGCGGATCAAACTGACCAACAACGGCCAGTTCGACGGCAATATCCAGGTGGCGGATCCGCAGGTGCGGCGCACCATCAGCGGCAACGTCAATATCACCAACATTTCGTTGGCGCTGATCAACCCAGCGCTGATGAAGGGCGAAAGCGCGGCGGGCATGCTGAACGCCAACCTGCGTCTGGGCGGCAGCGCGCAGAAGCCGCTGGTGTTCGGGCGTCTGGCGTTGGATCGGGCGAAGGTGCAGGGCCACTGGATGCCGTTCGATATGACCGACGCGCGGCTGGCGGTGAATTTCAATGGCATGACCTCGACGCTGGAAGGGCTGCTCAGCACCACGCGCGGCCAGCTGAATCTGGCGGGCGATGCCGACTGGCGTGACATCAACGCCTGGCGTGCGCGCATTGCCGCCAAGGGCGACAAGCTGCGGGTGACGGTGCCGCCGATGATCCGCATCGACGTGTCGCCGGATCTGGTGTTCGAAGCCACGCCGCAGCTGTTCTCGCTCAACGGCAAGGTCGACATCCCTTGGGCGCGCATCACGGTGCAGGAGCTGCCGGAAAGCGCGGTGGGCGTCTCTTCCGACGAAGTGATGCTGGACGACCAGCTGAAGCCGATTCAACCGAAGACCGCCTCGATTCCGATCAACAGCAACCTGATGATCCACGTCGGCAATGACGTGCGGCTGGACGCCTTCGGCCTCAAAGCCCGCTTGAAGGGTGATTTGAAAGTGGTGCAGGACAAGAAAGGGCTGGGCCTCAACGGCCAGATTGACATCCCTTCCGGTCGCTTCCATGCTTATGGTCAGGATTTGATCGTGCGTAAAGGGCAGCTGATGTTCTCCGGCCCGCCGGATCAGCCGCTGCTCAATATCGAAGCGATCCGCAACCCGGAATCCACCGAGGACGACGTGACCGCCGGCGTGCGCGTGACCGGCCTGGCGGATGCGCCGAAGCTGGAAGTGTTCTCCGATCCGGCCAAATCGCAACAGGAAGCCCTGTCTTATCTGCTGCGCGGCCAGGGCTTGAACAGCTCAGGCGCCGACGGCAACGCCATGACGTCGATGTTAATCGGCATGGGGGTTGCACAAAGTGGTCAACTTGTGGGTAAAATCGGCGAGGCATTCGGCGTGAGTAATTTGGCTCTGGACACTCAAGGGGTTGGCGACAATTCCCAGGTTGTCGTGAGCGGCTATGTCCTCCCAGGCTTACAAGTAAAATATGGGGTGGGCATTTTCGACTCGCTGGCCACGCTGACGTTGCGTTATCGCCTGATGCCTAAGTTGTATCTTGAAGCGGTGTCTGGTCTCGACCAGGCATTAGATTTGCTCTATCAGTTTGAGTTTTAGCGATGCGAATAATTGTCTACGGCAGTTTACGACGCAAACAGGGAAACAGCCATTGGATGACCAACGCCCAATGGCTCGGCGAGCACGAGCTCGAAGGCTATCAGATTTACAATCTGGGCCATTACCCGGCGGCGATCCCTGGAGAGGGCACGATACATTGCGAGGTGTATCGTATTAACTCATCGATTCTGGCAGAGCTGGACGAACTGAAAAGCAACACCAAGGACTATAAGCGCGAGCTGATTCAGACGCCTTATGGGAGTGCGTGGATCTACCTGTACAAACACAGCGTGGACGGTTACCCGCGAATTACCAGCGGTGACTGGCTGAAGCGTCTCGAAGAACAGTAAGAAAAAAAACACCGCTCAATGAGCGGTGTTTTTTCATCGGACGGCGGCTGGAATTACTTCTTGGCAGCGCGTTCGAAGGAGGCGATGATTTCCGCTTTAGCCGCAGCAGCGTCTGCCCAGCCTTCCACTTTCACCCATTTGCCTTTTTCCAGATCTTTGTAGTGCTCGAAGAAGTGAGCGATCTGGGCTTTCAGCAGTTCCGGCAGGTCGTTCACGTCTTTCACGTGATCGTACTCTTTGGTCAGCTTGCTGTGCGGCACCGCAACCAGCTTGGCGTCTTCACCGGCTTCGTCGGTCATTTTCAGCACGCCAACCGGACGGCAGCGGATCACGGAGCCCGGCTGCAGCGGGTATGGGGTTGGAACCAGCACGTCAACCGGGTCACCGTCCAGAGACAGGGTGTGGTTGATGTAGCCGTAGTTGCACGGGTAGAACATCGCGGTGGACATGAAACGGTCAACGAACAGCGCGCCGGTTTCTTTGTCGATTTCGTATTTGATTGGATCGGCGTTGGCCGGGATTTCGATTACTACGTAGATGTCTTCCGGCAGGTCTTTGCCAGCAGGGACCAGATTCAAGCTCATGTCGGTTTCCTTTAATCATCAAACCAGAAATGGAGTGGCGGCTATTATAGCGGACTCTTTTGCGATTTCCTGCCCTTTTCATCGTCGAAAACCCCGCGCGCCGACGCAGGGATAATTTCCAGATTAATCCCGCCGCGGCATGAAGTTTTGCCTCCGCCTGCCGATAACTTCAACAAACAATAATGAGCCAGCAAAGCTGGCTCCGCGTTTTGCCACCCCTACTACGTCTGATCTCACTATTCTGAAGCCGGGAAGAACTCATGCTAAAAAAGATTACGGTGAAGGCTGGGCTGATCGCCCTGCTGAGCCTGATGACCATGCTGCTGATCATGGTCAGCGTTATTGGCGTCAACGCGATTAACGAAGGATCGCGCTCGATCCATACCTTAAACCAGATCCTCGGCGAAGAGCTGGGCTCGCTGGCCAACAGCTCCAACCTGACGCTGCGCGCCCGAACCGCCGCCTCGCTGGCGGTGCGCCAACGGGAGATCGGCCAGACTGATGTCTCCGACGCCACCGTGGGCCGCATCTACGGCTACCTCGAGCAGTCGAACAAGGAAATGGCGCGCTTTGTCGGCGTCGGCACCGTGACCGAGCGCGGCCGCGAACTCTCCAGCCGCCTGCAAAACAGCTATCGCGCCTATCTGGAGCAGGGCGTGAAGCCGATGGCCGCCGCCATCAAGGCCGGCAAGATCGATGAGTATTACCATATCCAGGAGACGCGCATTTCCGCCTTGAGCATCGCGTTTGAAAAGGATCTCACCGATTTCCGCAGCTTCGCCATGAAGCTCGGCGAGAAGCAGGTGTATGAGGCGGAAAGCAACGCCAGCACCAAGATCTCGCTGATCGTGGTGGCGGGCCTGCTCAGCGTGCTGTTGGCGTTGCTGGCCTGGTTCGCGCTGCGCGTGATCATTTTGCGTCCGCTGGATGAGTCCATCGCGCAGCTGGAACACATCGCCGGCGGCGATCTGACCCACGAGATCCGCGGCGAGGGCGATACCGAGATGGGGCGCCTGGTGCGGGCGATGCAGCGCATGCAGCAGGCGCTGGCCAGTTCGGTCAGCAAAGTGCGCGACGCCAGCAGCCAGATCGACACCGGTTCGCGCGAACTGGCGGCCGGCAACCTGCATCTGGCGCAGCGCACCGAAGAATCGGCCGCGTCGCTGGAAGAGACCGCCGCCAGCATGGAACAGCTGACCTCGACGGTGAAAATGAACGCCGAGAACTGTGAACAGGCCAACCAGCTGGCGCTGAGCGTGTCCGATATCGCCAACCAGGGCAGTGAGGTGGTCAGCCAGGTGATGAGCAAGATGCAGGCGATCACCGACAGCTCGCGCCGCATCGCCGATATCATCAGCGTGATGGACGGCATCGCCTTCCAGACCAACATCCTGGCGCTGAACGCGGCGGTGGAAGCCGCGCGCGCCGGCGAACAGGGCCGCGGTTTCGCGGTGGTGGCCGGTGAAGTGCGCAACCTGGCGCAGCGCAGCGCCCAGTCGGCGAAAGAGATCAAAGGGCTGATCGAAGCGTCGCAAAACCGGGTGCAGGAAGGCGAACAGATGGTGGAGTCGGCGGCGCAGACCATGAGCGGCATCACCGGTGAAGTGGGCCGGGTGACGGCGTTGATGCGTGAGATCTCGGCGGCGACGCGCGAACAAAGCAGCGGTATCGAACAGGTGAACCTGGCGGTGGCGCAGATGGATCAGGTGGCGCAACAGAATGCGGCGCTGGTGGAGGAGTCTGCGGCGGCGACGCGCTCGCTGGAAGATCAGGCTCAGCTGCTGGCGCAGAGCATGGCGGCGTTCAAGCTGTAAGGCAATAAGGGTTCGGCAAGGCGCCGAACCCTGGCAAAGAACGCGTTACTCGTCCGGGTTTTCGGCGATGAAGCGTTCTGCGTCTTCCACCATCGACTTGGTGCCGACGAAGAATGGCGCGCGCTGGTGCAGTTTCACCGGCGTGATGTCCAGAATGCGGTTTTTGCCGTCGCTGGCCTTGCCGCCGGCCTGTTCGGCCAGGAACGCCATCGGGTTGCATTCGTACAGCAGGCGCAGCTTGCCTTGCGGGTGGCTGGCGGTGCTTGGGTAGATGTAGATGCCGCCTTTCAGCAGGTTGCGGTGGAAGTCCGCCACCAGAGAACCGATGTAGCGCGAGGTGTAAGGGCGCTGTGTCGCTTCATCCTGCTCCTGGCAGTACTTGATGTATTTCTTCACGCCGAGAGGGAACTTGATGTAGTTGCCTTCGTTGATGGAATACATGTTGCCGCTCGCCGGGAAACGCACTTTCTCGTGAGAGAGACAGAACACGCCCAGAGACGGATCGTACGTGAAGGCGTGGACGCCGTAACCGGTGGTGTACACCAGCATGGTGGACGAACCGTAAACCACGTAACCCGCTGCGACCTGGGCGCTGCCCGGCTGCAGGAAGTCTTCTTCGGTCACCGGCGTGCCGACCGGCGTGATGCGACGATAGATAGAGAAAATCGTACCGACCGAGACGTTGACATCGATGTTGGACGAACCGTCCAACGGATCCATCAATACGACATACTTGGCATTTTCAGCTCGCTCGCCGTCGAATATCACGATTTCATCTTCTTCTTCGGAAGCGATACCCGCAACTTCACCACGCGCTTTCAACGCCGCTTTCAGTTTTTCGTTCGCGTACAGGTCCAGTTTCATCTGAACTTCGCCCTGTACGTTGGACACCCCGCTGGTCCCCAGAATATCAACCAGGCCGGCCTTGTTGATGTCGCGGTGAATGATTTTGGCGCCCAGTTTAATGGCAGAAAGTAACGCGGTCAGCTCGCCGGTGGCGTGCGAGAAGTCGTGCTGTTTCTCGACGATAAATTCGCCTAACGTTTTCATGACACAATCCCTGAATCTACGGATGGATAGCGGCCTGTTAACAAACCGCCAACGTTTTCGCGAGCAGTGTAGCCCAAAGATGCGCGCCATTCATAGGCAAATCCATTTCTTCTGGACGATTCTGAGCGTTAGAATATGCCAACATTCGATGCACTCACATGAGAAACCTATGCGCATTCACATTCTTGGGATCTGTGGCACCTTTATGGGCGGGCTGGCGATGCTGGCGCGCTCACTGGGGCATGACGTCACCGGTTCGGACGCCAACGTCTATCCGCCGATGAGCACGCTGCTGGAGAACCAGGGGATCGATCTTATTCAGGGTTATGATCCGGCCCAGCTGGATCCGGCGCCGGATCTGGTGATCATCGGCAACGCCATGACGCGCGGCAACCCGTGCGTGGAGGCGGTGCTGGAGCGTGGTATCCCTTACGTTTCCGGCCCGCAGTGGCTGCACGACGCCGTGTTGCGCGATCGCTGGGTACTGGCGGTCGCCGGCACCCACGGCAAAACCACCACCGCCGGCATGGCGACCTGGATCCTCGAAGCCTGCGGCTACCAGCCGGGCTTCGTCATCGGCGGCGTGCCGGGCAACTTCGACGTCTCGGCTCGCCTCGGCGGCAGCCCGTTCTTCGTGATCGAGGCCGACGAGTATGACTGCGCGTTCTTCGACAAGCGCTCCAAGTTCGTGCACTACAGCCCGCGCACGCTGATCATGAACAACCTGGAGTTCGACCACGCCGATATCTTCGACGATCTGAAAGCCATTCAGAAACAATTCCACCACCTGGTGCGCCTGGTGCCGGGCAAAGGCAAGATCATCCTGCCGGACAACGACAGCCACCTGAAGCAGGTGATGGCGATGGGCTGCTGGAGCGAACAGGAGCTGGTGGGCGAAGAGGGCACCTGGCGCGCGCAGAAGCTGACGCCGGACGCCAGTCATTACGCGGTGTTCCTCGACGGCGTGCAGGTCGGCGAAGTGAACTGGGCGCTGGTGGGCGAGCACAACATGCATAACGGCCTGATGGCCATCGCGGCGACCCGTCACGTTGGCGTGCAGCCGGCGGACGCCTGCCGCGCCTTGGGCGACTTCATCAACGCCCGTCGCCGCCTGGAGCTGCGTGGCGAAGCCAACGGCGTCACGGTCTACGACGATTTCGCGCACCACCCGACGGCGATCCTGGCCACTCTGGCCGCGCTGCGCGGCAAGGTAGGCGGCACGGCGCGCATTCTGGCGGTGCTGGAGCCGCGATCCAACACCATGAAAATGGGCATCAGCAAAAACGATCTGGCGCCTTCGCTCGGCCGTGCCGATGAAGTGTTCCTGTTCCAGCCGCATCACATTCCGTGGCAGGTTGCGGAAGTGGCGGATGCCTGCGTGCAGCCGGCGCACTGGAGCGCGGATCTCGACACGCTGGTGGAGATGGTGGTGAAAACCGCACAGCCGGGCGACCACATTCTGGTGATGAGCAACGGCGGTTTCGGCGGCATTCACGATCGCCTGTTGGACGCGTTGGCGAAAAAGCAGGAACCGAAGGTGACCTACTGATTGTTCAGCCGCATAAGCCAACCTAAGGGCCGCATTCGCGGCCTTTTTTACGCCCATAAAAAAGCCCTCGCGAGCGAGGGCAACGGGGTTCGTCGGATAGGACGACGAGAGGGTCTCTGGGAAATCGGCGTTTGCGTCAGAACTCGGCAGTGGCAGTGACGAGGGTAATCAGCTCTGCAAAGCCGTTCCCAGAGTTGTTATTTGTAAATCTCGGCGGTGGCGTGGTAGTTGCCTTCGTTACGCGCTTCGATCACGCGGTAGGCGGTCGCGCCTTTAGCATCGGCTTTCTCCGACAGCGCCTGGCGAATGTCGGTCGGTGCGCCGTCGATACCGCTGACGGTAATGGTGCCGATAGATTGCAGATTGGCGGTCTGATCGTTAGTCACCAACTGGGCGGCAGACGCGCCAAAGGAGATGACAGACAGCAAACCGAGTGCAGCGAGAGTAGTTTTCATGTTCATGATAGCGATCCTTGGTCATAACAGCCTGGAAGGGCTTGGCAGCGATTTTTATTCTTGAAGGCCGTTATGACAGCGTTTGATTCCAGAGATGTATTGCCCGTTGCCGGGTAATGCCGGTACTTATTTGTAGATTTCAGCGGTCGCGTGGAAGTTGCCGTCGTTGCGCGCTTCGATCACGCGGTAAGCGGTTGCCCCTTTGGCGTCGGCTTTATCGGACAGCGCCTGACGAATGTCGGAAGGCGCAGCGGCGACGCCGCTCACGGTGATCACACCGGCGGGCTGCAGTTTTGCGGCCTGGGTTGTGTCAACAGATTGTGCTGCGAATGCGCCAAAGGAAAGCATGGACAGAACGCTCAGGGTTGCAACGGTAGCTTTAATTTTCATCATCTCACCTCATCGTATTCTTTTATCAGTTCCAACGAACTGTGATTCAGTTCACGGAAATGAGTATACAGCTAGTAACGTGAAAAATTAATAGTTCGCTAACAGTTGCTAGTGAAACTTTAAACCGATGAACCTTATTTTTTATAACTACAAGGAATAAAAAACGCTCATAAAACGATCTTTCGATGTTAAATTTATGTAATTTCAATAAGGTAAGTGCTTTTGACCAAAAGTGCGGAAGATCACAGTTGGTACTGCTGGTTACATGGATATGTCATGGAAATGTGTTGTTGCGGGATAAAAAAGCAGTGTTAAACGCGGTTGAAGGCCGAAAAGGTAACGCGAGGGTTAAAGAAGCGCTAACAAAATGCGGGCGGTAGCCGCACTTTGTTAGCGCCAGGTTTCACAGCTCTTGCTCGAACACGCCCAGGATCGCTTCATGCAGCTTCTGAGCGGTAAAGCCGCTGGACGGCGTGACGAAAATCGTGTCGTCGCCGGCGATAGTGCCGAGGATGCCCTGGGATTTGCCCAAGGAGTCAAGCAGGCGGGCGATCAGCTGTGCGGCGCCCGGACTGGTGTGGATCACCACGACGGCGTCGTTATGGTCGACGTCCAGCACCAGGTTCTTCAGCGGGCTGGTGGTGGTCGGCACGCCGAGTTCGGCAGGAAGGCAATACACCATTTCCATTTTGGCATTGCGCGTACGTACCGCACCGAACTTGGTCAGCATGCGCGATACTTTGGATTGGTTAATGTTTTCGAAGCCTTCTTCTTGCAGCGCCAAAACGATCTCGCCTTGAGAACTGAATTTTTCTTCTTTCAATAACGCTTTGAACGTCTTGATCAGATCTTCCTGTTTTGCGGGATTACGCATTTTGCACCGTGGAATGTTGATAATGGAAGTCATGATTATGCATATAGATGAATTTTTATGCAACAAAGGCCGACCCAAAGAAAATAAACATGACCGGGCGGCGAGGAAAGGGCGGCATTTTAACAAAATCCGGCCGTGATGAATATGCCCTTTTGACGTCGGAAAATCGGCCTGCGCTGGTAAATAAAATGTTATTAAAATGATGTTGTTCTGATGTTGCGTAAGGGTGTAATGTAACGGCCGGTTAACTTGCTCGTGAATAACCTCGCACTATTTTTGATTAGTGTGCGCTATGCCCTTCATGCGTAAGCGATTTAATCTAAAATGGGCGCGACAGCGGTCATTTTATTGCACCTGCAGGCAACAATTAGCTAATTTATTGTTTTTAAAGGTGTAATAATTTAAGGTCCGTCACCAACACATTCACGGCGCTTTATATATTTAAGACAATAAAGGAGTATAGGATGAAAGTTGCAGTTCTCGGTGCTGCTGGCGGTATCGGCCAGGCCCTCGCCCTTCTACTCAAAACCCAGCTTCCTTCAGGTTCTGAACTCTCTCTCTACGACATTGCCCCCGTTACCCCAGGCGTTGCCGTCGACTTAAGCCACATCCCAACCGCAGTTAAAATCAAAGGCTTCAGCGGCGAAGACGCGACCCCGGCTCTGCAGGGTGCGGACGTGGTGCTGATTTCCGCCGGCGTGGCCCGTAAGCCAGGCATGGATCGCTCTGACCTGTTCAACGTTAACGCCGGCATCGTGCGTAACCTGATTGAGCAAGTGGCGAAAACCTGCCCGAAAGCCTGCATCGGCATCATCACCAACCCGGTTAACACCACGGTCGCCATCGCGGCGGAAGTGTTGAAAAAAGCCGGCGTTTACGACAAGAACAAACTGTTCGGCGTGACTTCGCTGGATATCATCCGTTCCAACACCTTCGTGGCCGAGCTGAAAGGCAAGCAGCCGGAAGAGCTGAATGTGCCGGTCATCGGCGGCCACTCTGGCGTGACTATCCTGCCTCTGCTGTCGCAGATCCCTGGCGTGAGCTTCACCGATCAGGAAGTGGCGGATCTGACCAAACGCATTCAGAACGCCGGCACCGAAGTGGTGGAAGCCAAAGCCGGTGGCGGGTCTGCTACGCTGTCCATGGGCCAGGCGGCCGCGCGTTTCGGTCTGTCTCTGGTGCGCGCACTGCAGGGCGAGAAAGGCGTTGTGGAATGCGCTTACGTTGAAGGCGACGGCAAATACGCTCGCTTCTTCGCACAGCCGCTGGTGCTGGGTAAAAACGGCGTTGAAGAACGCAAGGATATCGGCACGCTAAGCGCCTTCGAACAGAAAGCGCTGAATGAGATGCTGGACGTGCTGCACAAAGATATCGAACTGGGCGAGAAGTTCATCAATAACTGATCGTCTCGTCGCCGATAGTCAGCCGATAAACGCCGCCGGACGCTGTTCCGGCGGTTTTTTTTGCCCCGCGTTCACGATTTGATGCGGGCTTTTCGATCCAGCAGGCAATCGCTGTGCGGATCATAATAGCGGCTTGGCCAGATCTCCGATGGGTGGATGCCGATTGCTTCGGCGATCAGCCATTCCCCCTTCGGCCAGGGACGCGACAGCGCGTTGGCCAGCGTTGATGAGCTTAATCCGGCCTTGCGCGACACCGCCGCCAGCGTGGTGCCCTGTTTGCGTAACGCCGCGATGATATCTGCCGGATGCCAATCTGGGTTCCTTGAATTCATGTTTACATTCCTTTTCTGATTAGCCAAAGTTGCGTTAGTGGTATAACTAACGGATCAGGGTTAGGCGTTTGAACAACGTGAAACGCTTATTCGGAAACAAGAATACCATTAAATTTCCTAAAAAATACCCAAGTAATTTCCAAAAATGACTTTGCCCACTATTGCCCAGAGATGATGGCTATGAAAAACGAGTGGTTTGCCGCCAAGGAACTGACAGGCATCGCAGGATTACCTTCCTCACCACAGGGAATCAATCTGATGGCCCGGCGCGAAGGCTGGATAAGCCGCAGGCGTAAAGGCGTGCAGGGAAAAGCGTTGGAGTATCATATCGACAGCCTGCCGCCTGGTGCACGCAACCTGCTGATGCTGAAAGAAGATGGGGCGGCGTATGACGTAGAACGCCAGGATCCGTTAGCGGTATGGATCGAGTATTACTACCATTTGACGGAGAGCGAGCGCGAGAGAATGGTGGCTTTCCTGATGCGGGAAGGGATAGGCGGCCTGCTGGCGCGTATTGACGAAGAGAACAATACCTAGACAGGCCCGCCTCAGCGGGCCTGATAAGAATGTTAAGAAACTTTTATTTCTTAAAAGTCGCGTTGCACTGCCAGATGCGCCAGGCCTTCCAGCGCCGTGCGGTGCTCCGAGGCCGGCAAGACCTGCAGCGCGGCGATCGCCTTGTCGGCTTCTTCCTCGGCGCGTTGGCGAGTGTATTCCAGCGAACCGCATTGTTGCATCGCCTGCAATACCGGCTCCAGCAGATGACGACCGTTGCCTTGCTCAATCGCGCCGCGGATCATCTCACGCTGTGCGTCGTCGCCGTTGTGCATCGCGTGCAGCAGCGGCAGGGTCGGTTTCCCTTCATTCAGATCGTCACCGGTGTTTTTGCCCAGGGTGCTGCCGTCGGCGCTGTAGTCGAGCAGATCGTCGATCAGCTGGAAAGCGGTGCCGAGGTAGCGGCCATAATCTTGCAGCGCCTTCTCTTGCTCGGCGTTGGCGCCGGACAGGATCGCCGACGATTGCGCCGCCGCCTCAAACAGACGGGCGGTTTTGCTGTAGATCACCCGCATATAGCTTTCTTCGCTGATGTCAGGATCGTGCACGTTCATCAACTGCAGCACTTCGCCTTCGGCGATGACGTTGACCGCCTCCGACATCAGCGCCAGCACGCGCAGCGATTCCAGGCTGGTCATCATCTGGAAGGCGCGGGTATAGATAAAGTCGCCGACCAGCACGCTGGCGGCGTTGCCGAACGCGGCGTTGGCGGTGGCTTTGCCGCGGCGCATGTCCGATTCGTCGACGACGTCGTCATGCAGCAGCGTGGCGGTATGGATGAATTCGATCAGGGCGGCCACGGTGACGTGCTTGTTGCCTTCATAGCCCAACGCTCGCGCCGCCAGGACGGCGATCATCGGCCGGATGCGTTTACCGCCACCGCTGATAATGTAATAGCCAAGCTGATTGATGAGCGTGACATCGGAATTCAGCTGTTCGAGAATTGTTGCGTTCACGGCCGCCATATCTTGCGCGGTTAACTCGGTAATTTGCTCTAGGTTCATTGTGTTTTTTTCAGCTGTGTTTCTCTTCACCGCGTTGAGATCGCTGCTCACATCGGTACATGGCGGTAACTGTCCCTATGATTGTACTTGAAAAACGGTTCAGATAAACGCCACGAAAGAAACTGTGTTTTTTTTCTTCTTTTTTGTACATCTGGTCTTATTCTGCTCTTGTCATGCGCCGCTTTTTTGCGTAGAATTCGCGCCCTATTGTGAATATTTATAGCGCGCTCTGAACTAACACAGTCGGGCACGCGGAAAGCGGAGTTTTATATGTACGCGGTTTTCCAAAGTGGTGGTAAACAACACCGAGTAAGCGAAGGTCAGACCGTTCGCTTGGAAAAGCTGGACATCGCAACTGGTGAAGCGGTTGAGTTTGACCAGATTCTGATGATCGCTAATGGCGAAGATATCAAAATCGGCGTTCCTTTCGTCGATGGCGGCAAGATCAAAGCTGAAGTCGTTGCTCACGGTCGTGGCGAGAAAATTAAAATTGTTAAGTTTCGTCGTCGTAAACACCACCGTAAGCAGCAGGGCCACCGTCAGTGGTTCACTGACGTTAAAATCACCGGCATCAGCGCTTAAGTTAGGAGAGCGGATTAATGGCACACAAAAAGGCTGGCGGCTCGACTCGTAACGGTCGCGATTCAGAAGCTAAACGTCTGGGCGTAAAACGCTTTGGCGGCGAAGCAGTACTGGCAGGCAGCATCATCGTTCGTCAGCGCGGCACCAAATTCCACGCTGGTACCAACGTGGGTTGCGGCAAAGACCACACTCTGTTTGCTTTGAAAGACGGTAAAGTCAAATTCGAAGTTAAAGGCCCGAGCAATCGTAAATTCATCAGCATCGAAGCTGAATAATTTTTCGAGCCTTACGAAATAGATGTAAGCCCCGCAATTCGTTGCGGGGCTTTTTACATTTATGGGTTGCCTGCGGGCAGCCCTGTCAGCGTTGGCGAAGGTAATATGGATACGAAGCAGCAGGTCGGCGTGGGTATTTCCCTGGCGTTAACCACGGCGGTTTGCTGGGGCGCGTTGCCGATCGCGATGAAAGAAGTGTTGGCGGTGATGGAGCCGTTTACCGTCGTTTGGTATCGCTTTACCATGGCCGCCATCGGTTTGGGCGTGATCCTCGCGGTGCGCGGCAAGCTGCCGCCGCTGAAGATGTTCCGTCAACCGCGTTGGCTGCTGCTGTTGGCGATCGCCACGGCGGGGCTGTTGGGCAACTTTGTGTTCTTCAGTTCCTCGCTGCAATACCTGAGCCCGACGGCGTCGCAGGTGATTGGCCAGCTGTCGCCGGTGGGCATGATGTTCGCCAGCGTGCTGATTTTAAAAGAGCGCATGCGCATCACCCAGGTCATTGGCGCCTTGATGCTGATTTGTGGACTGATGTTGTTTTTCAACGTCAGTCTGATAGAGATCTTTACCCGGCTGACGGACTACACGCTGGGCGTCATGCTGGGCGTGTGTGCGGCGATGGTCTGGGTGAGCTACGGCGTGGCGCAGAAGGTATTGCTGCGACGGCTGGCTTCGCCGCAGATCCTGGTTATGTTGTACACTTTATGTGCGATGGCGTTGTTCCCTCTGGCCAAACCCGAGGTGATTTTCCAGCTTAGCGGCTGGCAATTGGCGTGCCTGCTGTTTTGCGGTGCCAACACGTTGATCGGCTATGGCGCGCTGGCGGAAGCGATGGCGCGCTGGCAGGCGGCGCAGGTGAGTGCGTTGGTGACGCTGACCCCGCTGTTTACCCTGCTGTTTTCTGATTTATTGGCGCTGGCCTGGCCCCAGGCGTTCGCCGCGCCGACGTTAAATCTCGTCGGCTATGTTGGCGCGTTTGTGGTAGTGGCGGGCGCTATGTTTTCCGCAATTGGTCACCGGTGGTGGCCGCGACGGGCAGAACCCCCCCAGGTTGCTCCTTTGAAGCAGCCCGGTGAATGATTTACGGAGACGGTAAATGAAGTTTGTAGATGAAGCAGCGATTCTGGTCGTTGCAGGCGATGGCGGCAACGGATGCGTCAGCTTCCGCCGCGAAAAATATATCCCTAACGGCGGGCCTGACGGCGGCGACGGCGGCGACGGCGGCGACGTCTACCTGCTGGCGGACGAGAACCTCAATACCCTGATCGACTACCGCTTTGAGAAGTCTTTCCGCGCCGAGCGCGGTCAGAATGGCCAGAGTCGCGACTGTACCGGTAAACGCGGTAAAGACGTCATCATCAAGGTGCCGGTCGGCACGCGCGTGAAGGATCAGGGCACCGGCGAGATCCTCGGCGACATGACCCGTCACGAGCAGAAACTGATGGTCGCCAAAGGCGGCTGGCACGGTCTGGGTAACACCCGTTTCAAATCGTCGGTCAACCGTGCGCCGCGTCAGAAGACGCTGGGCACCGCCGGCGAAGCGCGCGATCTGTTGCTGGAGCTGTTGCTGCTGGCCGATGTGGGCATGCTGGGGCTGCCGAACGCCGGCAAATCGACCTTCATCCGCGCGGTGTCCGCCGCCAAGCCGAAGGTGGCCGATTATCCGTTTACCACGCTGGTGCCAAGCCTGGGCGTGGTGCGCATGGACCACGAGCAGAGCTTTGTGGTCGCCGACATTCCGGGTCTGATCGAGGGCGCCTCCGAAGGCGCGGGCCTGGGCATTCGCTTCCTGAAACACCTGGAGCGTTGCCGCGTGCTGCTGCACCTGGTGGACATTGCGCCGATCGACGAATCCGATCCGGTGGAAAACGCCAAAGTCATCATCAACGAGTTGAACCAATACAGCGAAAATCTGGCGCAGAAGCCACGCTGGCTGGTGTTCAACAAAATTGATGTGATTGGTGAGGAAGAAGCCGCCGAACGCGCCAAGGCGATTGTGGAAGGCATGGGCTGGGAAGGAAAGTACTACATGATCTCCGCCGCCAACCGCGAAGGCGTCAACGCGCTGTGCTGGGACGTGATGAACTTCATCAACACCCAGCCGAAAGCGATGGCGATCGAAGAAAGCGCGCCGGAAAAAGTCGAATTCATGTGGGACGACTATCACCGCGAACAGCTGGCGGAGATGGAATCGGAGGCGGATGACGACTGGGATGACGACTGGGACGAAGACGACGACGAAGGTGTCGAAATCATTTACCAGAAGTAATTCGGTGATAAAGGGCTCAGCAACGCTGGGCCCTTATTATTTGAGCGCCTTTTCCGGCAGCCAACACTGGGCATTCAGGCCGCGCGCATCGCGGCGGTTTTCCAGCGTCAAGCGCCCCTGGTGCAGCTGCACGATGCGGATCACGATATTCAAGCCCAGTCCGCTGCCGCCGTAGCGTTGATCCATGCGGCGAAACGCCTGCGTCAGCTCCCCGACCATCTCTTCCTTGATCCCCGGGCCATCGTCGATGACCTGCAGCAGATAACCGCGATCCTGCGGCGTTAACCGCACCTGTATCGCGCCGCCTTCCGGGCCGTATCGGTGGGCGTTTTCGACCAGGTTGCGCAGCAGCAGCCGCAGCAGCACCGGATCGCCGTTCACCGCAGCGGCGGCCGGCAATTGCCAGGCCAGCGTTTGCCCGCGTTGGGCGGTCATTTCGTCGAGCTCTTCACGCAGCGGCTGGATCACATCGGCTACCCAATCGAAATGCTGGTAATGGCCGCTGGCAAAGTCTTGCCCGGCGCGCGACAGCATCAGCAGTTGCTCGACGGTGTGCATCAGTTGATCGATGCGGGCGAGCAGCGCCTGGCTGCCCTTGACGCCCTGTTTTTCCATCAGTTCCAGATGCAGGCGGATGCCGGCCAGCGGCGTGCGCAGCTCGTGGGCGGCGTCGGCGGTGAACAGGCGTTCCTGCTGAATGGTGTTGTCCAGCCGTGAGAACAGCTGATTGAGCGCATTGGTGACCGCCACCATTTCCTGGCTGTCGCTGGTGATCGGCAGCGGCGTCAGGTTATCGGCAGAGCGCTTTTCCAGCCGCTGCTGCAATTGGTTGAGCGGGCGGGTGATCCAGCTGATGGCCCAGAAAGACGCCAGCAGGGTCACGATCATCATGATCAGCGAAGGCGCCAACAGCGAGGCGATGGCCTCGGCGATCTCGGTATCGACGCGCTCGCTGCGCACTTTGGCGGACAGGGTTTCGTCCACCAGGAAGCTGATCTGTTCCTGGCTTTCGTGCCACAGCCAGAAGGCGCTGATGAGCTGCGTGACCAACAGGATCAGCGCCAACATCAGCAGCAGGCGGCGGCGCATGCTGATCATGAGGAAGGTTCCAGGCGGTAGCCGATGCCGCGCACGGTGCGGATGCGATCCTTGCCCAGTTTACGGCGCAGGTTGTGGATGTGCACTTCCAGCGTGTTGGAGCCCAGATCGTCTTGCCAGGTGTAGAGATCTTGTTGCAGGAGCTCACGGTTGACCGTCTGCCCGGCACGCATGATCAGGCGCGACAGAATGGCGAACTCTTTTGGCGTGACTTCCACCGGCTGTTGCTGCAGGTAGACCTGCTGGCTGGAGAGGTTCAACTGCAGGTCATCCACCTGCATCAGATTGTCGCTGTGGCCCTGGTAGCGCCGAAGGAGGGCGCGCACGCGCGCCTGCAGCTCAACCAGCGCGAAGGGTTTGACCAGGTAGTCGTCGGCGCCGGCGTCCAGCCCGTCGACGCGATCTTCCAGGGCGTCGCGGGCGGTCAGGATCAGCACCGGCAGATCGATCTGCTGGCGGCGCCACTGCCGCAGCAGCGCCGCGCCGTCCATATCCGGCAGGCCGAGATCCAGGATCACCATGCTGTATTGGCTGGTGATGAGCAGGCTGTTGGCCTCCGCCGCCGTGGCGGCGCAGTCGCAGACGTAACCCTCGCCGGTCAGCGCCAACGCCAGCCCCTGTTGCAGCAGTTCATCATCTTCAACGACCAGCAGCTTCATGATGACCCTCAGTTGTTTTGGTAAATATCCCGATACAGGCGGCTTTCGAAGCGCACCAGCGGCGCGCGGCGCTGTTTCTGATCTTCCGGCGGCACGGCGTAGCCGGAGAGATACTGTACGAAGGCCATACGCTGGCCGCTGGCTGTCGTGATGAAGCCCGCCAGGTTGTAGACGCCCTGCAGCGCGCCGGTCTTGGCCGACACCTTGCCGTCGACGCCGGCTTCATGCAGGCCGCCGCGGTAGCGCAGGGTGCCGTCATAGCCGGACAGCGGCAGCATCGAGATAAAGTTCAGCTCGTTGTCGTGCTGCGCGATGTACTGCAGCGCTTGCATCATGGTCGCCGGGGCCAGCAGGTTGTGGCGCGACAGGCCGGAACCGTCGGCGATGATGGTATTGCCCAGATCGATACCGGCCTTTTGGCGCAGCACCTGGCGCACCGCATCGGAGCCCGCTCGCCAGGTGCCCGGCACGCCGAAGCGCTCGTGGCCGATGGTGCGGAAGACGGTATCGGCAATCATGTTGTCCGACTTTTTCAGCATGATCTTCAACAGATCGTGCAGCGGTGCCGACTGGGTTTGCGCGATCACCGTGCCGGTAATGCCGGGACGCGTCTGGCGTTTCAAATGCCCGTCGATCTGGATGCCGGCCTGCGTCAGCTCGTCTTTCAAGATGGCGCCCGCATAGCTGGCGCCGTCCTGGATGGCGAAGGCCAGCGGCAACGGCTCGCTGCGCTGCGTCAGGCAGCCGGTCAGGGTAAAGCGGTTCAGCTCGCCCGGCACCACGTCCAGCTCGCAGTACTGTGCGTCTGCCGAGCCGCGCGCCAGGGTGCGTACCTGGCTAAACATATTAACCGGATAATAGGAGGCGACGCGGATAAACGCCATGTCGCCCGGATTCGGAGCGCTGTAGAGCGAGACCGAGAAACAGTTGCGATCGACGATGGCGGCGGCCGGCGGCGCGCTGAAGCACTGCGTCAGATCGTTCCACGGCCAACCGGGCGCTTTGTCATGGCTGGCGAAGACCGAGGTATCGACCAGCACGTCGCCGCTGATTTGGCGCACGCCTTGCTTTTTCAGGACGGCCACCATATTGCGCAGGCTCTGGCGTTTGAAGGTCGGATCGCCGCTGAAGCGAGCGATCAGGTTGCCGCGCAGCACGCCGTCGCGGATATCGCCCTGGCTCTCCAGCGTGGTGGTGAAACGGTAATCGGGCCCGAGTTGCAGCAATGCCGCCAGCGCCGTCAGCACTTTTTGGGTACTGGCCGGCAGCGCCATTTGCTGAGAGTGGTAATCGATCGTCGGCGAGCCGGCGCCGATCTTCTGAACGACCAGGGCAAGGTTGGCCCCATCAGGCAGATATTGTGTGTACTCTTCAACCGGGGCCGCATTCGCATTCAGAACAAATGCGCAAGCCAATGCACTGACAATTCGTGAAAAACGCATAATCTCGGGATAACAGCTGGATAACGTGCCGTCATACTACGGTGCAATCAGGGAAAAAGTAAACGATGACCCTCAAGGAACTCTAGGCTAAAATGCGTATCAAAATGCAAAACCGATCTTGGCTTGGGCTCCGTTCCGAGTCAGGTTTCTTTTGTTTGTCGCCTGGAGGCGGGGGGCGGTATGCCAACCGTGTTTTCATACGAATACGTCAGGATGACGGTTATTTGAACAGGAAAGATTTAGAGGTATTTATACGATGAACCAAATTCCGATGACCTTGTTTGGCGCTGAAAAACTGCGCGAAGAGCTCGAATATCTGAAAAGCGTGCGCCGCCCGAAAATCATTGCGGATATCGCTGAAGCGCGTGAACACGGCGACCTGAAAGAAAATGCCGAGTACCATGCCGCCCGCGAACAGCAGGGTTTCTGTGAAGGCCGCATTCAGGAAATCGAAGCCAAGCTGTCCAATGCTCAGGTGATCGACATCACCAAGATGCCGAACACCGGTCGGGTGATCTTCGGCGCCACCGTATCGGTGATGAATCTGGACAGCGAAGAAGAAGTGACTTACCGCATCGTTGGCGACGATGAGGCCGATTTCAAGAAAAATCTGATTTCGGTAAACTCGCCGATGGCGCGCGGCCTGATCGGCAAAGAGCAAGACGATGTGGTGGTGATCAAAACCCCAGGCGGCGACGTGGAATACGAGATCCTGAAGGTCGAGTATCTCTGATCGGGACCGTTGGTCATTAATGCGCCAACGTTTTGTAAAGATAGGAAAAAGGCCGCAAGCGGCCTTTTATCTTGGTCAGGCGCATGGCACCTTTTCGTTAACCTGATGGTTATTAACGCGGTAGACTGATCTTGCGCTCTTTCGACGGGCGGTAAAGAATAAGCGTACTGCCGATAACTTGCACATTGCAGGCGCCCGTTTCACGCACGATAGCGTCGGCGATCAGGGTCTTGGTTTCGCGATCTTCAGCGGCGATTTTTACCTTGATCAGCTCATGATGCTCCAGAGCCTGTTCAATTTCAGCCAGCACCCCTTCGGTAAGACCGTTATTGCCCAGCATCACCACCGGTTTTAACGGATGCGCCAGGCCTTTCAGGTGCTGTTTTTGTTTATTATTCAGATTCATTGTCTTTTTTGCTTAAGTTGGGATTGAAAACGGTACATTCTACCGCCATCTCATGTATATCACCAAATCGGTCTTCACCGGTGTGAGTCTACGTGAGCAGCGACCCTGACATAAGACTCTTTTTATGATAGTTGGAAAACGAGATGGCTAATAAAAAGCGTTCGGCTAGCTCCAGTCGCTGGTTACAAGAACACTTTAGCGATAAATATGTACAGCAGGCGCAGAAAAAGGGACTGCGTTCCCGTGCCTGGTTTAAACTTGATGAAATACAGCAGAGCGACAAACTGTTCAAACCGGGCATGACCGTGGTTGACTTGGGCGCCGCACCGGGCGGCTGGTCGCAGTATGTGGTCACCCAAATCGGCGGTACCGGGCGCATCATCGCCTGTGATATTTTGCCAATGGATCCTATCGTTGGCGTCGATTTCCTTCAGGGCGATTTTCGTGATGAACTGGTGCTGAAGGCACTGTTGGAACGAGTAGGCGAGAGTAAGGTTCAGGTGGTCATGTCCGATATGGCCCCGAATATGAGTGGCACCCCGGCGGTCGATATTCCAAGGTCGATGTATCTGGTGGAGTTGGCGCTGGATATGTGTCGTGATGTCCTCGCACCAGGCGGAAGTTTCCTGGTGAAGGTGTTCCAGGGAGATGGCTTTGACGAGTACCTACGGGAAATTCGCTCCCTGTTTACGAAGGTTAAGATTCGTAAGCCAGACGCTTCCCGCGCCCGTTCGCGCGAAGTGTACATTGTAGCGACAGGGCGCAAACTGTAGTACCCTAACGCTGTTTGTTAACACAGTTGTAAGATGAGGTTAATCCCTTGAGTGACATGGCGAAAAACCTAATTCTCTGGTTAGTCATCGCGGTAGTGTTGATGTCTGTATTCCAGAGCTTTGGGCCCAGCGAGTCGAATGGCCGTAGGGTGGATTACTCTACCTTCATGTCCGAACTGACCCAGGACCAGGTTCGCGAAGCGCGAATCAACGGACGTGAAATTAACGTTACCAAGAAAGACAGTAACAAATACACGACCTACATCCCTGTCAACGATCCTAAGTTGCTGGATACGTTGTTAACGAAGAATGTGAAAGTTGTCGGCGAGCCGCCTGAAGAGCCGAGCCTGCTGGCTTCTATCTTTATCTCTTGGTTCCCGATGCTGTTGCTGATCGGGGTCTGGATCTTCTTTATGCGGCAAATGCAGGGCGGCGGCGGCAAGGGCGCGATGTCCTTCGGCAAGAGCAAGGCCCGCATGCTGACGGAAGACCAGATCAAGACCACTTTCGCCGATGTCGCCGGGTGTGACGAAGCGAAAGAAGAGGTGAGCGAACTGGTGGAATACCTGCGCGAACCGAGCCGTTTCCAGAAGCTGGGCGGCAAGATCCCGAAAGGCGTGCTGATGGTTGGCCCGCCGGGGACCGGTAAAACGCTGTTGGCGAAAGCGATCGCCGGCGAAGCGAAGGTACCGTTCTTCACCATTTCCGGTTCCGACTTCGTCGAAATGTTCGTCGGCGTGGGTGCATCCCGCGTGCGCGACATGTTCGAACAAGCGAAGAAAGCCGCGCCGTGCATCATCTTCATCGATGAAATCGACGCCGTCGGTCGCCAGCGTGGCGCCGGCCTGGGTGGCGGTCACGATGAGCGCGAGCAGACCCTGAACCAGATGCTGGTTGAGATGGACGGTTTCGAAGGCAACGAGGGCATCATCGTCATCGCGGCGACCAACCGTCCGGACGTGCTTGATCCCGCGCTGCTGCGCCCGGGCCGTTTCGACCGTCAGGTCGTGGTCGGGCTGCCGGACGTGCGCGGCCGCGAGCAGATCCTGAAGGTGCACATGCGCCGCGTGCCGTTGGCGGCTGACATCGACGCCTCCGTCATTGCGCGCGGTACGCCGGGCTTCTCCGGTGCCGATCTGGCCAACCTGGTCAACGAAGCGGCGCTGTTCGCCGCCCGCGGCAACAAGCGCGTGGTGTCGATGGTGGAGTTCGAGAAAGCCAAAGACAAGATCATGATGGGTGCGGAACGCCGCTCCATGGTGATGACTGAAGCGCAGAAAGAGTCGACCGCGTATCACGAAGCGGGCCACGCCATCATTGGCCGCCTGGTTCCTGAACACGACCCGGTGCACAAGGTCACCATCATTCCTCGTGGTCGGGCGCTCGGCGTGACCTTCTTCCTGCCGGAAGGGGATGCGATCAGCGCCAGCCGTCAGAAGCTGGAGAGCCAAATCTCCACCCTGTACGGCGGTCGTCTGGCGGAAGAGATCATCTACGGGCCGGAAAAAGTCTCTACCGGTGCGTCGAACGATATCAAAGTGGCGACCTCCATCGCCCGCAACATGGTGACCCAATGGGGCTTCTCCGAGAAGCTGGGGCCGCTGCTGTATGCGGAAGAAGAGGGCGAAGTGTTCCTGGGCCGTTCCGTGGCCAAGGCGAAGCACATGTCGGATGAAACCGCGCGTATCATCGACCAGGAAGTGAAGTCGCTGATCGAACGCAACTACACGCGTGCTCGCTCGCTGCTGATGGAAAACATGGACATCCTGCACTCGATGAAGGATGCGTTGATGAAGTATGAAACCATCGATGCGCCGCAGATCGACGATCTGATGAACCGCAAAGACGTGCGTCCGCCGGCGGGCTGGGACGATGCGAACAAAGGCAACAGCTCCGACAACGGTGGCACCCCGAAAGCCCCGACGCCGGTAGATGAGCCGCGCACCCCAACGCCGGGCAACACCATGTCCGAACAGCTCGACAAGTAACAGCGGCTGTGTAATAACATCAAACCCCGGCATGCCGGGGTTTTTTTTTGCCCGGCGGGCAGTGAACCAGGCAACAGTAAGGTGGACCAACCATGCAGTTAACCGTGCGCGACATGACGCTCAATCTCTCCCATCCTCAGGTGATGGGCATCCTCAACGTGACGCCGGATTCGTTTTCCGACGGCGGCCGCCACAACACCCTGAACCAGGCGCTGGTACATGCGCATGCGCTGATTTCGGCCGGCGCCACGATGATTGATATCGGCGGCGAATCGACAAGGCCGGGGGCGGCGGAAGTGAGCGAAGAGGAGGAGCTTGAGCGGGTCGTGCCTGTGGTGGAAGCGCTGGCGCAGCGCTTTGAAGTCTTTATCTCGGTCGATACCTCGAAAGCGGGTGTGATCCGCGAATCGGCGCACGCCGGCGCACACTTGATCAACGACATCCGTTCGCTGCAGGAGCCGGGCGCCCTGGCGGCGGCGGCGGAAAGCGGTTTGCCGGTCTGCCTGATGCACATGCAGGGGCAGCCGCGCACCATGCAGCAGGCGCCCCACTACGACGATCTGATCGCCGACGTTCAGACGTTTTTCGAGCACCATATCCGGCGCTGTAACGAGGCGGGGATAACAAATCAGAAATTGCTGCTCGACCCAGGCTTCGGTTTCGGTAAAAATTTGGCGCACAACTATCAGCTTCTGGCCCGGTTGTCGGAATTTCATCGTTTCGGTTTGCCGCTGTTGGTCGGCATGTCGCGCAAATCGATGATTGGACAACTGCTGAACGTGCCGCCGGATCAACGGGTTATCGGCAGCGTGGCCTGCGCGGTGATCGCGGCGATGCAGGGGGCGCAGATTGTCAGAGTGCATGACGTTAAAGAAACCGTCGAGGCGATGCGTGTCGTCGAGGCAACACTTTCAGCTAAAGGACAGTAGAGACATGAGCGAGCGCAAATATTTTGGCACCGACGGCATCCGAGGCAAGGTCGGGGACAGCCCCATCACGCCGGACTTCGTGCTGAAACTGGGCTGGGCGGCCGGTAAAGTGCTGGCGCGTCACGGTTCCCGCAAGATCATCATCGGTAAGGATACGCGCATCTCCGGTTATATGCTGGAGTCCGCTCTGGAAGCCGGCCTGGCGGCCGCCGGATTATCCGCCTCCTTCACTGGGCCGATGCCTACGCCGGCGGTGGCCTACCTGACGCGCACCTTCCGCGCGGAAGCGGGCATTGTCATCTCCGCTTCGCACAACCCGTTCTATGACAACGGCATCAAGTTCTTCTCGATCGACGGCGCCAAATTGCCGGACAACGTCGAAGAGGCGATCGAAGCCGAGATGGAAAAACCGCTGACCTGCGTAGAGTCCGCCGAGCTGGGTAAAGCCAGCCGTATCATCGACGCCGCCGGCCGCTATATCGAATTCTGCAAAGGCACTTTCCCGAGCGAGCTGAGCCTGAAGGGGCTGAAAATCGTGGTTGACTGCGCCAACGGCGCGACTTATCACATCGCGCCGAGCGTGCTGCGCGAGCTGGGCGCCACGGTGATAGCCATCGGCGTTGAGCCGGACGGGATGAACATCAACGAAAAATGCGGCGCTACCGATGTGCGTCAGCTGCAGGAGCGCGTGTTGCAGGAAAAAGCGCACGTCGGCCTGGCGTTCGACGGCGACGGTGACCGCGTGATGATGGTGGATCACCTGGGCAACAAGGTGGACGGCGACCAGATCCTGTACATCATCGCCCGTGAAGGCCTGCGTCAGGGCCAGCTGCGCGGCGGCGCGGTCGGCACCCTGATGAGCAATATGGGGCTGGAGCTGGCGCTGAAACAGCTGGGCATTCCGTTCGCTCGCGCCAAAGTGGGCGACCGCTACGTGCTGGAGAAGCTGCAGGAGTTGGGCTGGCGCATCGGCGCGGAAAACTCCGGCCATGTGATCCTGCTGGACAAAACCACCACCGGCGACGGCATCGTGGCCGGGCTGCAGGTGCTGACCGCCATGGTGCGCAACCACATGAGCCTGCATGACCTGTGCAGCGGCATGAAGCTGCTGCCGCAGATCCTGGTCAACGTGCGCTTCGCCGGCGAGCACAATCCGCTGGAGTCCGACGCGGTGCGCAAAGTCACCGAGCAAGTGGAGGCCGAGCTGGCCGGCCGCGGCCGGGTGCTGCTGCGCAAATCGGGCACCGAGCCGCTGATCCGCGTGATGGTGGAAGGCGAAGACGAGCAGCAGGTGACCGCGCTGGCGCATCGCATCGCCGACGCGGTGAAATCCGCAGGTTAAAACAGACAGTTAGCCGCCGGGCTTGGCATCGCTGAGCCCGAACAGGCGATTGTTGGCGTTTTTTTCCGCAAACGCGCCGGCGGCTGCAAATTGCCCTTGCGCGGGTTGGCGGCTTTGGTTAGTATTCACACCCGCTTCAGTAGGCAGTTTATAAAAACGCCTGCTTGATGAGTGTGAAGCATTTGGCATGCGGTAAGGCCGCAAGGATACGGGTACTACTATGTACGAAGCTCTTCTGGTAATTTTCCTGCTGATCTCAATCGGGCTGGTTGCTCTGATTATGTTGCAGCAAGGTAAAGGCGCTGATATGGGAGCCTCTTTCGGAGCAGGTGCATCAGGCACATTGTTCGGTTCGAGTGGTTCCGGTAACTTTATGACCCGCATGACTGCTGTGCTGGCGACGCTGTTCTTCGTCATCAGCCTGATTCTGGGCAACCTCAGCAGCAACCAGAGCAAGAAAGGCAGCGAGTGGGAAAACCTGGGTCAGCCAGTGAAAACTGAGCAGACGACCGCGCCGGCGGCACCAGCCAAGCCGAGCAGCGATATCCCGCAGTAAGCCGTAACAAAGTTTGAAAGCGGTGGTTGTGAACTCGAAAGAACAACGGCCGTTAGCAGTAAGAATCAGTACCGAGGTGGTGGAATTGGTAGACACGCTACCTTGAGGTGGTAGTGCCCTAACGGGCTTGTGGGTTCGAGTCCCATCCTCGGTACCAAATCCCAGAGATAACTTGCAATTTTGCGATTATCGGCGTAGTATTTGCCACGTTTTCGGACGCGGGGTGGAGCAGCCTGGTAGCTCGTCGGGCTCATAACCCGAAGGTCGTCGGTTCAAATCCGGCCCCCGCAACCACTTTCCTTTAAGTGTTTATTTTCAAATACACTTTTCGATTGAAACCCGCTTTTCTCGATCAACATTTGAAAATGACACTTGCTCGAAAGTTGTACCGAGGCCGCCTAGCGGCAAACAGGGTCCAGTTGCATAAAGCCCCGATTTTTCGGGGTTTTTTGTTATTTGGCAACAGAATCACTGGGCTATTTAGCCCTTTTTTTATGTCTTGGGGGTGGGCTTGTCCACATTAGAGCAAAAGTTAACAGAGATGCTTTCGGCACCGGTAGAAGCGTTGGGCTTTGAGCTTGTAGGCATCGAATTCATTCGTGCGCGCCAATCGACGCTCCGCATCTATATTGATAGTGATAACGGCATCAATGTTGATGATTGCGCTGATGTCAGCCACCAGGTCAGCGCTGTATTGGACGTCGAAGATCCAATCACGGTCGCTTACAACTTGGAAGTCTCCTCTCCTGGCCTTGATCGCCCGATGTTCACCGCAGAACACTATACGCGTTACCTCGGTGAAGAAGTCAGCCTGGTCCTGCGCATGGCGGTACAGAACCGTCGCAAGTGGCAGGGTATTATCAAGTCTGTCGAAGGCGAGATGATCACGGTTACTGTGGAAGGGAAAGATGAAGTGTTCGCGCTGAGCAACATCCAGAAAGCGAACCTGGTACCCCACTTTTAAAGTTTGGAAGAGGCAACTAGGATGAACAAAGAGATTCTGGCTGTTGTTGAAGCAGTTTCCAATGAAAAATCCCTTCCGCGCGAGAAGATTTTCGAAGCGCTGGAAACTGCATTAGCCACCGCAACCAAGAAAAAATACGAGCAGGAAATCGACGTGCGCGTCAGCATTGACCGCAGAACCGGCGATTTCGATACCTTCCGCCGTTGGGTCGCCGTAGACGAAGTGACTCAGCCGACGCGTGAAATCACGCTGGAAGCCGCTCAGTTTGAAGATCCGAGCATCGAGCTCGGCGGATACGTCGAAGATCAGATCGAATCCGTGACCTTCGACCGCATCACCACCCAAACCGCCAAGCAGGTTATCGTGCAGAAAGTGCGCGAGGCCGAGCGCGCGATGGTGGTCGACGCTTTCCGTGAACACGAAGGTGAGATCGTCACCGGCGTGGTGAAGAAAGTGAACCGTGACAGCATCGCGCTGGATCTGGGCAACAACGCCGAAGCGGTCATTGGCCGTGAAGACATGCTGCCGCGCGAAAACTTCCGTCCGGGCGACCGCATTCGCGGCGTATTGTATGCCGTACGTCCCGAAGCTCGCGGCGCGCAGCTGTTCGTCAGCCGTTCCAGCCCGGAAATGCTGAAAGAGCTGTTCCGCATCGAAGTGCCGGAAATCGGCGAAGAAGTGATCGAGATTAAAGCGGCAGCCCGCGATCCAGGCTCCCGTGCGAAAATTGCAGTGAAAACCAACGACAAGCGCATCGATCCGGTCGGCGCCTGCGTAGGTATGCGCGGTGCGCGCGTTCAGGCCGTGTCGAGCGAGCTCGGCGGCGAGCGCATCGATATCATCCTGTGGGATGATAACCCAGCGCAATTCGTCATCAACGCCATGGCGCCGGCCGACGTCGCGTCGATCGTGGTAGACGAAGATAACTGCACCATGGATATCGCCGTTGAAGCCAGCAACCTGGCGCAGGCGATCGGCCGTAACGGCCAAAACGTGCGTTTGGCTTCCCAGCTGCTGAAACAACACCGCGGCGACGATCGTTGGGAACTGAACGTGATGACGGCGGACGACCTGCAGGCCAAGCACCAGGCCGAGGCTCATGCCGCTATTGATACCTTCACCAAGTATCTTGATATCGACGAAGATTTCGCCACCGTACTGGTTGAAGAAGGCTTCTCCACGCTGGAAGAGCTGGCCTACGTGCCGATCAAAGAGCTGTTGGAAATCGACGGTCTGGATGAAGATACGGTTGAAGCATTGCGCGAACGCGCCAAAGCTGCATTGACCACGCTGGCCCTGGCACAAGAAGAAAGCCTGGGCGACAACAAACCGGCCGACGATTTGCTCAACCTGCCGGGTCTTGAGCGCAGCATGGCCTTTAAACTGGCCGCGCGTGGGGTTTGTACGCTGGAAGATCTTGCCGAGCAGGGTGTTGACGATCTGGCTGATATTGAAGGGCTTAGCGATGAGCAAGCCGGCGAGCTGATCATGGCTGCACGCAATATCTGTTGGTTTGGCGACAACGCGTAATAACTGTAGCAGGAAGGAACAGCATGACGACAGATGTAACCGTAAAATCGCTGGCAGCAGAGATTCAGACTCCGGTTGATCGCCTGGTACAGCAGTTTGCTGATGCAGGGATCAACAAGTCCGAGTCGGACTCTGTTACCCAGCAAGAAAAAGAAACATTACTGGCGCACCTGAACCGTGAACACGGCAGCGCGCCGGGTAAACTCACTTTGCAGCGCAAAACGCGCAGCACCTTGAATATCCCGAGCACCGGCGGTAAAAGTAAATCGGTGCAAATTGAGGTCCGCAAGAAACGCACTTATGTAAATCGCGATACGCAGGAAGCCCAGTTGGCTGAAGCGGCAGAGCAGGCACAGCGTGAAGCGGAAGAGCAGGCACGGCGCGAAGCGGAAGAGCTCGCAAAACGCGAAGCGGAAGCGAAGCGCGCAGCCGAAGAGCAAGCCAAACGTGAGGCCGCGGAGATTGCTAAGCGTAATTCAGCGGAAAAAGAAAAAGTGACCAATCAACATACCGACGAAATGACCAAGCCAGCTCAGGCGGAAAAAGCACGCCGTGAAGCCGAAGCCGCTGAACTGAAACGTAAAGCGGAAGAGGAAGTGCGCCGCAAGGTTGAAGAGGAAGCCAAGCGCGTGGCGGAAGAAGCCCGTCGCATGGCCGAAGAGAACGGCGAGAAGTGGGCCCAGGCCGACGCGGCTAGCGCTGCGGTTGAAAGCGCCGACTATCACGTGACCACCTCTCAGCACGCCCGTGCCGCTGAAGATGAAAACGACGCCAAAGTTGAAGGCGATCGTCGCAGCCGCACCCGCGGCGGCAAAGCCACCAAGCAGAAGAAAGGCAACAAGCTGTCCGAATCCAAAGCGGATCGCGAAGAAGCGCGTGCCGTTACCCGTGGCGGCAAAGGCGGCAAACGCAAGCCTAGCGCTCTGCAGCAGGGCTTCAACAAGCCGGCGCAGGTGGTTAACCGTGACGTGGTGATCGGTGAAACCATCACCGTGGCCGAGCTGGCCAACAAGATGGCGGTCAAAGGTTCTCAGGTCATCAAAGTGATGATGAAACTGGGCGCCATGGCCACCATCAACCAGGTTATCGACCAGGAAACCGCACAGCTGGTTGCCGAAGAGATGGGCCACAAAGTTATCCTGCGTCGTGAAAACGAGCTGGAAGAAGCGCTGATGAGCGACCGTGATACGGGCGCTGCGGCCGAGCCGCGCGCGCCGGTCGTGACCATCATGGGCCACGTTGACCACGGTAAAACCTCTCTGCTGGACTACATCCGCTCCACCAAAGTGGCGGCGGGCGAAGCCGGCGGCATTACCCAGCACATCGGTGCCTACCACGTAGAAACCGAGAACGGCATGATCACCTTCCTGGACACCCCGGGCCACGCCGCGTTTACCTCGATGCGTGCTCGCGGTGCTCAGGCGACTGACATCGTGGTTCTGGTGGTGGCGGCCGACGACGGCGTGATGCCACAAACCATCGAAGCTATCCAGCACGCGAAAGCGGCGCAGGTGCCATTGGTGGTTGCGGTGAACAAAATCGACAAACCGGAAGCCGATCCGGATCGCGTTAAGCAGGAACTGTCTCAGTACGGCGTTATGCCGGAAGAGTGGGGCGGCGAAGCGCAGTTCGTTCACGTGTCCGCGAAAGCCGGTACCGGTATCGACGAGCTGCTGCAGGCCATCCTGCTGCAGGCCGAAGTTCTGGAGCTGAAAGCGGTTCGCAGCGGCATGGCGAGCGGCGTAGTGATCGAGTCCTTCCTGGATAAAGGCCGTGGCCCGGTTGCTACCGTGCTGGTTCAGGAAGGTACGCTGAACAAGGGCGATATCGTCCTGTGCGGCTTCGAATACGGCCGCGTGCGTGCGATGCGTGACGAGCTGGGTCGTGAAGTGACCTCCGCCGGTCCGTCTATCCCTGTGGAAATCCTCGGCCTGTCCAGCGTGCCTGCAGCGGGTGACGAAGCGACCGTGGTGCGTGACGAGAAGAAAGCGCGTGAAGTGGCGCTGTACCGTCAAGGCAAGTTCCGCGAAGTCAAACTGGCGCGTCAGCAGAAGTCCAAGCTGGAAAACATGTTCGCCAACATGACCGACGGCGAAGTGTCCGAGCTGAACATCGTACTGAAATCCGACGTACAGGGTTCTTGCGAAGCGATCAGCGACTCGCTGCTGAAACTCTCCACCGACGAAGTGAAGGTGAAGATTGTCGGCTCCGGCGTAGGTGGGATCACCGAAACCGACGCGACGCTGGCTGCGGCTTCCAACGCCATCATCCTGGGCTTCAACGTGCGTGCCGACGCTTCTGCGCGCCGCGTGATCGAAGCGGAAAGCCTGGATCTGCGTTACTACTCCGTGATCTATAACCTGATCGACGAAGTGAAGCAGGCGATGAGCGGTATGCTGGCGCCGGAATACAAGCAGCAGATCATCGGCCTGGCCGAAGTGCGCGACGTGTTCAAATCGCCTAAGTTCGGCGCTATCGCCGGCTGTATGGTTACCGAAGGGACCATCAAGCGTCACAACCCAATCCGCGTACTGCGCGACAACGTGGTTATCTATGAAGGCGAGCTGGAATCCCTGCGTCGCTTCAAAGATGACGTTAACGAAGTCCGTAACGGCATGGAATGTGGTATCGGCGTTAAGAACTATAACGACGTGCGCGTCGGCGACATGATCGAAGTGTTCGAAATCATTGAGATCCAACGCACCATCGCTTAACGATTGCACATCTGCTTATATCTGTTTACGGGGGGCCTTTGTGCCCCCCGATTTGTCTGGAGAATCCAAAATGGCAAAAGAATTCAGCCGCGGTCAACGCGTGGCGCAAGAGATGCAGAAAGAGATTGCGATCATTCTGCAGCGTGAAGTGAAAGATCCGCGCGTCGGCATGGCGACCGTTTCCGGCGTGGAAGTGTCCCGCGACCTGGCGTATGCCAAGGTTTACGTCACCTTCCTGAACGTGCTGACCGAGAACCACGATCCGGATCTGGTCACCAACGGCATCAAAGCGTTGCAGGACGCTTCCGGCTATATCCGCACCCTGCTGGGCAAAGCGATGCGCCTGCGCGTGGTGCCGGAGCTGACCTTCGCTTACGACAACTCCTTGGTGGAAGGCATGCGCATGTCCAACCTGGTGACCAACGTGGTGAAGAACGACGCAGAGCGCCGTTCCGCCTCAGGCGATGACAAGGAGGATTAATGAGTCGCCCTCGTCGCCGCGGCCGTGACATCCACGGCGTGCTGTTGCTGGACAAGCCGCAGGGGTTGTCGTCCAACGATGCGCTGCAAAAAGTAAAACGTCTGTACAACGCCAACCGAGCGGGCCATACCGGCGCGCTCGATCCGTTGGCGACCGGCATGTTGCCTATCTGTCTGGGCGAAGCGACCAAGTTTTCGCAATACCTGCTCGATTCCGACAAGCGCTATCGGGTGATCGCCAAGCTGGGGCAGCGTACCGATACCTCCGACGCCGACGGGCAGATCGTGCAGGAACGCCCGGTGAACTTCACCCAGGCGCAGCTCGACGCGGCGCTGGACACCTTCCGCGGCGACATCCAGCAGGTGCCGTCGATGTATTCGGCGTTGAAATACCAGGGCAAGAAACTCTACGAGTATGCGCGCCAGGGCATCGAAGTGCCGCGCGAAGCGCGCAGCATTACGGTGTACGAGCTGCAGTTTATCCGCTGGGAAGGGGATGAACTCGAGCTGGAGATTCACTGCTCGAAAGGCACCTACATCCGCACCATCACCGACGATCTCGGCGAGCTGCTGGGCTGCGGCGCGCACGTGATCTATCTGCGCCGCCTGCAGGTGGCGACTTATCCCATCGCGCGCATGGTGACGCTGGAACAGCTGAACGCCTTGGTGGCGCAGGCGCAGGAACAAGCGATCGCGCCCGGTGAGCTGCTCGATCCGCTGCTGATGCCGATGGACAGCCCGGTTGAGAACTATCCGGAAGTGAATTTGCTGCCGGTGGTGGCGGGTTACGTCAAGCAGGGGCAACCGGTGCAAGTGGCCGGCGCGCCGGCATCCGGCCTGGTGCGCATCACCGAGGGTGAAGAGCGGAAATTCATCGGCGTTGGCGACATCGCCGAGGATGGTCGCGTGGCGCCGCGCCGCCTGGTGGTCGAGCATTTCGACTGACGGCGGGGCACTGCGTCGCCTTGCGATCGCACTGCGCTAAGAGTAGAATGGCGCAGCTTATGCATTGGGTTGCTGAATTAGAGATCGGCGCCTGTTTTTATTATCTATAATCTGGAGTATTACAATGTCTCTAAGTGTTGAAGCTAAAGCTCAAATCGTAGCTGATTTCGGTCGTGGTACTAACGACAGCGGTTCTACCGAAGTTCAGGTTGCCCTGCTGACTGCGCAGATCAACCATCTGCAAGGCCACTTCTCCGAGCACAAAAAAGATCACCACAGCCGTCGTGGTCTGCTGCGTATGGTTTCTCAGCGTCGTAAGCTGCTGGACTACCTGAAGCGTAAAGATGTGGCACGTTACACCAGCCTGATCGAGCGTCTGGGTCTGCGTCGCTAATCTAGCAAGTTTCAGTGGAAAGGGGCCTATTTTGGCCCCTTTCTTCTAGGAAGCATAAGCAAATCAGGTTAATGTATTACTGATGTTTCCAAACAGGTTCTTCCGTTACAGAGGTTCGCGCGGCTAATGAGAGGCTTTATCTCCCGCCTGAGATAAGGATTGTCATTAGTCGCGAGGATGTAGTGAGAAGGCAAATCGAGTCACAGGCGTGTCGAGTCGTCAATGCGATTGCGCGCCGTTAATCAAGGATATAATTTTGCTGACACCGATCATTCGCAAATTCCAATATGGCCAGCATACCGTCACCATCGAAACCGGTATGATGGCGCGTCAGGCCACCGCCGCCGTTATGGTGAGCATGGATGACACCGCCGTATTCGTTACCGTCGTTGGCCAGAAAAAAGCCAAGCCGGGCCAGAGCTTCTTCCCGCTGACGGTGAACTACCAAGAGCGTACCTACGCCGCCGGCCGTATCCCGGGCAGCTTCTTCCGCCGCGAAGGCCGTCCGAGCGAAGGCGAGACGCTGACTTCCCGTCTGATCGACCGCCCGATCCGTCCACTGTTCCCGGACAGCTTCCTGAACGAAGTTCAGGTGATCGCGACCGTGGTTTCCGTTAACCCGCAGGTGAACCCGGACATCGTTGCGATGATCGGCGCCTCTGCCGCCCTGAGCCTGTCCGGTATTCCGTTCAACGGCCCAATCGGCGCCGCGCGCGTAGGTTACATCAACGATCAGTACGTACTGAACCCAACGACCGACGAACTGAAAGAAAGCCGTCTGGATCTGGTGGTTGCCGGTACCGCCGGCGCGGTGCTGATGGTGGAATCCGAAGCTGACGTGCTGAGCGAAGATCAGATGCTGGGCGCCGTGGTGTTCGGCCATGACCAGCAGCAAGTGGTTATCGAAAACATCAACGCGCTGGTTGCCGAAGCCGGCAAGCCGAAGTGGGATTGGCAGGCGCCTGCGGTCAACGAAGCGCTGCACGCGCGCGTGGCTGAACTGGCTGAAGCTCGCCTGGGCGACGCTTACCACATTACCGAAAAACAAGAGCGTTACGCTCAGGTTGACGCGATCAAAGACAGCGTGGTTGAAACCCTGCTGGCGCAGGACGAAACGCTGGACGCCGGCGAAATCCAGGACATCCTGGGCACCGTCGAGAAGAACGTGGTGCGCAGCCGCGTATTGCGTGGCGAGCCGCGTATCGACGGCCGTGAAAAAGACATGATCCGTGGCCTGGATGTGCGCACCGGCGTACTGCCGCGCACCCACGGTTCCGCGCTGTTCACCCGTGGCGAAACTCAGGCGCTGGTTACCGCGACCCTGGGCACCGCGCGCGACGCACAGAACCTGGACGAGCTGATGGGCGAGAAGACCGACAGCTTCCTGTTCCACTACAACTTCCCTCCGTACTCCGTAGGCGAAACCGGCATGGTCGGTTCTCCTAAGCGTCGTGAAATCGGTCACGGTCGCCTGGCGAAACGCGGCGTATTGGCTATGATGCCTAAACCGGAAGATTTCCCGTACACGGTTCGCGTGGTGTCTGAAATCACCGAATCCAACGGTTCTTCTTCCATGGCTTCCGTGTGCGGCGCGTCTCTGGCGCTGATGGACGCCGGCGTGCCAATCAAGGCTGCCGTTGCGGGTATCGCGATGGGCCTGGTGAAAGAAGCCGACAACTATGTGGTTCTGTCCGACATTCTGGGTGACGAAGATCACCTGGGCGACATGGACTTCAAAGTGGCCGGTAGCCGCGACGGTATCACCGCGCTGCAGATGGACATCAAAATCGAAGGCATCACCCGCGAAATCATGCAGGTGGCTCTGAACCAGGCCAAGGGCGCGCGTCTGCACATCCTGGGCGTAATGGAACAGGCTATCAGCACTCCGCGCGGCGATATCTCCGAATTCGCACCGCGTATTCATACTATCCGCATCAACCCGGATAAAATCAAAGACGTGATCGGTAAGGGCGGTTCCGTTATCCGCGCGCTGACCGAAGAGACTGGCACTACCATCGAAATTGAAGATGATGGTACAGTTAAAATCGCTGCGACCGACGGTGAGAAAGCGAAATTCGCTATCCGTCGCATCGAAGAGATCACGGCAGAGATCGAAGTGGGCCGTATCTACCAGGGTAAAGTGACCCGTATCGTTGATTTCGGCGCATTCGTCGCTATCGGCGGTGGTAAAGAAGGCCTGGTGCACATTTCTCAGATCGCCGACAAGCGCGTTGAGAAAGTGACCGACTATCTGCAGATGGGTCAGGAAGTGCCGGTTAAGGTACTGGAAGTTGACCGTCAGGGCCGCGTGCGTCTGAGCATCAAAGAAGCGATGGCGCCGGAAGCAGGTTCACCTGCGCCTGAAGCAGAATAACTGTATAGATAGTTTTACAGCTCCCCGCCACGGGGTTGGGAGCTGTTCGTATCGCGCGGGTAGGATGCCCGCGTTTTAGCAAACGGAGGACAGGACGTTCATCCAATGTTTGTCTTCGGGAGTGGGAAATGAAGCCTTTCTTGCGCTGGTGTTACGTTGCGACAGCACTCATGCTGGCAGGATGCAGCAACCATGATTGGCGTAAAGACGAAGTTTTGGCAATCCCGTTGCAGCCTACGTTGCAGCAGGAAGTGATCCTGGCGCGCATGGAACAAATTCTTGCCAGCCGGGCACTGACGGATGACGAACGCGCACAGCTTTTATATGAGCGCGGTGTGCTGTATGATAGCCTCGGGTTACGTGCATTAGCGCGCAATGATTTCTCGCAGGCGCTGGCGATACGTCCCGACATGCCGGAAGTTTTCAACTACCTGGGCATTTACTTAACGCAGGCAGGCAATTTTGATGCTGCCTATGAAGCGTTTGATTCTGTACTAGAGCTTGATCCAACTTACAATTACGCGCGTTTAAACCGGGGCATCGCACTGTATTATGGCGGCCGCTTCCCGTTGGCGCAGGATGATCTGCAGGCGTTTTATCAAGACGACCCAAACGATCCCTTCCGTTCGTTATGGCTGTATCTGGTGGAGCGAGAAATCGATCCCAAGAAGGCCGAGGTAGCGCTTCAGCAGCGCTATGACAAAGCGGACAGAGGGCAATGGGGATGGAATATTGTCGAATTCTACCTGGGCAAGATCAGCGAAAAAACGCTGATGGAACGCCTCAAGGCAGATGCAACGGATAACACTTCGCTCGCTGAGCATCTCAGTGAAACTGACTTCTATTTGGGTAAACACTACCTGAGTCTGGGGGACAAGGACACCGCTTCGGCGCTGTTCAAACTGACGGTGTCTAACAACGTTCACAACTTCGTTGAGCACCGCTATGCATTGTTGGAATTGGCGCTTTTGGGCCAAGAGCAAGACGACCTATCGGAATCGGACCAGCAATAGCTGACGAACACCTATCAGCCTGATGAACATTGGTTTTTAACCAAAGTTATCGCCTTAACGGGCGAGGGCTTTTTTGTTCGTTTTATAATCTAATTTGAGCCGGTTCACACTTTTCAATGAAAATGACTGAAAATTTTCTCGACGAGTTATGTAGACTGGCTGCCATTATTAATGAGGCACGTGTACATGACGACTGAGTTTGAAACCTCTTTTGCTGATCTGGGGCTGTCTGCTCCAATCATTTCCGCCCTGAACGATCTGGGCTATGAAAAACCATCTCCGATCCAGGCTGAGTGTATTCCTCACCTGTTGAACGGCCGCGACGTGCTGGGCATGGCACAGACCGGTAGTGGTAAAACTGCAGCGTTCTCGCTGCCGCTGCTGCACAACCTGCAGGCAGACCTGAAAGCACCTCAGATCCTGGTGCTGGCACCGACCCGCGAACTGGCGGTTCAGGTTGCTGAAGCGATGACCGATTTCTCCAAACACATGAACGGCGTCAACGTGGTAGCCCTGTACGGCGGCCAGCGTTACGACGTGCAGCTGCGCGCTCTGCGCCAGGGCCCGCAAATCGTTGTGGGTACCCCAGGCCGCCTGCTGGACCACCTGAAGCGCGGCACCCTGAACCTCTCTAACCTGAGCGGTCTGGTGCTGGATGAAGCCGACGAAATGCTGCGCATGGGCTTTATCGAAGACGTAGAAACCATCATGGCTGAGATCCCGGCTGAACATCAGACCGCGCTGTTCTCCGCCACCATGCCGGAAGCGATCCGTCGCATTACCCGCCGCTTCATGAAAGAGCCGCAGGAAGTGCGCATCCAGTCCAGCGTGACCACCCGTCCGGACATCAGCCAGAGCTACTGGTCGGTCTACGGCATGCGTAAAAACGAAGCGCTGGTGCGTTTCCTGGAAGCCGAAGACTTTGACGCGGCGATCATCTTCGTCCGTACCAAGAACGCGACCCTGGAAGTGGCCGAAGCACTGGAGCGCAGCGGTTACAGCAGCGCCGCGCTGAACGGCGACATGAACCAGGCGCTGCGTGAGCAGACCCTGGAGCGCCTGAAAGACGGTCGTCTGGATATCCTGATCGCGACCGACGTTGCGGCCCGTGGCCTGGACGTCGAGCGCATCAGCCTGGTTGTCAACTATGACATCCCGATGGACTCCGAGTCTTACGTTCACCGTATCGGCCGTACCGGTCGTGCGGGTCGCGCCGGCCGCGCGCTGCTGTTCGTGGAAAACCGCGAACGCCGCCTGCTGCGCAACATCGAACGCACCATGAAGCTGACCATCCCTGAAGTGGAGCTGCCGAACGCAGAACTGCTGGGCGAGCGTCGTCTGGCCAAGTTTGCCGCGAAAGTTCAGCAGCAGCTGGAAAGCAGCGATCTGGATCTGTACCGCGCACTGCTGACCAAACTGCAGCCGGAAGAAGAGCTGGATATGGAAACCCTGGCCGCAGCGCTGCTGAAAATGGCTCAGGGCGAACGTCCGCTGATCCTGCCGCCGGATCCGGTCTTCAAGCCGCGTCAGCGTCGTGAGTTCAACGACCGTGACGATCGCCGCGGCGACCGTCGTGACAGCCGCGACAGCCGTGACGGCGATCGTCCGCGTCGCGAACGTCGTGACGTTGGCGAAATGCAGCTGTACCGCATCGAAGTGGGCCGTGACGATGGCGTAGAAGTCCGTCATATCGTTGGCGCTATCGCTAACGAAGGCGACATCAGCAGCCGTTACATCGGCAACATCAAGCTGTTCGCTTCCCACTCCACCATCGAGCTGCCAAAAGGCATGCCGGGCGAGATCCTGAATCACTTCACTCGCACTCGCATCCTGAACAAGCCGATGAACATGCAGCTGCTGGGCGATGCGCAGCCGTTCGAACGTCGCGGCAACGGTCGTCCGTTCAACGGCGAACGTCGCGAAGGCGGCCCACGTCGTTCCTTCGGCGAACGTCGTGAAGGCGGTAACGGCGGCGAGCGTCGTGGCGGTAACTACAACCGTGACGGCAAGCCGGCGCCACGCCGTGATGACGGCGCACCGGCGGCACCACGTCGTCGTTTCGGCGACGCGTAATCGCCGATTCTCCGTTCGCGGTGAGTGCTCTGAAAAACCAGCCTGCGGGCTGGTTTTTTTATGCCTGAAAATTGCCGTCAAACGCCCCTGAATGGCGTATCATTCATAAGGTTTTTTCTTACGGATGATATGCACGGGAGATGCCATGAGTTGGCAGCAGTTCAAATCTCAATACCTGGTGCGCTTTTGGGCGCCGCTGCCGGCGGTGATCGCCGCCGGGATCCTCTCTACCTACTACTTCGGCATGACCGGCACCTTCTGGGCGGTGACCGGCGAATTCACGCGCTGGGGTGGCCATGTGCTGCAGTGGTTCGGTCTGCACCCTGAGCAGTGGGGCTATTTCAAGGTGATCGGTTTGCAGGGCACGCCGCTGGAGCGCATCGACGGGCGCATGATCATCGGCATGTTCGCCGGCTGTATCGCCGCCGCGCTGTGGGCCAACAACATCAAGCTGCGTCAACCGCAGCATCGTATTCGCATCGTGCAGGCGCTGCTGGGCGGCATCATCGCCGGTTTCGGCGCGCGCCTGGCGATGGGGTGTAACCTGGCGGCATTCTTCACCGGCATTCCTCAGTTCTCGTTGCACGCCTGGTTTTTCGCGCTGGCGACCGCCGCCGGTTCTTACTTCGGCGCCAAATTCACGCTGCTGCCGATGTTCCGCATCCCGGTCAAATTGCAAAAGGTGAAGGCCGCCGCGCCGCTGACGCAGAAGCCTGAGCAGGCGCGCCGCCGCTTCCGGCTGGGCATGGCCGTCTTCGGCCTCGCGGTGGCCTGGTCGCTGTGGACGCTGTTCGATGCGCCGAAGCTCGGCATCGCCATGCTGTTCGGCATCGGCTTTGGCCTGCTGATCGAGCGCGCGCAGATCTGCTTCACTTCGGCGTTCCGCGATCTGTGGATCACCGGCCGCACTCACATGGCGAAAGCCATCATCATCGGCATGGCGGTGAGCGCCATCGGCATCTTCAGCTATGTGCAGCTCGGCGTGGCGCCGAAGATCATGTGGGCCGGCCCGAATGCGGTGCTGGGCGGTTTGCTGTTCGGCTTCGGCATCGTGCTGGCCGGCGGCTGCGAGACCGGTTGGATGTACCGCGCCGTGGAAGGGCAGGTGCACTACTGGTGGGTGGGGCTGGGCAACATCATCGGCGCTACGCTGCTGGCCTATTACTGGGACGACCTGGCGCCGGCGCTGGCGACCGACTACGACAAGATCAACCTGCTCGATACCTTCGGCCCGATCGGCGGCCTGCTGGTGACTTACCTGCTGCTGGCGCTGGCCTTCGCCGCCATGCTGTGGTGGGAGAAACGCTTTTTCCGCGCCCGGCCTGAGGCGCAGGTGGTGAATTTGAGGAGCATGCCATGAAAGCGACAACGATAGTGCCGGACTACCGGCTGGACATGCTGGGCGAGCCTTGCCCGTACCCGGCGGTGGCGACGCTGGAGGCGATGCCGCAGCTGAAGCCGGGGGAGATCCTGGAGGTGATCAGCGATTGCCCGCAGTCGATCAACAACATCCCGCTCGATGCGCGCAACCACGGCTACAAGGTGCTGGATATCCAGCAGGACGGGCCGACCATTCGCTACCTGATCCAGCGTTAACGCCAAGGCGGTGGGGATCCCACCGCCTCTTCGCTTTTTAGCCCTTCACGATGTCGCCCTTCACGCCAGCGACGATCTCGAACGAACGCAGCCGCGCCTGATGATCGAAAATCTGGCCGTTGACCATGATCTCGTCGGCATCGGTTTCACGCAGCAGCGTTTGCAGCCCGTGGCGCACCGTTTTTTCATCGCCGACGATCGACATCCGCAGCGCCTGCTCGACGCCGTATTGCTCGCCGGCGGTCCACAACGCGTGAATGTTATCCACCGGCGGCGGCAGCGGGCCGGGCGAACCGCGGCGCAGATTGATGAACTGCTGCTGCATCGAGCTGAACAGGAAGCGCGCATCGCGGTCGCTGTCGGCGGCGATCACGTTGACGCACACCATGGCGTGTGGCTGCGCCAGCTGTTTGGACGGTTTGAAGTTCTCGCGGTACAGCTGCAGCGCCTGGAACAGCATATCCGGGGCGAAGTGTGAAGCGAAGGCGAACGGCAGGCCAAGCTGCGCCGCCAGCTGTGCGCTGTAGAGGCTGGAACCGAGCAGCCAGAGCGGCACATGCAGCCCCTGGCCCGGCACCGCCTGCACCGGTTGCCCGGGCTGCGCGTCGCAGAAGTAGTTTTGCAGTTCCTGCACGTCGCGCGGGAAAGTATCCACGTCGCCGGACAGGTGGCGGCGCAGCGCCATCATGGTGCGCTGATCGGTGCCGGGCGCGCGGCCCAACCCCAAATCGATGCGCCCCGGGTAGAGCGACTCCAGCGTGCCGAATTGTTCGGCGATCACCAGCGGCGCATGGTTCGGCAGCATCACGCCGCCGGAGCCGAGGCGAATGCTCTGGGTGCCGGCGGCCAGATAGCCCAGCAGCACCGAGGTGGCGGCGCTGCCGATGCCGGTCATGTTGTGGTGCTCGGCCAGCCAGTAGCGCTGGTAGCCCCAGCGTTCGGAGTGCTGCGCTAAGTCCAGCGAACAGTGGAAAGCGTCGCGTGCCTTGGCCCCTTGCGGGATTGGCGATAAATCCAGTACCGAAAGCGGTACGGCAGTGTGTTCAGTCATGACATCGTCCATCAGAGAGTGGATCGCTTAAAGGGCGATTGCAGGAGTCTGCATACTAAAAGGCCGAAAAAAAGATGCTTTTTAGTGTTAAAAGCATAATCCAATTTATAGTTATAAAAGAGGAGATATGTGCTTGTGATATCCTCATGAGTGCAATGGTGTTTTTTGGAGCAATTTGAGACATGGAAATGATTATCCCCGCCCGCCGCTTACCGTTCCGGGAGCTGACATAATGAAAAAAAAGACGCTGTTTACCCTGTTGCTGATGTTGGCGGCGATCGCATTGGCGATCCTGTTCCGCGCGCACAATCAGGATCTGTTGCTGCAGGGTGAAGTGGATGCCCCCGAAGTGATCGTCGCATCCAAGGCGAAAGGCCGGGTCGTTGAACGCCTGATCGAACGCGGCGACGACGTGAAAAGCGGCCAACTGATCATTCAACTTGATAGCCCCGAACTGATGGCGCAACTGCGTTCCGCACAGGCGACGCGCGACGAGGCCAAGGCACAGCTCGAGCTGTCGCTGCACGGCACCCGTGAAGAGAGCATCCGCAACCTGCGCGCCAACCTGGCGCAGGCCGAGGCGCAGTACCGCAATGCGCAAAACGACTACAACCGGAACCTGAGCGTGGCCGGCAAGGGCTATATCTCGAAGTCCGAGCTGGACGCTTCGCGCCGGTCGCGCGACACCGCCTTCCAACAGGTGCAGGCCGCCAAGGCCAATCTGGATGAAGGCATCAACGGCGACCGCGTCGAGCAGCGGCAGCAATATGCGGCGGCGCTGCGGGCGGCGGAAGAGAACCTGCTGCAGATCCAGGCGCAGAGCGACGATCTGCAGGTGAAAGCGCCGGTAGACGGCGAAGTGGGGCCGATCCCGGCCGAAGTGGGCGAATTGCTGAACGCCGGCAGCCCGCTGGTGACGTTGATCCGGGTGCCGGACGCCTACTTCGTGTTTAACCTGCGTGAAGACATCCTGGCCCACGTGCGCAAAGGCGACAAGGTCAAGCTGCGGGTGCCGGCGCTGAAGGACAAAATGATCGACACCGAGGTGCGCTACATCGCGCCGCTGGGGGATTACGCCACCAAACGCGCCACCCGCGCCACCGGCGACTTCGACCTGAAAACCTTCGAAGTGCGCCTGTATCCGTCACAGCCGGTGGACGGCCTGCGTCCGGGGATGAGCACTTTATGGCAATGGAAAGAGTAAGGGCCGGCTGGCGCTGCTTCAGTCACGCGTTCGACAAAGAGTGTCGCGTCGCCTTTCGCAGCCCGGTGGTGCACTGGCTGAGCTGGATCTTTCCGCTGATCCTGTTTGCGCTGATCAGCAGCAACTTCTCCGAAGGCACGCTGCTCGATCTGCCGGTCTCGGTGGTGGACAGCGATCACAGCCCGCTGTCCAAATCGCTGACGCGGCGGCTGGACGCCGGTTCGCACGCCCACGTCGAGGCTTACGGCGGCGGGTTGCCGGAGTCGCTGAGCCGCCTGCGCAGCGCGCAGGATTACGCGTTGCTGTATATCCCGCCGGACCTTGAGGCCAACGCGCTGTCGGGCAAACAGCCGAGCGTGGTGATGTACTACAATGCGTTGTTCTACGGCGCCGGGCTGTACTCCACCCAGGACTTTGGCGGCCTGATGAACGAAATCAACGCCAGCACCCGCAGCATCATCGCCACCGAGATGGGCAAGACGCTGCCGCCGTTGGCGGACGTGACGCTCTCCTACGGCAGCCTGTTCAACGCCAGCGGCAGCTATATCTATTACCAGCAGTTCGCCGCCACCATCCATCTGCTGCAGCTGTTCGCGGTGACCTGCATGATCTACGTGCTGGCGCGCAGCAAGTCGCTGCTGCAGGCCAAGCCGTTCAGCCTGGCGCTACTCGGCAAGCTGGCGCCGTACACGCTGTGTTTCACCACCCTGCTGATGGTCGAGATCGCGGCGCTGGTGGGCATCTTTGACGCCCGCGTCAGCGGCAACCCGCTGTTTATGCTGATGATTGGCCTGTTCTACGTGATGGCGGCGCAGAGCATCGGCCTGCTGCTGTACACCTTTACCGGCAGCACCATCACCGCCTACAGCCTGATCGGTATTTTGGTCAGTATCGCGATGACCTTCTCCGGCATGGCGGTGCCTGAGCTGTCGATGCCGCTGCCGGCGCGCATCATTTCCAACATCGAACCACTGACCCACGCGCTGTACGCGATGTTCGACGTGTTCCTGCGGCAGGTGCACGCCAGCGCCATCTTCAGCGTGTGCGCGCTGCTGGCGGTCTATCCGCTGGTGGCCGCGCTGCTGGTGCGCAATCGCCTGCCGGCGCGGTTGGCAAAAGAGGGGAACGCCGGATGAAGCTCTATTGGCAAACCTTCGTTAAGGTGCTGCTCGGCATGCTGGAGCGGCCGGTGTGGCTGATGCTGATCCTGTCGCTGTGCATCATGAGCCTGGTGTACGCCAACCGCACGGTGTGGGATCTGCCGGTGGGGGTGGTCGATCAGGATCACAGCACCGCCAGCCGCCAGCTGATCCGCCAACTGGACGCCACCTCCAAGATCGCGATTGAAACCTACGACAGCCTGGAACAGGCGCAGCGCGATCTCAGCTGGCGCAAGCTGTTTGCGGTGATCATCATGCCGGTGGATCTGGAGAAGAAAATTCTCAGCGGGCAAAACATCGTGGTGCCGGTCTACGGCGACGCCACCAACCGCCTGGCCAACGGCCAGATCCAACAAGACGTGGTGGCGGCCTATCAGCAACTGCTGACGGAGTACAACAACGGGCTGCTGCTGCGCAGCGGCTTCAGCGAACGGCAGGCGCAGATACTGCTGACGCCGATACTGGGACAAACGCTGGACGTGTTCAACCCCGGCATCAGCTTTGCGGCGATCATCTTCCCCGGGCTGTTGGTGATGCTGTTGCAGCACTCGTTGCTGATCGCCTGTATCCGCGTCAATATCGCCATGAAAAGCATGCCCGGCGGCAAAGCGCCGCTGGCGGCGCACCTCGGCGGGCTGACGGCGCTGCTGCCGATCTGGCTGTTCCTGTCGATCGTGCTGTTCGTGCTGTGGCCGTGGGTATTGGGCTATAGGCAGACGGCGAACATCGCCGAACTGCTGCTGCTGACCTTCCCGTTCCTGCTGGCGGTATTGGGGCTGGGCAAGCTGGTGACCGAGTGCCTGCGCAGCGTCGAGATGATCTACCTGACGCTGGCGTTCATCACTACGCCGGTCTTCTACCTGTCCGGCACCATCTGGCCGCTGCAGTCGATGCCGGCCTGGGTGCGCGCCATCTCGTACAGCATTCCCTCCACCTGGGGCACCAAGGCGATCGCCGGCGTCAACCAGATGGGGCTGTCGCTGAATGAAGTGTGGGGCGACGTGGTGATGATGTTGATACTCGGCGTGGTCTACACCCTGCTGGGCTTCGGCGTGGCCTTCTTGCGCAACAGCGTGGCGCTGCGCGGGATGTTCAGGAAGCGGCGGGCGTAAGGGGAGGCATTGATGCCTTTCCCGGTGACGTTAAAAGATAATTAATCCAATGGGTTATTGCGTTATCCCCGAGGCCGGCGGAGATAACGCAAAGCGACCACAACCCGGCAATCGGGTTTCGGCCGAGCATAAACTCTCCTCGTTAGCGGCACGCAGCAACCCCTTCTTGAAATTCGGTCTGGCCCGCCGACAAGCACGCACGCCTTCAATCACGCCTGTTTGTGTTGCAGTGGTATGTTCTCTTTTTGATAAGGCTATTCCTAATTCTTTCAACCTTATCATCCCTAAAAAATAACCATTCGACTATTTAGCCAAAAGTGATATTTGCCGGGATAGAACATTGCTTATCCAATTTTAATTGTTATATTTCTATTTCGCCCAAAATGATTAAGTTTGCTTAATTGTTTATGTGTGTGATGAACTCCTCGGGATTTACGATCTTAGCGTGCGGAAATCATTAATTGTAGGATAATTAAATGGATTGCTCGCTCATAGTCATGAGATTGGTCTGTAAACGGGATGTTTCAGATAGGTGCCGTTATGTAATAAATATGAAGGAGCATGATGTATGACGGGTAAGTTAAGCGTTCAAACGGTTCTGTTTGAATATCATGGACAAAAATATAAGGTCTTCCTGGCATGCGATAAACGGCATGTTGGGTGCAACGAATTAAATCCGTTGTATTTTTTAGATGCCAACAGACACTTTGAGACCCTAATTAAGGCGGGTTATCACGGTGATGATGTATCCCCTGTGCTTTATATTGGAATCGGTTATCAGGAGGGGGTCGATATTAAGGCGGCTCGCACATTCGACTATACGGTGAGCGATGGCAGCGAGCGCTTTAAAGACGGGGGCGGAGCGGAGCAATTTTATCGATTTATTCAGGATGTCGTCAAACCGTGGGTCGAATGTCGTTTTAAGGTCAATAAGCAAATGCAAACGCTGGCGGGGCATTCGTTTGGCGGGCATTTCACCTTATACGTGGCGTTTCATCATCAAACGGCTTTTCAGCGCTATGTTGCCGCCAGTCCCGCGCTCTGGTGGGCGAATGGCGCGGTGCTGCCCGAAGGCGACGTTAAGCTTGCCGCAAGCATTGATTGGTTATCGCTGCTCTTAGGCAGCCGCGAGGAGCGGGCGGAGCCGGACAGTACCGATCTTGAGAAAGAGATCTTCCAGCGCATAGGGGATAACCCAAGGTTGAATGTCAGGAATCTGGCGTCGCAGTTAGTGAAAGACGGCGAGCGCTGCAGCTTCGAGTTTCTTCCCGGGCGCAAACATCCGGCGGTGGCAAAAGATTATGCACGCATAGCGAATTTCGTTGCGAGCCAAAAACCACTGCCAACAGGGCTGTGACAGGAGAGGTTAAATGGATTTTAAAGTGACGAGAGGGTTGCTGCTTTTGGCTGGATTATTTTTCTCTATCACGGCGGTGGCAAAGCCTGTTCAAACCGACGAGACCGCCTCATTGATTAACCAGCGATTGTCTTACATGAAAGACGTTGCCGGGTATAAGGCAAACAACCATCTGGCCATTGAGGATTTGCCTCAGGAAGCCAACGTATTGGCCAACTCAGTCCGCGAGGCGGAAGCATTGGGATTGGATGGCAAGTCGGTGGCTCCTTTTATACAGGCGCAAATGGATGCGGCCAAAGCGATTCAGTATCGCTATCGGGCAGACTGGCTGTCGGCGCCGGAAAACGGCTGGCAGCCTGAATCGCTGGACAGTGTGAGAGCGAAAATCAGCCGGCTGAATACCCAGATTTTGACCAGCGTCAGCAATAAATTGAAGAAAGGCGAGCGCTTTAATGACAGGTTTGTTTTTATGAAATCCCTGGAACAGACCCACCTGAAAGTTGGCGATAAAGAACGCCTGTGGCAGTCATTAAAGCGAATTGCGTTGAAAGGGTAATCGCCTGCCGTTGTTCTGGCTGAATGCGCCCGATGTGTGGTTTCGGGCGCATTCTCCTCGCGGGCGGCCAGCCGAATAATGGCGTTGAAAGGGCCCTCAGGCGAGGGAAAGCCCGGCGCCGGCCTCCATCACCCCACCAACGCCAACCCGGCCACGCGGCGCCAGTAGCCGTTGCAGTCGGCGTGGTCGGTCAAGGCCAGCGGCTGCTCGCCGCGCTCGTTGGCGCGGAAGGCATCGATCTGCGCCAGCGTCTCGGCGCCCTGCGGCGACAGCCGCACGATGTCCACCAGCCCCTGCATGTTCGGCAGCTCGTTGCCGAGGTTATAGCAGTAACCGCTCATCGTCTGGATGCCGTTGAGTACGAACACCTGCTGTTGTTCCTGCGAACGCATCATGCGGCCCTGCGGATACTTGATGCAGCAGGTTTCGCACTCGTCCTTGCCGCGGTTCTCCGAGCGGGCGGTGAAGCAGCGCGCGGAATAGGCTAGCGGCAGATGGCCGTAGCTCAGCACCTCCACCTCGAAGTCGTGGCGGAAGCCCAGCTCGTCGCACTGCGTCAGCAGATTGGCCAGCCAGTCGCGCGACAGCTCGACCGGCATGCACCAGCGGATCATGCCCTGGCGGCGCAGCAGGCGCAGGGTATAGGCGTTGTAGCAGTTCAGCGCATGGCCGGCGACGAACGGCAGGCCGCGCTCCGCCGCCATGTTCACCGCGCCCAGATCGTTGGCTTCAAACAGGAACTCGCCGTTTTCCACATAGCGTTTCAGCTCATTCAGTTCGGACGGCGCCTGCAGCAGCGCCAGCGTGGAGATCACCACCTGTTTACCGCTGCGGGCGATTTCGCGCGCCAGCGCCAGCCAATCGCCGACCTTCATCTCGCGGCGCTTGGCGCAGACGCTCTCGCCGAGATAAATGATGTCGGCGCTGCTGTCCGCTGCCTGTTGATAGAACGTTGCGATGTCGTTTTTCGGCCAGTAGTAGAGTACCGGCCCGAGTGCGTATTTCATGTTTCCTCCGGCTACTGCCATTTGCGGTGATAGGCGCCCAGCGTGGTTTGGGTGCCTTCGGACATCGCGCCCAGCGTCTCCATCCAGGCGGCATCGGCGCGGTAGGCGGCCGGATCGGCCTGGCAACGGTCGATCGCCTGGCGCCAGACGCGCGCCACCTGGCTGACGTAAGCCGGGCTGCGCTGGCGGCCTTCGATCTTCACCGAAGCGATGTTGGCGGCCAGCAGCTCCGGCAGCAGCTCCAGGGTATTGAGGCTGGTGGGCTCTTCCAGCGCGTGGTAGCGCACGTCGTCCACCAGATAGCGGCCCTTGCACAGCGTCGGGTAACCGGCGTTTTCGTGGTCCTGATAGCGGTCGATCAGCACGTCGTTCAGGCGCGACTCCATGCCCTGTGCGGTTTGCTGCCAGCGCACGAAACGCGCCGGCGAACAGGCGCCGACGGTGTTCGGCGACTCGCCGGTCAGGTAGGAGGAGAGGTAGCAGCGCCCCTCGGCCATGATGCATAGGCTGCCGAAAGCGAACACTTCCAGCGGCACCGGGCTGGTACGCGCCAGCTGTTTCACCTGGTGCATCGACAGCACCCGCGGCAGCACCACCCGGCCGACCTCGAAGTTGCGTTGGTAGAAACGGATCGCCTCCTCATTGGTGGCGGAAGCCTGCACCGAAACGTGGCGCTCCAGCTGCGGGTAGCGCTGGGCGGCGTATTCCAGCATCGCCAGATCCGCCAGAATCAACGCGTCGGCGCCCAGTTGGGCGGCCATATCCACCGCACGCTGCCAGCGGGCGTAGCCGTCGGGATGGGCGAAGGTGTTGATGGCGATATGCAGTTTGCGGCCGTGGCGATGCACGTAATCGACCGCTTCCTGCAGCTTTTTCTCGGTGAAGTTGAGGCCGGCGAAGTGGCGCGCGTTGGTATCGTCTTTCAGCCCGATGTAAACGGCATCGGCGCCGTTATCCACCGCGGCCTTCAGGGCCGGCAGGTTGCCGGCGGGACAAAGCAGCTCCATAGATTTATCCTGGCTTAGCCGTACGCCCGGCCGGGCGCACGCTGTCTTTAAAGGTTGCCGACGACGGTGTTCCGCCGGCAAACGCGAATCGGGGAGGCCATTTTAGGCAAAGGGGCGCGCACGGGTTTTGATTTGAGGCAGCTTATGGCGTATTGATAAACATGGCGGTGAAATGCACTATTTGTTGATATAGACCGCTGAAGCCGCGCGTCAGTGTGGCAAAATAGCGGTAGTCCGTATTGAAAGGAGTGGATGACCGTGTTGGAACAACTACGAGCACGCCTTGTGCGCCAGGGGCCGTCGCTGCTGCGCATCCCGCTGAAATTCACGCCGTTCGCTCTGCAGCGCCAACTGCTGCAACAGGTGCTGAGCTGGCAGTTCCGCCAGGCATTGGCGGATGGCGATCTGGAATTTCTCGAATCGCGCTGGTTAAAGATCGAAGTTCGCGATCTGGCGCTACAATGGTTTATGACGGTAGAAAACGACAAACTGGTGGTCAGCCAGCACGCCGAAGCGGACGTCAGCTTCAGCGGCGACGCCAACGATCTGATCCTGATCGCGGCGCGTAAGCAAGATCCGGATACGCTGTTCTTTCAGCGTCGGCTGCAGATTGAAGGGGATACCGAATTGGGCCTGTATGTGAAAAATTTGATGGACGCCATTGAGCTGGAAAGCATGCCTGCGCCGCTGCGCATGGGGCTGTTGCAGTTGGCTGATTTTGTCGAAGCAGGGCTGCAGGAGGGCACGGCGTCGGCTTCCCGTGTGGCGGCATCATGCTGATCCGCGTAGAGATCCCGGTAGACGCGGCGGGCATCGATGCCTTGCTGCGCCGCGCCTTTGGCCGCGACGACGAAGCCGATCTGGTGCAGCAGCTGCGCGAAGACGGCTTGCTGACGCTGGGCGTGGTCGCCACTGACGACGAAGGCGGGGTAGTGGGTTACGCCGCGTTCAGCCCGGTAGACGTGGCCGGCGAAGACCGCCAATGGGTGGCCCTGGCGCCGCTGGCGGTAGACGAAAGCCTGCGCCGCCAGGGGCTAGCTGAAAAGCTGGTGTACGAAGGCTTGGATTCGCTGAACGAATTCAGCTACGCCGCGGTGGTGGTGCTGGGCGAGCCGGCCTACTACGGCCGCTTCGGCTTTAAACCGGCCGCCGCCTATGGCCTGCACTGCCGCTGGCCGGACACGGAAAGCGCATTCCAGGTGTATCCGCTGGCGCAAGACGCTCTGAATGGCGTCAGCGGCGAAGTGGCTTTTTCTGCGCCGTTTAATCGCTTTTAACGACCGGCAATAGAGACTCCAACGACAGCGGCGGGTGATTCACCAGCCGCTCTTTTTGTATTTTGCTCAGCTGTTTGACGCGGTATTCCAGCTTCAGCGCCGTTGAGCGATCCCCCACCTGGCAGTGAAACGCCAGCGCCAATTCCCCTTTGCCGCGCAGCGCCTTGGCGCCTTTGCCGGCCTGATGCTGCGCCAGGCGGCGCGCCACGTCGGTGGTGATGCCGGTATACAGCATGCCGCTCGGTAAACGCAGCATGTAGAGGTGCCAGAGAGTAGGGGAAGTGTCGGTCATCGTATGCCGTTTCGGTGGCCAGGGTCGGCGTATGATGGCATGTTCGCCATCACAATCCCATCCCCGGCCGCCGGAGCCCTACCGCTTTACCCCTTTTTTCCCGCCAGCTCGAAGCGCGGCGAGACGATGCCGTACAGCGTCCAGCCGAGGAAGGTGGCGATGGCGCCCCACATCATCGCTTCCTCACCGGAGCTGTAGAGCGCATAGAAGCTGTACAGCGCGCCGATACCTGCGATGATATTGGCGATGCGCGCCTTGTTGTCCGGCACCTTCGCCACTTTCTGAATAATGACCAGCGCCGCCATCGACAGGATGTAAGGAATGATGTTGGTCACCACCGCTAGGTTCACCAGCACGTTGAACTGCTTGTTCAGCGACGGGCTGATAGTCATCAGCGACAGGCCGCTCTGGATGACGACGATGGTCAGCATGCCTTTAACCGGCGCGTCGGCCTTGCTCAGCTTGGAGAAGATTTTCGGGAAGAAGCCGCTGTCGGCGGAGGATTTGAACACCTGGGCGATGGTGAACTGCCAGCCGAGCAGCGAGCCGACGCAGGACATCACCATCAACGCCATGATGATCTTGCCGACCGTCGGATTGAACATGTGGGAGAACGCCAGCCCGAACGGGGCGGTGGAGTTGGCCAGATCCATGTTCGGCACAATGCCGGCGATCACGTTGGTCGAAACGATATAGATCACCGCCGCGCTGAGTGTGCCGCCCAGTACGGCGATCGGCACGTTGCGCTCCGGATTTTCCACCACGTCGGTGTTGGCGCAGGCGGATTCCAGCCCCAGGAACGCCCACAGGGTCATTGAGATCGAGGCGCCAATGGCTTCGAAGGTCGGCACCTGATGCGGGTTCCAGGCGGCGACGTAGGCGCTGCCGCTGAACCAGTACCAGCCGATGACCGAGATGCCCACCACCGGAATGATCACGCCCCAGACGGTGATGCCGCTGATTTTGCCGGTGATGCGCGCGCCGCCGAAGTTGGCGACGGTCGCCAGCCACAGCACGCCGATGGTGGCGATACAGATACCGAGCGGGCTGAGCGTGGTGTCGAACAGCTCGGTGCCGTAGCCGACGGCGGAAATGGCGATGGCGATATTGGCGATCAGCAGCGAAACGCCGTAGGTGTAGTTCGCCATAAAGTTGCCCGACTTACCGAAGGCGTATTCGGCGTAGCCGCCCATGCCGCCGGATTTACGGCTGAACATGCCGCATTTGGCGAACGCGTAGGCCAGCGCCATCGAGCCGACGGCGGTCACCAGCCAGGAAACTATCGAAATCGTGCCCACTTCGGCCAGCTTGGTCGGCAGCATAATTATGCCGGAACCCATCATATTCACGGCGGTCAGGATCGTTAATTGCACGACCCCCATTTTATTGTTGGACTTACTCATGATCATTTTCTCTTTTAGGATGCGATCCGGGCGGCGAGAATAATCGCCGCCCCGTAAGGTGATTAATTTTTCATGACGTAGCCGTAAGCGCGGTTCCAGCCGTCCTCATCCTGTTGGATATAAACGCCCTGCAATTCCGGCGCGAATCCCGGCAATAAGTTGATGCCTTCTTCCAATGCCAGGAAATAACGCTGCGCGGCGCCGCCCCAAATTTCACCGGGCACGACGCACAGCACGCCAGGCGGGTAAGGCAGGGCGCCTTCGGCGGCGATGCGCCCCTCGGCCTTGGCCAGCGAGACCAATTCCACGTTGCCGCGTACAAACTCGGTATTGGCGTCCTGCGGATTCATCACCACGCGCGGGAAATAACTTTTGCGGAACATCTCTTTTTGCAGTTCTTTAACGTCGTAGCTGACGTAAAGGTCGTGCATTTCCTGGCACAGCTGGCGGATGGTGTAGTTTTTGTAGCGCTGCTGGTGGTTTTTATAGACCGCAGGCAGCACCTCGCTGAGCAGGGAGTTTTGCTCGATGTGCTTCTCGAAGCGGGCGATCAGGGCCACCAGGTGTTGCATCTTGGCGATGTCTTCCGCCGGCGTCAGCAGGAACAGGATCGAGTTGAGATCGCATTTTTCCGGCACGATGCCGTTTTCGCGCAGGTAGTTGGCCAGAATGGTCGCTGGGATGCCGAACTCGCTGTAGCTGCCGGTGGCGGTATCGATGCCCGGCGTGGTGAGCAGCAGTTTGCACGGATCGACGAAGTACTGCGATTCGGCATAGCCCTCAAAAGCGTGCCATTTTTCGCCGGGCACGAAGTTGAAGAAGCGCAGATCGTTGGCCATCGCCGCGGTGTCATAGGCTTGCCACGGCTTGCCGTCGATCTGATCCGGCACGAACGGTTTGATCATCGTGCAGGTATCCAGCAGCATTTTGCGCGCTTCGATGCCCACGCGCACACATTCTTGCCACAGGCGCTGGCCGCTCTTGCCCTCGTGCATCTTGGCGTTGACGTCCAGCGCGGCGAACAGCGGATAGAACGGGCTGGTGGAGGCGTGCAGCATAAAGGCGTTGTTGAAGCGCTTGTGGTTGCAGTACCGGCTCTGCCCCTTGATATGCTTGTCTTTTTTGTGGATCTGCGAGGTCTGCGAGAAGCCGGCCTGCTGCTTGTGCACCGACTGGGTGACGATGATGCCGGGATCGTTCTCGTTCAGCTCCAGCAGCAGCGGCGAGCAGTCTTTCATCATCGGAATGAACTGCTCATAGCCCACCCAGGCGGAGTCGAACAGGATGTAATCGCACAGGTGGCCAATCTTGTCGACCACCTGACGGGCGTTGTAGATAGTGCCGTCGTAGGTGCCGAGCTGGATGATCGCGAGGCGGAACGGGCGGGCTTCGTTGGCGCGTTCCGGCGCCACTTCGCGGATCTGTTGGCGCAGGTAGCGCTCGTCGAAGCAGTGCGCGTCGATGCCGCCGATAAAGCCGAACGGGTTGCGCGCGGTTTCCAGATAAACCGGCGTGGCGCCGGCCTGGATCAATGCGCCGTGGTGGTTGGATTTATGGTTGTTGCGGTCAAACAGCACCAGATCGCCGCGCGTCAGCAGAGCGTTGGTCGCCACCTTGTTCGAGGCCGAGGTGCCGTTGAGCACGAAGTAGGTCTTGTCGGCGTTGAACACCTTGGCGGCGTGCTGCTGCGCCGCGCAAGGCGCGCCTTCGTGGATCAACAGATCGCCCAGTTTGACGTCGGCGTTGCACATGTCCGAACGGAAAAGCGTTTCGCCGTAGAAGTCGAAGAACTGGCGGCCCGCCGGATGTTTGCGGAAGAACTCGCCGCCCTGGTGGCCGGGGCAGGCGAAGGTGGCGTTGCCCATTTCCATGTACTGCGTCAGCGTGTTGAAGAACGGCGGCAGCAGCTCGCTCTCATATTTTGCGGCGGCGGCCTCCAGCTGTTTACCGTAGAACTGGGTATTCTTGCCGCACAGCTCAAACACGCCATGCAGCGCCGGCAATACGGCGTTATCCAGCTCTTCTTCGCAGCAGACGGCGACGAACAGCGGAATGTTCAGGCCGTGCTCTTCGATGCGCGCCACCATGCCTTGCGCGACGTCTTCTACCGACAGCACGATGGCGGCGACGTCATTGAAATCGCTGTGATGCACATCGACGATGTCGCGTTCAGTTTCAAAGCAGCCGAGGGTTTGGGTGTTGGCGGCAATTTTTAATTTTTTCATTTTTCTCATTCTTCAGGCAAAGGCGCACCGTCGGCAAATAATTCCATTTGCCGCTAACGCCTTCACGAAAATAAAGGTGTACGAGAACCCAGCGATGTCCTAAGACATTAACTGTGTTCTTTGTTTTATTTTTCTTGGAGGCTCTTTGACGGTATTAAAAATGTATTGCGCGCCCTTCCCGGTTTGCGGGGGAAAGACATTATCACCGGAGTGCGGAGAATAAAGTGAAACGCAAAGACACTCTTAACAACGGCGTAAGAGCGAGGGGGTGAGGGTTATCTGTAGTTGAAGAATGCGAAACTAAAGCAGCTGCGATGAGCCATCATCATAATATGGGTTGTGCGCCTGATGTGCGCCATTTTTCGGTTATTGTTTTCCATTTTCTAATCCACCTTGCTGAGTGAAAAGATGGCGCTATTTTAACGCAAGATGGGCAGGAAATCGTGATTTTCATCACATAAATGCCGGTGTTTATAAATAACTATTCATTGATTATGCAGTGAGTTGCATAAACTGCGGCCAGGCAGACAAATGAGCATGTAAATAAATTGCTAATCGGCGCCGGGCAGACGCGCTAAATTTGCGTGCCGTCAGGATGGGAATAAAAGAATGGCGCAATTAATCGGTTGCCTAACGATCAAATAAATCCGGTTTGTTTTTTTTATGTTATAAACCCGTCTGACGCTGAAATGAGTAAAAATACAGATATTGTGATTTTATATTCGCATGGGATTTTTGGTGATTATCGTTATTTGTGACTCGCTTCAACAACGCAGGGTAAGATGAAGTGAGTGAACCGGGAGGCGAGTAACCTTGAATACCCCAGAACAACGGCAACAGATTGCGGATTTCATCGGCAAGCAACATGTCTTAACGCTGTGCGCCGGCGACGGCCTCGACATGTGGTGCGCCAACTGTTTTTACGTGTTCGACGCCGCGACGATGGCGCTGTGGCTGATGACCGAACCGCACACCCGCCACGGTGGGCTGATGCTGAACAACGGCCGGGTGGTCGGCACCATCGCGCCGAAACCGAAAAGCATCGCGCTGATCCGCGGCGTGCAGTACCGCGCCGAGGCGGTGCTGCTGAGCGGCGAAGAGGCCGAGGCGGCGCGCGCGCGTTACTGCAAGCGCTTCCCGATCGCCAGGGCGATGAAGGCCTCGGTATGGCGGCTGGATCTGCACGAGGTGAAGATGACCGACAACACCCTCGGCTTCGGCAAGAAGCTGCATTGGGCGCGGTCTATACTTTAAGTCGACGTATTGATTACAACGGGAGATTGCATGGCGCGAGCACTGTTAGTCGGCGCAACCGGGCTGGTGGGGCGCGAGTTGCTGCAGCTGTTGCAAAGCGATCCGCAGGTAACGGCCATCGTGGCGCCGACGCGCACGCCGCTGCCGCCGCACGGCAAGCTGACCAACCCGGTCGGCGATGCGCTGTTCGAACTGCTGAGCGGCCTGCAGCAGCCGGTCGATCTGGTGTTCTGCTGCCTGGGCACCACCCGCCAGGCGGCGGGCAGCGCCGATGCCTTCCGCTACGTCGATTACCAACTGGTGGTGGAGAGCGCGCTGACCGGCCGCCGGTTGGGGGCGCAGCACTGTCTGGTGGTGAGTGCGTTGGGCGCCAACGCGCATTCCACCTTCCTGTATAACCGCACCAAAGGCGAGATGGAGCAGGCGCTGCGCGAACAGCGCTGGCCGCGCCTGACGCTGGTGCGGCCTTCCATGCTGGTGGGGGATCGCCCTGCGCCGCGCCTGATGGAGCGCCTCTCGCTGCCGTTGTTCAGGCTGCTGCCCGGCAAATGGCGCGCCGTCTCCGCCAAAGACGTGGCGCAAACGCTGCTGCAGCAGGCGTTCACGCCGGGCGAAGGGGTCAGGGTGCTGGAGTCGGATCGGCTGCACTGCTACCGAGGCTGACGCTGAGGTGGTCGAACGCCAGCTCCAGCCCGGCGGGCAGTTCATTGTCCAGCAGCCACAGATCGAGATGATGGCTGATGTGCGTCAGCAGCGTGCGTTTGGGCTGCAGCAACCGCTGCGTCTCCTGCGCGCGGGTCAGATCGTTGTGGTTGCGCGGCGCCTGCGGCTGAGGCGGCAGGCTGCAATCGAGCACCAGCAGATCCAGCGCCACGTTCTGCAGATAATCGGCGGTGGCCGGCGGCAGGCCGACGGTGTCGGTCAGGTAGGCCAGCGCAGCGCCCGCCGCCTGGATCAGATAGCCGTGGGTCAGTTTGGAGTGTTGCAGCGGCAGCGGGGTGATGCGCATGCCGCCCAGCTCGACGGTGGCGAAGGGCGCCAGCGGCGGCTGAAACGCCAGAATGCCCGGGTGTTTGAACAGATCGTCGCAGCCCTGTTCATCCGGTGGGCCATACACCGGAATGGAATTTCCGCACCCCCAACGCAAAGGAAATAACCCCTGAACGTGATCCATGTGGTAATGTGTCAGTAAAAAACGTTGAATTTGCCCCGCCGAAAATCGCCGCTCCAAAGCCGGCAATCCCGCATCCAATAAGGTCGTTTCCCCCTGATAGTTAAGCATGGCGCTGCACGCGCGCCGCCGAAATGCCGGCTCGCGCCGCGCCCGTTGGCAGATCAGGCAGTCGCAGCCGAACACCGGCACCTGCTGCGCGCCGCCGGTGCCGAGAAAGGTCAGTTGCATCGCTCCCCTCCGTTAAAGGTACTTCTGGGCAAAGCGGTTGATGTCGCGAAAATCCGCCAGCCGCGCCTGCAGCGTGGCGTGATCCCAGTGCCACCACTGGCTGCGTTCGATACGCTCTATCAGCGCATCGTCGAAGCGCATGCCGATCTTCTTGGCCGCCACGCCGGCGACGATGCTGTAAGGCTCCACGTCCTTGGTGACCACCGCTGCGCTGCCGATCACCGCGCCGTTGCCGACGCTGACGCCCGGCATCAGGATGGCGTTATGGCCGATCCACACGTCGTGGCCGACGGTGACGTGGTGCTCGCGCCGCCAGTCGAAGAACGCCGCGTCGTCTTCCCCCAGCCCGTATTCGGAAGCGCGATAGGTGAAGTGGTGCTGCGCGATGCGCTGGTAGGTCGGGTGGTTGCCGGGATTGATGCGCGCATAGGAGGCGATGGAAACGAACTTGCCGATAGTGGCGTAAAAGATCTGGTTGTGCCCGGCGGTGTAGGAGTAGTCCCCCATCTCCACCTCTTCCAGGATCGCATCGTCGGCCAGATGCACATACTGGCCGAGCCGGGTGCGGTTAAGGGTCACGTTGTCGCCGATTTTCGGCTGGGCAAAGTCGTTCATGGCATCGCATCCTGAGCTTGTCGGGTGGCGGTAGGCAGCAGCGCCAGCAGCGCCGCCAGGGTATCGTCGAGTGGGCCGTCGTTGTGCAGCACCCGGCAGCCGGCGGGCAGACTCTGCTGATATTCCGCCGCCCGCGCCAGCCGCTGCTCGATCTGTTCAGCGCTTTCCCGTCCGCGATCCTGCAGGCGCCGGCGCAGGATCGCGGCGTTGACCTGCAGGCATACCGGCAGCAGCTGCGCACCGTAGCGCTGCTGCGCCTGCGGCAGGTGGGCGCGTGAACCGTTGACCGCCACGTCGATCCCCTGCAGCAGCCAAAGATCCACTTCGATCCCGAACGCGTAGCGCTGCTGATGGGCCTGCCAGTCGAGCGCGAACAGCCCCTTGGCGCGGCGGCGCAGAAATTCGGGTTCGCTCAGCGCGATGTGATTCTCGCAGCCGGCGTCTGCCGGCCGGGTGATGTAACGGTGCGCCACCAGCGGCGCGCGGTCGGCGTCGGCCCGCAGCGCGGCCAGCAGGCTGTCCTTGCCTGCGCCGGAAGGCCCCATCAGATAGATGAGCCGCGCCATCAGAACACCTGCCTGCCCTGGCGCCACACGTTCTGCACGTAAACGTGCTCGCCGTGCGGCCGTGCCAGCACCAGATCCGCCCGCAATCCTTCGGCGATGGCGCCGCGATCCTGCAGATCCAGCGCCCGTGCCGGGTTGCGGGTGATCATGCGCACCGCCTGGGGCAGATCGTAGGCGTTGCGCTCGTCCGCCGCGAGGCGAAACGCCGCGTCCAGCAGGCTGGCCGGGTAATAATCGGAAGAGAGGATATCCAGCACCCCCAGCGCCGCCAGGTGGTGCGCCGCCACGTTGCCGGAGTGGGAGCCGCCACGCACGATGTTCGGCGCGCCCATCAGCACCTGCAGGCCCTGCTGGTGCGAAGCGCGGGCGGCCGCCTCGGTGGTGGGGAACTCGGCGATGGCGCTGCCCAGCGCGCAGGATTCGGCCACGTGCGCGGCGGTGGCATCGTCATGGCTGGCCAGCGAGATGCGGCGTGCGCGGCAGTGGGCGGCGATCGCCTCGCGGTTCGGCGCGGCCCAGCGGGCGGACAGGGCGACCTGCTGCGCCTCGTACTCGCTCATCTGCTGATCGTTGAGGTGGTATTTGCCCTGATAATATTCGCGGTACTTTTCGCGCGAGGCGAACTGGCGCTGGCCCGGCGAATGGTCCATCAGCGACACCAGCGACACGCCCGGCTTGTCCATCAGCTGTTCGAACAGCGGCAGCGTGCTCTCGTGCGGCAGCTCGCAGCGCAGGTGCAGCCGGTGCTCGGCGCGGTTCACCCCGGCGCGCTGGCTGTGGATCACCGCATCGATCATCTTCTGCAGGTTTTCCAGCCGGTGGCCGTCGTCGCGCACGTCGCCTATCGCCACCGCGTCCAGCACCGTGGTGATGCCGTTGGCCACCATCAGCGCATCGTGGCTGCTCATCGCCGAATGGGCCGGCCAGTCGACGTTCGGGCGCGGGGTGAAAAACTTGTCCAGGTTGTCGGTGTGCAGCTCGATCAGCCCCGGCAGCAGCCAGCCGCCGTCGCCGTCCAGCGCCTGCGGCAGCCGGCTCGGGCCGTCGGCGAAGCTGCGGATCACGCCGTCCTGCATCTCCAGCGAGCCTTGCACCACCTGGTCATCCAGCACCAGCTTAACGTTATTGACGATCATCAGAGGGCCTCCAGCGCCTGCGGCGCCTGCATGTCATAAAGCCGGTCGGCGACCTGTCGGCGGACGCCTTCATCGTGGAAAATGCCGACGATCGCCGCGCCGCGCGCCTTGGCGCGTTCGATAAGCTGCACCACCGCCGCGCTGTTGCGGCTGTCGAGCGAGGCGGTCGGTTCATCCAGCAACAGGATGGGATAATCGACGATAAAGCCGCGCGCGATGTTTACCCGCTGCTGCTCGCCGCCGGAGAAGGTGGACGGCGCCAGCGGCCACAGGCGCTGCGGCACGTTGAGCGCGGCGAGCAGCGCTTCGGCGCGGTCGCGGCATTCGGCGCGCTCGACGCCCTGTTCCAGCAGCGGCTGCATCACCACCTCCAGCGCGCTGATGCGCGGGATCACCCGCAGGAACTGGCTGACCCAGCCCAGCGTATGGCGGCGCACCGCCAGAATCTGGCGCGCGTCGGCGCTGACCATGTCCAGCCAGTCGCCCTGGTGGTTGATCCAGATATGGCCGCTGTCCGGCAGGTAGTTGGCGTACAGCGAGCGCAGCAGGGTGGATTTGCCGCTGCCGGAGTGGCCGTGCAGCACCACGCATTCGCCGCCGTGGACCGTCAGGTTGGCGTCGTGCAGCACCGGCAGGCGGGTGCCGTACTGCTGATGCAGCACAAAGGTTTTACTGAGATGTTCAACTCGGATTTGCATAGTCATCTGTTATCGCCTTGGGTTACGACAGCACCGAAGAAACCAGCAGCTGGGTGTAAGGATGGTGCGGATCGTCGAGCACCCGATCGGTCAGGCCGCTCTCCACCACTTCGCCCTGTTTCATCACCAGCAGGCGGTGGGCCAGCAGCCGCGCCACGCCGAGATCGTGAGTGACGATCACCGCCGCCAGCTGCATCTCCACCACCAGGTTACGCAGCAGATCGAGCAGGCGCGCCTGCACCGACACGTCCAGCCCGCCGGTCGGCTCATCCATAAACACCAGCTTGGGGTGGGTGACCAGATTGCGGGCGATTTGCAGCCGCTGCTGCATGCCGCCGGAGAAGGTGGTCGGCAGATCGTCGAGGCGCGACAGCGGGATTTCGACGTCTTCCAGCCACTGGCCGGCCTGGCGGCGAATGTCGCCATAGTGGCGCTGGCCGATGGCCATCAGCCGCTCGCCGATGTTGCCGCCGGCGGAGACCTGCGGCCGCAGCCCGTCGAGCGGGTGCTGGTGCACCACTCCCCAGTCGGTGCGCAGCAGGCGGCGGCGATCGCTCTCCGCCATGGCGTACAGGTCGTGTTCCTGGTCCGCCTGCGGGCGGTAAAGGATTTGCCCGCGCTGCGGCGCTAGCCGCGCCGAGATCGACTTCAGCAGCGTGGTTTTGCCGGAGCCGGATTCGCCGACGATGCCCAGCACTTCACCGGGGTAGATGTCGAACGACACGTCGCTGAAGCCCTTGCCGGGGGCGTACAGGTGGGTGAGCCGGTTCACCGACAGCAGCGGGGTGGTGCTCAAAGGGGTGGAAGTCATCAGTGCTGCGCCTCTTGCGAAGATTGCGCCAGCTGCTGCCGGCAGTAGTCGGTGTCCGAACAGACGAACATGCGGTTGCCCCGATCGTCGAGCACCACCTCGTCCAGGTAGCTATGGCGCGAGCCGCATAGCGCACAGGGTTCGTCCCACTGCTGCACGCTGAACGGGTGGTCGTCGAAGTCCAGGCTCTCCACCTTGGTGAACGGCGGCAGGGCGTAGATGCGTTTCTCGCGCCCGGCGCCGAACAGCTGCAGCGCCGGCATCATGTGCATTTTCGGGTTGTCGAATTTCGGGATCGGCGACGGATCCATCACGTAGCGATCGTTGACCTTCACCGGGTAGGCGTAGGTGGTGGCGATATGGCCGTAGCGCGCGATGTCCTCATACAGCTTCACCTGCATCACGCCGTACTCCTCCAGCGCGTGCATCTTGCGGGTCTCGGTTTCGCGCGGTTCGATAAAGCGCAGCGGCTCCGGGATCGGCACCTGATAGATCAGGATCTGGTCTTCGCGCAGCGCGGTTTCCGGAATGCGGTGACGGGTCTGGATCAGCGTGGCCTCCGGCGTGCGTTCGGTGGTTTCCACCCCGGCGACGCGCTGGAAGAAGCGGCGGATCGACACCGCGTTGGTGGTGTCGTCGGCCCCTTGGTCTATCACCTTCAGCACGTCGGCGCGGCCGATGACGCTGGCGGTGAGCTGAATGCCGCCGGTGCCCCAACCGTAGGGCATCGGCATCTCGCGGCCGCCGAACGGCACCTGGTAGCCGGGGATCGCCACCGCCTTCAGGATGGCGCGGCGGATCATGCGCTTGGTCTGTTCGTCCAGATAACCGAGGTTATAGCCGGTCAATACTTCACTCATCGCGGGCCTCCTGACGCTCGCTGTATTCCTGCCGCAGCCGCTTGAGCAGTTCCAGTTCAGCCTGGAAGTCGACGTAGTGCGGCAGCTTGAGATGGGAGACGAAGCCGGCGGCCTCGACGTTGTCGGCGTGGGCCAGCACGAACTCTTCGTCCTGCGCCGGGCCGGCGACGCCTTCGCCGTAGTCGGGGCTTTGCAATGCGCGGTCCACCAACGCCATCGCCATCGCCTTGCGTTCGGCGCGGCCGAACACCAGCCCGTAACCGCGGGTGAAGTGCGGCGGATGGTCCTTGGGATCGACGAAGCCGTTGACCATTTCGCACTCGGTCAGCAGGATTTCGCCGATATCGATGGCGAAACCGAGCTCTTCAGGCACGATCTCCACCGAAACGTGGCCGGTGCGGATCTCGCCGGCGAACGGGTGGTTGCGGCCGTAGCCGCGCTGGGTGGCGTAGCCGAGCGCCAGCAGAAAACCTTCGTCGCCGCGCACCAGCTGCTGCAGGCGCGCCGAGCGCGAGCAGGGGTAAACCGGCGGATTGCGGGTGATGTCGTCCGGCGCGCTGCCGTCGTCCTGTTCCTCCCGCGCCAGCTGCTGGCGGCACAACAGATCGAACACGTGGCTGCAGTTGTCCGGCAGCGGTTCGTCGGCCTGCGGCGCACGCGGCGCTTCGCCTTCCGCCAACAGCGCGAAATCCAGCAGCCGGTGGGTGTAGTCATAGGTCGGCCCCAGCACCTGCCCGCCGGGCAAGTCCTTGTAAACCGCCGAGATGCGCCGCTCCAGCCGCATGTTTTCGCTGGCCAGCGGCTCACTGACCGCCAGGCGCGGCAGGGTGGTGCGATAGGCGCGCAGCAGGAAGATCGCCTCCACCAGATCGCCGCTGGCCTGTTTGATGGCCAGCGCCGCCAGCTCGCGATCGTAGATGCCGCCTTCGGTCATCACCCGATCCACCGCCAGCCCCAGCTGCTGTTCGATGTGTTCCGCGCCGATCGCCGGCAGCGCCTCGTCGCCGCGCCGCAGCTGTTCCTGCAGCTGATGGGCGGCCTCAATGGCTTTTTCGCCCCCTTTTACCGCTACGTACATCAGCACACCTCCACGCGGGTGGTCCGCGGGATCGCCAGCAGGCGATCGCCGCAGGTCAGCAAGATATCCAGCCCCAGCGGGAAGCGCTGCGGGCGGTTGACCAGGTAATCCAGCAGTGCCGGCGGCAGGCGCGGCGCTATCAGGCGTTGGCTCTCGATGCCGGGGCCGGTCAGGCGCAGCGCGGCGCCGTTCTCCAGCTCAGCAAGCTGCACCACCACCGTGGCGCCGCATTCCGGCGAGATTTCCGTGCCGTGCGGTAAGGCCTGCAGATCGGCGGCCTGCAGTTGTTCATCGAACAGGGCAAAACAGACCTCCTGCGCCGTGGTGGCCAGCGGCGCGCCACTGTGAAAACGAATGTTTGTTAGCACTTGCTCACTTTTAAGCACCGCACACAGCTGCAGCGGCGTTTCCTGATCGGCCAGCGTCAGCAGCGCGGCGGTGCTGGCGGCGTTCAGCGGCGCCCAGGCCGGGCCGGCCGGCAGCGTCACCCGGTGGCCCGGTTCGCTCAAGGCTTTAAGAATCAAACGAAAAGCGTGCTGCGATTGGTCTATCGGTTGTTCAAAACCGGTCAATAAACTCATGGCTTAATCCCCTCGCACCAGCGTAAAGAAGTCCACCCGGCTGGCGGCGATCGCCCGGGCGCGCAGCTGACGCTGTTCGTGCTGCAGCGCGGCCAGCGGCGCGATCAGCTGTTGTTGCAGGCGTTCGCCGTGTTCCGGCTGTTGCAGCAGCGCATCGGCCAGCGCGCACAGCTCGGCGTGCGCCTTGTCGCGCCCGGCGATATAGCTGTAGCCGTAGCCGCCGTTGTCCAGCTGCACCACCGCGCGGGTGACCGTCATGTCCCCCAATACGAAGCGGCGGCCGGTGGCGCCCATGCGCCCCTGCAGCTGGGCCAGACCGATCTCCGGCGCGCGGATGCTGCGGTAACCCGGGCTGAGGTTCAGCGCCTGCCAGTGGCTGCGCAGCTGCTCGGGCCGGCTGTGCGCCAGCACCGACATCCAGCGTTGTCTCGACTCTAAGGCTTGCATTCAGTGCTCCATCGTCAGTTCAATCATGTCGGCGCGGGCCAGGCTGACGGAGTATTCCGCCACGTCTTCGCCGCCGCTGCGGACGTTAAGGGTGCGCACGCACAGCAGCGGCGCGTGGGTGGCGATCTCCAGCAGCCGGCTCTCTTTAGCCTGCGCACGGCGCGCGCTGATGCGCGTCTGGCGGCGGGTCAGCGGCTGCTGCAGGTGCTGTTCGATAAACTGGTGCAGCGAACCGCTGTGGAACTGCTGCAGCGCCGGCCACCAGTCCAGATCGGGCAGATAGTGGTCGATGACGCTCATCGGCACGCCGTTGACCCGGCGCAGAGTGCGCAGGTGGATTACCATTTCGCCTTCTTCACGCGAGAGCGCGCTGGCAACATGCCCATTGCACGGGCGCAAGACAGCGAGTAAGCGCTCACTGGTGGGATGGCTACCCTGCTCGAACAGGTTCTGGCTGAAGCGGGTATTGGCGTGCAGCGGGTAGTCGTAAGGGCGCATCAGCACCAGAATGCCGACGCCGTGGCGGCGCTGCAGCCAGCCGCGCTCCACCAGCTGATCCACCGCGCGGCGCAGGGTGTGGCGATTGACCTGATAACGCTCGGCCAGCTGCTGTTCCGAAGGCAGGTAGTCGCCGCAGCGGTATTGCGTGCGCAGCTCCTGTTCCAGCTGCGCGGCGATCTGCTGATAGCGCGTGGGGTAAGTGGTCGGATGTCTAGATAACTCCATCATAATAAAAACCTCGTCATACCGATGGCTGTGCGATGAAGGCGAAAGCGGTGCGTTTCATCGGGCGTCTACCCTGTGGTTTTCAAGTTGGCATCATGGTGCCGGGCGCAGATGACAATCGCGTTACGCGTCGGTGGCGAACAGATGAACTATTTAGGACAGCCCGGGCGTGCACGGGCGGCGACGGCGCGCTATGCTGGCGCCTCTGTTGACTGACTCTGGCCGCTACCATGCCGCAACCTCTAAACGCCCCTGAACACGCCCCACGCGCCTGGCCGCTGTGGAAACCGATCCTGTTTCTGCTGGTGGTGGCCGTTGGCCTCTACTACGTCAAATGGCAGCCTTACTACGGCAAGGCGTTCGTGGCGGCGGACAGCCACTCGATCGGCAAATCGATCCTGGCCGACGGCGCCGCGAGCCCCTGGCTGGCGGCCTGGCAGTACGCGCTGGTCTACTTCACCGCGGTATGGAAGGCGGCGCTGCTCGGGGTGCTGTTAGGTTCGCTGGTGCAGGTGCTGATCCCGCGCGACTGGCTGGCGCGCACGCTCGGCCACCGGCGTTTTTCCGGCACCGTGCTGGGGGCGCTGATCGCGCTGCCGGGCATGATGTGTACCTGCTGCGCCGCGCCGGTTGCCGCCGGCATGCGCCGCCAGTCGGTGTCCAGCGGTGCCGCGCTGGCCTTTTGGCTCGCCAACCCGGTATTGAACCCGGCGACGCTGGTGTTCATGGGGTTTGTGCTCGGTTGGCCGTTCGCCGCCATCCGCCTGGTGGCGGGCGTGGTGATGGTGCTGGGCATCGCCTGGCTGGTGCAGCGCGTGACCGCCAACGACCCGCAGCCCGCCGCGCCGCAGCCGCCGGTGATGACGGCGCAGAGCGACGAGCAGCCGTTCCTCGCCCGCTGGGGCAAAGCGCTGTGGGCGCTGTTTTGGTCGACCATCCCGATCTACGTGCTGGCGGTGCTGGCGCTAGGCGCGGCGCGGGTCTGGCTGTTCCCGCACGCCGACGGCGCCGTCGACAATAGCCTGCTGTGGATCATCGGCCTGGCGATCGTCGGCTGCCTGTTCGTTATCCCCACCGCGGCGGAAATCCCGATCGTACAGACCATGATGCTGGCGGGCATGGGCGCAGGCCCGGCGCTCGCGCTGCTGATGACCCTGCCGGCGGTCAGCCTGCCTTCGCTGTTGATGCTCAACAAAGCCTTCTCCGCCCGGGCGCTGTGCCTGACGGCGGCGCTGGTGGCGCTGTGCGGCGCGGTGACCGGCGTGGTGGGGATGGGGTTGGTGTAATTTACCGTTGCTGTCTCAAGAAGGAGACGGCAATGGCCACGTTTAACAACCGGTAAAGCGGACCAATGGCGTCAGTGAGTTAACGCTTCTCCTGTCGGATATCATGACATCACATTGAATACACTATTGTGAATTTAAATTCACTATAGTAAATTTGCGTGGACTAATTTTGTATGTAAATACACCCAGTAATGACCACGGTAAGGTAGAAGAATGTTAAAAATCAGAATGTCACGTCCATCTGAAGCGCCAGAAATTATACGAATCTGGAAAAATTCTGTAGATGCTACGCACGACTTTCTCACTGCGCACGATCGACAAGAGATCGAAAAAGAGGTTGTCGGTTTTTTTTTCTGAAACCCCCGTGTGGGTTGCCGCCGATCGGGAAGACCATCCGCTGGGATTTATGTTTTTACATGATGGTCATCTGGAGGCGCTTTTTGTCGATGCTGCAGCTCGCGGACATGGCGTCGGCAAGCAGTTGATATCACATGCACTGGCGCTTCATCCTGATTTAAGCGTCGATGTGAATGAACAAAACCAACAGGCCGTCGGGTTTTATCAACATATGGGCTTTGAAGTTTCAGGGCGTTCCGAGTTGGATAATCAAGGCAGGGCCTATCCCCTATTGCACCTAAGCCGCTCGGCGGGAATGTAGCCGTCGTGGCAGTGGCGCATTATTGATTTTTTTGGCTAAAAGCAACGACATATGCACAACCCTGCTCACTGTCGGGATTGCTCATTTGGTACTCGCTGGCAAAGGTCAGGGCAAAGCAGTCACCGGCGCGTAAATGATGGGTTTGATTATTGACCCGAAAATCAAGGCTGCCACTCAACACCCACAGCGTTTGGCCGGAAAGATGCTCACTGGCGGAAGCGGGTATCGTAAGTTGACCCAGAGCAGGAATTTCAACTTTGATAAGTTCGGGGCATGCGCCCGCTGGGGACAGAGACCAGCGGGTAATGCCCGACTTTTCATCTGTCCAATGCTGCTGCTGATGAGCAAAGAGCACCAGTGAGTTCTGGTGTTGCTCAAGTTCTGCGAAAAGTTTTGATAGCGTAATATTCATGGCATTGGCTAAACGGCCGAGGATCGTGGCGCTGGGACTGGAAGCCCCCCGTTCAACCTTGCTGATCATGGCCTGACTGACGCCAGATCGTTGGGCAAGCTCTGCTACCGTCCAGTTGCGTGCCTTTCTATGTTTAAGCAATAAACGCGCAATGTCGCTGTCTACTATCTGATTTTTAGATGTTTTATCCATTCTCACCCTCACTTTCGCCAGCCTGATTATGCCATTACCGCAATGAGGCTGAAATCACTGATTTTACAAGTTTGAAAAATCAGTCGCTCTGTCAGTCAATCATTACCTCTGTAGTCCCTACGGCATCATTAGAACAAGGTTTGCAACCCTAACATCCGCTTTTGGCACAGAGCCGCCTGTCAGATTGGCGCCATGCTGCAGATGCGTCAGGTCGAGTCTGGATGAATACCTATCGATATGTGTGTTGCGGGCTCAACGCAACCTATGCACCACCTGGTTGCTGCTGCCGCGCCAGATCAGCGCCGGGTCTTTTAAATCCTGAACGAACTTGCCGTCGATCAGTACGTTGATTCTGTCCACCACCTGCATTTGCTGTGCGTCCAGCTCCGCCAGCCGGTAGCCGGTCCACAGCCAGATATCCTTGCCGGGGCACTCGGCGTGCACCCGTTTCACCAGCGTTAAGATGCTCGGCACGTTGGCCGGATGCAGCGGATCGCCGCCGGAGAGCGACAGCCCCTGGCGCGGCACGCGCGTATCGTTCAGATCGGTGATGATGCGGTCTTCCAACGCCGGGGTAAACGGCTGGCCGGAGTTGAGCCGCCAGGTGCTTTTGTTGTAGCAGCCGGGGCACTGGTGCACGCAGCCGGCGACAAACAGCGTGCAGCGGGTGCCGGGGCCGTTGACGACGTCGATCGGGTAGTACTGGTGATAATTCATGTGAGGCCTGCCCATCAGGCTATTTTACTGGCCATTTTGCCTCCGGGCAGTGCTGCCACTCCTCACGTACTGCGTGTACGCTGCGGTTGGTGCGCGCTGGCCGAAGGCAAACTGGCTGCGACAATCACGCCTGATGAACAGGCTTCTGCATAGGTTGCACGGCGTTTCTCAGCCGAGCTGCCCGTTGCCGAGGTGTTTCACCCGGCGTTTCACCTCTTCCTGCTTGCCGGCGTTGAACGGCCGGGCATCGGGGCTGCCGAGATAGCCGCACACCCGGCGGGTGACCGAGACCTTGGCCGAGTCGTGGTTGCCGCATTTCGGGCAGGTGAAGCCTTTGCTGGTGCAGGAGAATTCACCGGTGAAGCCGCACTCGTAGCACTCGTCGATCGGCGTGTTGGTGCCGTAGTAAGGCACCCGGCTGTAGCTGTAGTCCCACACGTCTTCCAGCGCCTTCAGGTTGTGCTGCAGGTTCGGGTACTCGCCGTAGCAGATGAAGCCGCCGCTGGCCAACGGCGGGTAGGGCGCTTCGAAGTCCAGCTTGTCGTACGGATTGACCTTCTTCTCCACGTCGAGGTGGAAGCTGTTGGTGTAATAGCCCTTGTCGGTGACGCCCGGCACCACGCCGAAATCGGCGGTGTCCAGCCGGCAGAAGCGATCGCACAGGTTTTCGCTCGGCGTGCTGTAGAGGCTGAAGCCGTAGCCGGTCTCGTCTTTCCAGGCGTCGACGGCGGCGCGCAGCCGCGCGACGATCGCCACCGCTTTGGTGCGCAGCGCCTCGTCGTCATACACGTGGTTTTTGCCGCCGAACAGCGCGTTGATGGTCTCGTGCAGGCCGATGTAGCCCAGCGAAATCGAGGCGCGGCCATTCTTGAAGATATCCGCGATGTTGTCGTCGGCCTTGAGCCGCACGCCGCAGGCGCCTTCCATGTACAAGATTGGCGCCACCCGCGCCTTGATGCCTTCCAGCCGGGCGATGCGCGTCATCAGGGCCTTTTTCGCCAGCTGCAGGCGCTGTTCCAGCAGCGCCCAGAAGCGTGATTCATCGCGCATCGCCTCCAGCGCGATGCGCGGCAGGTTGAGGCTGATGACGCCGATGTTGTTGCGGCCGTCATGCACCAGCTCGCCGTCCTGCTCGTAGGTGCCGAGGAAGCTGCGGCAGCCCATCGGCGTTTTGAACGAGCCGGTGACCTTCACCACCTGATCGTAGTTGAGGATGTCCGGGTACATGCGCTTGCTGGCGCACTCCAGCGCCAGCTGCTTGATGTCGTAGTTCGGATCGCCGTACTGGTGGTTGAGGCCGTCGCGGATGGCGAACACCAGCTTGGGGAACACGGCGGTCTTGCGGTTTTTGCCCAGCCCGGCGATGCGGTTTTTCAGGATAGAGCGCTGGATCAGGCGCGACTCCCAACTGGTGCCGAGGCCGAAGCCGAAGGTGACGAACGGCGTCTGGCCGTTGGCGGTGTGCAGGGTGTTGACCTCGTACTCCAGCGACTGGAAGGCGTCGTAACACTCTTTCTCGGTGCGCGCCATGGCATAGCCTTTGGCGTCCGGGATCTGCCATTCTTCCGCCACCTGCAGGTGTTTGCGGAAGCTCTCGTCGACGAACGGCGCCAGAATTTCATCGATGCGGTTGATGGTGGTGCCGCCATAAATATGGCTGGCGACTTGGGCGATGATCTGCGCGGTCACGGCGGTGGCGGTGGAGATCGACTTCGGCGGCTCAATCTCGGCGTTGCCCATCTTGAAACCGTTGGTCAGCATGCCTTTCAGATCGATCAGCATGCAGTTGAACATCGGGAAGAACGGCGAGTAGTCGAGATCGTGGTAGTGAATTTCGCCGCGTTCATGGGCCAGCACCACGTCGCGCGGCAGGATGTGCTGCTTGGCGTAGTGTTTGGCGACGATGCCCGCCAGCAGGTCGCGCTGGGTGGGGATCACCTTGCTGTCCTTGTTGGCGTTTTCGTTCAGCAGCGCGCGGTTGCTTTGCTCGACCAGGCCGCGAATTTCCTGATTCAGGCGGCCGCGCAGTTCGCGCGCCACGTCGCGATCGTGGCGGTATTCGATATAGGCGCGCGCCAGCTGTTTGTATTCGCCGGCCATCAGCTGGTTTTCCACCGCCTGCTGGATCTCGTGGATATCGACGCGCGGCTGCTGCTCCATGCGCTGAGCGACCACGCGGGCGACGGTGGCGCAGTAGTCGGCATCGACCACGCCCACCGCCAGCGCGGCGCGCTCAATGGCCTGCGCAATGCGCGCTTCGTCAAAAGGTACCTGGCAACCGTCCCGCTTAATCACTACTGGTTTCACGTTGTACTCCTTGTTCCCCGAGGGAGCGTTCATACCCGCCTGGCGTGGCGAGCAACCGTCAAATTTCGCTTATCCACAGGGCAAAGCCGCAGCGCGCAAGGGCTGTGGCGGCGTGTGGATGATTTTGTGGATAACTACTATATATAGGTGTTCGCAATTCTTAATGCACTATATATAGATATCGGCGCGATTCTTTTGATGTAGAACAAGGAAAACGAAAGAGCGTGCGCAAGCTGAACAGTCGTCAATCGCCCGCCGGCCGATCGCGAAAATGTTCCAGCAGAAAATCGACCCAGACGCGCACCCGCGGCGGTAGATCCGCCGAAGCGTAATAGAGCCACAGCTGCACCGGGCGCGGCCAGCATTCCGCCAGCACCGGCCGCAGCGTGCCCTGCTCGAAGTGTTTCTCGACGTACCAGCGCGCCAGGTTGACGATGCCCAGCCCGGCCAGCGCCGCATCCAGCAGCATTTCCGGGCGGCTGGCTACCAGCCGGCCGTTCAGATCCAGCGCCAGCGTTTCGCCCTGATGGCGCAGCTGCCATTTGACGTGGCGGCCGTTGGCCGGGTTGCGGTGCAGCAGGCAGTCGTGCCGCAGCAGATCGTGCGGCGTTTGCGGTTCACCGCGCCGCGCCAGATAGTCGGGCGACGCCGCCAGCACCATGTGCATCGGGTAGAGCGGGCGGGCCACCAGCCGGCTGTCGGGATCGACCCGGCTGCCGATGCCGACGTCGAAACCTTCGCCCACCAGATTCACCACCCGGGCGTCCAGCGACAGATCGAGATCGATCTGCGGATAGCGCGCCAAAAATTGCGGGATCAACGGCATCAGCATCTGGCGGCCGAAGCCGGGGATCATCGTGACGCGCACCACCCCGGCCGGCGCCTGCCGTTCGCCGCCGGCGCTTTCCAGCGTCGCCGCCAATGCCTGCCACAGCGGCGCTACCTGCGCCAGCAGCGCTTTGCCCTCGTCGGTCAGCAGCACGTTGTGGGTGTTGCGCTGAAACAGCCGCAGCGCCAGCTTCTCTTCCAGCGCGCGGATGTTTTTGCTGACCGCCGCCGGCGTCACGCCCAGCTGGCGAGCGGCGGCGGAGAAATTTTGCGCCTGCGCGGCGGCGAGGAAGGCCGGCAACAGGCGGTGTACGTCAAAGGGCAGCGACATAGTGGTTGATACTTTCAGTTGAAATTGAAGTGACCTCTAACAGCCTACACCCGCAGCGGCGGAAATGGAAAAATGCCTCATCTTCTTATGACCGAGGAACCATGTATGTCGCGCATTTTAGTGTTAACCGCCCACCGCACCCCCGACGAGTCGCGCATTAATAAGGCGCTGATCGAGGCCGTACGCCCGCTGCCCAACGTGACCGTTCACGAACTGATCCGCGCGTATCCGGATTACCGCATCGACGTGGCGCGCGAACAGGCGCTGCTGCAGAGCCATGATGCGGTAGTGATGCTGTTCCCGTTTTACTGGTACAGCTCGCCGGCGATCCTCAGCGAATGGCAGGATGCGGTATTAACCTACGGTTTTGCCTACGGCAGCGAAGGCACCCAGCTGCACGGCAAGCCGCTGCAGCTGGTGGTGAGCACCGGCGGCGACGCGCAGGCTTATACGGCGCAAGGGTATAACCGTTATCCGGTGCAGGATCTGCTGCTGCCGTTCCACGCCATGGCCAACCTGACCGGCATGGATTATCTGCCGCCGCATCTGGTGCAGGGCGTGAGCGACATGAGCGATGAGCAGTTGGCGCAAGAGGCCGCCGGCGTGGCGGCGCTGCTGGGGAAATGGTAGGGCGCAGCGTTCGCCGCGCCCTGCGGGGTCAGTCTTCGAGCAGCCACCACACCGCTTCGAACGGCCGCAGCGTTAGCGCCTGCGGCTGGTCCGCCGAATCGGCGTAGTTGCTCATCAGCGGGCGCCATTGCGCGGAAGCTTCCACGCCTTCCGCCGCCCAGGCCAGCGGTTCGCGGCTCAGGTTGGCCGCCACCAGCAGGCGCTGGCCGTTCCAGCTGCGCTGATAGCACCACAGCGCCGGGTGTTCCGGCGCCAGATCCTGATAGTCGCCGTGGGTCAGCAGCGGATACTGCTTGCGCAGGGTGATCAGCTGGCGATAGGCGTAAAACACCGAGTCGAGATCGGCCAGCGCCGCGTCGGCGTTGATCTGCGGGTAGTTCTCGGCGCAGCCGATCCACGGCGTGCCGGTGGTGAAACCGGCGTGGGGCGCGGCGCTCCACTGCATCGGCGTGCGGCCGTTGTCGCGCGATTTGTCGGCCAGGATCGCCAGCAGCTCGGCGTCGCTGCGGCCCTGGGCGCGCAGTTCGGCGTACATGTTCAGGCTTTCCACGTCGCGATACTGCTCGATGGCGCAGAAGCCGGGGTTGGTCATGCCGAGTTCTTCGCCCTGATAGATATAAGGCGTGCCCTGCATGCCGTGCAGCACCATCGCCAGCATTTTGGCGGCCGGCACCCGCAGTGCGCCTTCATCGCCGAAGCGCGACACGATGCGCGGCTGATCGTGGTTGCACCAGAACAGCGCGTTCCAGGCGCGGTTATGCATCCCTTGCTGCCAGTGGCGGAAGATCTGCTTCAGTTCCACGTAATCCGGCTCCGCCCGCGTCCATTTTTCACCGCCGGCGTAGTCCACCTTCAGGTGATGGAAGTTGAAGGTCATCGACAGCTCTTCGCCGCTTTGCGCCGCGTAGCGCTGGCAATGCTCAAGCGTGGTGGAGGACATCTCGCCCACCGTCATCAGGCCGCGCGGCTGAAACACGTCGCGGCTCATCTCCTGCAGGAACTCGTGGATGCGCGGGCCGTCGGTGTAGAAGCGGCGGCCGTCGCCCTGGCTGTCGGACGGGAAGTCCTGCTGTTTGGACACCAGGTTGATCACGTCGAGGCGCAGGCCGTCGACGCCTTTGTCCGCCCAGAACTGACACACTTTCTTCAGCTCTTCGCGCACCGGCGGGTGCTCCCAGTTGAGATCCGCCTGCTCGGCGGCGAACAGGTGCAGGTAGTACTGGCCGCTGTCGGCGTGCCACTGCCAGGCGTTGCCGCCGAACTTGGAGCGCCAGTTGTTCGGCGGCGTTTCACCTTCGCCGTTGCGCCAGACGTAGAACTGACGATACGGGCTGTGGCGATCCTGCGCGGCCTTGAACCACGGGTGCTCGGTCGAGGTGTGGTTGAACACCATGTCCATTACGATGCGGATGCCGCGCTGGTGGGCGGCGGCGACCAACTGCTCGAAGTCCGCCATCGTGCCGTAAGCCGGATCGATGGCGCAGTAGTCCGCCACGTCATAGCCGTTGTCCACCTGCGGCGATACGTAGACCGGCGTCAGCCAGATCGCGTCCACGCCCAGTTCCTGCAGATAGTCCAGCCGCCGGGTCACCCCGGCCAAATCGCCGTAGCCGTTGCCGGTGCTGTCCTGAAAACTCTTCGGATAAATTTGGTAGATGACGCCGTTCTGCCACCAGGGGGTTGGGTTGCTCATAACTGGATACCTTTGAATCGTGACAACAGGCCCGTACCCTTCATCTTTCAAACTGCAGCGTTGTTGGCTGCTGGTGCTGCACCCCAGTCACTTACTTGAGTAAGCTCCTGGGGATTTGCACCCTTGCCGCCTAGCTACAGCTCGAAAGCTATAGGGTATTTCCGGCCCCTACATTCATGTTGCGTATTTTGCGTCAATCAAACCGGCAGCTCGCCGCGGGCGGCCTTGCGTTTGTAGACCATGATGGTCAGCACCAGCGGGATGACGATCGCCACCAGAATCGCCAGCGAGTAAATCAGCCAGAACTGCGGCTTGATAGACAGGATGCCCGGCAGGCCACCGACGCCGATGCCGTTGGCCATCACGCCGTCCAGGCCGCAGATAAGGCCCGCGATCGCGGAGCCGATCATCGCGCACAGCATCGGGAAGCGGTATTTGAGGTTGATGCCGTACATCGCCGGTTCGGTCACGCCGAGGTAGGCGGAGATCGCCGCCGGCACCGAAATTTCACGCTCGTTGGCCTTGCGGCTGATGATGATGATGCCGAGCACCGCCGAGGCCTGCGCGATGTTGGACAGCGCAATCAGCGGCCATACCGGGGTGCCGCCCATGCTCTGGATCATCTGCATGTCGATGGCCAGCGTGGTCTGGTGCACGCCGGTGATCACCAGCGGCGCATACAGGAAGCCGAACAGCGCGGCGCCCACCGGCGCGAAGCTGCCGGTCATCACCGCTTTCACCGCCCAGGCAACCCCATCGCCGATCATGCGGCCGAACGGCCCGATCAGCGCGTGAGCCAGGAACACTGCCAGCAGCAGCGAAACCACCGGCACCACCACCAGATAGAGATAGTCGGGGACGATCTTTTTCAGCCGGGTTTCGATCCAGCCCAGCGCCATGCCCGCCAGGATCGACGGGATCACCTGCGCCTGATAGCCCACTTTCTGGATCACGAACCAGCCGAAGTTCCACACTTCCGGCGTTTGCTGGCCGAGCAGGTAGGAGTTCATCAGCTGCGGCGACACCAGGGTGACGCCCAGCACGATGCCGAGCACCGGGGTACCGCCCATCTTTTTCACCGTCGACCAGCAGATGGCCACCGGCAGGAACATGAAGATCGCTTCACCGAGCAGCCACAGGAAATCGTAAACGGTTTTCCACGCCGGGTGCATCTGCGCCAGCGTTTGGCCGCCGGACATCGGGATGTCGCCGATCACGTTGCGGAAGCCGAGGATCAGACCGCCGCTGATCAGCGCCGGCAGCAGCGGGAAGAAGATCTCGGCGAAGTGGGAGATGGTGCGCTCGGTCCAGGTCATGTTCTGGCGCGCGGCCACCTTGGCCTGCTCCTTGTCGGCCTCGTTGACGCCGGTGCTGGCGATCAGCGCCTGATAGTAGTCGCCGACGTCGGTGCCGATCACCACCTGGAACTGCCCGGCGTTGGTGAAGCAACCCTTGACCATCGGCAGCTCTTCGATCTCTTTCGGTTTCGCCTTATTGGGATCGTTGAGGACGAAACGCAGCCGGGTAATGCAATGGCTGACGGTGGCGATGTTCTCGCGGCCGCCGACCAAAACAATCAGGCGATCAATATCCTGCTGTTTTACTTTGCTCATTATGGGATACCTGCAGAGGTGTTGACTGAGTAATGATCAAAGCTTAGCCACTCGGCATTTTGAATGAAATGGGAACGTTCCCGGTTTGGGGCGAGGATCACAAAATGACGAAAAATGGTCAACTTCCGATCAGGAAAGTTTGCTGGGCACCACCAGGCGGCGGATCCCCTGTTCGCCGCTGAGCTGCGCTAGCAGCTGCTGCGCGGCCAGCAGGCCGGCGCTGCCGTAGCCGAACTCCACCGACAGGGTGTCGGGGAACAGGAAGCTGAGCAGCGGGGTGTTGCCGATGGCGCATACCTGGATGGCGCGCGTCGGCTGTTGTTGCAGGTATTTGATCGCCCCCAGGGCGATGCTGTCGGAGGCGCAAATCAGCGCGCTGGTGTGCGCGTCAATCACTTCGGCGGCGTGCTGGAAACCGCTCTGGTAGCTCAGTTCGCCCAGCGTGGCGCGCGGCGTGAGCGTGAGGCGTTCACAGGCGTCGAGATAGGCCTGATAGCGGCGCTGGCCGGTGGTGGCGTCGCTGAGCTGCACCCCCAGATAGCCGATATGCCGATGCCCTTGCTGATACAGGCGATCCATCAACAGGTTCACCGCGCCGGCGTCGTCGTAGCAGACGGACGAGAAGCCGTCGTATTCGCGCACCATCACCACCATTTTTTCCTGCCACGGCTTGAGCATCGCCGCGGTCAGGCCGGTGAAGCCGAACAGGATCACGCCGTCGACGTTGCGCTGATGCAGTACGTGCAGGTGCTCCTGCACCAGGCGGGTTTCGAACTGGCTCTCCATCACGATCGGATCGAAGCCTTGCTGATACAGCAGCGGCAGCATGGTGCGCACCGCCTGGTTTTCCGACGGCGAGTCGAGACGGGAAACGATGATGCCCACCACTTTGTCGCTTTGGCCGCGCATGGCGCGCGCCGACTTGGAGGGCGTAAACCCTTGCTGACGGATCACCGCTTCCACCCGTTCACGGGTTTGCGGGCTCACGCTGCCTTCATTATTCAGCACGCGTGAGACGGTGGATTTGCCTACGCCGCTCAGGCGCGCGATGTCCTTGATGGTCAGCCGGTTTTGCATGGTTTACTTTTCGTTGAGGTGGACAGGCGTAACATAAAGGCCTGTAAAACAATGCCCGTCAGCATAGCTCATTTTCCGACGCGGATCTTGATGCAAAACGGGATTGTGACATTGCGATGAACGGCCGCTCCTGCCGCTCTGTTTTTCCCTTTACCGGAGGTTATTCCCCATATGGACCCCGACCCGACTGCTTTAGACACTCACTCGGTTCTCCGGTAAAACCTCTCCGCCTGGCGCTGCTGTTTTACCGGTGAAGTACATCACGGTAACCGGTAGCGCGCGCTTCGTCGTTCGCTCCTGCTGCTGAAAAAAAGAATAAGGATCTGCGTTGGCAGAGGCTTTTTGGCGCACCCGCCATTCGCCCGGCCGATGACGATCCCCGTTTACCCGCTGCCGTGAGGCACCGGGCGACGAGGTGCGAACCATGAAACTGAAAAAACTCCCCCGTCAGCTGCTGGGCCTGTTCGCCCGCGGCCTCCCGCGCCGTTTGGTGCGCCGCGACAGCCTGCTGGACAGCGTCGGCGGCGCTGCGCGCGACATGCCGGCCGGCCTGGCGCAGCAGCGGCTGGAATGCGCCGCCGCAGAAACGATGCAACTCTTTGAGCGTTTTCACAGCCATCCGGAAGGCATCACCGCCCATGAGGCGGAACAGGTGCGCCAGCGCTGCGGCGAGAACGTCATCGACGATCAGCAGAAAGAGGCCTGGTGGCAACACCTCTGGCACTGCTACCGCAACCCGTTCAACCTGCTGCTGACCGCGCTCGGCATGATCTCTTACGCCACCGAGGATCTGACCGGCGCCTTGGTGATCGCGCTGATGGTGCTGATCTCCACGCTGCTGAATTTCATCCAGGAGGCGCGATCCAACCGGGCGGCCGACGCGCTGAAGGCCATGGTGAGCAACACCGCCACGGTGATCCGCAGCGATGCGCTCACCGGCAGGAGCGAGCACGTGGAGCTGCCGATCGCGCAGCTGGTGCCGGGCGATATCATCAAACTGGCGGCCGGCGACATGATCCCGGCGGATCTGCGCGTGCTGTCGGCCAAGGATCTGTTCATCAGCCAGGCGGCGCTGACCGGCGAATCGCTGCCGGTGGAAAAATCCGCGGCGCCGCAGGCGTTGGCGGCCGATCCGCTCGACTGCCAAAACCTGTGCTTCATGGGCACCAACGTGGTCAGCGGCACCGCGCTGGCGATGGTGATCGGCACCGGCGGCGGCACCTATTTCGGCCAGCTGGCGCAGCGCGTCACCAGCCAGGATGAGCAGCCGAACGCCTTCCAGAGCGGCATCAGCAAGGTCAGCTGGCTGCTGATCCGTTTTATGCTGGTGATGACGCCGATCGTGCTGCTGATCAACGGCTACACCAAGGGCGACTGGTGGGAGGCGGCGCTGTTCGCGCTGTCGGTGGCGGTCGGGCTGACGCCGGAGATGCTGCCGATGATCGTCACCTCGACGCTGGCCAAAGGGGCGGTGAAGCTGTCGCGCCAGAAGGTGATCGTCAAACGGCTGGACGCCATCCAGAACTTCGGCGCGATGGACATTCTGTGCACCGACAAGACCGGCACTCTGACCCAGGACAAGATCGTGCTGGAGCGCCATACCGACGTGTTCGGCGCCAGCAGCGAGCGGGTGCTGCGCTACGCCTGGCTGAACAGCTTCTACCAGACCGGGCTGAAAAACCTGCTCGACGTGGCGGTGCTGAGCTGCGCGGAGCAAAATCAGCAGCCGCAGGCGCTGCAAAACTACCGCAAGGTGGATGAGATCCCGTTCGACTTCGTGCGCCGCCGCATGTCGGTGGTGGTGGCCAAAGACAACGAGTATCACGAGCTGGTGTGCAAGGGCGCGCTGGAAGAGATGCTGGCGATTTGCAGCCACGTGCGCCACGAAGACGAGGTGATCCCGCTGAGCGAGGCGCTGCTGGCGAGGATCCGTCGCATCACCGACGATCTCAACCAGCAGGGGCTGCGGGTGGTGGCGGTGGCCAACAAGATCCTGCCGGCGCAAACCCATGAATACGGCGTGGCGGACGAGTCGGATCTGATCCTCGAAGGCTACGTCGCCTTCCTCGATCCGCCGAAGGAAAGCACCGCACCGGCGCTGGCGGCGCTGAAACAGAACGGCGTCACGGTGAAGATCCTCACCGGCGACAACGAGCTGGTGGCCGCCAAAGTGTGCCGTGACGTCGGGCTCGAGGCCGAGCACCTGCTGCGCGGCAGCGAGATCGAGCAGATGGACGACGAGCAGCTGGCGCAGGCGGCGGCGCGCACCACGGTGTTCGCCAAGCTGACGCCGCTGCACAAGGAGCGCATCGTCAAACTGCTGCGCCGCCAGGGGCACGTGGTGGGCTTTATGGGCGACGGCATCAATGACGCGCCGGCGCTGCGCGCGGCCGATATCGGCATCTCCGTCGATTCGGCGGTGGACATCGCCAAGGAAGCGGCGGACATTATCCTGCTGGAAAAAAGCCTGATGGTGCTGGAGCAGGGGGTGATCGAAGGGCGTCGCACCTTCGCCAACATGCTGAAATACATCAAGATGACCGCCAGCTCCAACTTCGGCAACGTGTTCAGCGTGCTTATCGCCAGCGCCTTCCTGCCGTTTCTGCCGATGTTGCCGCTGCACCTGTTGATTCAGAACCTGATGTACGACATCTCGCAGATCGCCATCCCGTTCGATAACGTCGACGACGATCAGATAACCCAGCCGCAGCGCTGGAACTCCGCCGATCTGGGGCGGTTTATGGTGTTCTTTGGGCCGATCAGTTCGATCTTCGACGTGCTGACCTTCAGCCTGATGTGGTGGGTATTCAAGGCCAACACGCCGGAAATGCAGACGCTGTTCCAGTCCGGCTGGTTCGTGGAAGGGCTGCTGTCGCAAACGCTGATCGTGCACATGATCCGCACGCGCAAAATTCCGTTTATCCAGAGCCGCCCGTCCTGGCCGCTGTGCATCATGACGCTGGCGGTGATCGCCACCGGCATCGGCCTGGTGTTCTCGCCTCTGGCCGGCTTCCTGCAGCTGCAGGCGCTGCCGCTCGGTTACTTCCCGTGGCTGGTGCTGATCCTCGCCGGTTACATGGTGCTGACCCAGTGCGTGAAAGGCTGGTTCGTGCGCCGCTACGGCTGGCAATAACCCGTTCGCCCCCTCCGGCCGGGAGGGGGCAACTGTGATCCCGTCCGCTTTTTCACCGCAACGGTTGGACATCTGTTCTGTGCTGAGTCTTTATCTACAGCGTTGGCTGTTTTCCCCTGCGCCTTTCAAGCCACCGCGTTGTTGGCTGTACGCCCGCCCCCCAGTTACTTAGCAGACCTAAGCGCCTGGGGATGCGGGCGCTTGCCGCCTAGCGGTGGTTTGAAATTCATTGGGGATATTTTGTTTTTTTCCTCTGAGGAATTTCCGATGCACAGACCTTTCCGTTATACGCTACTGGCTTCATCGTTATGGTTTTCTTGCGGCGCGCTGGCGCAGCCGGCGGGTGATTTGCCGCTGATGCCCTGGCCGCAGCAGGTGGAAGTGACGCAACCGGCGGGCAAACTGATTTTGGATCACCGGCTGTCGTTAAGCCTCCAGGGCGATGATTTGGGCGACGCGCTGCCGCGCTGGCGCCAGCGCATCGAGTTGCAGACCGGCTGGACGCTGGCGCCGAGGGAAGAAGCAAACGGCGCGGCGATCAAGGTGGTGATCAAGGATCGGGTGGCGGCGCAGCCGCTGCCGGGCAGCGATGAGAGTTACCGGCTGGCGGTCACGCCGCAGGGCGCCACGCTGACCGCCAACACCCGCTTTGGCGCGCTGCGCGGCATGGAGACCCTGCTGCAGCTGCTGCAGACCGATGGGCAAAACACTTTCCTGCCATTGGTGGATATTCGCGACGTGCCGCGTTTTCCGTGGCGCGGCGTGCTGCTGGATTCGGCGCGCCATTTCCTGCCGCTGCCGGACATTTTGCGCCAGCTTGACGGCATGGCGGCGGCCAAGCTCAACGTGTTGCACTGGCACCTGAGCGACGATCAGGGCTGGCGCTTCGCCTCCGAGCATTACCCCAAATTGCAGCAGCAGGCCAGCGACGGCCAGTTCTACACCCGCGAGCAGATGCAGCAGGTGGTGGCTTACGCCACGGCGCGCGGCATTCGCGTGGTGCCGGAGATCGACATGCCGGGGCACGCCTCCAGCATCGCGGTGGCCTATCCCGACCTGATGAGCGCGCCGGGGCCGTATCGCATGGAGCGCGAGTGGGGCGTGCATAAGCCGACGCTCGATCCGACCCGCGACGAGGTTTATCAGTTTGTCGATACGATCGTTGGCGAGCTGGCGGCGATCTTCCCCGATCCTTATCTGCACATCGGCGGCGACGAAGTGGACGCCAGCCAGTGGCGGGCGTCGCCGTCGATTCAGGCGTTTATGCAGCAGAACGGGCTGGCGGATACCCATGCGCTGCAGGCCTACTTCAACCAGAAGCTGGAAAAGGTTCTCGAGAAGCACCAGCGGCAGATGGTCGGCTGGGACGAGATCTATCATCCGTCGCTGCCGCGTTCGATCGTCATTCAGTCCTGGCAGGGGCAAGACTCGCTGGGCGCCAGCGCGCAGGATGGCTATCAGGGCATTCTCTCCACCGGTTTCTATCTCGATCAGCCGCAAAGCATCGCCTATCACTACCGCAATGAAATTCTGCCGCAGCCGCTGGGGGTCGAAACGGCGGTGCAACCCGGCGAGCAGGCGCAAAGCTGGCGTTTCAGCATGCCGCGCCTGAAGGGCAGCGCGGTGGAGGGCAGTTTCACGTTAATCGAGGGCAAGCAGGGCTGGCGCGGCTTTATCGATTTCAACGGCAAATCGCGCCGCGCGGTGCACGATATCGTCTGGCGCACGCCGCAGCAGGTGACGTTCCGCGTCGATACCTGGATGGGCGACACGCGGCCGGTGTTTACGCTGCAACAGGACAAGCTCAGCGGCTATACGTTGGTCGGCAACGTGCGTTACCCCACCCAGGGCGAGAAACTGGCGGCGGCGCCGGCGGGCAAGATGCCGGTGGTGCCGGATGAGAAGGGGCAGGCCAAGATCCTCGGCGGGGAAGCGGCGCTGTGGGCGGAAAACGTGCGCGCGCCGCTGATCGATCTCAAGCTGTGGCCGCGCGCCTTTGCGGTGGCGGAGCGGCTGTGGTCGGCGCAGGACGTCATCGACGAAAGCAACATGTACCGGCGGCTGGCGGCGATCGACGCCTGGTCGGTGGTGTCGGTCGGCCTGCAGCAGCACGCGGAAACGGCGCGCGAATTCACCCGGCTGAGCAACAGCGTGCAGATCATGCCGCTGCAGATCCTGGCCGAGGCGGTGGAACCGGCGCAGTATTACACCCGCCAGCACCTGAAGTTCCAGGCCGGCAACTATCATCAGTTCGAACCGCTGAACCGCTTTGCCGATGCGCTGCCGCCGGAGAGCGAGGCGGTGCGCGACATGCATGCGCAGGTCGCGGCTTTGCTGAAGGATAAGCGCGATAAGGCGGCGGCGCAGGCGCTGCGCGAACGGTTGCAGCGCTGGCAGGCGAACGGCGCGGCGCTGCAGACGGCGATCGCGGGCAACCGCACGCTGCGGGAGCTGGCGCCGGTGGCGCAGGACGTCGATGCCCTGGCCGCATTGGGGTTAACGCTGCTGGAGCGCTATCAGCAGGATAAACCGCTGAGCCGAGCAGAGGCAGAACAAGCGCAGCGCCGGCTGGATGCGGCGGCGCAGACGCGCGACGAAGTGGTGATTGCGGCGGTGTACCCGCTGGAGGCGTTGCTGCGGGGGTTACAAACGGCTCCGTAAGGAGAGGTGGCGAATAAACTGCGGGGCGTATTCCATATCTCGACATTGCGATGTGGTTGAAAGAGCAGAAACGACGGGCTGGTTGTAAAATCCAGCCCGATTTGTTCATTCAATACGGTTTACGCATTCAAAGGATTGATAATGCCGCAGGTTTTTAATGTCCGATTGATTGGAGAACGCGCACTGGCTGCAACCAATGACCTCTTTGCTGAGGCCGGGTATGGCGTCCGGGTGCAAATGATGAAGGCTGAAGATTTTGAGTGGTGCGTTGCGTTGGCTCGCCAACAACCTGAAGAGCGCCGTATTCCCTGGGCGTTGAATGGCGCCGCGTTGGACGATCCTGACGGTTTTACGTTTAGTTTTAAGATACAGGGCATCGATGACCGGCCGGCAGGCGCCTGTATCTGCCGATTTTGTCCGGCGGCTGGCGAGCAACTGGCGATGTTAAATATTGAGATGCTGCAAAACTTTCGGATTAGAGACTCGAGCCTTGATGGCAATACGCTGCGTTTTGCGCTCTATGTCGCCGTGCTCTTTATGGTGGATACGGCATGCGCAGGTTTGCGTTTAATATCGCCGATTAATACGGAGTTGGCTGATTATTATATAAATTATCATCAATTTGTTGACCTCACCGGGGGGCTCAAACAGATACTTTATCGAGATGCTGAGGCGCTTTTCCTGTGGTTCCAGGAAGGTTTTTTGCCGCCGGCCTCATAATTGAAGGTGGATGAAATTTGCGCAATAATGACGAAATGCCGGTGGGGTCACAGGAGGTTCGCATGGTGATAAAGTCAACAAAACGTCAGGTAACACAACCTGCCTCTTATGAGCTGAAGGTGTATAAATTCGGCATGGAAGGTGTAGATGCAGTGAACACCTATACATCTGAACAGATTGACCGCATAACGCCTCGCGGCAAACCGATTACGGCTTCGCGAGAAGAGGTTATCGCCGTTTTAAAACAGGCGGTAAAACAGGTTAACGCTTCATCCTCTCCGGCTGCTGAAACTCTGGGCTGTGTCCGTCGGCGCCCAGCATTCAAGTAATGTAAAAACGGCCAGTCTGCACTGGCCGTGATTCGCGTGAGCGTCGATTAACGACGCACGGCGATGGCTTCGATTTCGATCTTCACGTCTTTCGGCAGACGCGCCACTTCTACGCAAGAACGGGCCGGGAACGGCGCGCTGTGCTCGGTGAAGAAGGCTTCGTACGCGGCGTTGACGGTGGCGAAGTCGTTCAGGTCTTTCACGAACACGGTGGTTTTCACGATGTCGGCAACGGTCAGGCCGGCGGCTTCGACGATCGCTTTGACGTTTTCCAGCGACTGGCGCGCTTGAGCGGCGACGTCGTCGGCGACGGCGCCGGTTTTCGGATCGACCGGGATCTGGCCGGAAGTGATGATCATGCTGCCCAGATCAACGCCCTGCACGTAAGGACCAATGGCTGCCGGGGCGAGTTCAGTGCTGATGTTACGTGACATGTTTTCTCCTGATAAACCCGTTGTCTTTCACGCCGCCGCGCGGTCGGCCGCAGCGTAAAATTCGGTGGGTAGCAACGTGGGTAGAGTGATTTTCAGAGGACCCATTATAGGGCGTCACCGGGAGAATAACAGCGCCATCTCCCGGCGCCCATGCCGGGATTAGTCCGCCTGCAGCACCACCTGATGCTCGAACTCTTTTTCGCAGTAACGGCACTTCAGGTGTACTTCACCGTCGCGCGATTTGACGCTGAAGCTCGACGCCACCGGCTCGCTGCGGCTGATGCAGTTGCCGTTCGGGCAGGTCAGCACGCCGTCGATGTGGTCCGGCAGGCTGAGGGTCAGCTTGCGCACCACTTCATAGTTGTCGATGCGGTTTACCGTGGCCTTCGGCGCGTACATCGCCAACTGGTTGGCCTGCTGCTCGGTCAGGAAGGTGTTCTCGATCTTGATCAGATCCTTGCGGCCCAGCTCGTTGGAGGGCAGGTTCAGGCCGATGGTGATGCGCTGGTCGGTGGCGGTCAGCTTGAACAGCGTCAGCAGTTTGAAACCGATCTGCGCCGGAATGTGGTCGATCACCGTGCCGCATTTGATCGCTTCGACCTGCAGTTTGTTGTCGTGAGTCATGGCGGTTCCCCCTTAAAGAGCCAAATCTGCGTTGAGCACCAGCGCCAGCAGCGCCTGACGGGCGAAGATGCCGTTGCCCGCTTGCTGGAAGTAGTAAGCGTGCGGCGTTTTATCCACGTCGGTGGCGATCTCGTCGATGCGCGGCAGCGGGTGCAGCACCTTGAGGTTGGCGCGCGCGCCGGCCAGATCTGCGGCGCGCAGCACGAACTGCGCCTTCACGTTGGCGTACTCGGACGGATCGAGGCGCTCTTTCTGTACCCGGGTCATGTAGAGAATATCCAGCTCCGGCACCACTTCTTCAATGCTGCCGTGCAGGCTGTACTCGATGCCTTTCTCTTCCAGCATTTTCAGGATGTAGGCCGGCATCGCCAGCGCGTCCGGGGCGATGAAGTAGAAACGGTTGCCTTCGAATTTGGCCAGCGCCTGGGTGAGCGAGTGCACGGTGCGGCCGTATTTCAGGTCGCCGACCATGGCGATGCTGAGGTTGTTCAGGCGGCCCTGGGTTTCCTGGATGGTGAACAGATCCAGCAGGGTCTGGGTCGGGTGCTGGTTGGCGCCGTCGCCGGCGTTGAGCACCGGCACGTTGCCGGAGAACTCCGAGGCCATGCGCGCCGCACCTTCCTGCGGGTGGCGCATCACGATGGCGTCCACGTAGGTGCTGATCACCGAGATGGTGTCAGCCAGGGTTTCGCCTTTTTTGCCGAGCGAGGTGTTGCTGCCGTCGGCAAAACCGACCACCGAGGCGCCGAGGCGGTGCATCGAGGTTTCGAACGACAGGCGGGTACGGGTCGAGGCTTCAAAGAAGCAGCTGGCGATCACCTTGTGTTTCAACAGCTCCGGCTGCGGGTTGGCTTTCAGACCGGCGGCGGTGCGCAGCACCAGCTCCAGATCCTCGCGGCTGAGATCGTTAATAGAGATGATGTGTTTGTGATACAGCGGGTTGGCCATTTTTCACTCCTCCTCGACGCGTGCCCGTGGCGCGGGACTTTTTAAGGCAAAAAAAAGCCCCTCAATGAGGGGCTTGAAACGATCGGTTTAGCAACAGGAGAAACAACGGCAGCTGGCCGCCGATAGGCAGTCGGTTTTGTCGATTGCGGCTAACAAAACAAACGTCGTTTTTCATGCTTTCTCCTGGCAAATTGTGGCGCATTATACTCGCGCTTTTCGCCACTGCAAGCGTTAAAACGCCGTTTTTTGCCGCCCCGCAATCGATTGGCCGGCGATGGCTGCCCGCCGGCTATTTGCTGACGCGATCGTAGTAGACCATGTCGGCGTTCAGCCCCTGCTGGTAGCCTTTGACGTTGTCGCGCAGCACCACTTCGGTTTTGGCCTGATCGATAAACACGTACGGCGAACTGCGCTGCAGCTCCTGCTGCATGGCGGTGTACAGCGCGCGGCGCTTGGCCGGATCGGCTTCGGCCAGTGCCGCCAGCGTCTGCTTATTCAACTGCGGGATCTGCCAGCCGTTCAGCCCGGCCACCGTGCTGCTCTTGCCGTCGTTGTAGGCAAAGGCGCTGGCGTTGGAGTGGGCGTCGAAATAATCCGGGATCCACAGGCGGATTGCCGCCTGATGCTGCCTGGCGCGCACGCGGGAGTAAACCTGGCTGCCCGCGGCCGGCAGCAGCTCGACCTTCACGCCGGCAGCGGCGAAGCTACCCTGCAGCGCCTGCGCGATGGTGATGAACGGCGGCTTGTTCTCTACGTCCAGCGTAAAGGCGGCGTGGGTGATGCCCGCCTTGGCCAGAATGGCTTTCGCCTTGGCCGGATCGTAGCGGAACGGGTTGGTCTCCAGCGCGCCCGGCAGCCCGACCGGCAGGAAGCTCTGATGCACGAAGTATTGGCCCTTCAGCAGATCCTGGGTGATGCCCTGATAATCCACCAGGTAGCGCGCCGCTTCCCAGAAGGCCGGGTTGTTCAGCAGCGGATTGGCGCCGTTGCCGGTGTTGAATACCAGGTAGTTTTGCTCGGCGGACGGGATCTCCAGCACCTTAACCCCCGGCTGGTTCTTCAGCGTGTCGGTCTGGTCGGCGCCCAGTTCGCGGGCGATATCGGCGTCGCCCTGCTGGACCAGCAGGCGGCGGGTGGCCGGATCCGGCACGTTCTTGATGATGATGTTTTTCAGCTGCGGCTTGTCGCCCGGCGTCGTGAGGTTGGCATCCAGCACGATCGCCTGATGCGGCTGATAGACGCGCATCTTGAACGGGCCGCTGCCGGCGGAGTGCATTTTCAGCCAGGCGTTGCCGAAGTCGCCGTCTTTAACGTTGGCCAGCGCCGCTTTGCTGTCGACGATCGAGGCGATCGGCGTCGAGAGGATATTCAGCGCCACCGCCGGGCTGACGTCCGCCGTCCAGCGCAGCTGCACGGTATGGTCGTTGATCTTCTTCAGCTGCGCGTCGATGTTGTCCGGCTGCCAGCCGAGCACGTTGAGGATGAACGCCGGCGACTTGTTCATTTTCACCGCGCGGCTGTAGGAGAAGATCACGTCGTCGGCGGTCAGCGGGTTGCCGGAGGCGAACGCCGCCTGCGGCCGCAGTTTTACCGTCAGCGTTTTGGCCGCCGCATCGCTCTGCCAGCTTTCTGCCAGCACCGGTGCCACCTTGGCCGGATCGTCGCGATCCGCCTGTACCAAGCGCTGGTACAGGCTGGGCACCGTCTGGATGCTGGAGAGTTCGTTGGCTTCCGCCGGATCGAGGCTGACGATGTCATCCAGCGATTGCACCACCACCAGCGTATTCGGCGGCGTGGCGGCCAACGCGGCGGCGGGCAGGGCGGCGAGCAGGAACAGCGGCAAGAGTTTGGTTTTCATCGGTGTGTATCCCCTGAAGGCGCCGCAAGGCGGCGCTGAGAACGGTTTGTTATCGTTGGTTTTTACGGCGCGGGCGCCGTCGGCCTGTCACGGTAGAACCTTTGTCCGCGGCGGGCAAAGGCCAATGCGCTATTTGATATTCCAGGAATATATTAGCCGCCCTGGCCGGGGGCGCCAGGGCGGAGGGAGAGGCGTGTCAGAGCGTTGCGCTCAGCGTGGCGACCAGCACCGCCTTGATGGTATGCAACCGGTTTTCCGCCTGATCGAACACCACGCTGTGCGCCGACTCGAACACCTCGTCGGTCACTTCCATACCGCCGTGCAGATCGTACTGCTGCGCCATCTGCTTGCCGAGCGTGGTTTGATCGTCGTGGAACGCCGGCAGGCAGTGCAGGAACTTCACGTTCGGGTTGCCGGTCAGTTTCAGCATCGCCATGTTGACCTGATACGGCCGCAGCAGCGCGATACGCTCCTGCCAGGTCTCTTTGGGTTCGCCCATCGACACCCACACGTCGGTGTAGAGGAAATCGGCGTCTTGCACCCCTTCGGCGATGTCTTCGGTCAGGGTGAGTTTCGCGCCGGTTTGCTGCGCCAGCGCCTGGCATTCGGCCACCAGCTCCGGCTGTGGCCAACAGGCCTTCGGCGCCACCAGCCGCAGATCCATGCCCGCCAGCGCGGCGGCTTCCAGCAGCGTGTTGCCCATGTTGTTGCGCGCGTCGCCGACGTACGCCAGTTTCACTTCACTCAGCGCCTTGCCCGGCAGGTGTTCCTGCACGGTGAGCAGATCCGCCAGCAATTGGGTGGGGTGGAACTCGTCGGTCAGGCCGTTCCATACCGGCACGCCGGCGTATTCCGCCAGGGTTTCCACCAGCGCCTGGCCGTAGCCGCGATACTGAATACCGTCGTACAGGCGGCCCAGCACCCGGGCGGTGTCTTTCATCGACTCTTTATGGCCGATCTGGCTGCCGCTCGGGCCGAGATAGGTCACCTGGGCGCCCTGATCGAATGCGGCAACTTCGAAAGAGCATCGCGTGCGGGTCGAGTCTTTTTCGAAGATGAGCGCAATGTTTTTGCCCTGCAGCCGGCGCTGTTCCTGCCCCTGCTTCTTGGCCTGCTTCAGATCGGCCGAAAGCCGCAGCAGCGCCTGCAGCTCGGCGGGGGTGAAATCCATTAACCTCAGAAAGTGACGTTGGTAGAACGCATTGCCGGTGCTCATAGTCCGATTCCCTGATTGCTTAATTGAATTAAAATTCACTTTATATGTATGAATATTCAATTTCAACCCCGGCGAGGAAATCTTTCACGTTTATCGTGGAAGCAATGTCGGCGGTGTGTGAAAATAGAAGGAATGAAGGCCATTTGACTTGAGGATATAGGCATGGCAAACCGCGAATTGCTGGAAGAACAACGTGAAGAGACTCGCCTGATCATCGAAGAACTGCTGGAAGACGGCAGCGATCCGGACGCGCTCTACACCATCGAGCACCATCTGTCCGCCGAGAAATTTGAGGTTCTGGAGCAGGCCGCCGTTGAAGCCTTCAAGCTGGGCTACGAAGTGACCGACGCCGAAGAGCTGGAAGTGGAAGACGGTTCGATGGTGATGTGCTGCGACGTGATCAGCGAAGTCGGCCTGAACGCCGAGCTGATCGACGCTCAGGTAGAACAGCTGGTGGCGCTGGCGGAGCGCTGCGGCGTCAACTACGACGGCTGGGGCACCTACTTTGAAGATCCGAACGGTGAAGACGGTGAGGATGACGAAGACGGCGACTACATCGACGAAGACGACGACGGCAAACGCCACTAATTAACCCCGCTTATTCACATGGGCCGGCTCTCGCCGGCCCCTGATATCCCCGTCGTCTTTCAAGCTGCAGCGTTGTTGGCTGCACTCTCTCACCCCAGTCACTTACCTGAGTAAGCTCCTGGGGATGAGTGAGCTGGCCGCCTAGCTGCAACTTGAAATACATAGGGCAATGACGCCATGACATACCAATCCCTGCTAGCCCCGATTTTAAGCTTCCTGCACTGTGAAACTCCCGACGCCTGGATCGACGCCGCGCGCCGTCCGGAAAACCTGCAGCTGTTGCTGACCGACCACCTGGTGTGTGAGCTGAAAGCCGCACAGACCGGCATGTGGTTGATCCGCCGCTACGTGGCGGACAAAGAGAGCGGCGACGCGCTGTTGGCGCTGCTGCGGCCCTACGAGGCGTTTCTGCACGAAGCGCAGGGCGCGCCCGACACATTGTTCCGCCAGGGCCAGTTCACCCGCAAGATCCTGCCGAAAAACGGCTCGGCCTACGGCCAGGATCTGGCGGATCGCATGGTGCTGTTGATCAAGGAAGAGCTGCATCACTTCTCGCAGGTGCTGGAGATCATGCAGGCGCGCGGGATCCCGTATCGCAAGATCACCGCCAGCCGCTACGCCAAGGGCATGATCCGCGAGATCCGCACCCACGATCCGGCGACGCTGATCGACAAACTGATCTGCGGCGCCTACATCGAAGCGCGATCCTGCGAACGCTTCGCCAAACTGGCGCCGCACCTGGACGATGAGCTGAACCGCTTTTACGTCTCGCTGCTGCGATCCGAAGCGCGTCACTATCAGGACTACCTGACATTGGCCGAGCAGATCGCCGGCGACGACATCAGCGAACGGGTGGCGCATTTCGGCCGCCTCGAAGCTGAACTGATCCTGTCGCCGGACAGCGAGCTGCGTTTCCACAGCGGCGTGCCCGCCGCCGCCTGACGTTGAGGCGCGTCCTTACTGCGGCGCGCCCAGCAACAAATCCACCGCCTTTTCCGCCAGCATGATGGTCGGCGCATTGGTGTTGCCGCTGGTGAGCTGCGGCATCACCGAGCAGTCGATCACCCGCAACTGTTCAAAACCGTGCACCCGCAGCTGCGGATCGGTCACCGCGTCCTGCGGCGACGGCCCCATGCGGCAACTGCCCACCGGGTGATACACCGTCTTGCAGAAGTTGCGTACAAAGGCTTCCAGCTGTGCGTCGTCGCGCGTCCACTCCGGCTGCGGCATCAGCAGATCTTTGATCAGCGGTTTCAGCGCCGCGGTTTGCAGGAAGCCCAGGCCGAACTTCACCGCGCGCACGCTACCGGCCAGATCGTCCGGGTGGCCGAGGTAGTTAGCGTGCAGCTTGACCGGATCGCGCGGGTTGCTGCTGCGCAGCAGCACTTCGCCGCGCGCCTTCGGTTGCAGATAGCCGACCTTGAGCGTGAAGCCGTGAATGTTCGGCAGCGGCTCGCCGGGCACGTCGTCCCAGCTGTCCAGCAGCGGCAGAAAGTGGATCTGCACGTCCGGCCGGCCGTCGCCCTGGCTGTCGGTGAAGGCGGCGCCTTCCAGCACGTTGGATGAGAGCACCCCGCTGCGAAACGCCAGCCACTGCGCGCCGTGGCTCAGCGCCTGCAGGCCGCGATCGGCGCCGAACAGGCTGATCGGCTCGCGGGTGCTGACGTTGATCGACATGTGCAGATGGTCGTGGAAGTTTTTGCCCACCGGCAGATCCGCCCGCACCTCGATGCCCAGCTGCTGCAGGTGGTCGCGCGGGCCGATGCCGGACAGCATCAGCAGCTTCGGCGAACCGACCGCGCCGGCGCTGACGATCACTTCTTTGGTGGCCCGCGCGGTCACTTCGGCGCCGCCGTTCTGGCTGTAGACCACGCCGGTGGCGACGTTGCCCTCGAAGGTCAGCCGGTGCGCCAGGGCGTTCAGTTTCACCACCAGCCGCCGTTCGTCGCGCACCGCCTTCAGGTAGGTGCGGGCGGTGCTGGCGCGCTCGCCGTTGCGGGTGGTGGTTTGGTAGAAACCGACGCCGTGCTGGCTGTCGCCGTTGAAGTCGTTGCGATAGGGCAGGTTCAGTTCCTGGCCAGCGCGGATAAACGCCATGCTCAGCGGATGGCGATAGCGGTTTTCGCTGACCGGCAGCAGCCCGTCGGCGCCGTGGTAGTCGTCGGACAGGCTTTCGTTGGCCTCGGCGCGTTTGAAGTAGGGCAGCACCTCCCGGTAGCTCCAGCCGGCGCAGCCATAGCGCTCGGCCCAGTCGTCGTAATCTTGCGGCTGGCCGCGCAGGTAGATCATGCCGTTGACCGAACTGCTGCCGCCCAGCACCTTGCCCTGCGCGATTTGCATGCGGCGGTTGTTGGCGTGCGGTTCCGGTTCCGTTTCGTAGGGCCAGCTCTTTTTGGCGATGATCTTGGCCACGCCGGCCGGCATTTTGATAAACAGGTTATTGTCGTCGCCGCCGGCTTCCAGCAGCAGCACCCGCGCCTGGGTGCGGCGGATCAGCTGCGCCGCCAGCACGCAGCCGGCGGAACCGGCGCCGACGATAATGTAATCAAAGGTGTTTTCCGACATGACAGCTCTCCGTGCGCGATTGGGATACTGGCAGAGTAGCGCGGGGGAGCAAGCGGTCAATTTACGATCGTTAATTTATTAACGAACTTCACATTAAATTTACATCGCGGTTTTTAACGTCAGTTTATCTGCTTGAAAAACGGCGTTATAGCGAGTTTTACTGATTGATTGTGATGTTAATAAAAAAGGCGCAGCAAGCTGCGCCCTGATGAAGAGGCGGGACGATTACAGCGTTTTCAGCATGGTGACTTCGCAATCGACGTGGCCGGTGGCGCCCATCGCGTGGTCGATGTGTTCAAAGCCCAGGTGTTCGTACAGTGCGACGGCCTGCGTCAGGCTGGCGGTGGTCTCGAGGTAACAACAGCGGAAGCCGTGCCGGCGGGCGAAATCCAGCGCCTGCAGCGCCAGGCGCTTCGCCAAACCCTTGCCGCGCAATACCGGCAGGAAATACATCTTCTGCAATTCGCAAATATCGTCTGCGCCGCCCTGCAGCGGCGCGATGCCGCCGCCGCCGGCGACCTTGCCGTCCACCTCGATCACCCAGTAAGCGCTGCGCGGCAGGCTGTAGAGCTGATACAGGGCGTCCAGATTGGGATCGGAGACGGTATAGCCTTTATCCGCCGTCAGGCCGTGCTCGGCGGAGACTTCGCGAATGACGTGAGCAATGGCGGCATTGTCTTCCGCCGTGATGGGGCGCACCAGCAGGCGCGCCGGGGTTGCTGTTGTCATGTTTACACTCGCCATTGAAAGAGACCACGTTCGTTTTTCGTTTTTATCGCAGCACGAAACGCGCCGGGGATTATTTCCCGGCGGCGTCCCTGCAGCAGTAATATCTTGTAATAACATCTAACCCGGCCCGGATGCAACGGCGATAAAAAAACAGCGGGGAAGACCCCGCTGTTTTTCAGGCGTTGGCGTGAGCCGGCGGATTACAGCGCGGCGATGGTCGCCTGCTGTTCCTGCAGCTTCACTTTGCCTTCTTTGCAGGCCGCCAGACGATCGCGTTCTTTGGCGACCACCGCTTCCGGCGCGCGCGCCACGAAGCCTTCGTTCGCCAGCTTGCCCTCGATCGCGGCGATTTCCGCATCCAGTTTGCCCATCTCTTTGGCCAGACGCGCGATCTCGGCGTCCTTGTCGATGAAACCGGCCATCGGGATCAGCAGCTCAGCGCCGTCCACCAGCTTGGTGACGGAGACCGGGCCTTTCTCACCGGCCGGCAGCAGCGCGATGGATTCCAGGCGCGCCAGGCGGGCGATAAAGCTTTGGTTCTCCTGCACGCGGCGCTGGGCGTCGGCGCTGCAGTTGCGCAGCAGCACGTCGAGCGCTTTGCTTGGCGCGATGTTCATCTCGGCGCGGATGTTGCGCACTGCGATGATGGTTTGTTTGATCCACTCCAGATCGTTCAGCGCCTGTTCGTCTTCCAGCGCGGCGTCGTAGGCCGGGAACGGCTGCAGCATGATGGTGTCTGCGGTCGTGCCGGTCAGCGGCTTCACGCGCTGCCAGATGGTTTCGGTGATGAACGGAATGATCGGGTGCGCCAGGCGCAGCAGCGCTTCCAGCACGGTGATCAGCGTGTGGCGGGTGCCGCGCTGTTCCGCTTCGCTGCCGTTGCTCACCACCGGCTTGGTCAGCTCCAGATACCAGTCGCAGAACTGGTTCCAGGTGAACTCGTACAGGATGTTGGCCGCCAGATCGAAGCGGTAGGTGTCCAGCGCTTCGCGGTAGGCTTTCACCGTGCGGTTGAATTCGGCCAGGATCCAGCGATCCGCCAGCGACAGCACTTTCTCGCCGCCGTTGAAGCCGCAGTCGTGCGTTTCGGTGTTCATCAGCACGAAGCGGCTGGCGTTCCACAGCTTGTTACAGAAGTTGCGGTAGCCTTCCAGGCGCTTCATGTCCCAGTTGATGTCGCGGCCGGTCGAAGCCAGCGCCGCCAGGGTGAAGCGCAGGGCGTCGGTGCCGTGCGGCTCGATGCCGTTCGGGAACTGTTTCTCGGTGCGCTTGCGGATTTTCTCCGCCAGCTGCGGCTGCATCATGTTGCCGGTGCGTTTTTCCAGCAGATCTTCCAGCGAGATGCCGTCGACCATGTCCAGCGGATCGATCACGTTGCCTTTCGACTTGGACATCTTCTGGCCTTCGTCGTCGCGGATAAGGCCAGTCATGTAGACGGTCTTGAACGGCACCTGCGGCTTGCCGTTTTCATCCTTGATGAAGTGCATGGTCAGCATGATCATGCGCGCGATCCAGAAGAAGATGATGTCGAAGCCGCTGACCATCACGCTGGTCGGGTGGAAGGTTTTCAGCGCCTCGGTCTGCTCCGGCCAGCCCAGGGTAGAGAAGGTCCACAGGCCGGACGAGAACCAGGTGTCCAGTACGTCTTCGTCCTGGGTCAGCACCACGTCGGCGCCCAGGTTGTTCTCGCTGCGCACTTCTTCTTCGCTGCGGCCCACGTAGACTTTGCCGTTCACGTCGTACCAGGCCGGGATGCGGTGGCCCCACCACAGCTGACGCGAGATGCACCAGTCCTGGATGTCGCGCATCCAGCTGAAGTACATGTTTTCATACTGCTTCGGCACGAACTGGATGTCGCCCTGTTCGACCGCTTCCACCGCCACTTTGGCCAGCGGCGCGGTGCGCACGTACCATTGGTCGGTCAGCATCGGCTCGATCACCACGCCGCCGCGGTCGCCGTAAGGCACCGTCAGGTCGTGCGGTTTGATCTCGTCCAGCAGGCCCAACTGATCGAAGGCGGCGACCACCGCTTTACGCGCCGCGAAGCGCTCCAGGCCGCGGAACTCGGCCGGGATCTCGTTGCAGTAATCGGTGCAGACTTCGCCCAGGGTGTTGAACACTTCCGCTTCCTGACGGATGTCGCCGTCGAAGGTCAGAATGTTGATCATCGGCAGGCCGTGGCGTTTGCCGACTTCGTAGTCGTTGAAATCGTGCGCCGGGGTGATCTTCACGCAGCCGGTGCCTTTTTCCATATCGGCGTGTTCGTCGCCGACGATGCGGATGCGGCGGCCGACCAGCGGCAGAATGATCTCTTTGCCGATCAGGTCTTTATAGCGCGGATCTTCCGGGTTGACCGCCACGCCGGTATCGCCCAGCACGGTTTCCGGACGGGTGGTGGCGACCACCAGGTAGTCTTTGCCCTCGGCGGTTTTCGCGCCGTCGGCCAGCGGGTAGCGCAGGTGCCACATGGAGCCTTTGGATTCGCGGTTTTCCACTTCCAGATCGGAGATGGCGGTGCGCAGCTTCGGATCCCAGTTCACCAGGCGCTTGCCGCGGTAGATCAGGTCTTCTTTGTGCAGACGGACAAACACTTCGCGCACCGCGTTCGACAGGCCTTCGTCCATGGTGAAGCGCTCGCGCTCCCAGTCCACGGAGTTGCCCAGACGGCGCATCTGGCGGGTGATGGTGCCGCCGGATTCCGCCTTCCACTGCCAGATTTTGTCGATGAACGCGTCACGGCCGTAGTCGTGGCGGGTTTTGCCTTCTTCCGCGGCGATCTTGCGCTCCACCACCATCTGGGTGGCGATGCCGGCGTGGTCGGTGCCCGCCTGCCACAGGGTGTTTTTACCCTGCATGCGCTGATAGCGAATCATGGTGTCCATGATGGTCTGCTGGAACGCGTGGCCCATGTGCAGGCTGCCGGTGACGTTCGGCGGCGGGATCATGATGCAGAAGCTTTCCTGGCTGGTGTCGCCGTTCGGCTTGAAGTAACCCTGACTCTCCCAGTGATCGTACAGCTTCTGTTCGATCTGTTTTGGGTCGTATGCGGTGTCGAGCTGACTGTTTGTCTTTTCCATTCTTTATCGTATTCAGTGAGTTGGCGGCGTAGCCGTGGTCAAATGGAAGCCGACGCTGCGATAGGCCTTGTAACGGTCGCGCGCCAACTGTTTCAGAGTGTCTTCGTAAGGAACGAAGTCTACCACTTCATGGAAAGCGGTAGCAAAATCGGCAAACTGCGGCAGCAGGGCGATCAGCAGATCGCGCGGGGCATTGCCGCGCTTGCCGGGCCAGCACAGTTCCACCGGCGCGCCGTAGTGCGGCCCTTCGCCGGCCAGGTTGTGCGGCACGAATTCATGCGGCTCGCGCTGCCACAGCGCTTCGTCCAGCCGTTGGGCCTGCTCCTGGCTCTCGCAGGCGATCAGCACCCGCTTGCCGGCGCGGAAGCCGCTGGCGGCAACGGCGCAGGCCACGGCCTCATGGGCGCTGAGCGCGCCTGACGGTTCCGCGTTGTCGAGCAAATAAAACGTCGCCTGTTTCATTAAGGATCCACCGCTGCCGATAAAAAAATGTAGGGGCACAGCATGCTGTGCCCCTTGGGATTATACCTGAATTACCGCTCAGATTTAATCGTCGCCGTTGAGTCCGGCCCGATTCAATAGGAACTGCGACAGCAGCGCCACCGGGCGGCCGGTCGCGCCCTTGGCTTTACCGGAGCGCCAGGCGGTGCCGGCGATATCCAGGTGCGCCCAGGTGTACTTGCGGGTGAAGCGCGACAGGAAGCAGGCGGCGGTGATGGCGCCGCCAGGGCGGCCACCGATGTTCGCCATGTCGGCGAAGTTGGAGTCCAGCTGCTCGTAGTACTCGTCGGCCATCGGCAGGCGCCAGGCGCGGTCGCCTGCCTGCTCGGAAGCGCCCAGCAGCTCGTGCGCCAGCGGGTTGTGGTTCGACATCAGGCCGGTGATGTGGTGGCCCAAGGCGATCACGCAGGCGCCGGTCAGGGTGGCGATGTCGATCACCAGCTCCGGCTCGAAGCGCTCGACGTAGGTCAGGGTGTCGCACAGCACCAGACGGCCTTCGGCGTCGGTGTTCAGCACCTCGACGGTCTGGCCGGACATGGTGGTCAGCACGTCGCCCGGACGATACGCCCGGCCGCCCGGCATGTTTTCACAGCCGGCCAGCACGCCGATCACGTTCAGCGGCAGGTTCAGCTCCGCCACCACGCGCATCACGCCGTACACGGTCGCCGCGCCGCACATGTCGTATTTCATCTCGTCCATGCCGTCGGCCGGTTTGATCGAGATGCCGCCGGAGTCGAAGGTCAGCCCTTTGCCTACCAGCACGATCGGCTTAGCGTCCGGATTTGGGTTGCCCTTATATTCCATCACCGACATCAATGATTCGTTCTGCGAACCGGCGCCGACCGCCAGATAGGCGTTCATGCCCAGCTCTTTCATCTGCTGTTCGCCGATGACGCGGGTGGTGATGTTAGTGCTGAAGGCGTCCGCCAGTTGGCGGGCCTGCGAGGCCAGGTAGCCGGCGTTACAGATGTTCGGCGGCATGTTGCCGAGATCTTTGGCCGCCTTGATGCCGGAAGCCACCGCCAGGCCGTGCTGGATGGCGCGCTCGCCGCTGGTGAGTTCACGGCGGGTCGGCACGTTGAACACCATTTTGCGCAGCGGACGACGCGGCTCCACCTTGTTGCTTTTCAGCTGATCGAAGGTGTAGAGCGTCTCTTTGGCGGTTTCCACCGCCTGACGCACTTTCCAGTAGGTGTTGCGGCCTTTCACATGCAGTTCGGTCAGGAAGCAGACCGCTTCCATCGAGCCGGTGTCGTTGAGGGTATTGATGGTTTTCTGGATCACCTGCTTGTATTGGCGCTCATCGAGCTCGCGCTCTTTGCCGCAGCCGATCAGCAGGATGCGCTCGGAGAGAATGTTGGGCACATGGTGCAGTAGCAGCGTCTGCCCGACCTTGCCTTCCAGTTCGCCACGGCGCAGCAATGCGCTGATATAACCATCACTGATTTTGTCGAGTTGTTCTGCGATAGGGGACAGGCGGCGCGGTTCGAAAACGCCGACTACAATACAGGCACTGCGCTGTTTTTCCGGGCTACCGCTTTTTACACTGAACTCCATGCACTCTCCTGAATCTTAAAGACAAAGGCGGACGCTACGGCTAGAATAACCGACTCCGTAACGATCTCCTGCCATTTGAGTTAACGGATTATGTTAACCTGAACGGCATAAATTGCTCTGTTTTGGCGACTATAAGCAAGTTCCTATAGGACACCCAAACGGCTTGATGTTGTAATACTATTTTAGCTGTGAAGGTTGCCATATGATGAGAATAAATGGCGGATTAACGATGAAATTATCGATTTTCCTGCAAAAAGACAAGTTTTCACAGGCGTAATAAGCGTGATCATCATAAGATATCTGGTACGGGAAACGCTCAAGAGCCAAATCGCCATCCTGTTCATCCTGCTTCTGATCTTCTTTTGTCAGAATTTGGTCAGGGTGTTGGGCGACGCGGTGGACGGCAATATCCCGACAAACTTAGTACTCTCTCTGCTCGCGTTGGGCGTGCCGAAAATGGCGCAGCTCATCCTGCCTTTGAGCCTGTTTCTCGGCTTGCTGATGACGCTTGGGCGGTTGTATACCGAGAGCGAAATCACCGTCATGCACGCCTGCGGGCTGGGCAAACGTACCCTCATTATCGCTGCCATGATCCTGGCGCTGCTCACCTCTGCGATCGCGGCGGTGAACGTATTTTGGGCCGGCCCCTGGGCCTCGCGCTATCAGGACGTGGTGGTGAACGAAGCCAAGGCCAACCCGAGCATCGCCGGGCTGGCGGAAGGGCAGTTCAAACCCTCGCAGGACGGCAACGCGGTGCTGTTTATCGGCAACGTGAAGGGCAGCACCTTCAACGACGTGTTCCTGGCGCAGCTGCGGCCGAACGGCAACCAACGTCCGTCGGTGGTGGTGGCCGAGCACGGCAACATCGTGCAGCAGAAAGACGGCTCGCAGGTGGTGACGCTCGACAAGGGCACCCGCTTTGAAGGCACCGCGCTGCTGCGCGACTTCCGCATTACCGACTTCACCGACTACAAGGCGGTGATTGGCCACCGCACTGTGGCGGCGGACAACACCGAATCCGAACAGATGTCGATGCAGACGCTGTGGGAATCCGACGATCCGGACGCGCGCGCCGAATTCCACTGGCGCCTGACGCTGGTGGTGTCGGTGGCGCTGATGGCGCTGCTGGTGGTGCCGCTCAGCGTGGTGAATCCGCGCCAGGGCCGCGTGCTGAGCATGCTGCCGGCCATCTTGCTGTACCTGATCTTCTTCCTGCTGCAGACCTCGCTGCGCTCCAACGCCGGCAAGGGCAAGCTGGATCCGATGCTGTGGCTGTGGCTGGTTAACGGCGTTTACTTCGCGATCGCGCTGGCGCTGAACCTGTGGGATACCGTGCCGATGCGCAAGCTGCGCGCACGCCTGAGAGGAGCGGCCTGATGTTTGGCGTATTAGACCGTTATATCGGTAAAACGATTTTCAACACCATCATCATGACGCTGTTCATGCTGGTGTCGCTGTCCGGCATCATCAAGTTCGTCGATCAGCTGCGCAAGGTCGGCCAGGGCGAATACACCGCGCTGAGCGCCGGCATGTACACCCTGCTGAGCGTGCCGAAAGACATCGAGACTTTCTTCCCGATGGCGGCGCTGCTCGGCGCGCTGCTCGGCCTGGGCCAGCTGGCGACGCGCAGCGAACTGGTGGTGATGCAGGCTTCCGGCTTCACCCGCCTGCAGATCGCCGGCTCGGTGATGAAAACCGCCATTCCGCTGGTGCTGCTGACTATGGCGATCGGCGAGTGGGTGGCGCCGCAGGGCGAGCAGATGGCGCGCAACTACCGCGCCCAGCAGATGTACGGCGGCTCGCTGCTCTCCACCAAGAGCGGGCTGTGGGCGAAGGACGGCAACGACTTCATCTACATCGAGCGCGTCTCCGGCGATAAAGAACTCTCCGGCGTCAACATCTACCACTTCAACGATCAGCGTCGCCTGGAGACGGTGCGCTATGCCGCCACCGCCAGCTTCGAGAACGGCCTGTGGCAGCTTTCGCAGGTGGACACCTCGGATCTGACCAACCCGAAACAGGTGACCGGCACCCAGACGCTGACCGGCGAATGGAAAACCAACCTGACCCCGGACAAGCTGGGCGTGGTGGTGCTGGATTCGGATTCGCTCTCCATCAGCGGGCTGCACAACTACGTGAAGTACCTGAAGCAGAGCGGCCAGGAATCCAACAAATACCAGCTCAACATGTGGCGAAAAATCTTCTCGCCGCTGTCGGTGGCGGTGATGATGCTGATGGCGCTGTCGTTCATCTTCGGCCCGCTGCGCAGCGTGCCGATGGGCATCCGCGTGGTGACCGGCATCAGCTTCGGCTTCCTGTTCTATGTACTGGATCAGATCTTCGGCCCGCTGAGCATGGTTTACAGCATGCCGCCGGTGCTGGGGGCGCTGCTGCCGAGCATGCTGTTCCTGTTGATCAGCGTGTATATGCTGCTCAAACGCAAGTAGCGGAGCGAGCGGTATGGGAAAAGGCGTGGCCGCAGGGCCGCGCCTTTTTTGTGGGTGCTGTATGCCCCCGGTGAACCACTCCCCCGACCTGTCGCTTTTCGTCGTGCTATAGTCAACCCTGCGGCATGCGGATAGAGGGAGCGGGCAGTCAATGGAAGACGAATACAATCTCAGCAATATCATCGGCAAGCGCCTGGAAGCGGCGTTGGGGGAGTTGGGCGAGCTCCTGTGGGCGTATGTGGTGTTATCCAAAAAAGACATTTCCTGTATTTTTGGCGTCACCAACTACCCGACTGAATGGGTTAACAAGTATCAAGAGCAGGGGTTGCAGTACATTGATCCGGTGGTGATTACCGCCCGCAACCGCCTGACCCCCTTCGCCTGGGACGAGCAAATCATGGCCGACGCAGGGCTGCATTTTCCCGAACTGTTCGAGCAGGCCCGCCAGTTTGGCGTGACGCACGGCTATACCTTCGTATTGCACGATTACAACAACAATCTCGTCACGCTTTCCTTTGCCTTCAGCGCAGAACAGAAAGCGGAAATCATCCCGGCGCTCATCGAACGTAAAGGTGAAATCTCGGTATTGCTGGCCTCAATCCATGAGTCGTATCTGGCGCTGGCCCCGCCGTCAGATAAAAACGCCGCAGCGCTGGAAGGCAACGCCCGCTTTACCGACAGGGAAAACGAAATCCTCTATTGGGCCAGCGTGGGTAAAACCTACCAGGAAACGGCGATGATCCTGGGCATAAAGACCGGCACCATCAAGTACCATATGTCCAACGTCGTCAAAAAGTTGGGGGTAACGAATGCCCGACATGCCGTGCGCCTGGGGATGGAGCTGCGGCTGATTAAACCGGTGGATGGATAGGCTGCTCGCTCACGGCAGCTTTCGAACCGGGAAATGACGGGCGTTAATCGGTATTGAGTGGGCAGCGTGGCGGCTTACGAGAGGGAAGCAATACAGCACCGGCCCCGATTTCTACGATGTGAAATAATAACCTGCATGAACTGATAAAGGTCTAGTAAGGGACTGTACTTTAGTCTAACTAGTTTCTCACCCCTTAAGGCGATACACTTTCCCGGTAATGTTTTGATAAAAAATATAAAAAAAAACCTGACCGCGTAGGTCAGGCTGCCAATATTGGCCAACACCAGGGAAAATTTTCTTACATCATCTTAAAGCTATTAACTCCGCAGAGGCAAGTGTTCTCTGCTGGTTTTTACGCCTTGAGTTGCTATTTTGTTACGTATGTACGCTATTTTCTGGTGATTTTAGATAACCCCCCATCTAACCGAAATAGCGCCTCTCCCCTGAAGGCAGCATTCCGCTTCTTTATTTCCCCATCTGTCATTCATTAATGAAAAAATACTGTTCTCGGAATGTTGCGCAACCTCATTCTTTATTCGCTGACACATTGGCGTGCAATTATTTGCAGCATTGCCATTACGGCTGGGGATTATTTTGTTTTTGCCAGGCGCAGGGTGAGACAGTGGCGATGGGGGGCAGGCGCTACCTGCCGCGTGGTGGGTTCCTGAACCTGTTTCGCTAGTTGGGCGAGCGGCTCTGGCTAGTGGGAGTGAGTGACGTACGGCACAGGAGCTATCATTGTGCTGTGCAACGATGCTAGAACCTGGAATCGGATGGTATTGCGTGAGTGTGGCGCCTTATCCTGGATGCTCGTTGCAATAGCCTGTGGATGTAGCATGCCCATCATCAACGCAGTTATGGAGGGCGTGCAGCGGTAAGGCGAGGCGGACAAACGCGCGTGGCGGCGGTTTTTTCGACACTTAACTCATTGAACAACGGATAAGTGTTGCGTGCTGGTCGCGGGAAGGTATAATTCACCCGTTTTCCGCATACTACTTCAGTGCCGAAGTGGCGAAATCGGTAGACGCAGTTGATTCAAAATCAACCGTAGAGATACGTGCCGGTTCGAGTCCGGCCTTCGGCACCATTCCCCCTTCCGTAGTCGTCCGACGAAGTCCAAAAAATCCTTTAAAATCAATAAGAGTAGCCTTTTTGGCGTCCGCCATTGTCCGAGGCCGTCCGTTGAAATCCAGGGGGCACTGGGGGCATAATTGGGGGCATCTCCACTTCGATAGAAAATGTGCCCCCAAAATGAAGCTAAACGCCCGCCAGGTCGAGACCGCAAAGCCTAAAGAGAAAACCTACAAAATGGCCGATGGCGGTGGTTTGTATCTCGAGGTTACGACGAAAGGTTCCAAGTATTGGCGAATGAAGTACCGCCGCCCTAACGATAAAAAAGAGGATCGACTTGCTTTCGGTGTTTGGCCGACGGTCAGTCTTGCCGAGGCACGTAGCAAAAGAGAAGAAGCCAAAAAGCTGTTGGTACAAGGATTGGATCCAAAAGCAGAAGAAAGGGAAGCTCAGGCTGAAACTGCGGGCGCATACACGTTCGAGACCATTGCCCGAGAATGGCATGCTAACAACAAACGCTGGAGTGAAGATCACCGAGCGAGAGTGCTTCGTTATTTGGAACTGTATATTTTCCCGCACATTGGTGCAGCTGATATTCGTGGCCTTAAAACCAGCCATCTCTTAGCACCGATTAAAGCTGTTGATGCAAGTGGTAAGCATGACGTAGCGCAGCGCTTACAGCAACGTGTTACGGCCATTATGCGTTATGCAGTTCAGAACGATTACATTGATTCAAATCCTGCCAGCGATATGGCCGGAGCATTGGCAACAACCAAAGCTCGGCATTATCCGGCATTGCCGCCTCATCGTTTCCCTGAGTTTCTCGCACGGCTTGCCGCTTATCGGGGACGTCTCATGACACGTATCGCCGTAGAGCTTTCTTTACTCACCTTTGTGCGTTCTAGTGAGCTGCGTTTCGCTCGCTGGGATGAGTTCGATTTTGATAAAGGTTGCTGGCGCATTCCGGCGCAGCGTGAAGAAATCAAAGGTGTACGCTACTCACACCGTGGCATGAAGATGAAAGAAGAGCATATCGTCCCGCTAAGCCGCCAAGCGTTGGTCTTGCTGGAGCGTTTGAAGTCTTTGAGCGGCGATAACAAGCGGTTGTTTCCCGGCGATCATGATCCCGATAAAGTTATGAGCGAAAATACGGTGAATAATGCGCTACGTGCAATGGGATACGACACTAAAACAGAAGTGTGTGGGCATGGTTTTAGGACAATGGCACGCGGTGCTTTAGGTGAGTCCGGATTGTGGAGCGATGATGCGATTGAGCGGCAGTTAAGCCATTCTGAGCGTAACAATGTGCGTGCTGCTTACATCCATACATCTGAGCATTTGGATGAGCGACGTTTGATGGTTCAGTGGTGGGCCGACTATTTGGACGAAAACAAAAGAACACCAATCACCCCTTTTGATTTTGCAAAAATTGTTAATAGATAATTTCATTTCTGCAGAAGCGCCGAAGAAGTGATTTTTCAGTCATTTCTTCGGCGTCTAATGCTGTTATTGTTTTTGTTTAGCTCTCTTACCTAGTGGATAAGGAATATCACTTTTATCACCCCGGGCTATGATCCAATTAGACCATTGTTTGAGGCTATTTCCACAACGTTTTAAGCTTGCATCGTTCCAGTTGACATCATATTCATTGGAAATATACTTTGCTAACATTATATTGCTTATTTCCGGCTCTTTTTTTATTTTTCCAATGCAGCTAATTAAACACTTCTCTTTACTAGCATGACTCCATATAGCTTCGAGTGGTGAGCTGTATTTTGAAATTAAATCTTTATTGACGTCAAACTGTTTTTTAGATATGGATATGAGCTTAAAACGGGTGAGAACAGTAAGAGCATTTTTGCACCCCTGCGATTGGATTTGATCGTGACTTGCTCCTTTTTGAATTAAATCTAAGCATTCGTGAACTAGTAATGGTGAAGCATTGGGCGCAAATACATCATTCTGATGGCCTTTATACCTTTTTTGCCAGGAGGCAACAGCCTGTTGTATTGCTCCTTTATCCTGAATAACATAGCTGTCTTTATGCTGAGATATATATCCTGTCATATGTAAATAACGAGAAAGTCTTCTTGCATAAACACCCCATGTCTGTTGGCTATGATGAGCTTTTGGCAGGCTTTCCTTTAATACTTCTATTAAAAGGTTCACGTCCACGGTTTTACCGAAGTATCGTTTATAAAGTGCTATTTTAAAGGAGTGTTTCCCAAGTCTCTCGCGAATTTTTTTGAGGAACTCATCGTCATTTTTTTCTGAGATACTACTGTTTAATTTGAAACTGGAACCGTTTCTTTCTGCTATGCTGAACATTACGAGATCTGCCCCGATATTCAGCATTGTTGTTTCTTTTATACCGGCTCTTACTGATATGTTATGTGAGTTTTCATAATGGTAGGGATCTAACTCATTTGCAATGTTTATTATGGTTTTGTAATCTGATGTTGGAACATAGTTATATGGGATAACAGGCAGTTTCTTTGTCACCAAATAATCCTTGAATATATCCCAGTATATATTCAATCTATCACCACTTTTAATTACCATTCTCTTGTTAACTAACTGACTTACATCACTTGCACTTGATAGCTCTATTATTTCACTCCAATCAGCCGGTGCCTTGCTGGCGATTAGGTCTAGACAGGTCTTTTCTGATGGAGTAAGTAAATCTAAATCATTTGTGAATAGCTTTTCAACGTCCAATTCTACGGATGTTACTTCGTTGTAGCCAGTTCGCTTTATATTTTCTCTGAGGTTTATGCACAGCTTCTTCAAAAGCCATGGAAAACCCTGGCAACTATACGTTATTTGGCTTCTAATCGCTGGGGTTAATTTATGGCTAAATTCTTTTTCAAAAGTAGTTATGGACTTAGATATCTCACCACTATCGAATAGACTTAGCTTAAACTCTTTTCTTAAATCAGATAGAGTGTGCCACATATGATATGCGGGATGGTCTTGTTGGGTTGTACTGTCCGTTTTCCAAGCAAACCCAAGAGTGAGGTTTCCTTTATAACCAGCCACTTCGAGCATTAAACTGTTGGCAGCCTTAAAAACATTAAATAACTCTGGTTTGGAATATAGCTCTTCAAACTGATCAAATATAATACATATTACCTTGTCTTGTTCTTTTATGCTTTCGAGGTATTCTGAGATTGATTCTGATGAGAAGTGGTTTATTGGATCGGTGAGAGATAAATTTACCTTCTTACCAAAACCATTTTCTTGTGCTTGCTTTAATGCTTGCAGTAGTGCAGATGTAATGTATGAGGGGGATTTCGCACCTCGAATATCAACAGCATAGACAAAGTATTTTTTATGATAGTGTTTGTTTTTAGATCTATCCCTAATTTTTGCAATTAGTGAGCTTTTTCCTAAGCCTGAGTTTCCTGTTATTGCAAATATCCGAGTGCTAGTTTTTCCATCTTTCACATTTGAAAGAAAACCGAGGATTTCTTTTTGCATGTCATCTCGGCCAACAAAGTCCTTTGGTCTAGCCGGCCGGTAATCATCCCAAGAGTCTCCGATTTGTACCTCTACTACATTTGTTATACCTTCAACCCTATCAGGAAGTATTGTGACTTCATTGTCCTTTTTGCCCACGGATAAATCATAATCAGTTATAGTAGCTTCAAGCTTTGATATGTTTTCTAGTGTTGAACTATCGCTAATTAATTTTCCTGATGAAGCGCTGAACAATAAAACCCCTTCTGGGGCCCCTCCGTTTAGAGTATATACCGCCCAAAAACGCCCGAACTTACTTATTAAAAGAGTCCAGCTACCTAAATTAACTTCATCTCCAAGAAACTCACTTGCTTTATCTATGGGAGGTGTCTTTATTATACCAGCAGCTGTTAGGGAGCTAATAACTCTTTCTGGAGTGTAGAAACTGAATTGTGATGATTTTTCTCTCGGCTTTTTAGCTATTAAATCGACGATGCCAAGTGCATCTTTACCGAATTCAGATGTTGAAATAATCCAACCCTCGGAATAGTCATGGAGATTAACCACTCCTATCAATTTATTAAGAATAGGGGCGCTGATTTTTTCTTTTTGGGCTTTGCATTCTACGTAAATTTCTTTTGAGTTTACTTTGTGTTTACATAATAAATCAAGTTCAGCACCTGTTACTCTTAATTCTTGTGCTACTTCATAATTTTGAGCGGAAAGTAGATCTTTAACCAGTTCCTCGAAAAGATCACCTTTTTGCTTTGTAGTGTCCGTGCTTTCTGTTGCAACCTCAATTTGCATAAACTTGTCCTGGAATGGTTTTTTGGTAAAGGGTTTGTCACAGTTGTATGTTTAATATACGTCTTTTGTTTTTGCACTCCAAGAATATTTTTTGATATCGCGCTAAGTACTATCTCTACTTCACCAGCAGGGCTCAAGATTTCGTTTGTTCAACAAGATCATGAGGGAGATAAAGCTGCCCTTCGTTCAAAATGCAAAATTCATTCATACGGCAAGCCTAACCTCACTTCGTGGTCTATAACTACGCGATTCAACCGTGTTCACAACTAGGATGTGTATGTTCAAAACTATAAGTTGCTCAAATCTTCCCGCGCGCAATACTTCCCCCGCCTCGCCTGCGCACTTCATGTGTCGCTTTTCATGCAGTTGCATGAACGGCCGCAGGCCGCGCCAGTACTGGTGCTGGCGGGGATGAAAAGTGCATTTTCTTGCATGCAAAATCATGCACCCTATGCATGCACGCGCAATTTGAGGCTGGCTAGCCAGGAAAAAGGCTGTTTTGGGCGAGGCGGAAGGGGAATGCCCCGCGGTGCTGTCGAGAGCGGCGGGGCGGAGAATGCTTAGTGTAAGGTAGGATTGCTGTTGTAACGGCGATAGCGGTTCAACGTCCGTTTCTCCGTCGGTGGCAAGGCGTTCTCATCGACCGGTTGCGCTTGTATCGGCTGGCAAAGGATTTTATCGACGCTTTCCACCGTCTTGAATGTGCAAGAACAAGTCAGGCTCTGACATTGGTAATACGCCTCTTTCGTCTGCTCCGTGATATAGCGGCTGGTGCGAGTATAGGACGCATGGGTGCACAACGGGCAGCGCATCATGATTGGCCTCCTTTTTCTTGCAGTAGACGGCGTTTTTCCGCCAGTTCTCTTGCCCCTCGCATCTGGCGCATTGGACTTCTTTGCAGCTCCTGCAACACGCCGGTTTGTTCCGGTATTGTCAGGCCAATCTCATTCAGCACCGGGTGGTCGATATTTTGCATTGCCGTAGCAACGTTAATATGGCCCCGCAGTGTCCCCAGCAGATGTTGCTCAATCGCTTTCACCGGATCATCCCCATAAACGCTATACGCCTTTTTCGCTAGCGCGCAGGCCTTGACAATCTCAGGGCTGATAAGCGCCTTGCTCAGTGCTTCCACGGCTTGGCCCATTGCATGGTCAGCAAAGGTTGTGAGGGCGTCTTTATGCGCGGCCACCACCTTCGGGGCCGATCCTCCGCAATCAAGATGAAACTCTATTTTGTCCAGCTCCATCTCTTCAATCAGGCCGTCGAATTCCTTCGCCAGCTCCCGTTTGGAAATCCGGCTGTGGTGCTGTGCTTGCAGTTCCTGCGTCATTTCTCCGCGCAGTTTGCGAAACAGAGTGCGCCACTGGCTTTCTGCCTCCTGGCCTTGCACTTCGGTGTCTTTCTTCTGTTGGTGGCAGCGGGCAATGCCGGTTACGACGTCGGTCAATGCCTGATAGTTTTTGTCGTGGGCGGCGCGAGCATCACGCAGGGCTTGCAGTTTATCGGTGATGGATTTCGGTAAGGCGGTGGTGCTCATGGTCATGTCTCCGGTGTCAGTCAATGTGAAGCTGTTCTGCTGACCGCCGTACAACATCGCCATTCATCCCGGTTGGACTGTCCCCAGGACAACAGCCCTGAGCACTGATGACAAAACCATCAAGCCGTTTTTAGTTTTACCTAAAACTATTCACTACTGTTCACTTAAAGAAAAAATATAGATAAATCAGTAGATAATGGGGTGAACAGTTATCACTAAACTCTTCACCCGGTGTTCACCACTGTTCACCCGGCCCACAACGACCTTTTCCCTGGCTAGCAGTGGTTAATCTGTTTATATCTATTTATTGGCGATGAATTCATTGTTGAAAACTATGGGGTAATGTTGAGGAAGGGTGAGGAGTGGTGAGGATTGCTGAGCTATTATAATTTGTTGTTTTTATGACCATTCCTTAACGGGCCACACAACAACACCTTGTTGCCACCCCGGTAAAACTTCACATAATAGGGCGCTACCAAAGTTCATACAGTCCCGGCCAGCGTTGACCGGACACAAAGAGGTAGCGTTTTATGTTGACCGTTTCCACCCCCACCCCATCCACTTCGTCGCCGGTTATTCCTGGCGGTTACACCCCGCGCGAGCGCTTTATTCGATTGCCGGAAGTGCTCTACACCACCGGTTTGTCCCGCTCCACCGTGTACGAGATGATGAGTCGCCGGCAGTTCCCGGCTCAGGTCTCCCTCGGCGGTAAAAACGTCGCCTGGCTGGCCTCCGAGGTCGAGCAGTGGATGGATGAACGCATCGCCAACCGTCACCAGGGGGCCGCCGTATGATGCAGTTAACCTTTGGTCGCCAGCATTTCACCCTCGATGAGCGCGACGCGCTGTTTGTGGCGGAAGCTATCCTGTTGCAGCGTAAAGAGCCTGGCGTCGTCTTGCCGGATCACCGCAGTGAAAAACACGGCGTTATTCGTCTGGCGAGTCGCCAGGCTGAACCGCGCCTGTTCCGTGCCGGGCCGGTGCCGCTGACCTGCGCGGCTGCCGATACCCGCAACGACCAATTGACCGACTGTTGATCATAATGCGATCGATTGAACGTCCGGGGGCGTCTTACGGCTTGCCCCCACGTCCGGCCCTGCGCTATAGTCCTCCCGCTGCCGCACAATCGGCCGCCGGGCGTGAGAACCCGTGTATCTCTAAGGCGACACAACACGCGCCACGCGTGTTTTTTTTCGTCGCAGCCTTTGCTTGCTCATTTTTTGCGCGATGGATGTTATGCTATCGCAGCAGTCAATCAATGGTGGCTCAGGCGGGGCAGCCTTCGGGCTGGCCGGTATTCTTAGAGGCCGGTTTCTCACCCCCGTCTGGGCTACCACCCTTGCGTGAGAACTTTGGTGGTAGCAATAACCTTTACTCTAAGGAGGCTGCCACCATGGCTACGACCCTCACCCCAACTCACCCTACATTCTGTTTCCTGTTTGCGGCCGTGCGCCGTTCTGCGCTGACTGCCGCCCCGCGTATCGTGCGCACCGTGGCGGATACCGAACGCAACGCCCGCCGTCTTTTGGCTCGTGATTATGTGTTGTCCTTTGCCGGTCGTCTGCCGGTTAAGGCGGCAGCATGAACACCCTGGCCGACCGCTACTACCGCGACACCCATTATCCTATCCCGCATGCCGATTTTCTGCGTCTCCAGCATGCGCACGCCACCGGCGTGCTGTTCCTTGACCTGCTGGACACCCTCGACCTCGGCGGGCAGCACCCCGACGCTGAGCAACAGGCGTCGTTTGCCTCGGTTATTGCCTTACTGACCGACCAGCTCGGCCACGTTGTCCACACCTGTGAATCCCAAATCCTTGCCCGCATGGAGGCCACCGCCGCATGAATACCTCATCCTGTTTACCGGTTGAAGTCCGTACCGCCGTTTTCCGTCGCGCCGTGGCGCAGGCCTATCTGAACACCTGCGCCTTTTACCGGGTGAGCCTCGGGTACACGCTGGACGAGCTGCAGATGACGATTGCCCTGCGCCTGGAGGGACATTTTGTGCGGCAGTACGGCGCAGAGGATGGCATGGACATGGCGTGCACGATGTTGAGCGACATGGTGCAGCCGGACGTTCTGGTGGCCGCACCGCGCCTGACCGCGCTGGGGCAAAAGATGATGGACGAGCTGTGCTGTGAGCGCCTGTCGGCATCGCAGAACGCCACCGTACACTGAGGAGAGAAAGGATGAGCGCCCAGTTCGTTTCCCAGACCGTACGCACCGCCACCGGCCACTGGCCGGTGATACTCCCGGCCCTCGGCATCGCCTTGCAGCCGAACGGCAAGCCGCAGCCGTGTCCAACCTGCGGCGGCAAAGACCGTTTCCGCTTCGACAACCTGGAGGGGCGCGGCACCTGGTTCTGCAATCAGTGCGGGGCCGGTGACGGCCTCAACCTGGTGGAAAAAGCCCTGTCACTGTCTGCCCGAGCTGCTGCCGAACAGGTGGCTGTCGTGATGGGGAATAGCGCCAGCGCCTTGCCACCGGCCGCTGAGAGCGGTCATTCACCACAAGACAAAGCCAAGGCCCAGCGCAAAGCCGCGCGACAGGCACAGGCTCTGGTGGCTGCCGCGCAGTCCCAGACCGGCAATACCTACCTGAGCGCCAAAGGCTGGCCGGAGGTGGACACCCTGACCTTGCAGGGCCAGTCGCTGCGCGTTGGCGGTATCACCTTCCAGCCCGGCGACCTCTTGTTGCCGTTGCACAATACCGGGGGCGAGCTGGTCAACGTGCAGCTGATTAACGCCGCCGGTGACAAGCGCATGCTGGCAGGCGGGCAGGTGAAAGCCGCCTGTCATACCCTGAGCGGCCCGGACAACGCGGTTATCTGGCTCACCGAAGGCTACGCCACCGGCCTTACCGTGCATCGCCTGACCGGTGAGACGGTGTGCGTGACGCTCAGCGCCAATAACCTGGCGGCGGTGGCGGAGCAACTGCGCAGCCACTACCCGGACGCGTGGCTGCTGCTGGCGGCCGATAATGACCGCAGCGGCACCGGGCAGACCCGCGCCGCCGAGGCGGCCACACTCACCGGCGGTATCCCGGCGTTGCCGACAGACATCGGCGACTGGAACGATGTCTACTGTCAGCAGGGCGCTGAGTCCACGCGCGCGCAGCTCCAGGCGCTCAGCCAACCGCCGCAGCCGAGCCCGTTCGACACGCTGAGCGATGCTGACCTCAAAGCCATGAGTGCCAGCGAGAAAGCCGAGCTGCTGGCCGAGCACTACGGCAACACCCTGGCGGTGCCGCCGGTGGGGGAAGAGCTGTGCCGCTACACGCGCGGCGCCTGGCAGGTGCTGCCACACCGGCAACTGAGCCGGGAGATTGCTGCGCTGTTCCAGAAGGTGCGTGCACCGTTCTCCGCCGCCGGTATCAACAGCATTTTGGACACCCTCAAGCTGATGGTACCGCAGATGGGTGACCCGGCCCGCCGGTTGATAGGCTTTCGTAACGGCGTCTTTGATACCGTCAGCGGCCAGTTCAGCGCCCACCGGCAAGCGCACTGGCTGCGCACCGTCAACAGCGTGGACTACACGCCGCCGCGCGCCGGGGAGAACCTGGCCGACCATGCACCGCACTTCTGGCAGTGGCTGACGCGGGCTGCCGGGAGCAACTACGATAAACAAGAGCGCATTCTCGCGGCGCTCTTTATGGTGCTGGCCAACCGCTACGACTGGCAGCTGTTCCTCGAAGTGACCGGTCCTGGCGGCAGCGGCAAGAGCGTGATGGCGGCCATTGCCCGGCTATTGGCAGGTAGTGATAACACCACCGCCGCCACCATCGATAATCTGGAGTCGGCGCGCGAGCGTGCCAGCGTGGTCGGCTACTCGCTGATACTCCTGCCCGACCAGGAAAAGTGGAGCGGTGACGGGGCGGGTATCAAGGCCATCACCGGCGGCGATGCGGTCGCCATCGACCCCAAATACCGCGACGCCTACGCGGCGCACATCCCGGCGGTGATTTTGGCGGTCAATAACAACCCGATGCAGTTCAGCGACCGCAGCGGCGGTATCTCGCGCCGCCGGGTTATTTTACCGTTTCCGGAGGCTATCGCCCCCGAAGAACGCGATCCGCTGCTGCTGGCGAAGATCACCGAAGAGCTGGCGGTCATTGTGCGTCATCTGATGCAACGCTTCGCCAACCCGAATGACGCCCGCGCACTGCTCCAGGCGCAACAGAGTTCGGCGGAAGCCCTGGAAATCAAACGGCATGCCGATCCGCTGGTCGATTTTTGTGGCTACCTGACGGTGCTCGGCACCCCGGAAGGCATGATGATAGGCAACGCCAACATCACCCCGCCGAACCCACGCCGCTATCTGTACCACGCCTACCAGTCGTTTATGGCCGCACGGGGCTATCAGCACGTGATGAACCTGACGGCGTTTGGCCAGGCGGTGCCGCAAACGCTGAAAGAGTATGAGCATACGTTGCTGAAACGCCGCACCAAGCAGGGAATACAAACCAACCTGATATTGAGTGAGGAATGTGAGGCGGACTGGCTACCGAAGTGCGGCGCCGTGTGACGATGAGCGTGTCGATCGGCCGGGCCGATCAATCGGCCATTATTGATCTGCCGAATCCATTGGACGCTCAATCGCCGTGCCGCCTATAGTGCAGTGACCCGAATACATGCAGCAACACCAGGGCATCCTATCGGCCGCTGAATGGCCAATATCATAACGACATGCGCTCACCAAACCGGCTCAGGCCGGTTTTTTTGTGCCTGAATCTCAGCAGACTACAATTGGTATAAAAATTACTACCTATAAGTATATTTAAATAATAAACTGAATTTTAATTTATGGTTAGGATGTTTCTTCCTAAAATAATTAGTGCTCATTGCCGATTTTAGTTAAATCAATACGCTTGCAAGGCATTAATTGCGTGTGAAATTAATCGTGGTAGTGATTTTTATATCTATTAGAGGCCACATAAGTAGAGTGTTTTGTAAACCTCGAAAATATAAGGCGATCTGATGCTATACTGTGTGATTTAGTGGATGATTCATTTATAAACAGAAAGCTCTCCTTCAGGCCGAGTCTTAAATCTACGATGCATCCATAGATATTGTTCTGGGGCTCGGCAGATTTCCTTTTCGATAATTTTATTTATGTAGTTTGCTGCTATAATCTCATCACCTTTGGGATAATCTAAAAGCGGAGAGCTGATAAACATACGATAGCCCTTTTTATTACTAAGTCGGATCATGCTCAAAGTAATCAAGTCCGCTCTTGCGAGTTTCGATAGAACAAAAGTTCCGTTCGTAGTGGCTGCATTTTTAACGCAGAAGAAAGGCGCAAAAACACTACCCTCAGGCCCATAATCCTGATCAGGTGCAAACCAAACAGCCTCGCCGGCTTTCAGTGCCCGGACAAACCCAAGTAGATTGCGTCGATTAATCATTGCTTTGTTTGAGCGCATTCGACCTTTAGTTTGTATCCATTCCATAAGCAGATTATTGTGTGGACGGTAAGTAGCCATCATTGGATGGCATACCCCCATAACTCTTCCGCATAATTCAAGGGACATGAAGTGAACGCCTAAAACCATCACGCCTCGGGTAGCTTTCGTTAGATTTTCAATACCTTCAACCTCAAACCATTTCCTCACCCTGGCATCACTCCAAAACCAAGCCATGCCAGTTTCCATCAACCCTAACCCCAAGGAAACAAAATTTTTTCTGACCATCTGATCCCGTGCTTGTGTTGTCATTTCCGGGAAACAGAGCTCTATATTTTTGTCGGCAATGCGCCCGCGCCTTTTAAGAAAAGGTCTAGATGACCTCCCCAGAGTAGAACCTAATAAATGCAGTACCGGATAGGGAAGTTGGACGATAATCCAGAGCAAACCTAGCCCAAACCAGGTAATCCAGTAACGGGGATGGAGTAAAGCCTTTGTAAAATGTTGTGACATGTTTTTCCTTAACTCGACCCGAAAATTAAATATATAGTTTGTAATGTATAAGTAAAACTATGTCTTTAGCATTACATACTGCTTAGACAATGGTGTTGTGTTTAGATTCAAAATATAAATTAGTCGGCGCATAGTGGTTGCAATCATCCTTGTCATTATTCCTCTGGATGTTTCATTAGCCTGATTTCGTTTTTTACAACTCGAAATGCATTAATCATATTCATAAACTCAGCAGGGAGGCATTGGCTTTAACTATCTATATAGTATACCGTTTCTCTTTATTCTTGAGCTATGAGAGCAGAACCAAGCAACAAAGTAATATTTTGTGATATAATACCCTTCCATGAGAAATTTATAATGAAATCAGAAGACACCCTTGACTGGTACCCTGCACAGTTACCCCCAGTGAAAATTATCCTTGGTGAGGCGGTGCTGGCCGTGGGAAAACAAGGCAGGCCGATTAACACCCGAACGTTGCTTGAATACCTCCAGGTGATGCAACTCAAACAGAAAAGACGAGATGATAAAGTCGTAATGCAAACCGCAATCGAAGTTCTCAGGGACAATCAGCGCATTAACGGCAGGCTTTAATGCGCCTTTTAAGGCAGTATCAGTTTTGAATAATTTCAACCGTATGATTTTTCCCATCATCCCGCAAAGGAATGTTGTCGCCAGGCAGTACGATGCTATCCAGTGTGACACGATACTCTCCCTCTCCGCGTGAAACTATAATCTGATACTGGCTTTCACCATATTGATATGACATCGAAAAAGAGGACCACTCATCCGGCAATCTGGCATGGACAGTAAAGGTAGCACCGGAGCGTTTTATACCCAGTAATTCCTCGGTAAGTAAACGGTAGGCCCAGCCTGCGGAACCTGTATACCAGCTCCATCCCGCTCGTCCGGTATGGGGAGCGACACTATAGACATCAGCACTCATGACATAAGGCTCAGCTTTATAAATCCCAACCGAGTCTGTATTAAGGGTATGATTTATCGGGTTGATCATTGACCAGAGTTGCCAGGCGCGTTCTGCATTTCCCATCCGTGCAAATGCCATAACGGCCCAGATGGCGCCATGTGTATACTGCCCCCCATTTTCCCGCACGCCGGGCAGATAACCCTGGATGTAACCCGGGTTAGGCCCATGACCATCGAATGGTGGTGTTAACAGCCTTATCAACCCGCCATCATTATCTACCAGGTGCTTATCCAGCGCCTGCATGGCCTGTGCACATCGTCCCGCGCTGGCGGCCCCGGACAATACAGACCAGCTCTGCGCAATCGCATCTATCCGGCAGTCCTGCGAGGCTTTCGAACCCAGGGGAGTACCATCGTCAAAATAACCGCGCCGGTACCATTCGCCATCCCAGGCGTGAGTTTCGAGATTGTTTTGCAGGTGCAAGGCCTGCGAACGACACATCGAGGCGACACTGTCATCCTGCTTGCGCTCTGCCAGTGCGGTAAACCGCTGCAAAATGTCATACAGGAAGAAACCCAGCCAGACGCTTTCACCACTGCCTTCGATACCAACCCGGTTCATCCCGTCATTCCAGTCACCTGCCCCCATCAGCGGCAGACCATGCTCCCCGAAGCTCAGTCCATGTTGAATCGCTTTGACGCAGTGCAACCACAGTGTCTCTTCGGTGCCGCTGACTAGCGGCGTGTCATAGATAGACTCTTCACCGGGCTGGAGCAGGCGACCTTCCAGATACGGTATGCGCATCTCCAGCACATTCATATCCCCCGTCGTTTCCACATAGTGGCAAACGGCAAGCGGAAGCCACAGGTAGTCATCAGAACAGTGGGTACGAACCCCGCTGCCGTGTGGAGGGTGCCACCAGTGTTGCACATCTCCTTCGATAAATTGCCGTGATGCGCACAGTATTATCTGTTCGCGCATTCGGTTCGGGGCTGCATGACTCAGTGCCAGCGTATCCTGCAACTGATCGCGAAAACCAAATGCGCCGCCGGACTGGTAGTAACCACTGCGAGCCATGAGGCGACAGGCTACGGTCTGGTATAACAGCCAGCCGTTGACCAGTAAATTCACAGATGTATCAGGCGTATTAACCACGATTTTATCGAGCACATGGCGCCAATAGTGGTGAACGCGGTTCAGCTCCAGGCGGGCCGCATCCTCATTGAGATAGCGAGTAAGTATCTCCTGAGCCTGGGCATGATTATCTGCCGCGCCAAGGACAAAAATAAACGTTCTCTGGTCTCCGTCAATAAATGTAGCCGCTGACTGGAGGGCTCCACAGGGATCGAGGCCGGCGCCGGTTTTACCCGAGAGTCTGCGCAGTTTCATGGTGGATGGGCTGCGCAACGAACCATTACGGCCAATAAACTCCCGGCGATCTCCCATCAACGAACAATAATTACCGCTGACGGCAAAAAATGCAGTGCGCTCGCCACCGTTGTCACCATAAAAGTTATTTGCCATCACACCGCAACCGCCAGGGATACTGGCAGCATGTGTCACGATATGAGGAGCGGAGCGGATTCGTGACTCTCCGAGCGTCCACTCCACGTAGCCCGTGACGGACAGTTTACGAGTGCGTCCCGAATTGTTACTGAGCGTCAGGATTGCAAGTTTAACCGGGGCCTCTTCGGCAACAAATACCGTCAGCTCACTGTCTATACCACTCTCCCGATGGGTAAATACGCTGTAGCCAAAACCATGGCGTGTCAGGTAATCCCCTTGTCCGCGCGTAGGTAAAATCGTAGGTGACCAGCACTCACCACTCTCTTCATCACGCAGGTAATACGCCTCACCGCTACGATCGCTCACAGGATCGTTCTCCCACGGCGTTAACCTGAATTCATGGGCATTTTCATACCAGCTATAGGCCTGCCCCGCATCCGAAATCACACTGCCAAAACGGGCATTCGCCAGTACATTTGCCCAAGGGGCGGGCGTTGACTCATTTTCCCGGAGCACAATCTGATATTCCCGGCCGTCATGAGAAAATCCGCCGTACCCATTGAAATGGCGCAACTGGCTGGTATCGGGGGCCCAATCTGTATGTTGGTTACTCTCCGAAACAATATGCGGAATCAACAGTCTGGCCGGAGGTTTTGGGGTGTGAATACGCTGATTAAGCTGTTCATTAATTCCACCCGCACGGTCATCGAGATAAAGACAAGCCACGCTCATCAGCAGCAGCTTATCCTCAGTGGTGAGGTGCTCGCCATTACGAACAAAAAGGCCGCCCGTTTTATCCAGCAGACTGGCTTCTGACCCGGCATAAATTAAATCCATAATTTGATTTTGCAATCCCTGCTGGTATCCCCCTGGGCTGTTATTCAGGATCACCAAGTCCACCTCCAGCCCTTTCAGCCGCCAGTAGCGGTGTGCCTGAATCAGGGTGGTGACGGAGGCGACACCTTCCTCGCTGGAAATGCTGAGCAGCACTATCGGCAGATCACCTGAGATTGCCCAGCCCCACAGGCCGGACTGACCACGCCGATTATGGCTGATGGTCTGGCCCTCGGCACGCAACTCCTGACTGGGATAAAGTACTGCGCTGGCAAGACGATTAAACAAGGTGGCATCATCTTCACTGGCGTTTATCTGACGTAATGCCACCAGACTATGCGACCACGCCAGTTCAAACACGCGGTCAGCGATAGGATAGTCGCGATATTTTTCGAGCAACGCCAGGCTTTGCTGGCGGCTTTCACTAATGCCATAAACGATATCAATCGTGACCGGTTGCCCAGGCTGCAGGATGATGGCATGACGTATCGCCAGTATAGGATCCAACACTGAGCCCGATGTATTGCTGAGCGATCCGCCTTCCTCGATTGCCCGAGCATCAGCTGGGCTTCTGCCACGTCCAATGAACTCTGCCCTGTCTGTTTCAAACGAGACGCTCTTATGATGAGCGCCATGCACCACCATCATGTGAAACAGGCAAGGGCTCGACTCATCCGGCGAGCGCGGGCGCCGGTGGCAGAGGATAGCGTCACGTTCAGGATCAAGCTCGGTCTGGATAAACAAATTGCTGAACGCTGGATGTGCCAGATCGCTGGCATCAGACGCCAGTACCACTTCGGCGTAGGTTGTCAGTTCCAGAGAGCGCGGCTGGCGGCCACGGTGCACCAGGGTGATACGTCGCAGTTCAATATCATCCTCGGGTGAAACAACAACCTGGGTTTTGACGCTGAGCGTCCCGAAGGTGCGCCTGAATTCCGCCCCCGCATCGGTAAATATCACTTCTTCGTCGAGCCCGATAGCGTTGCCTGCCGGTTGCCAGGTATTGCTCCATATCTCACCCGTCTGCATATCGCGGATATAGCAGAACGTTCCCCAGTTATCCCGGGTGGTATCACTTCGCCAGCGGGTTAGGGCAATATTATTCCAGCGACTGTAGCCTCCCCCGACAGCCGTCAACATCAGATGATAATGGCTGTTGGACAACAGCTGAATTTCCGGAACCGGTGTGTCCACCCCGTTGAAAATACGAGGTTCATAGCGTACGGGTTTGACCCTCCCTTCATGAGATTCAAAATGACGGCGCGGGCTGTAGAGATCGACCGCATCCGGCACGCGCTCCTGTAACAATAAACTCGCTGACTGGAAGAGCGTGCTGGACATAAATCGCTCAGTCATGGGGGCGTCAAGCAGCACGTGGGCGAGCGCCTGAAATGCCATGCCTTGATGATGTGCCATCCAGGATTGCACTACCGCATACAGTTGACCGGTTGCGAGGCGTGAAGGGGTATAATCCAGCGCTTCATAGAAGCCATACTCACCCTGTGCGCCATTTTTTTGCAGTCGGAACAGGTTTTCACACGCTTTTTGCGGTGAGACCATCAGCGCCAGCAGGGTGGCGTAAGGGGCAACCACCATATCATCGGCAAGTCCCCGACGCAGACCGAGCCCTGGCACGCCAAATGCCTGATACTGATAATTTTGCTGAACATCAAAAGCATGATAGCCAGACTCTGATACCCCCCAAGGCACCCCACGCTCTTTACCCCAGTGTATCTGGCGCATCACCGCCGACTGGCTCATTTCATCAAGCAGACTGCCTGGCCACATGGGCATCACCAGATTAGGCATCAGGTATTCAAACATCGAACCGCTCCATGACATCAGGGCAGTTTCATTGTCTATGGTGGTGAACAACCTTCCCAGCGCGTACCAGCTTTTGAGTGGCAACTGATTCGCCGCAATGGCGAGGAAACTGGTCAGTCGGATTTCAGATGGGAAAAGATCGTAATGGCTTTTGTCTGACGTATTCGTGTCACAGTTGTAACCGACACTGAGCAGACTGGTTGCCTCACTGTACAGAAAGGCGAAATCCATCCGAGCATGGTCATTCAGCCGTTGTTCAAGCTCGGCGATAATTTTCAGCCGCATTTGAGCTTGCGCCGTCACGGACGCCGGAGGCGTTCCTTCACCGGTAAATGTCGCACGGGCCAACCAGTTCAGCGTCGGCAGCGTCTGTTTGTTCCAGGACGCTGGCAACCAGTCGAGTAGTAGCGACCATTCATGGCCAAGTTGCACCAGCTGATTTTCCAGATGTTTTGTCCAGCGTACCTGAAGGAGGGAGTCTTGATGACATTGCGTTGTCAGATGGTTGCACTGAGTGCGCATTTTTTTCAGTTCGCTGAAAAGCGCTGGCGGAGACAGTGACACCGCACTTTGGCAGTGTTTGCGCAGTAGCCGCAAAGCGGTAGGCGCGCTTGAGCCCCAATGTTTCTCCAGAATATCCAGCGTATCGTTCAGCCCGGCCAGCATCTGTTCGATGTTTAAAACAGGCTGATGGCGCATGGCAGATAGCCCTTCACGCAATGTCAGTAAATGACCCGCCATATTGCCACTGTCGACACTTGAAACGTAGCGTGGGCTGAGTGGTGCCAGCGTACGGGTGTCATACCAGTTATAGAGATGTCCCCGGTAGTGTTCCATTTTGTCCAGCGTATCAAGCGTTAGCGACACGCGCTGCAATACCTCCCCGCCGGAAAGATAACCAAAGTCCCAGGCCGTCAGATTGGCCAGCAAGGAAAGGCCAATATTGGTAGGAGAAGTACGGTGAGCCACTGTCGGTTGCGGTATTTCCTGATAGTTGTCAGGCGGAAGCCAGTTCTCTTGCGCTGTGGCAAAGGTTTCAAAAAATGCCCAGATTTCACGGCTTGTCTGGCGTAGCAGCTGTTTTTGCTCTTGGTTCGGCGAAAAGGCCTTACGAACGGGTTGGCGGCTCAACCCTTTCATCAGCAGGGGGGCCAGGCACCATAACACACTGACCGGCAAAGCGATCGCCAGTAGCTGCGGCGCAATATGTACGGTCAGAATGGTGAGTGCCACTCCGCCAACGACGTTCAGCCACATAGCCTGGTAGAAACGGCCAACCGAAGTTCTGGCCTGATTGTCGTCAGGGCTATGGCTGACCCACTGGCTGAGATTGCGCTGGCTAACGCCCAGACGCCATAGCGTCACGATAATCGCATACAATGAATATCCGGCTTCGTGCGGCAGTATTGCAAAATTAAGCCCGATGCCTGACAGACGCTTCAGCGCCCCTGAAGCTACCAGCAACAAATGCGGTTTCAGGTGGCGGCGAAGGGGCTTATGCAGCAGGTCATAGAGGATGCTCAGCATTGCAGGTAACAGCCATATCAGCGCCAGCATGCCAAGCCAATAAACCGGATTAGGCACCCAAAGCAGTGTCAAGAACAGCAATATCAGTAAAGAGGGGGCGACGAGACTGCGGCGCAAATTATCAAACAGTTTCCAGTAAGATAGTGCGGATAGAGGATTCTTATCCCGGCTTCCATCCGCTTTTCTGACGCGTAATTTCAACCAGTTCAGCAGTTGCCAGTCACCCCGGATCCAGCGTGAGCGGCGTGCAACATCCGAAAGGTAATTATTGGGGTACTGTTCATAGAGTAAAACTTCACTCAGCAGCCCCGAACGCGCGTAGCATCCTTCCAGTAAATCATGGCTGAGAACCAGATTTTCAGGACAAACGTTGGCCGTGGCTTGAACAAAGGTATCGACATCATAAATCCCCTTGCCCACGAACGATCCTTCCCCAAAGAGATCCTGGTAGATATCGGAAGACATCATGGAATAGGGGTTATTGCCAGGTGCGCTGCTGCGCATGGCCGCGTATCGCCCCTGGCCATTATGCGGCATCGCCTCCGCCAGTCCGGGCTGTAGAATGCCGAATCCTTTGACCACCCTCTGGCGTACCGGATCATACTCTGGCTTATTCAGCGGATGCGCCATCGTCGCGACCAGCTTGTGTACCGTATCGCGTGGCAGCACCGTGTCGCTGTCCAGCGTAATGACATATTTTATATAGCCCGGTAAAAGATGAGCAGGCATGTCTGCAACGCTGACAAATTGCGCCGCAGGATGGCGCAGCCAGTCGTTCAACAACGCCAGTTTGCCCCGCTTGCGTTCATAACCCATCCAGGTCCGCTGAGAAGGGTTCCATTCAGGCTGCCGGTGCAGCAGATAAAAACGAGGGTGTCGGGATGGATAGCGGCGGTTAAGCGCCTGCATATCGGCGATCGCCTGTCTGAGGAGGGCTCTGTCTGCAGACGCTTGTTTATTTTCTGCATCGGCAAAATCGGTGAGCAGAGCGAAACAGATGTTTTCGTTTTGATTCCCCAGCCAACATACTTCAAGACTGGTGAGGAGTTTGCTGAAGCTTTCGTGACTTGTCAGCATGCAAGGGATGACGATCATGGCTGCACTATCTACGGGAATACCGGCTGAAAAATCCATCCTCGGTAATGGGCGGGGGATTCGAAAACGAGTGGTGGCATCGCTGAGCAGATCACTTGCTAATTGGCTAACAGCAATGACAAGAGGCAATGCCACAACGATCGGCAGCCAATAAGTTCCTTGCTGCGCAGTTTCATGCAATACCCCGGCCACCGTTGCTGTGGTCAACAAACTCAGACTGCCAAGCCATGACAGCAGGGATATTCTGTTGAAACTGTGCCGCAGGCGTATAAACGTTGAGGTGTCAGCCAGCAGATGAATTTCCAACTCCTCTCGACCTTCGCCTACCAGATAATAGCCAATGTGGGACTTCGATGTGTCGGGAGCGTTCTCCCTGGTAAGAGCCAGTAACCGGCTGGCTACCTCAGGCTCACTGAGGCCGCTATCTCTGGCCAGAATCTCAATGACGTGGCGGTAATGATCCCGAGTATCAAAGTGCATTTGGGTATAGATACCGGCAGGATCACGGCGTAATACCTGTTCAACGGTGCTTATCGCCTCAGCGAAATCAGCCCAGTTCGTTTCGCTCAGTAAACGCAACCCAGCGATGCTGTTACTGACTGAAAGCTGACTGGCAGCGAGCTGTTGATTGAAGCGATGAATCAGTGCCTCGGTTGTGACCCCCTGTTCCGCCAGGCACTGGTCAACCCAGGTCAGAGGCAACGACACAGCATTGCCATGCCCCTGCAGACGCCGTACTAACTCCGCGACAAATGCACTGCTCAACGGAGGACGTGAGCGCGCCATATCGGCGACTACCATGATTAAGTCAGCGGGAGCATTCTCTGCACATTCGAAAATTCTTGTTATCCACGCATCTGCCAGGTTTCGTTCCCGCTGAGCCTTTACGACTTCCATGCTGATGCGGCGAAGATTTTCAATCAGAGCCAGGCGCAGCATGCCCGGTAGGGCCCAAATTTCGCCCAACGTCAGTGGGGTGACCTGTTGATAGGCAGTGATATAGCTGGTCAGGCTGGCAGTGTCCCAGCGGCCATCGCCGTGCGCAATGGCTTCTGATGCAATATCATAAATTCGCGGACAATTCTGAGGCGATATCAGGGATGGGAGACCTTTGCCGAAGCTTTTCGGCAAGTGTTGGCGAACGATGCGAATTTGCTCCTCAATAAGGTAGTAATTATCCAACAACCACTCCCCGGCAGGCATAATGCTCGCTTTTATACCTGAGTTAAGCTCGTAGCAGTTCTGCGTGATAGCGGCCTCATTGTTGCCGAGCCTTTTGAGAAGGTAGTAGGGAAGCTTATCTGGAGATAATTTATGGGCACGTGCCAACTTTTGGCCGTAACGTTCCATCTGAGATGTTGAAAACAACTCTGATCGTACCGCCCCCTCACCTGCAGGATCGTTAGCGGCAAGCGGCGATCGTTCGGTTTTTTTTGCCAGAATTCGGGAGTGGCTAAACCATGCCCTGGGGTTCATTTTCATAGAGTTGCTCAGTTGCGACGTTAATGCGCAGGAGCAGTTGCGAAATCAGTTCAGAAGCGTTCTCTCAGGATGGATGTAAGCCATCCGGGATTTAACAGCTGCTTGAATATGTCTTAGGTGTACTCACAAAATTTAGCATCACCATGTATCAGAGTTTAGCGTGACTTGACAAATAGCGCTTTACATTCAGGGCAAAGCATTGCTTGTTTCAGTCGAAGCTTGCTAACCGCCTGAGATGACTTGAATCCACAAACAGGGCAAATTACAGCAGATCTAGATATGCCGCCGATGTACTTCATTGCGTAATCGATAAAAGACATATGGATTAACCTTTCAATGAATGAGATTTATCATATCATTGATGGTCGTTTTTTGTACTGTTAATATTTTGCTTTTATTATAGTGCATAATTATCATATGCTTATGCTAAGCATTAGCCCGAAATTATAAAATATACGATGTCAATCAAGTCAGGTTGCGAGAAAAAATTGTATTTTACTGATTTTTACTTCCTAGAACGTTTTACAGCAACTTTTCAGCAGCAGCAAAAATCTCGTCGGATGTTAAATCACGATCAGAGGCGACATGAACAATTGTGTGGTCACCTGTCCGAGAGGCTAATCCCGCCGTCATTATAGGTAATTGAACTCTCTCTCCATTCGGATAAGAGCGTGAAATTGTTTTTACGCCGTCCTGAAGCTCAGTGATACAAGATGGCGCAGAATTAAAAAAAATAATGACTTTTATCATGGTGTTACCTTATTGATGGATTCGTGTTTGTTACAAAATATTTAGTGGGGAATTAATCGTCCAAAAACAAAATTTATAGCCTCCCTATCAACATAAAAGCTATTTCAATGTGATATATATTATTAAATTCCTACTTGGGTGTGAGAAGTCAGAATAGTACACTAATCAAAGAAAGGTAGATTGAAAACATTAGCTATAGGGGCTGAATATATGACTCATTTAAACCGACATTTTCTGCGGTTTACTTTTAATAACTTAGTCTTACACCCTTATTAAAGAGATAGCAATGTTTATTTTTAGCCGTCTAAAAGGCCAGGGTGAATGTGTAAGATTGAGATGGATTTTTTATTCATTTAATGTATACTCAAGGCTGTTTTCATCTTATAAGGTTGTTCTTTGTTCCAAAAAATGACAGGCATCATCAAAATATTTGATAATAAAACAGGTAAAGGATTAATTATCCCCTCTGATGGAAGAAAAGACGTACGAGTACACATTTCAGCATTATCATCACGTGAAACTCAAACAATCACCCCTGGAATTCGAGTGGAATTTAGAAGAGTGAATGGGCTTAATGGGCCTACGGCAGCAAATGTCTATCTTTCCTAACATCATTAGAATTATCTTCATTAACAGTAACATGATTAAAAATCCACATCCAATGCTTGATTAATAATTAAGGCTATAGAGAGATTCACTCCACCTTATTAATTTTCAGGCTAACATGAGTTAAGGTGGTTAATAAAAATAATTTGCTCATCATCCGTCCACCCTCCCTCGAAATATTTGTCTCAAGAGTGATTTAGAGTGCTATTGGACCTCCTGGTAGACGTGCCACAGTTGGCTGTATGGGGAAAATGCGGATTGACGATCGATGCGACTGCAAGCAGTCGGAGACATTGAACCGCGCCATATCTGATTGATAGAAGGCAAAGCAACCAAACGCGCCACTGTTGAAATAGTCAGCGTAGTTCTGAACATTAACAACTACGACAAAAACGATACCAGTCAGGCCCTGTCTATAAGACTTTGGCATTAATCGGTGCATTGGTAGGAAAAGGGCTATGCACTAAACATATGGTGCCTGATATATCCCTACTACCACAACTATTGGGCCTGTGAGGCTGCCGCGCTGTGACAGGAGTTGATAGAATCTTAACGTCGTAGGTATCAACAGCATGAGCGTGATGGCGACTATCGCCCGGTGGCTGGCCAGTGCCGTTAATAACCCCGCCGCCACTATCGACAAACTGGAGTCGGCGCGCAAATGTGCCTAGGTCGTCGGTAACTCGCTGATTATCCTGCCCGACCAGGAAAAGTGGAGTGGTGACGAGGCGGGTATCAAGGCCATCACCGGCGGCGATGCGGTCGTCATCGATCCGAAATACCGCGACGCCTACGCGGCCTACATCCCTGCAGTTATACTGGCGGTGAATAACAACCCGATGCAGTTCAGCGACCGCAGCGGCGGCATCTCGCTCCGCCGGGTGATCCTGACGTTCCCAGAGGCTATCGCCTCTGAAGAGCGTGACCCGCTGCTGCTAGCGAAGATCACCGAAAAGCTGGCGGTCATCGTGCGTCACCTGATGCAACGCTTTGCCAACCCGAACGAGGCCCGCGCACTGCTCCAGGCGCAGCAGATTTCGGCAGAAAACCTGGAAATCAAACGGCATGCCGATCCGCTTATTGATTTTGTGGTTACCTGACGGTGTTGGGCACCCCGGAAGGGGGATGATCGGTAATGCCAACATCACCCCGCCGAATCCGCGCCGCTACCTGTACCACGCCTACCTGTCGTTTATGGCCGCAAGAGGCTATCAGCACGTGATGAACCTGACGGCGTTCGGCCAGGCGGTGCCGCAGACGTTGAAAAAGTATGAGCATACGCTGCTGAAACGCCGCACCAAGTAGAGAATACAAACCAACCTGATATTGAGTGAGGAGTGTGAAGCGGACTGGCTGCCGAAGTGCGGGGCGGTGTGACGATGAGTGGGTCGATCGGCCGGGCCGATCAATAGGCCATTATTGATCTGCCGAACCCATTGGACGCTCAATCGCCGCGACGCCTATAGTGGCAGTGATCCAAACACACGCAGCAACACCAGGGCATCCTATCGGCCGCTGAACGGCCAATATCACAACGACAAGCGCTCCCCAAACCGGCTCAGGCCGGTTTTTTTGTGCCTGCGATTTAGACTGTTCACCCTATAGGTGAACAGGGGTGTACACTGAGAAGGCAGCCATACACCCATCAATGCATTGAAATAAAAGGATAAAATGAAAGGGTGTATAGGGTGAACAGTTTTTCTATAAATCTTTTTTTTTGGCTGTAAGTCCAAGAAATGAATGCTGCGATCAGAAAAGGGCGACGGTAAATTTATGCGTAACAATATTTTTGGTTTGGGTTCGTGACACGGAACCTAACCGAGTTCTTTGTATGGTTGAATTTTATGCTGTTGTCAGAGCGATAGTCTAATCTTCCAGCGTTTCACGAAATTTATACTGGGGGCACAAAAGGGGGCATAATCTTAATTATCTTTTAATAATTCTATATTTTTCAATGCATTGATTATTGATTTGAGTCCGGCCTTCGCACCATTAAGTACCGCGTGAACAAGAAGCCACCGAAAGGTGGTTTTTTTGTGCCTGTAATTTGCCCGCCTCAACTATTTGCCTACTTTACTCTGTATTGACGTATTTCTCATTTCAGTAAAAACCGGATCTTCCTGATGCTTTCCTAAGGCCTATCTGATTGACCTTAAAGGTTAAAATGACGTTTCATTGAACTCTTTCGGATCAAGGAGTTCCAGGATGGAGCCACAACAGGAAGGGATCACGCGGGCGTTAACACCGGGCGAAGTCAATCTGGCACGCTCGGTGTTTGGCAGCACCATTTTCTATCAGAGTGTGTTGGTCCATTGCGACAGCTACCTGCCATTTGGGTTGCAGAATCAGTACACGGCGATGAGCCCGAATGGGGAGTTGTACTTTCGTAGGGTTTTATACCGACCTGATTTTACGGTGCATCATTTGGCACAGCACCTGTTTATCCACGAGATGGCACATGTTTGGCAGCATCAAAAAGGCATGTGGGTGCGTACCCGTGGGCTTCTCAGTTGGGCGGTGAGCTATCAATATCGGCTCGATCGGCTGCTGTTGCGTGAGTATAGTATGGAACAGCAAGCATCGATAATTGCAGACTATTTCTACCTCAAGAAGTTTGGCGTTAGCGATTTTATCGGTTTATACGGTAGGAATTACTCAGGGATAGTAGACAGAAGTACATTGTCAAAATTTCAACCCATAATCAGAAGCGCAGGGCTGCCACTATGAAAAAACTCCTCTTACTCTTTATTCCTCTTTTTATCTCTGGTTGCCCTATGGGGGATAAAGTCAATTTACGCCCGGCAAAAGCAACGACCGTCGGTAGCAAGATCTGCGTTTTTGTCGATAAGAATGACATGGAAAGAGAAGAGTCCATTCTCACGGTAGCCATATGGAAGTATGGCAATGATAATTATGTCTATGAAAAATCATATGCAAACACGCCTGTTGCATTGGAGCCTGGGAAGTGTGTTCCTGGCATCGATGAGTATGATTTTATCCCTGGTGAAGGATACAGTGTTATTGTCAGTACGCCTTTGCATCCGTATGAAGCCGGGTTTATCGTGTGGAAACGGGGTGAAGAGGTTATGTTGAAATCGAATTAGTTTTTTAGGGGATAGTTTGTTGGAAAAAATGCTGTTGGGAAAACAGTATGGATATAATAGCCAACTAAATTATCTGTGTTTTATATTATTGAACTGAATACTTCTTGCTATGATTTTCATCATAGCAAGAGAGTGTTAAATAGTTTTTAAGGTTGTATATACATATTCGGCAATTTTCCGCGCGAATTTTACAGGAACCGCGTTGCCGATTTGTTTTGCAACCTCAATTTTTGTGCCACAAAACTTGAAGTTATCTGGGAATGTCATAATCCTTGCTGCTTCCCGGTGGGTAATAGGACGATGTTTTTCTGGATGCAGATAACGTCCTTTTTCCGGTTTAAAAAACTCAGTTCGTATTGTTACTGATGGGCGATCCCACCATAAACGCCCAAATAAATCTGTACCACCGCTTGGCTTGTTTATCCAACATTGTGGTGTAATTTCTGGTGCATTTTTCATGAGATCAAATCGGTTACCACCTGGTGGTACTGACTTGTATCTACGTAAACTAACTTCTGTTGGAGTTCGGCCAAAGTGTAGATCATAAGGAGCTGAAATATTTCTAATTTCAACGCCTTCAGGATCATCAAGATCGGCGATAACAGATTTGACATCTTGCCAAGTAGGTAAGTCTGCATTTTGGGCTGCTTGCTGAGGGCTTACATGCGTTTTGGCCGGTGGAAATTCAGGAAGCGAATCTATGGAAAAATGCTGCAAGTTGTACCCAATGACTATAGCTCTACGTCTTGTCTGAGGGACGCCATAGTCTGCTGTGTTCAAGACGTCGTAAACTAAGTGAAAATCCATTTCTTTGGCACGGGCCTGAATGTCCAAAAATTCATCACTCTTCAGCAATCCGGGCACATTTTCCATGATAAACATCTTGGCGCCGGAGGATGCAACGATGTCCATATAGGGTTCCCATAATGCACGGCGATGGTCACCTTCTCGTTTTTTATTCAACAGGCTGAATCCTTGGCAAGGAGGCCCGCCGATAACGATATCAGCCTGAGGTATCGAGTCTTGCTGAGACAGCCATTCCTCAATGTTTACCGCAATGCAATGGTTGCCTGGAAAATTCGCGTTGTAGGTATCACATGCATGTTGGTTGTTATCAATAGCCAAAACTCCTTCAAAATCAGGATGATTTTCGCCGAACATGAAGCCTGCACTTAGGCCTCCAGCCCCACAGAATAGATCGATAACTTTATAAGCCATGTTTAGACGCAACCTGCCAACTTTGTTGATGAACATGCGTGTATTCTAACGTTTCAAGAGGGAGATCTAAAGCACTTTATACTGTTTAAATATACATATCATGCTCATTGGGGGAGGGTGCTTAACTTAGGCATTCATCCTACATGCAAGTGGCAGGATTTTTTTAACTGATTAATAATACTTTATTTTTATGTAAGTTAGAGAGATAATTCATATATTTGATTCATAAAGATGTGGGGCTATATGAATAATTCATCTCTAGAATATATTTCTGATCTAGATATAAATAAAGTTATATCTTATTTTAAAAATGTAACTGGCGGTTGTGAGAAGTTTATAGAAGTAATAAGAAAGTCTTTTGATGAAGTTATTGATGGACCAAGAACTGCGCGCTATGCTTATAATCAATTAGAAAAGACTGAGAAAACCTATCTGGGTACTAAAGTTGAGATATTGTTACGCTCTGCATTTTCTCTTGAGCATGGAAATATAATGGATTATAAAATCGATGGCATTGAGGTTGATTGTAAATACACAGGGAATGGATGGGGGTGGAACATACCTAAAGAGGCTATTAATCATATTTGTATTTTGATTAAGGCAGATGACGAGAAAGGCACTGCTAGTTTGGGGGTTGTACGTGCAAGTAGTGACATTTTGAATCAAGGTGCAAATCAGGATGGAAAGAAAACCATTAGTGCTTCTTCACGAGGAAAAATAGTATGGGTATTTGATAATGTCAAAATACCTATTAATCAATTGTTTTTGATGGATCCCGTAACTCGAGAAAGAATCATGGGGGCGTCATCCGGCCAGCAAAGACTTAACGAGTTATTTAGGATCTACACCGGTAAAGTTATAGAGCGGGAAACTATAGCTACAGTTGCTTCTGCGAAAGATGATCCAATGAAAAGAGTGCGTGCAAATGGAGGTGCTAGATCTTATCTTGCTGAAGAAGGGATTATTATTTTAGGACATCAAAATGAACATCCAAGAATTTGTAGAGAGTTAGGATTACCAAAAATTAAAAAGGGCCAGGTAATATCAGTGAGAATAGTTAAAGATTCTAATGGGATATGTAAAATAGATAATGATTTTTGGCGTGTAGCAAATGAAAATGATGATGTTTGTCAAGGGCCTAAATCTTACTGAATAGGTAAAATATTGGCATCCCACTCCATTAATAATTTTAAGAGTATGGGAATATGGGTAAGAAGGAAAATAATGCTGTTCTCGGGAATAGAATGGCCTTGGTTAAAACAAAAGGCACTGAAATTGAAATGTGGCTGAGGTTACGTCTTCATGCTCGTGGATTTCGTTACCGTGTAAATGTCCATAAATTACCTGGAAAACCTGATATCGTTCTTCAAAAATATAAATGTGTAATTTTCGTCAATGGCTGTTTTTGGCATTTGCATAATTGTCATTTTTTTCAGTGGCCGAAAGAAAACCGAGAGTGGTGGGAGGTAAAACTTTGCAATAATAGGAAAAGAGATCTTGAGATTCAGGATAAACTAAGAGAAATGGGATGGCGTGTTATGATTATATGGAAATGCGCAATTCAGGGGAGAGTAAGGCTTGAAGAAGATGTCATACTTGAATTGGTTAGTTCTTGGATAAAAAATGGAGGCCCTTTACTCGAGATATCAGGCAAAGGGACAGTGTAATTTATTCTTTTATCAGTCTATTTATTTTTTTGTATATCTCTTCAAGTACGGTCATTTTATCCCTGGAATAATGTAGCTCTCGATGACAGTTAGGACATACTGCAACTGTATTACCTACTGTATCTGATCCTCCATTAGCTAAAGGTTTTAGGTGGTGAACTTCCAAATATGGTCTATTTTTGCTATCTGGAAAAGGTCCGGATTTTTCGCAAACTTCGCAAATACCTTTAGCTTCTTGAAGTATATAGGCTTTTATTTTTGGGTCTCGAGCAATGGTAATAATTTGTCTTATGGTTTTAATTGGTTTTTTTGTTCCATCGGGTTGAGTGGATATACCTTTTTCTAGAATATTTTCTACTTGAATTTCAAATTCTTTATTTTCTTCTTCAAAAGTTTCTTTATCGTGGATAAAAATTAATTCAATAATTTGTTGTAATTTTTTGGTGCCAACATGAGATGCGGGCTTTAATCCCTTTAACCACTCCCTACCAAGAGTGTGATATGCATAGGAAATATTCTGCATTCTGTACTCGAAAGATTTTGGCGAGCGGCCAAATTTCTCACCGAGTTTTTTATAATATGATAACTTGGAAAAGTTTTCATTAGATTCGGATTTTCGCTTCATTTCTATATATGCTAGTACTGATGCTTCTAAATCTTCTTCACCCCAGGTGTATCTCTCGCTAGCCATCATGCATTCATCATGTCATCAAATAATATTCATTTTATGAATATTATTATGAATTGCAATTTTTATATCATGCTAATTGATATCTCTTATAGTTTTTAACTTCGCGCTGAAAGTTACTGAGCCGAAATTTTCACACATTTTTTATTATCGTATTGTTTTTTAAAGACATATCAAGGGTGATTGATTTACATCACCCTTTGGTATCAGAGAGTTTCTTGTTCTTCCGTTGCTGTTAGCCTTCCATCTCCCGCAACGCCCGCCCATAAAGGTTACACAGCGCAGGAACCAGATGCGCTGTAGCATTGAGATAGCGATTCAGCTGTTCCCAGCCTTCAGTGTCCAGCTGTGGGGTCTTTTGCAGTAAGTGGCCGAACAGCATTAGGCCGTGGCACAGACCTTCCGCTTGCTCGGCAGAGAGTGCGGCCAGGTCTAAGAGTTCTGAGGGATTGAAAGCGCTGAGGTCGAGGTGGTTAAACAGTTGGCGATAGAGGGTGAGGGTGTTGGCGATGGTTTCAGAAGCGTTGGGTAAGTAAGTGTTTTCCATATCGGCTATTTCCATTGGGAGAGAAATACCGCTACCAGAAGAGACGCTAAACTCGGGTGGTAGCTCGAACGGCGTTAGCGTACCGGCCCCAACGGATACCGGCCTTCCCGGAGGAAGCACCGCCCGAGCCACCATTGTTTGGGTGCGCATCGGCATGCTCGAATTTATACCATATTCGAACAGGGTTGGGGGATTCGGAACGCTAACTCCGGCTGCGGATTTTGCCGCAGCGAAAAAACTATAGCGTTATCAGTAAAAGGATAAAATAAGCTGTATGGAATTACAGTTTTTTTGCTTTCAGCATTGGAATACAGATCGCAGTTATTTATGGTGCTCTTTTATATTTGTAATGTTTCCTATATATAGCGAATATAATCTATGTCATTACATTCTCTAAATGAATGTTATCCTCAGTAATCCTCTATTCGCGCTACGAAGTGTTAACCATTCCAGTATTTATCCTTTCTAGAGCTTATGTTAATCATACGGCCTTGCTAATTCACGGATGAACGAACATGGCGAATGAAGATGAGTTGCGTATTGCCTTGTCGCCGGTGCAGCTTGCGGCGGTGCTGTCTGATGAAAGCGTCACTGAAGGTGAAACGTTCAGTAACCGTCTGCTTGGCGGTTTGGGGCTTGCCGGTGGTGTCGTTGAGCTGATGGGGGCAGGGGTGTTGTGCTATGCGCCGGATCCGACGTTTATCACCAAAGTTGGGTGTGTGGTGGTGGGAACGCATAGCCTGGACAGCATCAAGGCCGCTTCCAATCAGATGATTACCGGGCATCCAACAACCACCGATACTTATCAGTCTGCCGTTTTATTGGCGCAAACATTGGGTGCCGATCGGGAAACGGCCTATAACGTTGGTTTAACGGTCGATATTGCCGTGCCTTTTGTCTTTGCCGGAGCGGTTGGCGCTGCCAGAGTCGCATCCGTGCGTATGGGGCGGGTTAAGCTGGTTGAGCATGAGTCCGTTAGCGGTAAATATCCGGGCGGGCACACATTGGCTCGGCATATAAATATAGCTCCGGAAGCGCTTATTGCCAGGCTAGCCAGGCGCCCGAAACTGATCGCAGCAAGCACCTTCAGGTCGGTAAAAGAGGCCGAAAAGTATGTTTCTGTTACGGTAAAGGCGAACCGCGCAGATATTATGAATTGGGTAAAGTACGCGTCTCCCGGCAGCCGTTTGAGTGTGTATCACAATTTCACAGAATCAGTGGGTTATGGGGTATTACGCGGCAGTACTGACGTCCATCAATGTCACCGGGTTGGCGTTGTGATTGAATTTACCCGCTATAATGGCAAACCTTACTTTATCCTTAGCGCTTTCCCTGCGAGATAAGCCGATGAAAACCAGCGAACTTGATAACCTGATCGTCGTTTATTTTGGTCAAGATTATGACCTGATAAATGCAGAGGGCGATATTACTGCGCTGATCGCAGAGTACATTCGTCTGGCGACTCATCAGCAGCGCGAGGCTTTGGTCAATGAGATAGATGCGTTATTGGCGCAGGATAATGTGGAGTCCTTATTCAGCCAACGTTTCGGTTTTACTTTCAGCCCGGAGCTATGGGGAACCACCGTTCCCGCATTCCTGCAACAGGCAAGAAACGCTGTGGTTAAAGCGCTTTGAGCACTATCGTGATTCGCAATCACTTCAGCGAGCTCAGTAGCTTATTCAGTATTTACTTCGGTCAGGATTATGATCTGTTTACTGATGCCGAAACGGCCGAGGGTGTGATTGACGGCTTCCTTAAGCAAAACGGTAGTCAGGTCATCCGCGATATCCTAGAGGAAGCCAAGAATTTCAGGCCACTTATGCGGGGCGTATAAACGAGGGCATGGCGGAGCATTTTTCAGATGAGTTTATGCCGGAGAGCTGGGCACTACCGCGGTAGCGTTCTTTGCCATGTTGCAACGAAAAACAAAGCAAAAGCTGGGGCAGCTTAAACGAATTTAAGCCCCCCAACCCCCCCCCCCCCCAACCTACCCCAAATCCCCCCCATTGCTGGCGATCACTTTCTTATACCACCAGAACGATTTCTTGCGGGTGCGGGCGAGGGTGCCGTTGCCCTGGTCGTCGCGGTCGACGTAGACAAAGCCGTAGCGCTTGCTCATTTCTCCGGTTGAGGCGGCCACCAGGTCGATGCAGCCCCAGGTGGTGTAACCCAGCACCGGCACGCCGTCGGCGATGGCGTCGGCCATGGCGCGGATGTGTTCGCGCAGGTAGCTGATGCGGTAGTCGTCCTCAATCTCGCCTGCTGCATTGAACTCGTCGTGTGCGCCCAGGCCGTTTTCCACCAGGAACAGCGGCTTTTGGTAGCGGTCGTACATCATGTTCATGGTGATGCGCAGCCCCAGCGGATCGATGCCCCAGCCCCAGTCGCTGCGCGGCAGGTGCGGGTTCGCCAGCGATTTCACCACGTTGGCGGCGCTGCTGTTGTTGTCGTTCATGTCGGCGGAGGCGCAGCGCGAGGCGTAGTAGCTAAAGGAGACGAAGTCGACGGTGTGCTTCAGGATGTCGGCGTCTTCCGGTTCCATGACGATGCTCACGCCTTTCTCGCGGAAGACGCGGGCGGCGTAGGTGGGGTAAGCGCCGCGCGCCTGCACGTCGATAAAGAACAGGTTCTCGCGGTCTTTCTCCAGCGCGGCCCACACGTCTTCCGGCTTGCTGGACCACGGGTAGAAGTTGCCGCCGGCCAGCATGCAGCCTACCTGGTTGGCGGGGTTCACTTCGTGGGCGATGCGCGTCGCCAGCGCGCTGGCCACCAGTTCGTGGTGCGCGGCCTGGTATTTCACCTGTTCGGGGTTTTCGTCCGCTTCAAACACCAGCCCCGCGCCGGAGAATGGGCTGTGCAGCAGGATGTTGATCTCGTTGAAGGTGAGCCAGTATTTCACCAGCCCGTCGAAGGCTTCGAAGCAGGTGCGGGCGTAGCGGGTGAAGAACTCCACCATCCTGCGGCTGCGCCAGGAGCCGTATTCGGTCACCAGGTGCATCGGCACGTCGAAATGGCACAGGGTCACCAGAGGCTCGATGCCGTATTGGCGGCACTCTTCGAACAGGCTGCGGTAGAAGGCGATGCCTTCGGGGTTGGGCGTCAGCTCGTCGCCGTTGGGGTAAATCCGGCTCCAGGCGATGGAGGTGCGGAACACGGTAAAGCCCATCTCCGCCATCAGCGCGATGTCGTCGCGGTAGCGGTGGTAGAAATCGATGGCGTCGTGGCTGGGGTAAAACTCGTCGTCGCGCAGGCTAAAGCGCTTCTCCAGCCCGAGTTTGACCGCCATGCGGTTGGCGCCGTGCGGGATCATATCGACGGTGGTCAGCCCTTTGCCGCCCTCGCGATAGCCGCCTTCCGCCTGGTTGGCGGCTAAAGCGCCGCCCCATAAAAATCCTTTAGGGAATGTTGAATCGGACATGCAATCCTCTGGTGTCTCAATGCGTTGCGCCGGCGGCGTTCGCCGCCGGTGCGGTTTGGCCGGGCGCGGCGGCGTTTTCCGGCAGATCCTCGAAGCCCAGCATCAGCGTGAGCGCGAACGACAGCACCACCGAGAGCGCCATCACCGCCACCACCCACACGATGCTCATCGGGTTGGCCGGATCGAAGAACTGCACGCTGGTGAACAGCCCGGGCGAGGCCATCGAATGGCTGGCCAACCCGCCGATGCCAGCGACCGCGCCGCAGACAAAGCCGCTGATCAGGCTGGCGACCAGCGGCCGTTTCAGGCGCACCGCCACGCCGTACAGCGCCGGTTCGGAAATCCCTGCCACGATGGCGGAGGCGGCGGCGGCCAGCGCGGTCTGGCGCAGCTCGCGGTTCTTGGTTTTCAGCGCCACCGCCAGCGAAGCGCCGCCCAGCGACAGGTTGGCGCCGATCTCCGAAGGCATCACCATGCCCTCTTTGCCGGTCTCGGCGATGGTCTGGATGATGGTCGGGGTGAACACCCGATGCATGCCGGTGATCACCAGCAGCGGCCAAATCGCTCCCATGATGGCCACGGAAAGCCAGCCCAGGTAGCCGTGCACGGTGTAGACCAGCGCCGAAATGCCGCTGCCGATCCAGATGCCGAGCGGGCCGATAAGCAGAATGGCGATCGGCGCGGCGATCAGCACGATCAGCATCGGCTTGAGGAAGTTCTTGGTCACCGCCGGGGTGATGCGATCCACCCCGCGTTCGATGTGCGACAGGATCCAGGTCATCACCAGCGCCGGGATCACCGTGTAGGTGTATTTCACCGCCGTCACCGGGATGAAGGCGAATTCCACCGCCTGGCCCTGCGCCGCCTTGGCCATCAGATCGATAAAGTTGGGATGCACCAGCACCCCGGCAATGGCGATCGCCAATGACATGTTGGTTTTGAACTTCAGCGCCGCCGAGGCGGCGACCATCACCGGCAGGAAGAAGAACGCGCCGTCGCCGATCACGTTGAGGATGACGAGGGTCGAGGAGCCTTTCTCGAATACCCCGGCCATATCCAGGATCATCGCCAGCAGCTTCACCATCGAGCCGCCGATGATGGCGGGGATCAGGGGCGACATGGTGCCCACCAGCGCGTCGAGAATGCCAGCGCCGATGCCCTTCAGGGTGAGCTTGCGTTTCACCGGGGCGGCGGGGGCCGCCGCGCCCGGCATGCCGAGCGCCAGCACCGCCTGATAGGCCTTGGCCACCTCGTTGCCGATGATCACCTGGCACTGCTCGCCGCTGTGCACCACGCCCAGCACGCCGTCGATGGCCTTCAGCGCCGGCGTGTCGATCCGCGCTTTGTCTTTCACCACGAATCTCAGGCGGGTCATGCAGTGGGTCACGGCCTCGATATTGCCCGCGCCGCCCAGGGCGGCCACGATGGTGTGCGAGATCTCTGCGTAGTTCTTCGGCATGGCGTGTCGTCTCTCAGATAGCAATTCGGATAGCCCAAAGGCGAATATTTACTGCCTGGGCGATCCGTCGTTCCATCCGTATGAAACGCCCATAAGAAACCGGTTTCACAAAATCATGTATTGGCTTTTTGTGGTTGGCAAGAACTAGGATTTTTGGCGTTTCGTTTTCGTGATCTGGATCGTTAGAGGTAAGTGCGCACCGGCGCGCAGGGGCGCGAAAGCGTTCCAAACGCCGGGCGTCTTGGGTAGACTGCGCTGAACCCATGGATTTTGGCGGCGCACAGATGGCAACGATACTCGAGGTGGCGAAAAAGGCCGGCGTTTCAAAGGCGACGGTGTCGCGCGTTTTGTCCGGCAGCGGCTATGTCAGCGAGGAGAAACGCGCGTTGGTGGATAAAGCCATCGCGGAAACCGGCTATCGGCCCAACCTGCTGGCGCGCAGCCTGGCGACCAACACCACCCAAACCCTCGGCCTGGTGGTCACCAACACCCTCTACAGCGGCAACTATTTCAGCGAACTGATGGCGCAGTCGGCGCGCATCATGGAGGCGAACGGCCGTCAACTGATCCTGGCGGACGGCAAGCACACCGCCGAAGAGGAGCGGGCCGCCATTCAGTTTTTGCTGGATCTGCGCTGCGACGGGGTGATCATCTATCCGCGTTTTCTGTCGATCGCGGAAATGGACGAGATCGTCTCCCAACACCGCCAGCCGATTCTGGTGATCAACCGGCGGCTGCGGCTGAACGACAGCTACTGCATCTTCAGCGATCAGCACGCTGCCGGCGCGGTGGCGGTGGCGCACCTGATCGCGCGCGGCCATCGCGACATCGCCTTTATCACCGGTTCGCTCGATTCCCCCACCGGGCTGGAGCGGCTTTCCGGCTACAAGTCCGCGCTGGCGCAGCAGGGCATCGCGGTTAACGAGGCGTTGATCGTCGAAGGAAAATGGAACGCGCAAAGCGGCGTGGCGGCGGTCGATGCGCTGCTGGCCGGCGGGCAGCCGTTCAGCGCCATCGTCGCCGGCAACGACGAAATGGCCATCGGCGCGATGAAGCGGCTGGCGGAGCGCGACGTGGCGGTGCCGGAGGCGGTATCGGTCATCGGCTTCGACGACATCCCGCTGGCGCCCTATACCGTGCCGTCGCTGTCGAGCATGAAGATGCCGGTCACCGAGATGATCCAGGAGACCATCAACCGATTGCTGTCGATGCTGGACGGCGGCGAGCTCAGCAAGCGCCCCAGCTTCCCGGCCAGCCTGATCGAGCGCGAGTCGGTGGCGGCGGGGCCGTATTTTCAAAAAGGGTAAAACGGTAGGGTTGGCTTATTGTTCGCCACGGTAAGTCATATAAATTTTCTGCACTTCAGGATCGTCCATGCTGCCGTAGGAGATATTTTCTTTATCTAAACCATCCAGTCCTTTTATTCCACCGATGATGTTTGGCCAATCATCGCGGCTGGCTATGTCGATGACAAAAGGTTGCAGATATTGGTCGAGATGTCTCTGAGCGGGGGCGTTTATCTCGTCAGTCATAGCCTGGAGGTAGTCATGCTTATTCGTTTCCGCCCAGTTAATGCTGAACCCGGCACGGAAGCTGAGCTCCATGAAGACTAACAAAATTGTGCGGCCGTTGCCGTCCAGAAAGGGATGTGCGAAAGCCAATAATCCCATGACTTCCCCTGGCCGTTCCCTGAAGCGTTGTTCGTCTGCTGCAAGCCGCAGCGCATAATCAACGGCTCTGCGGATAGAATCAGGACGTTCGAAGACCGTATGGCGCGGTTCGTTGTTTGAGCTTTTGAAGACGGCAAGATGGGGGACCAGCGTGTTTCTGTCCTTTCCCGCCCAAGGATAGAAACCAGAGAACAGGATTTCGTGAACTTTCAGAATAGACGGGTAGTCTATGCGCTGCGTTTGGGCGAGGTAGCTGAGGGCGTCTTCGATGCTTAATTCGAATGAAAGATGTTCTGCCTTTTTTATTTCATCGGGATCTTTAAGCTTCAGGCTATTTTGCAAATAGCCGTTGGCATCAAAATCGCCGAAAGGATCAAACATCATGCTTTGAATTTCTTACGAACGGCCCTCTGTTCGCGGAAATAACGCCCCTGAAGGCTGAGAATTTCAGATTTGGTCAGGATACCTTTTCGTTTAAGGTTAACCAGTAATTGTTCCACCTCATCCAATTCGACAGCGTCGTCAGCCAGGCCGGTAATGGCCACCGCCATACGGCTCATGCCGTCGCGGGAATGTGTAATTTCATGGTCTTTAGCCAGTTGATGAACATAGTTGGCAACGCTAACGATGGCTCTTTGGGTCATGGGGCATCCTCCATTATTGGTCATATTTTAGCATGCCAATACGGCGATGTCGCTAAAGCGCAGCGCGTTGCGATGCGTCAGCGTGCCCCATAGGCGCGTTTTTTCGCCCTTACCCCAACCCCCCAATCCGCTGCCGAATCTCCTCCTCCGGCAGATCCACGCCAATAAATACCAAGGTGCTCTTGCGCTCTTCCTCAGGCAGCCATTCCCGATCCCAGTCGGCGTTATACAGCCGCTGCACCCCCTGGAACAGCAGGCGGCGCGGCTCGTCTTCGATAGACAGAATGCCTTTGTAGCGCAGCAGGTTGTCGGCGTATTCCAGCAGCAGGCCTTCCATCACGTCGGAGATTTGCATCAGCGGCAGCGGGCGTTCCAGCGTCACGACAATTGAGCGGATGTCGCTCTGCGGCTGCGGGATGCGGCGGAACAGCGGGGTGGCTGGCGTCAGGTTCAGCTTGTCGTTCAGCGTGAAGCCTTCGATGTCGAACAGCACGTTCAGATCAATATCGCCGTGCGTCACCTTGTAGACCGGCGCGCGGGCGTTCATCCGCTGCAGCCGCTGGATCAGCGCCTCGCAGTCCGGCGCCACGTCGGTTTTGGTCAACAGGATGCGGTCGGCGTAGCCCACCTGCGCCTGGGCGATGCTGAACTGGCTCAGCTGCTGCTCGGCGTGCGCCGCGTCCACCAGGGTGATGATGCCGTCCAGCAGGAAGCGCTCGCACAGGATCTCGTGCGAGAAAAAGGTCTGGGTAATCGGGCCGGGATCGGCCATGCCGGTGCATTCGATGATCAGCCGATCGAACGCCAGCTGGCCGCTGTCGACGCCGTCAAGCAAATCCAGCAGCGCGTCCGCCAGTTCGTTGGACTTGCTGCAGCAGATGCAGCCGTTGCTCAACGTGGTGATGCGACTGGCGCGATCGCCAATCAGCGCGTCGTCGATCGGCACTTCGCCGAACTCGTTCTCGATGACCGCGATCTTATAGCCGTGTTCGGCGTTCAGGATGTGGCGCAGCAGGGTGGTTTTGCCGGCGCCCAAAAAGCCGGTCAGGATGGTGACTGCGATGGGTTTCATACGGATCCTTGTGACTGCGGGTTAACAGCAGCGCATGCCGCCTTTGCCGTCGCCGCCGTAGCGCGCTTGCTGGCGCTCGCGGAAAAATTCTTTATAGGTCATCACCGGCTTGTCCGGGTGGTTGTCTTTCATGTGCTGGACGTAGGTATCGTAGTCAGGCACGCCCACCAACATGCGCGCCGCCTGCCCGAGATACTTCCCCGCCTGGCCGAGATTTCCGAACATAAACCTTCTCCAACTTTACCCTGCATCACTACAGCGCTTGCTTAAGCCTGATATTAGGGGAAGCCGGGGGATGGGGTTCCCGCAGGGATGCCCCACCTCCGGGTCGCCCCGGGTATCTCGATTGCATCGCGCCGCACGCCTGGCATCTTGCGATACGCAGGCCGTGCGGCTTTGGGTACTACTTAACGTTTATTATGCAGGGTATCCGTTAAATCACATCAATGCTGGGTCGAAACTTTGACCTCCCCCTCAGTTACGCCGTCGGCGGGCGCGGCCTGCGGCACCGGCACGTAAGGCGTTTCCTGATCGGTGCGTTTCGGGTTCTTGTGCGCCGCCATCGCGGTTTTCACCCCGTAGAAGATGATGCTGTACACCACCAGCAGGAACAGAATGCTCAGCCCGGCGTTGGTGTAGTTGTTCACCACGATGTGGTTCATGTTGGCGATCTGCTGGGCGCTCAGCTCGGCGCCGCCCTCGGCGATTTTGCGTTTGTATTCGCCGGCCAGGAAGAAGAAGCCTTCCAGCTGCGGGTTGTCGCTGAACAGCTTCAGGCCCAGCGCGTAGGTGGTGCAGATCAGCAGCCACACCGCCGGCAGCACGGTCACCCAGATGTATTGCGCGCGCTTCATCTTAATCAGCACCACGGTGCCCAGCACCAGCGCCACGGCGGCCAGCATCTGGTTGGAGATGCCAAACAGCGGCCACAGGCTCTTCACGCCGCCGAGCGGATCCACCACGCCCTGATACAGCAGGTAGCCCCACAGCCCGACGCAGCCGGCGGTGCCGATGATGCCGGCCACCAGCGAGTCGGTTTTCTTCAGGAATGGCACGAAGTTGCCCAGCAGATCCTGCAGCATAAAGCGGCCGGAGCGGGTGCCGGCGTCCAGCGCGGTCAGGATGAACAGCGCCTCGAACAGAATGCCGAAGTGATACCAGAAGCCCATGTTGGCGCCCGGAATGATCTGGTGGAACACGTGGGCGATGCCCACCGCCAGCGTTGGCGCGCCGCCGGCGCGGTTCAGCACCGAAGGTTCGCCGATGTCGGTGGCGGTCTGCAGGATCTGTTCCGGGCTGATGACGAAGCCCCAGGAGCTGACCGCCGCCGCCGCGTGCACGGTCACGTCCTTCAGCGAAGCCATGATCATCGGCGCGTCTTCAGTGCCCAGGCGGTGCAGGTCCGGCATGGTGATGCCCAGCGCCGCCGGCGGGGTGTTCATGGCGAAGTACAGGCCCGGCTCGATGATGGAAGCCGCCACCAGCGCCATGATGGCGACGAAGGACTCCATCAGCATCGCGCCGTAGCCGATAAAGCGCGCGTCGGTCTCATTGGCCAGCAGCTTCGGCGTGGTGCCGGAGGCGATCAGCGCGTGGAAGCCGGAGACCGCGCCGCAGGCGATGGTGATGAACAGGAACGGGAACAGCGTGCCTTTCCACACCGGGCCGGTGCCGTCGACGAACTGGGTCACCGCCGGCATTTTCAGCTCGGGATTGAGGATCACGATGCCGATCGCCAGCCCGACGATCACGCCGATTTTCAGGAAGGTGGCCAGGTAGTCGCGCGGCGCCAGGATCAGCCACACCGGCAGCAGGGCGGAGACGAACGCGTAGCCGATCAGCGTGAAGGTGATGGTGGTGTCTTTAAAGGTCAGCGCCGGGCCCCAGTACGGGTCGTGCGCCACCACGCCGCCGAACCAGATGGCGGCCACCAGCAGCACGATGCCGATGATTGACACTTCACCCACGCGGCCGGGGCGCAGGTAGCGCATGTAGATGCCCATAAACAGCGCGATCGGCACCGTGGAGCAGACGGTGAACACGCCCCACGGGCTTTCCGCCAGCGCTTTCACCACGATCAGCGCCAGCACCGCCAGGATGATGATCATGATCAGGAAGCAGCCGAACAGCGCGATGGTGCCCGGTATCGGCCCCATCTCTTTTTTGATGATCTCACCGAGCGAGGCGCCGTTGCGGCGCGAGGAGATGAACAGCACCATAAAGTCCTGCACCGCCCCCGCCAGCACTACGCCGCCCAGCAGCCACAGCGTGCCGGGCAGGTAGCCGACCTGCGCGGCCAGCACCGGCCCCACCAGCGGCCCGGCGCCGGCGATGGCGGCGAAGTGGTGGCCGAACAGCACGTTCTTGTTGGTCGGCACGTAGTTGAGGCCGTCGTTGTTGACCACCGCCGGGGTGGCACGGCCGGCGTCCAGCTTCATCACCCTGGTGGCGATGTACAGGCTGTAGTAGCGGTAGGCCACCAGATACACCGCCACCGAAGCGACGACGATCCACAGCGCGCTGATGTGTTCGCCGCGGCGCAGCGCCACCACGCCGAGGCAGGCTGCGCCGAGTATCCCCAGCAGCATCCACGGAATGTGCTTTAAAATCCCCTCTCGTTTCATGAGGTATCCTTAATTCCAGTCTGCAAAATATGAATGAACTCATCCGCTTGTAAGAGATGTCAGAGTGGCGCGGTGAGCCGTAGCGTCTTTCCCGAGGTAAGGCGGGTTTAGGAACAGCTCATCATCGCCGGGGGTTAGGGGGGAAGACAGGCGTATTTCGGTCAGCGGTCAGATCCGCCGGGTGAACGGTTGGATTGGCGGGGTGAGCGGTTTGTTGCATAACCAACAGCCGCCCGTCAGCCGCTGTTGCCAATGCAGCACCCGCCCGCACCCGTCGGCTTTAAACGCCCGGTTTTTCAGCCAGATGCCTTAACGTGGCGATTGGCACGCATCCTGCTATCGGTTTTATAACCAAAACAAGGTTTTCAATATTTGGAAATCAATAATGGTTATATGCGCGCCGCATAACGGCGCCGACGGTCAGAGGGAGAGAAGCATGTCAGCAGCAAACCACTCGCAGCAGCCGATTCAGTTCGCCTACTGGGTGCCGAACGTTTCCGGCGGCCTGGTGATCAGCAATATCCCGCAGCGCACCGGTTGGGACATCGGTTATAACCGCAAGCTGGCGCAGATCGCCGAGCGCGCCGGTTTCGACTACGCGCTTACCCAGATCCGCTTCACCGCCGGTTACGGCGCGGAGAACCAGCACGAGTCGGTGTCGTTCTCACAGGCCCTGCTGGACGCCACCGAAAAGCTGAAAGTGATCGCCGCGCTGCTGCCGGGGCCGTGGAACCCCACGTTGGCGGCCAAACAGATCGCCACCATCAGCCATCTTTCCAACGCGCGCATCGCGGTGAACATTGTCAGCGGCTGGTTCCGAGGCGAGTTCAAGGCCATCGGCGAGCCGTGGCTGGATCATGAGGAGCGCTACCTGCGCTCGGAAGAGTTTATCCGCTGCCTGCGCGGCATCTGGACTGAGCCCAGCTTCACCTTCGCCGGCGATTTCTACCGTTTCCGCGACTACTCGCTGAAGCCGAAGCCGCTGGCGCCGTTGCCGGAAATTTTCCAGGGCGGCAGCTCACGCGCGGCGCGCGACATGGCGGCGCGGGTCTCGGACTGGTATTTCACCAACGGCAACAGCGTGGAGGGCATTCGCCGGCAGGTGGAGGACATCCAGAGCAAGGCGCAGGCCAATCACCATCGGGTGAAGGTGGGGGTGAACGGTTTTGTCATCGCCCGCGAGAGCGAACAGGCGGCGCAGGCGGTGCTGCAGGAGATCATCGATCACGCCAACCCGGAGGCGGTGCAGGGCTTCGGGCACGAGGTGAAAAACGCCGGGGCGGCCTCGCCCGAGGGCGAGGGCAACTGGGCCAAGTCCACCTTCGAAGATTTGGTGCAGTATAACGACGGCTTTAAAACCAACCTGATCGGCACGCCGCAGCAGATCGCCGAGCGCATCATCGCGTTGAAAGACGCCGGGGTGGATCTGCTGTTGCTGGCGTTTCTGCACTTCCAGGAAGAGGTGGAGTACTTCGGCCGCGAAGTGATCCCGCTGGTGCGCGAACTGGAGCGCCAGCGGGCGGCGGCCTGAGCGTTAACCCGTTTGCAGGGTTTGCAGCAGGTGGATAAAGGCGGCGCTGAGCGGCGGCGTGGCCGGCTCATGGCGGGTAAAGACATAAAAGCGCGCGCTGATGTCGATCCCCTGCGTCGGGATTTTCTGCAGGTGCAGCTGCGGGGCGTAGTGCGCGACGACCCGATCGCTCAGCAGCGCGATATAGCCCTGCTGCCTGACCAGGCACCAGGTCGCCAGAAAGGAGTCGGTCTCGACGATCTGGCCGTGCGGCGTGTAACGCTCGGCGATCTCGCGGATGGCGGCGTGCCCCACCGAGCAGGAGCGCGGCACCACCCATTTGGCTTCGGCCGGCGGCTGCCCGGCGGCGGTCAGGTCGCCCCCTTGATAGAGCGAGAAGCGCTCGCTCTTCAGCGCCTGCATGGCCAGATCGGCGCCGCCCGCCGCGCCGTTCAGGCTGCTGACCGCCAAATCCAGCTCGCAGTTTCTCAGCCGGGCGAGCAGGCCTTCCGGGCCGTCTTCCACCACCGTCACCCGGGTATGCGGGTAGCGGCGGTTGAAGCCTTCGAGCACCTGGGGCAGGTAGCACAGCAGCGGATCGACGCTCATCCCCACCCGCAGGCGCTTCTCGCCGCCGGCGCTCATGCCGCGCAGCTCGTCAAACGCGCTGAGCAACTGATTGGTGGCGGCGTCTATCCGCCGGTAAAACAGCTCGCCGACCGCCGTCAGGCGCACGCCGCGGTTGCTGCGCTCCAGCAACCGCGCGCCGATGGACATTTCCAGCTCTTTGAGCACCCGGCTGAGCGTCGGTTGCGAGACGGCCAGTTTTTTCGCGGCATCGTGCAAACTTCCGCAGTGAACGATGTCTTTGAACATCGTCAGATGAGCCAGTTTCGGCATGGTTTTCATGGTGGATCTCCCTGGAAGTGAACGGCATTAGCCGGAGCCGGCGATGCGGCTGTAATAGGCCTGTTTCATCATGCTGTCGTTCAGCAGTTTATTGATGGTCTGGTCGAGCACCGGCGTGGTGACGGAGGCCGGCATCAGCGTGGCGGTGATCTCCACGTCGTCGTCGCCAAAGGGTTCGATATCCAGATGCGAGATAAAGCAGTTTTCTCCTTGCAGCACCTGTTTGAATTTGGCCAGCGCTTCACGCTGTTCATGCTCGAAGGCAATGACGCAAATCTGGTAGGTGGATTCGCCGTTAACGTCATTGAAGGGCTGTTTGTTGACCATATTGACCAGCGGGCGCAGCAGGGTGTTGGCGGCGAGCACGAACAGCGTGGCGGCCAGCGCATCGCCGTACAGGCCGCAGCCGGCGCAGGCGCCGACCGCCGCGGAGCCCCAGAGCGTGGCGGCGGTGTTCAGGCCGCGGATGTTCATCCCTTCTTTCATGATGGCCCCGGCGCCGAGAAAGCCGACGCCGGAGACCACGTAGGAGATGACGCGCACCGCGCCGCCGCTGCCGTCGATGGTCATGGCCAGGTGGACGAAGATCGCCGCGCTGGTGGCCACCAGCGTATTGGTGCGCAGCCCGGCGGTGCGCTGGCGGAATTGTCTTTCGTAGCCGATGGCGGCGCCCAGGACGGACGCGGTCAGCAGCGTCAGCAGTGTATGAATGAAATGCATGATAATAACTCGATGTATTATCCGCTTATCATGAGCCACCCGTGGCGGGGTGACTCTTGATAAACAGGTAGTTAAGTTGGCGGGATCCGTCCCGCCAGGCCAGGGCGGCGCTCAGTGCGCGGCGGCGATCTGCCGGCTGAGCGTCTCGCTGATTTTGTCCGTCAGCGGCTGCATCCCCTCGCGGGTGCGCGTCTCGCGGCGCTGCGCGATGTGATAGCAGCCGTCGAGGGTGCCGGCGCCCAGCAGGAGGATGCGATCAGACATCATCACCGCTTCCTCTACGCTGTGGGTCACCAGCACGATGGAGCGGGTTTTGATCTGGCGCGTGCTCCAGATGCGCAGCAGATCGCTGCGCAGGTGTTCGCCGGTATAGACGTCCAGCGCGGAAAACGGCTCATCCAGCAACAGCAGCATCGGTTCTACCGCCAGCGCGCGCGCAAAGCCGACCCGTTGGCGCATGCCGCCGGAAAGCTCGCGCGGGTAGGCGTCGCGGTAGGGCGCGAGCCCGACCAGATCGAGCATTTTCAGCGTCTGGGTTTCGACCACCTGCGGCGGCAGATCCTGCGCCTGCAGCCCGAAGGCGATATTTTGGTAGACGTTCAGCCACGGGAAAATGGCGAAGGTCTGGAACACCATGTTGATCTGCGGATTCGGCCCCGAGACTTTTTTATCCCCCAGCATCACGGTGCCCAGATCCGGCGCGATCAGGCCGGAAAGTATGCGCAGCAGGGTGGATTTGCCCGAGCCGGACTGCCCCAAAATGCTGACGACCTCGTTATCGTAGAGGCGCAGGTTGATTTCATTCAGCACCAGGCGTTTTTCTTTACCGGTAGGCTGAACGCTTTTGCTGACGTTATTAACCGTCAGCAGCGTGGTTTTTTTTACCATCATGATGTTTCTCCACTCAATTAAAAATATGAGCATGGAAAAATGGCCGATAGTTATCGCCGCGCAGGGGTAAAATAAATGCGAGCGCAAATAAGCCTGAGCGTTATCGGACTGTTAATAAGCGTATGCTGGAAGGATTAGCCTGTCAGGCGCGCCGGAGCGGCGTGCGCGGAGGCCATGCGCTGAAGGGGTAAAGCGAAGGGATGTGGTAATTGACGCATATCCTGACACTTTCAGGATGCAATGGGATGACTATTGCTCCTGTGACCTCAGCGATTCCAACAATAAAATAAACAACCAACTGTCGCCGTCCATATCATTTCCCCGTTATTTTTCGTGTGGCCATAATACGCGTGATATTGCCTGTGATTCAATGTGGTTAGGCGGAATTATCGCGGCAAAATGTAATTTAATATGAATGCGGGAAAGTTTTTCTTTATTTATTAAACGGGGCGTCAACGAAAATCATGAGAGTGAATATAGGCGCTATTTTATGGAAATATAAACCTGAATTAAACGAGAGAATAACAGGGCGGGCGCAAGACAAATAATGAACCGGCCGCAGCGCGCGCTGCGGCCGGTATCGGGTCAGAACTGATACATGATGCCGGTTTCGACAATGTCGTCGGCGCCGGCGCCGACGGCGTTCTGCCGTTGCAGCAGGTTGAGCTTGTACTCCACGTAGGTCGACATATTGGCGTTGAAGCTGTAGTTCAGCGCCAGATCCAGGTATTTGACCAGATCGGCGTCGCCGATGCCGGGCAGGTTACGGCCGCGCGTTTGCAGGTAGGCCACCGAGGGCGTGACGCCGGAATCGAAGTGATACTGCGCGACCGCCTCGACGGCGTCCGCGCGGGGGGCGAAGCCGGCGTAGCGATCGCCGTCGACATAGGTCATGTTTTCGGTGCGCGCATAGCTGGCCGCCAGGTAGAGGTTGTCCAGATCGTATTTCAGCCCCAGCGTCCAGGCCCGGGCGCGATCGCCGTCAGCCAGGCCGAAGCGCTGCTGCGCCAGGGTGCGCGCAGAGTTGGCGTAGGCGGCGCCAAAGTTTAGCCCCGCGCCGGTGTCGTAGGTGGCGGAAAAGGCGTAGCCATCGCCGTTTTGCGTCTGAATATCCTTCGCCCGCAGAGCGTCGCCCCCCCGATTCTTCCCCTGATATTGCAGGCCGAGATCCAGACCGTCCAACAGCCCGCCCAGGCTGCGGTTGTGGTAGGTCAGCAGGCCGTTGGCGCGGCCGGTCATAAAGTTGTCGGCCGCTTCGTAGCTGTCGTTGCCGAATTCGGGCAGCACGTCCGTCCAGCCGGCCACGTCATACAGCAGACCGTAGTTGCGGCCGTAGTCCAGGCTGCCCCAGCGGCCGAACGTCAGCCCGGCGAAGCCCAGCCGGGTATAGCTATTGCCCGGCCCGGCGCTTTCCGGCTGATCGAGCCCCGCCTGATATTCCCATTGACCATACCCTGTCAGCCCGTCGGCGATCTGCGTCTCGCCTTTGAAACCGAAACGGGTGTAGGAGCGATCGCCGTTATTGTCGGCATCGCTGCTGAAGTAATGCACTCCGTTCAGTTGGCCGTAGAGATCCAGTTTATTGCCGTCTTTATTGACGATTTCTGCCCCGGCGGCGGCTGCCGGTATCAGGATGACCAGCGCCATCAGTAAGCTTTTATGTTTCATTTCACGACCCTGAGTTAACGAAAATGCGGCCTTATCCGGCCGGTTGCGCCTGCGCGATTTTTTTGTACAGGCAGCTGCGGATCCGATCGGTGAGGTGCCGCAGGCTGTCCCGGTTGCGCGCCGCGCGGGGAATATTGATGCTGAATTCGTCATCGATCCGTTTGCTGGTTGCGTCCAGGATCAGCACCCGATCGGACATCAGCACCGCCTCTTCGACGTCGTGCGTCACCATCACCATGGCGCGCGTGCGCAGCCGGTTGTCTCCCCACAGCGCCAGCAGGTCGCCCCGCAGTTTTTGCGCGGTAAAGATATCGAGGGCGGAGAAGGGTTCGTCCAGCAGCAAGAGGTCGGGCTCTACCGCCAACGCCCGGGCGAAGCCCACCCGTTGACGCATGCCGCCCGAAAGCTCGCGCGGCCAGGCGTGCTCATAGCCGGTCAGGCCCACCAGGCGCAGCAGCGCCCCCAGCCGCTCGGCGATCGTCTGCGGCGGCAGCTTTTGCGCCAGCAGCCCGAAGGCGATGTTGTCGTACACCGTCAGCCAGGGATAGAGCGCGTAGGACTGAAACACCATGCCGACGTTGGCGCTCGGGCCGTCGACCGGTTTGCCCGCCAGCGTGAGCGTGCCGTTGTCCGGTGGGATCAGCCCGGCCAGCATGCGCAGCAGCGTGGACTTGCCCGAGCCGGATTGCCCCAGAATGGTGACGAACTCGCCGGCGTGTACGGTCAGCGATACGTCGCGCAGCACGGGTTTGGGGCGCTTGTTTTCGCCGATAAACGTCTTGTTCAGCCGGCGGGCGCTGATAATTACCTCTTGAGTCACCATGTGCTTCCCCCTTTGATCAGTCATATTTGAATTTGGTTTCCGCAATGCGATACAGCGGTTGCCAGACGAAGATGATGCACAGCGCTACCAGCGCGCACATGGCTGCGCAGCCCAGCGCGGACTCCGGGTTCTTGCCGGCGTCGGTGACGACGGAAATGAACGCGCCCAGCCCGGTGGCGCTGAGGGTGGTGCTGCCCCACTGGATCACCTCGGCGGCGATGGCGCTGTTCCAAGCGCCGCCGGCGGCGGAGATGATGCCCGTCACGATGTAGGGGAAGATCGCCGGCAGCATGTAGTAGCGCCACCAGCGGAAGCGGCGCAGCCCGAAGGTTTCGCTGACCTCGGTGATCTGCGTCGGAATGGCGGAAACGCCGGCGATCACGTTGAACAATACGTACCACTGGGTGCCCAGCATGATCATCGGAATGGCCCACCAGCCGAGATCCTGATGATAAATGGCGATGAAGGCGGCGATCAGCGGGTAGAAAATGTTGGGCGGAATGGCCGCCAGGATCTGGATGATCGGCTGGAAGATCTTCACCAGGCGCGGATTCAGGCCGATCCACACCCCCAGCGGCGTGAAGATCGCCACGCTGAGCAGCATGGCCGCGGCCACGCGCGCGGTGGTGAGCAGCATCCACTCCGGCAGCATGGCGAAGTACTGTTTGGGGAAGTATTCCCACAGCCGGTAACCGAACCAGACGCAGGCCAGCACCACGCCGAGATACCACAGGCTGCGCCACAGCCAATTGCCTTTGGCGGCGAGGCGAAACAGGCGGTGCAGGCCGAGGGCGTACCACAGCCGCGGCAGCTTGAACAGCCACAGATCAGCGAGCGCGCGCAGCGTGCGGCCGAGCGCCGCGCCGACGTGCGAAAAGGCCAGACTGTTGTAGAACCACGGATTGCCGAGCGCCCGATTGGCGGTGACGTCTTCGTATTTGAAGCGGGCGGTGTAACGCACCAGCGGGCGGAAAACCAGCTGATCGAGCAGCACGATGTTGGCGGCCAGCGCGACGATCGCATACAGGATCGCCGGCACGTTCTGCTGCGCCAGTGCTTCGGCGATATAGGAGCCGACGCCGGGCAGTTCGACCGAGCGATCGCCGACCGGAATGGCTTCGGAGGCCACCAGGGCGAACCAGGCGGCGGATTGCGACACCATGGCGTTCCACAGCAGGCCCGGCACCGAATAGATGAACTCCAGCCGCCAGAAGCGTTGCCACGGGTTGTAATTGAAGCTGCGGGCGGCTTCGTCCAGCTCCTTGGGCACGATGCGCAGCGTCTGATACAGCGTCAGCATCATGTTCCAGGCCTGGCCGGTAAACACCGCGAAGATGGCGGTGCACTCCAGCCCCATCACGCTGTGTGGGTAGAGGTTGAGAAAGTACACGGTCGTGAAGGTCAGGAACCCCACCAGTGGCACCGACTCCATAAAGTTGACGAAGGGCAAGATCACCCGGCGCAGCGGCGCATAGCGCGCGGCCAGCACGGCGAACACCACAGAAAACAGCAGCGACCAGGCCATGCCGAGGAGAAAACGCATGCTGGTTCTGAGCGAATAATAAAGCAGGTTCCAGGCATCGAGACTAATGGCAGAGACATTTTGTTCATTGAAGTCGCCGTGCATGTCGCCCCACGCGCGAATAAAAAAGGCAATGAAGAAAACGCCGATGGCGATAACGATAAAGTCATTTAAATAAGACTTTCTGAAAACAGATGTACCCCGGTTATTTTGCATAACGCAATACCTTATTTTTCCCATAAGAAATCCGTCGGCGCTCGGGTAATAGGCCCGGCGACATCAGATAAATACCGCCACAGCGGTTGAGACAAACGTTATTTTCGCAGCGAGGCGATGGGTGGGCAGGCAGAGCGGGAAAGGCCGTCAGAAGGGGAGCGGTTGCCGCATTCCGTATCTTTCAGAATGCAACGTGGATGGCATTACTGAAAGGTGCCCAATAGCATTAGCGTAAAACTAAAACTTTCATCGCCCATAGGGCCCTCCTCGGTTTAAATATGGCACGGAGAGGGTAATGTGTTTTGCTAATAAAAAGCAATTGGCGGCGCGCGGTTTTTACGGTTGATATGTAACAGGATGAATATTCATTTTTTAATCGCTATATTCAGAAAATAAAATAACCTATTTTGATGGCGGTAAATGCGGTGAAAATAAATCGCGGCGAAATAAAACGGCGCGCCTGAATACCGCGCGCCGTAACATTAATAAACCTGCCTGCCATTGATGCCGGCGGGGAAAATGCCGGTGGCGAAGAGATGCCCGTTGGCCTGGATCTGGTCGTCGGCCAGCATCTCCAGCGGAAACTCGGCCGCCAGGCAGTTGAGAAAGGCGTTGCGATCGTCGGTGGTGGTAAAGCCGATCAGATCGTAGAACAGCAGCGAAGCGATCAGCTGGCGATGTTCCGGGATGCGCCGCAGCAGCGCCGCCGACGGGAACGGCAGATGGAAAAAGAACGCGCAGTCGTTCAGCAGCCCCTGTTCCTTCAGCGCCTGGGCGCAGGGCAGCAGCTGGTAATCGTCGATGCAGACGATGTCGCCCGGGCACAGGTGTTCGCAGGCGATATCGGCAAAACGGCGATTCAGCTGCCGGTAGGCGCGGTAGTTTTCCGGCGTGAAGTGCGCCTTCTCCGGCTGGTTGTGGAACACCGGCCACAGGCCGTCGTGGTAGTAGCCCTGATAGTGGCGGCGGAACTCTTCGATCGACAGCGGGAAGGTCACCTGATCGTAACCGGCGTCTTGACGGCAGTGGATCGGGCGCTGCGCGAAATTCTGCACGTCGCCGTTCCAGCCGAGCCACAGCCCCGGTTCGGCGTCGGCCGCCAGCGTCCGGCCGGCGCAGGCCAGATCCTTACCATCGCACTGCTTGTTGGAAATCAGCACCAAACGAGACATGGGGGTCTCCTTATCAGTGAAGGGCGCGCGGGGCGTGCGCCGCGCAGTCGGCGCGCCAGGGCGCTTGCAGCGCGGGCAGCGTGACGCGCAGGCCGCGCAACGCCGGATGCGCCAGGCAGCAGCGCGTCAGCCAGCTTCCCAGCCCGACGCCGCGGTATTCGGCGCTGACGAACAGTTCGCTCACCGAGGCGAAGGTGGCGTAATCGGTCACCATGCGGGCGAAGCCGAGCTGGTGGCGTTTGCGATACAGGCCAAAGCACAGGCCGTGGCGCGCCAGGCGCTCCGCCGCCGCCCGATCCGGCAGGCTGAGAAAACGCTGGATCGCGTCGATATCCAACAACTGCCGATCGGTGCTGATATGAAAAACGCCTTTGCGCCAGCAGAGCAGCGGCTGTGCGGGCGCCCGTTGCGGTTGCATATTCATGATTATCCTTAGGTTAACGAATCAGTGGGCGGTTACAGCATCCAGCCGAGTTCGGCGGCGGTGACCTGTTCCTCGAAGCGGCGCAGTTCGGCGCTTTTGCAGGTGTGCCACAGGGTGCAGAACGCCGGGCCGAGCAGTTCGCGCAGCGGATCGCTGTGGCGGAACAGCGCCAGCGCCTCCTGCTGGCCGAGCGGCAAGGGCGCGGCGTTGTCGCTCTCGCAGCCGTTGGCGGCGGGCGGCAGCGGCAGCGGGTGTTCCAGCCCGTGCAGCAGGCCGCCGAGCATCACCGCCAGCGCCAGATAGGGGTTGGCGTCGGCGCCGGCCAGGCGGTATTCGATGCGCTGGTTGGCGCTGTCGGCGCAGGGCAGGCGCAGCGCCACCGTGCGATTGTTGTGGCCCCAGGAGGCGCGCAGCGGCACGTGCATGCCGGGGCGGAAGCGGCGAAACGCGTTGATGTTGGGCGCCAGGATCGCCATCGACGCCGGCATCAGCGCCAGCATGCCCGCCATCGCCTGCTGCATGTTGTCGCTCAGTTCGCCCGGCGCGCCGGTCAGCAGGTTCTCGCCGTGCTCGTTCTGCAGGCTGATGTGAAAATGCAGCCCGCTGCCGGCGGCATGGGCGCAGGGCTTGGCCATAAAGCAGGCGTGCTGGTGATGTTGCTCGGCAATCTGCCGCGTCAGGCGCTTCAGCGCCATGATCTGGTCGCAGGCTTCCAGCACGCGCCGGCTGTGATGCAGGTTCAGCTCGTACTGGCCGGAAGCGGCTTCGGCCACCACGCCGGTCAGCGGCAGGCTTTGCAGCCGCGCGTGCCGTTCGATGTCGCTCAGCAGCGCATGGTGGCGCTCGGGCGCATCCACCGCGAAGCTCTGCGTCGGGCAGGCTTCCGCCTCGGCGGGGCGCTGCGGATCCTGCAGGTAGAACTCCAGTTCGGCCGCCACCACCGGGAAGCAGTTGCGCTCGTGCAGGCGCTTCAGCACCCGTTGCAGCACCACACGCGGCTCCAGCTCGCAGGCGTCGCCGTCGGCGTTTTGCATCGTCAGCAGCAGCTGGGCGTGGCGTTCGGGATCGCGCGCGCAGGGGCGCAGCGTGCCGGGCACCGGCAGGCACAGCCGATCCGGCTCGCCCGCCCGTTGCCCCAGCCCGCTTTCTTCAATCACCCGGCCGTGCAGATCCAGGGCGTAGATCGACAGCGGGAAGTAGCAGCCTTTTTCCAGGCCAAAGGCTTCGGCGATCGGCAGGCGCTTGCCGCGCAGCTGGCCGTTCAGATCGTGCAGATAAATATCCAGCTGTTCGGTATCCGGATAGCGCTGCAGGTAGTGTTCCAGCTCTTTGCGGAAGGTGCGCGTCGGCGATGCGGGCAGCTCTGCCAGCAGAGGATTGAACCCGATAATATTAGAATGCATGGCGCGCTCCAGAACGAAGACCGGTCACGGCCAGAGGCAGGGATAAACGCATGAGACAACTCTCTTGTGAGGCCATAGCGGCGATGTGGAAAGGGTATCTGCGGCGGCAAAAACTGTCTGTAAAAACGCCGTAACGTTAACGGGGCGCGGAATAAAAATGCCGTAAAGAGCGCGGCGGGTTGGCCGGGGCGGCACGGTCTATACTGGCGAGACGGGCCGTAGAAGGAGAGATAACGATGAAGAGAATAGGGTTGCTTATCGCCGCGCTGGCCGCGTTCCACGCCACCGCGTCTTCCCCACAGGCGTGGGCCGAGAGCGAACGGGCGATGCGCGCCGCCTGCCTGAAAGCCAGCGGGCTAAAAAACGCCAGGGTGGAAGGGGAGATTATTCACTACGGTGATGACGTCGGCTATTCGGCGCTGTTTATCGGTGGGCGCTACCCACAGCCGTTTATGAAAAACCAGCCGGGCAGGGAGCTGTGCTTATATCAGCGCGCCACGCAGAAGGTGGCGGTGCAGGCGGTGGCGGGGGAATAAATAATCCCAGTCTCCTTACTGTAGCTGTATTTCTCCCTTGGGATTAATTATTAAGTTGAATTCTTTCATGTATTTACGCCTTTTCGTGTCGTTATTCATCGAGACGCCGAGCAAGACCGAGTATTCTCCCGCAGCCCAGTTTACCTGCGGATAAGTGGCGCATTGTCCCGGTTTCAGGTCGGGCAACGGAGTGACTTCTGGTGAGGCCCAGACGATATGCCATTGCTGTTGTTCCTGTCGTGAGACGATCACCCCCCGGTTTTGCAGGCTGTCACCGCTGCGAACGCTGTTGATAGGCACGGCAAAGCAAGGTTGGTTGTCTTTGAGCGAGACATCCAACGGATGGTACCAGGGCTGAGTGGATTGGCAGCCGTTCAGTAGCAGTGCGCACAGTAAAGAGAGATAAAGTTTTGTCATAGCAAGGTGTTCCGGTTCTTTGGATTGTTCAGGAAAGCTCGCAATACCCATTCATAACGTTTTAATGCCGCTGTAGTTGGTGGCTACGTGGAAGCGATGGGCGGCACGCTGCGCCTGGACATTGAACTGCCGGACGGCAAGCACGTCGGGTTTACGGTTTAAGCGCAGGCTGCCCGCCACTCCCCGCCATCTCCCGTTCGATCACCGTCGCCAGCGCCTGCGCGGCGGAAGAGAGTTGGTGCTGCGCCAGGCGGATCAGGCCCACGCGCCGTTCGATAATCGGGCCGATCAGCGGCACGCAGACCGCCCCCAGCTCATCCATCTGTTGCTCGCACAGCGCCGGCACCGCGCTGGCGCCGAGGCCGTTGGCCACCATGCGCCCGACCGTCACCAACTGGTGGCTCTCAAACGCCACCTCCAGCGTTCGCCCGCTGCGGGCCAGTTCCTGCTCCAGCAGCAGCCGCACCGCCGATGGCCGCTGGAGGGTGATGAAATCCAGCGTCAGCAGCTCCTTCCAGCTCACCTGCGCCTTGCGCGCCAGCGCCGAATCCTTCGGCACCACAGCCAGAAAGCGATCGCGGCACAGCGGGGTGAAGTGCAGGGTGTCGCTCGGCTCCGGCTCGAAGGCGATGCCCATCTCCACCCGGCCTTCGCGGATCATTTCAAACACCTGTTCGTTGATGACGTCGTGCACCGCCACGTTGATGCCGGCATAGCGATCGCGAAACGCCTTGAGGATCGGCGGCAGCGGGTTGCCGGCGAACGACGGCATGGCGGCGATCGCCACCTTGCCCATCTGCAGGGTGAAGCGCTGACGCATCGCCTCTTCCGCGTTATCCCAATCCGCCAGCAGCTGGCGCGCCATCGGGAAGAAGGTTTCTCCTTCCGGCGTCAGCGTCACCCGGCGGGTGGTGCGCAGCAACAGCGGCCCGCCCAGCGCGTCTTCCAGCCCACGGATCGCCAGGCTGAGCGCCGGCTGAGAAATATTCAGCCGCTCGCTGGCCTGGGCGAAATTCAGAGTGTGAGCTACCGCTAAAAACGCGCGTAACTGTTTGATGCTCATTTTCATTTTGGTTGGCGTTAACTCTTTGTTAATTTTCGGTTAACGGTTGATTAATAAAAATTCTAAATGAATGCGGCATAAAAACAAAATTAACAAATCATTTTTGTGACCTGAAGATGCCCTCACGCAAGCCAGGGCATTTCGCCCTGCGCCGCAACATGCAGGGGCAACGATATGGCAGGGCTCGACAAACGCGTCGGCAGCTACCAGGAAGCGCTGGCAGGCCTGACGGACAACATGACGGTGCTGGCGGGCGGCTTTGGCCTGTGCGGCATCCCGGAGAATCTGATCGAAGAGATCCGCCGGCGTGGCGTGCGCGGGTTGACGGTGGTTTCCAACAACTGCGGCGTCGACGGGTTCGGCCTCGGGCGGCTGCTGGAAACCCATCAGATCCGCAAGGTGGTGGGATCTTACGTCGGCGAAAACGCGCTGTTCGAACAGCAGGCGCTCAGCGGCGAGCTGGAGGTGGATCTCACGCCGCAGGGCACGCTGGCGGAGAAGATCCGCGCCGGCGGCGCCGGCATCCCGGCATTCTTCACTGCCACCGGTTACGGCACGCCGATCGCCGAAGGCAAAGAGGTGCGTGAGTTCAACGGCCGCCCCTACATCATGGAAACCGCCATCACCGGCGATTTCGCCATCGTGAAAGGCTGGAAGGCCGATCACTTCGGCAACGTCATCTACCGCCACACCGCGCAGAACTTCAATCCGCTGATGGCGACCGCCGGGCGCATCACGGTGGTGGAAGTGGAAGAGATCGTCGCGCCGGGCGAGCTGGATCCGGCGGCGATCCACACCCCCGGCATCTATGTCGATCGGCTGATCCAGGGCACATTCGAAAAGCGTATCGAACAACGCACCCTGCGGGCATAAGGAGAATTCGCATGCTTACCCGTGAACAAATGGCGCAGCGCGTGGCGCAAGAGCTGAGGGACGGTTACTACGTCAATCTGGGCATCGGCATCCCGACGTTGGTGGCCAACTACGTGCCGGCGGGCATGGACGTGATGCTGCAGTCGGAAAACGGCCTGCTGGGGATGGGCGAGTTCCCGACCGAGCAACAGCTGGACGCCGACATGATCAACGCCGGCAAGCAGACGGTCACCGCGCGCCTCGGCGCGTCGATCTTCGATTCGGCGCAGTCGTTCGCCATGATCCGCGGCGGCCATGTCGATCTGACCGTGCTGGGGGCGTTTGAAGTGGACGTCGAGGGCAACATCGCCTCGTGGATGATCCCCGGCAAGATGGTCAAGGGCATGGGCGGCGCGATGGATCTGGTGGCGGGGGCGGAGAACATCATCGTGGTGATGACCCACGCAGCGAAGGGCGGCGAGTCCAAGCTGCTGCCGCGCTGCACGCTGCCGCTGACCGGCGCCAACTGCATCCGCAAGGTATTGACCGATCTGGCCTATCTGGAAATTGAAGACGGCGCCTTCGTGCTGCGCGAACGCGCGCCGGGCGTCAGCGTGGCGGAGATTGTCGCCAAAACCGCCGGCCGGCTGATCGTGCCGGAGCATGTGCCGGAAATGCGTTTCTGAAACGGGAGGTGAATGTGCAACAACGTGAAGTGGTGATTGTGGCGGCGACGCGCACGCCGGTCGGCAGTTTTCACGGCGCGCTGGCGCCGCTGACGGCGGTGGAGCTGGGCACGGCGGCGGTGCAGGGGCTGCTGGCGCAAAGCGGCGTAGCGCCGCAGCAGATCGATGAAGTGATCCTCGGCCAGGTGCTGACCGCCGGCTGCGGGCAGAATCCGGCGCGCCAGACCGCGCTGAATGCCGGGCTGCCCGTGACGACGCCGGCGCTGACCATCAACAAGGTGTGCGGCTCCGGTTTGAAGGCGGTGCATCTGGCGGTGCAGGCGATCCGCAGCGGCGACGCCGACGCGGTGATCGCCGGCGGCCAGGAGAGCATGAGTCAGTCGCCTTATCTGATGGCCGGTGCGCGCGCCGGCCTGCGCCTCGGTCACGCGCAGATGGTGGACAGCGTGATCCACGATGGCCTGTGGGACGCCTTCAACGACTACCACATGGGTATCACCGCCGAGAACCTGGCGGAGAAATACGCCATCAGCAGAGAAGAACAAGACAGGTTCGCGCTGCGCTCGCAGCAGAAGGCGCAGGCGGCGCAGCAGGCCGGGCGTTTCGCGCAGGAGATCACGCCGGTGACGGTGCCGAAGCCGAAGGGCGAAGCTTTGCTTGTTAAGCACGACGAACAGCCGCGCGACACTAGCCTGGAGGCGCTGGCGCGGCTGCGCCCGGCGTTTCGCAAGGAAGGCACGGTGACCGCCGGCAACGCTTCGTCGCTCAACGACGGCGCCGCCGTGGTGCTGCTGATGAGCGCGGAAAAAGCCGCCGCGCTGCGCTTGCCGGTGCTGGCGCGCATCGCCGGTTACGCTTCGTCGGGCGTCGATCCGGCGATCATGGGCATCGGCCCGGCGCCGGCCGCGCGCCGCTGCCTGGAAAAAGCCGGTTGGCGGCTGGAGGAGGTCGATCTGATCGAAGCCAACGAAGCCTTCGCCGCGCAGGCGCTGGCGGTGGGCAAAGAACTGGGCTGGGAGGCGGAGCGGGTGAACGTCAACGGCGGAGCGATCGCGCTGGGGCATCCGATCGGCGCGTCCGGCTGCCGCATTTTGGTGTCGCTGCTGTACGAAATGCAGCGCCGCGAGGTGAACAAGGGGCTGGCGATGCTGTGCATCGGCGGCGGGCAGGGCGTGGCGCTGGCGGTAGAGCGCCCGTAAACAACCGAGGAAGGCACGATGCAGTCATCTGACTATGCGGTACTGGGCGCCGGGCTGATGGGGGTGGGCATCGCCACCCACTTTATTCGCCACGGCCATGAGGTGCTGCTGTATGAACCGGATCCGCAGCGCCGGGCGGAAGCGCCGGCGGTAGCGAGCGGCATTCTGGCCGAGCTGAGCGACGTCGGGCAGTTTGATCGCGGCGAACGCGAAGCGGCGCTGGCGCGGCTGCGCGTGACCGGCGATCTGAACGCGGTAGCGCACGCCCGGCTGCTTATCGAGGCGATCCCGGAACGGCTCGAGCTGAAGCACGCGCTGTATGAGCAGTTGGAAGGGCTGATCGCCGACGACGCGGTGATTGCCAGCAACACCAGCGGCTTGCCGCCGGACGAGCTGGCGGCGCGCATGACCCATCCGCAGCGGCTGCTGATCGCCCACTTTTGGCACCCGCCGCACCTGATCCCGCTGGTGGAGATCGTGCCCGGCAGCGCCACCGAGCCGCGCCATCTGGCGGCGGTGCAGGCGCTGCTGGGCGAGATGGCGCTGGAGGCGGTGCTGCTGGAACGCGCCGCGCCGGGGTTTGTCGGCAATCGGCTGCAGTTTGCGGTGCTGCGTGAGGCGCTGCACATCGTCCACAGCGGCATCGCCAGCGCTGAGGTGGTGGATCAGGTGATGCGCGCCTCGCTGGGGCGGCGCTACGCCATGGTCGGCCCGCTGGAGGCCGCCGACATGACCGGGCTCCCGACGGTGGCGGACATCGCCCGCCACCTGTTCCCGGAACTGGCGACCGGCGACGAGATGATGGTGCTGGTGGAACAGCGGCTGCAGCGCGGCGATATCGGCCAGCGCAGCGGCCGGGGATTTTATCTTTGGGATGAAGCGCGCAGGGAACGCATTCAACGGCGACGGGCGCATCAGCTGCGCTTTGCGCTGAAACCGTAATTTCGCACGCCGTACCTGACAATAACAACGATAGCGAGGTGCCTGATGAGCGTTTTGATTGCCCTGGCAGCACTGGGATTACTGATGCTGGCCGCCTACCGCGGCTACAGCGTGATTTTGTTCGCCCCGATAGCCGCGCTGGGCGCGGTGCTGTTGACCGACCCCGGCGCGGTGGCGCCGACCTTCACCGGGCTGTTTATGGAGAAGATGGTCGGCTTCGTGAAGCTCTACTTCCCGGTGTTCCTGCTGGGGGCGGTGTTCGGCAAGCTGATCGAGCTGTCCGGCTTCTCCCGTTCGATCGTCGCGGCGGCGATCCGCATTCTCGGCCGACGCCACGCCATTCCGGTGATCGTGCTGGTGTGCGCGCTGTTGACCTACGGCGGGGTGTCGCTGTTCGTGGTGGCGTTCGCGGTTTATCCGTTCGCCGCCGAGCTGTTCCGCCAGAGCGGCATCCCCAAGCGGCTGATCCCGGCCACCGTGGCGCTCGGCGCCTTTTCCTTCACCATGGACGCCTTGCCCGGCACGCCGCAGATCCAAAACATCATCCCGACCAGCTTCTTCGGCACCAACGCCTGGGCCGCGCCCTGGCTGGGGCTGATCGGCTCGCTGTTCATCATCGCGGTCGGTTTGCTGTATCTTGAACGCCAGCGGCGCAAGGCGCAGCTGAAGGGGGAGGGTTACGGCAGCGATCTGCTGAACGAGCCGGAAACCCCGGACGACATCAACCTGCCGAACCCGCTGATCGCCATCCTGCCGCTGATTTTGGTCGGGGTATTCAACCTTGGCTTCACCCATTGGATCCCGCAGTGGTACGGCGCCAGCCACGAGCTGACGCTGCCGGGGCTGGCCAAGCCCATCACCACCGATGTGGCGAAGATCACCGCCATCTGGGCGGTGGAAGCGGCGCTGGTGTCGGGTATTCTGCTGGTGGTGGCGTTCGGCTTTCGCAATATTCGCGGGCGGCTGGCGGAAGGCAGCAAGACGGCGGTCGGCGGCGCAATTCTGGCGGCGATGAACACCGCCTCCGAATACGGCTTCGGCGCGGTGATCGCCGCGCTGCCGGGCTTTTTGGTGCTGTCGCAGGCGCTGTCGACGATCCCCAATCCGCTGCTGAACGAAGCGATCAGCGTCACCCTGCTGGCCGGCATCACCGGTTCGGCCTCCGGCGGCATGAGCATCGCGCTGGCGGCGATGGCCGATAACTTCGTGGCCGCCGCCCATGCGGCACACATTCCGCTGGAAGTGCTGCACCGGGTGGCCTCGATGGCCAGCGGCGGCATGGACACCTTGCCGCACAACGGCGCGGTGATCACCCTGCTGGCGATCACCGGCCTTAGCCACCGGCAGGCCTATGGCGGCATTTTCGCCATCACCCTGATCAAAAGCGCCGCGGTGCTGTTTGTGATTGGCGTGTTCTACCTGACCGGCATTGTTTAAAGGAGCGATACCATGAGTGTACAAGGCAAAACCGCGCTGGTGACCGGCTCGACCAGCGGCATCGGCCTCGGGATAGCGTCCGTGCTGGCCGCCGCCGGCGTGCGCGTGATCCTCAACGGCTTTGGCGATGTGGAAGCGGCGAAAGCGCAGGTTGCCCGGCTGGGCAGCGCGCCGGGGTATCACGGCGCCGATCTCGGCGATGCGGCCCAGATAGCGGACATGATGCACTATGCCGAGCGTGAGTTCGGCGGCGTGGACATTCTGGTGAACAACGCCGGCATTCAGCACGTGGCGCCGCTGGATCAGTTCCCGGTGGAGAAATGGAACGCCATTCTCGCCATCAACCTGTCGGCGGTGTTCCACACCTGCCGATTGGCGCTGCCGGGTATGCGCGAGCGCAACTGGGGGCGCATCATCAACGTGGCGTCGGTGCACGGGCTGGTGGCGTCGAAAGACAAATCGGCTTATGTGGCGGCCAAGCACGGCGTGGTGGGGCTGACCAAGACGCTGGCGCTGGAAACCGCCCGCACCCCCGTGACCTGCAACGCCATCTGCCCCGGCTGGGTGCTGACGCCGCTGGTGCAGCAGCAGATCGACAAGCGCATCGCCGCCGGCACCGATCCGCAGCGGGCGCGCGATGAGCTGCTGGCGGAGAAGCAGCCGTCGCAAGCGTTCGTCACGCCGGAGCAGCTCGGCGAACTGGCGCTGTTCCTGTGCAGCGATGCGGCGGCGCAGGTGCGCGGCGCCGCCTGGAACATGGACGGCGGCTGGCTGGCGCAGTAGTGAGGGCATTTTCCCGGAGCGCGCAATGCGCTCCGTCGTTATTTCCCGCCATTAATTAATTCCCTCGCGTGACGGTTTACCTGCGGCAATAATATTTATTTGTTATTTGCTATTTTTATTCCCAGATAATCACGCCGGGTTATTTTGGGTAAAAGATGCGGATTGGTTTATTTCGTGCTGCGGTTATTACATTATTTTTCTCCGTGTTACAGGTGAACACGTTTCTGCTGAAAATAAGCCCAACCTGAAATAATGGCAGATTATGACGTGAATTTTTATATCTTGCGTGCGCTGTTGACATCGGGTAATTATTTCCGCGTGGCTTAAGACCACCGTGTTTATAACAATAATTTTTTCGGGCAGGGGTAATAATGAGAAAGAATACAACGCCAATATTCATTGGCGGCGTCTTGCTGTCGGCGTTATCCGCCGGCGCACAGGCCGAGATCACCATTCTGGATAAAAACCCGCAGAGCAATGTGTTGCTGGCGCCGCTCAGTTTAAAGGTGGGCGGCAGCATTCGCCCCGAGTGGATCTTCAATAACGGCCCGGAGCCGGGCTATGACAAAAACGGTCACGACGGCGGCACGCGTTTTCGCTTCAGCGGCGACTATGCGCTGACGCAGGACACCTCGATCATCGGCTATTACGAGTGGGGCGTCGATCTGGCGCACGCGCTCAGCTGGGACGGGCACTACAATGAGGACGGCAAACGCGACTATCAGCGCCAGCTGTACGCCGGTTTCAAGGACGATCGTTACGGCACCCTGACCTATGGCCACCAGTACGGCATCTATTATTCCGTGGTCGGCATCAAAAGCGACGTCTGGGATAACGACGGCCACGCGGGCGGCACCGGCATCGGTATTTCCGGCGATTATGACGGCGGCAATAAACCGAAAAACAGCATCAAATACACCAATGATTTCGGGCCGGTAACGCTGTACGCCAACTATTTATTGCCGGAAGACGATCTGCACACCGCGGATAACCTGATTTACCGCCGCAAGGGCGGTGGCGGGCTGGGCTTCGATTATAAGGTGACGAAGGATTTCACCTTCAGCGCCGCCTACAGTTATACCGACGCGAAGATCAAAGATAATCTGTACAACGAAAAGGATTATCACCAGCAGCTGTCCGGCACCGCGTTGACCTGGCAGCCGAACAACTGGTACATCGTCGGCACCGCCAGCTATTACAAAGACTATGTGCCGAGCACCCGCCAGCGCACGCTGTCGCACTTCTTCGCCGGCGACGGCTACGGGCTGGAAGGCTTCGTCGGTTACACCTTCAATATCGACAAGCCGTTCCTCAAATCCGTTCAGCCTTACGTCGCGGCGGACTCGCTGCGGCTGAAAGGAGACGAGGCGTATCACGCCAACCACGTCTACCTCGGCGCGGGCACCACCATCGGTTACGGTCTGTCGGTGTATGTGGAGCGCACGCTGGCCAACAGCAGCGACAACGAGCCGGATTCCACCTGGATAACGGTGTTCTACGACTTCTGATCCGCCTCTTGCCAGGCCGGCGCGGGTGCCGGCCGTTCACATGCTGATCGCACCGCCCGGAGATTGCCCGGCGGCGTTGCGTTCCGCCAGGTAGCGCGCCGGCGGTTTGCCCACCGCCTTTCTGAACATGGTGACGAAGCCGCTGGCGCTCTCGTAACCCAGATCCAGCGCCACCGTCTGTACGCTCTCGCCCTGCGTCAAGCGCTGCAGCGCCAGCATCACGTGCAGCTGACGCCGCCAGTGGCCGAAGCTCATGCCCATCTGCTGTTGCAGCGTGCGGCTGAGGGAGCGCTCGCTCATGCCGATGCGCTGCGCCCACTGGCCGAGGGTGGATTTGTCCGCCGGGCAGCTCAGCATGCCTTCGGTCAACTGTCGTATGCGCGCATCGTCGGATACCGGCAGATGCAGATTCTCGATCGGCGCGGCCACCAGCTGATCCAGCAACACCGCCGTCAGGCGCCCTTCGGCGCCCTGTTCGTCGTAGAGCGGTTCGAAGGTGGTGGCCTGCAGCAGCAGTTCGCGCAGCAGCGGCGAGACCGACAGCGTGCAGCAACTCTGCGGCAAGCCGGCGACGACGTGTTGATCGACGAACAGGCAGTAAGCCTCGGTCGAGCCGGCGCCCTGGGCGTTGTGCAACACGTTGCCCGGCATCCACAGCGCGCACTGCGGCGGCACCAGCCACAGGCCGTTTTCCACTTCGCAGCGGATCATGCCGCGCACGGTATAGATCAGCTGCGCCTTTTGATGACGATGCGGCTCGACTTCCCAGTCCTGCTCGATGGTGGAACTCTGCACGGCGAACAGCGGGCGCGGCACCTGATCGATATCGATATTGCGGCGTGGGATCTGGACTTTCATGAGAACAATTCTCAATTTGGCGGAATTGAAAAGTATTATGTCCTGATTGCGCAATGTGGTCTAGCGCCGGTGCCGATAAAGTAAGCGCCAGTCCTAAACCCTTTCGCGAGGAAACTGATTATGTCACTCGATACCGCCGATTTTCCGCTGGTGTGGATGCGCCGAAACGGGCGCGATACCCAGGCCGAGCTGGCTGAATTCAGCGCGCTGCTGGCGCGCGCCGAGCCTTTCGTCCTGATGACCGATCGCAGCGTCGGCGATGAAGGTGAAGAGCACGATCGCGACGCCCGCACTCAGGTGGCGCTGTGGAAGCGCGATAACCGCGCGGCGCTGAAGCGGTGGGCGAAAGGCATGATCATGCTGGAACCGGACGACGCCAAACGCGTGGCGGCGGAAGCATTCGCCGAATACGGCGCCAAATTCTGGGGCTATCCGATACTGGTGGCCGCCGATGAAGCCGCAGGCCGGATGTTGGCGCTGACATTACTGAGCAAATAAGGGGAACACCATGCACCAGCAACAGGTGATTGAGCAGCTGCTGGCCTGGATCGAGCAGAGCCTGGATCAGCCGCTGACGCTGGACGACATCGCCGCCAAATCCGGCTATTCCAAGTGGCATTTGCAGCGGATGTTCAAGCAGCACACCGGCCATATCCTCGGCACGTACGCCCGCCGCAGAAGGTTGACCGCCGCCGCGCGCGAACTGCGCCTGACCGGCACCAGCGTGGCCTGTATCGCCGATACGTACCAGTTCGATTCGCAGCAGACCTTCACCCGCTGCTTCCGCAAGCAGTTTGGTCTGCCGCCGGCCAGCTATCGTCGCAGCCAGGATTGGTCGAGCTACGGTCTGCAGCCGCCGCTGCGGCTGACCGAAGCGCCGCTGCCGCAGGCCGACATCGTGACGCTGCCCGCCATGCAGCTGGTGGGCAACACGCAACGCCGCAGCTTTACGCTGGGGCAGTTGGCGGCTTCCAAATGCGAGCTGCGTCGCCATGCCTGGCGGCAACTGCTGCGGCCGCAGACGCTGCCCGAGGTGATGTATGGCCTTACCAGCCTGGAGATCGACCGGCAGCGTCGGGGCTGCCCGCGCATGGCGTATACCGCCGCTTTGCCGGACGAAGGGGCGGTGGGGGAACGGGTGACCATCGAACAGGGGGAATACGCCCGTTTCACCTATCAGGGGCAGGCGGAAGGGTTACAAAACTTTATTGTCCGGCTGTATGACACCGCCATGCCGCAGATGAACGCCATCCGCCGGCCAGGGCAGGATATCGAGCGGTTCTACCCGGCGCAGGAGGGCAGTTGCCCGCTTGGCGGCGCGGCGATCCGCTGTGAATATCTGATCCCCATTCGGCGGGCGGAGGCGCTGGCCGCCGCCAGTTAGGCGGCGGTTCTCGCAGAAAATCGCCTTCGTGGCGCGTCAGGTTACAAAAAATTGCGATATTACATCGGTAATGGTTCACACTTTGATTGATGTGCACATATAATGCGCATCCGGTCAAATCCCCCCTGGTTTTTCAGGCCGCAGCGCCGTTGGCTGCCGGCTGAAATTCAACGGGGCAAAGTGGCCGTAGAAACCAATACCCATAATCGCCAGTGGCCTTGACCAACACGAAGATGAAAATGAGCATTCGCGCGTTATTAACCCTGTTTACGGCACTGGTTGTATTCAGCCAGGCTGCCTTCGCCGTCGTCTACCCGCTGCCGCCAAAAGACAGCCGTTTGGTGGGCGAAAATATCCAAATCACCGTACCGGAAGACAGCAAACTGCCGCTGGAGAGCTTCGCCGCCCAGTATCAGATGGGGCTGAGCAACATGCTGGAGGCCAACCCGGGCGTGGATCCGTTCCTGCCGAAGGCCGGCAGCACCCTGACCATCCCGCAACAGCTGATCCTGCCGGACGCGCCGCGTGAAGGCATCATCATCAACAGCGCCGAAATGCGTCTGTACTACTACCCGAAAGGTTCCAACACCGTCGTGGTGTTGCCGATCGGTATCGGCCAGCTGGGTAAAGACACCCCGCTGAACTGGACCACCACCGTGCAGCGCAAGAAAGACGGCCCAACCTGGACGCCGACCGCCAAAATGCGCGCCGAATACGCGGCTGACGGCGAGATCCTGCCTGCGGTGTTCCCGGCCGGCCCGGATAACCCGATGGGGCTGTATGCGCTGTATGTTGGCCGCCTGTATGCCATTCACGGCACCAACGCCAACTTCGGCATCGGCCTGCGCGTGAGCCACGGCTGCGTGCGTCTGCGCGCCGACGACATCAAGTACCTGTTCCAGAACGTGCCGGTCGGCACCCGCGTGCAGTTCATCAACGAACCGATGAAGGCCACCGTCGAACCGGACGGCTCGCGCTACGTGGAAGTGCACAACCCGCTGTCGGCCAACGAAGAGCAGCTGCAATCCAAGGATCCGGTGCCGCTGACCATTTCCGCGCCGGTCGGCAAAGTGCTGATGGACGCCGGCGTCAACCAGAGCGAAGTGGATGCGGCGATCAAGGCCCGTTCCGGTATGCCGGTGAAAGTGAACTGATCGCCTCGGGCTTCAGTGACAATACCAAGAAGACGCCTGCGGGCGTCTTTTTTTATGAACCGAAGTGCTGTCAGGATATTTGCGCCGGCGCGTCTCCGGGATTAACGGTTTTTTTATTCCCCGCGCGTCAGAAATAAAATAGCCGCCGTGCCGGCGGCCATTTTATTTCTATTACAGGCTGCCGCCGACCGAGGTCGAGGTGGAGCCGATAGTTTCGCGGAAATGTTTTGCGTAGTCCGCCACTTCCTGCTGCGTATGCGTCAGGCCATACAGCCCCAGCCCCACGCCGCCTGCGACGCCGCCGATAATGGTACCGACCAGTTGGCCGACGGCGCCGGCAATAAAGCCGCCGGCCCCTGCGGATTTGCCTGCAATCAGCGCGCCGGTCATAGCGCCGTCCAGCAACCCATCCCAGGCCGCGTTCAGATCGCCACCGCTAACGTACTGCTCTTCATATTGACTAAGTACTTTCATATACAATCCTTATAAATAAAAGGGTGACTTAGTGAGTTTAATTAATACCGAAAATAACGCTGACGCGCTATTTCAATTTAAAAATATAACAGCTGATAAGCCGTTGGCAATAATATATCCAACGTGGAATATTGTTTGGTTATATATGCGAGTATTTATTTTCTGTCGATATTTTTATGACGGGAATTGAGAATCTTCTTGGCTAAAAAAGGTGATATCACTGGAGGCAGCGGTGGAAAGCATCATAATGCCCTTATTGCGGACGGGCTGAGGCGATTTCTTCTCGTCGTTGCCCTGGGCCCGGTGCGGCTGTCACTATTTTCACATTTCAGGCTCTGCTACCCGTTAGGCGAGTGCGTCCGTCCTGTGATTATTCCATTAAAAACTATAGCTAATTAATAAGTTATATCTTCTTCGTTATCGCCTGCCATTGAAAAAATTCTCGCAAAAAATCCGCACTGTGAAAATAAGATCACACAAGCGTAACAAAAGGTAAACAAACCCCTCCTATATTGGCTGCTTCGCTTTTGTGAGGGAGTGTCATGCGTAACTGGAACGAACCGAAAAAGAACAAAGCGCACATCGAACTGATCCCGATGATCGACGTGATGATGTTTTTATTGGTGTTTTTCGTCTTGATCAGCCTGAACGTCATTCCGGCGCTCGGGTTGAAAACGCAGCTGCCGTCCGCCGGCAGCGCGCAACAGCTGAAACCGCAGAAGAAAGCGATTATCACGCTGGGGGCCGACGAACAGCTGCAGCTGGATGGCCAGCCGATCGCGCTCGACGCGTTGGTCACGACGCTCAAGCAACAGCAGCAGGCCAACCAGACCACCACCATCATCGTCAACAGCGACAAAGGCGTGGCGGTCGAGCGGCTGGTGGCGGTCATGGATAACCTGCGCCAGGGCGGTTTCTTCTCCGTCTCCATCGCGACACGGAAGCTGTGACATGTATCTGCTCTATCGCTCACGTCATCTTTTCAGCTGGTTGCCGGCGCTGATTGTCGCCGGCTGCCTGTTGTTCGCCAGCCAGCAGGCGGCGCTGAAGATCCAGCCGCGCTACGACGAAACCGCCATCGAACTGGCGCTGGTGGAGCCTGAACCGGCGCCTGAACCTCAACCGCAAACGCCGCCGGACCCCCAGCCCGAACCGCCGCCGCCCGAGCCGGAGCCGATCCCCGAACCGGTGGTGCCGGCGCCGGAACCGATCGTGGAAGCCAAGCCGGTGCCGAAACCGCAACCGAAGCCCAAACCCAAGCCGGTGAAAGAGAAAGCCAAACCGGTGGAAAAGCCTAAACCGACGCCGGCGCCCGCCGCGCCGCGCGCGCCGGTCAGTAAACCGGCGGCGCAACCCGCACCGGCCGCCCCGGCGGCGCCGAAGGTGAATGCGCAGGCGATTGAAAACGGCTATCTGCTGGCCTTGCGCCGCGAACTGGAACAGCGCAAGCGCTACCCGACCGGCCGTCAGGCCTCCCTCGAGCGCCCGCAGGGCAACGTCGAGGTATGGCTGGAGGTCGATCGCAGCGGGCGGGTGGTCTCTTCCGGCATCGCCAACAAAGCCGCCAGCATGCTGCTGAATCGCGCGGCGATGAGCAGCCTGCAAAGCATCAGTTCAGTAAAGCCATTCCCGAGCGACGCGTTCGCCGGGCAAACAACCAAAAGATTTACCGCGACGTTCAATTATCAGGCGCCTTAGCGCAAGGGTTAATCGTTTGATTTTTAAGGGATGCACACCATGAAATCGTTCAATCGTTCTGGGATCTATCTGGCGGTGATGTCGGCGATGCTGCCGGGCGCCGCGCTGGCGGCCGACGGCACCGACGTTGGCACCATCAGCGTCAAGGGGCAGTCGCTCGGCGGCGGCATGATGGTGCAGGACGACAGCGCCAAGGCGCGCTCCACCGTCACCAAAGAAGCAATGGACAAAATGCCGTCGGCGGCCAACGCCATCGACAAGCTGAAGTTCACGCCGGGCCTCAACGTCAACAGCAATGACGCCAGCGGCCTGAGCGGCGTGGACTACACCATGCGCGGCATGAACTCGGATCAGATCGGCCTGTCGATGGACGGCATCCCGATCAACGACTCCGGCAACTACGCGGTATACCCGAACCTGCTGGGCGATGCGGAGAACCTGGAAGAGGTGTTCGTCACCCAGGGCTCTTCCGAAGCGGACGGCCCGCATATCGGCTCCAGCGGCGGCAACATCGGCCTGGTAACGCGCCGCCCGGCGAAAGACTTCGGCGGTTTCGTCAAGCAAACGCTGGGCAGCAACAGCCTGAGCAAAACCTTCGCCCGCCTGGACACCGGCGAGTACAACGGCTTCAGCAACTGGCTCTCCTATTCGCACACCGAGGCGAAGAAGTGGCGCGGCGAGGGGCGGCTGTACTCCGACAAGTTCGAGATGAACTCGCTGTACGAAGACGGCAACGGCAACAGCAGCAATCTGGTGATGAAGTACAACCGCCAGAACAACACCAACTACAACACCCTGAGCAAGGCGCAGTTCCAAAACGACGGCCGCGACACCGACTATGCCACCACGCCGGAGTACAACAGCCGCGGACAGTTGAACAAGTATTACAAGCTCGAGCGCAACCCGTTCGAGAACTTCACGCTGTCGTTCACCCAGAAGCTGCAGCTGCGCGACAACCTGTCGCTGACCCTGCAACCGTATTACTACTGGGGCAACGGCGGCAGCTTCAACGGTCAAACCGCGTCGGTATTGTCCAGCACATCGGACAGGGCAGGGCAGTACAATCTCAGCAACCTGAAATCCAACACCTACTACCGCCCGTCGTGGACGCAGACCTGGCGGCCGGGCATCACCACCAAGCTAAAGTGGGACATCAACGATCAGCACAGTCTGGATATCGGTTACTGGTATGAGCGCGCGCGCCAGCTGCAGACCCAGCCGTTCATCAGCATCAAGGGCGACGGCAACCCGTCGCAGATTTGGGGGCCGCCGGGCGGTTCCGATCAGGTGAAGGACGCCAACGGCAACACCGTTCAGGGGCGCAACCAGTACACCATCACCCCGGCGCAGAAGGTGTGGCTGCAGGATACCTGGTTCGCCACGCCGGACTGGACTTTCGTCGGCGGCCTGGCCTATCAGTACGTGGAACGTAAAGGGGACAATCGCGGCAGCCTGTACAACGCGCCGGAGAAACGCAAAGCCACCTATCATGAATTCCTGCCGAACTTCAGCGCCAGCTATAAGGTGAACCAGGAAAACCAGGTGTTCTACAACCTGACGCGCAACATGCGCACGCCGCCGAACTATGTGCTGTACAACGTCGGCGATTCGCTCAGCACCAAGCCGGAGCTGAGCTGGAACCACGAGCTGGGCTGGCGCTTCCAACAGGAAGACATGCTGCTGAGCGCCACGCTGTTCTACATGCGCTACAGCGATCGCCAGATCTCCACCACCAACGCGGCCGGCGACTACGAGATGATGAACATCGGCAACGTGGAGAACAAAGGGCTGGAGCTGGAGTGGAGCGGCCAACTGCCGCATAACTTCAACTACTACACCTCCTATACCTATACCCAATCGAAGCAGAAGAGCGACATCGTCAGCAACGGCGGGTTGCCGCTGCCGACCTCCGGCAAAGAGGTGCCGAACGTGCCGAAAAACCTGCTGAACATGACGCTGGGTTATGACGACGGCCTGTACTACGGCAGCGTCAGCGGCAAGTACGTCAGCGCGTTCTATGGCGATCTGACCAACGACGAGAAGATCGGCGGGCGCACGGTGTTCGATCTGGCGGCGGGGGTGCATCTGCCGGTGGACAAGAAAATCGTCAAAAGCGCCGCGCTGCGTTTTGGCATCAGCAACCTGTTTGACAAGGAATACCTGACCTCGGTGCGCACCACCACCTTCAACGCGGCGCCCTACGGCGGCGTGAAGGCCAGCACCCCGTATTACAACGTCGGCGAAGAACGCACCTTCAGCGTCTCGCTGGAAGCCACCTTTTAACTGAATGCCCCGCCGTCTGCCCGGCGGCGGGGAAGAGGAACCCTGTATGGACGCCAATCTGTTGCACGACATTATTTTCTACGTGATGTACGCCGCGCTGGCGATCGCGCTGGTGATCATCATCGAACGTACGCTGTACTTCGCCTATACCCAGCGCCAGGCGCGCAGGCTGGAGCAGGCGCTGACGCCGGAGGTGCGCCGCGCCGCCGATCTGCCCGACGCGCTGACGCAGCGCAACAGCCTGCCGATGGCGGTGATCGCGCCGGTATTGGCGCAGAAGCACCGCGCCGGCGACCGTGAGGCGATCGGCGATCTGATCGACGCCCAGTACCTGCTGAGCAAGCCGCCGATGGCGCGCGGCCTGTGGCTGCTGGAAACCGTGGTCACCGCCGCGCCGCTGCTGGGGCTGCTGGGCACGGTGATGGGGATCATCGAAACCTTCAAGGCGCTGGCCGCCTCGGGGGTGTCCGAGCCGAGTCTGGTGTCGGCCGGCATGGGCACCGCGCTGTACGCCACCGGGCTGGGCATCGCCATCGCGCTGCTGTGCCTGGTGGCCAACAATTTCCTGCAGAGCCGCATGGAGCGCATCAACGAACTGCTGAAGGTGCTGCTGATCCGCGCCGGTCAACCGGCCAGCCGTCCGGAGAGCGGCAGCGGCGAACAATGGGTTGACAGCGGAGCGCCGCGCTATGCCTAATGGCCATCCAGTACGGCGGCCGAGAGGCCGCCTTTATACGGCATTGTGGAGCGGTTGTTTGTTGATGTTGAGCCAGAGCGCTGCGGCGCGTTTTGCTATTCCCGGTTACGAGCTGGTGTACACCGCGCCGGTGGAAACCGCGCTGCAGGCCGACGACCTGCGCAACACCGCCGAAGTATGGCGCGAGATGTTCGACGCGGCGAAAACCCGCATCGATCTGGGGCAGTTCTACGTGGCGAATCAGGACGGTTCGCTGCTGGACGGCGTGCTGCAGCACCTGAAGTCGGCCGGCGAACGCGGGGTGAAAATCCGCTTTTTGCTGGAAGAGAAGGGCATTCGCCTCTCCACCGCCGAGACGCTGGAACGGCTGAAGGCGATCCCCAATCTGGAGCTGCGCATCATCCCATACCAGAAGCTGAGCGGCGGCATTCTGCATGCCAAGTATCTGCTGGTGGACGGCGAGCAGGCGTTCGTCGGCAGCCAGAACTTCGACTGGCGCGCGCTGGAACACATTCACGAAACCGGGCTGCGCATCAGCGACGCCAGGGTAGTAGGGCAGATCCAGGCGATCTTCGAACAGGACTGGCGGGCGCAGGCGCTGCTGGCGCAGGATAAGCCGGTGCCGGCGCTGCCCGATTCGCCGCCGACGGCGCCCCCGCAGGGCAACTATCTGGTGGCCAGCCCGCGCGCCTACAACCCGGCGGGCGTGCTCGATTCGCAGGCCGAGCTGCCGCGTCTGCTGGCCGACGCCAAACGGCGGGTGCGGGTGCAGGTAATGGATTACGCGCCGCTGTCGTTTGGCCCGGAGCGCAGCCGCCCCTTCTACGCGGTGATCGACAACGCGCTGCGCGGCGCGGCGGCGCGCGGCGTGCAGATCGAGTTGATGGTAGCCAACTGGAACACCAAAAAGCCGGATATCGCCTGGCTGAAGAGCCTGGCGCTGGTGCCGAACGTGCAGATCAAGGTGGTGACCATTCCGCCGGCCAGCAGCGGCTTCATTCCGTTTGCCCGGGTGATCCACAGCAAGCTGATGACCATCGACGATGAGATTGCCTGGGTGGGCACCAGCAACTGGACCGGCGGCTATCTGGACAACTCGCGCAATCTGGAGTTGGTGCTGCACAGCGCGGCGATGAGCGGGCGGTTGGACAGGCTGTACCAACAGCTGTGGGACAGCGTCTACGCCGAGCCGTTGAAGCTGGATTACGATTACCCGACGCCCAAACCGGGCGGCGAATCCTGATAATCAGGGCGCGTTAACCCGCGCCCCGCGTTGTTTACCGCCGCCAGCCGGCCTTCTCCAGCGCCGTCACCAGCTGTTCGGCGCTCAATCCTTCCGCCCGATGGCCGTTGCCGCTGACGGTATTGGCCGCCAGCAGCGCATTGACGATCGCCTCTTCCACCGCTTCCGCCGCCGCGGCGAACAGCGCCGAAATGTAGTCGTTGTTCACCATGCGCAGCGGCGTGGTGAAATCGCCTTTATTGGCGTAGTCAGCGGGCGGCAGGCCGTCGTTGCCGGTGGCGAAGGCGATAAAGATATCGCCGCTCGAATCCTCGGTGCCGCCGCCGGTGCGGGCGATGCCGATGCTGGCGCGCTGCGCCAGCCGCGCGCACTGGTGCGGCAGCAGCGGCGCGTCGGTCGCCAGCGCCACCACAATGGAGCCCATGCCGGGATGCGGCAACTGAGGCGTGAACGGCGAGGGGATATGCCCCAGGTGGCGGCCCACCGGGTAACCGCCGACCAGCAGCGACTCGCGCTTGCCGTGGTTGGCCTGCACGATGGCGCCCACCGTCCAGCCGCCTTGATCGGCGGGCAAGCGGCGCGATGCGGTGCCGCTGCCGCCCTTGAACTCATGACAGATCATGCCGCTGCCGCCGCCGACCGCGCCTTCATGCGGCAAGCCGCCTCGGGCCGCCTGCTGCGCCTGTCGTACGTGCTCGGCCTTGACGTGAAAGCCGTTGATGTCGTTGAGCAGGCCATCGAAGGTTTCCATCACCACCGGCATATTCCAGTACACCGCGTTGTCGCTCGCGGGCAGCGTTTCACGCTCCAGCGCGATCAGCGCATCGCGCACTACCCCCACGCTGTGGGTGTTGGTGAAGGCGATCGGGCTGGTCAACAGGCCCGCTTCTCGCACCCATTCCAGGCCGGTGGCGTCGCCGTTGCCGTTCAGCACGTGCACGCCGGCGAAGCAGGGCGCGTGGCGAGCGGAGCCGGGGCGCGGTTCGATCACCGTCACGCCGGTGCGCACGCTGCGCCCGTCCGCCAAATCGGCATGAAGGCTGGCATGGCCGACGCGCACGCCGGGCACGTCGGTGATGGCGTTCAGCGGGCCGGGCGTGCCCTGGCCGATGGTGATGCCCAGATCCTGAGCGCGCTGCGTCATGGTTATTCTCCTTCTATTGAGGGGGTGGCGAGGGGCGCCGTCTGGCGGCCGCGCAAGTGGTTCAGCGCCAGCCCGAAGCCGATGATGCCGGCAATGATAATAAAGTCTTTCAGGCTGCTGGCGATCAAAATCGTCCACAGCACGTACAGGCAGCACAGCAGCGCCGCCGCCACCGGCAGCGGCCACAGCGGCATCAGGTACGGGTGATGGAAGTGGCGTCGACGGCGGCTGATCAGCGCCGCCACCGCCATGATGATGTACACCAGCAGCAGCAGGATCACGGTGAATGAGGTCAGCGATTCGAGGTCGGAGCAAAACGCCAGCAGCGCCGAGGGAACGCCGAACAGCAGGGTGGCGATCCAGGGGGTGCCGAAGCGCGGGTGGATGATTTTCAGCGCGCGGTTGAACGTCGGCAGCCAGAAGCCGTCGCGCCCGCTGGCGAACATCATGCGGCTGAACTGCGCCACGATGGCGATGATGGCGTTGAATACCGACAGGTAGATCGCGCCGCTCACCACCCGCGCCAGCGTCGGGCCGCCGAGCTGGGTGACCACATAACCGACCGGATCGGCCTGTTTGGCCATCTCCGCCAGCGACGGCGAGCCGATCAGCAGGGCGGTGAACGGCACCAGTTCCACCAGCACCACGATGACCAGCGTCAGCATGATCGCGACCGCCATCGGTTTGCCCTGCTCGCGCATATCTTCCGCCATGTACACCGCCGCGCCGTAGCCGTTGTAGGAGAACAGCGCGACCCCGACCATGGCGACGATCAGCGGCAGCGAAACCGGCGCCAGGCTGCCCTGCGCGTCCAGCATCACCGGCGCGGTGAGGATCTCCGCGCTTTGATGCGGATGGCTGAAACCGAGCCAGGCGATCAGCGCCAGCACCGCCACTTCCACCACCAGAAAGGCGCCGGTCAGCAGGGCGTTGGCCTTGATGTTGAAAATGGCGCAGGCGCCGCCGATCAGCACGGTGATCATGCCGGCGGTCGAGGCGTCGAATGAGGTGCCCAGCGCGGTATTCAGATAGGGCACGGCGCCGGTGGCCAGCACCGCCGGCACGAACAGCGCGGCGCTGAGAATAAACAGATAGGTCTGCAACCCGCACAGGGTGCCGAACAGGCGTTTGATGATGCTGTATTCGCCGCCGGCGCTGGGGTGCGCGGCGCCGAGCTCGGCATAGCACAGCGCGATGGTGGCGGCGACGCAGGCGGCGATCAGAAACGACAGAAAGGCGCCGCTGCCGGCGCTGGCGATCGCCAGCGGCGCGATGACGAAGATCGAGCTGGCCGGCGTCACGCCGGAAGCGGTAATCATCACCACGTCGAGGACGCTGAGATTGCCTTTGAAAGTGTGTTCAGGGGCGGACTCTTTCATGGTTAACGACTCCATTAACGTGTGAGTGAGTAATTGTTTTGCTGCACAGGCTGTACGCAGAAATCAAATGGAGCGCGCTAAATGCCGGGGAGCGTTGCTCCCCGGAAGTTTATTGTTCTTATGTGTTACCCCTGCCCCGACGGGAAGCTGAAGCTGGCGCGGCGGGCATCGCCGGAGGCCGGCCAGCGCTGGGTCACGGTCTTGCGTTTGGTGTAGAACCTGACCGCGTCCGGGCCGTAGGCGTGCAGATCGCCGAACAGCGAGCGCTTCCAGCCGCCGAACGAGTGGTAGGCCACCGGCACCGGCAGCGCCACGTTGATCCCCACCATGCCGACTTGAATGCGGCTGGAGAAGTAGCGCGCCGCTTCACCGTCACGGGTAAACAGACAGGTGCCGTTGCCGTATTCATGGGCGTCGATCAAGGCCATCGCCTCCTGCAGCGACGCCGCGCGCACCACGCCGAGCACCGGGCCGAAGATCTCCTCCTGATAGATGCGCATGCCGGGCGTCACGCGGTCGAACAGCGTCGGGCCGAGGAAATACCCCTGGCTGGGGCGGCCGTCGGCGTCCGTCACGCGCAGTTCGCGGCCGTCCACCAGCAGCTCGGCGCCTTCGGCCACGCCCTGATCGATATAGCCTTTCACCTTCTGATAATGCTGTTGAGTCACCAGCGGCCCCATTTCGTTGCGGTTGTCGCTGCCGGGGCCGACGCGCATGGCGGCCATCTGTTGCCGCAGCCCGGCGATCAGCGCGTCGGCGGTGCCGTCGCCCACCGCGACCACCAGCGGGATGGCCATGCAGCGCTGGCCGCAGGAGCCGAACGCCGCGCCCATCAGCGCGCCGACCGCGCCGGGGATATCGGCGTCCGGCAGCACCACCGCGTGGTTTTTGGCGCCGCCCAGCGCCTGCACCCGTTTGTTCTGGCCGCAACCGGTGTGATAGATGTGTTCCGCGACCGGCGTCGAACCGACGAAGCTTATCGCCTTCACGCGTCCGTCATGCAGCAGCGTCTCCACCGCTTCGCGATCGCCGTTGACCACGTTGAGCACCCCCGGCGGCAGCCCGGCCTCCGCCGCCAGCCGCGCGATATACAGCGCGGCGGAAGGGACGCGCTCGGAAGGCTTCAGCACGAAGGTATTGCCGCAGGCGACCGCCATCGGCCACATCCACAGCGGCACCATCGCCGGGAAGTTGAACGGGGTGATGCCCGCTACCACCCCGAGCGGTTGAAACTCGCTCCAGCTGTCGATGCCCGGGCCCGCCTCTTTGCTGTGTTCGCCTTTCAGCAGTTCCGGCACATAGCCGGCGTATTCGATATTCTCGATGCCGCGTTGCAGTTCGCCCAGGGCGTCGCTGAGCACTTTGCCGTGCTCGGCGGTGATCAATTGGCAGATGGCGTCGGCGTGCTGCTCCAGCAGATCCTTGAGCTTCATCATGATGCGCGCGCGCTTCAGCGGCGGCGTGTCGCGCCAGGCGGGATAAGCCTGCTCGGCGGCGGCGATGGCGCGCTCCACCGTGGCGCGATCGGCCAGCAGCACCTCCTGCGCCGATTGGCCGGTGGCCGGGTCGTAAACCGGCTGGCTGCGTTCGCCGCCGGCGGCGGGTTCGCCGTTGATCCAATGGGTAATGGTCATGGTTCGCTCCTTATTCGGTGGCGTTGAGGGCATCGCCGACGGCGTTGATCAGCGCATCGATCTGCGCTTCGCTGCTGATGAACGGCGGCGCCAGTTGCAGGGTGTCGCCGCCGTAGCGCACGTAAAACCCGCTTTCCCAGCAGCGCATCGCCGCTTCGAAGGGCCGCCGCGCCGGTTCGCCGGGCCGCGCCGCCAGCGTGATGCCGGCCGCCAGGCCGATATTGCGAATGTCGGCGACGTGTTTGGCCCCCTGCAGGCTGTGCACCGCGCGCTCGAAGTAGGGCGCCAGCGCCTGTACGCGCTCCACCATTTGTTCGCGCTGCAGGATGTCCAGCGTCGCCAGCGCCACCGCGCAGCTGACCGGATGGGCGGAGTAGGTGTAACCGTGCGGGAATTCGAGCTGGTAGTCCGGCTCGCCGCCGTTCATGAAGGTGTGGTAGATCTCCGGCCGCACCACCACTGCGCCCATCGGCTGCGCGCCGTTGGTCACCTGTTTGGCGATGTTCATGATGTCCGGCGTGACGCCGAACGCCTCGGCGCCGGTCATCGCGCCGCAGCGGCCGAAGGCGGTGATCACTTCGTCGAAGATCAGCAGAATGTCATGCTGGGTACAGATCTCGCGCAGGCGCTGCAGATAGCCGACCGGCGGCACGATCACCCCGGCGGAGCCGGAGAACGGTTCGACGATCACCGCGGCGATCGTCGAAGCGTCGCGCAGCGCGATGATGCGGTTGAGCTCTTCCGCCAGCTCCGCCCCCTGTTGCGGCATGCCGCGCGAAAAGGCGTTGCCGGCCAGCAGGGTGTGCGGCAGATGGTCCGCCTCGGCGCCGGCGCCGAACGCCTTGCGGTTGCCGGCGATGCCGCCGACCGAGATGCCGCCGAAGTTAACGCCGTGGTAGCCCTTTTCCCGGCCGATAAAGCAGGTTTTGCCCGCCTGGCCTTTGGCGCGCCAGTAAGCGCGCGCCATTTTCAGCGAGGTGTCCGCCGCTTCCGAGCCGGAGCCGGTGAAGAACACGTAATCCAGCCCCGCCGGCGTCAGCGCCTTGATTTTGTTGGCCAGCTCGAACGACAGCGGGTGGCCGAACTGAAACGCCGGCGAGTAATCCAGCGTCGCCAACTGGCGCTGGGCGGCGTCGGTGATTTCCTGCCGGCCGTGCCCCAATCCGCAGCACCACAATCCGGACAGGCCGTCGAAAATCTTTCTGCCGTCGTGGCTGGTGTAATACGCCCCTGCGGCCTGAGTAATGATGCGCGGCTGCGCTTTAAAATTGCGGTTGCCGGTAAAAGGCATCCAATGGGCTTCTAACCCTTCGGCATCGAGACGATTAAGCGAATAATTTTCAGCGGCCATGTTTTCCTCCGGGCAGGAAAATAAGTGCGATTAATTAAATAAAATGAGTTGTTAACGAATTGTTGTACGAAATTGACTATGTACCGCTTGTTCTCTACTGTGAATAATCATATGTCGAAACTTACTTAAGGTTTTATGCAAGTAAAAAAGCGCGCGTTGCTGGGACAATTGTCGGATATGGATCTGCGTTTGCTGCGGGTATTCAAGGCCGTGGTCGACTGCGGCGGCATGAGCGCCGCCGAACTGGAGCTGAATATCAGCCTGTCGACCATCAGCAAGCACATCAAGGATCTGGAGCAGCGGCTGGGCCTGACGCTGTGCCAGCGCGGGCGCGAGGGCTTTGCGGTCACCGACGAGGGGCTGATTATCTACCAGGAAACCGTCAACCTGCTGGCGGCCACCGAGGCGTTCCGGCGCGGGGTGGATGAGGTGCACCAGCGCATGGGCGGGCAGTTGCACGTGGCGATATTCGACCATACGGTCAGCAATCCGCAGGCGCAGATCGGCCGGGCCATCGCGTTATTCAGCGAGCGCGCGCCGGAGGTTTCTTTGCAAATGTACGTGGAGCCGATTAATACCATTGAACGTGGCGTTATTGACGGGCAATTTCAGGTTGGTGTTATTCCCATGCACCGCAGTGCGGAAAGTTTATCTTATCATTCGTTATTCAGTGAGAGGATGTTCTTATATTGCGGTGCGCAGCATGAATTATTTTCCGCCCGCCATGAAACATTAAATTGGGATCTGCTGCACAATTATGCTTTCGCCGGATTGGGCTACCATTCGCCGAATATGGAACTGAGCCTGCAGCAACATTTGCATCGCAAGGCGACGGGGTTCGCGCAAGAGTCGATCGCCACGCTGATCCTGTCCGGCAAATACGTCGGCTTTTTGCCGGATCACTACGCGGCGTTTTTTGTGGCGCAGAACCTGATGCGGGCGATCAAACCGGCGCTGTTCCGCTATCACTGCGAGTACTCCAGCGTGCTGCGCCGCTCGCCGGTGCCGCAACGGGTGGTGAAGCTGTTCCATGAGTGCCTGCTGGCGGCCCACGGAACAGCGTGACGCTTACTGTTCTTTCTTCTTGCCGAAGATTCTGATCAGCGCGCCGACCAGGATGCCGACCGCGATGCCGGCGAAGATCCAGCCGATGATGCCCATTTCCTTAACTCCTGCTAGTGCGTTGATCTGATTATATAATCATTCGACGCGAAACGCCTCTTCGATCATCCGTTGCCGCTGCGCCGGCGCATAGTCGATCCAGGAATTCTTGCTGTTGGATTTCTCCAGCGCTACCGCCAGCTCCTGGCCGGAAATCGGCAAATCGTCCTGCCAGAACGGCGCGATGGCGTGGCGGGTGATGAAATCGGTCAGGTAGCTCTCCGGGCTGCCCTGCCAGTGCGGGTACAGTCTGGCGGCCAGCTCGGCCATCAGCGCGCGCTGCTGCGGCTGTTCGCTGCTTTCCAACAGGGCGAGGAACGGCAGCAGTAGGCGACCGCAGACCTGCCCGTGGTGGTAGTCGCGCAGCGCGCCGATCTCGCCGGCGATGCCGTGAATGACCCCCAGCCCGGCGGCGCTCAGCGTCAGCCCGCCGAGGTAGGAAGCCTGCATAATGGCTTCGCGCGCCGCGTCGCTGCGGTTAAGCGCCGGCCAGGCGGCGAGGAAGTGGCGGATGCCGCTCAGCGACATATCGCGCGTCATGGCGCCGGCGGTTTTCGACAGATAGGCCTCGAACAGGTGGGTGAAGGCGTCGATGGCGCAGTAGGCCAGCACCTTGTCCGGGGCGCCCGTCAGCAGCTGCGGGTCGAGAATGGCGGTGTGCGGCACGAAGTTGTTATGGCGCAGCGAGGCTTTCACCTTGCTGACCTGGGTATCGGTGATCACCGCGTTCTGGGTCACCTCGCTGCCGGTGCCGGCGGTGGTGGGAATGGCTATCAGCGGCAGGGTGGCGCCGCTGATTTTGCTGTCGCCCACCTTTTCCATATAGCGCAGCGTTGGCAGCGGGTGCTCAACCAGCGCGGAGAACGCTTTGGCGGCGTCCAGCACGCTGCCGCCGCCGATGGCCACCACGCGCCGCGCCTGGCCGCGCCAGCGTGCCACCCAGGCGTCGATTTCCTGCGGCGACGCCTCGTGGCTGACGATTTCTGTGCCGATGAGCAGCGGCGTCAGCGCTTCGCGCAGGCCGGCGTACACCGGGCCGTTGAGAAAAGAGCGGCAGCTGAACAGCAGCGTCGGCTGCGGGTCGGCAAGCAGCAGCGGCGGCAGCTGCTGGATGCTGCCGTGGCCGAACCAGGTCTGGCGGTTGGCGATGATGTGGCTGACGGACATGAGGTCTCCTTGACGGCGTTGCAGGTCGCGATGCCACAGCATAAGCCAGCGGGCGCGGAGCGGCCACCGCTTTCCCCGCCGCGGCAACCTGTGAGTTGTTTAACATGTAAACGATCGCGCTCTTGCATTTCGGCGCTGCGGATGCTTTTTTTAACAGTACCGGCCGTCGTGCGGCCAACCCCATCCGAAATCGGTAGATTGTTAATGTGTTAATAATGGCGAGGCGGGTATGGAAATTCAGGTTGAACGCTTGTCTGCGGTGATCGATGCGGTGGCCAGCCCACGCTTTTATCCCAGCCTGTTGAACTGGCTGGAAGGGTTTTTCGCCTTCGACAACGCCATCGTCTATGCCTTCGAACGCGGCCGGCCGCCACGCTGCCTGATTAAAACCGAGCGCGAAAACAGCGACGCGGTCAATCAGCTCTACCAGCAGGGCGCCTACCTGCAGGATCCGTTTTACCGCGCGCTGAACGACGGCGGCGAAGGCGAGGTGCTCACGCTGCGCCAGCTGGCGCCCTGCGGGTTTTATCACAGCGACTATTACCGTAATTTTTATCGCAAGACCGGCTGGCACGACGAGGCCGGCGTGCTGCTGCAGCTGACGCCGGAGCGCGGGCTGGGCGTCTTTTTCGGTTCGGCGCGCCGCACGGTGGCGGTGCGCTACCCGCAGCGGGCGGATTTGCGCAGCGCGTTGACGCTGGTGAAAAGCGTGGCGCGGTTGCACGGCGAAGTGGTGGCGGCGCCGGCCGAGGCTGCGACGGTGAACGATGACGGCGCCCAGGCGCGCTATCTGCTGACGCCGCGTGAGCGCGAGATTGTCGATCTGATCCTCGCCGGCTGCGGTTCGCAGCAGATTGCCGACCGGCTGTTCATCAGCCTCGGCACGGTAAAAAACCACCGCAAGAACATCTACGGTAAGCTGAACATCGGTTCGCAGGCCGAACTGTTCAGCCTGCTGCTGACCGCCCCGCAGCGACGCAGCGCGTGAATGTATCGATCTATCCCCTATAGCTTTCAAGCTACAGCTAGGCGGCCAGGACGAGCGTCCCCAGGAGCTTACTTAGGTAAGTGACTGGGGTGAACGTCAGCAGCCAACAACGCTGTAGTTTGAAAGATGAAGGGGACGAATGTCCCTAAGGGGACATAGCGGCACGGCTGCTGCCTCCCGATAATCCGATGTCATGGCATAGGCAATCGGGAGTGCGGCAGTGAACAACGAAATCGAGTCCTTAACCTACTACGCGGCGACCAAAAAATACGATCTGCGCTTCCCGACGCTGGAAGAGGATCTGGACGTTGACGTGGTGATCATCGGCGGCGGCTTCTCCGGCATCAACACCGCGCTGGAGCTGGCGGAGAAGGGCATCACCAACATCGCCATTCTCGAGGGCCGCTATCTGGGCTACGGCGGCACCGGGCGCAACGGCGGCCAGGTGATGGCCGGCATCGGCCACGATCTGGAGAAGATCAAACGCCACGTCGGCCCGTCCGGGCTGGAAACCATCTTCAAGATCAGCAACCTCGGCGCCGGCATTATCCGCGAGCGCATCAAGAAATATGACATCGACGCCGACTTCTGCTTCGGTTACGGCTACCTCGGCAGCAATGCGCGCCAGGAGAAGACCCTGCGCGGCTGGCTGAAGGAGTTCAGGGCGGTGGCGCCGCAGGAAGAGATCGAACTCTACACTGGCGCGGAAGTGAAGCAGGTGGTGGGCTCCGACGCCTACACCTGCGCGCTGAAACACATGGGCGGCGGCCACGTGCATTCGCTTAACCTGTTGCTGGGCGAGGCCAAGGCGCTGAGCGGCTACGGGGTGAAAATCTTCGAGAACAGCAGCGTGCTCGACGTGGAGTATGGCCCGCGCATCACGGTGCGCACCGCCATGGGCTCGGTGCGCGCCAACAAGATGCTGTGGGCCTGCAACGGCTTTCTCAACGGCATGGAGCCGCAGATCTACCGCAAGACCATCAATACCTACGCCTTCCAGCTGGCCACCGAGCCGCTGTCTGACGATCTGATCCGTCAGATCAGCCCGATCCGCGGCGCCTACAGCGACATCCGCCCGGTGATCGACTATTACCGGGTGACCAACGAGAACCGGCTGCTGTTCGGCAGCGCCACCCGCCTGATCGAATATTTCCCGTCGGATCTCAAGGCCTGGAACCGCAACCTGATGCTGAAGGTGTTCCCGTACCTGAAAGACGTGAAGATCGATCTGGCCTGGGGCGGCCCGCTGTGCTGCAGCGCCAACCTGTTCCCGCAGATCGGCACGCTGCCGGATCGCGACAACGTGTTTTACGTGCAGGGCTACTCCGGCTTCGGCGTGACGCCGAGCCACATCGTGTGCAAGGTGCTGGCGGAGGGCATGAGCGAAGGATCCGATCGTTACGATCTGATGAGCTCGATCCCGCACGTCAACATCTTCGGCAAAGACAAGCTGCGGCGGGTGATGACCACCGCCGGTAAGGTTTGGCACCAGACATCCGGCTACTGGAAAGGCCGCCGTTAATCCTCAGAGGAGAATGACATGAAACCGTTACTGCTTAAACAACCGCTGCCGGAACTGCTGGAGATCGGCAGCGTCAGCAACCTGGGCGCCACGGTGATCGCCGGCACGCCGAACGTCGGCGTGGCCAGCATCTTCGGCGAACCGACCGACAACCTGAACTGCGGCGTGTTCAGCTGCACCCGCGGCAGCTTCGTGATGGAGTACCCGTTCGCCGAGCACGCCACGGTGTGGGAAGGCAGCGCCACCCTGACCAACGAACGCACCGGCGAGTCGGTGCAGTATCAGGCCGGCGACTCCTGGTTCGTCGAGAAGGGCACCCCGGTGCGTTGGGACATCACCTCGGACCGCTTCGTCAAACACTACCTCGCCATCGTCGAGGGCTGACGCTTTTATGCCCCCTCAGCCTGCTGAGGGGGAGCACCTTAGCCCAGCGCCCGCGCAATAAAATCGGTCACCCGCTTGAGGATCTGATCCTTATTGGTTTCGTTAAAGCTCTCGTGCCGCCCGCCTGCATTGATCAGCTGTTCGAAATCGTCGCCCTGCAGACGATCGAGCGCGGTTTGCGTTTCGCTCATCAGCACCAGCCGATCGTCGTCGCCGTGGATCCACAGCGTGGGCAGCGCGCCGAAGCCCGGCCCGGCGTTGATGGCGGCGAGCATCCGCTGCATGGCGCGCAGGGTGGGGCGCTTGAACGGCCCGTGCCACACCAGCGGATCCTCCTGATAGGCCGCGCCGACCGCCGGATCGCGCGCCAGGGTGGCGGTATCCAGCGGCGAGTCGGGGATCGTCGGCAGTTCGGCCAGATCGGAAATCGCCGTTCTGTCGCCGAGCAGCGGGCCGGACAGCACCAGCGCGCGCACTTCCTCGCCATGGCGCTGCACGTAGCGGGTGGCGATCATGCCGCCCATCGAGTGGCCGATCACCACCAGCGGCAAGGTGGGATATTGCTGCCGGAAATGGCTGACCACGCGCTGCACGTCGTCGACCACGGCGTCATAATCATCGATCAGCACGCGTTCGCCCTGTGACAGGCCGTGGCCGAGATGGTCGGGGCCGAACACCCGCGCGCCCTGCGCCTGCAGCGTGCGCGCCACGTATTGATAGCGGCCGAGGTGCTCGCCGTAGCCGTGCACCAGCAACGCCAGATAGCGCGGCTTGTCGTTTCCCCAGTCGTGCACGGCGATGTCGCCGTGACGGCCTTTGATAAAGCTGACGGTTTGTTCGGACATGTTATTGTTCTCATGGTGGTAGGGTTGCCCTTCAGCGTAGCGGCTGGCGGCGAGGTTGTCAGGGGCGCCGGGTGCGGCGCCCGCAGAGAGGGGGGTTACAGGCCGAACTGGCGTGCCAACTCGTCGAGCGCTTCACGCTGGAAGCGGTTGAACGCGTCGCGCGGCTGCTGTTGCTGGATGAACGCCAGCAGCGGATCCTGGACTTCCGTGCGCACGCCGCTCAGCTGTTCCATCACCGCCAGCCCGCAGAACGGCACGTAGGATTCGGCGTAGCCGCCTTCATGCACCATCACCAGTTTGCCGCCGCACAGCCGGTCGGCGGCCTCCTGCACCAGCGCGGTCATGGCGCGGAAGCTGTCGCTGTGCAACTGCATGCGCGCCAGCGGATCGAGCGCGTTGGCGTCGTAACCGCAGGCGACGATGATCATCTCCGGCTCGAATTTTTCCAGCGCCGGGATGATGATGCGCCGCATGGCGTGCAGGTAGCCGTCGTCGCCGGCGCCGGCCAGCATCGGCACGTTAACGTTGCAGCCCGCCCCGTCGCCTTCACCGCGATCCCGTTCGCCGGAATAGCCCGCCGGGAAGCAGCCGTCCTGATGCAGCGACAGCGTCAGCACGTCGCCGCGCCGCCAATAGATGTGCTGGGTGCCGTTGCCGTGGTGCACGTCCCAGTCGAGCACCGCCACTTTTCCGAGGCCGTAACGGGCCTTGGCGCGCTCGATGGCGATCGGGATATTGGCCAGGAAGCAGAAGCCCATCGATTGATCCGGCAGGCAGTGGTGGCCCGGCGGGCGCGACAGCGCATAGGCATTATCCAGCTCGCCCTGCAGCACCGCCTCCACCGCCGCGCAGGCCAACCCGGCGGAGAGTTTGGCGATTTCATAGCTGCCCGGCCCCAGCGGCGCCTCTTCCCCCAGCAGGCCGCCGCCGCTGTCGCTCACCTGTTTGAAGCGCTGCAGATAGTGGGCGGGGTGGATGCGCAGCAGGTCTTCTTCCGTCGCTGGTTCGGCGCTCAGCAGGGTGAGCTGGCGCGACAGGCCGGACACGTCCATCAGGTTCTTCATGCGCCGTTTGGTTTCCGGCGATTCGGCATGGCCGGCGCCCGAGGGCGGTTGCACCCAGCCGCCGACCGGCAGGGTGGTGGCGTGCAGGCCGGTGCTGTGCCAGAAACAGCGTTCATCAAACAAGAAACCGGTTGTTCTTTTCACCTTTCTCCTCCTGTTATACGGCGCGGTGCGCGCGGTGCAGCCAGCGAAATCAACAGCAGCGACAGCAGCGCGCAGCCCAGCGCGCCGAACAGCAAGGCGTTGAAACCGCCGGAAGATTCGATCAGATAGCCGGCCAGCGTCGGGCCGATGGCCATGCCGCCGCCGATCACCATGTTGATGCCGTTCATCAGCTTGCCGTCGTTATCCAACCCGGCGACCCGCGCCAGAATGAACGGCAGCACGAAGGTCCAGGTGAATTTGAACAGCAGGGCCGCCAGGGCGAAGCGCAGCAGCAAGGGTTGACCCGCCAGCAGCGCCACGCTGGCCAGCAGCAGGGCGTAACCGAGCGCGATCGGGCGCCCGCCGCCGAAGCGCGCGCCGATCAACGCTGCGGCGCCGGCGCCGACGATGCCGAGCAAGGTGGCGACGGCCAGCACCTGGCCGCTGTGGGCCGGCGATAGCCCGGCGCCGGCGGCGATGCCGCCGATAAAGGTCCAGACCGCGCTCAGGCTGATGTAAAAGGTCAGCACCGCCAGTACGGCGCACAGCTTGCGCGTCGGCGAGGCGGCGGCTCCGCTGCGGGCGCTGCGCGCGGCGGTGAAACCGTTGGGAAACGCCGGGATGAGCGGCAGGCAGCACAGCATGATGGCGGCCAAAATCAGGTAGACCGCCATCAGGCCGAAGTGCGCGAACAGCGGCGGCAGCGCCAGCAGCCCCACCGCGCCCAGCACCAGCTGGCCGAGCACCCAGAAGGCATAGACGCGGCTGGGATTGGCGGTGCCGGCGGCGCAGGTGATGCACAGGATCATCAGGGTGCCGCCCGCCAACGAGGCGATAAAGCGCAGCGGCAGCAGCAAGGTGAAATCCTGCACCAGCGCCGAAGCCAGGTTGCCGGCGATAAACACCAGCGCCGACAGCGCAGCGACCCGCCGCCAGTTGATGCGCCCGATCCACCACCACGCCGGCAGCGTGGCCAGGCTCATGGCGCCGAGTTCGGTGGAGAACAGGCGGCCGATCTGCGCCGGGCCGAGCTGCCACTGCGCGGCGAGCTGGGCGGCCACGGCGGGTGCGGTCATCAGAATGCCTGGTGCGATGGCGGCGAAGACGATAATGGCGGTCAACAGCCGCGGCGGGCAGGGGAGCGCCGCGCCGGCGGCGGGCGCGGAAACCGAATCACTGGACATAAACCTTATTCCCCAAGCGTTGAGTGACGATGAAATATCCCGCCCGGCCCGATTGCGGGCAGGGGGGAGCCGCGCCATAAATGGCGAATACGTTTTGGCGTTATTTTCCGGCCGCCGGCAGCGGCGGCCGTTATCGGGCGTTAACCGTGGGCGAGAAAGCCGCTGGCGACCAGTTCGGTGCGGTTCACCACGTCGGTTTTGGCGAAAATGTTGCGCATATGGGTTTTCACCGTGGACAGCGAAATGCCCAGCTTCAGGGCGATGCGCTTATTGCTGGCGCCTTCGCGCACCAGGTTGACGATCTCTTGTTCCTTGGCGGTCAGCAGCTGCGCCTCGCTGTCGGGCAGCAGATCGCGCGTCGCCAGCTCGATCAGCGGCAGCACCGCGCGCAGGCGGCCGCGCTCCACGTCGGTAAACGGCGTATCGCGGATCAACGACACCCCGGCGACGATGCGTTTGCGTTGGCGAATGAAAATTTCCGTCATGTCGCGCATGTCGTTCGGCAGCATAAAGTCGTGGTAATAGCGGCGGTTGTCGGCGATCGCCGCCGGGCTCATGCCGACCATGGTGATGTCTTGCCGATGGAAGTTGGCTGGCTGCAGCGGGTCTATTTGCTGAAAGTGGTTCAGGTATTGCTGATGCGTTTTATCGGGCATGCCGTGCAGGATGTAGTGATCCGGCCGCAGGTCGCGATCGACCAGATAAAACACCCCGGCGGACACCGGGATCAGGTGCGTGATGGTCGCCAAACAACTGTTGATAAAGGCATCGGATGCTGTGCTGTGCATGATTCGTGTTCCTCCCTTTATCGTTCAATCTGGAGAATGTTGGCGGTCAATATATGAACGATACAAGCATAGTTGTAGCAATTTGGCAACACAATAAAAACATATTAACAACGTGAGGCCGATTGCAATAAAACACAGAAATAACAAGATGACACTGCGTTAATCAGGGCTTTTTTGTTCGGATTTATCGCGATTTTCATTAATAGGTTAATGAAATAATTCGACGTTTTTCCCGCTGAATTTACAGCGCTTTTCAACGCCTGCCCGGGGGAGGGCCTCGCCGCTGCGCGCGTGCTACAGCCGCCGCTGCCCCTCGTTCTTAAGAACGATAGCCAGGCTTTTCCGCCGCTTCCTGTATTGCGCATTGAAGATAGCGCCAGTCGGCGCCAAACGTATAAGACGAAAAAATGATGACCTTGCTTGGGCTGAGCCGATCCGCTTCATGCTGAGCGAGCGCGCCGCCGTGAGCGCGGCCGCAGGTTGAAACCGTCTCGTCCTTAAGGACGATAGTCAGCATTTTCCTTTCCTCTCTATAGTGAGATGACCGCCGCTGGCGGTGAAAAACCTGCAAGCACCTGCATGCATCAGGCCAAAACTATAAGAGGAAATAACCATGAACCTGTCGTCGCGGTTGCACGCCCACCTGGCTCGAGGCAAGGTCGGCTTTCCCACCACCCTGGCCAGTTCGGTCGGGGTGATCATGGCCAGCCCGGTGATCCTGACCGTCACCAGCGGCTTTGGCATCGGCGGCGACACCTTCGCGCTGGCGATGCTGATCGCTTTCGTCATGATGCAGGCGCAGCTCACCACCTTCTCCGAAGCGGCGGCGCTGCTGCCGACCTCCGGTTCCGTTTACGACTACATTTCCTGCGGCATGGGGCGCTTTTTCGCCATCACCGGCGCGCTGTCGGCCTACCTGATCGTGCATATCTTCGCCGGCACCGCCGAGACCATTCTCTCAGGCATTATGGCGCTGGTGAACTTCGAACACCTCAACACCCTGATGGAAAGCCACAACGCCTCCTGGATGGTCGGCGTCGGGCTGGTCGTCGTGTTCGGCCTGCTCAACGCGTTCGGCATCGAGGCCTTCGGCAAGGCGGAGATCGTGCTGACCTTCGCCATGTGGAGCACGCTGGTGATTTTTGGCATCGTCGGGCTGCTGTCGCCGCATGCGGTGCCGCTCGAGGGCTGGTTCGGCAGCACGCTGAGCCTGAACGATCCCTTCGCGGTGTTCAGCCTGATCGGCATGGCGATGTTCATGTTCGTCGGCTGTGAGCTGGTGACGCCGATGGCGCCGGAGATCAAACGCTGCGATCGGGTGATCCCGCGCGCGATGGCGCTGGGGCTGTGCGGCGTGGCGGTGTGCATGGCGCTGTATGGCGCGGCGCTCAGCCACCAGGTGGAAAACGTGGTGATCGACGCCGCCAGCGGCACACGTCTGCTGGAAACGCCGATGGCCATCCCGGCGTTCGCCAGCCAGGTGATGGGCCAGTTCGGCAAATATTGGCTGGGCGTCGGCCTGCTGCTGGCGGGTGCCGCGACCATCAACACGCTGATGGCGGCGGTGCCGCGCATTCTGTACGGCATGGCGCTGGACGGCGCGCTGCCGCGCATGTTCGCTTATCTGCACCCGCGCTTTAAAACGCCGGTGGTCGGCATTCTGGTAGCGGTATTGATCCCCTGCGTACACGCCTTCGCTATTCAGGGCAACCTCGACAGGATCATTCCGCTGGTGCTGGCGGCGGTGTGCGCCTGGGGCGTCGCCTACCTGCTGGTGACCTGCTCGGTGGTGATCCTGCGCGTACGCCGCCCCGATCTGCCGCGCGCCTATAAATCGCCGTGGTTCCCGCTGCCGCAGATCGTTTCCAGCGTTGGCATCGTGCTGGCCATCGTTTACATCACGCCGCCGGGAATGAATCCGAGCGATATCTACATTCCCTTCGGCTGGATGATCGGCCTGACCGCCGCCTATGCGCTGTTCTGGACGCTGTGCGTGCAAAAAGTGAATCCGTTCAAGCCGGTGCCGGTCGAGCAGGTGCTGGAGAACGCGTTCGCCAAGGGTGAAAACGAGGAGGCGCAGTTTGATCGGCTTACTTCCCTCACTTAATCGCGCCTGGCGGCGCGCGCCGTCGGGCTATCGGCCGGGCGCCGCGCTGGATCGTCTGGCGCGCAACCTGGAGCCCTATACATGCGAACGCCTGGCGCCGGGCCTGCTGCGGCTGACGCTGCCGCAGGGGTCGCAGATCGAGGTCAGCGAACAGGTGCAGGGGCTGTTTCTGGCGCATATCGTCAGCCACCGCTTTCGGTTGCAGGGCACGTGCACAGCGCAGCCTCCGCTGACGCTGGACGTGGTGACCGGCGGCTGGCTGCGGCGGCGCGGAGTGCGCTATCTGCTGCGCCAGCGCCATGCGGCCGCGCAGCGGCTGTTGGACGGCCTGCTGCGCTACCCGCAGATCGGCGAGACGCTGGCGCAGCTGGATTTTCGCCGCGTGCGGCTGACGGTGAACGACGGGCGCTGGCAGGCGGATATCGAGCATTTCGCCGCCTCGGAGGTGGTCAGCCGCGTGCCGGCCGGCCGCCGCTATCTGCGGCTGGATGCCGAACAGCGGCGGTTGCTGTTGAGCAGCCTGCTGATGATCGGCCAACTGATGGAGAAGCTGAATCATGAATAGAGTGGTTGTGATTACCGGCGGCGGCACCGGTGTTGGCGCCGCCTGCGCCCGTTTGCTGGCGGCGCAGGGCGATCGGGTGTTCATCATCGGCCGCCGCCCGGAACCGCTGGCGGCGCTGGCGCAAGAGATCGGCGCGCAGGCGCTGGTGGGCGACGCCGCCAGCGGCGAGAGCTGGGCCCACACGCTGCTGCCGGCCATTCTGCGCGACGCCGGGCGCATCGACTGCCTGATCGGCAGCGCCGGCGGCATGGGCTTCAAGCGCATTACCGAGATGAGCGACGCGCAGTGGCAAGGGGCGATGGACAGCAACCTCAACAGCGCTTTCGCCAGCGCGCGCGCCTGCCTGCCGGAGCTGATCAAGAGCGGCGGCAACCTGCTGTTCGTGGCCTCTATCGCCTCGCTGGCCGCCGGGCCGGAGGTCTGCGGCTACGTCACCGCCAAGCACGCGCTGATCGGCCTGATGCGCTCCATCGCCCGCGACTATGGCCCGCTGGGCGTGCGCGCCAACGCGGTGTGCCCGGGCTGGGTGACCACGCCGATGGCGGACGAAGAGATGCAGCTGTTGATGGACGCCCATCAGATTTCGCTGGAGCAGGCTTACCAGATGGTCTGCCGCGACGTGCCGCTGCGCCGGCCGGCCAGCGCCGAGGAGATCGCCCGCGTCTGCCGTTTCCTCTGCTCCAGCGAAGCTTCAATCATTACCGGCGCGACGCTGGTGGCCGACGGCGGCTCCACCATTGTCGATGTGCCGACCCTGGCTTTCACTTCCCTATAAGGAGCATTCCATGAGTTCAGAAGCGGTATTCATTCAGGTTGGCGCGCTGGCGGAAGGCTTTGCGCCGCACAGCAATACGCTGGAACGCCAGCACGGCCTGGCGGGCACCACGCTGACGCTGCGTTTCAGCGACGGCGCGACGCAGCGCTGCCGGTTTACCGACGAGCAGACGCTGGAGTGGGGCGAACGGCGCGGCGTCGCCTATCGCGCCACCAGCATTCGCCCCGGCGTGCTGTTCATCGATTTTCTCGATCCTGCCCGCGCCAACGCCAGCATTACGCTGGTATGCGACCGCAATCAGGGCAACTTCACTGCGGTATACGGCCAGCTGCCGGACGAAGCGCAGGCGCGGCTCGACGCCTTCAGCCGGGTGGAGCAGGGGCTGCCGCTGACCGCGGTCGAGGCCGAATTCCGCTTCGGCACGCTGGATGACGCCGACGTGGCGCCACCGGGCTTTACCGATGAGCTGATCGGCATGCGCAACATGTACACCTACAGCCCGACCGAACGGTACGAGCACATCTACCTGAACGATAACTTCTACGCCTGGCAGTGTCTGGACGGGGTGGAAAAAGGGCTGGCGGACGTCGATCGCTGCCACTACGTGAAGGTGGCGGAGCAGCTTTATCTGTTCGTCTGGCGCGAGAAGATCATCCCGACGCTGGGCGTGGTGATGATCGATCTGCAGGGCATGCGCACCGACGGCAAGATCCTCGGTTATCAGGGCAGCGATTTCAGCGCGCTGAGCAACTTTGCGGTCGGCGCCCATGCGCAGGTGCTCAACACCACGCGCCACCCGCGAGGATAGGCCGATGAGCGCAACCTATGCGGCCGACGCCTTCGCCGGGCAGGCGGTGCTGGTGACCGGCGGCGCGCAGGGCATTGGGCTGGCGATCGTCAGCGCCTTTGCCCGGCTGGGCGCCGAGGTGACGATCGCGGACGTGCAGCTGCCGCAGGCGCAGGCGGCGGCGCAAACGCTGCGGGGCGAAGGGTGGGAAGTGCAGGCGCTGGCCTGCGATCTGGCCGAGCCGGGGCAGATTGCCGAGTTGGTGGCGGCGGTGGGCGAGCGGCACCAACGGCTGGACGTGGTGATCCACAACGCCGCCTATTTTCCGCTGACGCCGTTCGCCGCCATCGACGCGGCCCTGTTGCAACGCACGCTGAGCGTCAATCTGATGGCGCCGTTCTTTCTGGCGCAGGCGGCGCTGCCGTGGATGCGCCGTGCCGGCGGCGGCAGCCTGCTGGTGACCTCGTCGGTGACCGGCCCGCGGGTGGCGTATCCGGGACTGGCGCATTACGCCGCCTCCAAGGCCGGGGTAAACGGCTTTATTCGCGCGGCGGCGCTGGAGTTGGCGGCGGAGAACATTCGCGTCAACGGCGTGGAGCCGGGGATGATCCGCACGCCGGCGATGGCCAACCTGGGCGACGCGCAGGTGAATCAGGCGATCGCCGCCGCGGTGCCGCTCGGACGGCTGGGGGAACCGGAAGACATCGCCGCGGCGATGGTGTTTCTCGCCTCGCCGGCGGCGGCCTACATCACCGGCCAGACGCTGGTGGTGGACGGCGGCGCGCTGTTGCCGGAAACGAATTCTCTGCTTACTTGACGCTGCAGCGTTGTTGGCTGCAACGCCAATTAATTTGAGAATTCCGGTGGGTTAAATCACTGCTTGGCGGGATGCGCGGTGACGTTGGCAGGCAGGCTGTCGCCCAGGGTGATCAGCTCGTCCAACAACGTCATCAGCTGATCCATTTTTTGCCGCGAGAAAGCGGCTTCAATCTCGGCGTAGCCCTGTTCCACCTGGTGGCGCGCCACTTCATACAGATCCTGACCCTGCTGGGTCAGCGACACGTACAGCTTGCGCTGATCGTTAACCGGCTTGAGGCGGAAGATCAGCTTATCACGCTCCATGCGCGACAGAATGCCGGTCAGGCTGGGGCGCAGGATGCAGGTTTCCGCCGCCAGTTCGTGGAATTCGATCGAACGGCTGTTGGCCAGCACGCGGATGATGCGCCACTGCTGCTCGGTCAGGTTGTGGCTTTTCAGGATTGGGCGGAAGAACCCCATGGCGGTTTCGCGCGCCTGCAGCAGGGCGATGGTTAACGATTCATGCATAAGTTTGGCCTTAGCTATCAAGGTGTTCGTTGTCACGGCGCTTACCGCAGGGCTGTTTCCCCGCCAGGCCCGATTTTGTTAATAACTTAATAGTAGCCAAAGTTACCCGTAGGGATAAAGCAAAAATGCGCGGCGCAGCGAAAAATGGCGAGAAAAATGATTAATACGCTGAATAATCACGCTAATGTTCGTTGTTTGTGAATATTTTGTTATCACGATCACAAATCACCTCAAGCGCGTTGCGTAAAAGCTGCACAGCGTATAAAAGTAATCATTAATATGTTAATGAATGCCGGTTGTCATGTTTTGCCATTGGAGGAGTTCGCATGAAAGGCACCGTATTTTCCGTTGCGCTGAACCACCGCAGCCAACTGGACGCCTGGGATCAGGCGTTTCACCAGCCACCGTATCAAACCCCGCCCAAAACCCCGGTGTGGTTTATCAAACCGCGCAACACCCACCTCGCCAACGGCGGGGCGATCCCGTTTCCGGCCGGTGAAACCGTGCAAAGCGGCGGCACGCTGGCGGTGATCATCGGCGACACCGCGCGCAAGGTGCCGGCGGCGCAGGTGAGCCGTTATCTGGCCGGTTACGCGCTGGCCAACGACGTCAGCCTGCCGGAAAGCAGCTTTTACCGCCCGGCGATCAAGGCCAAATGCCGCGACGGGTTCTGCCCGCTGGGGGAGATCGGCCAGCTGGCGACTGCCGATCGGCTGGAGATCGTCACCGAGATCAACGGCGTAGAGCAGGACCGCTGGTCCACCGCCGATCTGGTGCGCTCGGTGCCGGAGCTGATCGCCGCCATCAGCGACTTCATCACCCTGCAGCCGGGCGATGCGGTGCTGATCGGCACCCCGCACCAGCGGGTGGAGATCAAACCGGGGGATGAGGTGACGGTGCGCGCCGCCGGCCTGCCCACTCTGACCAACCGCGTCACCCAGGCAGGAGCCGCATCATGAAACATGCTCGTATTCGCCATCATGGCCAGGTCTTCAACGTGCAGGTGGATGACCAGTTGCGCGTCACGCTGCCGAACGGCGAGGTGCTGCAGGAGCGCGAATTGGAATGGCTGCCGCCGGCGCAGGGCACGGTGTTCGCCTTGGGGCTGAACTATGCCGACCACGCCAGCGAGCTGGAATTCAAGGCGCCGGAAGAGCCGCTGGTGTTCCTCAAGGCGCCGAACACCCTGACCGGGCACCGTCAGGTGTCGGTACGCCCGGCCGGCGTGGAGTACATGCATTACGAAGCCGAGCTGGTGGCGGTGATCGGCAAGACCGCGCGCAACGTCAGCCGTGAGCACGCCATGGAGTACGTGGCGGGTTACACCCTGTGTAACGACTACGCCATCCGCGATTACCTGGAGAACTACTACCGGCCAAATCTGCGGGTGAAGAGCCGCGACACCCTGACGCCGATCGGGCCGTATATCGTCGATCGCGACGACGTCGCCGATCCGCACCGGCTGGCGCTCGGCACCTATGTCAACGGCGAGCTGCGCCAGCGCGGCAGCACCGCCGACATGATTTTCGACATTCCGTTCCTGATCGCCTACCTGAGCGAATTCATGACGCTGCAGCCGGGCGACATGATCGCCACCGGCACGCCGAAAGGGCTGGCCGACGTGCAGCCGGGCGATGAAGTGGTGGTGGAGATCGAGGGCATCGGCCGTCTGGTTAACCACATTATCAGTGAAAAAGATTACGAGGAGAGCCTGCGATGAAAACCATCAACCACTGGATCAACGGCAAGAACGTCGCCAGCAAAGAGTACTTCACCACCACCAACCCGGCGAACGGCGAGGTGCTGGCGGAGGTGGCTTCCGGCGGTCAGTTGGAGATCGACCAGGCGGTGGCGGCAGCGAAAGAGGCGTTCCCCAAATGGGCCAACACGCCGATGAAAGAGCGCGCGCGCCTGATGCGTCGTCTGGGGGAGCTGATTGACCAGAACGTGCCGCAGATCGCCGAACTGGAAACCGCCGACACCGGCCTGCCGATCCACCAGACCAAAAACGTGCTGATCCCGCGCGCTTCGCACAACTTCGAGTTCTTCGCCGAGGTGTGCCAGCAGATGAACGGCAAGACCTACCCGGTGGACGACAAGATGCTCAACTACACGCTGGTGCAGCCGGTGGGGGTGTGTGCGCTGGTGTCGCCGTGGAACGTGCCGTTCATGACCGCCACCTGGAAAACCGCGCCTTGCCTGGCGCTGGGCAACACCGCGGTGCTGAAGATGTCCGAACTGTCGCCGCTGACCGCCGATCGCCTCGGCGAGCTGGCGCTGGAGGCCGGCATTCCGGCCGGGGTGCTGAACGTGGTGCAGGGCTACGGTGCCACCGCCGGCGACGCATTGGTGCGCCATAAAGACGTGCGCGCGGTCTCCTTCACCGGCGGCACCGCCACCGGTCGCCGCATCATCGAAAGCGCCGGGCTGAAGAAATTCTCCATGGAACTGGGCGGCAAGTCGCCGGTGCTGATCTTTGAAGACGCCGACATCGAGCGGGCGCTCGACGCCGCGCTGTTCACCATCTTCTCGATCAACGGTGAACGCTGCACCGCCGGTTCGCGCATCTTCATTCAGGAGAGCATCTACCCGGAATTCGTCAAACGCTTCGCCGAGCGCGCCAACCGTCTGCGCGTGGGCGATCCGCAAGATCCCAACACCCAGGTGGGGGCGCTGATCAGCCCGCAGCACTGGGAAAAAGTCTCCGGCTATATCCGCCTCGGGGTGGAAGAAGGGGCAACCTTGCTGGCCGGCGGCCCGGACAAACCGGCCGGTTTGAGCCACGGCAACTTCCTGCGCCCGACGGTGCTGGCGGATGTCGATAACCGGATGCGCGTGGCGCAGGAGGAGATTTTCGGGCCGGTGGCCTGCTTGCTGCCGTTCAAGTCGGAAGAAGACGGCCTGCGCATGGCCAACGACGTGGAGTACGGCCTGGCGTCGTACATCTGGACGCAGGATGTGAGCAAGGTTCTGCGCCTGGCCCGCGGTATCGAAGCCGGCATGGTTTTCGTCAACACCCAAAACGTACGCGATCTGCGCCAGCCGTTCGGCGGCGTGAAAGCCTCCGGCACCGGCCGCGAAGGCGGCGAATACAGCTTCGAAGTATTCGCCGAAATGAAGAACGTGTGCATTTCCATGGGCAACCACCCGATCCCGAAATGGGGCGTTTGAGCCTCAGGCCACAATAATAACGAAAGAGATGAGAACAATGACGACAAAACTTACCACTGATGCTGTCCCTGCTCCCGACGTCGTGCGCTGTGCCTACATGGAAATTCAGGTCACGAACCTTAAAGCCGCACGCGAATTTTACGTCGATATCCTCGGCCTGGTCGTGACCGCCGAAGATGACAAAACCCTCTACCTGCGTTCGATGGAAGAGTTCATTCACCATAACCTGGTGCTGCGCGAAGGCCCGGTCGCCGCCGTGGCGGCGTTTGCTTTCCGCGTGCGCACGCCGGAAGACGTCGATCGCGCCGAAGCGTATTTCAAGGCGCTTGGCTGCCGTACCGAGCGGCGGGTGAACGGGTTCGCCAAAGGCATCGGCGATGCGGTGCGGGTAGAGGATCCGCTCGGTTTCCCGTATGAGTTTTTCTACGACGTGCAGCACGTCGAGCGCCTGGCCTGGCGCTACGATCTGTATACGCCGGGCGCGCTGGTGCGCCTCGACCACTTTAACCAAATCACCCCTGACGTGCCGCGCGCTGTGGAATACATCCAGGGGCTGGGCTTCCGCGTAACGGAAGACATCCGCGATGAAGACGGCGTGGTTTACGCCGCCTGGATGCGCCGCAAGGCGACGGTGCACGATACCGCAATGACCGGCGGCGCCGGGCCGCGCATGCACCACATCGCCTTCGCCACCCATGAAAAGCACAATATTTTGGCCATCTGCGACAAGCTCGGCGCGCTGCGCAAATCCGATTTGATCGAACGCGGCCCCGGCCGTCACGGCGTCTCTAACGCGTTCTACCTCTACCTGCGCGATCCCGATGGCCACCGCGTGGAAATCTACACGCAGGATTACTACACCGGCGATCCGGACAACCCGACCGTGACCTGGGACGTGCATGACAACCAGCGCCGCGACTGGTGGGGCAATCCGGTGGTGCCGAGCTGGTATACCGAAGGATCGCTGGTGCTGGATCTCGATGGGCAGCCGCAGCCGGTCATTGAGCGCAGTGCGCCCAGCGAAATGGCCGTCACCATTGGCGCAGACGGTTTTTCCTATACCCGTGAGGGCGATACGGAAAAAGGTTTCAAACTTGGCAATACGCTGTAAATGCCGCTGCGCGGGCCGCGCCCGCGCCTATGCGCCGTCTGGAGAACGTTATGCCCCATTTTTACGCTGAATGTACCGACAACATCCGCCGCGAGGCGGATTTGCCCACCCTGTTCGCCAAGGTCAACGAGGCGCTGGCGGCGACCGGCATCTTCCCGCTGGCCGGCGTGCGCAGCCGGGCCATCTGGCTCGATACCTGGCAGATGGCCGACGGCAAGCAGGATTACGCCTTCGTGCACATGACGTTGAAAATCGGCCACGGCCGCAGTCTGGAAAGCCGTCAGCAGGTGGGCGAGATGCTGTTTGCGCTGATCAAGGAACACTTCGCCGCGCTGATGGCGCAGCGTTACCTGGCGCTCTCTTTCACCATGGAAGAGCTGGATCCGGTGCTGAATTACAAACAGAACAATGTCCACGCGCTGTTCAATAAAGCGTGAATAAGGGGTCGTAAATGCTGGATAAAGAGCAGGTTAACCGCGCCGTGCAGCGCCTGCATCAGGCGGAAAAGAGTCGTGAGCAGATCCGCGCGCTGTCGCTCGATCATCCCGAGATCACCATCGAAGACGCCTACGCCATTCAGCGGCAGTGGGTGGCGCTGAAGATCGCCGAGGGGCGCGCGCTCAAAGGCCACAAGATCGGCCTGACCTCGCGCGCCATGCAGGTCAGCTCACAGATCACCGAACCGGACTACGGCGCGCTGCTGGACGACATGTTCTTCAACGACGGCAGCGATATTCCGATCGATCGTTTCATCGTGCCGCGGGTGGAGGTGGAGCTGGCGTTCGTGCTGGCCAAGCCGCTGCGCGGGCCGAACTGCACGCTGTTCGACGTCTACAACGCCACCGACTACGTCATTCCGGCGCTGGAGATCATCGACGCGCGCAGCCACAACGTCGATCCCGAGACGCAGCGGCCGCGCAAGGTGTTCGACACCATCTCCGACAACGCCGCTAACGCCGGGGTGGTGATGGGTGGGCGGCCGATCAAGCCGGATGCGCTGGATCTGCGTTGGATCTCTGCGCTGCTGTACCGCAACGGCGTGATTGAAGAGTCCGGCGTGGCGGCGGCGGTGCTCAATCATCCGGCCAACGGCGTGGCCTGGCTGGCCAACAAGCTGGCGCCGTATGAGGTGGAGCTGGAAGCGGGGCAGGTGATCCTCGGCGGTTCTTTCACCCGGCCGGTGCCGGCGCGGCGCGGCGATACTTTCCACGTCGATTACGGCCCGATGGGCTGCATCAGCTGCCGCTTCGTCTAATAAGCAGGCTCGGCGAACCGAGCCGCAATAATCGGGCGGGGGCCACGCGCCGCGCCCGCTTGTCAGGGAGAATGCGATGTTAACCAACCACTTCAAGCGAGCGCTGCAGGAAAAACGCCCGCAGATCGGGCTGTGGCTCGGGCTGTGCAGCAGCTACAGCGCCGAACTGTTGGCCGGCGCCGGTTTCGACTGGCTGCTGATCGACGGCGAACATGCGCCCAACAACGTGCAGACGGTGCTGGGGCAGCTGCAGGCGGTCGCCCCTTACCCGAGCCAGCCGGTGGTGCGGCCGCCGTGGAACGACGCGGTGATCATCAAGCAGTTGCTGGATGTCGGCGCGCAAACCTTATTGATCCCGATGATTCAGAACGCCGAACAGGCGCGCGACGCGGTGCGCGCCACGCGCTATCCGCCGCATGGCGTGCGCGGCGTCGGCAGCGCCCTGGCGCGCGCCTCGCGCTGGAACCGAGTGCCCGATTACCTGCAGCAGGCCGACGAGCAGATGTGCGTGCTGGTGCAGATTGAAACCCGCGAGGCGGTGAAAAACCTGGAGGCGATCCTGCAGGTGGAAGGGGTGGACGGCGTGTTTATCGGCCCGGCGGATCTCAGCGCCGACATGGGCTTCGCCGGTAATCCGCAGCATCCGGAGGTGCAGCGCACCATCGATGACGCCATTGCGCGCATCCGCGCTGCCGGCAAGGCGCCGGGCATTTTGATGGCCAACAAGGCGCTGGCGCAGCGCTATCTGGAAGCCGGCGCGCTGTTCGTCGCGGTAGGGGTGGATACCACCCTGCTGGCGCGGGCGGCGGAAGCCCTGGCGAACGAGTTCAAACAGGGCGGGGCGCAAGCGCCTTCATCGGGAGTCTACTGAACCATGAACCACGTCGATTCGCTGCCGCCGGCCAACCCGGCGCAGCAACATAAAGCGTTAACCGCCGCCGAGCAATCGGTGATTAAAAAGTTGTTTCGGCGCCTGATTATTTTCCTGTTCGTGTTGTTTGTTTTCTCTTTCCTCGACCGCATCAACATCGGCTTCGCCGGGCTGACGATGGGCAAGGATCTCGGCCTCAGCTCGACCATGTTCGGGCTGGCGGCGACGCTGTTCTACGCCACCTACGTGATCTTCGGCATTCCGAGCAACATGATGCTGAGCCGGGTCGGCGCGCGGCGCTGGATCGCCACCATCATGGTGCTGTGGGGCATCGCTTCCACCTGCACGATGTTCGCCACCGGGCCGACCAGCCTGTATGTGCTGCGCATGATCGTCGGCATCACCGAGGCCGGCTTCCTGCCGGGCATTCTGGTGTACCTCACCTACTGGTTCCCGGCGTTTTACCGCGCCCGGGCCAACGCCTTGTTCATGATCGCCATGCCGGTGACCATGGCGATCGGTTCGCTGGTCTCCGGCTATATTCTGGCGCTGGACGGGGTGATGAACCTGAAGGGCTGGCAGTGGCTGTTCCTGCTGGAAGGGATCCCGTCGGTGCTGCTGGGCGTGGTGGTGTGGTTCTATCTCGACGACACCCCGGCCAAGGCCAAGTGGCTGACCGACGAGGAAAAAGCCAGCCTGAAGGCGATGATGGAGGCCGACAAGCTACAGCTGGTGCAACCCAACGGGCCGAGCAGCCACCGCGCGCTGCAGCAGCGCAGCCTGTGGCGCGAGATCTTCACGCCGATCGTGCTGATGTACACGCTGGCCTATTTCTGCCTGACCAACACCCTGAGCGCGATCAACATCTGGACGCCGCAGATCCTGCAAAGCTTCAATCAGGGCAGCAGCAACGTGACGATCGGCATTTTGGCGGCGATCCCGCAGATCTGCACCATCGCCGGCATGGTGTGGTGGAGTAAACGATCCGACAGGCTGCAGGAGCGCAAGCACCACACCGCGCTGCCGTACCTGTTCGCCGCCGCCGGCTGGCTGCTGGCGTCTGCCACCGATCACAGCCTGATCCAGTTGCTCGGGATCGTGATGGCCTCGGTCGGCTCCTTTACCGCCATGGCGATCTTCTGGACCACGCCGGATCAGTCGATCAGCCTGGAAGCGCGGGCGGTGGGGATCGCCGTGATCAACGCCACCGGCAACATCGGATCGGCGCTCAGCCCGCTGTTGATCGGCTGGTTCAAGGATCTGACCGGCAGCTTTAACTCCGGGCTGTATTTCGTCTCGGCGCTGTTGATCGTCGGCGCCGTGCTGGTGTGGCGCATCCCGATGAAGGATTCGCGCCCGAGAGCGACGCCTTGATGTGCAAGTGGGCATGATTGCAGGAGGTCATGAGGTGCGGAAAAGTACCGGCTTTATCGCCAACATCGATATTTGCAAAGAGTATGACGCGCGCTACGCCGCCGACGAAGTGCACTACGAAACCTTCGCCGGGCTGGCGGCATTCTTCGGCCGCGACATGCAGGTGCACTGGCACGACTGCTTCTTCCAGGTGCATTTCCTGGAGACCGGCAAGATAGAGCTGCAGCTCGACGATCAGCACTATTCGGTGCAGGCGCCGCTGTTCATCCTCACGCCGCCGTCGGTACCGCATGCGTTCTTCACCGAACCGGACAGCGACGGCCATGTGCTGACGGTGCGCCAGGAGCTGATTTGGCCGCTGTTGGAGCGCCTGTATCCCGGCAGCAACCTGGCGCTGGACATGCCGGGCATCTGCCTGTCGCTGGCCGACGCGCCGCAGGAGCTGACGGCGCTCAGCCACTATTGGGCGCTGATCCGCCGCGAGTTCGCGCAGAACCTGGCCGGGCGCGAACAGACGCTGGCGCTGTTGGCGCAGGCGGTGTTCACGCTGCTGCTGCGCAACACCGCGCTGGAAGACAGCGCCAACAGCGGCGTGCGCGGCGAACTGCAGCTGTTTCAACGCTTCAACAAGATGGTGGACGAGCGTTTCCGCGAGCATCTGCCGGTGCCGGAGTATGCGCAGGCGTTGGGCGTGACCGAATCGCGGCTCAACGACCTGTGTCGGCGCTTCGCCAACCGGCCGCCCAAGCGGCTGATCTTCGATCGATTGCTGCGCGAGGCTAAGCGCATGCTGCTGTTCAGCGCCTGCACGGTGCATGAAACCGCCTACAGCCTCGGCTTCAAGGATCCGGCCTATTTCGCCCGTTTTTTCAATCGGCTGGAAGGCTGTTCCCCTTCAACCTACCGCGCGGCGCAACACGCCCTTTCGTAACCGCGATCACAGTTTGCCGCGAAAGCGGCAAACTGACCTGAAAAGTACCGGCGATTGCCGCAAAAGTCTCTTCTCGAAACCGGCTTTGGCAGCTTCAATTAAGCAACCAAAAGAAAACATTATTTTAACAAATGGCCGACTCCACGGCCTGAAAAATGCCGATTACGAGGAAGACCCGATGAAACCAGAAGACTTTCGTGCCGACAGCAAGCGTCCGTTCACCGGCGCCGAGTACCTGAAAAGTTTGCAGGACAGCCGCGAAATCTACATTTACGGCGAACGCGTAAAAGACGTCACCACCCACCCGGCGTTCCGCAATGCGGCGGCCTCGGTCGGCCAGCTGTACGACGCGCTGCACGATCCGGCCAGCCAGGATCGCCTGTGCTGGAATACCGACACCGGCAACGGCGGTTACACCCACAAGTTCTTCCGCTATGCCCGCAGCCCGGAAGAGATGCGCCAGCAGCGTGACGCCATCGCCGACTGGTCGCGCCAAAGCTACGGTTGGATGGGGCGCACGCCGGATTATAAGGCGGCCTTCGGCTGCGCGCTGGGCGCTTATCCGGAGTTCTACGGCCAGTTCGCCGACAACGCGCGCCACTGGTACAAACGCATTCAGGAAACCGGGCTCTATTTCAACCACGCTATCGTCAACCCGCCGATCGATCGTCATAAGCCGGTCAACGAGGTGAAGGACGTCTACATTCAGGTGGAGAAAGAAACCGACGCCGGCATCATCGTCAGCGGCGCCAAAGTGGTGGCTACCAACTCGGCGTTGACCCACTACAACTTCATCGGCTTCGGTTCGGCGCAGGTGATGGGCGATAATCCGGACTTTGCGCTGATGTTCGTGGCGCCGATGGACGCCGAAGGGGTGAAGCTGATTTCGCGCGCCTCCTACGAGCTGGTGGCCGGCGCGACCGGTTCGCCGTTCGACTACCCGCTGACCAGCCGCTTCGACGAGAACGACGCGATCCTGATCATGGATCATGTGCTGATCCCGTGGGAAAACGTGCTGATCTACCGCGATTTCGACCGCTGTCGCCGCTGGAGCACTCAGGGCGGTTTCGCCCGGCTGTTCCCGCTGCAGGCCTGCGTGCGTCTGGCGGTGAAGATGGATTTCATCACCGCGCTGCTGCAAAAGAGCCTCTCGTGCACCGGCGTGCTGGAGTTCCGCGGCGTGCAGGCCGATCTGGGTGAAGTGGTGGCCTGGCGCAACCTGTTCTGGTCGCTGAGCGACGCGATGTGCGCCGAAGCCACGCAATGGGAAAACGGCGCCTACCTGCCGGATTCCGCTGCGCTGCAAACCTACCGCGTGATGGCGCCGATGGCCTACACCAAGGTGAAACACATCATCGAGAAGAACGTCACCAGCGGCCTGATCTACCTGCCGTCCAGCGTGCGCGACATGAACAACCCGGAGATCGACAAGTACCTGGCGCGCTACGTGCGCGGATCGGACGGCATGGATCACGTTGAGCGCATCAAGATCCTCAAACTGATGTGGGATGCGATCGGCAGCGAGTTCGGCGGGCGCCACGAGCTGTATGAGATCAACTACGCCGGCAGCCAGGATGAGATCCGCCTGCAGTGCCTGCGCCACGCGCAGGGATCCGGCAACATGGATCGCATGATGCAGATGGTCGACAAGTGCCTGGCCGATTACGATCAGCACGGCTGGAAGGTGCCGCACCTGCGGAACAATGACGATATTAATCAGTTGGATAATCTGCTGAAGTAATTCAGGAGGAGGTTGTATGTCTCAGGAAAATGAACAGCGGCTGCGCTTTCGCGACGCCATGGCCAGCCTGTCGGCGGCGGTGAATATCGTCACCACCGACGGCCCGGCGGGGCGCTGCGGCATCACCGCCACGGCGGTGTGCTCGGTAACCGATACGCCGCCGACGCTGCTGGTGTGCATCAACCGCAACAGCGCGATGAACCCGGTGTTTCAGGAAAACCGCAGGCTGTGCGTCAACGTGCTCAACCACGAGCAGGAGCTGATGGCGCGCCACTTCGCCGGCATGACCGGCGTCAGCATGGAAGATCGCTTCCGGCTGGAAGAGTGGCAGCTCGGTGCGCTGGGGCAGCCGGTGCTGCGCAATACCCTGGCCAGCCTGGAAGGGGAGATCGAGCAGATCCAGAGCATCGGCACCCACCAGATGTACCTGGTGCAGATCAAGCAGATCGCGCTGAGCGAAGCGGGCAACGGCCTGATCTACTTCAAGCGTAACTTCCATCCGGTGATTCATCAGATGGCGGTGCCGGCCTGACGCCTGGGGGCGCAGCCAGCTGCGCCCCCCCATCTCAACTCTTGTTGGCCGCCAGATCGCTCACCAGGCGGTTGACCGGATCGCTCATGTTGGTGAACTTGCTCAGCTCCGAGCGGGTCACCACCACGAACACCCCGACGTTTTTCGCCGGGATCATCGCCATGTAGGTAATGAACCCGCCGCCGCCGCCGGTCTTCTGAATGATGCCCGGCAGCCCGTCCTTCGGCGCCATATACACCCAACCCAACCCCAGCGCATCCGCTTGCCCCGGCACGTCCATACCCTTCAGCGACACCAGATCGTGACGCTGGAAGTACATGGTTTGCTCGCTGGCGGCGGTGGCTTTGCGCGGACCGCTGGCGCTGGAGGAGAGGAATTGTTGCATCCAGCGCTGCATGTCGCGCGGGGTGGAGTAGACGCCGCCGCTGCCGGCTGCGGCGGTGGTGTCGCGGCAGGCGCTCGGGCCGGCCGCCGCCACCATCAGGCGCGAGCACTGCTCGGGGCTCGGCGTCAGCGTGGTGTCGACCATGCCGAGCGGCGCGGTGATTTTCTCTTTCAGCAGCGCGTTGTAAGGCTTGCCCGCGGCGCGCGACAGCGCGTCGGCCAGCAGGTCATATGCCAGGTTGGAGTAGGCGGCGTGTACGCCCGGCGGCACCGTGACGTTGGCATGCGCCAGCCACTGCCAGCGCTGGGCCTTGGTCGGCCAGGTGAACACCGGCGTTTTCGGCGGCTTCTTGCCCGGCTGCTCGCGCGGCAGCGAGCTGGTGTGCGTCGCCAGGTTCAGCAGGGTGATCGGCTGCCCGGCGTTGTAAGCCGGCACATAGGCGCCTTTGGGGGCGTACTTGCGCAGCGGGTCGGTCAGTTTGACCTGGCCTGCCGCCGCCATCTTCACCATCACTTCGCTGGTCATCAGCTTGGTGATCGAGGCGATGCGGATCAGCGAATCCGGGCGCGGGCGCAGGTTGTTGCCGGGCTTGGTGTCGCCAAAGCTGCGGTTAACCACTTGATTGCCGTCGATCACCACCAGCGCCATGCCGGTGGCGCCGCTGTTGTAGAAAATATGTTCGGCATACTGGTCGACGATTTGCGAAGCCAGCTGCGGGGGCGCGGCCTGCACGGCCAGCGGCGCGGCGCACAGGCCCAGCGCCAGCAATAAAGCGGAGACAGAGTTCTTCAACGGTCGTTATCCATTTAACAATGCAGCGGGAAAGGGCGTTATTCGTCGCCCAGTGTAATGCCCCCAGGCCCCTGCTGCATGTAGAAAAAAGAGCGGTGGCTATAAAATTTTTTAACCGCCGGCGGCTTACTGCGCGCGGGCGAAAATGGCGATCACTTCGTCCAGGTGCGCCTTCATCGCCTTGCGGGCGCCGCGCACATCGCGCGCTTCGATCGCCGCCAGGATCGCCCGGTGTTCCAGCTCGGAGCGGTGCGGCATGTCGTCCGGCGTATAGTGGCGCTGCAGCACGCGGAACATGCTGCCGTAGCGGTGGCCGAGCAGGTGCCCGATGATGAACGCATAGGCCGGGTTGCCGCTGGCCTGGGCGATGCGGATGTGGAACAGCCGATCGCCGGGGTGGGTGGCGGAGCCGGCGCGGTTATCGCGGCAGTTCTGCTCATAGGCGGCGCGGATGCCCGCCAGCTCCTCGTCGGTGGCGTGGCGCGCGGCCAGCGCGGCGGTCTCCGGTTCGATCAGCAGGCGGGTTTGCAGCAGTGAAAACGGCGGCAGCTCGGCGTTGAAATCCAGCTCGATATTCAGTTCGTCGTCGATCTCCGCCCACTGGTTGCGGCCGGCCTGGACCATCACCGATTCCTGCGACGCCGGCGGCGGCGTTTGCGAACGCACGATCACCCCGTTGCCCACCTTGACGTCCACCAGGCCGATCACTTCCAGCGCGATAAGCGCCTCGCGCACCGACGCGCGGCTGACCTGCAACTGCTGGGCGAGATCCCGCTCCGAGGGCAGGCGGCTGCCCGGCGGAAATTCGTTATTTTCGATAAGACGTTTGAGCTGGTCAGCTATCTGTCTGTAAATTCTTGGGTTTTCCAGTCGGGTAATCGGCATTTTTGACCTTTGACGATTCGGCGTTCAGTGATTTGGCGCACAATTATGCGACAAGGCGCTTGAGTAATCGTTATTCAAGTGTAAAAAAATGGTTAATTGAAATGCGGTTTCAAGGCTGTTTTATTAACTTCTTCCCCCAACGATAACGCGTAAAGCGTCTCTTGTCATGTTAGAGGCCTGACCTTTAACCGCCTTTAGTGGCCTGACCATTAGACCTTTAGGCCGAGGAGTCAAGATGGATTTAACCGGGAAACGCGTACTGATCACCGCCGCTGGGCAAGGGATCGGTTTTACCACCGCCAGGCTGTTCGCCGCCGCCGGCGCCGACGTGATCGCCAGCGACATCAACCTCGAGCGCCTGCAGGGCTCTGCCGGGATCCGCGCGCTGGCGCTGAACGTCACCGATCCGGCCGCCATCGCGGCGGCGGCGGAAGCGATCGGCCCGATCGACGTGCTGTTCAACTGCGCCGGCGTGGTGCACAGCGGATCGATCCTCGATTGCACCGAAGATCAGTGGGCGTTCGCGCTCGATCTCAACGTCACCGCGATGTTTCGCATGATCCGCGCTTTCCTGCCGGGCATGTTGGCGCGCGGCAAAGGCTCGATCATCAACATGTCCTCGGTGGCCTCGAGCGTGAAAGGGGTGCCGAACCGCTTCGCTTACAGCGCCAGCAAGGCGGCGGTGATCGGCCTGACGCGCTCGGTGGCGGCGGACTACGTCACGCAGGGCATCCGCTGCAACGCCATCTGCCCCGGCACGGTGGAGTCGCCGTCGCTGCGCCAGCGTATTGCCGAGCAGGCGCGCGAGCAGGGGCGCAGCGAGCAAGAGGTGTATCAGGCGTTCGTCGCCCGTCAGCCGATCGGGCGCATCGGCACCACCGAGGAAATCGCCCAATTGGCGCTGTATCTGGCTTCTGACGCCAGTTCATACACCACCGGCACGGTGCAGATCATCGACGGCGGCTGGAGCAACTGAGCCGCCATTTTTGAGAGAGGAAGGCATGAAACTTTTACGTTACGGGCAACCCGGGCAAGAGCGCCCCGGCATGTTGGATGCGCAAGGCCGCCTGCGCGATTTGTCGCAGCATATCGCCGACGTGGGGGGCGCCGCGTTATTGCCGGCGTCGCTCGCCAAACTGCGCGCGCTGGACAGTGCCACGCTGCCGCTGGTCGAAGGGCAGCCGCGCCTCGGCGCCTGCGTCGGCGGCATCGGCAAGTTTATCTGCATCGGCCTGAACTACGCCGATCACGCGGCGGAGACCGGTGCCGCCATTCCTGAGGAACCGGTGGTGTTCAACAAATGGACCAGCGCGGTGATCGGCCCCCACGATCGGGTGGAGATCCCGCGCGGCTCGCAGAAAACCGACTGGGAAGTGGAGCTGGGCGTGGTGATCGGCCTGGGCGGGCGCTACATCAGCGAAGCAGACGCGATGCGCCACGTCGCCGGTTATTGCGTGATCAACGACGTCTCAGAACGCGAATATCAAATTGAGCGCGGCGGCACCTGGGACAAGGGCAAAGGCTGCGACACCTTTGGGCCGATCGGGCCCTGGCTGGTGACCGCCGACGAGATCGCCGATCCGCACAGCCTGAACCTGTGGCTGGAGGTGGACGGCAAGCGCTATCAGGACGGCAACACCAGCACCATGATCTTCCGCATTCCGCAAATCGTCAGCTACCTCAGCCGCTTCATGAGCCTGCAGCCGGGTGACGTGATTTCCACCGGCACGCCGCCGGGCGTCGGCATGGGGCAAAAACCGCAGCCCATCTACCTGCGGGCGGGCCAGACGATGCGTCTGGGCATTGAAGGGCTGGGCGAACAGCGCCAGCAAACCGTACAGGCTTAACCGGGAGCGCCGCCATGACCACCATTACCGCACTGCGGGTTGAAGACATTCGTTTCCCCACCTCGCTGGGGCTGGACGGATCCGACGCCATGAATCCGGATCCCGACTATTCCGCCGCCTACGTGATCCTGGAGACCGATCGTGCGGATCTCAGCGGCCACGGGCTGACGTTCACCATCGGCCGCGGCAACGAGATCTGCTGCGCGGCGATCCGCGCGTTGGAGCATCAGATCGTCGGTGAGCGGCTGGAGACGATCGCCGCTGACATGGGCGCCTTCTGGCGGCGCTTCACCAGCGACAGCCAGCTGCGCTGGATCGGGCCGGACAAAGGCGCTATTCACCTGGCGACCGGCGCGGTGGTCAACGCGGTGTGGGATCTGTGGGCCAAATCGGTCGGCAAGCCGGTGTGGCGGCTGGTGGCGGAGATGACGCCGGAGGAGCTGGTACGCTGCATCGACTTCCGTTACATCACCGACTGCATCACGCCGCAGGAAGCGCTGGCGCTGTTGAAACAGCGGGCCGAGGGCAAAGAACGCCGCCTGGAACGGCTGCTGCAGGAAGGGTATCCCTGCTACACCACTTCGGCAGGTTGGCTGGGCTACCCGGATGACAAGCTGCGCCGCCTGTGCCAGGAAGCGGTCGATGCCGGTTTCTCCTACCTGAAGCTGAAGGTCGGGCGCGATCTGGAAGACGATATTCGCCGGGTGCGCATCGCCCGCGAGGTGATCGGCCCGGATCGGCGACTGATGATCGACGCCAACCAGGTGTGGGAGGTGGACGAAGCCATTCCGTGGGTGAAGCATCTGGCGTTCGCCAAACCCTGGTTTATCGAAGAGCCGACCAGCCCGGACGACGTGGAAGGGCATCGTCGCATCCGCGAAGGGGTGGCGCCGGTCAAGGTGGCCACCGGTGAGATGTGCCAGAACCGCATCATGTTCAAGCAGTTCATCATGCGCGGCGCGGTAGACGTGGTGCAGATCGACGCCTGCCGCCTCGGCGGCGTCAACGAAGTGCTGGCGGTGATGCTGATGGCGGCCAAATACCAGCTGCCGGTCTGCCCGCACGCCGGCGGCGTCGGGCTGTGCGAGTACGTGCAACACCTGTCGATGATCGACTACCTGTGCATTGCCGGCACCCACGAAGGCCGGGTGATCGAGTACGTCGATCATTTGCATGAACACTTTGTCGATCCCTGCGTGATCAACGGTGCGGCCTACATGCCGCCGAGCCGTCCCGGTTACTCGATCGAGATGCATCCGTCGTCGATCGAGCAGTATCGGTTCCGCGGGTGAGGCGGGAGGATCGCATGCCGCGCATCGACGCTCACCAGCACTACTGGCGCTATCACCCGCAGCGCTACCCGTGGATCGACGAGCGGATGCACGTGCTGCGACAGGATTTCGATCCGCCCCGGCTGCGGCCGCTGTTGCAGGAACACGGTTTCGACGGCGCGCTGGCGGTGCAGGCGCGCCCCAGCGAAGACGAGACGCTGGCCCTGCTGGCGCTGGCTGAGCAGGGCGAGGGCATATGCGGCGTGGTGGGCTGGCTGGATATCACCGCGCCACAGCTGGCGCAGCGTCTGGAGGCCTGGCGACCTTACAGCGCGCTGCGCGGGGTGCGCCATCAGGTGCAGGACGAAGCGGATCCGGCGGCCTGGCTGGCGCGGCCCGAGGTGGAACGCGGCATGCAAACGCTGCAGCGTGCCGGGTATGTGTACGAGATCCTGGTGACGCACCGGGATCTGGCGGCCGCGGCGGCGTTTGCCGGCCGCCACGACCAACACTGGCTGGTGCTGGATCACTTCGGCAAGCCGGACATCGCGCGCGGCGCGCGGCACTGGGCGCAGCAAATCCGGCCGTTGGCGGCGCTGCCGCACGTGGCCTGCAAGCTCTCGGGGCTGAGCACCGAGGCGCCGGGTGGCCGGTGGCGGGCGGAGGAACTGCTGCCGTTCTTCGACGCCGCGCTGGAGGCGTTCGGTCCGCAGCGGCTGATGTTCGGCTCCGACTGGCCGGTGTGCCTGCTGGCCGGCGACTACCGCCAGGTGGTGCAACTGTGCGAACGGGCGCTGTCGACGCTGGGGGCTGCCGAGCAGGCGGCGATTTGGGGCGATACCGCCCGGCGAATTTACGGGTTAACGGAGTCTGGTTATGGATCTGTATCTGCAAGATAAGGTGGTGCTGGTCACCGGCGGCGGTGCCGGCATCGGCGCGGCGATTGCTCATGTGCTGGCTGAAGAGGGGGCGATCCCGGTGCTGGTCACCAACGCCGCGCCGGAGGCGGCGCTGCTGGCCGATTTGCAGCGACTGCAGCCGCGCACCGGGGTGATCCTCACCGAATTGTGCGACGAGGCGGCCTGCCGCCGGGCGGTCAGCCAGACGCTGGCGACCTTCGGCCGCATTGACGGGCTGGTGAACAACGCCGGGGTCAACGACGGCGTCGGGCTAGAGGCGGGGCGCGAAGCGTTCGTCGGCTCGCTGGAAAAGAACCTGGTGCACTACTACCTGATGGCGCACCTGTGCCAGGCGGCGCTGCGGGAGAGCCGGGGCGTCATCGTCAACATCGCCTCCAAGACTGCGCTCAGCGGCCAGGGCGGCACCAGCGGCTACACCGCCGCCAAGGGCGCGGTGCTGGCGCTGACGCGCGAATGGGCGGTGTCGCTGCGCCATGATGGGGTGCGGGTGAACGCGGTGGTGCCGGCGGAGGTGATTACCCCGCAGTACCAGCGCTGGCTCAACACCTTCGCCGACCCGCAGCGGCAGATGGAGAAGATCACCGCGCGCATTCCGCTCGGACAGCGCATGACCACGCCGCAGGAGATCGCCGATACCGTGGCGTTTCTGCTGTCGTCGCGGTCATCACACACCACCGGACAGTGGCTGTCGGTGGACGGCGGCTACCTGCATCTCGATCGGGCGCTGACGTGAGCGGCGCGGCGGCAGGGCGGCGCCGTTTCTGCCAGGCGCTCGATCTGATTGACTCGCCGGCGCTGATTGCGGAGTACCAGCAGCATCATCAGCGCATTTGGCCGGGCATCGCCGCGCATTTGCGCGAGCACGGCATTCTGGACATGGAGATTTACCGGTTGGGCACCCGGCTGTTCATGATCGTGGAGGTCAGCGCCGATTTCGACGCCGCGCGTTTTGACGCCGCCAGCCTGAACAACCCCGAAGTACAGCGATGGGAAGCGCTGATGTGGCACTACCAGGCCGCCACCCCCTGGACGCCGCAGGGCGAAAAATGGGTGGAAATGGCGCGGATTTTCTCTCTGCAACAGCAATAACGCCAACATCATCATCGCCAGACGATACGAGGGTATCACCATGCTTGCTGAAAAAAGTGCGGCCTCCGCGCAGCCGGGCGTCCCCGTGACCGCCAATCTGCGCTGGGCCTTTATCCTGGTCACCAGCCTGTTCTTCATGTGGGGGCTGTCCTATGGCCTGCTGGACGTATTGAACAAACATTTTCAGGAGACGTTGCACGTCACCAAGGCGCAGTCGGGGCTGCTGCAGGCGGCCTACTTCGGCGCCTATTTCCTGGTGGCGCTGCCCGCCGGGTACTTTATGGATCGCAAGGGCTATAAGGCGGGCATTCTGGTCGGGCTGTGCCTGTACGCGCTGGGGGCGTTGCTGTTCGTGCCGGCGGCGTCGGCCAACAGCTTCGGCGTCTTCCTGTTCGCGCTGTTCGTCATCGCCAGCGGCCTGGGCTGCCTGGAAACGGCGGCCAACCCGTACGCCACGGTGTTGGGCGACGCGCAGGGCGCCGAACGGCGGCTCAACCTGGCCCAGTCGTTCAACGGCCTCGGGCAGTTTATCGGCCCGTTGATCGGCGGCACGCTGTTCTTCTCCGCCGGCCAGTCCGTCGGCGGCGGCGATCAGAGCGCGGTGAAGATGACCTATGTGGCGATTGCCGTGCTGGTGTTGCTGATCGCGCTGTTGTTCAGCCGCACCCGACTGCCGGCGATCCGCGAAGAGGAAAAACCGGTGCACGGCGTGATAGCGCAGGGGTTGTGGCAGCATCCGCATTTCGTCGGCGGGGTCATCACGCAGTTTTTCTACGTGGCGGCGCAGGTGGGCGTGGGGGCGTTCTTCATCAACTACGCCACCGAGCACTGGCGCGAGGTGTCTAACCAGAGCGCCTCTTACCTGCTGTCGATCGCCATGATCTGCTTTATGGTCGGACGTTTCTTCAGTACCTGGCTGATGGGACGGGTCAAACCGGCGACGCTGCTGGCGGTCTATGCGCTGATCAACATCGCGCTATGCGGCGTGGTGATGCTGAGCGTCGACGGCGTATCAGTGGTGGCGCTGATCGCGGTGTTCTTCTTTATGTCGATCATGTTCCCGACCATTTTCGCCCTGGGGGTGAAAAATCTGGGCAAGCACACCAAGCGCGCCAGCTCGTTCATGATCATGGCGATCGTCGGCGGTGCCATCATGCCTTACTTTATGGGGGCGCTGGCCGACCGTTACAGCACCGCGCTCTCTTATCTGCTGCCGCTGCTGTGCTTCGCGGTGGTGTTGGTTTACGGCCTGCGGCAGCGCCGCGCCTGATTCACCCCGGCGGCGAATCGGCTTTCGCCGCCGTTTTCGGCATCTGCCGCCGGGTCCCCATCAGGATGGCCAACGCCAGCAGCAGCACCAGGCCGGACAGCGCGCCGTTTATCGTCAGGCCGCCGGCATCCACCACCAGCCCGCCCACCAGCGAACCGCAGGAAATCGCCAGGTTAAACAGCGCGATATACAGTGAAGAGGCGACCTCGGCCGCATCGGGCGCCGCCTTGAGCATCCACGCCATCAGCGCAACGGAAACGCCGCCGTAGGCGATGCCCCACAGCAGCAGGAAGGCGCCGCCGCTCAGCGGCGTGTGGCCCAGCAGCGGCAGCAGCAGGACGGCGAGCGCCAGCCCGAGGGCGATCAGCGCCAGGGTGCGGCACAGTCGTTTGGCGGCGGCCTGGCCGGCGATAAAATTCCCGACGAGGCCGGCGATGCCGTAGGCGAACAGCAGCGGCCCCACCCAGCGGCTCTCGGTGCCGGAGACCGTCTGCAGCAGCGGACGGACAAAGGTGTAAGCCATAAAGTGACCGGCGACCAGCAGAAACGTCAGCAGCAGCCCGGTCAGCAGCCGGCGATTCGCGCGTTGCGCGGTGAACGACCGCCAGCCGATCGCCTGCGTGACCGGCAGCGGCGGCAGCACGCACACCAGCAGGAGCAGGGTCAGCGCCGCCAGAACGGCGACCGCCAGAAACGCCATGCGCCAGCCCAGCGCTTCGCCGAGGAATACCCCGAGCGGCACGCCGAACACCGAGGCCGCCGCTACGCCGCCGAAGATGATGGACAGCGCCAATCCGACGGAGGCCGGCGGCACCAGGCGTTCCGCCAGCCCGCCGGCGATGGCCCAGATACCGCCGATGCAAAAGCCCAGCAGAATGCGCGCAGCGAACAGCAGCGCCAGGGAGGTGGCGGCGGCGGCCAGCAGGTTAGCGGCGATCAGCAGCAGCAGAAAGCCCGCCAGCAGGTTGCGGCGGTCCGTGCGCCGGGCGCCCAGCACCACCAGCGGGGCGAACAGCGCGGCGAACAGGGCCGGCAGGGAAATCAGCAGCCCGGCGCGGCCGATCGATGCGTTCAGGGTGCTGACGATCGGGGTCAGCAGCCCGACGGGCAGCATTTCTGCGGTGACGACGGTAAAGGTGGACAGGCCGACCGCGAAGGTCGCCAGCCACGCTTTTGCGCCGCCGTCGGCGTGTAAGGCACTCATAATGACTCTCCCAACAGATGACGAACCTCAGTGTATCCGCGCCAAAATGGCTGATAAACTGGCCTGAATGCGCAACATTGGGGACAAAGCGTGGCTAATTTACCGTCTATGCCGTTGGATAACCTGACCGACCTGCTGGTATTCATTCGCGTCGCCGACGCCTGCAGCTTCACGCTGGCGGCCGAGAGACTGGGCATCTCCCGATCGGCGGCGGGCAAATGCGTGAACCGATTGGAGGCGCGATTGGCGACCCGGCTGCTGCAACGCACCACGCGCAGCGTCAGCCTGACCGAAGACGGCGCGGTGTTTTACGAATATGCGCAGCGCATCCTGTCGCAGGCCGAAGAGGCGGAAACGGCGCTCAATACGCGGCGGCAAACCCCGCGCGGGCGGCTGCGGCTGGATGTGCCGGTCTCGTTGGGGCGGTTGCATATTTTGCCGATTCTGCGGGAATTTTTGGCGCAGTGGCCGGAGGTGGACGCCGACGTCAGCTTCTCCGACGATTACAGCGATTTGGTGCGCGACGGCATCGACATGGCGATCCGCGTCGGCGGCAGCGACGACAGTCGGCTGGTGCGGCGGGTGCTCGCGCCGCACCGCCTGATCACCTGCGCGGCGCCGGACTATCTGGCGCGCTACGGCACGCCTGCGACACCGGAGGCGCTGGGCGATCACGAGACGCTGGTCTTCAGCCACCAGGGATTGCCGGCGCCCTGGCGCTATCGGGTTAACGGCCAACTGCACGAACAGCCGGTGCGCGGCCGGATGCGTTTCAACAATGTCGAGGCATTGCGGGATGCAGCCGTCGCCGGGGCCGGTCTGTGTCAGGTAGGGGCGTTTCTGGTCGGTGAACAGATGGCGGCCGGCACGCTGGTGCCGGTGCTGGAACGCTATTGTCGCCCGGGGCCGCCGATCTGCGCCGTCTATCCCAGCCGACGCCATCTCTCCCCCAAAGTGAAACTGTTTCTGGCGGCGATCGAACGGCGCTGGCAGGGCAAGGCGATTTGGGAAACCGTTTAGCGTGTCAATTCCTGCGGTTGCAGCAGGGCGGGCTCGACGTTTTGCGCCAGCTGAATATTGTTGCGGCCGCTGTGCTTCGCCAGATAGAGCGCGGCGTCGGCCGCGCCTATCGCCGATTCGATGTCCAGTTTTTCCAACGCGGAGATGCCGGCGCTGAGCGTCAGCGTGCCGCTGTGCTGCGGACTGGCGCCGTGCGGGATGTTCAGCTCCGCCACCCGCTGGCGCACCCGTTCGGCCAGTTGCGCCGCGTAGCCTTCGTGCACGTTGGTCAGCAGCACCAAAAATTCTTCCCCGCCGTAACGCACCACGATGTCGCGCGAACGCACCGCATCGCGGATGGCGACCGCCACCTGCACCAACGCCCGATCGCCCATGGCGTGGCCGTAGCTGTCGTTATAGACCTTGAAGTGGTCGATATCCAGCAACAGCACGTAATGATGGCCGGTTTGCGGTTCCAGCAGCATCGTGATCTTATTCTCCAGCCCGCGCCGGTTATAAAGGCCGGTCAGAGGATCGATCATGCTCAAATTATTGAATTTATCTCGCTCGTTATACAGGTTGGCCACCAGCGCGTGAGTAAAGATTTCACTGCGTTTCAACATCAGGTGGTGGATGGAGAAAGCGATAATAGGTAATAGCGTGGTGAATAATATCCGCAGGGTATTATGCATGCCGTCTAAAGCCAGGATCACCATTGCGGAAGGCACGGCGTGTAAACAAAAGGCGGTAAAGTTGTCCGTCAGGGAAATAGCGCTGATAAAAAAGATGCTAAACAAACTAATTAATAAAAAATCTTGGTTATTCGGTAGGCAATATTGACTTTTAACGTAAATATGTGCGGCCCAGAGCAGGCCGAGCACGCCGGCGAACAGGTTGAGTTTGCACAAGTATTTGCGTGGCGTTTGCAGGGACAATAGCGCGGCTACCAGACAAAATAGCGGTATACATAATAAAGGTAGGGTAAATGCGGGCGTATCCCTAAAAGGGAACAATAATGTAAATACGGAAGAGGCGGCATTCATTATCAGAAAAAGAAATAATGCCAGGCGCTGCTTGCTGTTCAGTAATTCCTGATAAGAACGGGCGTTCATACGGAGGTCACTCTTTGCAAAGTCGTTCTGTCGAATAATTAAGGTTGAGAAGCATTCCTTTGGCGCGAATATCCACTTGAATTGCATGGTTGAGGATTGTGATTATTATCATGCAAACAGGACTAGGAATTTTCTTATGTCAAATTATCATTTTTTCATGCTGGTGTCATCTGGGTTTGGTCAGCGCAGTGAAAATGATGCGGCGGCCAAAAAAGTGTTATATGATATTGGTTATCATTATCACTTGAAGGGGGGTTGTCATGCTCACCGCCATGATTGCCGCGTGCGGGCTGTGGGGCGTCAGTTGGTGCCTCGGGGATCGCCTGGCCAGCGCCTGGGGCGTTTTGCTGCCTTGTGCGCTGATGCCGCTGCTGGCCTTGATCGACCTGGATATGGTGCAGTTGCGCACCCTGATCGTGATAGCGATGTTGGCCACGCTGGTGATGCTGTTCAACAGCCGGCTGCGCCACTATCTGCTGCTGCCTTCCTGTATGGCGCTGGCGGGCGGCCTGGCGGCTGTCAGTCTGAACTTCAGCTTCGGGTGAAACGCCGGAAACGGCAAAACCACGCTTAAGCGTGTGATTCATCAATGCGTTGGGATTTTTTCGAGGATACTGCCGGGGAGATCATCAATTGGTGCGAAGAGAGGGACTTGAACCCTCACGTCCGTAAGGACACTAACACCTGAAGCTAGCGCGTCTACCAATTCCGCCACCTTCGCACAGTCGATGTTGTTGCTTTGATTTATATTACGTCGCCAGCGTGGTGCGAAGAGAGGGACTTGAACCCTCACGTCCGTAAGAACACTAACACCTGAAGCTAGCGCGTCTACCAATTCCGCCACCTTCGCATCGATGCTGAGTGCAATATAAATCATGTGGTTATTTGGTGCGAAGAGAGGGACTTGAACCCTCACGTCCGTAAGGACACTAACACCTGAAGCTAGCGCGTCTACCAATTCCGCCACCTTCGCGTACCAGAAACATTACCGGAGTAACGTTACCACGGAGGCGAATTCTAGAGATTTTGGCGGACACGTCAACAGTTATTTCCCCGCTTTGCGGGCGTTTGCTGGAAAAACAGCCATATCGCCGCTTTTCTGCTGGTCAAACAGCCAAATCAGCCAATCAATCAACACTCTGACCCGCGGCGCCAGGAAACGGCCGGGCGGATACATGATGTAAATCGGCATCGGCGGAGGCGGCGTTTCCGCCAGCACTTCCACCAGTTCGCCCTGTTCCAGCCAAGGGGCAAGCGAATAGCGCGCCGCCTGTATCAATCCCATGCCGGCGCGCGCGCCGGCGATATAGGCGTCGGCGCCGCTGACGCTCAGCCGGGCGGGCAGTTCGCGCAGTTCCAGATTGCCGCCGCGGCAAAACTCCAGCGGGTAATCGCGGTTGCTGGCCAGCGAAAAATACCCCACCGCGCGGTGCGGCGTCAGGCTATCGATGTCGAGCGGCGTACCGTGGGCCTGCAGGTAAGCGGGAGAAGCGCAGGTGACCTGCGGCAACTGGGCGATGCGCCGCGCCACCAGGCTGTCGTCTTCGGTTTCCCAGGCGCGCAGCACGCAGTCCACGCCTTCGCGCAGCAGATCGACGTGGGTGTCGTTGGCGCCCAGCGCCAGCGTGATGTCGGGATAGCGCCGGTAGAAGTCGTCCAGCGCCGGAATGACGACCTCGCGCGCCAGCGAATGGGGCATATCGATGCGCACTTTGCCGGACGGCTGCAGCTTATGGTGGCTGAACAGCGTGTCCGCCTCCTCCAGCGCGCCCAGCAACTGCACGCAGCGTTGATAGTAGAGACTGCCTTCGCTGGTCACCTGCACCTGGCGGGTGGTGCGGATCAGCAGGCGCACGCCCAGCCGCTGTTCCAGCCGTTTCAGCGCGTTGCTGACCGTGGCGCGCGGCAGCTGCAGGCGTTCGGCCGCCCGGCTGAAGCTGCCCAGTTCGACGATGCGGGTAAAAATGCGCATGGCTTGAACCTGATCCATTACCACTCCGGATTGTTGGTGATTTTTGAACAGTGATGTGCAATCTGCATTATTTATCTTTGTCGAGTAAACAACCAGACTTTGCTGCGTTATCCATTCACCGCATGAGGGCAGCACAATGCAACAACGTAAACTCGGTTCCCACGGTCCCGTCGTCTCCGCCCTGGGGTTGGGATGCATGGGCATGAGCGACTTCTACTCCACCGGCGCCGATCGGCAGGAAGCCATCGCCACGCTGCACCGGGCGCTGGAGCTGGGCGTCACGCTGCTCGACACCGCCGACATGTATGGCCCGCACACCAACGAAGAGCTGGTGGGGGAAGCGATCAAAGGCAAGCGGCAACAGGTGTTCCTGGCCACCAAGTTCGGCATTCTGCGCGATCCGGCGGATCCTTCGGCGCGCGGCGTCAGCAGCCGGCCCGAGTATATCCGGCGCTCCGTCGAGGGCAGCCTGCGGCGCTTGGGCGTGGAGGAGATCGATCTTTATTATCAGCACCGGGTCGATCCGCAGGTGCCGATCGAGGACGTCGTGGGCACGATGGCGGATCTGATCCGCGAAGGCAAGATCCGCCACATCGGCCTGAGCGAGGCGTCGGTCGCCACGCTGGAGCGGGCGCACAAGGTGCATCCGATCACCGCGCTGCAGACCGAATATTCGCTGTGGACGCGCGACGCCGAGCAGGGCGTGCTGGCGGCCTGCGAGCGCCTGGGCATCGGCTTTGTGCCCTACAGCCCGTTAGGGCGCGGTTTCCTCACCGGCGCTATCCAGCGGCCGGAGGATCTGGCCGAGGACGACTTCCGCCGCAGCAACCCGCGCTTCCAGGGGGAAAACTTCAGCCGCAATCTGGCGCTGGTGGAGAAGGTGAGCGAGCTGGCGGCGCAGAAGGGCGTTAAACCTTCGCAGCTGGCGCTGGCCTGGGTGTTGGCGCAGGGGGAACACGTCGTGCCGATCCCCGGCACCAAACGCCGTCGTTACCTTGAAGAGAACGTCGCGGCGGCGGAGATAACGCTGAGCGCGGCTGAGCTGGCGGCGATTGAAGCGGTGTTCCCGCTGAGCGCGGCGGCCGGCGATCGCTACGGCGCGGAGTCGATGACCTACATCAACGGTTAAAAAAAAGCGCGGCCTGCAGGCCGCGCTCTGTCGTTTTCCGCCAACGGCGAATTATTTCTTCTTCGGCGCGCGCGGCGGACGGCCGACGGTCGCCTGGTACACCTTGAAGCGGCCGTTCTGCGCCAGCACTTCGTGGCTGCCGAAGGTGGCGTCCAGAATGTCCGGGTATGGCAGGAAGGCGTTGGCGACAATGCGCAGTTGGCCACCGATCGGCAGGTGCTTCACCGCGCCGCGGATCAGAGTTTCGGCGGCGGTCAGGCTGGTCTGCAGCCCGTCGTGGAACGGCGGGTTGGAGATGATCATGTCGAAACGGCCGGTGATGTCGGAGTAAACGTTGCTGACGATCACTTCCCCTTCGATGCCGTTGGCGGCCAGCGTCGCGCGGCTGGATTCCACCGCGGCGGCGTTGACGTCGCTGAGGGTCAATTTGACTTTCGGCGACAGCTTGGACATTACCGAGGCCATGACGCCGGCGCCGCAGCCGATGTCCAGCACCTTGCCTTTCATGTGTTTTTCCAGCGTCGACAGCAGCAGCGAGCTGCCGACGTCCAGACCGTCGCGGCTGAACACGCCCGGCAGCGTTTTCACTTCCAGATCGTGCAGCTGATAGCTGTCCCACCAGTCGTTCAGGTCGAACTTGGTCTGCGCGTCCAGGCGACCGTGATACAGGCCGCAGCGGCGCGCGCTGTCGATTTTCACCAGCGTGACGTGGCCTTCCAGCGTTGGCTCGGCGCTGCGCACGCCGCTGCGGTTTTCACCGACCACGAACACGTCCGCGCCCACCGGCAGCAGCGCCAGGATGTTGCACAGCTGGAATTGCGCTTCCTGCTTGCTCTTCGGCCAGTAGTAAACCAGCGTGTCGCAGTCGGCGACGAAAGCGGGATCGACGGTCAAACCGAACTGCACGTTATCGCCCATCGTCCGGTTCAGTAACTGCCAGTGATGGTATTGCTGAGTGTGGACGCGCACGTCCGCGGCCTCGAATTGGGCCGGCAGGCTGTCCTGCAGGTCGCCGGCAAACAGCACGCGGCGTTCGATAAATTCATCACTGTGGCGCAGCATGACTTCACTGGCGGGGGTTAATGCAGACATCAGATATTGGCTCCTGGAAATGAGACCGGGGATTATAGAGCTTTGTGGCGATATGTTCGACGGGTTTGTTGGCGCGGGCTGCGCGGGTTTGTTAGCATAGCGCGGCGCATGGCAGGCATGGCGCACCACAACGGGTAGGAATCGGCATGGCATCAAAACGCGACTGGCTGTTACAACAACTGGGTATTACGCAGTGGACATTGCGCCGCCCGGGCGTGTTGCAGGGCGAAGTGGCGGTCAGTCTGCCGCCCGAGACGCGCCTGCTGGTGGTGGCGCAGACGCTGCCGGCGCCCGACGATCCGCTGTTTTGCGACGTGCTGCGCAGCCTGGGGCTGACGCCGGCGCAAACCTACAGCCTGACGCCGGAACAGGTGGCGATGCTGCCTGAAGAGACCGCATGCAACAGTTGGCGGCTGGGCGTGACGGAACCGCTCGCGGTCGCCGGCGCGCAGCTACACAGCCCGGCGCTGGCCGAGCTTTCCCAAGACGCGGGGGCCAAACGCGCCCTCTGGCAGCAGATTTGTCATCATGAACACGATTTCTACCCTGACGGCGGCCGACCTGGCCACGGCCTTCAACATTGAGCAAGCCAGCCACGCTTTCCCCTGGACGGAAACCACCTTTGCCAGCAATCAGGGCGATCGCTACCTTAACCTGAAGCTGAGCGCCGATGGGGAGATGGCGGGGTTCGCCATCACGCAGATCGTGCTGGACGAAGCCACGCTGTTCAACATCGCCATTCATCCGCAGCACCAGCGCCGGGGCTTTGGCCGCCTGCTGCTCAACGCGTTGATTGAACAGCTGGAGAGCCGCGGCGTGGTTACGCTGTGGCTGGAAGCCCGTGCCTCCAACCAGGCGGCGATCGCGCTGTATGAAGATCTCGGTTTCAACGAAGTCACCGTGCGCCGCAATTATTACCCGAGCGCCCACGGCCGCGAAGACGCGATCGTGATGGCGTTGCCGCTGGGGTAATCAGCCCGGCCGGAAAAAGCATTGATTGTCACCGGTTGGCAAATCGGCGAAAATGCCCGGCTGTTATCTTTTATTCACCGCTTTGCCCGGCGCCGCGATCGGCGCGTTCTGATGATGTCGCAGGGCGGACTAACCGTAGAACCTGAAAACCATGTCTCCTAGTGAATTTGCCCGCGAAGTCTCCAAAAGAAGAACTTTCGCCATCATCTCGCACCCCGATGCCGGTAAAACCACCATTACCGAAAAAGTGCTGCTATTCGGACAGGCGATCCAGACCGCCGGTACGGTAAAAGGCCGCGGCTCCAGCCAGCACGCCAAATCCGACTGGATGGAAATGGAAAAGCAGCGTGGGATCTCGATCACCACCTCGGTGATGCAGTTCCCGTATCGCGACAGCCTGGTCAACCTGCTGGATACCCCGGGGCACGAGGACTTCTCCGAAGATACGTATCGCACCCTGACCGCCGTGGACTGCTGTCTGATGGTGATCGACGCCGCCAAGGGCGTTGAGGATCGCACCCGCAAGCTGATGGAAGTCACCCGTCTGCGCGACACGCCGATCCTGACCTTCATGAACAAGCTGGACCGCGACATCCGCGATCCGATGGAAGTGATGGACGAAGTCGAGCGCGAACTGAAAATCGCCTGTTCGCCTATCACCTGGCCGATCGGCTGCGGCAAGCTGTTTAAAGGCGTTTATCACCTGTACAAGGATGAAACCTACCTGTACCAGACCGGTAAAGGCCACACCATTCAGGAAGTGCGCATCGTCAAGGGCCTGAACAACCCGGAGCTGGATGTCGCCGTAGGCGAAGATCTGGCGGCGCAGCTGCGCGATGAGCTGGAGCTGGTGCAGGGCGCTTCCCACGAGTTCGATCAGGCGGCGTTCCTGAGCGGCGAGCTGACCCCGGTGTTCTTCGGTACCGCACTCGGTAACTTCGGCGTGGATCATATGCTGGACGGTCTGGTGGCCTGGGCGCCGGCGCCGATGCCGCGCAAAACCGACACCCGTGAAGTGACGGCGGCGGAAGAGAAATTCACCGGCTTTGTGTTCAAGATCCAGGCCAACATGGATCCGAAGCACCGCGACCGCGTGGCCTTTATGCGCGTGGTGTCCGGCCGTTACGAGAAGGGCATGAAGCTGCGTCAGGTGCGCACCGGCAAAGACGTGGTGATCTCCGACGCGCTGACCTTTATGGCCGGCGACCGTTCGCACGTGGAAGAAGCCTATCCGGGCGACATCATCGGTCTGCACAACCATGGCACCATTCAGATCGGCGATACCTTCACCCAAGGTGAAGACATGAAGTTCACCGGCATCCCGAACTTCGCGCCGGAACTGTTCCGCCGCATTCGCCTGCGCGATCCGCTGAAGCAGAAACAGTTGCTGAAGGGGCTGGTGCAGCTGTCCGAAGAGGGCGCGGTGCAGGTGTTCCGCCCGATCGCCAACAACGATTTGATCGTCGGCGCGGTCGGCGTGCTGCAGTTCGACGTGGTGGTGGCGCGTTTGAAGAGCGAGTACAACGTGGAAGCGCTGTATGAGTCGGTCAACGTGTCGACGGCGCGCTGGGTCGAATGCGACGACGTGAAGAAGTTCGAAGAGTTCAAGCGCAAGAACGAGATCAACCTGGCGCTGGACGGTGGGGACAACCTGTCCTACATCGCGCCGACCATGGTGAACCTCAACCTGACGCAGGAACGCTATCCTGACGTGACCTTCCGCAAGACCCGCGAACACTGATACATCGGCAGGGCGCCTGGTGCGCCCTGCCAGTTCCCCGTATTCTCACTCCGCTAATTAATAAATCTTCCTCATATTTTATCCTGCGAATCGATGTCGCCCAGGCGAGACGCGATTGGCCTGCGTTTTCCGCCGCATGGTCTATCTTTAACGAGATGTCCGCACATTGCTTGAGAGTAAATCACTGTAATACGCTGATTGTTTGGTGAGTTATTCTGATGTGTTGCCGATAGGAGACAGTCTGTTTCCTTAAATATCAATGAGATGACTGTTTTGCCGTTTCGTGTCACTTGGTCTGTCGTCAATAGGCGACAGTTTTTTGATTAAAAATCCGACTCAACGCTTTTTTTGTTTGATTTTTAAGGTGTTTATGGAGTTGGCACGGCGGTTGCAATATTCCTGTCGTGAACGCTTAATCGTATAGCGATGATGAAGTATTTACCGAGAGGCCGCGTGAAGGCGGCTGAAGGGTTCCGGCGCTCTGGCGCTGGGGCCCCCAACAAAAGGAAGAGATCGATGAAAAAGACCAAATTTGCACACTCGCTGATGGCTGTTGTTTTGGGTTCTGCTTTGGTGAGCGGCACTGCGCTGGCCGAAGACAGTCTGCTCAACAAGGCGTCTAACGCCGCGGACAGTGCCGGTGCCAAAATCGATAGCTCCATGAAAAAAGTTGACGGTTACATGGATGACAGCGCGATAACGGCTAAAGTTAAAAGTGCATTGGTGGACGATAAGAGCATCAAAAGCACTGACATTTCGGTGAAAACCGAAAAAGGCACCGTGATCCTGAGCGGGTTTGTCGGCAGCCAGGCGCAGGCGGAGCATGCGGTTGCGGTTGCCGGCAAGGTGGAAGGCGTCAAAACCGTCAGCGACAAGCTGCACGTGAAAGATGAAGCCAACCAGTCGATCAAATCGTATGCCGGCGACACCGCCACCACCAGCGAGCTGAAAGCCAAGCTGCTGGCCGATGACATCGTGCCGTCGCGCAATGTGAAAGTGGAAACCACCGATGGCGTGGTGCAGCTTTCCGGTGAAGTGAAAACGCAGGCGCAGTCTGAGCGTGCCGAAAGCATCGCCAAGGCTATCGACGGCGTGAAAAGCGTGAAAAACGACCTGGTGGTCAAGCAGTAATCCCGCCAGGCGCCCGTAACAAGTAACAACAAGCCGCATCTGTCGGGCCGTCAAGGCGGCCCGACGTGTACCACCAAAAAAAGAAACTGATTTGCCGTCGATGTCCCGTTGTCGGGGCGGTAGACGGCAGCGAATTTTTTCACAATGGTAAGGAGAAGCTTATGTTTCGTTGGGGCATTATCTTTTTAGTCATCGCGCTTATCGCTGCGGCACTGGGGTTCGGTTCGCTGGCGGGCACCGCCGCCTGGGCCGCCAAAGTCGTGTTCGTTGTCGGCATCATCCTGTTCCTGGTCAGTCTGTTCACCGGCCGTCGGCGCCCTTAGCCGGCCGGCATTTTCCTGCAAACTGTAACAAAGCTTAATTCCTTTTCTCACGTCGGGGAGGGCCGGCCATGAACAGCGACATCATCGTCGGGCGCTGGAAACAGCTGAAAGGTCAGGTATGGCAGGCTTGGGCCGAATGGTCCGGCAGCGATGGTGCCTGGTTGGCCGGCAGCAATGATTTCCTCGTCGGCGTGCTGCAAGAGGATTACGGAAGAGAGCGAGACGCGGTATCCTCGGAGAAAACGTCTCACTGAGGATGCCAAGTTGGGATACAGAATACCCATCACGCTCGGCAATATAGAACCGCTGGCGTCTAAACCTTTTCGACCAGGAAAAATGGCGTTGGTCTGCGAAGGCGGCGGCCAGCGCGGCATTTTCACCGCCGGCGTGCTGGACGAGTTTCAGCGCGCGGGCTTTAACCCTTTCGATCTGCTGATCGGCACATCGGCCGGCGCTCAGAATCTGTCTGCCTATATCTGCGGGCAGATGGGCTACGCGCGCCGGGTGATCACCCGTTACACCACTTCGGCACAGTTCTTCAATCCGCTGCGCTTCGTGCGCGGCGGGCATCTGATCGATCTCGATTGGCTGGTTGATACGGCGGCGGCGCAGATGCCACTGGCGATGGACGTGGCGGAACAGCACTTTACCGACGGGCGCGAATTCCTGCTGTGCGCCTGCCGCAGCGACGATTTCGAACCGACCTATCTGCCGGCGCAGCGCGAACGCTGGCTGCCGGCCATCAAGGCGTCCAGCGCCATTCCCGGCTTCTACCGTCAGGGCGTGGAGTTGGACGGCGTCAGCTATCAGGACGGCGGCATCAGCGATGCGATCCCGGTGGAAGAGGCCTATCGCCGCGGCGCCGACACCATCGTGGTGATCCGCACCGTGCCTTCGCAAATGTACTACACCCCGCAGTGGATGAAGCGCATGGAGCATTGGCTGAGCGACAGCAGCCTGCAGCAGATGGTGCGCATCCTGCAGCATCACGAGCAAAGCTATCACCGCATCCAGCGCTTTATCGAAAAGCCGCCGGGCAAGCTGCGCATCTTCGAGATCTTCCCGCCGAAGCCGCTGGCCAGCAATGCGCTGGGCAGCCGATTGGGGGCGCTCAATCAGGATTATCACCTGGGGCGCCGCTGCGGCCGCTACTTCCTGGCCACCGTCGGCCAGTGGATGGCGCAGCAGGAGCCCGACGGCATGAAGGTGCGAAAAGCGTTGTCGCGCCGCCTGATCCAGCCGGAGAACGTCAGAATGCCTTCGCCGATCGTGACCGACATCGCCATGCCCACCGAGCGGGCGGCGCAGCCGGAGGCGGCGGTAGCGGCGCCGAAAATCATCCTGCCGGGCGATCTGCCGCCGGGTGAAGGGGGCGCGCTGTGAGTTACGCCTTTACCGACACCCACTGCCATTTCGATTTCCCGCCCTTTACCGGGCATGAGGCCGAGAGCTTGGCGCGGGCGGCAAGCGCCGACGTAAAGCGCATCATCGTCCCGACGGTCACCGCCGATCGCTTCGCGCGGGTGTTGCGGCTGGCGCAGGAGCATGCGCCGCTGTTCGCCGCACTGGGGCTGCACCCGCTGTATATCGCGCAGCATCATGAGCCGCAGTTGGAACAGTTGGCGGCGCTGCTGGCCGAACGGCCGCACAAGCTGGTGGCGGTGGGGGAGATCGGGCTCGATCTGTATATGGATAACCCACAGTTCGAGCGGCAGCACAGCGTGCTGCTGGCCCAACTGAAGCTGGCGAAACAGCATGACCTGCCGGTGATCCTGCATTCGCGCCGCACCCACGACCAACTGGCCGCCGCGCTGCGGCGCATGCAGCTGCCGCGCCGCGGCGTGGTGCACGGCTTTGCCGGCAGCCTGTCGCAGGCGCAGGCGTTTATCCGCCTCGGCTATTACATCGGCGTGGGCGGCACCATCACCTATGAGCGGGCGCAGAAAACGCGCGCCGTGATGGCGCAGCTGCCGCTTGAGGCGCTGCTGCTGGAGACCGATGCGCCGGACATGCCGCTGGCCGGCTATCAGGGGCAGCCGAACCGCCCCGAGCGCGCCGCCGAGGTGTTTCACGCGCTGTGTGAACTGCGGCCGGAACCGGCCGACGTGATAGCCGCCCACCTGCAACGCAATACCCAAGCGCTGTTCGCCATGCCGAATTGAGGTCTGCATAACGTGACTTGCGTCACGTTATAAGATTTTCATTTGCGTCTCGTTGTATACATTTGTGACATAAATCGGTGCGAGGGTGACCTCGCTCAGTATAATCCCCCCCGAAACTCTCCAATAGCAGACCTCTCTTCATGAGCAGGGATGTATTTTATTTTTTGCAACAGGGAAACTTTGCATGCAACTCATCATGAGTCTGGTCGGGATGGCGGTGCTGATCGCCATTGCGGTGCTGCTCTCCAGCAACCGTCGGGCCATCAAACTGCGCACCGTGGTGTGGGCGTTCATCATTCAGGTCGGTATCGGCGCGCTGGTGCTGTACGTGCCGCTGGGCCGCAGCATCCTCGGCAGTATGTCTAACGGCGTGGCAAACGTTATCGCTTACGGCAATCAGGGCATTTCGTTCATCTTCGGCGGGCTGGTGTCCGACAAGATGTTCGAGGTGTTCGGCGGCGGCGGCTTCGTGTTCGCGCTGCGCGTCCTGCCGGTGATCGTGTTCTTCTCCTCGCTGATTGCGGTGCTGTACTACCTCGGCATCATGCAGTTGGTGATCCGCGTGCTGGGCGGCGGCCTGCACAAGCTGCTGGGCACCTCGCGCACCGAATCGCTGTCGGCGACCGCCAACATTTTCGTCGGCCAGACCGAAGCGCCGCTGGTGGTGCGTCCGTATATCGCCACCATGAGCCAGTCAGAACTGTTCGCCGTGATGTGCGGCGGCCTGGCTTCGGTGGCCGGTTCGGTGCTGGCGGGATACGCGCAGATGGGCGTGCCGCTGGAATACCTGATCGCCGCGTCCTTCATGGCCGCGCCGGGCGGGCTGCTGTTCGCCAAGCTGATGGTGCCGGAAACCGAGCAGACCCACGATAAAGACGATGCGATGAAACTGATCGCCGAAGAGGATCGTCCTGCCAACGTGATCGACGCGGCGGCTTCCGGCGCGGCTTCCGGCATGCAGCTGGCGCTGAACGTCGGCGCGATGCTGCTGGCGTTTATCGCGCTGATCGCCTTGCTCAACGGCATTCTCGGCGGCATCGGCGGCTGGTTCGATTACCCGCAGCTGTCGCTCGAGCTGATCCTCGGCTGGGTGTTCTCGCCGATCGCCTTCCTGATTGGCGTGCCGTGGAGTGAAGCGATGACCGCCGGTTCGTTTATCGGCCAGAAGATCATCGTCAATGAGTTTGTCGCCTATATGAACTTCGGCGCCTATCTGCGTCCGGACGATGTGGTGGCGGCGGAAGGCCTGCAGGTGCTGTCAACGCACACCAAGGCGATCATCTCCTTTGCGCTGTGCGGTTTTGCCAACCTCTCCTCGGTGGCGATCCTGCTGGGCGGTTTGGGCAGCATGGCACCCAACCGTCGCCATGACATCGCGCGTTTCGGTCTGAAGGCCGTGGCGGCGGGCACGCTGTCCAACCTGATGAGTGCCACCATCGCCGGCTTCTTCCTGGCGCTGTAAGCCCTCGCTGAGCCCGCGTCGGCGCGACCGATCGCGGGACTCCGCCTATACTCTAAGCAACGCGGGTGCTTGCCGCATCCGCGATCTTCAGCCGCTTCTTTAGCGAATTTGTGAACGATATCGCGTTATTTTGTGATGTTCTTCACATATAATTCCGGTCTGTTACAGTGCTATTTCATATAGTGTGACGATGAACGCGAATCGCCCCCGGCATTCGTGTTCAAATAGCTATTACTGGCCGGCCGCAAGGCGGGTGGCCATGTGCGGTGAGAAGGATCTCAGTTGCCGCCGCGGGAACGCCGTTCCCCTGCGCTATCTTCATGGAACCAAGTCCGCTCGCCAACACCCAGGTACTCAGTTGGAGAGTTTTATGACCGAATTAACCGCAGCAGCGCAACGTGCGCTGAACTTGATGGATTTAACCACGCTGAACGATGATGACACCGACGAGAAAGTGATCGCCCTCTGTCGTCAGGCCAACAGCCCGGCCGGCCACACGGCGGCCATCTGCATCTACCCGCGTTTTATCCCGGTGGCGCGTAAGGCGCTGCGCGAGCAAGGCACGCCGGACATCCGTATCGCCACCGTGACCAACTTCCCGCATGGCAACGACGATATCGACATCGCGCTGGCGGAAACCCGCGCGGCCATCGCCTATGGGGCGGATGAAGTGGACGTGGTGTTCCCTTACCGCGCGCTGATCGCCGGCAACGAACAGGTCGGTTTCGAGCTGGTGAAACAGTGCAAACAGGCTTGCCAGGCGGCCAACGTGCTGCTGAAAGTGATCATCGAAACCGGTGAGCTGAAGCAGGCCGATCTGATCCGCAAGGCGTCCGAGATCGCCATCAAGGCCGGCGCCGACTTTATCAAGACCTCCACCGGCAAGGTGCCGGTCAACGCCACCCTGGAGAGCGCCGAGCTGATGATGTCAGTGATCCGCGATATGGGCGTGGCGAAGACGGTGGGCTTCAAGCCGGCCGGCGGCGTGCGCACCGCGGAAGACGCGCTGCATTATCTGCAACTTGCCGATCGTATTCTGGGCGAAGGGTGGGCCGACGCGCGGCATTTCCGCTTTGGCGCTTCCAGCCTGCTGGCCAGCTTGCTGGCCGCGCTGGGCCACCAAACCCAGACCGCCGGCGGCGGCTACTGATCGATTTCGTTGGCGGGCGCCAGGCGCGCCCGTCTGCACCGACTCTCGGCGACACAGGGGGATGCCTTGTTCCTGGCTCAAGAAATTATTCGTAAAAAACGCGACGGCCAGCCGTTAAGCGAAGCGGAAATCCGCTTTTTCATCAACGGCATTCGCGACAATGTGGTGTCGGAAGGGCAGATCGCCGCGCTGGCGATGACCATTTATTTCCATGACATGAGCATGCCGGAGCGCGTGGCGCTCACCATGGCGATGCGCGATTCCGGCACCGTGCTGGACTGGAAGAGTTTGGCGCTGAACGGCCCGATCGTCGACAAGCACTCGACCGGCGGCGTGGGCGACGTGACTTCGCTGATGCTCGGTCCGATGGTGGCGGCCTGCGGCGGCTATGTGCCGATGATCTCCGGCCGCGGCCTGGGGCATACCGGCGGCACGCTGGACAAACTGGAAGCCATTCCGGGCTTCAATATTTTCCCGGACGATAACGCCTTCCGCAAAATCATTCAGGACGTCGGCGTGGCGATCATCGGCCAGACCAGCTCGCTGGCGCCGGCGGACAAACGTTTCTACGCCACCCGCGACATTACCGCCACCGTGGATTCGATCCCGCTGATCACCGCCTCCATTCTGGCCAAGAAGCTGGCGGAAGGGCTGGATGCGCTGGTGATGGACGTGAAGGTCGGCTCCGGCGCCTTTATGCCGACCTATGCCCTGTCGCAAGATTTGGCGCAGGCGATCGTCGGCGTGGCCAACGGCGCGGGCTGCAAGACCACCGCGCTGCTGACCGACATGAACCAGGTGCTGGCCTCCAGCGCCGGCAACGCGGTGGAAGTGCGCGAAGCGGTGCGCTTCCTGACCGGCGAATACCGCAACCCGCGCCTGCTGGAAGTGACGCTGGCGCTGTGCGTGGAAATGCTGCTGTCCGGCGGCCTGGCGCAAGACGAGGCCGACGCGCGCGCCAAACTGCAGGCGGTGCTGGACAACGGCAAGGCGGCGGAGGTGTTTGGCCGCATGGTGGCGGCGCAGCAGGGTCCGATAGACTTCGTCGAACGCTACGATAGCTATCTGCCGGCGGCAACGCTGAGCAAGCCGGTGTATGCTGAAAAGCCGGGCATCATCAGCGCCATGGATACCCGTGCGCTGGGCATGGCGGTGGTGTCGTTGGGCGGCGGCCGCCGTCGGGCGAGCGACGCCATCGATTACAGCGTCGGCCTGACCGAGATGGCGCGCCTGGGCGATACGGCGGATTCCCAGCAGCCGCTGGCGATGATCCATGCCAACGATGAAGAGAGCTGGCAGCAGGCGGCCGATGCGGTGCGCAGCGCAATGACGCTGAGCGACAAGGCGCCGGAGGCGACGCCAGTGGTGTATAAGCGCATCACTCAAGCGTGATGACCCTCGTCTTTCAAGCCGTAGCGTTGTTGGCTGCACGCGTGCACCCCAGTCACTTACTTGAGTAAGCTCCTGGGGATACACGCGCTAGCCGCCTAGCTACAACTTGAAATCCATTGGGTATAAATTTAGAGAATAAGGGCGATTGCAGTTTTGCGGTCGCAATAGCGTGAGAACACGCAGGAGAGCACAGATGAAACGCACATTTATTATGGTATTGGACTCCTTCGGCATCGGCGCCAGCGAAGACGCCGAACGTTTTGGCGATCAGGGTTCCGACACCCTGGGCCACATCGCCGAGGTTTGCGCGCGCGGTGAGGCCAACGTGGGCCGTCAGGGCCCGCTGACGCTGCCTAACCTGAGCCGTCTGGGCCTCGGCAAAGCGGCGGAAGAGTCCACCGGCAACTTCCCGCAGGGGCTGGATCGCAACGCCGACATCATCGGCGCCTACGGCTACGCCAGCGAGCTCTCTTCCGGTAAAGACACGCCGTCTGGCCACTGGGAAATCGCCGGCGTGCCGGTGCTGTTCGACTGGGGCTACTTCAAGGACGAGCACAACAGCTTCCCGCAGGCGCTGCTGGATAAGCTGGTGGAGCGCGCCAATCTGCCGGGCTACCTGGGCAACTGCCACTCATCCGGCACCGTGATCCTCGATCAGTTGGGTGAAGAGCACATGAAAACCGGCAAGCCGATTTTCTACACCTCCGCCGACTCGGTATTCCAGATCGCCTGTCACGAAGAGACCTTCGGCCTGGAGCGCCTGTATGAGCTGTGCGAAATCGCGCGTGAAGAGCTGACCGAAGGCGGTTACAACATCGGCCGCGTGATCGCGCGTCCGTTCGTCGGCGACAAGCCGGGCCACTTCCAGCGCACCGGCAATCGCCACGATCTGGCGGTAGAGCCGCCGGCGCCGACCGTGCTGAAAAAGCTGGTGGACGAGAAGGGCGGCGAAGTGGTGTCGATCGGTAAAATCGCCGACATCTATGCCAACGTCGGCATCACCAAGAAGGTGAAGGCGACCGGCATCGACGCGCTGTTCGACGCGACCCTGATCGAAATGGAAAAGGCCGGCGACAACACCATCGTGTTCACCAACTTCGTGGACTTCGACTCCTCCTACGGTCACCGTCGCGACGTGGCGGGCTACGCCGCCGCGCTGGAGCTGTTCGACCGCCGCCTGCCGGAACTGCTGAAGCTGGTGAAAGACGAAGACATCATCATCTTCACCGCCGACCACGGCTGCGACCCGACCTGGCCGGGCACCGATCACACCCGCGAGCATATCCCGGTGTTGGTTTACGGCCCGAAAGTGAAACCGGGTTCGCTGGGCCACCGCGAGACTTTCGCCGACATCGGCCAGACCGTCGCCAATTACTTTGGCCTGTCGCCGATGGATTACGGTAAGACCCTGTTCTAAGCCCTGTCTTTCAAGTCGCAGCGTTGTTAGCTTCACGCGTGAACCCCAGTCACTTACTCAAGTAAGCGCCTGGGGATCCACCCGCTAGCTGCCTGGCTGCAACTCGACATTCAAGGCTTAGATGTTTGACGTTTCTATTAAATAAGATTTCTAAAGGAAGAAAATTATGGCTACGCCGCACATTAATGCTGAGATGGGTGATTTCGCTGACGTAGTACTGATGCCGGGCGACCCGCTGCGCGCAAAATACATCGCCGAAACCTTCCTGGAAGGCGCGGTGGAAGTGAACAACGTGCGCGGCATGTTGGGTTTCACCGGCACCTACAAAGGCCGCCGCATCTCCGTAATGGGCCACGGCATGGGCATTCCGTCCTGCTCCATCTACGCGCGCGAGCTGATCGCCGAATTCGGCGTGAAGAAGATCATTCGCGTGGGTTCCTGCGGCGCGGTGCGTGACGATATCAAACTGCGCGACGTGGTGATCGGCATGGGCGCGTGCACCGACTCCAAGGTGAACCGTCTGCGCTTCAAGGACAACGACTACGCGGCGATCGCCGACTTCGACATGGTGCGCAACGCGGTCGACGCGGCGGCGGCGCAGGGCATCCCGGCGCGCGTGGGCAACATCTTCTCCGCCGATCTGTTCTACACCCCGGATCCGGATATGTTCCAGGTGATGAAGAAGTACGGCATCCTGGGCGTGGAAATGGAAGCGGCCGGCATCTACGGCGTGGCGGCGGAGCTGTACGAAGAGTTCGGCTGTAAGGCGCTGACCATCTGCACCGTGTCCGACCACATCCTGCGTCACGAAGCGACCACGGCGGCGGAACGCCAGACCACCTTTAACGAAATGATCGTTATCGCGCTGGAATCCGTGCTGCTGGGCGACAAAGCGTAATACCGCGGCGGGCGTCGTCATGGCGCCCGCCCGTCAATCTATTCATTCCGCATGGCCGTTTTTGGCTAACGCTTTACCTTTCAATTGGATGTGGATCCCGTTGTTACGGACAATCTATTCACCGAAAGGACAAGAAAACGGCACGAACGCATTCAACGCTTGGCCTGAATTACCCCTGCTTAGGCGCTTCCTGTTTTTTCTCCGGCGCATCGTCTTCATCGTCTTCCACCGTATTGCCTTCTTCCAGTGGTGTGTTGGCGGTCAACAGGTAGGGCGACTGCTGCCAGCGGCTGCGGCGGTGTTGCAGCAGGGTACGCGCCAGAATGATGCCGATCGCCAGCGCCAGCAGGATCATCAGGCGCAGCAGGTTGGTGGTGTTGTCCACCTGCTTGGATTCGGTCGCCAGTACGTGGGTGTCGAGGGTGATGCGGATAAAGCCGATCGGGCCGTCTTTGCCCTGAATGGATTCGACCAACTGGTGGTTGAAGTAGCTGCCGGCGCGTTTGCCGTCGAGCGACAGGCGATCGCGTATACTTATCTGTTCCCCGGCGTGGGAGACCAGCGTGCCGTCCAGCTGATACACGCTGACGTCGAGAATGCGGCTGTGATCGGTGAGCTGCTTGAGGATGGCGTCGATGCGCGGATTGTTGCCGTCGTCGTCCAGCAGCGGCGCCAGGCTGTAGGCGACCTGTTTGGTCAGCGTCTGCGCCAGCTCTTCCACCTGCTCGGATCGCGCCATTTGGTGACTCAGGCTAAAATAAGAGGCGCCCTGCATCAGCAGCACCAGCAAAGCCAGGCAAATCAGGATAATAGCGGTGCGGTGCAGGCGAAATTTCAGTTTAGCGCGAGCCATGCAGGTTCCTTGGGCATCGGGGACACTTTATGTTGCCAGAACCGCTGGCGATAGGATAGCTTGATGCGTCGTTTTATCATGCAGCGTTTTTGTCCATTCAGGAGTCAATGATGTCAAACAGTCTGACCTATTGCGATCTTCCGGCGGAGATCTCTCAATGGCCGGGTCTTCCCCTTTCGCTCAGCGGCGACGAAGTGATGCCGCTGGACTACCGGGCGGGCAATACCGGGTGGCTGTTATATGGCAGGGCGCTGGACAAGGCGCGCATTACCCAATTCCAACGCAAGCTGGGCGCGGCGATGGTGATCGTCACCGCCTGGGGCGTGGACGACTATCAGGTGGTGCGGCTGGCGGGCACCTTGACGCCGCGCGCCAAGCTGCTGGCGGCGGAGAGCGGGCTGGATGTGGCGCCGCTCGGCAAAATCCCGCACCTGCGCACGCCGGGGCTGCTGGTGATGGACATGGATTCAACGGCGATCGAGATCGAGTGCATCGATGAGATCGCCAAGCTGGCGGGCGTCGGCGAGCAGGTGGCGGAAGTGACCGAACGCGCGATGCGCGGCGAGCTGGACTTTACCGCCAGCCTGCGCCAGCGCGTCGGTACGCTGAAAGGGGCCGACGCCAACATCCTTAAGCAGGTGCGCGACGAGCTGCCGCTGATGCCGGGGCTGACCAGCCTGGTGGGCAAGCTGCAGGCGATGGGCTGGCATGTGGCGATCGCCTCCGGCGGCTTCACCTACTACGCCGAATACCTGCGCAACCGGCTGCGGCTGGTGGCGGCGGCGGCCAACGAGCTGGAGATCCGCGACGGCAAGCTGACCGGCGAAGTGCTGGGGCCGGTGGTGGACGCGCAGTTCAAAGCCGATACGCTGCTGCGGCTGGCGGAGAAGCTGGAGATCCCGCTGGCGCAGACCGTGGCCATCGGCGACGGCGCCAACGATTTGAAAATGATGCAGGCGGCGGGGCTGGGCATCGCCTACCACGCCAAACCGAAAGTGTATGAAAAAGCGCAGGTGGCGATCCGGCATGCGGATTTGATGGGCGTGCTGTGTATTCTCACCGGCAGCCTGAAACACGAAGTGCGATAACGAAAGATTGAGGTAAGACGTGGCAAAAGCGGCAAAACGGGCATTTGTGTGCAATGAGTGCGGGGCGGACTATCCGCGTTGGCAGGGGCAGTGCAGCGCCTGCCATGCCTGGAACACCATCACGGAAGTGCGTTTGGCCGCGTCGCCCGCTGCGGCGCGCAACGATCGCCTCAGCGGCTATGCCGGCGACGCCGGCGTCAGCAAAGTGCAGAAGCTGTCGGAAATCAGCCTTGAGGCGCTGCCGCGCTTCACCACCGGCTTTCTCGAGTTCGATCGCGTGCTGGGCGGCGGCGTGGTGCCCGGCAGCGCGATTCTGATCGGCGGCAACCCCGGCGCCGGCAAGAGCACCCTGTTGCTGCAGGTGCTGTGCAAACTGTCCGAACAGATGAAAACCCTGTACGTCACCGGCGAGGAATCGCTGCAGCAGGTGGCGATGCGCGCCCACCGTCTGGGGCTGCCGACCGGCGGCCTGAACATGCTGTCGGAAACCAGCATCGAGCAGATCTGCCTGATCGCCGAGCAGGAACAGCCGAAGCTGATGGTGATCGACTCGATTCAGGTGATGCACATGGCGGACATTCAGTCTTCGCCGGGCAGCGTGGCGCAGGTGCGGGAAACCGCCGCCTATCTGACGCGCTTCGCCAAGACGCGCGGCGTGGCGATCGTGATGGTCGGCCACGTCACCAAAGACGGCTCGCTGGCCGGGCCGAAAGTGCTGGAACACTGCATCGACTGTTCGGTGCTGCTGGACGGCGACGCCGATTCCCGCTTCCGCACCCTGCGCAGCCACAAGAACCGCTTCGGCGCGGTCAACGAGCTGGGGGTGTTCGCCATGACCGAACAGGGGCTGCGCGAAGTGAGCAACCCTTCGGCTATCTTCCTCAGCCGCGGCGACGAAGTTACCTCCGGCAGTTCGGTGATGGTGGTGTGGGAAGGCACCCGGCCGCTGCTGGTGGAGATCCAGGCGCTGGTGGATCATTCGATGATGTCCAACCCGCGCCGCGTGGCGGTGGGGCTGGAGCAGAACCGGTTGGCGATCCTGCTGGCGGTGCTGCACCGGCACGGCGGGCTGCAGATGTCGGATCAGGACGTGTTCGTCAACGTGGTCGGCGGGGTGAAGGTCAGCGAGACCAGCGCCGATCTGGCGCTGCTGATGTCGCTGGTCTCAAGCCTGCGCGATCGGCCGCTGCCGAACGATTTGGTGGTGTTCGGCGAAGTGGGGTTGGCGGGTGAGATCCGTCCGGTGCCGAGCGGTCAGGAGCGGATCGCCGAAGCGGCCAAGCACGGTTTCAAACGCGCCATCGTGCCGCACGGCAATATGCCGAAAAAGCCGCCGGCCAATATGCAGGTGTTCGGGGTCAAGAAGCTGGCGGACGCGCTGGACGTGCTGGAAGGGTTTTATTAATGTCGCCGACGGCGAGAAAGATATGCTATTTTGTTTAGCATATTAAACGGAGGTGGCCATGCCGCAATTTGATTACCTGAAGACGTCCATCAAGCAAAAGGGCTGCACGTTGCAGCAGGTGGCGGATGCCAGCGGCATGACCAAAGGCTATCTCAGCCAGCTGTTGAACGACAAGATCAAAAGCCCGAGCGCGCAAAAGCTCGAGGCGCTGCACCGTTTTCTCGGGCTTGAGTTCCCGCGCAAAGAGGTCAAAGTCGGCGTGGTGTTTGGTAAATTTTACCCGCTGCATACCGGCCACATCTATCTGATCCAGCGCGCCTGCAGCCAGGTGGATGAGCTGCACGTTATCTTGTGCCACGACGAGCCGCGCGACCGTGAGCTGTTCGAGAACAGTTCGATGTCGCAACAGCCGACGGTCAGCGATCGCCTGCGCTGGCTGCTGCAGACCTTCAAGTACCAGAAAAACATCCATATCCACTCGTTCGACGAGCAGGGCATCGAACCGTACCCGCACGGCTGGAACGTGTGGAGCGACGGCATGAAGGCCTTTATGGAACAGAAAGGCATCGTGCCGAGCTTCATCTATTCCAGCGAAGCGCAGGATGCGCCGCGCTACCGCGAGCATCTGGGCATCGAAACCATTTTGGTCGATCCCGAACGGTCGTTCATGAACATCAGCGGCAATCAGATCCGTCAGGATCCGTTCCGTTATTGGGATTACATCCCGACCGAGGTGAAACCGTTCTTCGTGCGCACCGTGGCGATCCTCGGCGGCGAGTCGAGCGGCAAATCGACGCTGGTCAACAAGCTGGCCAACATCTTCAACACCACCAGCGCCTGGGAATATGGCCGCGATTACGTGTTCTCGCACCTGGGCGGCGACGAGATGGCGCTGCAGTACTCCGACTACGACAAAATTGCCCTCGGGCAGGCGCAATACGTGGATTTCGCGGTCAAGTACGCCAACAAGGTGGCGTTTATCGATACCGATTTCGTCACCACCCAGGCGTTTTGCAAAAAGTACGAAGGGCGTGAGCATCCCTTCGTGCAGGCGCTGATCGACGAATACCGCTTCGATCTGGTGATCCTGCTGGAAAACAACACGCCGTGGGTGGCGGACGGCCTGCGCAGTCTCGGCAGCACCGCCGATCGCCTGGCGTTCCAGCGCCTGCTGGAGGAGATGCTGCGCGCCAACAACATCGAGTACGTGCACGTTGAGTCTAGCGATTACGAAGAGCGCTTCCTGCGCTGTGTCGAGCTGGTGCAACAGCTGCTGGCGGCGGACGCCGGCCGGCTGGCGAATGCGCCCGCCCAGCGCCACGCCGCAGGCTGAGAAAAATTAGCGTAATGTGCGATCGCGCGGCAGAAACGGCCGCACGGACGCACATTTAAAGGCCTGTTTAAACATGGTTCATTCGGTAGCGACTACGTTAAGGTTTTCTTTACAATAACGCTCAGAAGAAGACATGTCTTATCGCTTACTCGCTCTCTGGTTGATCTGCTATGCCGCAGCCTGGACGCTGCTGACCGTTCATCTCGATCCTACCCTGCCTTACGACGCCGTCGAGGCGCTCAATTGGGGCCTCAACGGCGAGTGGGGCTCACCGAAAAATCCTTGGTTGGTCGGTGCGGCGATGCAGCCGGCGATCTGGCTGTCGTGGCTGCCGCTGAACGTTTACTGGTACGGCGGGCACTTCATCGCCATCGCCATCGGCATGTTGGGCGTCTGGCTGTTGGCGCGACGCCTGAGCGGCAGCACTTCGCTGGCCTGGATGGCGCTGCTGACGCTCAACCTGTCCGGCATCATCAATTTCGACATCATTCCCTACAACGACAACTACCTGTTGGTGATGCTGTGGCCGTGGATGGCGCTGTTCTTCCACATGGCGATTTCCCGTTCGGCCAACTGGTGGCCGGCCTTCGCGTTGGCCGCCGGTCTGGCGATGATGGCGAAGTATTCGACCTTCGCCTTCGTCTATTTCGCGGCGCTGTCGACGCTGTTCGTGCCGCAGATCCGTCGCTGCTATCGCCAACCGCAGTTCTATCTGGCGGTGGCGATCTGGCTGGCGCTGGTGTTGCCGAACGTATTCTGGCTGTGGAACCACGACTTCGCCGCCTTTAAGTGGGTGGATTCGCAGATCAAGATGCAGCTCAATCTCGACATGCTGCAGTCGCTGCTACTGGTGTTCTATCCGTCGCTGGTGCTGTGGTGGATCCTGCGCCGCAGCGGGGCGGTGCTGGCCTGGCCGAAAGCCTTGCCGATGCGGGTGCTGCTGTGGATCTACCTGCTGCCGCTCGGCATCATCACCTTCTGGTTCTCCTTCAACGTCGGCGGCCGCTTGACCGAGTGGCTGCAGCCGTTCTTCATGCTGGCCCCCGCGCTGCTGGTCGGCTGCGTGCGTCAGCCGCCGGTGCGTTCGCTGCGGGCGGCGACTATTGGGCTGATGTGCGCGGCGCTGGCGGTCTATCTGGGGTATGCCGCGGTGATGCTGGGCAACGTGCGCAATGCCGGTCAGAAAATGGTGGGCATCAAGGCGTTCAGCGCTGGAGTGGAGCAGCTGTGGCAGGAGCGGTATGGCGTCAGTCTGCGTTATGTCGGCGGCGAATACCTGTCGCAGTGGATGACGGTGTATGCCGGTTCCCGGCCGCAAACCATTACGCGCTGGTCCAATCATACGCGGCCGAACATCTACAACGTCAACATCAGCTATCCGCAGATTGCGCGGCATGGCGTCGCCTTGTTCGGTCGGTTGGGTGAAGACTGCGCACACAGCGACTTCGGCGGCGAACTGGCCCACTGGCCGAAGATGCGCCTCGACTGGCAGCAGACGCTGACCTTCCGCGCCGATCCGCAGAGCGACGAGCAGGTGCTGTGCGTCGGCTTCGTTCGCCCGCAGTAACGGCGGCGCAGAGCACCGCCGCGATGCGAACTCAGTAAGCGATAACCAGCTTGCCTTGCATATGGCCGCCGAGCAGCTGTTGGTGCGCGGCGGTCAGCGTGTCTACCGACAGCCCGTGCAGGGTTTCGCTCAGCGTGGTGCTCAGTTTGCCGTCGTCCAGCAGTTGCGCCACCTGCTGCAGGATCCGGCCTTGCTGCGCGATGTCCGGGGTGGTGAACATGCTGCGGGTGAACATGAATTCCCAGTGCAGCGCGGCGCTTTTCAGCTTCAGCGCGTTTTGATCCAACGGCTGCGCGTTCTCGACGATGGTGCAGATATGGCCGAGCGGCGCGATCAGTTCGGCCATCGCCGGCCAGTGGCCGTCGGTATCGTTCAGACAGAGGATGTAATCCACCTGCTCGATGCCGTGTTGCGCCAGGTTGCCCTTCAAATCGCGGTAGTCCACCACCAGGTCGGCGCCCCGCTCGCGGCACCAGGCGGCGGATTCCGGCCTGGACGCGGTGGCGATCACTTTCACCTTGCTGCGCAGCGCGGCCAGCGGAATGGCCAGCGAGCCGACCCCGCCGGCGCCGCCGATGATCAGCAGCGTCTTGTGCTCCGGCGCATCCTGAATGTTCAGGTGCTCGAACAGCGCCTCCCAGGCGGTGAGGGCGGTGAGCGGCATGGCGGCGGACTCCGCCCAGTTCAGGCTGCGCGGTTTGTGCGCGGCGATGCGAGAGTCGATCAGTTGGTGGCTGCTGTTGCTGCCGGGCCGGGTGATATCGCCGGCGTACCACACTTCATCGCCGGGCTTGAAGCCGCTGACACCGCTGCCCACGTCCAGCACGACGCCGCTGGCGTCCCAGCCGAGGACGCGCGGCTGCTGCAGGCCGCTTTTCTGCAGACCGGCGTGCACTTTGGTATCCACCGGGTTGACCGAGGCCGCTTTCACTTCCACCAGCAGATCGTACTGGCCGGGCACCGGCATCTCCGGTGAGATTTCGATGAAACCGGCGGGGTTCTGCGGGTCTACGGCAATGGCTTTTATCGACATGATTGTGCTCCTTTCAAATGATGTCCCCAGTGTAGACCCGCGGCAGTGGGGTGATAAGATGGACAATATCTAACTGAGTGTTCGTCAGAGGTGAACAATGGAGTTCAAACAGCTGCAGGACATGGCGCTGTTCGCGCTGGTGGCGGAGTGCGGCAGCTTCACCGCCGCCGCGCAGCGTGTCGGGTTGCCGAAGTCCAGCGTCAGTCAGCGCATCAGCCAGCTCGAACAGACGCTGGGGCTGCGTTTGCTCAACCGCACCACGCGCCAGCTGAACCTGACCTTCGCCGGCGAGCGCTATCTGGAACACTGCCAGGCGATGATGTCCGCCGCCGAGCGGGCCGATCTGGCGCTGCAGCGGCTGCGCGACAACCCGAGCGGCCGCCTGCGCATCTCGACGCCGGCCGGGTTGGGGGCAACCCTGGTGGCGCGGCTGGCGGCGGATTTTCAGCGCCAGTACCCGGACGTATCGCTGGAGGTGTCGGTATCCGACGCCATGGTGGATCTGGTGCAGGAAGGCTTCGACGCCGCGCTGCGCACCGGCAAGCCGCAGGATTCTTCGCTGATCGGCCGCCACCTCGGGTATGCGCCGCGCTATCTGCTGGCTGCGCCGTCCTATCTGGCGCGGCACTCGCCGATCGAGCACCCGCAGCAGCTGCAGCAGCATCGCTGCATTGCCCACCGCGCCTGGACGGCCTGGAACCTGCGCTGCGGCGACGATTATTACCGCTGGCAGCTGCCGCTGGCGCACACCACCGACAATCTGCTGTATGCGCGCGAATGCGCTATCGCTGGCGCGGGGATCACGCTGCTGCCGGCGTTTCTCAGCCGCGAGGTGGTGGCGCAGAAGCTGTTGGTGGAGGTGTTGCCGGCCTGGCGCGCAGAAGGGAATGAACTGTATCTGGTTTACCCGAGCCGCAAGCTGAATTCCCCGGCGCTGGCCTGTTTCATCGATGTGGTATTGCAGCACCCGGCGTTTGACGACTACGCGCGCGAGCTGACGCGGGAGTAGGCCTGGCAGATGACGCAGACGCCTAATTTCTGTCGCCATCGTCCTAAAACCTTTGGCTGGAGCATGGCGCGGGCTATGCTCATGAAAGGGGCTTAGGGGGAGAGGGTATGGATCCGTTATCGGAAGTGCTTGCGCCATTGAACAGCCAGAATGCGTTTTTCGGCGGCCTGAAGGCCGGCGGCGACTGGGCCGTTCATTTTCCTGCGCCGCAGAGCGGGAAATTCAACGCGGTGGTGCGCGGCGGCTGTTGGCTGGCGGCGGAAGGGTTGGCCGAACCGCTGCGGCTGGCGGCCGGCGACTGCTTGCTGCTGACCCGCAGCCTGCCGGTCACTGTCGGCAGCGATCTGTCGCTGCCGGCGCTCGATGCTGACGTACTTTATCTGCAGGCGAAAAATGGCGTGGCGAGCTGCGGCGAGGCGGAGGATTGCCTGTTTATCGGCGGGAGTTTTACCTTCGGTGAGGAAGTGGAGCGGTTGTTGGGGAGTTTGCCGGCGTTGATGGTGATCCGAGGCGGCACCGAAGAGGCCGCCGTGTTGCAATGGGCGTTGCAGCGGCTGGCGGACGAGCTGTTAAAGCCTTCGCCGGGTAGCGCGCTGATGACGCATCATCTGGGGCAGATCATGCTGACCCAGGCGCTGCGGATTTACCTGACGGGGGAGGAGGGCGCGGCCTCCGGCTGGCTGCCCGCCTTGTTTGATCCGCGCATCGGCGCCGCGATGCAGGCAGTACACGCCGATCCTGCCCGTCGCTGGACGGTGGCGTCATTGGCCGATGCGGCGAGCGTTTCCCGTTCGACGTTGGCGCTGCGCTTCAAGCAGAAGGCGGGAATGGCGCCGCTTGAGTATGTGTCGCGTTGGCGCATGTTGCTGGCTGCGCGGGCGCTGCGTACCGGCGTTGAACCGGTATCCATCATCGCGCAACGTTTGGGGTACGATTCCGACAGCGCGTTCAGCCATGCTTTCAAGCGCGTGATGGCGTGCTCACCGCGCGATTATCGCCGGACGCGGGCATAAAAAAAGGCGCCGCATGCGGCGCCTTGGGGATTACTTGGCGATCTTTTTGTACTTGATGCGGTGCGGCTCGAGCGCATCGGCGCCCAGCGTACGCTTCTTGTACTCTTCGTACTCGGTGAAGTTGCCTTCGAAGAATTCCACCTTGCCCTCGTCCTGGTAGTCCAGGATGTGGGTGGCGATACGGTCGAGGAACCAACGGTCGTGCGAGATCACCATGGCGCAGCCAGGGAATTCCAGCAGGGCGTTTTCCAGCGCGCGCAGGGTTTCGATATCCAGGTCGTTGGTCGGTTCATCGAGCAGCAGCACGTTGCCGCCAACCTGCAGCAGCTTGGCCAGGTGCAGACGACCACGCTCACCGCCGGACAGCTCGCCCACGCGTTTACCCTGATCGACGCCCTTGAAGTTGAAGCGGCCGACATAGGCGCGGCTCGGCATCTCGGTGTTGCCGATGCGCATGATGTCCTGCCCGCCGGAGACCTCTTCCCACACGGTTTTCGAACCGTCCATGCTGTCGCGGAACTGATCGACGGACGCCAGCTTGACGGTATCGCCCAGCACGATGCTGCCGGAATCAGGTTGCTCCTGACCGGACATCATGCGGAACAGCGTGGATTTACCCGCGCCGTTCGGGCCGATGATGCCGACGATCGCCCCTTTCGGCACCGAGAACGACAGGTCGTCGATCAGCAGGCGGTCGCCGTAAGACTTGCGCAGGTTGCTGACTTCGACCACTTTATCGCCCAGGCGCGCGCCAGGTGGAATGAACAGTTCGTTGGTTTCGTTACGTTTTTGGTATTCGGTGTTGTTCAGCTCTTCAAAGCGGGCCAGACGGGCCTTGCCTTTGGACTGGCGGCCTTTGGCGCCCTGGCGCACCCACTCCAGCTCTTTCTCGATCGACTTGCGACGAGCGGCTTCGGCGGACGCTTCCTGCGCCAGACGCGCGTCTTTCTGCTCCAGCCAGGACGAGTAGTTGCCTTCCCACGGAATGCCTTCGCCGCGGTCCAGTTCAAGGATCCAGCCGGCCACGTTATCCAGGAAGTAGCGGTCGTGGGTGATCGCCACGACGGTGCCTTCGAAGTCGTGCAGGAAGCGTTCCAGCCAGGCCACGGACTCGGCGTCCAGGTGGTTGGTCGGTTCGTCCAGCAGCAGCATGTCCGGCTTTTCGAGCAGCAGGCGGCACAGCGCGACGCGGCGGCGTTCACCCCCGGACAGATGGGCGATTTTGGCGTCCCAGTCCGGCAGGCGCAGCGCATCGGCAGCGCGTTCCAGCTGCGCGTTGAGGTTGTGACCGTCGTGCGCCTGAATGATCTCTTCCAGGCGGCCCTGTTCGGCGGCCAGCTTGTCGAAGTCTGCGCCTTCTTCCGCGTACAGCGCGTACACTTCGTCCAGGCGTTTCAGCGCGCCGACCACTTCCGCCAGCGCTTCTTCCACCGACTCACGCACGGTGTGTTCGAGGTTAAGCTGCGGCTCCTGCGGCAGATAACCGATCTTGATGCCCGGCTGCGGGCGCGCTTCCCCTTCGATATCGGTATCGATGCCGGCCATGATGCGCAGCAGGGTGGACTTACCGGCGCCGTTCAGGCCCAGTACGCCGATTTTTGCCCCAGGGAAGAAGCTCAGGGAGATGTTTTTCAAAATATGACGCTTCGGCGGTACCACTTTGCCGACGCGGTGCATGGTATAGACGTATTGAGCCACGTTGCTCTAAGCCTCTCTATATCAGTATTTATAGGATGTCTGGCGGCATGAGTGTAGCCCGTTTCGATCTTGGATCCCAGACATCGCTCAGCGATCGCTAAGTATAACCGTTTATGCGCCGATAAAGGCGCATATTGGTGGCTTATGGCGTGACGACGATCGCGACGCGGCGGTTTTCCGCGCGGCCGCTGGAGGTGCGGTTGTCGGCGACGGGATCGCGCTTGCCCATGCCGCGGGTTTCGATATTGGCGCGCGGAATACCGACGCTGGCCAGCAGATCGGCGACCGCATCGGCGCGGCGCAGGGAGAGCTGATCGTTATAGCTGTCTTCGCCGTAGTTGTCGGTATGGCCGTCCAGACGGAACTTGGTGATGCCGACGCTCAGCAGCGCGCGGCCCATCTTCTGCACCGTCTCGGTGCTTTCCGGGTTCAGCTTGCCGATGTTGTTGCCGAACAGCACTTTATCCGACAGGCCGAATTCCCAACCGTTGTCGGTCAGTTTGAAGCCCTGCGATTGCAGCAGCGCAACCTGCTCGGGCGTCAGGCCTTGCGGCTTGCTCTGGCAACCGGCGAGCGCCAGCAGGGCGACGAACGCCATCGTCAGCAGTGAAAAACGACCTTTAAACAGTTGCTGTATCATAGTCAAAATCCCTAGTTCAAGTGTTATAGCCGGGGCTCTTATTTATGTATAGCCAGCCGCCAGCCTCCGTTATAACGATGCTTTGCCTGATACATCGCATCGTCAGCTTCGTGCAAAAGACCCTGAGGCGTCGACGCGTGATCAGGGTACAGCGCAATGCCGATACTCAGAGAGGTAATGATCGTCTCGTCGTTCGGTAAAATAACCGGTTGCGTCATGCAATCGATGATGTTGTCGGCAATCTGCAAGACATCTTCCGTGCTGTGCACAGGCGCCAGCAGCACGGCGAATTCATCTCCTCCCAGGCGTGCGACCAGATCGGTTTCGCGCAGCTGCGCGCGAATGCGTCCGGCAATGGTGGTCAGCACCGCATCGCCCGCGGCGTGACCGTAACTGTCGTTCACTTCCTTGAAGCGATCGCCGTCGATAAACAGCACCGCCAATTTCGCCGGCGGCGCAATATCGCCCAGGGCGCGGCTCAGCCGGCCTTCGAAGAAGGCGCGGTTCGGCAAGCCGGTCAGGCTGTCGTGCGTCGCCCGGTGGGCCAGCGAGTCGTTTTCCTGCTTCAGATGGGCCTGCCAGGCCTCCAGTTCATCGAGCAAGCCATTGAAATCATTGCTGAGCTCATGCAGCTCGGCGATCGGCGCCGAGGGCACCCGCAGGCCGAAGGTGCGATCTCGCCGCACCGCATGCGCCACGTTGGCGATGTCGTCCAACGAACTGACGATGCCGACCAGCATGCGGCGCGACAACACCAGGGCGCACAGGGTACTGAGCACCATGCAGGCGATCATGCCTACCAGCCCGCGCAACAGGAAACGCAACAGGCTGCCGCCGTTGCCGCTCAGCCAGACCTGGCCGACCTGTTTGCCCTCGTGGGAGATAGGCAGGATGACCGGCTCGGGCAGCGCCCAGTGGGCGATAACCTGCTCCATGCCGTGCAGCGGGCCATCTTTGGGCCGATGCCAACTGACCAGCACGTCACCGGCGTTGTTCAGAATTTTGGCCTCCGACACCTCTTCTTTGGCGGCGATCAGCACCATCGCCTCGCGAATGTAGGGGCGATCGCCAAACACCACTGCCGCTTCAACCGTATAGCTGATGGAGCGCGCGATCAGGTGCAGGTTGTGGTTGGCATAGGCGCGCAGCGCGAACAGCGCCACCAGCGTCAGAAAGATGCCGGCGGTGCCGACGGCGATCAACGCCAGCCCAAGATGCACCCGCTGCAGCACCCGGCCCAACGTCGGGCGCGCATTGCCGGAACGGTTTCTACGCAACAGCCTCATAGCGGCGGCGCCTGTTTGCGCGCCAGCTGCAGCACGTTGGGGTGAACGCGCACGCCGCTGCGCGCCAGGGCGTCCAGGTTGACCTTGAAGCCGGCCTGGTCGCCGTTGATCTGCAGGCAAAATGCGCTGCCGGCGGAGCATTCGCTATCGTTCTCGCTGATGCTGAGAATGGAGTTGCCGGAAATGCGCTGCATGAAATTTTGTCTCTGCGCGGCGTTGATGTTCCCTAAATAGATGACATCGCAGCCGGTACTCAGCGTCGGGCTGTCGAACGGCACGCGTTCGGTTTTAATCGGACGCGGCGCGCTGAGCAGGATCGGATCGAACAGCCCCTCGGCATACTGGGTGGGTGCGGTCACGCACAACCGGATCGGATTGGGTTCACGTGACCAGCGGGCGTAGCTGATGATGCCTACCACCACGGTCGTCACGGCGTGCGTGCGCTGTTGATAGGGATCATCGGCGGCGCGCGCAGGCCCGGGCAACGTCAGCAGCGCCAACAAAACGATCAGCAACAGGCGGCCGATATTCAGGCGTGCGGCAAGGAAGCCCGGCACGGGGCTTTTTGCGCAACGCATCGTTATCGCGGTATTACTCGCCATCTTCACCCGCCATTCCGGCCTGATCCACCGCCCGCAGGCCGTGGCCCGACAAGTAAAAATCCGGCCCGCTTGAAGGGACAATCGTTTTGCTGAAAGCTGTCAGTCGCACTGCCTAATGAACACTATCTACCCATAATTGGCGCGGATTGTATTATAAGATGTCTTCGTTGGGCGCTTTATGTGCTGTTTTCTCGGAATTATCCTACTTATTTTTGATAGTATAAAAATGCCCTCTCGGGTTTGCCACCGCTTTTCTGCAAAGTTGGCGCGTTTGGCCAGCTGTCAGGCGATTTGCGCAACGTCGGCGCTATCTCTTAAATGCAATAATGTGATAACTAATAATTAGAAAGTATTTTACTTTTCCAATAAACGCCGTTGCGGCTAATAAAAATCCGGCCGGCGATAATATCCCGCCGCCCTGATTTGTCAGCCAAAGTAAACGTTTTTTACCTGGCTCCGATCATGGCGATACACTTCTTCTTCTACAGTATTGAATGGATGAGCGATTGCGCTGTCTATGGTAGATATCTGCGTCCGGGCCGTGCGCCCGGTTTTATTTTGTTCTGCGGCGCCGTGGCGCGGCGGTTACCGGGGAGCTGGGCGGCTCCCGCGGCACAATCAGTGAGGAAAGAGCGAGGATGGTCAAGGTGGACAAGCGACGGCTGTTGGCGATGGGGCTGTGCCTGACGGCGTTTTCGGGCGCGGCGCTGGCGGATTCTCTGGATGCGCAACGTCAGCGCTACCAGCAGATCAAGCAGGCGTGGGACGGCAATCAGATGGACGTGGTGGCGCAGCTGATGCCGACGCTGCGCGATTACCCGCTTTATCCTTATCTGGAATACCGCGAGCTGACTCAGGATCTGAGTCAGGCGGGGTTCTCCGAAGTGAACGACTTTATCAAACGCAACCCGACGCTACCGCCGGCGAAATCGCTGGCGCCGCGCTTCGTCAATGAACTGGCGCGGCGCGAAGATTGGCGTACCCTGTTGGCCTTCAGCCCGCAGCCGCCCAAACCGGTGGCGGCGCGCTGCAACTATTACTACGCCAAGTGGGCCACCGGCGATCAGCAGGCGGCCTGGAGCGGCGCCGACGAGCTGTGGCTGAACGGCAAAACGCTGCCGGGCGCCTGCGATCGGCTGTTCAGCGTCTGGCGCGGCGCAGGCAAGCAAACGCCGCTCGATATTCTGGCGCGCATGAAGCTGGCGCTGAAAGAGGGCAACAGCTCGCTGGTCAGCAACCTCTACAGCCAGTTGCCGGCCGACTATCAAACCATGGGCAACGCTCTGGTGCGCTTGCAAAACGATCCGACCACCGTGGAAGCCTTCGCCCGCAGCGTAGGGCCGACCGACTTTACCCGTGCCGCCACCGGCATCGCCTTTGAGCGCCTGGCGCGGCAGGATGTGGAAAACGCGCGGGCGATGATCCCGACGCTCGCGCGGCTGCAGAAAATGAGCGACGAGGAGCGGCTGGGGCTGGAAGAGGCGGTGGCCTGGCGCCTGATGGGCAGCGACGCTACCTATGAACAGGCGCAGTGGCGCGATCAGGTGATTCTGCGCAGCCGTTCGCCTTCGCTGCTGGAGCGCCGGGTGCGCATGGCGCTGGGCAACGGCGATCGGCAGGGCGTCGCGACCTGGCTGGCTCGCTTGCCGGAAGAGTCGCGCAACAAGGATGAGTGGCGCTACTGGCGCGCCAGTCAGCTGATGGACGAAGGCAAACGCGCCGAAGGCGAGGAGATGTTGCGCAACCTGATGACCGAACGCGGCTTCTATCCGATGGTGGCGGCGCAGAAGCTGAACGCAACCTATCCGGTGATGGTGGCGGTGGCGGCCAAGCCGCGCGCGTCGCTGACCGACGGGCCGGAAGTGGCCCGAGTGCGCGAGCTGATGTACTGGAATATGGACAACCTGGCCCGCAGCGAGTGGGGTTCCTATGTCGCCAGCCGCAGCCGGCCTGAACAAGAGGCGCTGGCGCGTTACGCCTTTGAGCAAAAATGGGCCGATCTGAGCGTGCAGGCGACCATCGTCGGCAAGCTGTGGGATCATCTGGAAGAGCGTTTCCCGGTCGCCTGGCCGCAGGAGTTCCGCCGCGCCACCGATGACAAGGGGATCACCAGCAGCTATGCGATGGCGATCGCGCGTCAGGAGAGCGCCTGGAATCCGAAGGCGCAGTCGCCGGTCGGCGCCTCCGGCCTGATGCAGGTCATGCCGCGCACCGCGCAGCATACGGTGCAGATGTACAACATTCCCGGCTATGTCGGGCCGAGCCAATTGTTCGATCCGCAGACCAACATCACCATCGGCACCAGCTATCTGGAGTCGGTCTATCAGCAGTTCGGCCGCAACCGCATTCTGTCGAGCGCCGCTTATAACGCCGGCCCGTCGCGAGTGAACACCTGGCTGGGCAACAGCGCGGGGCGGATCGATCCGGTAGCGTTCATCGAAAGCATTCCGTTCTCGGAAACCCGCGGCTACGTCAAGAACGTGCTGGCTTACGATGCGTTTTACCGCTATCTGACGCACCGGCCAGCCAAGGTGCTGACCGACGCCGAGTGGCAGAGACGTTATTGATTTTGACGGCCCTATGGTATGCTGCTGTACTAGTTAAATAGTATGGTGGCTGCCATGACGCAATTATCGTTAAACGACCCCGCTCTTTCAGAACAAGGCAATGAGGATTGGCTGCGCTTCGTCGCGCTGCTGCAGAATTCGTTTGCGCAAGAACTGCATCAACCGCTGTTGCAATTGATGCTGACGCCGGACGAGCGCACCGCGCTGGGCACCCGGGTGCGGATCATTCAGGAACTGATGCGCGGCGAGATGAGCCAGCGCGAGCTGAAAAATGAACTGGGCGCGGGGATCGCCACCATCACCCGCGGTTCTAACAGCCTGAAAGCGGCTTCACCCGCGCTGAAACAGTGGCTTGAGCAGCAGTTGCTGCACGACGCGCCCTAGCAGACTCTGCGTTATTGCTGATAGATGGCGTTGTGGAACGGCACCAGCGCCAGCAGCAGCGCCTGATGATAAACGCTGGTGCGGCTCAGCCGGCCGTCGGTGAAGACGCCGATGGCGCCGCCCTGGCGCTTCACCTCGGCGTTGCCGGTGATCGTCGCCATTTCGCTGCCCAATTCGCGGCCTTCGCGAATACCTTGTAAGATGACTTCCGGCAGCATCAGGCTCGCCGAGCGGGATTCACCGCGGATGGACGGGTTCTCGATGGTCATCCAGGCGAAGGTCATATTCTCTTCAATCCCGGCTTCCACGCCGACCCAAAAATCGGCCTCGGGCCTGACCTGGCGCGCTTCCATCACGCGTTGACGCGCACCGGTGCGCGTTTCGTGATTGCCTATCGGCTGCAGCGAAACGCCGCTGGCGACGTCGACGGGTTCAATGCGGTATTGGCCTGCGCCGAAGACGTCATCGAAGGCCAATTGAATAGCCTTGATCTTTGCCGGGTTGGTAGTTGCAGCGACAACATGGTACATAACGGGTTTGATATCCTTCTGGCCGATACGCCGGGCAGCGGCAAAAGCGCCGCCGGGCCGGGGATAAACGCAAATTTCACGCAGTATAACGGAAAACAAAAATGTTACAGGTATACCTCGTTCGCCACGGCGAAACGGAATGGAATGCGGCTCGCCGCATCCAGGGTCAGTCCGACAGCCCGTTAACCGCCATGGGGGAACACCAGGCCCGTCTGGTCGCCAGGCGCGTCAGCAAAGAAGGCATTACGCATATCATTACCAGCGACCTGGGGCGCACGCGCCGCACCGCGCAGATCATCGCCGAAGCCTGTGGCTGCGAAGTGATTGGCGATCCGCGTTTGCGTGAGCTGCACATGGGGGTTCTGGAAGAACGCCTGATCGACAGTTTGACGCCGCAGGAAGAACAGTGGCGCAAACAGATGGTCGATGGTACTCCTGACGGCCGTATCCCTCAAGGCGAATCCATGGAGGAGCTGGGCGAGCGCATGCGCGCTGCGCTGGAGAGCTGCCTGATGCTGCCGGAGGGCAGCAAGCCGCTGCTCGTCAGCCATGGCATCGCGTTGGGGTGTTTGATCAGTACGGTGCTCGGGCTGCCGGCCTATGCGGAACGTCGCCTGCGCTTGCGCAACTGCTCACTGTCGCGCGTCGATCACCAGCAGAGCCCGTGGCTGGCTTCCGGCTGGATCGTCGAAACGGCGGGCGATGTCACGCATCTGGACATGCCCGCGTTGGACGAACTGCAGCGTTAACGTCGAATCGGGATCAGGTAATCGCACTTGATCTCGGTAGGCGCCTGATGCGGACGGCGCTCGCCTTTCGGGTAGAAGCGCTCGATGTCGTGTCCTTTGCGGCGCGTCAGTTTGAGCTCCGGCAGGCAAGTGCCGTAGACCGTCAGGATAAAGTCCTGCAGGCCTCCGATGGGCCCTTCATAGCTGAACATTGCAAATTCGCCGCCCGGCAGCACCAGCGGTTGAACTTCCTGCACTTTATCAGGCACCTGATCCGGCTCCAGCGCCGTGGTGTACAGCACTTCCTGTTCGTCGTCCTTCTCCTGGCTCGGACGCGAGTGGTGCAACCCGTACAGCACCGGCGGCAAGGTTTCGACTTCGCCGAGGAACTGGCGCCAGAACTGCGAGCGCAGCTCGGTGCGCACGGTGGTGATCTGTTCCAGCGTGCAGGAGTAGCTTTGGGTCAGGCCGACCAGATGCTTATCCGGCAACGAGAGGAACTCGGGCTGCGGCAGAGTGAAGGCCCCCAGACGGATCGGCGGGCAGATGCCGAACGCGTTCCAGTCTTCGGCGCGGCGGTACAGCGCCGGCGTTTGCGCAAACTGTTTCTTGAAGGCGCGCGTGAAGGTCTGCTGCGAGTCGAAGCGATATTGCAGAGCGATATCCAAAATCGGCCGGCTGGTCAGGCGCAGCGCGACGGCGGCCTTGGACAGCCTTCTTGCCCGGATGTAAGCACCGATGGCATTACCGGTAATATCTTTGAACATCCGTTGCAGGTGCCATTTGGAGTAGCCAGCCTTGGCCGCCACGTTATCCAGCGACAAGGGTTGGTCCAAATGGCTTTCCAGCCAGCTAAGCAGATCACGAATGATACCGGCTTGATCCATAGAACTTCCTCGTAAAGCTTGGGGGTAGGAACCCGAACTGTTGATTCGTCACGCTGGTGCTGCGCTATCAGACCGATCCATGAGCCATTATGGGTTGCACTCTTTGCCTCTGCTGCGCATGCCGCGCCAGAGTTGGATTGGGGTACACCGTAGTGGGCGCAAAGAAATAACGACGCCGCATCATAGCAATTTTTTTCCTCCGCGACTCTCAAAGATTTTTGTCACGCTCTGTGCTAAAACGGACGGTGCGGACCCGTAAAAACCCAATTCCGTGAGCTTAGACATAAATAATGGTGATCGCCGAGCCCATTTTCGCGGCAAGGTTATATCGGAGTTAAGTAAATGAAAAAAAGCTGGATATTTTTATTCGGTTTGGTTTGCGCAACCGTGGGAAGCGCACAGGCGGAGCAAGTGGGTTCCGTTGATACGGTGTTTAAATTGTTGGGGCCGGACCACAAAATCGTGGTCGAAGCGTTCGACGATCCGGATGTTAAAAATGTAACTTGTTATATCAGCCGCGCCAAAACCGGCGGCATCAAAGGCGGGCTGGGCCTGGCGGAAGATACCGCCGACGCGGCCATTTCCTGCCAGCAGGTCGGGCCTATCGAGCTGAGTGACAAGATCAAAAACGGCAAGGCGGAAGGCGATGTGGTGTTCCAGAAACGCACGTCGCTGGTGTTCAAGAAGCTGCAGGTGGTGCGCTTCTACGACGCCAAACGCAATTCGCTGATCTACCTGAGCTACTCCGACAAGGTGATCGACGGCTCGCCGAAGAATGCGCTGAGCGCGGTGCCGATCATGCCGTGGGCTGAGGCAAAATAAAAAAACGGGGTTCAGCATGCTGAACCCCGTTTTCATGACGGCAGGCTGGAATTACTCTTCCAGATCGCCGCAGAAGCGGTAGCCTTCGCCGTGGATGGTGGCGATGATTTCCGGCGTGTCCGGCGTCGATTCGAAGTGCTTGCGAATGCGACGGATGGTGACGTCCACGGTGCGGTCATGCGGTTTCAGCTCGCGGCCGGTCATCTTCTTCAGCAGTTCGCCGCGGGACTGGATCTTGCCCGGGTTTTCGCAGAAGTGCAGCATGGCGCGGAATTCGCTGCGCGGCAGCTTGTACTGTTCGCCGGCCGGGCTGATCAAAGAGCGGCTGTTGATGTCCAGCTCCCACCCGTTGAACTTGTAGCTCTCGACCAGGCGGCGCTCTTCGCCGAGGCTGCCCAGATTCATGGTGCGCGACAGCAGGTTGCGCGCGCGGATGGTCAGCTCACGCGGGTTGAACGGTTTGGTGATGTAATCGTCGGCGCCGATTTCCAGGCCGAGGATTTTATCCACCTCGTTATCGCGGCCGGTCAGGAACATCAAGGCGACGCTGGCCTGTTCACGCAGTTCGCGCGCCAACAGCAGGCCGTTTTTGCCTGGCAGATTGATGTCCATGATGACCAGATTGATATCATTTTCAGACAGGATATTGTGCATCTCTGCACCATCATTGGCTTCATGAACAATGTAGCCTTCCGCCTCGAAAATGCTCTTCAGGGTGTTACGAGTGACTAACTCGTCTTCGACAATCAGAATGTGCGGGGTCTGCATATTTGCTACCTAAAATTGCCAACAAAATAGAAAATAGGAAGTACAGAAGTCTCTGTTTTCTTAGAGGAGGGCAGAGATAGCGCCACGTTCCCTCTCAGCAAATGACTAAAGTACGTAAACTCGTTCTTGATGCACTTTCCATCTCATGTCAACAAGATCGCTAGCCTGGTGGGGATGCCGTTCCCTACAACCCCTTGGGTGCCAAAACGGCGCATATCCTAACCCCATTAACAGCAATATAACAGCGCGTGCCGAATTCATCACCCAACAAAACTACGCTTTGTTGACATATATCAAATTCAATTGTAGCACGTTAACAGATTTGTGAAAAACACTTACAGAAATGCCAGTTTAAGTCACAGAACCTCAAATTCTGTGAACGATTCAGCATTATCCGGCCCGATAGGATACAATTATTCGCTTATTGATCATTGCGTTGTTTTAACTCATTGATAAATAAATGCAGTAAAACATAAGCATGAATAATGACTATTACGACAGGTTTATTAGCTCAACGAGCCGTTTAATCTTGTTTGTTGCTATTAACGCGTTTATTGTTACGCAATTGTAAATACATGCGGGCGCTGCGCTATCGTCAAAAACGCAGGCCCGCCTTCGGTGGAAGAGTGATGCAGCTTCATATTGTTCTAGTGGCTCCGGCGCGGCCGGAAAACGTCGGCGCGGCGGCGCGCGCGATGAAAACCATGGGTTTCGCTTCGTTGCGCATCGTCGACAGCGAGGCGCATCTGCAGCCGGCGGCGCGCTGGGTGGCACATGGGGCCGGCGAGATCCTCGACGGCGTGCAAACGTTCGCCACGCTGGAACAGGCGCTGGCGGATGTGGATTTTACCGTCGCCACCACCGCCCGCAGTCGCGCGCGTTTTCACTACTACTGCACGCCGCCTGAGCTGCTGGAACAGCTGAGTGAGCGTAAGCAGTGGGTCGGCCAGGCCGCGCTGGTATTCGGCCGCGAGGATTCCGGCCTGACCAACGAAGAGCTGGCGCTGGCGGATTTGCTGACCGGCGTGCCGATGCAGGCGGATTATCCGTCGCTCAATCTGGGCCAGGCGGTGATGGTGTACTGCTACCAGTTGGCGAGCCTGATGGGCGTCAACGCCGCGCCGCAGGAGGCTGCGGCGCCTGAAGGGCAACTCAGGGCGTTGCGCCACCGCGCCGATGCTTTGTTGGATGCCCTGGAGGTCGGCGATGACCAAAAATTGCGCGACTGGCTGCACCAGCGCCTCGGTGCGTTGCCGCAGCGAGATACGGCGATGCTGCATACGCTGCTGCACGACATCGAAAAAAAACTCGCCAAGTGATAGCGGCTCCAGCAGGCGGTTACTCAGTGTGATCCACTATTAAACCGGCTTTAGGTTGTTTTTTTGTTCTGTCATTTTGCTTTTCACCTGTTGCATCGCGCATTAGCGCCGCTGAACGGAAAATAAGCAAAAATAAGAAATCGTTTGACTTGGGATAGCGATTGCTTTAACCAATAGAGGGGACAGAGTATTTCATGAGACAGACAGACAACATGCGCAATATCAGCCTGACTACCACAATTATTACCACCACCGATACCACAGGTAACGGGGCGGGCTGACGCGCACAGGATACACAGAAAAAAGCCCGCACCTAATCAGTGCGGGCTTTTTTTTCGGCTTAAATTCGGAGAGATCACAAATGCGAGTGCTGAAATTTGGCGGAACCTCGGTAGCGAATGCGGAACGTTTTCTGCGCGTCGCCGACATCATGGAGAGTAACGCGCGTCAGGGACAGGTAGCCACGGTCTTGTCCGCCCCCGCAAAGATCACCAACCATCTGGTGGCGATGATCGACAAAACGGTGGCGGGCCAGGACATTCTGCCGAATATGAGCGACGCCGAGCGGATCTTTGCCGACCTGCTGAGCGGGCTGGCGCAGGCGCTGCCGGGCTTTGAATACGATCGTTTGAAAGGCGTGGTCGATCAGGAATTCGCGCAGCTCAAACAGGTGCTGCATGGCGTCTCGCTGCTGGGGCAGTGCCCGGACAGCGTGAACGCGGCGATCATCTGCCGTGGCGAAAAGCTCTCCATCGCCATCATGGAAGGGGTGTTCCGCGCCAAAGGCTATCCGGTCACGGTGATTAACCCGGTGGAGAAACTGCTGGCGCAGGGCCACTACCTGGAGTCCACCGTGGACATCGCCGAGTCTACGCTGCGCATCGCCGCCGCGGCGATCCCGGCCGATCACATCGTGCTGATGGCCGGTTTCACCGCCGGTAATGATAAGGGCGAGCTGGTGGTGCTGGGCCGCAACGGCTCCGACTATTCCGCCGCGGTGCTGGCCGCCTGCCTGCGCGCCGACTGTTGCGAGATCTGGACCGACGTCGACGGCGTTTATACCTGCGATCCGCGCACCGTGCCGGACGCCAGGTTACTGAAATCGATGTCGTACCAGGAAGCGATGGAGCTTTCCTATTTCGGCGCCAAAGTGTTACACCCCCGCACCATCACTCCGATTGCCCAGTTCCAAATCCCTTGCCTGATTAAAAACACCTCCAACCCGCAGGCCCCCGGCACGCTGATCGGCAAAGACAGCACCGATGCCGATATGCCGGTGAAGGGCATCACCAACCTGAACAACATGGCGATGATCAACGTCTCCGGCCCGGGCATGAAAGGCATGGTCGGCATGGCCGCACGGGTCTTCGCCGTGATGTCGCGCGCCGGCATTTCGGTGGTGCTGATCACCCAATCCTCTTCCGAATACAGCATCAGCTTCTGCGTGCCGCAGGGTGAACTGCAGCGCGCTCGTCGCGCGCTGGAAGAGGAGTTCTATCTGGAGCTGAAAGACGGCGTGCTGGATCCGCTGGACGTGATGGAACGCCTGGCGATCATCTCGGTGGTCGGCGACGGCATGCGCACCCTGCGCGGCATTTCCGCACGCTTCTTCTCCGCGCTGGCGCGCGCCAACATCAATATCGTCGCCATCGCCCAAGGGTCTTCCGAACGTTCCATTTCGGTGGTGGTCAGCAATGATTCCGCCACCACCGGCGTGCGCGTCAGCCACCAGATGCTGTTCAACACCGATCAGGTGATCGAAGTGTTCGTCATCGGCGTCGGCGGCGTCGGCGGGGCGTTGATCGAGCAGATCTATCGCCAGCAGCCGTGGCTGAAGCAAAAACATATCGATCTGCGGGTGTGCGGCATCGCCAACTCGCGCGTGATGCTGACCAATGTGCACGGCATCGCGCTGGACAGCTGGCGCGACGCGCTGGCCGGCGCGCAGGAGCCGTTCAATCTCGGTCGTCTGATCCGGCTGGTGAAGGAATATCACCTGCTGAACCCGGTGATCGTCGACTGTACCTCCAGTCAGGCGGTGGCCGATCAGTACGTGGACTTCCTGGCGGACGGCTTCCATGTGGTGACGCCGAACAAAAAGGCCAACACCTCGTCGATGAACTATTATCAGCAGCTGCGTGCGGCCGCCGCCGGTTCGCATCGCAAGTTCCTGTACGACACCAACGTCGGTGCCGGTCTGCCGGTGATTGAGAACCTGCAAAATCTGCTGAACGCCGGTGATGAACTGGTGCGTTTCTCCGGCATCCTGTCCGGCTCGCTGTCCTTTATCTTCGGCAAGCTGGACGAAGGGCTGTCGCTGTCGGCGGCGACCCTGCAGGCCCGGGCCAACGGCTACACCGAGCCGGATCCGCGCGACGATCTGTCCGGGATGGATGTGGCGCGTAAGCTGCTGATCCTGGCGCGCGAGGCCGGTTATAAACTGGAACTGAGCGATATCGAGGTCGAGCCGGTGCTGCCGCCGTCCTTTGACGCGTCGGGCGACGTGGACACCTTCCTGGCGCGGTTGCCGGAGCTGGATAAAGAGTTCGCGCGCAACGTGGCCAACGCCGCCGAGCAAGGCAAGGTGCTGCGCTATGTCGGCCTGATCGACGAAGGGCGCTGCAAGGTGCGCATTGAGGCGGTGGACGGCAACGATCCGTTGTATAAAGTGAAGAACGGCGAGAACGCGCTGGCCTTCTACAGCCGCTACTATCAGCCGTTGCCGCTGGTGCTGCGCGGCTACGGCGCCGGTAACGATGTGACTGCAGCGGGCGTATTCGCCGATCTGCTGCGCACACTGTCATGGAAGTTGGGAGTTTAATATGGTTAAGGTGTATGCACCGGCCTCGATCGGCAACGTCAGCGTCGGTTTCGACGTGCTGGGCGCGGCGGTTTCGCCGATCGACGGCACGCTGCTGGGCGACTGCGTCAGCGTCGAAGCCGCCGAGACGTTCAGTTTGCAGAATGCCGGGCGCTTCGTCAGCAAGCTGCCGGCCGAGCCGAAAGAGAACATCGTTTATCAATGCTGGGAGCGCTTCTGCCAGGAGATCGGCCGCGAAGTGCCGGTGGCGATGCGTTTGGAAAAGAACATGCCGATCGGATCGGGGCTGGGTTCCAGCGCCTGTTCGGTGGTCGCCGGGCTGATGGCGATGAACGAATTCTGCGATCGTCCGTTGGATAAGACGACGCTGCTCGGCCTGATGGGCGAGCTGGAAGGGCGCATTTCCGGCAGCGTGCATTATGACAACGTGGCGCCTTGCTATTTGGGCGGCCTGCAGCTGATGCTGGAAGAAGAAGGCATTATCAGCCAGGAGGTGCCGTGCTTTGACGATTGGCTGTGGGTTATGGCCTATCCGGGCATCAAAGTGTCCACCGCCGAAGCGCGCGCCATTTTACCCGCGCAATACCGTCGTCAGGATTGCATCAGCCATGGCCGCTATCTGGCCGGCTTTATTCACGCCTGCCATACCCGGCAGCCGCAGCTGGCCGCCAAATTGATGCAGGACGTGATCGCCGAACCGTACCGCACCCGGCTGCTGCCGGGCTTCGCCGAAGCGCGCAAGGCGGCGCAGGAGATCGGCGCGTTGGCCTGCGGCATCTCCGGCTCTGGCCCGACGCTGTTCGCCGTCTGCAACGACGGCGCCACCGCGCAACGCATGGCCGCCTGGCTGCAACAACACTATCTGCAAAACGACGAAGGTTTTGTTCATATTTGCCGTCTGGATACCGCAGGCGCTCGACTACTGGGATAACGCATGAAACTGTACAACCTTAAGGATCACAACGAGCAGGTCAGCTTCGCGCAGGCGATCAAACAAGGCCTGGGCAAGCAACAGGGGCTGTTCTTCCCGCTGGAGCTGCCGGAGTTCGAACTGACCGAAATCGACCACCTGCTGGAACAGGATTTTGTCACCCGCAGCAGCCGCATTCTGTCGGCCTTTATCGGCGAAGAGGTGCCGGAAGCGGCGCTGAAGAAACGCGTGCAGGCCGCCTTTGAGTTCCCGGCGCCGGTGGCGAAAGTGACCGATGACGTCTCCTGCCTGGAGCTGTTCCACGGCCCGACGCTGGCGTTCAAAGACTTCGGCGGCCGCTTTATGGCGCAGATGCTGGCGGAAGTGGCCGGCGAGCAGCCGGTGACCATTCTGACCGCCACCTCCGGCGACACCGGCGCCGCCGTGGCGCACGCCTTCTACGGCCTGAAAAACGTGCGGGTGGTGATCCTGTATCCGCAGGGCAAAATCAGCCCGCTGCAGGAAAAGCTGTTCTGCACCCTGGGCGGCAACATTCACACCGTGGCGATCGACGGTGACTTCGATGCTTGTCAGGCGCTGGTGAAGCAGGCGTTCGACGATCAGGAATTGAAAGACGCGCTGCACCTGAACTCGGCCAACTCGATTAACATCAGCCGTTTGCTGGCGCAGATTTGCTACTACTTCGAAGCGGTGGCGCAGCTGCCGCAGGAAGCGCGCAATCAACTGGTGATTTCGGTGCCGAGCGGCAACTTCGGCGATCTGACCGCCGGGCTGCTGGCCAAATCGCTGGGCCTGCCGGTGAAGCGCTTCATCGCCGCCACCAACGCCAACGACACCGTGCCGCGCTTCCTGACCAGCGGCCAGTGGCAGCCGCACGCTACGGTCGCGACGCTGTCCAACGCCATGGACGTCAGCCAGCCGAACAACTGGCCGCGCGTGGAAGAGCTGTTCCGTCGCAAGGTCTGGCAGTTGAAGGAGCTGGGTCACGCGGCGGTCAGCGACGAGACCACCAAAGACACGATGCGTGAGCTGGCCGAGCTGGGCTATATCTCCGAACCGCACGCGGCCATCGCCTACCGTGCGCTGCGTGACCAATTGCAGGAAGGGGAGTTCGGCCTGTTCCTCGGCACCGCGCATCCGGCCAAGTTTAAAGAGAGTGTGGAAGCGATACTCGGCCAGGAACTGCCGTTGCCGAAAGCGCTGGCGCTGCGGGCTGAGCTGCCGCTGCTGTCGCACACGCTGCCGGCCAGCTTCGGCGAGCTGCGCAAGTTCCTGATGGGGCTGCCGGCCTGAAGTTCGGCAGGGTAAAATGCGAAAAGCCGTCTTGCGACGGCTTTTTTTATGCCTGCTCCGGGCGTTTGAACACCAGTTCATTGCCTTGCGAGGCGGCTTCGTCGAAGGCGTAGCCTTCCAGGTTGAAGTCCGCCAGCTGCTCGCTGCGCGTCAGGCGGTTTTTGATGATAAAGCGGCTCATCAACCCGCGCGCTTTCTTGGCGTAGAAGCTGATGACCTTGAACTTGCCGTTCTTCTCGTCGAGGAACACCGGTTTGATCAGCGAGCCGTGCAGCTTGGCCGGCTTCACCGCTTTGAAATACTCGTCTGACGCCAGGTTGACCACCACGTCGTCGCCCTGTTGCTCCAGCGCTTCGTTGAGCTTTTTGGTGATCTGATCGCCCCAGAAGCTGTACAGATCTTTGCCCTTCGGGTTTTCCAGCTTGATGCCCATCTCCAGCCGGTACGGCATCATCAGATCGAGCGGGCGCAGTACGCCATACAGGCCGGACAGCATGCGCAGATGCTGCTGGGCGAAGTCGAAATCGGCTTCGTTGAAGTCCTGCGCCTGCAGGCCGGTATATACGTCGCCCTTGAACGCCAGCAGCGCCTGACGGGCGTTGTCCGGGGTAAATGTCGGTTGCCATTCGCTAAAGCGCGCGGCGTTCAGCCCGGCCAGCTTGTCGCTGATGCTCATCAGGCTGGCGATTTGCGCCGGCGTCAGCTCGCGGCAAATGTTGATAAGCTGCTTAGACTTGTTCAGCAGTTCGGGCTGCGTGAAGCGTTTTGTCGCCAGCGGGCTGTCGTAATCGAGCGTTTTTGCAGGTGAAATAATAACGAGCATGGCCAGATCCTGTTTATCCAAGTGCGCATACTGTAGCAAAAAGCGCGGGAAAAAGGGGCTATCGGTCCAATAGGTGGGGCGCGCATCGCACGCGCCCCGGAATACTCAGCGCGGCGGCTGCTTGTCGTCCCACACGCCCGGCTCCAGCTGCGATTTCAGCTCCGGATAACGGTTGGCGTCGAAGGTCGGCAGCTTGCCCAGGCGCCGCTGGCGATGGTAGTCGTCGGCCAGCTTCAGCGCGACCCGCGACAGCAGCAAGATAGCCGTCAGGTTGGTGATCGCCATCAGCGCCATGGAGGTATCCGCCATTTTCCACACCAGCGGCAGCTCCGCCAGCGCGCCGAACATCACCATGCCCAGCGCCACGCAGCGGAAAATCAACAGGCCGCCTGGGTGGTTGTGCTCGAGGAACACCAGGTTGCTCTCGGCATAGGCGTAGTTGGCGATGATCGACGTAAAGGCGAAGAAGAAGATGGCGATGGCGACGAACGGAGTCCCCCAGCTGCCGACGGCGGTCGACAGCGCGCGCTGGGTCAGATCGATGCCGCTGATGCTGTCGGTCGGCTGATCGAGAATGCCGGAAGAGAGGATGATCGCCGCGGTGGCGCTGCAGATGACGATGGTGTCGATAAATACCCCGAGCATCTGCACGTAGCCCTGTGAAGCGGGATGCGGCGGATAAGGCGAGGCGGACGCCGCCGCGTTGGGCGCCGATCCCATGCCGGCTTCATTGGAGAACAGGCCGCGCTGCACGCCCTGGGTCATCGCCTGGGAGATACCGTAACCGACGGCGCCGGCCGCGGCTTCCTGCAGGCCGAAGGCGCTTTTGAAGATCAGCGTCAGGATCGCCGGCATGTGCTCGATGTTATGGCCAATCACCCAGAGAGCCAGCAGCAGGTAGGCGCCGGCCATCAGCGGCACCACCAGCTCGGCCACTTTGGCGATGGAGCGGATGCCGCCGAAGATCACCACGCCGCTCAGCAGCACCAGGCCAATACCGACGTGCAGCGGCTGTAAATGGAAGGCGACGGCGGAGGCCTGCGCGATGGAGTTGGCCTGTACGGCGTTGAACACCAGGCCGAAAGCGATGATCAGGAAAATGGAGAACAGCACGCCCATCCAGCGCATGCCGAGTCCCTTTTCCATGTAATAGGCCGGGCCGCCGCGGTAGTTGCCGTTGTCGTCTTTGGTTTTGTAGAGCTGAGCCAGCGAGCTTTCCACAAATGACGTGGCCATGCCGATAAACGCCACCACCCACATCCAGAAGATGGCGCCGGGGCCGCCGGCGGTGAGGGCAATGGCGACGCCGGTCAGGTTGCCGGTGCCGACGCGCGCCGCCAGCGTGGTACACAGCGCCTGGAAAGAGGAGATGCCGGCGCTGTCGCTTTTATTGCTGTTTTTCAACACCGAGAACATGTGGCTAAAGTGGCGGAGCTGGATAAAACGGGTGCGCAGCGTGAAGTAAATGCCGGTGCCGAGCAGCAGATAAATCAGCACCGACCCCCACAAAATGTTGTTTATAAAATTCATCAGGTCCGTCAAGGGATCCCTCCTCCTTATCGAAATGTCATGCGCACCTGGCAGCATCCACCGCAGGTGAGAAATATTGGCCTATTTTTTACAAGAGCTTAGCTGGAATCGGTCCGGCGTCAGGCGATTGAGATTTTTCGCAGATTGGCGGACGAATTGCATCAATTTTTTCGAATTTAACATAATTTATTCGGGCGATAGCACGTTATTGCCTTTCCATCCGCTCGGTAATGGCGAAAGATATCGGCGTAAACGGTTGCTCGCCCAAGGATAAAACAGATGCTTGCGCGCCGCGGTTTTCCAGCCTTGCACCGGGCTTGGCGCATGTTATTATCAGGGCAGGGCATGGTTGAACAATGCCAAAAGTTCATGCACAAACGATGAGATAATGCCAACATGACCGACAAATTAACTTCCCTGCGCCAGCTGACTACAGTGGTTGCAGATACGGGTGATATCGCGGCAATGAAGCTGTATCAACCGCAGGACGCCACAACCAACCCTTCGCTGATCCTCAATGCAGCCCAAATTCCTGAATACCGCAAACTGATTGACGAAGCCATCGCCTGGGCGCGCGGCCAGAGCAGCGATCGCGAGCAGCAGATCGCCGACGCCGCCGACAAGCTGGCGGTCAACATCGGTCTGGAGATCCTCAAACTGGTTCCGGGCCGCATCTCCACCGAGGTTGACGCGCGTCTGTCTTACGACACCGTCGCCAGCGTGGCCAAGGCCAAGCGCCTGATCAAGCTGTACAACGAAGCCGGCATCAGCAACGATCGCATTCTGATCAAACTGGCCTCGACCTGGCAGGGCATCCGCGCGGCGGAGCAGCTGGAGAAAGAAGGCATCAACTGTAACCTGACGCTGCTGTTCTCCTTCGCTCAGGCTCGCGCCTGCGCCGAAGCCGGCGTTTACCTGATCTCGCCGTTCGTCGGCCGTATCCTCGATTGGTACAAAGCCAACGGCGACAAGAAAGAGTTCGCGCCGCACGAAGATCCGGGCGTGATCTCCGTGACCGAGATTTACCAGTACTACAAACAACACGGTTACAACACCGTGGTGATGGGCGCCAGCTTCCGCAACGTTGGCGAAATCATCGAGCTGGCCGGCTGCGACCGCCTGACCATCGCCCCTGCGCTGCTGAAAGAGCTGGCGGAGAGCGAAGGCGCGCTGGAGCGCAAACTGTCTTACACCGGTGAAGTGAAGGCGCGTCCTGCCGCACTGACCGAACCTGAGTTCTACTGGCAGCACAACCAGGATCCGATGGCGGTCGAGAAACTGACCGACGGCATCCGCAAGTTCGCCGTAGACCAGGGCAAACTGGAAAAAATGATCGCCGACCTGCTGTAATTCCTGCAGATCGCGCAGTAAAAAGGTGGCTCAGGCCACCTTTTTTTATGCCCGACGCTCCCGCCGGCGGGGGAAGCCCTTATACTCTCGGCAATGACAACAGAACGGGAGACGAACCCGTTCGGACCCCATCAGGCTGTAGAGGTTACGCATGGATATTTTACGTATTGGTTTGGTTTCCGTTTCTGACCGCGCTTCCGGCGGCGTTTACCAGGATAAAGGCATTCCGGCGCTGGAGGAATGGCTGGCCGGCGCGCTGGCGACGCCGTTCAAGCTGGAAACCCGGCTGATCCCCGATGAGCAGACGCAAATTGAACAAACGCTGTGTGAGCTGGTGGACGAAATGGGCTGCCATCTGGTGCTGACCACCGGCGGCACCGGGCCGGCGCGTCGCGACGTCACCCCCGACGCCACGCTGGCGATCGCCGATCGCGTGATGCCCGGTTTCGGCGAGCAAATGCGTCAGATCAGCCTACACTATGTGCCAACGGCAATTCTTTCTCGCCAGGTGGGGGCGATCCGCAAGCAGGCGCTGATCATCAATCTGCCCGGCCAGCCAAAGTCGATCAAGGAAACGCTGGAAGGGGTGAAGGACGAGCAGGGCAATGCGGTGGTGCACGGCATCTTCGCCAGCGTGCCTTATTGCATTCAGCTGCTCGACGGGCCTTATGTCGAAACGCATGCCGCAGTGGTAGCAGCATTTCGGCCAAAGAGCGCGCGTCGCGAGATAAACCTCTAAATTTCAGCAATCTGCGAGATCGGCTTCAGCCCGTTTGGTGTGAAAATAATTTGCCGCTATAGTAAGGATTCTTTTACAGAAAGCCTGCGGCTTTTATTTTTACAGCCTTTACCGACGGTGCCCTATGCCTCACGACACTAATCGCCGGCTGAACCGGCAAGACTACAAAACGCTGACGTTGGCCGCGTTGGGCGGCGCGTTGGAGTTTTACGACTTCATTATCTTCGTATTCTTCGCCGCCGTGGTCGGCGACCTGTTCTTCCCGGCGGACATGCCGGAATGGCTGCGGCTGGTGCAAACCTTCGGCATTTTCGCCGCCGGCTATCTGGCCCGCCCGCTGGGCGGCATCGTGATGGCGCACTTCGGCGATCTGGTCGGCCGCAAAAAGATGTTTACCCTGAGCATTCTGCTGATGGCGTTGCCGACGCTGGCGATGGGCCTGCTGCCGACCTACGCCAGCATCGGCATCGCCGCGCCGCTGTTGCTGCTGCTGATGCGCGTGCTGCAGGGGGCGGCGATCGGCGGTGAGGTGCCGGGCGCCTGGGTCTTCGTCGCCGAACACGTGCCGCGCCGGCGCATCGGTTTCGCCTGCGGCACGCTGACCGCCGGGCTGACGGTGGGCATCCTGCTGGGATCGGTGGTGGCGACGGTGATCAACACCACGCTTAGCCCGCAGAGCATTGCCGGCGGCGGCTGGCGCATTCCATTCCTGCTGGGCGGCATGTTCGGCCTGGTGGCGATGTACCTGCGCCGCTGGCTGCAGGAAACGCCGATCTTCATCGAGATGCAGGCGCGCAAAGCGCTGGCCGAGGAGCTGCCGCTGAAATCGGTGGTGCTCAACCACAAACGGGAAGTGGCGGTGTCGATGCTGCTGACCTGGCTGCTCTCCGCCGGTATCGTGGTGGTGATCCTGATGACCCCGACCTATCTGCAAAAACAGTTCGGCATTGCGCCGGCCCTGACGCTGCAGGCCAACAGCATCGCCACCATCATGCTGATCGCCGGCTGCATCGTCGCCGGTTTGTCGGCCGATCGCTTCGGCGCCAGCAAAACGCTGGTGGTCGGCAGTTTGCTGCTGGCCGGCTGCAGCTGGCTGTTCTATCAGACGGTGGGCGTCCGCCCGGAAATGCTGTTCGCCTGCTATGCGCTGGTGGGTTTCAGCGTAGGTGTGGTGGGGGCCGTGCCGTACGTGATGGTGCGGGCTTTCCCGGCGGAAGTGCGGTTTACCGGCATCTCGTTCTCATATAACGTCTCGTACGCTATTTTTGGCGGTTTAACCCCTATTTTTGTGACGCTGATCATGAAATTAACCCCGTTAGCGCCCGCTTACTATGTGCTGGCGCTGTCGCTTATCGGGCTGCTGCTCGGTGTCTACCTGCATCGCGACCTGAACAGCGAAGCCGGCGAGCGGCGAGCCGGTTCCTACAGCTAAAAAAAAGCCCTGCATTGCAGGGCTTTTTCGTCAGGGGCGGGCGATTACGCCGTGACCGGCGATGCCGCGACGCGGGCCGAGGCCGGTTCGCCAATCGGCAGCACGGTGCGGCCGTATTGCTCGTTGAGCACTTCGGCCATCGCCAGGTAGATGGCGCTGGCGCCGCAGATGATGCCCTCATAACCGGCGAAGGTCAGCAGCGCGTGGTTGCCGGTGATGTTGCCGACGGCCAGCAGGGCGAACAGCAGCGTCAGGCTGGCGAACACGAACTGCAGCACGCGGTTGGCGCCCAGGGTGCCGAAGAACATGAACAGGGTGAAGACGCCCCACAGCGCCAGATAGATGCCCAGCACGTGCGCCTCGGTGGCTTCCGCCAGGCCCAAACGCGGCAGCAGCAGCAGGCCGACCAGGCTCAGCCAGAAGCTGCCGTAGGCGGTGAATGCGGTCATGCCGAAGGTGTTGCCCTTCTTGTACTCCAGCAGGCCGGCCAGGATCTGGGCCAGGCCACCGAAGAAAATCCCCATGCTGATGATGGCGGAGTTCAGTGGGAAAAAGCCCGCGTTGTGCAGGTTCAGCAAGACGGTGGTCATCCCGAAGCCCATCAGGCCGAGAGGGCCGGGATTCGCCAACTTGTTGGTGTGCATAAGTCCTCTGCGATAACAGAAAATTAACGGAAACAGCGAAGTAAAATCATAAATGGTCTGAATGGCCAAAAAATCGAAGTTTTCCATCAGAGCGCGCGCATCATAATGATCCCCGCAGCCGGAAACAATGATCTGAATGACGATAAAAAAAGAAATTTTTTTTGCCTTGCCCCTTGATGCCGAGCTGGATGGCCCCATCTTATTTGCAACCGCAGCTGCTAACCGCGGGTCGCACTGAGATATCGGGCAGTTGAAAAGCAAAAAATCGCCCGCATATAGGTTAGCAACCTGACTGACTTATGAATTTTTTAGTGGAGACGTTTAGATGGGCAAAATTATTGGTATCGACCTGGGTACTACCAACTCTTGCGTAGCAATTATGGATGGTGCCAAGGCACGCGTGCTGGAAAACGCCGAGGGCGACCGCACCACTCCTTCTATTATCGCATATACCCAGGACGGTGAAACTCTGGTTGGCCAGCCGGCTAAGCGTCAGGCAGTGACCAACCCTGAAAACACCCTGTTCGCCATCAAGCGCCTGATCGGCCGCCGCTTCCAGGATGAAGAAGCGCAGCGCGACAAAGCGATCATGCCTTACAAAATCATCGAAGCCGACAACGGCGACGCCTGGCTGGAAGTGAAAGGCCAGAAAATGGCTCCGCCGCAGATCTCTGCGGAAGTGCTGAAGAAAATGAAGAAAACGGCGGAAGATTACCTGGGCGAACCGGTAACTGAAGCGGTTATCACCGTACCGGCTTACTTCAACGACGCCCAGCGTCAGGCGACTAAAGACGCCGGCCGCATCGCGGGTCTGGAAGTCAAGCGCATCATCAACGAACCGACTGCGGCGGCTCTGGCCTACGGCCTGGACAAAGAAGTCGGCAACCGCACCATCGCGGTTTATGACCTGGGCGGCGGTACTTTCGATATCTCCATCATCGAAATCGACGACGTTGACGGCGAAAAAACCTTCGAAGTGCTGGCGACCAACGGTGACACCCACCTGGGCGGCGAAGACTTCGACAGCCGTCTGATCAACTACCTGGTGGAAGAGTTCAAGAAAGATCAGGGCATCGATCTGCGCAACGATCCGCTGGCGATGCAGCGTCTGAAAGAAGCCGCCGAGAAAGCGAAGATCGAACTGTCTTCCGCTCAGCAGACCGACGTTAACCTGCCGTACATCACTGCAGATGCGACCGGTCCAAAACACATGAACATCAAAGTGACTCGCGCCAAACTCGAGTCGCTGGTTGAAGATTTGGTGGCGCGCTCCATCGAGCCGCTGAAAGTGGCGCTGAAAGACGCAGGCCTGTCGGTTTCCGACATCCAGGACGTGATCCTGGTGGGCGGCCAGACCCGTATGCCAATGGTGCAGAAGAAAGTCGCAGACTTCTTCGGCAAAGAACCGCGTAAAGACGTGAACCCGGACGAAGCGGTTGCCGTGGGCGCTGCGGTACAGGGCGGCGTGTTGGCCGGTGATGTGAAAGACGTTCTGCTGCTGGACGTTACCCCGCTGTCGCTGGGTATCGAAACCATGGGCAGCGTGATGACGCCGCTGATCACCAAAAACACCACGATCCCGACCAAGCACAGCCAGGTGTTCTCTACTGCGGAAGACAACCAGTCTGCGGTCACCATCCACGTGCTGCAGGGTGAGCGTAAGCGCGCCAGCGATAACAAATCTCTGGGCCAGTTCAACCTGGACGGCATCCAGGCGGCACCGCGCGGCATGGCGCAGATCGAAGTCACCTTCGACATCGATGCCGACGGCATTCTGCACGTGTCTGCCAAAGACAAGAACACCGGTCGTGAGCAGAAGATCACCATCAAGGCGTCTTCTGGCCTGAACGAGGACGAAATCCAGAAAATGGTGCGCGACGCCGAGCTGAACGCTGAAGCTGACCGCAAGTTCGAAGAGCTGGTACAGACTCGCAACCAGGCGGATCACCTGATCCACGGCACGCGCAAACAGCTGGAAGAAGCGGGCGACAAACTGCCGGCGGAAGACAAAACGGCGATCGAAGCGGCGCTGAAAGATCTGGAAGCGGCGGTGAAAGGCGAAGACAAAGCCGAGATCGAAGCGAAGACCCAGGCGTTGGTGCAGGTTTCCGGCAAGCTGCTGGAAATGGCTCAGGCGCAGCAGGCTCAGCAGGGTGCTGACGCCGGCGCGGACAACGCGGCGCAGAAAGAAGACGACGTGGTTGACGCCGAGTTCGAAGAAGTTAAAGACAAAAAATAATCGCCCTTAAGCGGGCACGGGGCGGCGGAGATGCCGCTCCCGGAAACCAGCACGGGCGTCGAGGCAACTCTGCGCCCGTGCACGCATGTTAAGGGTAAGCGAAAGAATGGCGAAGAAAGACTATTACGAGATTCTCGGCGTCAGCAAGACGGCGGATGAACGTGAGATCAAAAAGGCGTACAAACGCCTGGCGATGAAATACCATCCTGACCGCAACCAGGAACAAGACGCCGAAACCAAGTTTAAAGAAGTTAAAGAAGCTTACGAAGTCCTGACCGACGACCAGAAACGCGCGGCTTACGATCAGTACGGGCACGCGGCCTTTGAACAGGGCGGCATGGGCGGTGGCGGCTTTGGCGGCGGCGCCGACTTCAGCGATATCTTTGGCGACGTGTTTGGCGACATCTTCGGCGGAGGCCGCCGTCAGCGCGCCAGCCGCGGTTCCGATCTGCGCTATAACATGGAGCTGACCCTCGAGGAAGCGGTACGTGGCGTCACCAAAGAGATCCGCATCCCGACGCTGGAAGAGTGCGACGTCTGCCACGGCAGCGGCGCCAAGCCGGGCAGTTCGCCGGTCACCTGCCCAACCTGTCATGGTCAGGGCCAGGTGCAGATGCGTCAGGGCTTCTTCACCGTGCAGCAGGCGTGTCCGCACTGCCATGGCCGCGGTCAGATCATCAAAGATCCGTGCAACAAATGCCATGGCCACGGCCGGGTAGAAAAATCCAAAACGCTGTCGGTGAAAATTCCGGCCGGCGTGGATACCGGCGATCGCATCCGCCTGGCGGGTGAAGGCGAAGCCGGCGAGCACGGCGCACCGGCGGGCGATCTGTACGTTCAGGTGCAGGTGAAGGCGCACCCGATCTTCGAGCGTGAAGGCAACAACCTGTACTGCGAAGTGCCGATCAACTTTGCCATGGCGGCGCTGGGCGGCGAGATTGAAGTGCCGACGCTGGATGGCCGGGTGAAACTGAAGGTGCCTTCGGAGACCCAAACCGGCAAGCTGTTCCGCATGCGCGGCAAGGGCGTGAAATCGGTGCGCGGCGGCAGCCAGGGCGACCTGCTGTGTCGCGTGGTGGTGGAAACCCCGGTCAATCTGAACGACAAGCAGAAGCAGCTGTTGCGTGAGCTGGAAGAGAGCCTTGGCGGCCCGTCCGGCGACAAGAACAGCCCGCGTTCGAAGAGCTTCTTCGACGGGGTGAAAAAGTTCTTTGACGATCTGACTCGCTAACCTTCTGTTTCTGTTAGCTTATGCGCGAACCCCGGGCTTCTGTCCCGGGGTTTTTATTTGCGCGCCAAACCGCTAATCCCTTATATAAATGTGACTTATTCGTGCTTTTTATCGGTTTTTTCGAGCTGTTTAGCATTTATAAACTTATTTTTTCGAACTAAAACGCCCTCTATACTCACTTCATGACTGTGCTTCGCAGGGCGCTACGCCTTGCTCAGATTTGGAGAGACGTATTGTGACCAACATCATTCGTCAATTTTTACGTCAGGAAGCCGCGGGCGGCATCATCCTGATCGCGGCGGCGATCGTCGCTTTGATCATGGCCAACAGCCCGGCGCAGGGGATCTACCAGGCATTCCTTAACCTGCCGGTGATGGTGAAGGTAGCTTCGCTGGAGATCGCCAAGCCGCTGCTGCTGTGGATCAACGACGGGCTGATGGCCATCTTCTTCCTGGTGGTGGGGCTCGAGGTCAAGCGCGAGCTGATGCAAGGCTCACTGTCCGGGCGTGACAAGGCGGTGTTTCCGGCGATCGCCGCACTGGGCGGCATGCTGGCGCCGGCGCTGATTTACCTGTTGTTCAACGGCGCGGATGAAGTTACCCGCCAGGGTTGGGCGATCCCGGCCGCGACCGATATCGCCTTCGCGTTGGGCGTGATGGCGTTGCTGGGCAACCGCGTGCCGACCAGCCTGAAAGTGTTCCTGTTGGCGCTGGCGATCATCGATGACCTGGGCGTGATCATCATCATCGCGCTGTTCTACACCCACGAAGTGTCGATGATCGCGCTGGGCGTGGCGGCCGCGGCGACGGTGCTGCTGGCGGTGATGAACTGGCGCGGCGTGGGCAAAACCTCGTTGTATATGATGGTCGGCCTGGTGTTGTGGGTGGCGATCCTCAAGTCCGGGGTGCACGCGACGCTGGCCGGGGTGATCGTCGGCTTTATGATCCCGCTGAACGTGAAGAAGGGGCTATCGCCGTCGGAAACGCTGGAGCATGAGCTGCACCCGTGGGTGGCGTTCATGATCCTGCCGCTGTTCGCTTTCGCCAACGCCGGGGTCTCTCTGCAGGGCGTATCGCTGGAGGGATTGACCTCGCTGCTGCCGGTTGGGATTGCGGCCGGTCTGTTTATCGGCAAGCCGCTGGGGATTTTCCTCTTCAGCCTGCTGGCGGTGAAAATGGGCATTGCCCGCTTGCCTGAGGGGATCGGCTTCAAACAGGTGTTTGCCGTTTCGGTGCTCTGTGGTATTGGTTTCACCATGTCGATTTTCATCGCCTCGCTGGCGTTCGGCGAGGCCGATGCGGCGCTCAGCACCTATTCCCGTCTGGGGATCCTGTTGGGCTCCACCGCCGCGGCGGTGGCGGGGTACGGATTACTGCGTCTGGCGTTGCCGCGCGTGCGTTAATCCTGCCGGTGCCCGGCAGGGGCGCACAATAAAATGGCTGGTCGGAGCTGTGCGGTATAAAATATGTGCAGCTTCGGCCGTTCTTCGTTGGGACTAATGGGGCTATACGTTGTCTGAAGCAGGGAAAGGAAGTTTGTCGCTCGTCACGGCACACCGTTTGCCGCTGCGAAACGTTGTTAAGGAGAGCCGCTCGTGAGGATGTCGCATATCAACTTTAATCACCTTTACTATTTCTGGCAGGTCTGCAAGGCCGGTTCCGTGGTCGGCGCCGCTGAAGCGTTGTTCCTGACGCCGCAGACCATCACCGGCCAGATCAAAGCGCTGGAAGAGCGGTTGGACGGCAAGCTGTTCAAGCGCCAGGGGCGCGGGTTGGTGCCTTCGGAGCTGGGGCAGCTGGTGTTCCGCTATGCCGACAAGATGTTCATGCTCAGCCAGGAAATGCTGGATATCGTCAACTACCGCAAAGAGTCCAACCTGTTGTTCGACGTCGGCGTGGCGGATGCGCTGTCGAAGCGGCTGGTCAGCCAGGTATTGGAAACGGCGGTGGTGGTGGACAACGAGCAGATCCACCTGCGTTGTTTTGAATCGACACACGAGATGCTGCTGGAGCAGCTCAGCCAGCACAAGCTGGATATGATCCTGTCGGATTGCCCGGTGGACTCCAGCCAGCAGGAAGGGCTGTTCTCGCTGAAGCTGGGCGAGTGCGGCATCAGTTTCTTCTGCCGCCAGCCGGCGCCGGAGTTGCCGTTCCCGGCCTGTCTGGAGCAGCGCAAGTTGCTGATCCCCGGCCGCCGCTCGATGCTGGGGCGCAAGCTGCTTAACTGGTTCAATACGCAGGGCATTCAGGTGGAGATCCTGGGCGAGTTCGACGATGCGGCGCTGATGAAGGCCTTCGGCATGTACCACAACGCGATTTTCGTGGCGCCGACGCTGTATGCGCAGGATACCTACAACGATGACAACGTGGTGGAGATTGGGCGCATCGACAGCGTGCAGGAGGAGTATTACATTATCTTCGCCGAGCGCATGATCCAGCATCCGGCGGTGCAGCGGGTGTGCAACAAAGACTTCTCGGCGCTGTTTTCCTGCTAGCGGTTCACTGAACGCAGGGCGTAAAAAAACCGGCCTGAGCCGGTTTTTTTATCAAGCAGATAACGAAATGCTTATTGCATTGCGTTGATGCGTGCAGTCAGGTTTGACTTATGACGCGCTGCTTTGTTTTTGTGGATCAGGCCTTTAGCTGCCTGACGGTCCACCAGTGGCTGCATTACCAGGAATGCATTTTGTGCTGCTTCTTTGTCGCCAGCTGCGATAGCTGCGTCTACCTTCTTGATGAAGGTACGCACCATTGAGCGACGGCTTGCGTTATGCTTGCGGCGTTTCTCAGACTGTACGGCGCGTTTCTTAGCTGATTTGATATTAGCCAAGGTCCAACTCCCAAATATATTCTATTGAGGACAATTCAAAGGCCGAGGAATATGCCCTTTTAGCCTTCGTTTGTCAATGGATTTGTGCAAATAAGCGCCGTTTGTACAGGCGGCACTCGCTACGTTGTGATGGCGCAGGATTTTACCAGCTTCGCTCTTGGGAATACAGTGTTTCGCGAGAAAATTCGCCAATGATTTGCCGCGGCGGGCGCAAGCCGTTGGCCGCGGTCGAGAATCGGCCCGGCGGCGCGGGATAAACTGCGGTGAAGCCGTTTCACGCGCAGATTATCTCCGGTATGGTATGTCTATTACATAAAGGCACCAATCGCGGGTTAACCTTACCGGCTGTACAAGGTATAATCCGCCGATTTCCACTGTTTTGAGCCAGCTATGGAGCTAATTCGCGGCATTCACAATATCCGGGCGCGCCACCATGGTTGCGTGCTCACCATCGGCAACTTTGACGGCGTACACCGCGGTCATCAGGCGCTGCTGGAGCAGTTGAAGCAACAAGGGCAACGCCTCGGGCTGCCGGTGATGGTCATGATCTTTGAGCCGCAGCCGCTGGAGATGTTCGCCGCAGACAAGGCGCCGGCCCGTTTGACGCGCCTGCGCGACAAGGCCAACTATCTGGCGCAGGCGGGCGTTGATTACCTGCTGTGCGTCAAGTTCGATCCGCGTTTTGCCGCCAACACCGCGCAGGCGTTCGTCGCCGAGCTGCTGGTGGAGAAGCTCGGCGTCAAATTCCTGATGGTGGGGGATGATTTTCGCTTTGGCGCCGGGCGTCAGGGCGATTTTCCGCTATTGCAGCAGGCCGGAAAAGAGTACGGCTTCGATGTGGTCAGCACCCCGACCTTCCGCGAAGGCGACCGGCGCATCAGCAGCACGGCGATCCGCACTGCGCTGAGCGAGGACGATCTGCCGCTGGCGGAGACCCTGTTGGGCCACCCGTACAGCATCTCCGGGCGCGTGGTGCACGGCGATGAGCTGGGCCGCACCATCGGCTTCCCGACCGCCAACCTGCCGCTCAAGCGCCTGGTGGCGCCGGTGAAAGGGGTGTATGCGGTGGAGGTGTACGGCCTGGGGCCGAAGCCGCTGCCGGGCGTGGCCAACATCGGCACGCGCCCGACCGTCGCCGGCGTGCGCCAGCAGCTGGAAGTGCATCTGCTGGATGTCACAATGGATCTTTACGGGCGCCATATTGAGGTGGTGCTCCGCGCAAAATTGCGCAACGAACAACGGTTTGCTTCGCTCGATGCCCTGAAGCAGCAAATCGCCAATGATGTGGTGACGGCCCGGAAGTTCTTCGGGTTAAAAACACTGGTTTAATCGTTTACCCTAAACAATTCGAGCCGCATCGCGGCGGCAACCGCGCGAACCCCGATGAGCTTGCACAGGCAAGTGATTCGGGTGAGAAAGGGCGGCCGACAAAGATGCAGCTTGAAGTGTGACGGGTAAATAGCCGAAAACGGAAACGAGAATCTCATGAGTGACTACAAGAATACCCTGAACTTGCCGGAAACAGGGTTCCCGATGCGCGGCGATCTCGCCAAGCGCGAGCCTGGCATGCTGCAACGTTGGTATGAACAGGATCTGTACGGGATTATTCGTACTGCCAAAAAGGGCAAAAAAACCTTCATTTTGCATGACGGCCCTCCGTATGCGAACGGCAGCATTCACATTGGTCACTCGGTTAACAAGATTCTCAAAGACATTATCATCAAGTCGAAAGGGATGGCCGGCTTCGACTCGCCTTATGTGCCGGGTTGGGATTGCCACGGCCTGCCTATCGAACTGAAGGTTGAGCAGCTGTACGGCAAACCGGGCGAGAAGCTGACGGCGGCCGAGTTCCGCCAGAAGTGCCGCGAATACGCGGCCGAGCAGGTTGAAGGCCAGAAGAAGGACTTCATCCGCCTGGGCGTGCTGGGCGACTGGGATCGTCCATACCTGACCATGGACTTCAAAACCGAAGCCAACATCATCCGCGCGCTGGGCAAGATCATCAGCAACGGCCACCTGCTGAAAGGCGCCAAGCCGGTTCACTGGTGCACCGACTGCGGCTCGTCGCTGGCGGAAGCGGAAGTGGAGTATTACGACAAGACTTCGCCGTCGATCGACGTATCCTTCCATGCGGCCGACGCGGCTGCCGTGGCGGCCAAGTTCGGCGTGAGCCACTTCAACGGCGCCATTTCGCTGGTTATCTGGACCACCACGCCGTGGACCTTGCCGGCTAACCGCGCGATCTCTCTGCACCCGGACTTCACCTATCAACTGGTGCAGGTTGACGGCCAATGCCTGATCCTGGCGGCCGAACTGGTGGAAAGCGTGATGAAACGCGCCGGCATCACCGAGTGGACGGTGCTGGGCAGCTGCAAAGGCGCCGATCTGGAGCTGCTGCGCTTCAAACACCCGTTCATGGACTTCGACGTGCCGGCAATCCTCGGCGAGCATGTGACCCTGGACGCCGGTACCGGTGCGGTGCACACAGCGCCGGGTCACGGCCCGGACGACTTCGTGATCGGCCAGAAATACGGCCTGGAAGTGGCCAACCCGGTAGGGCCGAACGGCTGCTACCTGACCGGCACCTACCCGCTGCTGGACGGCAAGTTCGTCTTCAAGGCCAACGATCTGATCGTCGATCTGCTGCGCGAGAAAGGCGCGCTGCTGCACGTCGAGAAGTTCCTGCACAGCTATCCGTGCTGCTGGCGCCACAAGACGCCAATCATCTTCCGCGCCACGCCGCAATGGTTCATCAGCATGGATCAGAAAGGCCTGCGTCAGCAGTCGCTGGAAGAGATCAAGGGCGTGCAGTGGATCCCGGATTGGGGCCAGGCGCGCATCGAAATGATGGTGGCCAACCGCCCGGACTGGTGCATCTCGCGTCAGCGCACCTGGGGCGTGCCGATGTCGCTGTTCGTGCACAAAGAGACCGAGCAGCTGCACCCGCGCACCGTTGAGCTGATGGAAGAAGTGGCCAAGCGCGTCGAGCAAGACGGCATTCAGGCCTGGTGGGATCTGGACGCGGCCGACATACTCGGCGCGGAAGCCGCCGACTACGTGAAAGTGCCGGATACGCTGGACGTGTGGTTCGATTCCGGTTCTACCCACGCCTCCGTTGTCGACGTGCGTCCTGAATTCAACGGCCACGGCGCCGACATGTATCTGGAAGGCTCCGACCAACACCGCGGCTGGTTCATGTCATCGCTGATGATTTCCACCGCGATGAAGGGCAAGGCGCCATACAAGGAAGTGCTGACCCACGGCTTCACCGTCGACGGCCAGGGCCGCAAGATGTCCAAGTCGATCGGCAACACCGTCAGCCCGCAGGACGTGATGAACAAGCTGGGCGGCGACATTCTGCGTCTGTGGGTGGCGTCGACCGATTACACCGGCGAGATCGCGGTGTCCGACGAGATCCTCAAGCGTTCCGCCGACTCTTACCGCCGCATCCGCAACACCGCGCGCTTCCTGCTAGCCAACCTTAACGGGTTCGAGCCAAGCACCGATTGCGTGGCGCCGGAAGACATGGTGGTGCTGGATCGCTGGGCGGTCGGCCGTGCGCTGGCGGCGCAGCAGGATATCGAGCAGGCTTACGCCAACTACGATTTCCACGAAGTGGTGCAGCGCCTGATGCAGTTCTGTTCGGTCGAGATGGGCTCCTTCTACCTGGATATCATCAAGGATCGTCAGTATACCGCCAAGAGCGACAGCGTCGCCCGCCGCAGCTGCCAGACCGCGCTGTATCACATCGTCGAAGCGCTGGTGCGCTGGATGGCGCCGATCATGTCGTTCACCGCAGACGAGATCTGGGGCTTCATGCCGGGCAAACGCGCGCAGTACGTGTTCACCGAAGAGTGGTACGACGGCCTGTTCGGGCTGGCGGAAGGCGAGCCGATGAACGACGCTTTCTGGGCTGAGCTGCTGAAAGTGCGCGGCGAAGTGAACAAGGTGCTGGAGCAGGCGCGTGCGGACAAACGCCTCGGCGGTTCGCTGGAAGCGGCGGTGACGCTGTATGCCGACAGCGAGTTGGCGGCGCGTCTGAACAGCCTGCAGGATGAGCTGCGCTTTGTGCTGCTGACCTCTGCGGCAAGCGTTGCGCCATTGGCGGAGGCGCCGGCCGACGCGCAGGCCTCCGAGCTGCTGAAAGGGCTGAAGATCGCCTTCAGCACGGCGCCAGGTGAGAAGTGCCCGCGCTGCTGGCATTACACCACCGATATCGGCCTGGTGGCGGAGCATGCAGACATCTGCGGCCGCTGTGTGAGCAACGTCGCCGGTGACGGCGAGAAGCGTAACTTTGCCTGAGAACTTGCGCCTGATGAGTAAACCAATTTGTTCGACCGGCCTGCGTTGGCTGTGGGTTGTAGTGGCGGTGCTGGCGCTGGATTTCGGCAGCAAACAGTGGATCCTCGCTAACTTTACGCTGGGCCAGTCCCAGCCGTTGATCCCGTCGTTCAACCTGTTTTACGCGCGCAACTACGGCGCCGCGTTCAGCTTCCTGGCCGATCATGGCGGTTGGCAACGCTGGTTCTTCGCCGGCATCGCCATCGCCATCGTCGCGGTGCTGCTGGTGATGATGTACCGCAGCGCGGCGCAGCAGAAGCTGAACAACATCGCCTACGCCTTTATCATCGGCGGGGCGTTGGGCAACCTGTTCGATCGCCTGTGGCACGGTTTCGTGGTCGATTTCATCGACTTTTACGTCGGTGACTGGCACTACCCGACCTTCAATCTGGCGGACAGCTTTATCTGCGTGGGCGCGGCGATGATCGTGCTGGAAGGTTTCCTGTCGCCGGCGAACAAAGGCGCAAAGAGCAAAGGTGAGTAATATGACGGCTCAGGTTATCAGTGACAGCGCGGTGCTGGTTCACTTTACGCTGAAACTGGAAGACGGTTCGACCGCCGAATCCACCCGCAGCAGCGGCAAACCGGCGCTGTTCCGCCTGGGTGACGGCAGCCTGTCGGCGCCGCTGGAAGAGCAGTTGCTTGGCCTGCGCGCGGGCGACAAGCGCGCCTTTACCCTGCAGCCGGAAGCGGCGTTCGGCGCGGAGAACCCGGATCTGGTCCAGTTCTTCTCGCGCCGCGACTTCGCGGAAACCGGCGTGCCGGACGTGGGCACCATCATGCTGTTTACCGCGATTGACGGCAGCGAAATGCCGGGCGTGGTGCGCGCGGTGGCGGAAGATTCGATCACCGTCGATTTCAACCATCCGCTGGCGGGCCATCCGGTGACCTTCGACATCGAAGTGCTGGAGATCGATCCGCAGCAGGAGGAGACGCATGCAAATATTGCTGGCTAACCCGCGCGGCTTCTGCGCCGGGGTTGATCGTGCGATCAGCATCGTGGAACGCGCGCTGGAGCTGTATGGCGCGCCGATCTACGTACGGCATGAAGTGGTGCACAACCGCTACGTGGTCGACAGCCTGCGTGAGCGTGGCGCCGTGTTTATCGAAGAGATCGCCGAAGTGCCGGACGGCTCTATCCTGATCTTCTCGGCGCACGGCGTGTCTCAAGCCGTGCGCGCCGAAGCCAAGGCGCGCGATCTGACCATGCTGTTCGACGCCACCTGTCCGCTGGTGACCAAGGTGCATATGGAAGTGGCGCGCGCCAGCCGCCGCGGTACCGAAGCGATTCTGATCGGCCATGCCGGGCACCCGGAGGTGGAAGGCACCATGGGCCAGTACAGCAACCCGCAGGGCGGCATGTACCTGGTCGAATCGCCGGAAGACGTGTGGAAGCTGCAGGTGAAAGACGAAAACAACCTGTGCTTCATGACGCAGACCACGCTGTCGGTTGATGATACCTCGGACGTGATCGACGCGCTGCGTCAGCGCTTCCCGAGCATTATCGGTCCGCGCAAGGATGACATTTGCTACGCCACCACCAACCGTCAGGAAGCGGTGCGTAACCTGGCCGGCGATGCGGACGTGGTGCTGGTGGTGGGGTCGAAGAACTCTTCCAACTCTAACCGTCTGGCCGAACTGGCGCAGCGCGTGGGCAAACCGGCTTATTTGATCGATTCGGCGGCGGATATTCAGGAAAGTTGGCTGAGCGAAGCGCGCAACATCGGCGTCACCGCCGGCGCTTCGGCGCCGGACGTGCTGGTGCAGGAGGTGATCTCTCGCCTGAAAGCGCTGGGCGGCGTCGACGTGCATGAAATCAGCGGGCGTGAAGAGAACATCGTGTTCGAAGTGCCGAAAGAGCTGCGCGTGGACGTCCGGCAGATTGACTGAGGTGCGTGAGTGAATGACAACGGGGAGCTTAGGCTTCCCGTTTTTTTTGGGAATGCCAACGGCATTAAAAATAAAATGCTGAGCATATTCAAATTTTCTGCTAACTAAAGCCAAATTTATTCTGAGTATTTGAAATAGCGGTGGCGTCATTAATTATATAGGCTGAATGAAGTCATTAAATAGAATATCATTAGGCTGCAATCTAAATAGGGCCTGGTGTCGTCAACGTGATTACAATAATTACAATAGTAGTCTTGCAGATGTTTCTTATTTTATTCTTGTCGAATCTGTTCTAGGTCGTTTAATCCTTTCTCCTTTAAATAGAGCTTCATATGCTCCAGCAATCGCCGGACTTTTAATGGCTGGATCTCCCGTCGCGGCATAATGGCATAGCAATTAATTTCCGGTAATCGCCAGTCGGGCAATATTTCAATCAGCTCGCCGCTGCGCAACTCTCGCTCGACGTTGGCGAAGAAATTGCGAATGATGCCTTTGCCGGTCAGCGCCAGCTCCTTCATCGCCATGCCGCTGTTGGTGAACAGTCGCCCGGTCATGCGCATGCGGTGCTCGCCGCCGTCGCGATGGATCAGGCGAACAAACTGCGGATTGCCGAGCGGCGTAAAGGTGACCCAGTGATGTTGCGTCAGCGCCTGCGGCGAATCCGGCACCCCGTAGTTCGCCAGGTAGGCCGGGGAGGCGCACAGGACTTCGCGGCAGCGCGCCAGCCGCGTGGAGACGTAGCTGGAGTCAGCCAGCGCGCCGCCGCGTATCGCCAGATCGATGCGTTGCGCGATGAGGTCTATTCTCTCATCGTGGATTTCCAACCGCAGCGTGATGCGCGGGTGTTCGTCGAGGAAGCTCTGCAGCGCCGGCACCAGATAATGGGTGGCGAATTCGGTCGAGGTGGCGACGCGCAGTTCACCGACCAGCTCGCCGCGCAGCGCGGCGATCCGCTGTTGCCCGCGCTCGGCGGCGTGGATCATCAACAGACAATCTTCATAAAAGCACAATCCGGCTTCGGTCAGGCTCAATGAACGCGTCGATCGCAACAGTAATTGAATACCCAGATGTTCCTCCAGCTGGCGAATATGCTGGCTGACGGCCGATGTCGTCATGCCCAATTCTTTTGCCGCCATGCTGAATGCGCCACAATCGACCACTTTTGAGAAAATGGCCATGCGTTTTAAAATATTGCTCATAGTTTGTTAAGCACAACTTAACCTAGATTGTGAATTATACGGGCTAATAATATAGCACCATCTTTCCTATATTGCCTGAAGCATATAAACGCCGGGCTGATTATTATTTTGCATGCGCTTTATCTCTTTTTGATAAATCTTATTGCGCTTGCCAATAATACACCCGCGCCACATCGCAACAGGAGCTCATTGTGGATAGCGCACAGAAAAAAGAAGAGATAGCATTAAAAATCCTACGTGAATTATTGCAATATCGACGTCGTCTCATCGCCGACGATGCTTCTCTGGCTGAAGAGGAGCGGCAGGTCACTCAGGTGCAATTGCCGCGCATTCGGGCATTCATTGAAAACGACCAGCGCATCGAATTCGTGCTGCCGGCTTTTCCGACCAAGTCACCCAACGCCAATAAAGTGATAGGCGCGGTGCCGGACATGGCGGAGCGGCTGTCGCTGATCTTCCTCAACTCGCTGTGCCAGCGCATTCAACTCTATTACCCGCCGGGCGCGCATATCGTTATCTGTTCCGACGGCCACGTGTTCGGCGATCTGATCCGCGTCAGCGACGAAGCGATCAACCATTATCAACGTGAGATTGAAAGCCTGCTGCATGAAGTGGGCGCAACCCACCTGAGCGTGTTCAACCTCGGTGATGTCAAAGGCCTGGCGGAGCATACCGATGACTACGATCTGCTGCGCCGGCTGTTGGTGGACGGTTATGCCGAATCGGAAGAGGCGATCAAGCGCCAGCTGATGCAGGACGAGCAGGGATTAATGCTGTATCGCGCCATCACGCGCTTCTTATATGAAGACAGCCTCCTGCCGGGCTACAGCGGTTCCAACGCCGCGCTGCAAAAAGACGCCAAACGGCGCGCCTGCGGCGTTATCCAGCGCAGCTGGGCCTGGGGCAACCTGCTGGCCCAGCATTTCCCGGCGGCGATCCGCCTGTCGATTCACCCACAGCCGGCCGACAGCCTGAAGATAGGCATCCACATGATGCCGACCAAAGACGACTGGCTGACACCGTGGCATGGCGTGGCGGCCAACGTGAACGGCCAGTTCGTGCTGATGAAGCGTAAAGACGCGCAGAGCCTGGACGGCGAGTTGGTTGAGATCCGCGGCACGCCGAGCCATTACCTGATCGAACAACCGCAGATGGCCTGAGGCCGCTGCATGCTTTTGCGCCCGAAATCCTGACGGGCGCCTTTTTGACGGCACGTTGCCGTGTGAGCAGCACATTCGATGCAAGGAGAATCACCATGAACAACCAACCACTTAATTGCCACATTCAACCGAACACCCCGTTCGGCGCGATCCTGACGCCGCAGCATCCGGGGCAAAAGGTCAGCGAGCTGCCGGTGGCGGCGCTGCGAGCGCTGGCGCAGGAGCACCACTTGCTGGTGCTGCGCGGATTCGACTCCGGTTTCAGCGAGCCGGAAGTCCTGACTCGCTATGCCGAACAGTGGGGCGAGATCATGATGTGGCCGTTCGGTGCGGTGCTGGACGTGAAGGAACATCCGGACGCCAAGGATCATATCTTCGACAGCAGCTACGTCCCGCTGCATTGGGATGGCATGTATAAGCCGACCATCCCCGAGTTCCAGTTATTCCACTGCGTGGCGGCGCCGTCGCCGGACGAAGGCGGATGTACCACCTTCGTCGACACCACGCGCTTGCTGGCCAATGCGGACGAAGCGTTGCTGGAGCAGTGGCTGTCGGTGTCTATCACCTACCGCATCAAGCAGGTGCTGCACCACCAGCGGCGAAGTCTGTTCGCCGCTGGTGGTGCAGCACCCGAACGGCAGAGGATTGATCATGCGCTACAATGAACCGCCGACGGAGGGAAAAAAATTCCTCAACCAGCATGCGCTGGAATATCACGGCGTGCCGGCGCAGCAGCAGGAACAGTTCCACCGTACTCTGCAGCAGCACCTGTACGATCCGCGTCACTATTATGCCCACCAGTGGCAACAGGGTGACGTGGTGGTCGCGGACAACTTCTCGCTGCTGCACGGCCGCGAGGGCTTTACCGCCCGTTCCGCGCGTCATTTGCAGCGCGTGCATATTCAAAGCAATCCGGTGTGCGCCAATCTGGCGCTGAAGCCGGCCAACGCAGAAGCTTAAAAGGAGCATTATGGCAAGGATACTGATGGCGGCGGTCGCCACTCCGGGGCACGTCTACCCGATGTTAGCCATCGCTCGCCACCTGATCGCCCAAGGGCATCAGGTGCGGGTGATGACCGGCGCGCTGTTCCGCGAACGCGCCGAAGCGGCTGGGGCGAGCTTCGTGCCGTTCGACGCGCAGGTGGACTTCGACTATCGCCACCTGGAGGCGCATTTCCCCGAGCGCGCCGCGCTGCCGCCGGGCAATGCGCAGATGGCGCTGGCGCTGAAAGATTTCTTCGCCGCGCCGATCCCACTGTTGGATCGTCAGCTGCGTGCGGCCATCGCCGCCGAAAAGACCGATCTGCTGATGGTGGAGAACTGCTTCTACGGCGTGCTGCCGCTGCTGCAGTCCGCCGAACGGCCGCCGGTCTTCGGGATCGGCGTCACGCCGCTGTCGTATTCTTCGCGCGACGCCATTTTCTATGGCCCGCGCATCCCGCCGGCGCTGCTGCCGCGGGCGCTGACCCGCGAGCAATTGGTGGATGAAGCGACGCGGGTGTTGCTTGATGAGGTGCAGCAAAGCTTTGATACCGCGCTGGTGCAAGCGGGCGGGCGGTCGCTGAATCGCCCGTTTACCGATGCGTTGATCGGCGGCTGCGAGCGTTTCCTGCAGTTGGCCACCACGGCGCTGGAATATGAGCGCGACGACCTGCCGAGCGGCGTGCGCTTCGTCGGGCCGCTGCGCAGCGGTGGTCAACCGGCCGCGGAAGAGGCGCTGTGGGAGGAGGACGATCGTCGGCCGCTGGTGATCGTGTCTCAGGGCACGCTGGCCAATGTCGATCTGCATCAGCTGATCGTGCCGACGCTGCAGGCGCTGGCGCATCTGCCGGTGCGGGTGTTGGCCACCACCGGCGGGCGGGCGACCGAAGGGCTGATGGACGCGTTGCCGGACAACGCCCGAGTGCGGGCGTTCATCTCCTTCGAACACTGGTTGCCGCAGGCGGCGCTGCTGATCACCAACGGCGGTTACGGCTCGATCAACTATGCGCTGGATAGCGGTGTGCCGCTGATTGTCGCCGGCACCGGTGAGGACAAGCTGGAGGCGGCCGCGCGCGTGGTGGCCGCCGGTTGCGGCATCAGCCTGCATACCAGCACGCCAAGCGCGGAACAAATACTGGCGGCAGCGACGCGCATTCTGCAACAGCCGATCTATCGCCGGCGCGCGGCGCTGGTGCAGGAGGACTATGCTCGCCACGATGCGCTGACGGCGATAGCCAACGAAGTGGCCGCCATTACCGCTTGACCCCGCCGCACTCCGTTCCTCAGGCGCCGTTTTCGGCGCCTTTTTTCTGCATTTTTTTGCAATGAAAACTGCATGATTATGTACAATCGTCGCAGGCCGCCAAATCGGTTGAATGTTAATCTCACGACAGCGCCGCTGATGAAAGAAGCGCAATATCATAATTTTCTAATTATGAAATGAATCCTCTGGCGGCGCCGCAGCGGGGCAGTTACCCTGAATCGATAGGTTAATGGGATACGCGTTACATCAAGAAGAGAGCAAGCATGAAAGATTCACAAATCCGCATTGCGATTGCGGGCGCCGGCGGCCGGATGGGCCGTCAATTGATCCAGGCGGTGCAGCAGGCGGAAGGCGTGGTGTTGGGGGCGGCGCTGTCACGACCGGGATCGAGCCTGGTCGGCGTTGATGCCGGCGAGCTGGCGGGCATCGGCGCGCTGGGCGTCAAGGTGAGTGACAGTCTGGATAAAGTGGCGAGCGAGTTCGATATTTTGATCGACTTCACCCGCCCTGAAAGCACCCTGGGCTACCTGGAATTTTGCGTGGCGCACCACAAGGCGATGGTGATTGGCACCACCGGCTTCGATGACGCCGGCAAGCAGGCGATCCGCGCTGCGGCGCAGCACATCGGCATCGTGTTCGCCGCCAACTTCAGCGTCGGCGTCAACCTGGTGCTGAAACTGCTGGAGAAGGCCGCGCAGGTGATGGGCGACTACACCGACATCGAAATCGTTGAGGCGCACCACCGGCACAAAGTGGATGCGCCGTCGGGCACGGCGTTGGCCATGGGCGAAGCGATCGCCGGCGCGCTGGGGCGCGATCTGAAAAGCTGCGCGGTCTATGCGCGCGAAGGCCATACCGGCGAACGCGATCCGAAAAGCATCGGCTTTGCCACCATTCGCGCCGGCGACATCGTCGGCGAGCACACCGCGATGTTCGCCGACATCGGTGAACGGGTGGAAATCACCCACAAGGCCTCCAGCCGCATGACTTTCGCCAGCGGCGCGGTGCGCGCGGCTTCCTGGCTTCGGAGTCGGGATAAAGGTCTGTTTGATATGCGTGACGTGCTGAGTTTGGACCGGATATAACTAAACTGAATACCATCGTGATGTGGTTGTGTTGATCATAATGCTATGATAATAGGGCAATAATTTTATTGTCCTTTTTTTTAACATGATAAATATCGTTTTGATGTTGTTTCATTGTCAAGGCTGGTATTTGTTTATGTTTACCTTGCTAATTATCTGCTTTTTTTCCACCGTCGGCTTTTTTAGCGTCTTTTTTGGTCCATTCCGACGCCGTTTTCCGTCATTCCTCCCCGCAACCGTTTTCCAGCCCCGGTTTTCTGTGTTTTTATGGCAGCTCAAGCCGCTTGGGCATCGAGAACTGCAAAAATAAAACAAAAAATGGCGGTTTGGGTAGACAAGCGGAACACTCATCATTAAAATGCGCCCAATTTGCCAAAAATTGGCCTCGCGGACGGTTTTTGCATTGATTTAGATCGCGATATCTGAATTAATATGCAAATATTGTGATTGATTATTCCTCGGAGGATGTTTTGATAAAGTCAGCGCTATTGGTTCTGGAAGACGGAACCCAATTCCACGGTCGGGCCATCGGGGCAGAGGGAACGGCAGTGGGGGAAGTGGTCTTCAATACGTCGATGACCGGTTATCAAGAAATCCTCACTGATCCTTCCTATTCCCGCCAGATCGTTACTCTTACTTATCCTCATATCGGCAATGTCGGCACCAATGCTTCCGACGAAGAATCCTCCGCAGTACACGCCCAAGGCCTCGTCATTCGTGACCTCCCGCTGATCGCCAGCAACTACCGCAGTGAAGAAAGCCTGTCCGACTACCTCAAGCGTCACAACATCGTGGCGATCGCCGATATCGATACCCGTAAGTTGACTCGCCTGCTGCGCGAAAAAGGCGCCCAGAACGGCTGCATCGTCGCCGCCGATTCGCCGGATGCCGCGCTGGCTCTGGCCAAGGCGCAAGGCTTCCCGGGGTTGAAGGGCATGGATTTGGCGAAAGAGGTCACCACTCAAGAGGCCTACAGCTGGCAGCAAGGCAGCTGGACGCTTGAAGGCGACCTGCCGGAAGCCAAAACCGCCGCGGAACTGCCGTTCCACGTGGTGGCTTACGACTACGGCGCCAAGCGCAACATCCTGCGCATGCTGGTGGATCGCGGTTGCCGCCTGACCGTGGTGCCGGCGCAGACCCCGGCCGACGAGGTGCTGAAAATGAATCCGGACGGCATCTTCCTGTCCAACGGCCCGGGCGACCCGGAGCCGTGCGACTACGCCATCGCCGCCATCAAGCAGTTCCTGGAAACCGACATTCCGGTGTTCGGCATCTGTCTGGGTCACCAGCTGCTGGCGCTGGCCAGCGGGGCGAAAACCATGAAGATGAAGCTCGGCCACCACGGCGGCAACCACCCGGTGAAGGATCTGGACAACAACACGGTGATGATCACCGCGCAGAACCACGGCTTCGCCGTCGATGAAAACGACCTGCCGGCGAATCTGCGCGTGACGCACAAATCGCTGTTCGACCACACGGTGCAGGGCATTCACCGCACCGACAAGGCGGCGTTCAGCTTCCAGGGGCACCCGGAAGCCAGCCCAGGCCCGCACGACGCCGCGCCGCTGTTCGATCACTTTATCGAACTGATTGAGACTTACCGTTCTAACGCCAAATAATCAGGAGCAGTAAAAAATGCCAAAACGTACAGACATAAAAAGCATCCTGATCCTCGGCGCTGGCCCGATTGTTATCGGCCAGGCGTGTGAGTTCGACTACTCGGGCGCCCAGGCGTGTAAAGCGCTGCGCGAAGAGGGCTACCGCGTCATTCTGGTCAACTCCAACCCGGCGACCATCATGACCGACCCGGAAATGGCCGATGCGACCTACATTGAGCCGATCCACTGGGAAGTGGTGCGCAAGATCATCGAAAAAGAGCGTCCGGATGCGGTTCTGCCGACCATGGGCGGCCAGACGGCGCTGAACTGCGCGCTGGAGCTGGAGCGTCAGGGCGTGCTGGCCGAGTTCGGTGTCACCATGATCGGCGCAACTGCCGATGCCATCGACAAGGCCGAAGACCGCCGCCGTTTCGACGTGGCGATGAAGAAAATCGGTTTGGATACCGCGCGTTCCGGCATCGCGCACACCATGGAAGAAGCGCTGGCGGTAGCCGCTGACGTCGGCTTCCCGTGCATCATCCGTCCTTCCTTTACCATGGGCGGCACCGGCGGCGGCATCGCCTACAACCGCGAAGAGTTCGAAGAGATCTGCGAACGCGGTCTGGACCTGTCGCCGACCAACGAGCTGCTGATCGACGAATCGCTGATCGGTTGGAAAGAGTACGAGATGGAAGTGGTGCGTGATAAGAACGACAACTGCATCATCGTTTGCTCCATCGAAAACTTCGACGCCATGGGCATCCACACCGGCGACTCGATCACCGTTGCGCCGGCCCAGACCCTGACCGATAAGGAATACCAAATCATGCGCAACGCCTCGATGGCGGTGCTGCGTGAGATCGGCGTTGAAACCGGCGGCTCCAACGTGCAGTTCTCGGTTAACCCGAAAACCGGCCGCCTGATCGTCATCGAGATGAACCCGCGCGTGTCGCGCTCTTCGGCGCTGGCGTCGAAAGCCACCGGCTTCCCGATCGCCAAGATCGCCGCCAAACTGGCGGTGGGTTATACCCTCGATGAGCTGATGAACGACATCACCGGCGGCCGCACCCCGGCGTCGTTCGAGCCGTCCATCGACTACGTCGTGACCAAGATCCCGCGCTTCAACTTCGAGAAGTTCGCCGGCGCCAACGATCGCCTGACTACCCAGATGAAGTCGGTCGGCGAAGTGATGGCCATCGGCCGCACTCAGCAGGAGTCGCTGCAGAAAGCGCTGCGCGGTCTGGAAGTGGGCGCCACCGGCTTCGATCCGAAAGTGAGCCTGGACGATCCGGAAGCGCTGACCAAAATCCGCCGCGAGCTGAAAGACGCCGGTTCCGACCGCATCTGGTACATCGCCGACGCCTTCCGCGCCGGTCTGTCGGTCGACGGCGTCTTCAACCTGACCAACGTCGATCGCTGGTTCCTGGTGCAGATTGAAGAGCTGGTGCGCCTGGAAGAGCAGGTGGCAGAAGCGGGCATCAACGGCCTGGACAAAGACTTCCTGCGCACGTTGAAGCGCAAGGGCTTCGCCGATGCGCGTCTGGCCAAGCTGGCCGGCGTCGCCGAGAGCGAAATTCGCAAGCTGCGCCACAGCCACGGCCTGCATCCGGTGTACAAGCGCGTGGATACCTGCGCGGCGGAATTCGCTACCGACACCGCCTACATGTACTCCACCTATGAAGAAGAGTGCGAGTCCAACCCGACCAACGACCGGCCGAAAGTGATGGTGCTGGGCGGCGGGCCGAACCGTATCGGCCAGGGCATCGAGTTCGACTACTGCTGCGTGCACGCTTCGCTGGCGCTGCGTGAAGACGGCTACGAGACCATCATGGTCAACTGCAACCCGGAAACCGTCTCCACCGACTACGATACCTCGGACCGCCTGTACTTTGAGCCGGTGACCCTGGAAGACGTGCTGGAAATCGTGCGCATCGAGAAACCGAAAGGCGTTATCGTGCAGTACGGCGGCCAGACCCCGCTGAAGCTGGCGCGCGAGCTGGAAGCCGCAGGCGTGCCGATCATCGGCACCAGCCCGGACGCCATCGACCGTGCCGAAGACCGCGAACGCTTCCAGCAGGCGGTCAACCGCCTGGGCCTGAAGCAGCCGGCCAACGCCACTGTCACCGCCATCGAGCAGGCGGTCGAGAAGGCGGCGGGCATCGGTTATCCGCTGGTGGTGCGTCCTTCCTACGTGCTGGGCGGCCGGGCGATGGAAATCGTCTATGACGAAACCGACCTGCGCCGCTACTTCCAGACCGCGGTCAGCGTGTCCAACGATGCGCCGGTGTTGCTGGACCGCTTCCTGGACGATGCGGTGGAAGTGGACGTCGATGCTATCTGCGACGGCGAGCGCGTGCTGATTGGCGGCATCATGGAGCACATCGAGCAGGCGGGCGTGCACTCCGGCGACTCCGCGTGTTCGCTGCCGGCGTACACCCTGAGCCAGGAAATTCAGGACGTGATGCGTCGCCAGGTGGAAAAACTGGCGTTCGAGCTGCAGGTGCGCGGCCTGATGAACGTGCAGTTCGCGGTGAAGGACAACGAAGTTTACCTGATTGAAGTTAACCCGCGCGCCGCGCGTACCGTGCCGTTCGTCTCCAAAGCGACCGGCGTGCCGCTGGCCAAAGTGGCCGCGCGCGTGATGGCGGGCAAAACGCTGGTTGAACAGGGCGTGACCGAAGAGATCATCCCGCCGTACTACTCGGTGAAAGAAGTGGTGCTGCCGTTCAACAAATTCCCGGGCGTCGACCCGATTTTGGGGCCGGAAATGCGCTCTACCGGGGAAGTGATGGGTGTGGGCCGCACCTTCGCGGAAGCTTTCTCCAAAGCGATGCTGGGCAGCAACTCGGGCATGAAGAAACAGGGCCGCGCGCTGCTGTCGGTGCGCGAAGGCGACAAGGCTCGCGTGGTCGATTTGGCCGCCAGCCTGCTGAAGCAGGGCTTTGAGCTGGACGCGACCCACGGCACCGCGGTGGTGCTGGGCGAAGCGGGCATCAACCCGCGCCTGGTCAACAAGGTGCACGAAGGGCGTCCGCACATTCAGGACCGTATCAAGAACGGCGAGTACACCTACATCGTCAACACCACGGCAGGCCGTCAGGCGATTGAGGACTCCAAGCTGATTCGCCGCAGCGCCCTGCAGTACAAGGTGCACTACGACACCACGCTGAACGGCGGCTTCGCCACCGCGATGGCGCTGAAAGCGGATCCGACCGAGCAGGTGACATCGGTGCAGGAAATGCACGCGCGTATTGGTAAGTAACCGCGCGCGAACGCTACGCCAGGGCGCTGCAGATGCAGCGCCCTTTTTTATTCAGTGAATTTGTAGGCTGGCGTTAAAAATTTCCGCTATCAATCAGTGGGCAAACTGTCACTCTGTGTGATTGGTATATGCTTGGTGTATTGGCAAGGAACGAAGGAACGACGATAACAATGATTCTGATAATTTATGCTCACCCGTATCCCCGGCATTCGCATGCCAATCACCGCCTGCTGCAGGCGGTGAGGGATCTTCCCGAGGTGGAGGTGCGCTCGCTGTATGAGCTGTACCCCGATTTCAATATCGATATCAACGCCGAGCAACAGGCGCTGGAGCGCGCCGACATGGTGGTGCTGCAGCATCCGATGCAGTGGTACAGCTTCCCGCCGCTGTTGAAGCTGTGGATCGACAAAGTGCTGGAGCACGGCTGGGCCTATGGCCACGACGGCAACGCGCTGGTGGGCAAAGACTGCCTGTGGGCGGTGACCAGCGGCGGTGACGAGCACCATTTCGAACTGGGCGATTTTCCCAACTTCGCCGCGCTGGCGCAGCCGCTGCAGGCCACGGCGATTTATTGCGGCATGAACTGGCAGCCGTACTTCGCCCTGCACAACACCTTTACCTGCAACGAACCGGCGCTGATCGCCGCCGGCGAAGCCTACCGGCAGCGGTTGGTCGACTATCTGATGGAACATGCCGAAGCGGAAACCCGGGAGGCCAGCCATGGATAACCACCACATGATGATCGAGGGGCTGATCTATCTCGGTTCCGCCGCGCTGTTCGTGCCGATTGCGGTGCGCCTGGGGCTGGGTTCGGTGCTCGGTTACCTGATCGCCGGCTGCATTATCGGCCCCTGGGGGCTGAAGCTGGTGTCGGATGCCGAGTCTATCCTGACCTTCGCCGAGATCGGCGTGGTGCTGATGCTGTTTATCATCGGCCTGGAGCTGGATCCCAAACGGCTGTGGACGCTGCGCGCCTCGGTGTTCGGCGGCGGCAGCATTCAGATGGTGGGCTGCGGCCTGGCGCTGAGCGCCTTCTGCTACTTCCTCGGCCTCAACTGGAAGGTGGCGCTGCTGATCGGTTTGACGCTGGCGCTCTCATCGACTGCCATCGCCATGCAGGCGATGAGCGAACGCAATTTGACGCCGTCGCCGATCGGCCGCAGCGCGTTTGCGGTGTTGCTGTTCCAGGATATCGCGGCGATCCCGCTGGTGGCGATGATCCCGCTGCTGGCCAGCAGCGGCGCCACCACGACGCTGGGCGCTTTCGTACTGTCGGCGGCCAAAGTGGTGGGCGCGTTGACGATGGTGGTGCTGCTTGGCCGCTACGTCACCCGCCCGCTGCTGCACTTCGTCGCCCGTTCGGGCATGCGCGAGGTGTTCAGCGCCGTGGCGCTGTTCCTGGTGTTCGGCTTTGGCATCCTGCTGGAGATGGCCGGGTTGTCGATGGCGATGGGGGCGTTCCTCGCCGGGGTGCTGTTGGCGAGCTCGGAATATCGCCACGCGCTGGAGAGCGATATTCAGCCGTTCAAAGGGTTGCTGCTGGGGCTGTTTTTCATCGGCGTCGGCATGTCGATCGACTTCGGCACGCTGTTCCATCATCCGTTGCTGATCGCCTCGTTGCTGCTGGGCTTTATGCTGATCAAGGCGGCGTTGCTGTGGCTGATCGGCCCGCTGCTCGGGGTGCCGAAGCGCCAGCGCGGCCTGTTCGCCATTCTGCTGGGGCAGGGCAGTGAGTTCGCCTTCGTGATCTTCAGCGCCGCGCAGCTGGCCGGCGTCTTGCCGGTTGAATGGGCCAAGTCGCTGACGCTGGCGGTGGCGCTGTCGATGGCGGCCACCCCGCTGCTGTTGGTGATCGCCGCGCAGCTGGAAAAAAATGCGCCGAAAGAGGATCGCCCGGCTGACGTCATTGATGACGAGAACGCCAGCGTGATCATCGCCGGCTTCGGCCGTTTCGGCCAGATCGCCGGTCGTTTACTGTTGGCCAACGGCGTGCACACCGTGGTATTGGATCACGATCCGGACCATATCGAAACGCTGCGTAAATTTGACACCAAGGTGTTCTACGGCGACGCCACGCGCGCCGATCTGCTGGAGGCGGCCGGCGCCGCTCACGCCAAGGTGCTGATCAACGCCATCGACGATGTGGAGGACAGCCTGGCGTTAACCGAGCTGGCCAGGCAGCACTTCCCGCATCTGAAAGTGGTGGCGCGGGCGCGCGACGTCGATCATTGGTATCAGTTGCGGCAGCTGGGGGTGGAAAAACCGGAGCGCGAAACCTTCGAAAGCTCGCTGCGCGTCGGCCGTGAAACGCTGGAGCTGCTGGGGCTGGACGCCTATGAGGCGCGCGAGAAAGCGGACACTTTCCGCCGCTATAACCTGAAGATGCTGGAAGATACGCTGGATAATTACCAGGATACTGAATTCCGTATCGCCAGCCTGCAGCGGGCCAAGGAGATGCTCAGCGCGGCCATCGAGCAGGATCAGAATCGGCTGGCGCGGGTGCAGCAGACCGGCTGGCGCGGCAGTATCGACGGCAAGGCGCCGGAAGACGAAGTGGTGGAAGCCAAAGGATAAGAGTAGGGGCGCCAGATTGGCGCCCCGTTTTTTTGCTTAGCTCAGCGCGACCTTGATGCCTAAGGCGATCAGCATACCGCCCAGCAGCTTGTCGACGATCTTCTGCGTCTTTTCCAGCCCGCGGCGCACCGGCCCGCTCTGGATCAAAAACACCAGCAGCGGCCACCAGATGACCGACAGGCCGAGAATAATCCCCGCGTACCACAGCTTGTCACCCAGACCGGAATCGATCTGCAACACCTGGGTGAAGACCGCCAGGAAGAACAGGGTGGCTTTCGGGTTCAGCAGGTTGCACAGGTAGCCTTGCGCAAAGGCGCTCTTCAGGCTGACCTGTAGCTGCGGCAGATTGCTGACGTTCATTTTGCCGCCGCCGCGCGACAGCAGCGCCTGGATGCCGATCCACACCAGATAGACCGCCCCGGCGTATTTCAGCAGGTTGAACAGCCACGGCGTGGTGGTGATCACCACCGCCAGCCCGGCGACGCAGTAGGACATGTGGGTGGCGACGCCGCAGATCACGCCGAAGGCGGTCATCATGGCGGCCAGACGCGGGTAGCGGGCGGCGTTTTTGATCACCAGGAAAAAATCCGGGCCGGGGGAAAGCATGCCGAGGGCGGCAATGCCGGCGACGAACAGGGAAGTTTCAAGCATGGGAGGCGTCTCGCGCAAAAGGCAGCATGTTGGCGATAATAACGCCGCTTCCTCTGATGCGCATCAACCCAATGAGGTATTGTTAGGCTCTATGATAATAATTCATCTATCGCCAGCGACGGAGCAACATGCAGCAGACTACCGCCACAGACAGGCCGGAACCGCACCGGCAACAGCGTGAAATCACCCGCTTGTGCATTCAATGCGCGCTGCTGCTGTTGCAGCACGGCGCCGAGAGCACGGTGGTGGAGCAGTTGTCCACCCGCCTGGGGTTGGCGCTGGGGATGGACAGCGTGGAAAGTTCAATCTCCGCCAATGCGGTGGTGTTGACCACCCTCAGCCACGGCGCCTGCCTGACCACGACCCGCAAGAATGTCGATCGCGGCATCAATATGCAGGTGGTGACGGAAGTGCAGCATATCGTGATCCTCGCCGAGCATCACCTGGCGGATACGCACGACGTGGCGCGGCGCTTCGAAAAGATCCGGCCGCTGCGCTATCCGCGCTGGCTGGTGGTGCTGATGGTGGGGTTGTCCTGCGGGTGTTTCAGCATGCTCAACGGCGGCGGCGGCGACGCCTTCCTGGTGACCTTTATCGCCAGCGGCGCGGCGATGCTGGTGCGCCAGATCCTCACCGCCCGCCATATGAATCCGCTGATCAATTTTTGCCTGACGGCGTTTGTCGCGACGTCGATATCCGGGCTGCTGCTGCGCCTGCCGGTGTTTAAAGAGACCTCGAGCGTGGCGATGGCCGCCAGCGTGCTGCTGCTGGTGCCGGGCTTCCCGCTGATCAACGCGGTGGCCGACATGTTCAAGGGGCACGTCAACACCGGGCTGGCGCGCTGGGCGATGGCCAGCCTGTTGACGCTGGCGACCTGTATCGGCGTGGTGATGGCGATGTCGCTGTGGGATCTGCGGGGGTGGTCATGAGTCTGCTGTGGGCATTGTTGCAGGAGATGCTGTTGGCGGCGGTGCCGGCGCTGGGCTTCGCCATGGTGTTCAACGTGCCGCTGCGCGCGCTGCGCTATTGCGCGTTGCTCGGGGCAATCGGGCGCGGCTCGCGCATGCTGATGATGCACGTGGGCATGAACATCGAGTGGGCGTCGCTGCTGGCGGCGATCCTGATCGGCATCATCGGTATCTATTGGTCGCGCTGGCTGTTGGCGCATCCGAAGGTGTTCACCGTGGCGGCGGTGATCCCGATGTTCCCCGGCATTTCCGCCTATACCGCGATGATAACTGTGGTGGAGATCTCGCATCTGGGCTACAGCGAGGCTTTGATGGAGACCATGATCACCAACTTCCTCAAGGCCAGTTTCATCGTCGGCGCGTTGTCGATCGGCCTGTCGTTACCGGGTCTGTGGTTGTACCGCAAACGCCCCGGCGTGTGAAATTCCCCGGCAAAAGAACGTTGGTTATTAGATATGCTGATAAGAGCTATCTTATATATTCATCTTGCTTGATTAGCCTATCGACGGCACTCAGGCCTTTACGTATAGTGTCACCAATTTTGCTGCCTACACAGGGTTAAACAATGATTATCAGCCTGATCGCTGCCTTGGCGGCGGATCGCGTTATTGGCATGGAAAACGCCATGCCGTGGCACCTGCCGGCGGACCTTGCGTGGTTTAAACGCAACACGTTGAATAAGCCGGTTATTATGGGCCGCAAGACCTTCGAGTCCATCGGCCGCCCGCTGCCGGGCCGTCACAATATCGTTTTGAGCAGCCGCCCGGGCAATGCCGCCGGGGTGACCTGGGTGACCTCGCTGGATGAGGCGCTGGCCGCCGCGGGTGAGGTGGAAGAAGTAATGGTGATCGGCGGTGGGCGCATCTATACCCAGTTGCTGCCGCGCGCCGATCGCCTGTACCTGACACACATCGACGCCGAAGTCGGCGGCGATACTCACTTCCCGGATTACGAGCCGGACGAGTGGGAAACCACGTTCAGCGAATTCCACGACGCCGACGATCTGAACTCGCACAGCTACTGCTTCGAAATCCTGCAGCGCCGCTGATCTCAGCGCGTTAGCCAGTCATCCCCGGGGGCGCAAGCAATTGCGCCCCCGGTCTTTTTGCGCCGGTCATTCGTAACCTTTCCGTCACATTACCTGATTAGTATGAAGCCCAACTCCGAGCGCCACGGCAACTCTGGTGAATCTTGACCGCGGCGCCATAACTAAAAAGGTAACCACGTTATGACCAAGCAAATTGAGCAATTAGACGCCGACCGCCTGATCGATCCCACTCGCCGCAAGCTGCTGCTCGGCAGCGCCGGCGCCGTTGGCCTGGCCGGTTTTCTCGGCGGCGGCATCTGGTCGGTCTCCGCCGAGGCGTTAGCCGAGGATCTGACGCCGAACACGCTGCTGGGCTTCCGGGGCATCGCCGCGTCTACCGCCGATGAAGTGACGATAGCGCCAGGCTACCGCGCCGAGGTGCTGATCTCCTGGGGCGAGCCGCTGGTGGACGGCGCGCCGGCCTTCGATCCGCAGGGCAACAACAGCGCCGCCGATCAGGAAAAACAGTTTGGCGACAACAACGATGGCATGAGCTTTTTCCCTATCGATGACAATCACGGCGTGATGGCCATCAATAACGAATACGTTAACGAGCAGTACCTGTTCGCCCACGGCGGCGCCAAGGCCACCAGCCTGGAAGAGGTGCGCAAATCGCAGGCGGCGCACGGCGTCTCCATTGTCGCGGTCAAGCGGGTCGGCGACGGCCAGCGCTGGGAGGTGGAGCGCCCGTCGCGCTATAACCGCCGCATCACCGCCAACAGCGAGATGCAATTCAGCGGCCCGGCCGCCGGACATCCGCTGTTGCAGACCGCCGTCGATCCGAGCGGCCGCAAGGTGCTGGGCACCTTCGGCAACTGCGCCAACGGCAAGACGCCGTGGGGCACCTACCTGACCTGCGAGGAAAACTTCGACACCTATTTCGGCACCCGTCAGGCCGATTATCGCACCACGCCGGAACAGAAGCGCTACACGCTGAAGGTCAGCGAACCGGAACGCAACTGGCCGGACTATGACGAGCGTTTTGATGTGGCGAAGAATCCCAACGAATTCAACCGCCACGGCTGGATTGTCGAGATCGATCCGTTGAATCCGACCTCGACGCCCATCAAGCACACCGCGCTCGGCCGTTTCAAACATGAAAACGCGGCGGTGACCGTGGCCAAAGACGGCCGTCTGGTGGTGTATATGGGCGACGACGAGCGCGGCGAACATATCTATAAGTACGTCTCCAAAGGCGTGGTCGACGCCGCCAATCCGGCCAACAATCGCACGCTGCTGGACGAGGGGACGCTGTACGTGGCGCAGTTCGACGGCGATGAAGCCGGCACGCCGCTGAAGGGCAAAGGGCGCTGGATTGCGCTTGAGTTCGGCAAGAACGGCCTGACGCCGGAGAACGGTTTCCGCGATGAGGCCGAAGTGCTGATCTTCGCCCGCAAGGCGGCGCAGCAGGTCGGCGCCACCAAAATGGATCGCCCGGAGTGGATCGCGGTGAACCCGCATGACGGGCGCGCGTACTGCACGCTGACTAACAACAGCAAGCGCGGCGAGGAAGGGATGCCGTTGAACGCCGCCAACCCGCGACCGAACAATATCTACGGCCAAATCATTCGCTGGGACGAGGGCGGCGACGCCACCGCCGACGTCTTCGCCTGGGACATCTATGCGCTGTGCGGCAACCCGATTGCCCACCCCGAAGGCGTCAACCGCGGCACGCCGAACATCACGGCGGAAAACACCTTCAACAGCCCGGACGGGCTGGGTTTCGATCGCGCCGGCCGTCTGTGGATCCTCACCGACGGCAAGTACAGCAACAAGGGCGATTACGTCGGGCAGGGAAACAACCAGATGCTGGTGGGCGATCCGGTCAGCGGCGAGATCCGCCGTTTCATGGTGGGGCCGAAGTCCTGCGAACTGACCGGCATCACCTTCACCCCGGACTACAAGACGATGTTCGTCAACGTACAGCATCCCGGAGAAGAAGGCGATTCGCACTTCCCGAACAACAGCCCGCGCCCGCGTTCATCGGTGTTGATGATCACGCGTGAAGATGGCGGAGTGATTGGGGCGTAAGGCGGCAATACAGAACAAAGGCGGCCACCGGGCCGCCTTTATCGTTTCAGGATGCGGCTAATCTGCCGGCGTGGTCAGGCGCTTCGCCGCGATTGGCGGGCTGCGTGAAGTAACGGCGGTCTTCCCAGCGCAGCATCGTCAGATCGCCGCCCCAGCAGCAGCCGGTATCCAGCCCGATCACGCCCTCCGGCGTGCCCTTGCCTTCCAGCGAGGCCCAGTGGCCGAAGATGATGGTGTATTCCGGGTCCACCAGGCGCGGCAGCTCGAACCACGGTTTCAGCGGCGCCGGCGCGCTGCCCGGCGCATCTTTGCAGATCATGTCGAGCTGGCCGTTGGGGAAGCAGTAGCGCATGCGCGTCAGCGCATTGGTGCTGAAACGCAGACGCGCCAGGCCGCTCAGCTCCGGCGCCCAGTTGTTCGGCATGTCGCCGTACATGGCGTCGAGGAACAGCGGATAGCTGTCGCTGCTCAATACCGCCTCCACTTCGCGCGCGCACATTTTCGCGGTGTCGATGTCCCACTGCGGGGTGATGCCGGCGTGGGCCATCACCAGTTTTTGCTCATCATCCACCTGCAGCACCGGTTGGCGGCGCAGCCAGTTGATCAGCTCGTCGGCGTCCGGCGCTTCCAGCAGCGGCGTGATGCGATCTTTGGGTTTGTTGCGGCTGATGCCGGCGTAAACCGCCAGCAGGTGCAGATCGTGGTTGCCCAGCACCATGCGCACCGCCGGGCCGAGCGAGCGCACATAGCGCAGCACGTCCAGCGAGGCGGGGCCGCGCGCCACCAGATCGCCGGTCAGCCACAGTTGATCGCGCTCGGGATCGAACGCAACCTGAGCCAGCAGCGACTTCAGTTCATCGAAACAGCCGTGAACGTCGCCGATAAGGTATGTCGACATAATTAATGGATCAGCGTTGGAATGGCTAAGCGGAACACGGGAATAGCGGTGCGGAACGGCTGACCCTGATGGTCAACCATTTCGTAATGGCCTTCCATGGTGCCCAGCGGCGTTTCCAGAATGGCGCCGCTGGTGTACTGAAACTCTCCACCGGGCGGAATGACGGGCTGTTCGCCGATCACGCCTTCGCCCTGGACTTCGGTTTGGCGGCCGTTGCTGTTGGTGATCAGCCAGTAACGGCCCAGCAGTTGCACGTTGGTCCGCCCCAGATTGCGGATGGTAATGGTATAGGCGAAGACGTAACGCTCTTCTTCAGGGATCGACTGTGATTCCACATAGATGCTCTGAACCTGAATACACACGCGGGGCGAATCAATCATGACAACAACTCCTTATTGCTGCGGCGCCGGATTGGCTGACAGCCAGTTCGCCAGCTTGCAGTACTGCGCCACAGAAATATTCTCTGCTCTGAGCGAAGGATCGACGCCCAGCTCCGTCAGCTGCTCCGGCGTGAACAGATCGCCCAGGCTATTGCGGATGGTTTTCCGCCGCTGGTTGAACGCCTGCGTGGTGATGCGGCTCAGCATGCGCACGTCGCCCACCGGGTTCGGCAGCTCGGTGTGCGGGACCAGGCGCACCACGGCGGAATCGACCTTCGGCGGCGGCGCGAACGCGGTCGGCGGCACTTCCAGCACCGGGATGACGTTGCAGTAGTACTGCGCCATCACGGTCAAACGCCCGTAGGCCTTGCTGTTAGGGCCGGCCACCAGACGGTTGACCACCTCTTTCTGCAACATAAAGTGCATGTCGCGGATTGCCTGAGTATAGCTGAAAAGGTGGAACATCAGCGGCGTCGAAATATTGTACGGCAGGTTACCAAATACGCGCAGCGGTTGGCCAGCCTCCTCGGCCAGTTCGGCGAAATTCACCGTCATGGCGTCCTGCTGGCGGATGGTCAGCTTGTCTTTCAGCTGCGGGTGATTCTCCAGCCGAGTGGCCAGATCGCGGTCCAGTTCGATCACCGTCATGCGGTCCATGCGCGCGCCGACCGGTTCGGTCAAGGCGCCGAGGCCGGGGCCGATCTCGACCACCGCTTCGCCCGGCTGCGGGTGAATGGCGGAGACAATGCTATCGATGACAAACTGATCGGTTAAAAAGTTTTGTCCAAAGCGTTTGCGGGCAAAGTGCCCTTGGTGGACTCTGTTATTCATTACAATTAATTATCATTTTAATGGCGAGATTCAGGGCCGTTTGGAAACTGCCGACATCGGCGGTGCCGGTGCCGGCCAGTTCCAGAGCGGTACCGTGGTCGACCGAGGTGCGTATGAAAGGCAAACCGAGGGTGATATTCACCGCGCGGCCGAACCCTTGGTATTTTAGCACCGGCAGCCCCTGATCGTGATACATCGCCAGCACCGCATCGGCATCTTGCAGATATTTGGGCTGGAACAGGGTGTCCGCCGGCAGCGGGCCGACAAGATGGATACCGTCAGCGCGCAGCGCGTCGAGCGCCGGGATGATGGTGTCTATCTCTTCGCGCCCCATATGGCCGCCTTCCCCGGCGTGGGGATTCAGACCGCAGACGTAAATGTGCGGCTGGGCGATGCCAAATTTGGTTTTCAGATCGTGGTCGAGGATGCGAATGACTTCGAACAGGCTCTGCTGCGTGATGGCGCCCGGTACCGCCAGCAGCGGCAGGTGGGTGGTCGCCAGCGCCACGCGCAGCTCTTCGGTCGCGAGCATCATCACCACGCGATCGCAGCGGCTGCGATCGGCAAAGAATTCGGTATGGCCGATAAACGGCACGCCGGCGTCGTTGATCACGCCCTTGTTCACCGGGCCGGTGATCAAGGCGGCAAACTCGCCGTTCAGGCAACCGTCGCAGGCGCGTGCCAGGGTTTCCACCACGTAGGCGCTGTTGCCGACGTTCAGTTCACCGGCGGTAACCGGCTGAGCGAGCGGCACCGGCAGCACGGTCAGCGTGCCGGCGCGTTGCGCCTCGGCCGGCTGCTGCGGCTGGTAGTCGCGCAGCGTCAGCGGCAGGTCCAAACGCTTGGCGCGTTCAAGCAACAGGGCCGGATCGGCGCACACCACCAGCTCAACAGGCCAATCCTGTTGCGCCAGGGCGGCTACCAAATCCGGCCCCACCCCGGCGGGTTCGCCGGGGGTAATGACGACGCGTTTATTGCTGCGCATCGCTGCCATCGAGGATCTTCACGTAAGCCTGGGCGCGCTGTTCCTGCATCCAGGTCTGCGCCTCTTCGGCGAACTTACGGTTGAACAGCATGCGGTAAGCGCGATCTTTCTGCGCGGCGTCGGTCTTATCCACCTGACGGGTATCCAGCAGCTGAATCAGGTGCCAACCGAAGGAAGAGTGCACCGGCGCGCTGATCTCACCTTTGCTCAGCTTGAGCAACGCATCGCGGAAGGCGGGATCGTAGATGTCCGGGGAAGCCCAGCCCAGATCGCCGCCCTGCATGGCGGAACCCGGATCCTGCGACAGCTGTTTGGCTTCGTCGGCGAATTTGGCGCGGCCGCTCTTGATCGCTTCCGCGACGGATTGCAGTTTGGCGCGCGCCTGGTCGTCGGTCAGCACCACCGAAGGTTTCAGCAGGATGTGACGAGCGTGCACTTCGGTGACCGACACCGACTGGCTGGCACCGCGGATGTCGTTGACTTTCAGGATGTGGAAGCCGACGCCGGAACGGATTGGGCCGACGACGTCGCCTTTCTTGGCGCTGACCAGGCGTTCAGCGAACAGGGTCGGGATCTCTTGCAGCTTGCCCCAGCCCATGTTGCCGCCTTTCAGCGCCTGAGAGTCGGCGGAGTAGGTGATCGCCAGCTTGCCGAAGTCGGCGCCGCTGTTGATCTCGCCCACCAGGCGTTTGGCCAGCTCTTCGGCTTTGTCGACCTGCTGCTGCGACGGGTTCTCCGGCAGCGGGATCAGGATGTGGCTGATGTTCATTTCGGTGTCGCTGCCGTTCTGCGCGCCCACCTGTTTGGCCAGCGCATCCACTTCCTGCGGCAGGATGGTGACGCGGCGGCGCACTTCGTTGTTGCGCACTTCGGAGATCAGCATCTCTTTGCGGATCTGCGCGCGGTAGGTGTTGTAGTTCAGCCCTTCGTACGACAGGCGGCTGCGCAGCTGATCGACGCTCATGCGGTTCTGCGCGGCGATGTTGGCGATCGCTTTGTCCAGATCGGCGTCGGAGACGGTGATGCCCATTTTCTTGGCCATCTGCAGCTGGATGTTATCCATGATCAGGCGTTCGATGATCTGATGGCGCAGCGTCTTGTCGTCCGGCAGTTGCTGACCAGCCTGCTGGGCGTTGAGCTTCACCGACTGCAACAGTCCGTTGACGTCGCTTTCGAGTACCACGCCGTTATCCACGACGGCGGCGACTTTATCCACTTCTTGGGGTGCTGCGAACGCGGCATTGGCGCAAACCACCAATCCGAGAATAAGCGTTCTCCAGTTCTTCATACATTTCCCATTATGTAATCCGCAAATGCGGGTGAAAGTTCTCGTTTTCAAAGTGTTGCAAAGCGTCAGAATGCGCGCTGATACGGCAGAATGCCGGAGCGCAGCATTTCTGCGGAGCCGAGACTATGATCGCTGCTCAGGCCGCGCAGTTCGACGTTGAACGAAACTCTGTTGTCGTAAACGCTGGTATTGTTGCTGTTGTTCCAGTCGGTGATCTTGCGCTCATAGCCCAGCGTCACCGCCCAGCAGCAGGTGTTGTACTTCAGCCCCACCAGCTGATCGGCGGATTGTTTGGCGCGGGTGTCGTAGTAGTACGCCCCGACCACCGCCCAACGATCGGCGATCGGCCAGCTGCCGGTGATGCCCACCTGCGAGATGCCGTCCTGGAAGGCCGGAACCGTTTTGGTGTTCAACGCCGTCTGGATATATTCCGGCGTGGCGTAACGGTAGTTCAGCTGCACTACGCGCTCGGCATCCTGGCGGTATTCCACCACGCCGTTGCCCAGCGAGACGCTGTTCAGGCGGGTGTCGTACTGCAGGCCGCCGCGCAGGCCCCAACGATCGTCGATTTTCCAATAGGTATCGCCGGCCCAGGCCACGCTGCCGGTATCGTCGTTGTTGTCGTACCCGGTTACCCGATCGCCGGTGCGCGAACGGCTGAAGTAGTAGATTTGACCCACGGAAGCGTTAAAACGTTCAACCAGCGCGTCATCATAAATTCGGGTGGTCAAACCGGTAGACACGCGGTTCTGCGAAGCGATGCGATCCAGGCCGCTGTAGGTGCGATCGCGGAACAGGCCGGAGTAGTCGGTCTGCAGCAGCGTGGTGTCGTAGGTGTAGATGTTGCTCTGGTCGCGGTACGGCACGTACAGGTACTGCACGCGCGGCTCCAGCGTCTGGGTGGCGCCTTCGGCCCAGATCATCGGCCGCTCGAACACCAGCTTGCCGTCGACTTTGAACTGCGGCAGTACGCGGTTGACCGAATCATCGAGCTCCGGCGCGGCAGCGTTTTTGCGGCTCTGGTAGTTGGCGGCGAAACCGTCAGGAATATCCTGCTGGTAATGGGTCGCCATCACCTTGGCTTCGGTGTTCAGGCTGGCCCAGCCGTTGGTGAGCGGCAGACTCAGCGTCGGTTCCATATGCAGACGGGTGGCGTCCGGGCTGTATGGGTTGACGCTGGTGAACTTGGCCGCCTGGCCGTAAATATGGAAGTCGAACGGACCGAGGTCGTTCTTGTAGTAGTTCAGATCCAGCTGCGGCTGGACTTTATACGAGTCCGACTGTGAGCGATCGGTATCGTCGTAAATCTGGAACTGCTTGGAGCTCAGCGTGGCGTTCCAGTTCTCGTTGGCGTAGCCGAGGCTGAATTTCTGCGTGGCGTAGCCGTCGGTGGTGGAGCCGTATTTGGAGTCCAGATCGGTGAAGTACTTGGAATCGCTGACCTTGGTATAATCGACGTTGAAGCGCCACACCTGATCCATAACGCCGTTGTGGTTCCAGTAGAACAGCCAGCGTTTGTTGTCGTCATGATCTTTGCCGTATTCCTTGTCGTCCGGCAACCAGTCGAACTCCATCAGGCCGAGGCCCGGCTGCACCAGATAACGGAACTCGGTCTGCCACTGCAGGCCGCGCTTGGACATATAGTGCGGGGTGATGGTGGCGTCGTAGTTCGGCGCGATGTTCCAGTAATACGGCAACATGAACTCGAAGCCGTTGTTGCTGCCGTACTTGGCGTTCGGGATCAGGAAGCCGGAACGGCGCTTGTCGCCGACCGGCAGCTGCAAGTACGGGCTGTAGAACACCGGCACGCCGCCGATGCGGAAGCGGGCGTTCCATATTTCCGCCACCTGCTCTTCGCGATCGTGGATCACTTCGGAACCGACCACGCTCCAGCTGTCGTCGCCCGGCAGACAGGAGGTAAAGGTGCCGTTTTCCAGGATGGTGTAACGGTTGGCGCCGCGCATTTTCATCTTGTCGGCGTCGCCGCGTCCCTGACGGCCTACCATCTGGTAGTCGCCTTCATAGACGTCGGTATCTTTGGTATTCAGGTTAGACCAGGCCTTCGGGCCTTTCAGTTTGATCTGATTGTCGCTGTAGTGCACGTCGCCGGTGGCGGTGACGGTACGCACCGGTTCCGTCTGGCCGGGGTTTTGCGTCTGATTCAGCTCAACTTCTTTGGCGGTCAGGGTGCTGTTGCCCTGCTCGATATGCACGTTGCCGCTGAACAGGGCGCTTTTCGGGTAGTCGGCGCGCGAGTCATCGGCATTGATGGTCACCGGCTGGCTGTTCGGATCGCCGCTGACCAAAGGCTTGTCGTAAACAGGAACGCCAAGCATGCATTGCTCGGCCAGATCAGCCAGCGCATGCTGACTGTAGAGTGCCGTCCAAATCATCGTGGCCAGCAGTGTTGGGAAACTTTTTTTCATACGCGGTTTTGGTGTTCCGTCATCAGAGGCGTCGTGTCCGGCAAACGGTCAGAGACTATATTACTCATCTGCGTTGCGCTAGTGCTAAATCCAGCCGTTTACTTGCGTCGTCGTTAGGCGCAAAGATAAATGACAGGTATGATAATCCAAATTCTAGGAAAAATCGCCTGCGCCCTTTCCTGAAACGGAGGAGAGCGGGCGGCTTTCGGCATGATAATTGAGGAGTATATGCAGTATTGGGGAAAACTGCTCGGCGTCATCGTCGCCATCTGGTCTGGCGCGGGATTCTGGGGTGTAGTTCTGGGGCTGATTATCGGTCATATGATCGATACGGCGCGCAGCAACAAGCGCAGCCGGGGGTTTTTCACCGACCAGCAAACGCGGCAAACGCTGTTTTTCCGCACCACTTTTCAGGTTATGGGCCACCTGACCAAATCCAAAGGGCGTGTCACCGAGGCGGATATCCAGATCGCCAGCCTGTTCATGGATCGCCTGCAGCTGCATGGCGAAGCCCGCACTGCGGCGCAGCAGGCGTTCCGCGAGGGCAAACAGAGCCAGTTCCCGCTGCGTGAGACGCTGCAGCAGTTCCGCAGCATCTGTTTCGGCCGCTTCGATCTGATTCGGATGTTTCTGGAAATTCAGATTCAGGCGGCGTTCGCCGACGGCTCGCTGCACCCGAACGAACGTCAGGTGCTGTATGTCATCGCCGAAGAGCTGGGCATTTCGCGCGCGCAGTTCGATCAGTTCCTCAGCATGATGGAGGGCGGGCGTCAGTTCGGCGGCGGTCAGCAGGGCGGGTATTCGCAGGGCGGCTATCAGCAGGCTCAGCGCGGCCCGACGCTCGACGATGCGTGCAAGGTGCTCGGCGTGCGCAGCAGCGACGATGCCGCCACCATCAAACGCGCCTACCGCAAGCTGATGAGCGAACATCATCCGGATAAGCTGGTGGCGAAAGGCTTGCCGCCGGAGATGATGGAAATGGCCAAGCAGAAAGCGCAGGAGATCCAGGCGGCGTACGACCTGATCAAACGCGAGAAAGGTTTTAAATAACGATACCCGTCATACTTCGAGCTGCAGGTGTGTTGGCTGCCCGCGCTTACCCCGGTCACGTACTTTTTGTACGCTCCCGGGGCTGCGCTTAGTTGCCGCCTTCCTGCAACTCGAATTATTTAGGGCATCCCAGGGTGATGAGCTCAGAAATCCGGCTCGGCGCGAAAGTGCATCGGCGTCTGGAAGGCGGGGTGGGTGATGCGCAGCTCTTGCGCATGCAGCTGCAGCCGCGGCGCCATCGCTTTGGCCTCCGGCGGGGCGTAGAAACCGTCACCGAGGATCGGGTGTCCCAGCGCCAGCATGTGCACCCGCAGCTGGTGCGAGCGGCCGGTGATCGGCGTCAGCTTCACGCGGGTGCTGCCGTCGGCGTCGCGCGACAGCACCAGATATTCCGTCTGCGCCGCTTTGCCGGTGTCAAAACACAACTTTTGCAGCGGCCGGTTCGGCCAGTCGCAGATCAGCGGCAAGTCCACCAATCCTTCGTCATGCGCCATATGCCCCCAAACGCGGGCGATATAGGATTTCTTCGGTTCGCGTTCGCGAAACTGACGCTTCAGCTCACGCTCGGCGGCCTTGTTGAGCGCCACCACGATCACCCCGCTGGTGGCCATATCCAGCCGGTGCACCGATTCGGCGGCCGGATGATCGGCCTGAATGCGGGTCATCAGGCTGTCTTTGTTTTCCGGCGCGCGGCCGGGCACCGACAGCAAGCCGCTGGGCTTGTTGACCACCATGATGTGTTCATCCTGATACAGGATGTGCAGCGGGTCCTGCGGGGGATTGTAGGGTTCCATCTTGGCTCCGCGAAAAGGGCCGAACGGGGAGGCAACCACCTCCCCGCGTCGCGCCGGTTACTGGTGGGTGACCACCACCAGACGAATGGCGTCGAGACGCCAGCCGGCTTCATTGAGGTTGGCCAGCACCTGACGGCGATTGAACTCCAGCGTCTCGACTTCGTCGTCGCGGATGTTCGGGTTGACCGCCTTCAGCGCTTCCAGACGCGCCAGCTCGGCGCTCAGCTTGTCGTCCGCCTCTTGCTTCGCCTGTTCGATAAGCGTGCGTGCCTGCGCTTCCACCAGGCTTTCCGCCTGCTGCAGCATGGCGTGCACGTCTTGCTGCACGGCGTTGACCAGCTTGCTGGAGGTGTGGCGGTTGACCGCGTTCAACTGGCGGTTGAAGCTTTCGAACTCGACCTGCGCCGCCAGGTTGGTGCCCTTGCGGTCCATCAGCATGCGGATCGGCGTCGGCGGCAGGAAGCGGGTCAGCTGCAGGTGCTTCGGCGCCTGGGCTTCCACCACGTACACCAGCTCAACCAGCAAGGTGCCGACCGGCAACGCTTTGTTTTTCAACAGGGACACCGCACAACTGCCGGTATCGCCGGACAGGATAAGATCCAGACCGTTGCGGATGATCGGGTGTTCCCAGCTGACGAACTGCGCGTCTTCGCGCGACAGCGCCTGATCGCGATCGAAGGTGACGGTGCAGCCGTCCTGCTGCAGGCCCGGGAAGTCCGGCACCAGCATATGGTCGGACGGCGTGAGCACGATCAGGTTGTCGCTGCGATCTTCCTGATTGATGCCGACGATGTCGAACAGGTTGAGCGCGAAGCCCACCAGGTTAACGTCGTTATCTTGCTCGGCGATGGCGGCGGCCAGCGCCTGGGCTTTGTCGCCGCCGTTGGAGTGCATCTCCAGCAGGCGGTCGCGGCCTTGTTCCAGCTGCGCTTTCAACTGGTCATGCTGTTGGCGGCAGGCGTGGATGAATTCGTCCAGGCCCTCCTGCTCGGTCGGCGCGGCCAGATAGCCGATCAACTGCTCGTAGCAGCTGTCGTAGATGGTGCGGCCGGTCGGGCAGGTGTGTTCGAAGGCGTCGAGCCCTTCGTGGAACCAGCGGCCCAGCACCGCCTGTGCGGTGTGCTCCAGGTAAGGCACCATGATTTGGATATCGTGCATCTGGCCGATACGGTCCAGACGGCCGATGCGCTGTTCCAGCAGATCCGGATTGAACGGCAGATCGAACATCACCAGTTGGCTGGCGAACTGGAAGTTGCGGCCTTCGGAGCCGATCTCGGAACACAGCAGCACCTGCGCGCCTTCCTCTTCGGAGGCGAAGTAGGCGGCGGCGCGGTCGCGCTCTATGATCGACAGCCCTTCGTGGAACACCGCGGCGCGGATCGCTTCACGCTCGCGCAGCACCTGCTCCAGCTGCAGCGCGGTATCGGCTTTAGCGCAGATCACCAGCACTTTTTCGTTGCGGTTGGCCAGCAGGTAATCCAGCAACCATTCGACGCGCGGGTCGAAGTTCCACCAGGTGGCGTTCTCGCCTTCGAATTCCTGGTAGATCTGCTCCGGATACAGCATGTCGCGCGCGCGCGCTTCGACGGATTTCTTGGCGCCCATGATGCCGGACACTTTGATCGCGGTCTGATACTGGGTCGGCAACGGCAGCTTGATCTGGTGCAGGTTGCGGTGCGGGAAGCCCTTCACGCCGTTGCGGGTGTTGCGGAACAGCACGCGGCTGGTGCCGTGGCGATCCATCAGCATGGCCACCAGCTCCTGGCGCGCCTGCTCGGCGTTGTCGCCTTCGCTGTTGGCCGCTTTGAGCAGCGGTTCGATGTCCTGCTCGTCGATCAGCTCGCCCAGCAGGTTCAGCTTGTCGTCGGCCAGGCGTTCACCGCTCAGCAGCAGGGTGACGGCGTCGGCCACCGGACGGTATTTCTGCTGTTCGGCGACGAACTCGCCGTAGTCGTGGAAACGGTTCGGATCGAGCAGGCGCAGGCGCGCAAAGTGGCTCTGTTGGCCCAGCTGTTCCGGGGTGGCGGTCAGCAGCAGCACGCCGGGGATATGCTCGGCCAGCTGTTCGATCACCTGATATTCGCGGCTCGGCGCTTCTTCGCTCCAGGCCAGGTGGTGCGCTTCATCGACCACCAGCAGATCCCACTGGGCGTCCGCCAGCTCTTCCAGGCGCTGCTTGTTGCGGCGCACGAAGTCCAGCGAGCAGATCACCAGCTGTTCGGTCTCGAACGGGTTGCTGCTGTCGAGCTTGGCTTCGGCGTAGCGGCTGTCGTCGAACAGCGAGAAGTAGAGGTTGAAGCGGCGCATCATCTCCACCAGCCACTGGTGCTGCAGCGTTTCCGGCACCACGATCAGCACGCGCTCGGCGCGGCCCGCCAGCAGTTGCTGGTGGATGATCATGCCGGCTTCGATGGTTTTGCCGAGGCCGACTTCGTCCGCCAACAGAACGCGCGGCGCATGGCGCTGGCCGACTTCATGAGCGATGTGCAGCTGGTGCGGGATCAGGCTGGCGCGCATGCCGCGCAGGCCGGCGAACGGCAGGCGATACTGCTCGCTCTGGTATTTGCGGGCGCGAAAACGCAGCGCGAAACGGTCCATGCGGTCGATTTGGCCGGCGAACAGGCGATCCTGCGGCTTGCTGAAGGTCAGTTTGCTGTCCAGCAGCACTTCGCGCATCGCCACGCCGCTTTCCTGGGTGTCCAGGCGGGTGCCGATATAGGTCAACAGACCGTTTTCCTCTTTCACCTCTTCCACCTGCAGCTGCCATCCCTCGTGGCTGCTGACGGTATCGCCCGGGTTGAACATCACGCGGGTGATCGGCGAATCGTTTCTGGCATAGAGGCGGTTTTCACCGGTGGCGGGGAAAAGCAGGGTAATCATGCGCGCATCCAGCGCCACGACGGTGCCCAGTCCTAATTCGCTTTCCGTGTCGCTGATCCAGCGTTGACCAAGAGTAAAAGGCATATATTGTCGGCTCGATTCTTTGTAAGTAAGTCTTGTTACCGGGCGGGAAGGGCCGCGGCACCTGTACTGAACATCGGTTAATCCCGGTTTGTTTTAAATTTGACGGGCAATAGCCGTTCACGCCATGCAGACGTCGCGAGACGGCAGGGCTAAGCGTGGTTCAGTTTTGGGAAGGGCGCTATGGTAATGGAAGGCGGCGCGTTCGTCACCTGCAAAACCGGATGATTTTTCTAAACCTGGCGCAATCTCAAAACAGCCCCATCTGCCCGGTGACCAGCGTGGTGAAGTCGTCGTGCAAGAAAGGGAGTATAGCGTCTGCCACCGGTTGCAGCTGACGTTCGAGGTAGTGCTGATAATCGATGGGCGAATGGCGGGTTTCCAGCGGTTCCGGCCCGGCGACGGTCATCACGTAGCTGATCCAGCCGCCGTTCTGATACTGCAGCGGCCGCCCCTGGCTGCGGTTGTAGTCGTCGGCGATGCGCGCGGCGCGGGCGTGCGGCGGCACGTTGCGCTGATAGTCGTCGAGCTTTCTGCGCAGCCGTTTGCGGTACACCAATTGATCGTCGAAGTCGCCGTTCAGGGTCTTGCCGACGTAGTCACGCACATAGTCCTGGTAGGGCTGTTGTTTGAAGATGCGCTGATAGAGCTGCTGCTGGAACTGCTGCGCCAGCGGCGTCCAGTCGGTGCGCACCGTTTCCAGGCCTTTGTACACCATCTCTTCCTGGCCGTCGGCGCGCGCGATCAGACCAGCGTAGCGTTTCTTGCTGCCCTGCTCGGCGCCGCGAATGGTCGGCATCAGGAAGCGGGAATAGTGGGTTTCGAACTCCAGCTCCAACGCGTTCTCCAGCCCGAACTGCTGCTGCAGATGCTGTTGCCACCAGGCGTTGACCCGTTGCACCAGCGCCCGGCCGATCTGCGCCGCCTGTTGCTCGTCATGCGGCTGTTTCAGCCAGACGAAGGTGGAGTCGGTGTCGCCGTAAATCACCTGATAGCCTTCGGCTTCGATCAGCTCGCGGGTTTGGCGCATGATCTCGTGGCCGCGCAGGGTGATCGACGACGCCAGCCGCGGATCGAAGAAGCGGCAGCCGCTCGATCCCAGCACGCCATACAGCGCGTTCATGATGATCTTCAGCGCCTGTGACAGGGGCTTGTTGTGCTGGCGTTTGGCGGCCTCGCGCCCTTGCCAGATCTGCTCGACGATCGCCGGCAGGCAGTGTTTGCTGCGCGAGAAGCGGGCGTTGCGAAAGCCGGGCACCGAGTTGGCGTCGTTTGGGTGGCGCATGCCTTCCACCAACCCGACCGGATCGATCAAGAAGGTGCGGATGATCGACGGGTACAGACTTTTATAGTCCAGCACCAGCACCGAGTCGTACAGGCCGGGCCGGGAATCCATCACAAAGCCGCCGGGGCTGTGTTCCTCCGGCTGTTCGCCGAGGTTGGGGGCGACAAAGCCCAGGCGATGCATGCGCGGCATATAGAGGTGGCTGAAGGCCGCCACCGATCCGCCGCTGCGATCGGCCGCCAGCCCGGTGACGGTGGCGCGCTCCAGCAGGAAGTTGAGCAGGTCGGCCTTGGCGAAAATCCGCGTCACCAGCTCGCAGTCTTTCAGGTTGTAGCGGGCCAGCGCCGGCTTGTCTTCGGCGAAGCGCCGGTCGATCTCCGCCATGCGCTGATAAGGGTTGTCGATCGCCTTGCCTTCGCCCAGCAGTTCCTGCGAAACGTATTCCAGGCTGAAGGAGGGAAAATTCCAGGTGGCGGATTTCAGCGCCTCGATGCCGTCGATGATCAGGCGGCCGGCGGCGGCGGCGAAAAAGTGATTCTGCTTGAAACCATGCTCGCGCCATTCCAGCAGGTTGCCGCCGCGCCCCAGCCGCAGCGGGATTTGGTAGCGCTCGGCGTGCTTTTGCAGCACCCGCAGATCGAACTGCACCAGGTTCCAGCCGATGATGGCGTCGGGATCGTGACGCTCCAGCCACGCGTTCAGTCGTTCCAGCAGTTGAGGGCGGCTGGCGCAATATTCCAGATCGAAATCCAGCGGCTCATCGCCGCCGTTGGCCGGCCCCAGCATGTAGACCTGCCGCTGGCCGCAGCCTTCCAGCGCGATGGAGTAAAGCTCGCCGTGGGCGGTGGTTTCGATATCCAGCGACACCAGTTTTAGCGTTGGGCGGTACTCCGGCGCCGGCTTCATTTGGCCGCTGAGCAACGGCCCATTGCCGTCGCCCAGGCCGTTGAACCATACCGGCGCGGTAATGAAGCGTTCCATCAGGTAGCGCTCGGGCGGGCGAATGTCGGCCTCGTAGACCGCAACGCCGCCTTCCCGCAGCAGTTTTTCCAGCTTGATGAGCTGACGGTGCTGGCGGCAGTACAGCCCCAGCATCGGCCGGTGATGAAAATCCGTTAGCGCCAGCGGTTTCAGTTCGACTTGCCGCTCTTCTCGCAGCAGCAGTTCCGCGCGCTGCCTTTGTTCGGCGGGGATAAACGCCACCGAGGTTTGCGGCGGCAGACGCAGCTGGCGCGGGCCCGCGTCGGTCGCCAGCCAAAATTCGACCTCGGTGCCGGCGGGCGTGTCGCGCCAGTGGCGAGTGAGCAGGAACCCCTGTTGCAGTGCTGTCATAACCCCTTCGTTTTTCGCCGGGCGGCGTGTGCGACGTTCAGCGTGATGTCGGTTTTGGCGCTAATATAGATAAATTATAGTATGGGTTTTTATACAGTGATTGTCCATTGCCGCGCGGCGTTGCCAAATACGCATACAATTCATCGATTGACTCGCCAGCGGCGGCGCTGGAAAATCCTCGGCCCCGTTTGGCCCGAATAATCCACAGAGGTGTAATGGAAGCCTATTTACAAGATTTGATCACCCAGTCACTGGCTTTCACTCTGATGGTCGTTCTGCTGGTCGCTTTTCTGGAGTCGTTGGCGCTGGTGGGGCTGCTGTTGCCTGGCACGGTGATGATGGCCAGCATCGGCGCGCTGATCGGCAGCGGCAAGGTGGATTTTTACTACGCCTGGGCGGCGGGCATCGTCGGCTGCCTGCTCGGCGATTGGATCTCCTATTTCGTCGGTCGCGCCTTTAAGGGGCCTTTGCATCGCTGGTCGTTTCTGAAGAAGAACAAAGCGCTGCTCGACAAAACCGAACATGCCTTGCACCAGCACAGCATGGCGACCATTTTGATCGGCCGCTTCGTTGGCCCGACGCGCCCGCTGGTGCCGATGGTGGCCGGCATGCTCGATTTGCCGCCGTACAAGTTTGCGTTGCCGAACATCATCGGTTGCCTGACCTGGCCGCCGGTCTATTTCTTCCCCGGCATTCTGGCGGGGGTGGCGATCGATATCCCCGCCGACGCCAACAGCGCGACGTTCAAGTGGCTGTTGCTCGCGGCGGCGCTGCTGGTCTGGCTGGCGGTGTGGCTGAGCTGGCGCTGGTGGCGCGAGGGCAAGCGCAACGCCGATCGGCTGAGCCGTTGGCTGACGCCGCTGCGGCTGCGCGTGGTGTGCGGATTGAGTTGGCTGGCGGCGTTGGCGGTCGGCTATTTGCTGAGCCAACAGCCGCTGATGCCGGTGTACCGGCATCTGTTGTGGCAGGTGCTGTCCGGGCAATGATTGCGGGGGCATTAGCCCCCGTTCGCCTTACTGGAAGAACGCTTCCAGCTGTTCAAATACCCGCACGTCTTCGCTGTGGCGCTTCACCCGCAGCACGTCTTCCAGCTTTTCCACCTGGCTTATCATTTGTTCCAGCCGCTGATCGTCGGCGACCAATAGCCAAATGCGGCTCTGTTGGCCGTCTTTCAACGGCAGACACAGAATGCCTTCGACGTTGAACGCGCGGCGGGCGAACAGCCCGCAAACGTGCGACATCACGCCGGGATGGTTGCGCACCGCCAGCTCCAGGATCACCTGGGGTTTATCTTGTGGTTGCAGCATGGCTTATTCTCCAATCATGTCGATGTTGGCGGCGCCCGGCGGCACCATCGGGAACACTTTTTCGTTGATATCGATCAGCGCGTGGATCAGGCAGGGACCCGGGCGCTGGATCGCCTCAGCCAGTGCCGCCTGAGGATCTTCCGCGGCGTTCAGATCGCAGGTATCCAGCCCGAATCCGGCGGCGATTTTCAGGAAGTCGGTACGCTTCGGATAGGCGGCGGCGAAGATGCGCTGTTGGTAGAACAGGGTTTGCTGTTGGTGCACCAGCCCCAGCGCCTGGTTGTTCATCAAAATGATTTTCACGTCCAGATCGTGCTCGACCGCGGTGGCCATTTCCTGAATGTTCATCATCAGGCTGCCGTCGCCGGAGAAGCACAGCACTTTACGTTCGGGCTCCGCCAACGCCGCGCCGATCGCCGCCGGCAGACCGAAGCCCATGGTGCCCAGGCCGCCCGACGTCAGCCACTGGCGCGGCCGGCTCAGCGGATAGGCCTGCGCTACCCACATCTGATGCTGACCCACGTCGGTGGTGATGATGGCGCTGTCGTCCACGCAGCGCGCGGCGGCCAGCACCAGGCCGTAATGGCTCAGCGGATCGTCGGCGTTCGGCATGTTGAACGGGAATTCGCGCTTCAGATCGTTGACGGTGTTCAGCCACGCGCTGCGCGGCTGCGTGTCGATCTGCGGCAGCAGCTGTTGCAGCACCTGGCCGACGTCGGCATGGATCGCCACGTTGGCCTGTTTGACCTTGCCCAGCTCGGCGCGGTCGATATCCACATGAATGATGGCGGCGTTAGGGCAGAACTGCTCGGTTTTGCCGATCGCCCGATCGTCGAAGCGCGCGCCCAGCACGATCAGCAGATCGGCCTCCTGCAGAATGAAGTTGGTGCTGCGCGCGGCGTGCATGCCCAGCATGCCCAGCGACAGCGGGTGTTCCACCGGCATCGCGCCCAGCGCCATCAGCGTCATGGTGGTGGGCAGACCGGCGCGCTCGGCCAGTTCCAGCGCCTGCCGGTGAGCGTCGGCGCAGATGATGCCGCCGCCCAGGTAGAGGATGGGGCGTTTCGCCTGATTGATCATCGCGGCGGCCTGCGAAACCAGCGCCGGATCGAAGCTCGGGGCGGCGTCCGGCACGGCGATTGGCGGCAACTCTTCCAGGGTGATGGTGGCGGTCTGCACGTCTTTCGGCACATCGATCCAGACCGGGCCGGGGCGGCCGGACTCGGCGATGCGGAACGCGTCGCCAATCACCTGCGGCAGCTCGAGGATATCGCGCACCAGATGGTTGTGCTTGGTGATCGGGATGGAAATGCCGTAGGTGTCCACTTCCTGGAAGGCGTCGGTGCCGATCATCGAGGAAGGCACCTGCCCGGTGATGCACACCAGCGGAATGGAGTCGAGCTTGGCGTCGGCGATGGCGGTGACCAGGTTGGTGGCGCCCGGCCCGCTGGAGGCGATGCACACCGCCGCTTTGCCGTTGGCGCGCGCCATGCCTTGCGCCATAAAGCCCGCGCCCTGTTCGTGGCGCGCCAGCACGTGGTGAATGCGGGTGCTTTGGCTCAGCGCGTCATACAGCGGCAGCGCGGCGCCGCCAGGGATGCCGGCGACGGTGGTGATGCCCTGACGCTCCAGCAGATGAACGATCAATTGTGCGCCGGTGAAGCGGGTACTCGGTTGAGGCGTGCCCGAAGTTGCCATGTTCCTGTCCTTTCTCAAGGCCGGTGAGCTTTTCTGGGCAGGGTGCTAAAACAAGAAACCCCGCCCGGTTTGCGCCGGCGGGGTTTGGGAATCGATGCGTTGATTCGGACCCTACGGCGCATTGCCGACGACCACCACCACACGCACGACGACCACCGCGGCTGGTAGCGCGGTAACTAGTAGGGTCGAAGTCAGCGAGGATGCGATCACAGGGAACCTTATCATCAGTAAAAAAAGTCAGGTTTTTATAAAAACACAGGCGCAAAATTCGCACAACAGGTTTATTGGCGCAGCATAAAAAACGCGCGTCAGATCACGCTTTACCCGAAATGCCCAGCACGCGCGCTTCGGGCGCGCTGCCGTCCAGCAGGGCCTGCGTCGGGCCGTCGTAGTAGATGCGCCCGTCGACCACCAGCAGCGTGCGCGGCGCGATGCGCGCGGCGTCGTCGAGGTTGTGCGACACCATCAGCAGCGTCAGGTCGCGCTGTTCGCACACCGTCTGCAGCAGCTGCAGCATCTCGTTGCGCAGCGCCGGATCGAGCGCCGAGAAGGGTTCGTCGAGCAGCAGGATCGGCCGCCGGCGAATCAAACAGCGCGCCAGCGCGGCGCGCTGACGCTGACCGCCGGAAAGCTGCGCCGGCAGGCGATCCAGGTGTTCTTCCAGGCCGACCTGACGGGCGATGTGTTCTCGCTGTTGACGTTGCTGCGCAGTCAAGCGCAGACCGGGATCCAACCCCAACCCGATGTTCTGCGCCACCGTCAGGTGCGCGAACAGGTTGTTTTCCTGAAACAGCATCGACACCGGCCGTTTGGCCGGCGGCGTGGCGGTGTGGTCTTCGCCGTTCAGCAGCAGCCGGCCGCTGGCCGCCGGTAGAAAACCGGCGATCAGGCTCAGCAGGGTGCTTTTACCGGCGCCGCTGGGGCCGAGCACCGCGACGCGCTCGCCCGGCTGGATGCGCAGATCAAAGCGCATCGGCAGGTGTTCATACAGATAGGTCAGTTTTTCAAGCGTCAGCATGGCGGCCCGGTAAGCGTTCAATCAGGGTAAACAGCAGGAAGCACAGCAGCAGCAACAGCAGCGCGGTCACCGCCCCGTCCTGGCTGCGGTAGGCGCCAATCTGCTGATACAGGTAAAAAGGCAGGGTACGGAAATGCTCGTTGCCAAACAAGGCGACCACGCCGAAATCGCCGATCGACAGCACGCAGGCGAAGGCCAGCGCCTGCGCCAGCGGGCGGCGCAGGGCGCGCAGTTCAATCAGCCGCAGCCGTCGCCAGCCGCGGATATCCAGCGACAGGCACAGCGGGTTGTAACGTTCGGCGAGGTCGCGCATCGGGTTCTCCAACACCTTCAGCGCATAGGGCACCGCCATCAGCGCATTGGTGAGGATCACCAGCGCATAGGGCGACTGCGGCAACCCGATCGTATCGTTCAGCAGCAGGAAGAACCCGGTGGCCAGCACGATGCCCGGCATCGCCAGGATCACCATGCCGCTCAGCTCCAGCGCTTGGCCGCCGCGCAGCTGCTGCCGCAGTTTCAGCTCGCGGCTGCTCCACAGCAGCATCATCGTGAGCGCCACGCACAGCGCTCCGGCGCCAAGGGCGATGCGCAGCGACGTGAACAGCGCCTGCCACAGCACCGGCTGGCGCAGCACGCTGATGATAGCCTGATTGGCGCCGTCGGCGATCACCGCCAGCAGAGGCGGCAGCAGCAGCAACAGCGCGGCGGCGATCAGCAGAAAATCGCTGATGCGCCGCCACAGGCTGTCTTCCGGGTTGCGCCAGCGCTGGGCGTGGGTATGCCCTACCGGCAATGCCTGGCTCAGGCGTTGGCTGATCAGCACCAGCCCCAGACAACAGCCCAGTTGGATCAGCGCCAGCAGGGCGGCGCGGCCCAGATCGTAGTCGTAACTCAACGCCTGGTAGATCGCCAGCTCGATGGTGGTGGCCTGCGGCCCGCCGCCCAGTGACAGCACGGTGGCGAAGCTGGCGAAGCACAGCATGAAGATCAGCGCGCCGCTCGGCAGGATTTGGCGGCGCAGCGCCGGCCATTCGACGAAGCGGAACTGCTGCCAGCCGTTCATGCCCAGCTGGGCGGCCAGCTGGCGCTGTTCCACCGGAATATTCTCCAGCGCCTGCAGCAACAGGCGGGTAGCCAGCGGCAGGTTAAAGAACAGGTGCGCCAGCAGAATGCCCTGCAGCCCGTAGGGCGAGAAATCATACTCGACGCCCAGCCAGCCGCACAGCGTCGCCAGCCAGCCCTGGCGCCCATAGACGCTGAGCAGGCCGAACACCGCCACCAGCACCGGCAGCACCAGCGTCATGGCGCACAGTCGCAGCAGCAACTGCCGGCCGGGGAAACGACGCCGGTAGAGCGCGCGCGCCAGCAGAATGGCGGGCAGCACCGAAATCAGCGCCGACAGCAGCGCCTGCAGGAAAGTGAAGCGCACCACGTGCCACAGGTAGCTGTCCTGCCACAGGCCGCGCCAGCCGCTGTCCGGCGAGTGACGCCACAGCGAGCCCATCGCCAGCGCGGCGACCAGCAGGATCATGCCGGCGGCCAGCAGCCCCGGCCAGAGCCAGCGGGGGATCAGCGGCTGACGGCGGTTTGCCATGCCCGGATCCAGCCGCCGCGTTGTGTGGCCACCTCTTCGGCGCTGTATTGCAGCGCGGTATGCGGCACGTTCATCTGTTCAAAGCCGACGGGCAGCGGGGTGTTGATCACCGGGTACATCCAGTTGCCGGTCGGGATGGTGTTCTGGAATGCCGGCGTCACCATGAACTGCATGAAACGCTCCGCCAGCTCAGGCTGTTTGGCGGCCTTCAGTTTGCCGGCCACTTCCACCTGCAGGTAGTGGCCTTCGCTGAACGTGGCGGCGGCGTAGCGGTCTTTTTTCTCGGCGATCAGATGATAGGCGGGGGAGGTGGTGTAGCTGAGCACCAGATCGCCTTCGCCTTTCAGGAACAGGCCGTAGGCTTCGCTCCAGCCTTTGGTGACGGTCACGGTCTTTTTCGCCAACTGCTGCCAGGCGGCCGGCGCCTTGTCGCCATACACTTTTTGCATCCACAGCAGCAGGCCGAGGCCCGGCGTGCTGGTGCGCGGATCTTCGTAGATCACCTTCCAGTCACGATCGCTGCTGACCAGCTCCTGCAGGCTTTTCGGCGGGTTCTTCAGTTTTTCCTTGTCGTAGACGAAGGCGAAGTACCCGTAGTCGTAAGGCACGAAGGTCGCGTCCTGCCAGCCGCCCGGCACCGTCAGTTTGGCGGTGTCCACGCCGCTCGGCGCGAACAGGCCGGTTTGCTGCGCCGCCTGCAGCAGGTTGTTGTCCAGCCCCAGCACCACGTCGGCGGCGCTGTTCTTGCCTTCCATGCGCAGGCGGTTCAGCAGTGAGACGCCGTCTTCCAGCGCCACGAACTTCAGCTCACAGTCGCACTCGGCTTCGAAGGCTTTTTTCACCGCCGGGCCTGGGCCCCAGTCGGCGGCGAAGGAATCGTAGGTGTAAACCGTCAGCGTCGGCTTGGCGAACACCGGCGCGGCGCACAGCAGCAATAAGCAGGGCAGATATTTTTTGACCACGTTGCACTCCTGAAAAATAAGGGGGCAAGGGCATCTGAGGGGGCGAGGCGGCGTCGCCGGTTCGCTGGGCTCAAATCCCTCCGCCGGTATTGACCGGATCAGGTTCGACGGGTGTGCTCTCAGCGGAAAATCGGGCTTATCACGCGGCCCGACTCTCCGCACCCCGTTGAGACGGCGCTATTGTAAAGATTAACCGACCCGGGCGAAAGGCGCTTATGCCTCCGGCGGGGCAAACCAGGCTGACTTGAAGTCGAACCAGCCGAGGGTGTTCATTCGCACGCCGCGCATGCTGCGCTGGCCGTGCAGCTGCAGCCAGTGGTGGAACAGCGGATGCAGTTGGTGATTGCTGACCAGGCGCTGGCAGAACTCCGCCAGCGGCAGACGGTTGGCGCGCCATAGCGCCGCATCCTGCGCCAGGTCCTCGCTCATGCAATGCTGCATCAGCGGCAGCTCGTACAGCGTGGCGAACAGCGAAAACTCCAGCGGCAGATAGAAGTTGGCGCTGCCGAGCCACAGATCGCTGCGCGCGTCGCCCTGGTGCCAGGTCGCGTAATCCACGCTTTGCACGATCAGGCGGATGCCGTGCTGCGCCAGCAGCGGCTCGATCGCCTGGCGGATGGCGTGGAACTCCGAATGCTCATTGAAGTGAGTCAGCGTCAGTTCGGTCAGCCCCGCCGGTTTGGGCTGCTGCGCCAGCGCGCGGTTGTGGTGCCAGCGCGGCAGCAGGCCGTACGCCGGCGACCAATAGCGCTGGTAGAGCGGCCCGGCGTGGCTCAGCAGCGAAATGGGGTTGATCAATTCGCACAGCCAGCTGCGCATGGCGGGATCGGCCGCCAAGGGAGAGCGCTGATCGAACAGCAGGAAGTAGCAGCCTTCTTCCAGCCGGCTTTCCAGCTCGCTGTTGCCGGTTTCATCGCCCTGCAGCTGTACGCCGGAGTGCACCAGTTCTTCGGAGAATTCCGGCAGCACCCAGATGTTGACCTCATCGATCAGCGCCCGGTAGCCGAAATAGTCATCGAAGGCGTGGATCTTCATCTGGCTGGGAAGGTTGCGCACCACGCGGTAGGGGCCGGTGCCGATCGGATGGCGGGTGAAGTCCGGCAGATCGCGCCATTCGCGCGGCAGGATCATGGCGTGCACGCTGCCCAGCAGCCAGGGTAACCAGTGGTCGGGGCTGCGCAGATGCACGTCGACAACGAACGGCGTCGGCGAGGTGACGCTTTCGATATGCGAGAACAGCGGTTGCGAGGTCAGACGCGAAAGCGAGCTGATGACGTCCGCCATCTCCAGCTCGCGGCCATGATGAAAATGGATCGCCGGGCGCAGGTAAAACCGCCAGTGCAGCGGCGTCAGCGCCTGCCAATGGTGGGACAGATCGGATTCGAGTTCCCCGTTTTCCTCATTTATGCGCGTCAGGCCGTTGAAGATCTGACGCGCCAAATGGGTCTCGGAACGCCGCAGCGCCGAGCCGGGCAGCAGGTTGTACAACTGCCGATAGTAGAGCACCCGCAGGATATGTTTCCCCTGACGGAAGCTGCGCCCCAGCTGCGACAGCAGCATTTGGCGCACCACGTTTTTGTCGCCCACCAGCTGCACCAACTGATCGATGCGATCCTGCTCCAGCAGCTCCTCGGCCCGCTGTTGCTGCAGCGCCAGGCCGGTGTAATGAAAGGTTAGCCGCGAACGCTTGCCGCGTCCCGACTCCGCCTGCCAGGTGAGCCAGCCCTCCCGCTGCATGGCGCTCAACAGGGAGCGTACGTGGCGCCGCGAGCAGCTCAGCGCCTCCGCCAGCGCCTGCAGCGTGGTGTCGGTGGTTTCACCGTGGCAGCGCTGCCACAGACGGATGAACTGCTGCTGCAATCTGGACGTGGACATAAAAGAGGAACACTCCTGTCTCAACTCGTCAATTTTTCTTTCCCTATATTACGCCGATAATTTTCATCAATGAAAGGGGAGGGCGTAATCATGAAAGCTTTCTTATCCAAATCGTTCTATCAGCGCTATTTCAGCGCGGTGCGTCGGCAGCACGCCGACTGGCTGAGCGTGGTGCCCGAGCAGGCGCGGCTGGCAATATTGGCGCACCTGACGCAATGGGATATCAAAGAGATGAGCGACAAGCAGTATCGCGAGCACCTGTAAGGCGCTGCGGCATAAAAGTTTCTGAGTAATGGTGCTGTTTCACCAGCCAGTGGGTCGCCCCACTGGTTTTTTTATTTGCGGTTAGGGCGATGGACTTGCATTTTCCTCGCCGTGGCCTAAGGTTTTTGCTTCTGCTTTGGGATCAGGGAAGAGGATATGGAACGCCTGAGACGGTTATCACTGCGCATCAACCCCATCTTTGCCGCCTTCCTGCTGATCGCTTTTCTCTCCGGCATCGCCGGCGCGCTGCTGACGCCGACGCTCAGCCTGTTTCTGACCACCGAAGTTAAGGTGCGGCCGCTGTGGGTCGGGTTGTTTTACACCGCCAACGCGGTGGCCGGCATCGTCGTCAGCTTCCTGCTGGCTAAACGTTCCGACACCCGCGGCGATCGGCGCAGGCTGATCCTGCTGTGCTGCCTGATGGCGGTCGGCAACTGCCTGCTGTTCGCTTTCAACCGCGACTACCTGACGCTGATCACCGCCGGGGTGTTGATGTCCGCCGTTGCCAACACCGCCATGCCGCAGATCTTCGCGCTGGCGCGGGAATACGCCGACAGCGAGGCGCGTGAAGTGGTGATGTTCAGTTCGGTGATGCGCGCCCAGCTTTCGCTGGCGTGGGTGATCGGCCCGCCGCTGTCGTTTGCGCTGGCGCTGAATTACGGCTTTACCGTGATGTTCCTGATCGCCGCCGCCACCTTCGCTATCTGCGTGCTGCTGGTCGGGTTCATGCTGCCTTCGGTGCCGCGCGCGGCGGACGGCGACGGGCTGCGGGACGGTGCTTCCGCGCCGATTGCGCCCGCCAGCGCCTGGCGCAATCGCGACGTGCGTCTGCTGTTTATCGCCTCGATGCTGATGTGGACCTGCAACACCATGTATATCATCGACATGCCGCTGTATATTACCGCCGATCTCGGCCTGCCTGAGGGGCTGGCCGGGGTGCTGATGGGCACCGCCGCCGGGCTGGAGATCCCGGCGATGCTGCTGGCCGGTTACTACGTCAAACGTTTCGGCAAGCGCAACATGATGCTGCTGGCGGTGGCGGCGGGCGTGCTGTTTTACCTCGGGCTGACGGTGCTGGCGACCAAGCCGACCCTGATCGCGTTGCAGCTGCTCAACGCGGTGTTTATCGGCATCGTCGCCGGTATCGGCATGCTCTATTTTCAAGATTTGATGCCGGGCCGACCGGGCGCCGCCACCACGCTGTTCACCAACAGCATCTCGACCGGGGTGATCCTGGCCGGGGTGCTGCAGGGCGCGCTGGTGGAGAACCTCGGTCATGGTTCGGTGTATTGGATGGCGGCGCTGCTGGCGCTGGCGGCGCTCTGGATGAGCGCCAAAGTGCGTGAAGTGTGAGGTCAAACGACGGCATTCTTGATGCAAGTCATTGAGAAGGCTGAAGCGGACGCCCAAGCTGAAGGCATATGGAGCGCGATCGTTGCGTCCACGCCCGTCTCGCTATTGAGATGCCGCCTTGTTGTTTAGAACAGTGGGAACGTTATGGATAAACTCACACCGCTCAAACCGCTTCCTTCCCTGTGCGCCCTTGCCGCCACGCTGATCATCTGGTTCCTCATTCCCGTGCCGGAGGGCGTTGCGCCCAACGCCTGGCAGCTGCTGGCGCTGTTTATCGGCACCATCATCGCCATCATCGGCAAGGCGATGCCGATCGGCGCGGTCTCGGTGATTGCCATCGCCCTGGTGGCGGTGACCGGCGTCACCAACCCCGGCAAGCCGGGCGCCGCGCTGGACGACGCGCTCAGCGGTTTTTCCAACCAGCTGATCTGGCTGATCGGCTTTTCTATCATGATCTCCCTCAGCCTGAACAAAACCGGGCTGGGCGCGCGCATCGGCTACTACTTTATCTCGCTGTTCGGTAAAAAAACGCTCGGCATCGCCTATGCATTGACGTTGGCGGAAACCACCCTGGCGCCGGTGACGCCGAGCAACACCGCGCGCGGCGGCGGCATCATTCACCCGATCATGAAATCGATCGCCGACAGCTTTGGTTCCAAACCCGAGCTCAATACCTCCGGCAAGATCGGCCGCTATCTGTCGCTGGTGAACTACAACATTAACCCGGTCACCTCGGCGATGTTTATCACCGCCACGGCGCCTAACCCGCTGATTGTCAGCCTGATCGCCAAAGGCACCCACGGCAGCTTCGAACTGTCCTGGTCGATGTGGGCGATTGCCGCCCTGGTGCCGGGGCTGTGTTCGCTGATCGTGATGCCGCTGGTCATTTATCTGCTGTACCCGCCGGAGGTGAAAAGCACCCCGGACGCGCCGCGTTTTGCCTGCGAAAAGCTGCAGGCGCTGGGGCCGGTGACGCTGCCGGAGAAAATTACTCTCGCGGTGTTCGCGCTGCTGTTGGTGCTGTGGGCCGGCATTCCGGCGATGATTTTCGGCCCGGCGCTGGCGGTCAATCCTACCACCGCGGCGCTGATCGGCCTGGCGGTGCTGCTGGCTACCGGGGTGCTGAGCTGGGAGGATGTGCTGAAGCATAAAGGGGCCTGGGATACCGTCGTGTGGTTCTCGGCGCTGGTGATGATGGCCAGTTTCCTCGGCAAGCTGGGGCTGATCGGCTGGCTGTCGCAGACCGTCGGCAACGGCATCGACCATATGGGCATGAGTTGGGTGGGCGGCACGATCTTGCTGACCATCATTTATCTGTATTCTCACTATTTCTTCGCCAGCACCACCGCGCACGTAACGGCGATGTTCGCCGCCTTCTTCGCTGCCGGCATCGCGCTCGGCGCGCCGCCGGCGCTGCTGGGCCTGATCCTGGCGTTCTCTTCTTCGCTGATGATGTCGCTGACGCATTACGGGACCGGCACCGCGCCGATCATCTTTGGCTCCGGCTATGTGACGTTGGGGGAGTGGTGGAAAGCGGGATGGGTGATGAGCGTGGTTAACCTACTGATCTGGATAGTGATCGGCGGCGCATGGTGGAAGCTGCTGGGCTACTGGTGAGGAAAAAATTCACCCGCCGGGCGGCGGGTGAAGGGGATTAATTCAGAAACGCCGGTTGCTGCGCTTCGTAGCGGGAGATGTCCGCTTCATGCTGCAGCGTCAGGCCGATGCTGTCCAGCCCGTTGATCATGCAGTGGCGGCGGAAGCTGTCTATTTCGAACGGATAGCTTTTGCCACCGGCGTTGACCGTCTGGTTCTCCAGATCCACCACGAACTCCGTACCCTCGTTGGCGTCAACCAGTTTGAACAGCTCATCCACCTGCTGCTCGCTCAGCGTGACCGGCAACAGCTGGTTGTTAAACGAGTTGCCGTAGAAGATATCGGCGAAGCTCGGCGCGATCACCACTTTGAAACCGTAGTCGGTCAGCGCCCAAGGGGCGTGTTCGCGCGAGGAGCCGCAGCCGAAGTTCTCCCGCGCCAACAGGATGCTGGCGCCTTTATAGCGCGGTTTGTTCAGCACGAACTCCGGGTTGGGTTGCTGGCCGGCATCGTCGAGGAAGCGCCAGTCGTTGAACAGGTGCTGGCCGAAACCGGTACGGGTCACCTTCTGTAAAAACTGCTTGGGAATAATGGCGTCGGTGTCGACGTTGGCCGCATCCAAAGGCACCACTAAGCCGGTATGTTGAGTAAATTTAGCCACGTTAGCCCCTTAGTGAATATCACGGATGTCAGCGAAGTGACCGGCGACGGCGGCCGCGGCGGCCATTGCCGGGCTGACCAGGTGGGTGCGCCCACCGCGGCCCTGGCGCCCTTCGAAGTTACGGTTGCTGGTGGACGCGCAGCGCTCGCCCGGATTCAGACGGTCGTTGTTCATCGCCAGGCACATCGAGCAACCCGGCAAGCGCCATTCGAAACCGGCTTCAATAAAGATTTTGTCCAACCCTTCGGCTTCCGCCTGGGCCTTCACCGGGCCGGAGCCCGGCACCACGATGGCCTGCACGCCGTTGGCGACCTTGCGCCCCTTGGCGATCGCCGCCGCCGCGCGCAGATCTTCGATGCGCGAGTTGGTGCAGGAACCGATGAACACTTTGTCGATCGGCACTTCGGTCAATTTGATGCCCGGCTTCAAATCCATGTAGGCCAGCGCTTTCTCGGCGGAGGCGCGCTCAACCGGATCGTTAAACGATTCCGGCGCCGGGATCGCCTGATTGACGGCGATCACCTGGCCAGGGTTGGTGCCCCAGGTGACCTGCGGCGCGATCTCTTCGGCGCGCAGCGTCACCACGGTATCGAACTGGGCGTCAGCGTCGGACTTCAGCGTGCGCCAGTAAGCGACCGCCTGCTCCCAGTTTTCACCGGTCGGCGCGAACTGACGCCCCTTCAGGTAGGCGAAGGTAGTGTCGTCCGGCGCGACCAACCCGGCTTTGGCGCCCATTTCGATCGCCATGTTGCACAGGGTCATGCGGCCTTCCATGCTCAATGCCTCGATCGCCTTGCCGCAGAACTCCACCACGTGGCCGGTGCCGCCGGCGCTGCCGGTTTTGCCGATCACCGCCAGCACGATGTCTTTGGCGGTAATGCCCTCGGCGGCATCGCCGGTGACCTCAATCTTCATGGTTTTGGCCCGGCCCTGCTTCAGGGTCTGGGTCGCCAGCACGTGCTCCACTTCGGAGGTGCCGATGCCGAACGCCAGCGAGCCGAAGGCGCCGTGGGTCGCGGTGTGTGAATCGCCGCAGACGATGGTCATGCCCGGCAGCGTCATGCCTTGCTCCGGCCCGATCACGTGCACGATGCCCTGGAACGGGTGGTTCAGGTCATACAGCGAAACGCCGAATTCCGCGCAGTTCTTGATCAGCTCCTGCATCTGGATGCGCGCCATCTCGCCGCTGGCGTTGATGTCTTTGGTCTGGGTCGACACGTTGTGATCCATGGTGGCGAAGGTTTTGCCGGGCTGGCGCACCTTGCGGCCCATGGCGCGCAGGCCGTCGAACGCCTGCGGCGACGTGACTTCGTGCACCAGGTGACGGTCGATATACAGCAACGGCGTCTCGTTCGGCGCTTCGTGCACCACGTGGGCGTCGTACAATTTCTGGTATAAGGTCTTGGCCATGTTATGCCCCCTGAGCTACAAAGCGAGCGATGATGTCGCCCATTTCATCGGTGCTGACGGCTTTGCCGTCACCGGCCAGATCGGCGGTGCGGTAGCCCTGTTCCAACGCCTGGTTGATGGCGCGCTCCACGGCGTCGGCCGCTTCATCGGCGCCCAGGCTGTAACGCAGCAGCAGGGTGGCGGACAGGATCTGCGCAATCGGGTTGGCGATGCCTTTGCCGGCGATATCCGGCGCGGAACCGCCCGCCGGTTCGTACAGGCCGAAGCCTTGCTCGTTCAGGCTGGCGGACGGCAGCATGCCCATCGAGCCGGTAATCATCGCGCACTCGTCGGACAGGATGTCGCCGAACAGGTTGGAACACAGCAGCACGTCGAACTGGGACGGATCCTTGATCAGCTGCATGGTGGCATTGTCGATATACATGTGCGACAGCGACACGTCCGGGTAATCCTTGGCGACCTGATTGACCACTTCACGCCACAAGATGGAGCTTTGCAGCACGTTGGCCTTGTCGATCGACGTCACCTTGTGGCGGCGCTTGCGGGCGGATTCGAAGGCGATGCGCGCGATGCGTTCAATCTCGAAACGGTGATACACCTCGGTGTCGAAGGCGCGCTCCTGCATGCCCTGGCCTTCGCGGCCCTTCGGCTGGCCGAAATAGATGCCGCCGGTCAGTTCGCGCACGCACAGAATGTCGAAGCCGCGGGCGGCGATATCGGCGCGCAGCGGGCAGAACGCCTCCAACCCTTGATACAGGCGGGCCGGGCGCAGGTTGCTGAACAGTTTGAAGTGCTTGCGCAGTGGCAACAGCGCGCCGCGTTCCGGCTGCTCGGCCGGCGGCAGGTGTTCCCATTTCGGGCCGCCCACCGAACCGAACAGGATGGCGTCGGCCTGCTCGCAGCCGGCGACGGTCGCCGCCGGCAACGGGCTGCCGTGGCGATCGATGGCGATGCCGCCGACGTCGTACTCGGCGGTGGTGATGCGAATGTCAAAGCGTTGACGCACCGCGTCCAACACTTTGCGCGCCTGAGCCATTACTTCCGGGCCGATGCCATCTCCGGGCAAGACGGCAATGTGATAAGTCTTCGTCATGTTCACACCGTTTCCTGATTATTTTGATGTTTGTTTTGCTGCAGACGCTGTTTTTCTTTTTCTACCTGCTGTGAGCGCCAAATATTGTTCAACACGTGCACCATCGCCTTGGCGGAGGATTCGACGATGTCGGTCGCCAGACCCACGCCATGGAAACGGCGGCCGTTATAAGAGACGACGATATCCACCTGGCCCAGCGCATCGCGCCCATGGCCTTTGGCGGTCAACTGGTACTTCACCAGTTCGATCGGGTAATCGGTGATGCGATTGATCGCCTGATAGACCGCATCGACCGGGCCGTTGCCGGTGGCGGCTTCGGCTTTCTCTTCGCCGCCGCAGATCAGTTTCACCGAGGCGGTGGCCATGATGCTGCTGCCGGACTGCACGCTGAAGTAACCCAGGCTGAAGTGTTCCGGTTCTTCCTGTTGTTTGTTGATGAAGGCCAGCGCCTCCAGGTCATAGTCGAACACCTGGCCTTTTTTGTCGGCCAGCTTCAGGAAGGCGGCGTACAGGGTATCCAGGTTGTAGTCCTGCTCCTGGTAGCCCATCTCTTCCATGCGGTGTTTCACCGCCGCGCGGCCGGAGCGGGAAGTCAGGTTCAACTGCACGTCTTTCAGGCCGATCGACTGCGGGGTCATGATTTCGTAGTTTTCGCGGTTCTTCAGCACGCCGTCCTGGTGAATGCCGGAGGAGTGGGCGAAGGCGTTGGCGCCGACGATCGCCTTGTTGGCCGGGATCGGCATGTTGCACAGCTGGCTGACGATCTGGCTGGTGCGGAAGATTTCCTGATGATTGATGTTGGTGTGCACGTTCATGATGTCCTGGCGCACCTTAATCGCCATGATCACCTCTTCCAGCGAACAGTTGCCGGCGCGCTCACCGATGCCGTTCAGGGTGCCTTCCACCTGACGGGCGCCGGCCTGGACCGCGGCAATGGAGTTGCCGACTGCCATGCCCAAATCGTCGTGGCAGTGTACGGAGATGATGGCTTTGTCGATGTTCGGCACGCGGTCATACAAGGTGGTGATGATGCCGCCGAACTGGTTTGGCGTGGTGTAGCCGACGGTGTCCGGAATATTGATGGTGGTGGCGCCGGCGTTGATGGCGGCTTCGACCACGCGGCACAGATTGTCGATCGGCGTGCGGCCGGCGTCTTCGCAGGAGAATTCCACGTCGTCGGTATAGTTGCGGGCGCGTTTGACCGAGCGTACTGCCATCTCCAACACTTCGTCGAACGAGCGCTTCAGCTTCGATTCGATGTGCAGGGTGGAGGTGGCCAGGAACACGTGGATACGGAACGCTTCAGCGACGCGCAACGCTTCGGCGGCCACGTCGATGTCTTTGTCCACGCAGCGGGCCAGGCCGCAGACACGACTGTTCTTGATCTGGCGAGCGATGGTTTGCACCGATTCGAAATCGCCCGGCGAAGAGACCGGGAAGCCGACTTCCATCACGTCAACGCCCATTCTTTCCAGCGCCAGCGCAATCTGAATCTTCTCTTTTACGCTCAGGCTGGCCTGCAATGCCTGTTCGCCATCACGCAGCGTGGTATCGAAAATAATGACTTGTTGGCTCATCGGTGCATTCCTTATCGTGTTGATTTCACGCTAAGCGGGCAAAAAAAAACCCGCGCAGTAGCGCGGGTTTCTTATGGATGATCGGCTGAGTCAGCTCCGAACTTCGTCCACAGGCATACCGCGCAAACAAGATGCGTTGAGTAGTAGGCCTAGTAGACGGTGAGTACGGATCATAATGGTTCAGCTTCTCTTAAATTGGGTGTCTGCCTAATTTGATACGTGATTGGCCTGGCGATGTCAACACCTGATTGAATGCGGGGACAATGCACCGGCTATGCGTCCAAACAGAGGATCATTCGGTAAAAATGCAGCGCTATAGAGAAAAAATGGGAGCAGTTTGCGCGCTGCTTAGCATAAACGAATCGAATATATACTGCGCTAATTGCTTCTGGATTTTGTTGGGTTAAGATTTGTGATGAAAAAATAAGGAGGATTAATCACGGGAGGAAACAAAATAACATTTTTAATGCGAATGATTTAAATTGAATTCATATGATTAATTGATTGTTTTAGTCATAATATAACAAAATAATGCGATTTTACACAAAGCGATTGATGTTTTTAGATGGTTTGATTGCTTATGATGTGTTTTTATAGTTTGTCTCATACAGTGGGGTTACGTTGTTTAATTGTATTAATCATTGTTAATACCTAATTATTAGTACCACCCAGGTGGCATTCTTCCTGCTGACGGTAGAAGTGACTGATATGCATTCCATATACGACTTAAATCGTGTCGATAACACGAGGTTTTTTATCGGCTGATGACGGTAATGGCAGGATTTGTCGTGCAAAGATAAGACAATGCGGCGTTTCATTGTTTGTCGAGCATAAGGATTAGATTATCTACACAGGATTTAGTGGAGTGAAATATGGCTGAATATGATTCAGAAATCGCCATGGTCAAAGAGCCGGCGGACATCCATTTGCGCAGCGTCGATCTTAATTTGCTGACGGTGTTTGACGCCGTGATGCAAATGCAAAATATTACGCGAGCTGCTAATTCGTTAGGGATGTCGCAGCCGGCGGTGAGCAACGCGGTAGCGCGTCTGAAGGTGATGTTCAACGACGAGCTGTTCGTGCGCTGCGGGCGCGGGATCCAGCCCACCATGCGGGCCAGGCAGCTGTTCGGGCCGGTGCGGCAAGCGCTGCAGCTGGTGCAAAATGAGTTGCCGGGATCTGAGTTTGAGCCGCTGACCAGCACGCGAGCGTTCTCCCTGTCCCTGTGCAGCCCGCTCGATTTGCGTCTGGGCGCCGGGATAATCAATCACGTCAAACAGATAGCGCCGCAGCTTAACCTGCAAATAAAGTCATACATTAACAATAATATTGAACATCAATTGCGTTATCAGGACGTCGAATTTGTCATCGGCTACAGCCGTTTCGAGTCGGCGGAGTTTCGCAGCCTGGCGATGTTCGACGACGAATTAGTGCTGGCGGTTGCGCAGGCGCACCCGCGAATAGGGGAGGAGGTGACGCCGGAACACATGTTGGCCGAACAGCATGCGGCGGTTTCCCTGGAAAGTTTTGGATCGTTCAGTAAACCTTTCTATTTAGAGGAGCCGATGCTGCGCGCCGTGACACAACAGTGCACGGACCTCTACAGCGTGTTGAATATGGTGTCGCAAACGGAAATGGTGGCGATTGCGCCCGCCTGGTTGGTGCGGCAACAGACGGAGGCGTTGAAAATAAAGGCGGTTCCTTTGTGCGCCAATCACAATAAAGCGACCTGCTATCTTTCCTGGCATGAATCCTCCGAACGGGATAAAGGGCACCAGTGGATGAAGTCCGTCCTGATTGAGGCGGGTAACCCAAAGTAAAGCGATAAAAAATGGGGATATATAAAGATAATATTCAACTGAGCGTTTTTTTCTCATGATAAAAACTAAGAACTATCTGGGTTTTTATTAAGATGTTTCTTGGTTTTGCGGCGATTAAATAACTTGTTTTCAGGGTGAGTTGGTTCGTTTACCAAAAATAATTAATATAAATTAATATTCTGATTTTTACTTTACGACTGGTATTTTTAACTAACTCGATGCGGCGGCCCGGATGGGCCGCGTTTTATTGCCGCCAGCAAACCTTTTCCTTCCCGTTCTGTCCAACCCATGAAAGCGCGAAAGCCGGCCTGAGTTTTGGCTCACACTTCTACGCTGAAATCGCTTTTCCCCCTGCCTGAGAGTAGGTAGACTGCGCGGAAAAAAGTAAACACGTGTAAGCTGAGATGAGGGCCGTAAGGCGTCGTTCAGGCTTAACTGTATGATTCATTTCAGGCTTAGAGCACTATGATCACTAATCTGCTGCAATACCATTTGATCCATCGTATACAGCATCAAATCATCCACCGAGCCGATCGCACAGCTTTTCGCCAATGGTCGCCCAACGGCGAGTTTCAACTGACCTGGGAAGAGGCCGCCGTTCGCATCGATCGCATTGCCGCCGGGCTGTTGGCCCTGGGGGCCGAAGTGCAAGAGCGCATCGGCATTTTCGCCAATAACGGCATGGCCTGGTCGCTGGCCGATCTCGCGATTCTCCACCTGCGCGGCGTCAGCGTGCCGCTCTATTCCACCAATACGCCGGCGCAGGCGGCCTTCGTCATCAACGACGCCGACATTCGCATACTGTTCGTCGGCGAACAGGCACAGTTGGACGCGGCCATCGCGCTGCGCGGCGTTTGCCCACAGCTGCGCCATATTATCGTGTTTGACCAAGATGCCGACCTGCGCGGCTGCGAGATAGCGCGACACCTGAGCGCCTTCGAGCATGCCGCCGATCCGACGGCTTTTATCGCTCAACGTCGGCAGCGCATTGAAGAGTGCGACCTGCAGGACCTCTTCACCCTGATCTATACCTCGGGCACCACCGGCGAGCCCAAAGGGGTGATGCTGGATTACCGCAACCTGGCGGCGCAGCTCTACCTGCATGATGAGAGACTGACGGTCGGCGAAGAGGATGTGTCGCTCAGTTTCCTGCCGCTGTCGCATGTGTTCGAGCGTGCCTGGAGCTTCTTTGTCATGCATTCCGGCGCGCAGAACGTCTTCCTGCCGAACACCGACTGGGTGCGGGAAGCGATGGGGCAGGTTCGCCCGACGCTGATGTGTGCGGTACCGCGTTTCTACGAGAAGATTTTCAGCGCGGTGCATGAAAAAGTGGCGCGCGCGCCTTGGCTGCGCCGCGCGCTGTTCCACTGGGCGATCGTCTGCGGGGAGCGCAAGTTCCTTCAGGAGCGGGCCGGCAAACCGTTGGGTAAACTGTTCGAACTCTCTCATCGCTGGGCCGACAAGCTGGTATTGAGCAAGCTGCGCGGCATCCTCGGCGGCCGGGTGCGCTTCCTGCCGGCGGCGGGCGCCAAGCTGGATGACAATGTGATCCTGTTTTTCCAGGCGATGGGCGTCAATATCAAGTACGGCTATGGCATGACCGAAACCTGTGCGACCGTGTCCTGCTGGGAAGAAGGGCATTTCCGCTTCGGCTCTATCGGCAAACCGCTGCCGGAGGTCGAGGTGCGCATCGGTGAAGAAAATGAAATCCAGGTGCGCGGGCCGATCGTGATGCGCGGCTATTTCAACAAACCGTTGGAAACCGCCGCGACCTTTACCGCAGACGGCTGGCTGAAAACCGGCGATGCCGGGGCGATCGATGAAGAGGGCAATCTGTTCATCACCGAGCGCCTTAAGGATTTGATGAAAACCTCCGGCGGCAAATACATCGCGCCGCAGATGCTGGAAGGCACGCTGGCGCAGGACCGCTTTATCGAGCAGGTGGCGATCATCGCCGATGCGCGCAAGTTCGTTTCCGCGCTGATCGTGCCGTGCTTTGAGTCGCTGGAAGAGTACGCGAAGTCAGTCAACCTGAAGTATCAGGATCGCCTGGAGCTGCTGCGCAACGGTGAAATCCTCGAGATGTTCGAAAAGCGTCTGCGCGAGATGCAAAAGGAGCTGGCGCGCTTCGAGCAGGTGAAGAAGTTCACGCTGCTGCCGGCGGCCTTTTCCATGGAGCTGGGGGAGCTGACGCCAACGCTGAAGCTGCGCCGCAAAGTGATCCTGCAGCGCTATCAGCGTGAAATCGACTCCATGTATCAGGAACAGGGCTGAGGCCGCCGCCGGACCGCGCGTTCGGCGAAAAAAACGGCATATTCTTCACCTGATTTAGTTCTGTAATTTTCCCTCTGTTCGAAACAATGCCTAGCCTGACGCCCCTGGGGCTAGCGCATTGTTTTTATAAAGTCGCGATCTCCAGCCGCTTGGCAATAACCCGCCGTCGTTAAGCCATTTTGCCGTTTGCCTGCCCCATATTCTGACGTTATGTTAATTCGATAGCGACAACCCATAAAAATTTAGGGGCATTGCCCCGCAGCAGGCGCTACGTTCCGGCGCCAGAGAAGAATAAGCAAGCCTGGAGGCAAACCCATGGAGATGTTGTCAGGAGCCGAGATGGTCGTCCGATCGTTGATCGATCAGGGCGTTAAACATGTATTCGGCTACCCCGGCGGGGCGGTGCTCGATATCTACGACGCCCTGCATACGGTCGGAGGGATCGATCATATTCTGGTGCGCCACGAGCAAGGTGCGGTGCACATGGCCGACGGTTACGCGCGCGCCACCGGCGAAGTGGGCGTGGTGCTGGTGACCTCCGGCCCCGGCGCCACCAACGCCATTACCGGTATCGCTACCGCTTATATGGACTCGATCCCGATGGTCGTCCTGTCGGGGCAGGTGCCCAGCTCGCTGATCGGCTACGACGCCTTCCAGGAGTGCGATATGGTGGGGATTTCTCGGCCGGTGGTGAAACACAGCTTCCTGGTGAAACGCACCGAAGACATCCCGGCGGTGTTGAAGAAGGCCTTTTACCTGGCCTCCAGCGGCCGCCCCGGCCCGGTGGTGATCGATCTGCCGAAAGACATCGTCGGCCCGGCGGTGCGGATGCCTTATGCCTATCCGCAGGACGTGAGCATGCGTTCTTACAACCCGACGGTGCAGGGCCACCGCGGGCAAATCAAACGCGCGCTGCAAACCATTCTGGCGGCCAAAAAGCCGGTGATGTACGTCGGCGGCGGCGCGATCAACGCTGGCTGCGAAGCCGAACTGTTGGCGTTGGCGGAGCAGTTGAACCTGCCGGTGACCAGCAGCCTGATGGGGTTGGGGGCCTTCCCCGGTACCCACCGCCAGAGCGTTGGCATGCTCGGCATGCACGGCACCTATGAAGCCAATAAAACCATGCACCATGCCGACGTGATCTTCGCCGTCGGCGTGCGTTTCGACGATCGTACGACCAACAATCTGGCCAAATACTGTCCGGATGCCACCGTGCTGCACATCGATATCGATCCGACCTCGATCTCCAAAACGGTGGACGCCGATATCCCGATCGTCGGCGATGCCAAGCAGGTGCTGGTGCAGATGCTGGAGCTGCTGGCGCAGGACGAGAAAGCGCAGGATCACGATGCGCTGCGCGATTGGTGGCAGTCTATCGAGCAGTGGCGCGCCCGCGACTGCCTGGGCTACGACAAAAACAGCGGCACCATCAAGCCGCAGGCGGTGATTGAAACCCTGCATCGCCTGACCAAAGGCGACGCCTATGTGACCTCGGACGTCGGCCAGCACCAAATGTTCGCCGCGCTCTATTATCCGTTCGACAAACCGCGCCGTTGGATCAACTCCGGCGGCCTCGGCACCATGGGCTTCGGCCTGCCGGCGGCATTGGGCGTCAAGCTGGCACTGCCGGAGGAAACCGTGGTGTGCGTGACCGGCGACGGCAGCATTCAGATGAATATTCAGGAGCTGTCCACCGCGCTGCAATATAACCTGCCGGTGGTGGTGGTGAACCTCAACAACCGCTATCTGGGCATGGTCAAGCAATGGCAGGACATGATTTATTCCGGCCGTCATTCGCAGTCTTACATGGATTCACTGCCGGACTTCGTCAAGCTGGCCGAGGCTTACGGCCATGTCGGTATCGCCATCCGCACGCCGGATGAGCTGGAAAGCAAGCTGGCGCAGGCGCTGGCGGAAAAAGAGCGGCTGGTGTTCGTCGACGTGACCGTCGATGAAACCGAACATGTCTACCCGATGCAGATCCGCGGCGGAAGCATGGACGAAATGTGGCTTAGCAAAACGGAGAGGACCTGATCATGCGCCGTATTTTATCTGTCTTGCTGGAAAACGAATCCGGCGCCCTGTCGCGCGTGGTGGGGTTGTTCTCCCAGCGCGGTTACAACATCGAGAGCCTGACGGTGGCGCCGACCGACGATCCGACGCTGTCGCGCATGACTATCCAGACCGTCGGCGACGAGAAAGTGCTGGAGCAGATTGAGAAGCAGTTGCACAAGCTGGTGGACGTGTTGCGCGTCAGCGAGCTGGTGCAGGGCGCTCACGTTGAACGCGAGATCATGCTGGTGAAGCTGCAGGCCAGCGGCTACGGCCGTGAAGAGGTGAAACGCTGCGCCGATATTTTCCGTGGCCAGATCGTCGATGTGACGGCGACGCTGTATACGGTGCAGCTGGCCGGCACCAGCGACAAGCTGGACGCCTTCCTGAGCGCGGTGCGTGAAGTGGCGGAGATTGTGGAAGTGGCGCGTTCCGGCGTGGTCGGCGTGTCGCGCGGCGACAAAATCATGCGCTGAGCGCGGTCTGGCGGCGAATAATCGGGGGCGCGGCGTGGCTGCGCCCTTTGTTTTTCGGCCTTTTTTGCCCGATTGCCGGCACCTTTCGGCAAAAGCGGTTGCTAGGTAGTGTTTTCTGCTGTTAGATCGCAGAGGCTGGATTGAATAACCGCACGGGATGCCATGGTTAATCCGAGCACAGCCTTCACTTCTATTTTCAGCGTCATTAAGGGGTTAATGTGAAACTGGATGAAATCGCGCGTCTCGCGGGCGTTTCGCGCACGACGGCCAGTTATGTCATCAACGGCAAGGCGAAGCAGTATCGTGTCAGCGATAAAACCGTCGAGAAAGTGATGGCCGTGGTCAGGGAGCATAACTATCACCCGAATGCCGTCGCGGCGGGGCTGCGCGCCGGGCGCACCCGTTCTATCGGCCTGGTGATCCCGGATCTGGAAAATACCAGCTATACCCGCATCGCCAACTACCTGGAGCGCCAGGCGCGCCAGCGGGGTTACCAATTGCTGATCGCCTGTTCCGAAGATCAGCCGGACAACGAAATGCGCTGCATTGAGCACCTGCTGCAGCGTCAGGTGGACGCCATCATCGTCTCCACCGCCTTGCCGCCGGAGCATCCTTTCTATCAACGCTGGGCCAACGATCCGCTGCCGATCATCGCGCTGGACCGCGCGCTGGATCGCGAGCATTTCATCAGCGTTGTGGGCGCCGATCAGGAAGACGCTTTTGCGTTGGCGCAGGAGCTGCGCACCTTCCCGGCGGAGTCGGTGCTGTACCTAGGCGCCTTGCCGGAGCTTTCGGTCAGCTTCCTGCGTGAGCAGGGCTTCCGCCAGGCCTGGCAAGAGGATCCCCGCCACGTCGATTACCTGTACGCCAACAGCTACGAACGCGAAGCCGCCGGCGCGTTGTTTGCCGAATGGTTGAAAGCGCACCCGATGCCGCAGGCGCTGTTTACCACGTCGTTCTCTTTATTGCAGGGCGTGATGGACGTGACGCTGAAGCAACGCGGCCGCTTGCCGACCGATCTGGCGATCGCCACCTTCGGCGATCATGAACTGTTGGATTTCCTTGAGTGCCCGGTATTGGCGGTAGCGCAGCGCCATCGCGACGTGGCCGAACGCGTGCTGGAACTGGTGCTGGCCAGCCTGGACGAGCCGCGTAAACCCAAGCCGGGGCTGACGCGCATTCGCCGCAATCTGTTCCGCCGCGGCAGTCTGAGCCGCAAGTAGTTTGGCTGACAGGGGCCCGCGTTGGCGGGCTCCTTTAGACGTAATCCGCTACCCGAAACAGCCGCCGGCAGTACTCCAGGAAGTAACCATACACCACGCCCATCGCCATGGAGACCAGCGCATTGCTGGTTACCGCCGCCAGCATTTGTTGGCTGTCGGCGCCCACGCTCCATAAAATTGCAGCATAAACCGGCGACTGGAAGCTGACATAGGCCAGCAGATCGGCGAGATTGCGCAGTAGGAACTGGCCGTGCGGGCAGCGGCGCGCCGTGCGGATAAACAGATCGCGATAGCGGCCATAAGGCCAGGCGATCAGAATGTTGACCGGGATCGACAACAGGCGTGAAGAGAGGGATTGCTGGAAGCTCATGCCGGAGATCAACACTTCAATCGCCATACCGGCGATAAAGCAGTACACCACCAGTGCAAACGTATCGGCAGCGGCGCTGCGCCAGTGTGCGGCGGGCGAAAGCATGTATCTCTCCCTTGTGTTAATGTGCTGTTAATTTTATAATTTGTGGTTGTTAATTCTGGTTTTTTGCTTTTTATATAGTTTACTGATCTGGTTTGTGTTTTTTAACTAGGTTTATATTTTTATTTTTAACATTTGTTCGGTTTTTGTCCCGCAGGGCCGGGGCGCAGGAAGGGATGGAGAGATTAAAATCGGTGTTTTTAAATAAACCTATTAAAAACATGCTGTTGCGATTTTTTGTGTCCGCGGGGGGATTTTTCCGGCAAAAATTGTGGAAATAAAGGTGTAAGAAAATGAAACCATAATTGTAAACAGGTGTTTTGGGAATAATCTTACCAAATTGATTTAAATCGAAATTACTTCTGCTCGTAATATCCGAGCCATTTATTTTCGCCGTGCTCTCATCATGGCGGTGCAAATTGAAGTAAAATAGCGCGCAGTTTCACGGTGAATAACGATTGAGCGTTATTAACTCAAGGAGTTATAGCCTTATTCTGCGGTCGACTCGTCAGGCGCCGAGCCTTGGCGCGCGCGGGGCGGCAGCGGTTACAGCCCTGAGATTGCCGAGCTGAAAAATGAGACATGGCTTGCAGAAGGAAGTAATGAGTTAATTAATCGCCAGTTCGTCAGGTTTTTAATCAGATTCTTTCCGCCTAGAAAATTCTCTCCGTTTATCATGGTGTTAATTTTTAATCGTCGAATAATCAGAGTTTCTTTCGCGAGTCAGCTCCCAAAATGACCAGAGAAATATTGCCAAAGCGCTGGCGCTCTGGCTTGACAAGGTTTTCATACCCTCCGTAAACTCCATTGTGTGGGAATTTGTGGGGTAAAGTGGTGAAAACGGTCACTAAGGGGTAGCTCAGGAATGTTCCGTGGAGCGACGATGGTCAACCTCGACAGCAAAGGGCGGCTCGCCGTACCTACCCGATATCGGGAATTGCTCAACGAGGAATCGCAAGGCCAAATGGTCTGTACCATTGACCTTCATCAGCCCTGCCTGCTGCTTTATCCTTTGCCCGAATGGGAAATTATTGAACAAAAATTATCACGTCTGTCGAGCATGAATCCCGCCGAGCGCCGCGTTCAGCGCCTGCTGTTGGGACATGCCAGTGAGTGTCAGATGGATAGTGCCGGTCGTTTGCTGTTAGCCAGTACGCTGCGGCAACACGCCGGGCTCACGAAAGAAGTGATGCTGGTCGGTCAGTTCAACAAGTTTGAACTGTGGGATGAACAGACCTGGTATCAACAAGTCAAGGATGATATTGACGCTGAACAGTCGACTCAGGAACCGTTGTCTGAGCGGCTACAGGACTTGTCGCTATAAGCATGTTGGAAAACTATAAACACACCACCGTCCTGCTGGACGAAGCCGTCAACGGCCTCAATATCCGCAGCAACGGCATATATATCGACGGTACTTTTGGTCGCGGTGGCCATTCTCGTCTGATTCTGTCCCAACTGGGGCCGGAAGGGCGCTTGCTGGCAATTGACCGTGACCCTCAGGCGATTGCAGCCGCCAAATCTATTGAAGATCCTCGTTTTACCATCGTACACGGCCCATTTTCCGAGTTGTCGCACTATGTGCGGGAGCGCGAGCTGGTGGGCAAGATCGACGGCGTTCTGCTCGATCTGGGCGTTTCCTCGCCGCAGCTTGACGACGCGGAGCGCGGGTTCTCCTTTATGCGCGACGGTCCGCTGGACATGCGCATGGATCCGTCCACCGGCCTGTCTGCCGCAGAGTGGCTGATGAAGGCCGAAGCGGACGACATCGCCTGGGTGCTGAAAACCTTCGGCGAAGAGCGTTTCGCCAAGCGCATCGCGCGCGCCATCGTCGAAAGAAACCGCGTGGAGCCGATGACGCGCACCAAAGAGCTGGCGGATCTGATCGCCGATGCCAGCCCGTTCCGTGAAAAGCACAAGCATCCGGCGACGCGCAGCTTCCAGGCGATCCGCATTTATATCAACAGCGAGCTGGAAGAGATCGAGCGTGCGCTCGACGGCGCGCTGGAAGTGCTGGCCCCGCAGGGCCGTTTGTCGATCATCAGCTTCCATTCGCTGGAAGACCGCATCGTCAAACGCTTTATGCGACACCACAGCCGCGGCGCCCAGGTGCCGGCGGGCATTCCGTTGACCGAGGAGCAACTGCGCGGCATGGGCGGGCGAACGCTGAAAGCGCTGGGCAAAATGATGCCGTCGGAAGCGGAAGTGGCGGACAACCCGCGTGCGCGCAGCTCGGTGCTGCGCATTGCTGAGAGGATGCCCGCGTGATTGGCAACGAACGTCACGGCCTGGTCGGGGTGATTGGCGGCGATCTGCTGCGCAACGCCAAGATCCCCATGATTTTACTGATTGCGTCACTGGTCTCCGCGATTTTCGTGGTGACCACCGCGCACCGCACCCGCCTGCTGACCGCCGAACGCGAGCAGCTGGTTCTGGAGCGCGATGCGCTGGATATCGAGTGGCGCAACCTGATTTTAGAAGAGAACGCCCTCGGCGATCACAGCCGGGTTGAACGTATCGCGACAGAAAAACTGCAGATGCAACACGTTGATCCATCGCAGGAAAATATCATCGTTAAACAATGAATGGTTTAACCGGAATAATGACACGGAGTAGAAAGGAAACGCATGAAAGCAGCGCGCCCCGGTAAGTTGAGACGCCAGGAAGATCAGGCCAGCTTTGTCAGCTGGCGTTTTGCGTTGCTGTGCGGCTGCATTTTGCTGGCGATGGTTGGCCTGATGCTGCGCGTCGCGTACCTGCAGGTCATCAACCCCGATCGTCTGGTGAAAGAAGGCGACATGCGTTCGCTGCGCGTGCAGGAAGTGCCGACCGCGCGCGGCATGATCAGCGATCGCGCCGGCCGCCCGTTGGCGGTCAGCGTGCCGGTGAATGCGGTGTGGGCCGATCCGAAAGAGCTGAACGAACGCGGCGGCATCACGCTGGACAGCCGTTGGAAAGCGCTTTCCGATGCGCTCAACATCCCGCTGGACCAGCTTTCCAACCGCATCAACGCCAACCCGAAAGGGCGCTTCGTTTATCTGGCGCGCCAGGTTAACCCGGCGATCGGCGACTACATCCACAAACTCAAGCTGCCGGGGATCTACCTGCGGCAGGAGTCGCGCCGTTACTACCCGGCGGGGCAGGTGACGTCGCACATCATCGGCGTGACCAACATCGACGGGCAAGGCATCGAAGGCGTCGAGAAGAGCTTCGATCGCTGGCTGACCGGGCAACCGGGCGAGAGAACGGTGCGCAAGGACCGCTTTGGCCGAGTGATTGAAGATATCTCCTCCGTCGATAGCCAGGCGGCGCATAACCTGGTGCTGAGCGTCGATGAGCGCCTGCAGGCGCTGGTGTATCGCGAGCTGAACAACGCCGTGGCGTTCAACAAGGCCGAATCGGGCACTGCGGTGCTGATCGACGTGAACACTGGCGAAGTGCTGGCGATGGCCAACAGCCCGTCTTATAACCCGAACAACATGGCCGGTACGCCGAAAGAAACCATGCGTAACCGCGCTATCACCGATATTTTTGAACCCGGTTCAACCGTGAAGCCAATGGTGGTGATGACCGCGCTGCAAAACGGCGTGGTGAGAGAAAACAGCGTGCTGAACACCATCCCGTACCGCATTCAGGGCCACGAGATCAAAGACGTGGCGCGGTACTCGGAGCTGTCATTGACCGGGATCTTGCAGAAGTCGAGTAACGTCGGTGTTTCAAAGCTGGCGTTAGCGATGCCGTCCTCAGCGTTAGTAGATACTTACTCTCGTTTTGGGCTGGGAAAAGCGACCAATTTGGGGCTGGTCGGAGAAAGCAGTGGCATATACCCAAAAAAACAACGGTGGTCTGACATAGAGAGGGCCACCTTCTCTTTCGGCTACGGGCTGATGGTAACTCCGTTACAGTTGGCGCGAGTCTATGCAACGATCGGCAGTCTGGGCGTGTATCGCCCATTGTCGATCACCAAGGTTGACCCTCCGGTCGCCGGCGAACGCGTTTTCCCTGAACCTCTGGTGCGCACCGTGGTGCACATGATGGAAAGCGTGGCCTTGCCGGGCGGCGGCGGCGTGAAAGCCGCCATCAAGGGATACCGTATCGCCATCAAAACCGGTACCGCGAAAAAAGTGGGCCCGGACGGCAAATACGTCAACCGATACATCGCTTATACCGCCGGCGTCGCGCCGGCAAGTAACCCCCGTTTTGCCCTGGTGGTCGTCATCAACGACCCGCAGGGTGGGAAATACTATGGTGGCGCAATCTCCGCGCCGGTGTTCGGCGCCATCATGGGCGGCGTATTGCGCACCATGAACGTCGAGCCTGACGCGTTGCCCACCGGTGACAAAAGCGAATTAGTGATTAACAAGAAAGAGGGTTCAGGTGGCAGATCGTAATTTGCGCGACTTACTCGCCCCGTGGGTGCCGACGGCGCCCGGGCGCGCGCTGCGGGAAATGACATTAGACAGCCGTGTGGCGGCTGCCGGGGATCTGTTTGTCGCCGTGGTCGGCCATCAAACGGATGGACGCCGCTATATTCCGCAGGCCATTGCGCAGGGCGTCGCCGCCGTGATCGCCGAAGCTGAGGGTCAGGCCGAAGACGGCGCCATCGTTGAGATGCACGGCGTGCCGGTGATCTACCTGAGCCAACTGAACCAGCGCCTTTCCGCGCTGGCCGGGCGTTTTTACCATCAGCCGGGCGAGCGTCTGCGCCTGGTCGGCGTGACCGGCACCAACGGCAAAACCACCACCACGCAGTTGTTGGCGCAGTGGAGCCAACTGCTGGGCGAAACCAGCGCGGTGATGGGCACCGTCGGCAACGGTCTGCTGGGCCAGGTCTGCCCGACCGAGAATACCACCGGTTCTGCGGTGGATGTTCAACACGTATTAAACGACTTGGCGGAACAGGGCGCGACCTTTGCCGCGATGGAAGTCTCATCCCACGGTTTGGTGCAACACCGGGTGGCGGCGCTGCCGTTCGCTGCCGCGGTCTTCACCAACCTGAGCCGCGATCACCTGGATTACCACGGTGACATGGCCAATTACGAAGCGGCCAAATGGTCGCTGTTCGCCGCCCACAATGTGGGGCAGGCGATCATCAACGCCGACGATGAAGTCGGCCAGCGCTGGCTGAGCAAGCTGCCGGATGCGGTGGCGGTGACGATGCAGGGCAACCTGCAGCCGGGCTGTCACGGCCGCTGGCTGAAAACCACGGCGGTCGATTATCACGACAACGGTGCCACGGTTCGGTTCAGCTCCAGCTGGGGCGACGGCGAGATCGAAAGCCGCCTGATGGGCGCTTTCAACGTCAGCAATCTGCTGTTGGCATTGGCGACGCTGCTGTCGCTGGGCTACCCGCTGGAGGCGCTGGTGGAAACCGGCAACCGTCTGCAGCCGGTCTGCGGCCGCATGGAAGTGTTTAACGCGCCGGGCAAACCGACGGTCGTGGTGGATTACGCCCACACGCCGGATGCGCTGGAGAAAGCGCTGGAAGCGGCGCGCCTGCACTGCCAGGGGCAGCTGTGGTGCGTCTTCGGCTGCGGCGGCGATCGCGACAAGGGCAAGCGTCCGCTGATGGGCGGCATCGCCGAGCAGTTCGCCGATCGCGTGGTGATCACCGATGACAACCCGCGTACCGAAGAGCCGCGCGCGATTATCAACGATATCCTGACCGGATTGCTGGATGCCGGGCAGGCGCTGGTGATCCACGGCCGCGCCGAAGCGGTGACCAGCGCCATCATGCAGGCGCAGGAGCAGGATGTGGTGTTGGTGGCGGGCAAAGGCCACGAAGATTATCAGCTGGTGGGCAACCGCCGCCTGGATTACTCCGACCGCACGACGGTCGCCCGACTGCTGGGGGTGCTGGCATGATCCCTGTCTCTCTTCAGACACTGGCTGAGGTATTGAGCGCTGAACCGATCGGCGCCGATTGCCAAATTGTCGAGGTGACGACAGACACCCGCAAGGTGACCGCCGGTTGCCTGTTTGTGGCGCTGAAAGGCGAGCGTTTCGACGCTCACGACTTCGCGGCGGATGCCATAGCCGCAGGCGCCGGGGCGTTGCTGGTCAGTAAGCGCTTATTGGTGGACGTGCCGCAGCTGGTGGTGAAAGACACCCGTCTGGCGCTGGGGCAGCTTGGCGCCTGGGTGCGTCAGCAGGTGCCGGCGCGCGTGGTGGCGCTGACCGGCTCCTCGGGCAAGACATCGGTGAAAGAAATGACCGCCGCCATTCTGCGTGAATGCGGCGAAGTGCTGTATACCGCCGGCAACTTCAATAACGACATCGGCGTGCCGTTGACGCTGTTGCGTCTGGAGCCGCAGCATGATTTTGCCGTGATAGAGCTGGGCGCTAACCACATTGGCGAAATTGCTTACACCACCGCATTGACGCGTCCGCAGACCGCTTTGGTGAACAACCTGGCGGCGGCGCACCTGGAAGGCTTCGGCTCGCTGGCCGGCGTCGCCCAGGCGAAAGGTGAAATCTTTACCGGCCTGCCGGCCGACGGCGTGGCGATCATCAACGCCGATAACAACGACTGGCCGCACTGGCAGAGCATGCTGGGCGGCAAAACCGTCTGGCGCTTCTCGCCGCAGGCGGCCGAAGGCGTGGACTTCTTCGCGCACGACGTGCGGGTGAACGGCGCAGGTACGCAGTTTACGCTGCACAGCCCGTTCGGCACCGCCGAGATCGCGCTGCCGCTGCCGGGGCGCCACAACGTGGCCAACGCGCTGGCGGCCACGGCGCTGGCGATGTCGGTGGGCGCCACCCTCGAAGCGGTGCGTCAGGGGTTGAAACAATTGCAGGCGGTGCCGGGGCGTTTGTTCCCGGTGGCGCTGGCCGAAGGCAAGCTGCTGCTGGACGACAGCTACAACGCCAACGTCGGGTCGATGACTGCGGCGGCGCAGGTGCTGGCGGAGATGCCGGGCTACCGCGTGATGGTGGTCGGCGATATGGCCGAGCTGGGCGCAGAAGCGGAAGAGTGCCACCGTCAGGTGGGTGAAGCCGCCCGCCAGGCCGGGGTCGATAAAGTGATCAGCGTCGGCGGGTTGAGCCGCGTGCTGAGCGAGGCTTCCGGCAACGGCGAACATTATCAGGACAAGACAGCAGTGATCGCGCGCGTGGCGGAATTACTGTCGGAACATGCGGTCATCACCGTGTTAATCAAAGGTTCACGTAGTGCCGCAATGGAGCAGGTAGTACGCGCGTTACAGGAGAAAGCACCATGTTAGTTTGGCTGGCCGAGCATTTGGTCAAGTATTACTCAGGCTTCAACGTCTTTTCTTATCTGACGTTCCGAGCCATTGTCAGCCTGCTGACCGCGCTGTTCCTGTCGCTGTGGATGGGCCCGCGGGTGATCAAGCGTCTGCAAGAAATGTCCTTCGGCCAGGTGGTGCGTAACGACGGCCCCGAGTCGCACTTCAGCAAGCGCGGCACGCCGACCATGGGCGGCATCATGATCCTGACCTCCATCACCATTTCGGTGCTGATGTGGGCCTACCCGTCCAACCCGTATGTCTGGTGTGTGCTGTTTGTGCTGGTGGGTTACGGCATCGTCGGTTTCGTCGATGACTACCGCAAGGTGGTGCGTAAGGACACCAAAGGGCTGATCGCCCGCTGGAAGTATTTCTGGCAGTCGGTGATTGCGCTGATTGTCGCATTCGCCATGTACGCCGTAGGAAAAGACACGCCAGCCACCGAGCTGGTTGTGCCGTTCTTTAAGGACGTGATGCCGCAGTTGGGCTTGCTGTACATCCTGCTGGCCTATTTCGTCATCGTCGGCACCAGCAACGCGGTCAACCTGACCGACGGTCTGGACGGCCTGGCGATTATGCCGACGGTATTCGTGGCGGCCGGTTTCGCGCTGGTGGCCTGGGCGACCGGTAACATGAACTTCGCCAACTACCTGCATATTCCGTATCTGCGTCATGCCGGTGAGTTGGTGATCGTCTGCACCGCCATCGTCGGCGCCGGCCTCGGCTTCCTGTGGTTCAACACCTACCCGGCGCAGGTGTTTATGGGCGACGTCGGTTCGCTGGCGCTGGGCGGCGCGCTGGGCACCATCGCGGTGCTGCTGCGCCAGGAGTTTTTGTTGGTGATCATGGGCGGCGTATTCGTGGTAGAGACGCTGTCGGTGATCCTGCAGGTGGGATCGTTCAAGCTGCGCGGACAACGCATTTTCCGCATGGCGCCGATTCACCACCACTATGAATTGAAAGGCTGGCCGGAGCCGCGCGTGATCGTGCGCTTCTGGATCATTTCGCTGATGCTGGTGCTGATTGGCCTGGCAACGCTGAAGGTGCGTTAATCATGGCAGACTATCAGGGTAGAAAAGTCGTCATCATCGGGTTGGGCCTCACCGGCCTGTCCTGTGTCGATTTCTTCATGTCACGCGGCGTGACGCCGCGCGTGATGGATACCCGTATCGCGCCGCCAGGGTTGGACAAACTGCCTGAAAGCGTGGAGCGCCATCTGGGCGATTTGAACCAGGACTGGCTGCTGGCGGCGGATCTCATCGTCGCCAGCCCGGGCGTCGCGCTGGCGACCCCGGCGTTGAGCGCCGCGGCTGACGCCGGCGTGGAAATCGTCGGCGACGTCGAACTGTTCTGCCGCGAGGCGCAGGCGCCGATCGTGGCGATTACCGGCTCCAACGGCAAGAGCACCGTCACCACCCTGGTGGGCGAGATGGCGAAAGCCGCCGGTTGGGCGGTGGGCGTGGGCGGCAATATCGGCCTGCCGGCGCTGAGCCTGTTGCGCCAGGAATGTCAGCTTTACGTGCTGGAGCTGTCCAGCTTCCAGCTGGAAACGACGTATAGCCTGCGGGCGGCGGCGGCGACCATCCTGAACGTGACCGAAGATCATATGGATCGCTATCCGTTCGGCCTGCAGCAGTATCGCGGCGCCAAGCTGCGCGTGTATGAAAACGCCGCGGTGTGCGTGGTGAACGCGGACGATGCGCTGACCATGCCGGTGCGCGGCGCCGACGAACGCTGCGTTAGCTTCGGGGCGGACGTGGGCGACTATCACCTGAACCGTCAGCAGGGCGAAACCTGGCTGCGGGTGCGCGGTGAGAAGGTGCTGAACACGCGCGAGATGAAGCTGACCGGCCGCCACAACTACACCAACGCCCTGGCGGCGCTGGCGTTGGCGGATGCGGTCAATATCCCGCGTGCCTCCAGCCTGAAGGCGTTGACCACCTTCACCGGCCTGGCGCACCGCTTCCAGCTGGCCTGGGAGCACAACGGCGTGCGTTGGATCAACGATTCCAAAGCCACCAACGTCGGCAGCACCGAAGCGGCACTGAACGGCCTGCAGGTGGACGGCACGCTGCATCTGCTGCTGGGCGGCGACGGCAAGTCCGCCGATTTCTCGCCGCTGGCGCGCTATCTGCAGGGCGACAACGTGCGGCTGTATTGCTTTGGCCGCGACGGCGCCCAGCTGGCGCAGCTGCGGCCGGAAGTGGCGACGCTGACCGAGACCATGGAGCAGGCGATGCGCACCATCGCCGGCCGCGTACAGCCCGGCGATATGGTGCTGTTGTCGCCGGCCTGCGCCAGTCTCGATCAGTTCCGTAATTTTGAAGTGCGCGGCGATGAGTTCGCCCGCCTGGCGCAGGAGCTTGGCGGATGAAACTACGCTTGCCGAACTTCGGGCTGACAGAACGGCTGAAAGACTGGGTGACCGGCGCGCGCGACAACGACGCGGTCAACATGGTGCTGTACGATCGCACCCTGCTGTGGCTGACCTTCGGGTTGGCGATCATCGGCTTCGTGATGGTGACCTCGGCGTCGATGCCGATCGGCCAACGCCTGGCGGACGATCCGTTCCTGTTCGCCAAACGCGATGCGCTGTACCTCGGCCTGGCGTTCGGCCTGTCGCTGGTGACGCTGCGCATCCCGATGGAAGTTTGGCAGCGCTACAGCAACGTGATGCTGCTGATGTCGATCGTGATGCTGCTGATCGTCCTGGTGGTGGGGAGCTCGGTGAACGGGGCCTCGCGCTGGATCGCGCTCGGCCCGCTGCGTATTCAGCCGGCGGAGCTGTCCAAGCTGTCGCTGTTCTGCTACCTGGCGAGCTATCTGGTGCGCAAGGTGGAAGAGGTGCGCAGCAACTTCTGGGGCTTCTGTAAGCCGATGGGTGTCATGGTGGTGCTGGCGGTGCTGCTGCTGGCGCAGCCGGATCTCGGCACCGTGGTGGTGCTGTTCATCACCACGCTGGCGATGCTGTTCCTGGCCGGCGCGAAAATGTGGCAGTTCCTGGCGATCATCGGCTCCGGCGTGTTCGCCGTGGTGCTGCTGATTATCGCGGAACCGTACCGTATGCGCCGCGTGACCTCGTTCTGGAACCCGTGGGCCGACCCGTTCGGCAGCGGCTACCAGTTGACCCAGTCGCTGATGGCATTCGGCCGCGGCGAGTTCTGGGGGCAGGGGCTCGGCAACTCGGTGCAGAAACTGGAGTATTTGCCGGAAGCGCACACCGACTTCATCTTCTCCATTTTGGGTGAAGAACTGGGCTATATCGGTGTGGTTTTAGCCCTGTTAATGGTATTCTTCGTCGCTTTTCGCGCGATGTCCATCGGGCGCCGCGCGCTGGAGATCGACCAACGCTTCTCCGGCTTCCTGGCCTGCGCGATCGGCGTGTGGTTCAGCTTCCAGGCGCTGGTTAACGTCGGCGCCGCCGCGGGCATGTTGCCGACCAAAGGTCTGACGCTGCCGCTGATCAGTTACGGCGGCTCGAGCTTGCTGATTATGTCGACGGCGATCGTGCTGTTGCTGCGAATTGATTATGAAACGCGCCTGACCAAGGCTCAGGCGTTTGTGAAGAGGTAAGGGATGAGCGGGAAACCTAAGCGTTTAATGGTGATGGCAGGCGGTACTGGCGGGCACGTGTTCCCGGGGCTGGCGGTCGCGCATCATCTGATGGCGCAGGGCTGGCAGGTGCGCTGGCTCGGAACCGCAGACCGAATGGAAGCCGATCTGGTGCCGAAGCACGGGATCGAGATTGATTTTATCCGCATCTCTGGCCTGCGCGGCAAGGGCCTGAAGGCCCAGTTGACGGCGCCGCTGCGGATCTGGCAGGCGGTGCGGCAGGCGAAAGCCATCATGCGCAGCTATCAGCCGGATGTGGTGCTGGGGATGGGCGGTTACGTTTCCGGCCCCGGCGGCCTGGCGGCCTGGCAGTGCGGCATCCCGGTGGTGCTGCACGAGCAGAACGGCATTGCCGGCTTGACCAACCGCTGGCTGGCGCGCATCGCCGCCAAAGTGATGCAGGCCTTCCCCGGCGCATTCCCGAACGCCGAGGTGGTGGGCAACCCGGTGCGCACCGACGTGTTGGCGCTGCCGTTGCCGGCGGAGCGGTTGCAAGGGCGCGAAGGCCCGATCCGCGTGCTGGTGATTGGCGGAAGTCAGGGCGCCCGCGTGCTGAATCAGACAGTTCCTGAAGTCGCGGCGCGTTTGGGCGATAGAATTACGCTCTGGCATCAGGTTGGCAAGGGCGCGCTGGAAACGGTGCTGCGCGACTACGAGAGGGTAGGGCAGACACAGCACAAGGTGACCGAGTTCATCGACGACATGGCCGCCGCCTATGCCTGGGCCGACGTAGTGGTCTGCCGCTCCGGCGCGTTGACCGTCAGCGAAATCGCGGCGGCGGGGCTGCCGGCGATTTTCGTGCCGTTCATGCACAAGGATCGTCAACAGTACTGGAACGCACGCCCGCTGGAAGAAGCCGGCGCGGCGAAGATTATCGAACAGCCGCAGTTCAACGCCGATGTGGTGGCCGAACTGCTGGCGAGCTGGGATCGCAAGACGCTGCTGGCCATGGCCGAGAAAGCGCGCGCGGTCGCCATTCCGGACGCCACCGAGCGCGTGGCGGCGGAGCTGGTGCGGCTCGCCAAGTAACGAGTGCAGGGGTTCGGCGCGCCGAACCTGAATAAAAGCAATGTGATGTAGGCCGGGATACCGGATCCGGATTAGAGAGAGTGATGAATACACAACAACTGGCGAAACTACGTACTATCGTGCCCGAGATGCGTCGCGTCCGGCACATTCACTTTGTCGGCATCGGTGGCGCCGGCATGGGTGGTATCGCCGAAGTGTTGGCAAACGAAGGGTATCAGATCAGCGGCTCCGACCTGGCGCCAAATCCGGTGACCCAGCAGTTGAGCGCGCTCGGGGCGACGATTTATTTCAATCACCGTCCGGAAAACGTGCTGGATGCGAGCGTGGTGGTGGTGTCTACCGCCATCTCCGCCGACAACCCGGAGATCGTCGCCGCCCGTGAAGCGCGCATCCCGGTGATCCGCCGCGCTGAAATGCTGGCGGAGCTGATGCGTTTTCGCCACGGCATCGCTATCGCCGGCACGCACGGCAAAACCACCACCACGGCGATGGTCTCGAGCATTTACGCCGAAGCCCGCCTGGACCCGACCTTCGTTAACGGCGGGCTGGTGAAGGCGGCGGGCACCCACGCACGATTGGGGTCCAGCCGTTATCTGATCGCGGAAGCGGATGAGAGCGATGCGTCGTTCCTGCATCTGCAGCCGATGGTGGCCGTGGTCACCAACATCGAAGCCGACCACATGGACACCTACCAGGGCGACTTCGAGAACCTGAAGCAGACGTTTATCAATTTCTTGCACAACTTGCCGTTCTACGGTCGCGCGGTGATGTGCATCGACGATCCGGTGGTGCGTGAGCTGCTGCCGCGCGTGGGTCGTCATATCACCACCTACGGCTTCAGTGAAGATGCCGATGTGCGCATCGAAGACTACCGGCAGATTGGGCCGCAGGGGCACTTTACTCTGAGCCGTCAGGACAAACCGTTGCTGACGGTAACGCTGAACGCGCCGGGCCGCCACAATGCGTTGAACGCAGCGGCGGCGGTGGCGGTAGCGACCGAAGAAGGCATCGACGACGAAGATATCCTGCGCGCGCTGGCGGGCTTCCAGGGCACCGGGCGCCGCTTCGATTTCCTCGGCGAGTTTCCGCTGGAGCCGGTCAACGGCAAAGCGGGCAGCGCGATGCTGGTGGACGATTACGGCCACCATCCGACCGAAGTGGACGCCACGCTGAAGGCGGCGCGCGCCGGTTGGCCGGACAAGCGTCTGGTGATGATCTTCCAGCCGCACCGCTACACGCGTACCCGCGATCTGTACGACGATTTCGCCAACGTGCTGTCGCAGGTGGATGTGCTGCTGATGCTCGACGTGTACGCCGCCGGCGAAGCGCCGATCCCGGGCGCGGACAGCCGCTCGCTGTGCCGCACCATCCGCAGCCGCGGCAAGCTGGATCCGATCCTGGTTTCCGATGCCGATACCGTGCCGGAAACCCTGGCGCAGCTGCTGCAGGATGAAGACCTGGTGCTGGTGCAAGGCGCCGGCAACGTGGGCAAAATCGCCCGTAAACTGGCCGAGCTGAAACTGCAGCCGCCGAAGAAAGAGGAGGAGCACCATGGCTGATAAAGTTGCAGTTCTGCTGGGCGGCACCTCCGCTGAACGTGACGTTTCTCTGCAGTCCGGCGCCGCGGTGCTGGCCGGGTTGCGCGAAGCCGGTATCGATGCGCACGGCGTCGATACCCGCGATTTCCCGGTGACCCAGCTGAAAGAGCAGGGGTTCACCAAAGTGTTTATCGCGCTGCACGGCCGCGGCGGCGAGGACGGCACCCTGCAGGGGCTGCTGGAGTTTCTCGAGTTGCCTTATACCGGCAGCGGCGTGATGGCCTCGGCGCTGACCATGGACAAATGGCGCACCAAGATGGTGTGGCAATCGATGGGCTTGCCGGTGGCGCCTTACGTGGCGCTGAATCGCCAGCTGTATCTCGGCGCCGAAAAAGCGGCGCTGCTGGCGCGCGTGGCGGATCTCGGTCTGCCGGTGATCGTCAAGCCGAGCCGTGAAGGCTCCAGCGTTGGCATGAGCAAGGTCACCGAAAGCGCGGCGTTGGCAGCGGCGTTGGAAGAAGCCTTCCGCCATGACGACGATGTGCTGGTGGAGAAGTGGTTGAGCGGCCCGGAATACACCGTGGCGATGCTGGGCGACCAGGTGCTGCCGTCTATTCGTATCCAGCCGGCCGGCGTGTTTTACGACTATCAGGCCAAGTACATTTCGGACGACACGCAGTACTTCTGCCCGAGCGGTTTGAGCGCCGAGCAGGAAGCCGAGATGGCGGCGTTGGCGCTGCGCGCCTACCGCGGTCTGGACTGCAGCGGCTGGGGCCGCGTCGATGTGATGCAAGACAGCGATGGCAGCTTCTATCTGCTTGAGGTGAATACCTCTCCGGGCATGACCAGTCATAGCCTGGTGCCGATGGCGGCGCGCCAGTTTGGATTAAGCTTCTCGCAGCTAGTGGCGAGAATTTTGGAGTTGGCCGACTGATATGTCGCAAGCTGCCCTGAATGCGCGCGATCGCGAGGTGGATAACGGCCCGCGCCGCAGCAATGGAACCCAGTTGGCGGGAATGATTTTCCTGCTGATGGTGTTGGGAACGGTCGTGTGGAGCGGTTGGGCGGTGCTTGGCTGGATGAAAGACGCCAGTCGCCTGCCGCTCTCAAGGCTGGTGGTGACCGGCGAACGCCATTACACCACCAACGATGATATTCGTCAGGCGATCCTGGCGCTGGGCGCGCCCGGCACCTTTATGACGCAGGATGTGGACGTTATCCAGCAGCAGATCGAACGTCTGCCGTGGATCAAGCAGGCCAGCGTGCGCAAACAATGGCCGGATGAGCTGAAGATCCATCTGGTGGAGTATGTCCCGGTGGCGCGCTGGAACGATTTGCACATGGTGGACGCCGAGGGCAAAGCGTTCAGCGTGCCGGCGGAGCGGGCGGGCAAGCAGAAGTTGCCGCTGCTCTACGGGCCGGAAGGGAGCGAGCAGGATGTGCTGGAAGGCTATCGGGCGATGAGCGCCACGTTGGCGGCCAGCAAATATACGCTGAAAATGGCGGCGATGACCGCGCGCCATTCCTGGCAGCTGGCGCTGGACAACGATGTCCGGCTTGAGCTGGGGCGCGATGACCGCAACGGGCGTTTGCAGCGGTTTATCGAGCTTTACCCGGTATTGCAGCAGCAGGGCCAGGCGGAGAGCAAGCGTGTCAGCTATGTCGATCTGCGCTACGAGTCCGGCGCTTCGGTAGGGTGGGCTCCGGTGTTGGTCGATCCGCAGGCGCTTGGCGGTCAGCAAAACAGTAATCAGCAACAGAATCAGGCACAGGCAAAACAACAATGATCAAGTCGACGGACAGAAAACTGGTAGTTGGACTGGAGATCGGTACTGCAAAAGTCTCCGCGTTGGTAGGGGAAGTTCTGCCCGATGGCATGGTCAACATTATCGGGGTGGGCAGTTGCCCGTCTCGCGGCATGGATAAGGGCGGCGTAAACGACCTGGAGTCGGTGGTGAAGTGCGTACAGCGCGCCATCGATCAGGCCGAGCTGATGGCGGACTGCCAGATCTCGTCGGTGTACCTGGCGCTGTCGGGCAAACACATCAGCTGCCAGAACGAAATCGGCATGGTGCCTATCTCAGAAGAGGAAGTGACGCAGGACGACGTGGAGAACGTGGTGCACACCGCCAAATCGGTGCGCGTGCGTGACGAACACCGCATCCTGCACGTGATTCCTCAGGAATACGCCATCGATTATCAGGAAGGCATCAAAAACCCGGTTGGGCTGTCCGGCGTGCGCATGCAGGCCAAGGTGCATCTGATTACCTGCCATAACGATATGGCGAAGAACATCGTCAAGGCCGTGGAACGTTGCGGCCTGAAAGTTGACCAACTTATTTTCGCCGGTCTGGCCGCGAGCTACGCGGTGCTGACCGAAGATGAACGCGAACTCGGCGTTTGCGTGGTGGATATCGGCGGCGGCACCATGGATATGGCGGTGTACACCGGCGGTGCGCTGCGCCATACCAAAGTGATCCCTTACGCCGGGAACGTGGTCACCAGCGATATCGCTTACGCCTTCGGCACGCCGCCGACCGACGCGGAAGCGATTAAAGTTCGACACGGTTGTGCGCTTGGGTCGATTGTTAGCAAGGATGAGAATGTAGAGGTGCCTAGCGTCGGGGGACGTCCTCCGCGCAGTCTGCAAAGACAGACGCTGGCTGAAGTCATTGAGCCACGCTACACCGAACTGTTGAATCTGGTTAACGATGAAATTTTGCAATTGCAGGAGCAACTGCGTCAGCAAGGGGTGAAGCATCATCTGGCGGCCGGTATCGTGCTGACCGGTGGCGCCGCCCAGATTGATGGCCTGGCAGCCTGTGCGCAACGGGTGTTCCACACCCAGGTACGCATCGGCCAACCCTTGAACATCACGGGTCTGACGGATTATGCGCAGGAGCCTTACTACTCGACGGCGGTAGGTCTGCTGCACTATGGAAAAGAGTCTCACCTGAGCGGTGAGACAGAAGTAGAAAAACGCGCCTCGGTGGGCAATTGGTTTAAACGCATCAATAGCTGGCTGAGAAAAGAGTTTTAATGTTTCAACAAAGAGATCATGCTGAGTAATCTTTTTATGATCTCGCAGCGACAGGCACAAAACGGAGAGAAACTATGTTTGAACCAATGGAACTAACCAATGACGCGGTGATTAAAGTCATCGGCGTCGGCGGCGGCGGTGGCAACGCCGTTGAACACATGGTGCGCGAGCGCATCGAAGGTGTTGAATTCTTCGCTGTGAACACGGACGCCCAGGCGCTCCGCAAAACGGCGGTTGGCCAAACCATCCAGATTGGTAGCGGTATTACCAAAGGTCTGGGTGCGGGCGCGAACCCGGAAGTGGGTCGCAATTCAGCGGAAGAAGACCGCGAAGCCCTGCGCGCAGCGCTGGACGGCGCAGACATGGTCTTCATCGCAGCCGGCATGGGCGGCGGCACCGGTACCGGTGCGGCGCCAGTGGTGGCTGAAGTGGCTAAAGATTTGGGTATTCTGACCGTGGCCGTGGTGACCAAGCCTTTCAACTTCGAAGGCAAAAAGCGCATGGCATTCGCGGAGCAGGGTATCGCTGAACTGTCCAAACACGTGGACTCACTGATCACCATCCCGAACGACAAGCTGTTGAAAGTTCTGGGGCGCGGCATCTCCCTGCTGGACGCGTTCGGCGCGGCCAACGACGTGCTGAAAGGCGCGGTGCAGGGTATCGCCGAGCTGATCACCCGTCCGGGCCTGATGAACGTCGACTTCGCCGACGTGCGCACCGTGATGTCCGAAATGGGCTACGCGATGATGGGTTCCGGCGTGGCTTGCGGTGAAGACCGCGCCGAAGAAGCGGCCGAAATGGCGATCTCCAGCCCACTGCTGGAAGACATCGACCTGTCCGGCGCGCGCGGCGTACTGGTCAACATCACCGCCGGCTTCGACCTGCGTCTGGATGAGTTCGAAACCGTGGGTAACACCATCCGTGCGTTCGCTTCCGACAACGCCACCGTGGTTATCGGTACCTCGCTGGATCCGGAAATGAACGACGAACTGCGCGTAACCGTGGTTGCAACCGGTATCGGTATGGACAAGCGTCCTGAAATCACCCTGGTGACCAATAAGCAGGCCAGCCAGCCGGTGATGGATCACCGTTATCAGCAGCACGGCATGTCGCCTCTGCCGCAGGAAGTGAAACCTGCCGCGAAGGTGGTCAACGACCAAGCTGCGCAGCCGAATAAAGAGCCCGACTATCTTGATATTCCAGCCTTCCTGCGTAAACAGGCAGACTAAGAATATCCTGAGAATTTGGAATCTCCGCTCTTTGTGCTAAACTGTCCCGCCAGCCATGCTGTATGCTTGGCTGGTAGGATGGATAACATTGCGAGATAAAACGATGATCAAACAAAGGACATTAAAACGTATTGTTCAGGCGACTGGCGTCGGTTTGCATACCGGCAAGAAAGTCACGCTGACAATGCGCCCAGCGCCGGCTAATACCGGGGTCATCTATCGTCGCACTGACTTGAATCCACCGGTTGATTTTCCGGCTGATGCAAAATCCGTGCGTGATACCATGCTCTGTACTTGCCTGGTGAATGAGCATGACGTGCGTATTTCGACCGTTGAGCATCTTAACGCCGCGCTGGCTGGGCTGGGCATCGACAACATCGTCATCGAAGTCGACGCCGCTGAAATCCCAATCATGGACGGCAGCGCCAGTCCGTTCGTGTTCTTGCTGCTGGATGCCGGCATCGAAGAACTGAACTCGGCGAAGAAATTCCTGCGTCTGAAAGAGACCGTACGCGTTGAAGATGGCGATAAGTGGGCCGAGCTGTCCCCGCATAACGGGTTCCGCCTGGACTTCACCATCGACTTCAACCACCCGGCCATCGACGCCAGCTCTCAGCGCTATCGTCTTGATTTCTCGGCTGAGTCGTTCGTGCGTCAAATCAGCCGCGCGCGCACCTTCGGGTTCATGCGTGATATCGAATACCTGCAGTCCCGCGGCCTGGCCTTGGGCGGCAGCTTCGACTGCGCCATCGTGGTAGACGACTACCGCGTGCTGAACGAAGACGGTCTGCGTTTCGAAGACGAATTCGTACGTCACAAAATGCTGGACGCCATCGGCGACCTGTTCATGTGCGGCCACAACATCATTGGCGCGTTCACCGCGTTCAAGTCTGGCCACGCGCTGAACAACAAACTGCTGCAGGCCGTGCTGGCCAAGCAGGAAGCGTGGGAATACGTGACCTTCCAGGACGAAGCCGAAATGCCATTGGCATTCAAGGCACCGTCTACCGTATTGGCGTAAGGTCTGCATTCCTCACCTGCGAATAACGGCAGGCGCATCCCCTGAGAGCCTGAGAATTCAGGCTCACGATGGTGTGATGTCGGCTGTCCGGTATTTTGCAGTCCGTGTCGCTGATTACTTATCACGACTGGTTGTGTTGGTACCCTCTCCGGCCAATGCAGCCAGCCGTTCCAATATCTTGCGCAGTTTCTCTGGGCTACGGCTCGCTAATCCCCTCAGCTCTTCCGCACTCTCCAGACTCAAATGCCGCATCGGCACGGGTTTTTCCGGCGCTTTTTCGGCGTTTTGCACCTGGTTGCTGCCTTTCGCCATCAAGGCCGGATTAATCCTGATGTCGATCGACGACAATGATGGTAGAATTTGCGCTCGTAGTGCAGACAGCAAAGCGGGTTGTTCGTAGCGCAAGCGCATCATCCAACTGGCATTTGCCGTTTCGAGCACTAAAATACCCTGTCGGAAATTCGCGACGCGGCACCAGGGATGCAGGGGAGCGGGCAACAGGCCCTTCACTGCACGGTTAAGCTTGAGCAGCGCCACCGCGCGTTGCTGGACGTTATGCAGCGGCCCTTTGCTGCCGGCAGACGCGTCGTCGAACAGGACATCTAATAATTGTGGACGGCTATCGCGCATAATGGGCTCCGGCGGATTATAAACTCGTGATCGGTATTCTAAATCGTTGGCGACAATTTGGCAGACGTTATTTCTGGCCCCATCTCCTGTTAGGGATGGTTGCGGCCACGCTTGGCGCGCCTTCCAATTTGTCCGGCGCACCCGATCAGGCCGCATTGCCGAGCACATCGTCCAGTCTTAACCGGCAAAATTCGGCCAACGGCACCTTCAACAGCCTGGCCCTGCTGCAGGACGCGCATCGCCGTCCTACCTTCAGCGTAGATTATTGGCAGCAACATGCGCTGCGCACCGTCATTCGTCACCTCTCTTTCGCGCTGGCGCCGCAGGCGGTTTATGCGCGTGTGCAGGAGAGCGAAGCCGAAGCGGAACCCCCTTTGCAGGTAGCGCAACTGGCGCTGCTTTCTACTCTCAACGCGCTGCTGACGCACGAGCCGAAGCCGCCGACCATCATTCGCCACACCCACCTTGAGGTGCTGCCAACGCTGGCGCGGCACCAGACCGGCCTGTGGGTGGCGCAGGTGCAGGGCATTCGCGCCGGGCCCGTCGCCCTCGTCTGATCTCGCCCTTTGGGCACAAAAACCATAAATAATAGCAAGTTGACTGCCGCGCTCGGCGGTCATGACAGAGATATCAAACATCATGTTAGTGAAATTATTAACCAAAGTTTTTGGCAGCCGTAACGATCGTACCCTGCGCCGCATGCGCAAAGTGGTTGAGCAGATCAACCGCATGGAACCGGACATGGAAAAGCTGTCCGATGACGAGTTGAAAGCGAAAACCAACGAATTCCGCGCGCGCCTGGAGAAAGGCGAATCGCTGGAAAGCCTGATCCCGGAGGCCTTCGCCGTGGTGCGTGAGGCGAGCAAGCGCGTGTTCGGCATGCGTCACTTCGACGTGCAGCTGCTGGGCGGCATGGTACTGAACGACCGCTGCATCGCCGAGATGCGCACCGGTGAAGGTAAAACCCTGACCGCGACGCTGCCGGCTTATCTGAACGCCCTGAGCGGCCGCGGCGTGCACGTCGTGACCGTCAACGACTATCTGGCGCAGCGCGACGCCGAAAACAACCGTCCGCTGTTCGAGTTCCTCGGTCTGAGCATCGGCATCAACCTGCCGGGCATGCCGGCGCCGGCCAAGCGCGAAGCTTACGCTGCCGACATCACCTACGGCACCAACAACGAGTACGGCTTCGACTACCTGCGCGACAACATGGCGTTCAGCCCGGAAGAGCGCGTGCAGCGCAAACTTCACTATGCGCTGGTGGATGAGGTGGACTCCATCCTGATCGATGAAGCGCGTACGCCGCTGATCATCTCCGGCCCGGCAGAAGACAGCTCCGAGATGTACATCAAGGTCAACAAGCTGATCCCTAAACTGATCCGCCAGGAAAAAGAAGACTCCGACACCTTCAAAGGTGAAGGGCACTTCTCGGTGGACGAGAAGGCGCGTCAGGTACACCTGACCGAACGCGGCCTGATCCTGATCGAAGAGATGCTGGTGGAAGCCGGCATCATGGATGAAGGCGAATCGCTGTACTCGCCGACCAACATCATGCTGATGCACCACGTTACCGCCGCGCTGCGCGCTCACGTGCTGTTCACCCGCGACGTGGACTACATCGTGAAAGACGGCGAAGTGATCATCGTCGATGAGCACACCGGCCGTACCATGCAGGGCCGCCGCTGGTCCGACGGTCTGCACCAGGCGGTGGAAGCCAAAGAAGGCGTGGAGATCCAGAACGAGAACCAGACGCTGGCTTCTATCACCTTCCAGAACTACTTCCGTCTGTATGAGAAGCTGGCCGGGATGACCGGTACCGCCGATACCGAAGCCTTCGAATTCAGCTCGATCTACAAGCTGGACACGATCGTGGTGCCAACCAACCGTCCGATGATCCGTAAGGATATGCCGGATCTGGTGTACATGACCGAGAAAGAGAAGATCGGCGCCATCATTGAAGACATCCGCGAGCGTACCGCCAAAGGCCAGCCGGTGCTGGTGGGGACCATCTCGATTGAGAAATCCGAAGTGGTGTCCCGAGAGCTGACCAAAGCGGGCATCGACCACAAGGTGTTGAACGCCAAATTCCACGCCATGGAAGCGGACATCGTCGCCCAGGCCGGCCAGAGCGGTGCGGTGACCATCGCCACCAACATGGCGGGTCGTGGTACCGATATCGTGCTGGGCGGCAGCTGGCAGGCCGAAGTGGCGCTGCTGGAAGAACCGACCGAAGAGCAGATCGAAGCCATCAAAGCCGCCTGGAAAGAGCGCCACGACGCGGTGCTGGCGGCGGGCGGCCTGCATATCATCGGCACCGAGCGCCATGAATCGCGCCGTATCGATAACCAGCTGCGCGGCCGTTCCGGTCGTCAGGGCGACGCCGGTTCATCCCGCTTCTACCTGTCGATGGAAGATGCCCTGATGCGTATCTTCGCCTCGGATCGCGTGTCCGGCATGATGCGTAAACTGGGCATGAAAGAAGGCGAAGCCATTGAGCACCCGTGGGTGACCAAGGCGATCGCCAACGCGCAGCGCAAAGTGGAAAGCCGCAACTTCGATATCCGTAAGCAACTGCTGGAATACGACGACGTCGCCAACGATCAGCGCCGCGCCATCTACAGCCAGCGCAACGAGTTGCTGGACGTGTCCGACGTGAGCGAAACCATCGCCAGCATCCGCGAGGACGTGTTCAAGAGCACCATCGACAACTACATCACGCCGCAGTCGCTGGAAGAAGAGTGGGATATTCAGGGGCTGGAAGAGCGCCTGAAGAACGACTTCGATCTGGAGATGCCGATCGCCCAGTGGCTGGACAAAGAGCCGGAGCTGCACGAAGAGACGCTGCGCGAACGTATTCTGGAGAACGCCAAAGAGCAGTACCTGCGTAAGGAAGAAGTGGTCGGCAGCGAAATGATGCGCAACTTCGAGAAGGGCGTGATGCTGCAGACGCTGGATTCCCTGTGGAAAGAGCACCTGGCGGCGATGGACTACCTGCGTCAGGGCATCCACCTGCGCGGCTATGCGCAGAAGGATCCGAAGCAGGAGTACAAGCGCGAATCCTTCAACATGTTCGCCACCATGCTGGAATCGCTGAAATATGAAGTGATCAGTGTGCTGAGCAAGGTACAGGTGCGGATGCCGGAAGAGGTGGAAGCGCTGGAACAGCAGCGCCGTGAAGAGGCCGAGCGTCTGGCGCAGCAGCAACAGCTGAGCCACCACGACGAGAACGCGCTGGTGACCGAAGATCCGAACGCGCCGGCGACCGCCGAGCGCAAAGTGGGCCGCAACGATCCTTGCCCATGCGGTTCCGGCAAGAAATACAAGCAGTGCCACGGCCGCCTGCAGTAATGCCGGCCGCGGTTGACCGATAATACCCAGGGGTTCAGCTTGCTGAGCCCCTGTTTTTTGGCACCCATCAGGAGGGTGAGATGAAACATCTGAATATCGCCGTGGGCATCATCCGCAATGCTCAACGGGAGATCTTTATTACCCGCCGCGCCGCTGACGCGCACATGGCCGGATTTTGGGAGTTTCCCGGCGGCAAGATCGAACCGGGTGAGACGCCGGAACAGGCGCTGAACCGCGAGCTGCGTGAAGAGACCGGTATCGAAGCCGAGCGGGCCGAACTGCTGGAGGTGGTGGAACATCGCTTCAGCGATCGCATCGTGACGCTGAATTTTTATCTGGTGGAGCATTGGGCGGGCGAGCCGTTTGGCCGTGAGGGGCAGCCGATGCGCTGGGTAAAACAGGCGGAGCTGCGTGAAGACGAGTTCCCGGAAGCCAACGCCGGCATTATCCAACTGCTGGTGGCGCAGGCTGGCGCCGCCCAATAACACTATCGGCCTGGCGTGCGCCAGGCCTTCAATCGGCGATTAGCGGTCGTCGAGTTCGCTCCAGTCCTCACTTTCCGACAGATCGCTGTTGCTCGGAATGCGCTTCTCTTCATCGGCCCACTCGCCAAGATCGATCAGTTGGCAGCGCTTGCTGCAAAACGGCCGGAACGGGCTGACTTCGCCCCAAACCACGCCGGTGCCACAGGTTGGGCATTTCACTACGGTCGTCATAACGGTTCCTTACGCCTTCTGGCGGTGCTGAGAAGGCTTGCTTTCATGAGTTCAACAACAGGCCAGTTCGAACGTCAGGCGTTCAGGCACCATGCCATGTTCGCTGTCCAACGGCAGGAAACGAATGGCATAACGCGTCTTGTGGCCGGAAATTTGCGGATAAAGCTGCGGCGCCAGATGAAGGCGCAGGCGCAGCAGGTCCGCCCCTTCGGCGTTGTCCTGGAAAAAGCCGTTCAGACTGATTTGATTGCGGAACGGCCCCGACTGACGGATCAGATCCAGCACCATGATCAGCGCCTGGTTCAGCGGATCCAGCGACTGCAGCCAGGCGGCGACGTCGGCATCGCGATCCTGCTGCGGCGCATGCATCCACATGTGCAGGGTCGGCAAATCGAAGCTGCAGCAGCCGCCGGGAATGTTCAGACGCTGGCGCACCAGGCCGATCAGCCGGTCTTCACGCAGTGCCTGACCGAGGCGCGGTGCCGCCATCAGCGCCGATGAACGCGACTTCAACTGGCCGCGCAACTGCTCGATCAGCGCCATATCCACGCCCGGCACATCGGCCCAGGCCAACAGTTTTTGCTGCTGACGCTCCAGCTCTTTGAGCAGTTCGGTGCGTACCTCGCCGCGCTCCAGTACGTCCAGCAAATCGGAGACGGTGCGGAAAAAGGTAAGGGCGATGGCGGTTTCGCTCAGGGCGCGCTGGCCGTGCAGATGTTGCAGTAAAAACTCGATGCGCAGCCAGGTACGCATTTTTTCGTTCAGCGGGTGTTCAAAGAGAACGGTTGGGGAAACATCACTCATGCAGTTTAATCCTGTTGGGGCGCTGTTGCCGCCAGTTCAAGGTAGCGACGATGCAGTGCGGCGACCCGTGGCTCTATCCCCTGAGCGGCGCCGCTGTTGTCAATAATGTCATCCGCCACGGCGAGGCGCTGCTGGCGCGTGGCCTGGGCGGCGAGAATGCTCTGCGCTTGCTCGCGGCTGATGCCGTCGCGCGCGATGGTGCGAGCCAACTGGGTTTCGGTGTCGACGTCGATCACCAGCACCCGATCGGCGCGATCCTGCAGGCCGTTTTCCACCAGCAGCGGCACGACCCACAGCGCGTACGGGCTGGCTGCCTGCGCCAGTTGGCGTTGGGTCTCGCGGTGTATCAGCGGATGCAGCAGTTGGTTCAGCCAGGTTTTATCATCGGGGTGGCTGAAGATGCGCTGACGCAGCGCAGCGCGGTTGAGCGCGCCGTCCGGCAGCAACATTTCATTACCAAATCGCTCGGCGATCGCGGCCAGAGCAGGGGTGCCCGGCTCAACGACCTGACGGGCGATCACGTCGGCATCGACAATGGCTGCGCCGTGGCGCGCAAAGGCGTTCGCAACGGTCGTTTTGCCGCTGCCTATGCCCCCGGTCAACGCAACAATGTAGGCCATGGTGTTAGGTGCATCCGATGTTCATAAAAAAATAATAGACGAATCATAAAGCGATCGCGCAGAAGTGCAAGTCGGCAGGCGGCGCTTGCGCCTCGGCCCCGTTTGGACGGCGAGAAAAAGCGCAGCGGCACGGCAGAAATGAGCGGGCAATCACACTGCGATTATGCAGGTAAATTTGTCGGATTGTAGCGTAAATAAAGGCGAATTCGCAGTCTTGTTCGGCGATTATTAGCGCGTATTATAACGTCACTGGAACTGGCATTAATCTCGCCGTCATCTTTCCGCGCCACGGGAAAGCCGTCGGGCAGAGGTTCGAATATCCTCCTTGCGATCCGTCGCCATTAACCAGGAAATCATAAGTCATGCGTATTGAAGAAGATTTGAAGTTAGGCTTTAAAGACGTGTTGATCCGCCCTAAGCGTTCCACGTTGAAAAGCCGTTCCGAGGTTGAACTGGAACGTCAGTTTACCTTCAAGCATTCAGGTTGCAGCTGGTCCGGCGTGCCGATTATCGCCGCCAACATGGACACGGTGGGCACCTTCCGCATGGCCGAGGCCCTGGCTTCTTTCGACGTTCTCACCGCCGTACACAAACATTACAGCGTCGAGCAATGGGCTGACTTCGTGCAGCGCATGCCGGAATCGGTGCTGCGCCACGTGATGGTGTCCACCGGCACCTCAGAAGCCGACTTCGCCAAAATGCAGCAGATCCTGGCCCTGTCTCCGGCGCTGAAATTCATCTGTATCGACGTGGCCAACGGCTACTCTGAACACTTCGTCGCCTTCCTGCAGAAAGCGCGCGAAGCCTGCCCGAATCACGTCATCTGCGCCGGCAACGTCGTGACCGGCGAGATGGTGGAAGAGTTGATCCTCTCCGGCGCCGACATTGTTAAAGTCGGCATCGGGCCGGGATCGGTATGCACCACCCGCGTGAAGACCGGCGTGGGCTATCCGCAGCTGTCGGCAGTGATCGAATGCGCCGATGCGGCCCACGGGCTGGGCGGCCAAATCGTCAGCGACGGCGGCTGCTCGGTGCCGGGCGATGTCGCCAAAGCCTTCGGCGGCGGCGCGGACTTCGTGATGCTGGGCGGTATGCTGGCCGGCCACGACGAGTGCGAAGGCACCGTGGTGGAAGAGAACGGCGAGAAATTCATGCTGTTCTACGGCATGAGCTCCGAGTCAGCGATGAAGCGCCACGTCGGCGGCGTGGCGGAGTATCGCGCGGCCGAAGGCAAAACCGTCAAGCTGCCGCTGCGAGGCGAGGTGGAGTTCACCGTGCGTGATATCCTCGGCGGCCTGCGTTCCGCCTGCACCTACGTCGGCGCCGAGCGTTTGAAAGAGCTGACCAAGCGCACCACCTTTATCCGCGTGGCGGAGCAGGAAAACCGCGTCTTCGGCAGCAAATAAGCCGCACCTTGCATTCGGGCGCAGCGCACCGCGGCGCCCGCTATCCTTTTACCCTTATCCCAACACGCTGCCCAGTTGAAAGATAGGCAGATACATGGCGATCACCAAAGCGCCGACAATCCCACCTACCACCAGCATCAGCAGCGGCTCCAGCGTTTGCGCCAGCGTATCGGCCAGCTCGTGCGTCTGCCGTTCATACCACTGCGCCAATTTATCCAGCAAGGCGTCCAGCGAACCGGACTCTTCGCCCACCCGCACCAGCTGCCGGCACAGCGGCGGAAACAGCGGTTGCAGGCCCAGGGCATGATGAAAGGCTTCGCCTTCGGCGATCTGCCGTTGCACCTGCTCCAGCGCCTGTTTGTACAGCAGATGGTCAGCCGCCAACGCCGCCGCGTTCAACCCTTCCACCAGCGTCAGCCCGGCGCGTTGGGTCATGGTCAGGATGCGAAATGTTTGGCTCAGCGCGCCGCCGCTCACCAGCCGGGCGATCAGCGGCAGGCGCAGCAAGAGAGCCTGTTCACGTCTGCGCCACGGCGGGCGCGGGTGCAGCCAGCGGCCATAGCCGAACAGCGACGCGCCCAGCAGCAGCGCCAGATAGGGGCCGGTGGCGATCAACTGCGCAGACAATGCCAGCAACCCTTGGGTAAACCAGGGCAGCGGCGCATCGAACGATTGATAAACCTTGGCGAATTCCGGCAGCACCATCACCAGCATCAACACGCTGACCATCAGCGCCACCGCGCAGATGAAGAGGGGATAACGCAGCGCTTTGGTCACCTTGCGGCGCAGCAGCAACTGGGCCTCCTGTTGTTGCGCCAGCTGCAGGCAGCAGCGATCGAGGTTGCCGGTCAGTTCACCGATGGCGATCAGCTGGCGATAGATCAGGGGAAAAATCCCCGGTTGTTCGGCGAGGGTTTCGGAAAGCGGTTGCCCTTCGCGCACCTGGTCGGCCAGCTGGCGCAACAGGCAGCGCCAGGCTGCCGAAGGATGCTCTGCTGCCAGCAACTGCAGCGCATTGACCAGCGGCAACCCCGCCTGCAGCAGAGTGGCGAGCTGGCGGGTGAAGTGGATTAACGGTTCTCCACGCCATTGGCCGGGCGTAACGCGTTTGCCGTGCCCGATTCGGTACGGTTGCAGGCCTTGTTCGATCAGCAACCGGCTCACCTGCCGTTTTTCCTCGCTCATCAGTTCGCCGCGGCGTAAGGCGCCCTGTGCGTCGAAAGCCTGCCAAAGAAACAGCCGGCGCGCTTTCATGGCGCGGCTATGCCAGGCTGGACGACGTCGATCACGCGGTACAGTTCTTCCAGCGAGGTCGTGCCTTCGGCGGCCAGCGCCAGGCCCGCGTGCAGCAGCGAAAGCTGCCCCTGTTCGCGGGCGATATCCGCCAGCAGACTGGGAGCGGCGTTCGCCAGCAATGCCGCCTGTATTTCCGGCGTAATGGCCAACAGTTCATACACGCCGATGCGCCCATAGTAACCGCCGAAGCAATGCTCGCAGCCATCGGCGCGCCAGACAGTGAGCGGTTCCGGCCAGATCGCGCTGGGAAAATGCGTCGGCTGGCTGTGCGGATAGCGGCAGTGGCGGCACAGTCTGCGCACCAACCGCTGCGCGACGATCAGCTTCAGACAGCCGGCGAGCAGGTAGCCGGGGATCCCCATGTGCATCAGCCGCGTCAGGGTTTCGCCGGTAGAGTTGGTATGCAGCGTCGACAGCACCAGGTGGCCGGTTTGCGCGGCCTTGACCGCGATCTCGGCGGTTTCCGCATCGCGGATCTCGCCGATCATGATGACGTCTGGATCCTGGCGCAGCAGGGCGCGCAGCACCCGGGCGAAGCTCAGCTCGGTTTTGGCGTTGATCTGGGTCTGATTAACGCCGAACAGCGGGATCTCGACCGGATCCTCGACGCTGCACAGGTTGCTCTGCGCATCGTTCAACTGGCGCAGACCGCTGTACAGCGTCACCGTTTTGCCGCTGCCGGTCGGGCCGGTCACCAGGATCAACCCTTGCGGGCAGGCCAGCGCCGTCGCGTAGCGCGCCAGATCCGCCCGGCTCATGCCTAACTGATCCAGCGGCAGTTCTTGTTGCTCGCCCTGCTGAACGCGCAGCACCACCTTTTCGCCGTGCAGCGTCGGCAGAGTGGCGATACGCATGGCATAGCGCGCGCTGTCCAGCGTCAGGCTGAGCTGCCCGTCCTGAGGCTGACGGCGCTCGGCGATATCCAACTGGCCGAGGATCTTCAGCCGGGCGACGAGGCGCGCGGCCAGCTGCGGCGGCGGTGAGGCGAGGGTTTGCAGCACGCCGTCGATGCGCAGACGAATGCGAAAATGCTGCCGAAAAGGCTCGAAGTGGATGTCCGAGGCGCGGCGCTGGATGGCCAGGCGCAGCGTCTGGTTGATGAATTGCACCACCGGCGCATCGCCGTCGTCGGGGTAGGCGATGTCGGTTGTGTCCTCTTCGGCCGCCAGCGGCGCCGAGAGCGGTTCGTGGCGCTGGTTAAGCGCCAGCTCCAACCTGGCCGCCGGCCATTGTTCCAGATGGATGCGTTTGCCGGTGGCGAAACGCAGCGCCGCCAGCAGCCCCTGCGGCGCTTCTTCGCTGAGCGCGACCGTCAGGGTGGTCGGGTCCTCGCTCAACGCCAGCGCCTGATAGCGCCGACACAGGGTGTGAACCTCTTCGCTGATTTGCGCGTTCATCGCCGTTACTCCGCCGCGTCGTCGAAGCGGAAGACTTCCCGGCACACCTCAACCAGCGTCGCGTTTTCGCTGCTGCACAGCCGGGTCCAGCGGGTCAGCCCATCGGCGTTCGACTTGGGGGTTAACGCCACCGCCAGCCCCTGCAGCGTTTGGGTGCCGGTCAGCGTGATTACGCCTTTAACGACTTTCACCCCGCTGACGTAACGCGCCGCGCCGCCGGTGGGAATGCCTTTGCTGCCTGCTTCACAGCCGGCGGGCGCGCCTTCATCCAGTACGCACAGCTCGACCGCCAGCTTATACGGCGCCATGGTTTGCAGCATGTCGGTCATCGCCGCTTTCTGGATGTAGCGCTGGTAGGCGGGAATGCCGATGGCGCTGAGGATGGCGATGATGGCGATCACCACCATCAGTTCGATCAGGCTAAAGCCGCGTTGCGTTTCCATGCGTTGTTTCCTCCATAAGGGTGTGGAAGACAACGGTAGCGGTTTGCGCGGGGGAACGGCGAGCGGGTTTTACGCGTTTCTCGGCGTACTTCCATCAGTATTGATGTCGTTTGCAGCGGAGGAAAAAACGGTGCGAGGGGCTTCGCAAATCTGCGTTAACGCCCCCGGCGGCGGCCGGGGGCGAGGGGATCATTTGAAGCGCATCGACAGATCGAGCGCGGTCACATGTTTGGTCAGCGCGCCGACCGAAATGTAATCCACGCCGGTCTCGGCGAAGGTGCGCAGCGTCTCGCTGGTGACGTTGCCGGACACCTCCAGCTGGGCGCGGCCCTGGGTTTGGGCGACCGCCTGACGCATCATCTCGACGCTGAAGTTGTCCAGCATGATGATGTCGGCGCCGGCGTCCAGCGCCTGCTGCAGCTCATCGAGCGACTCGACTTCCACTTCCACCGGCACGTCGGCGTGCAGCCAGAAGGCTTTTTCCACCGCGTTTTTGATCGAGCCGGAGGCGATGATGTGGTTTTCCTTGATCAGGAAGGCATCGGACAGCCCCAGCCGGTGGTTGCTGCCGCCCCCGCACAGCACGGCGTATTTCAGCGCGGTGCGCAGGCCGGGCAAGGTCTTGCGGGTATCGAGCAGGCGAGTCTGGGTGCCTTCCAGCAGAGCCACGTAGCGGCTGACCTCGGTCGCCACGCCGGAGAGCATCTGCACGAAGTTCAGCGCGGTGCGCTCGCCGGTCAACAGCACCCGCGCAGGGCCGCGCAGCCGGCAAAGCGGTTGGTTCGGTATCAGACGGTCGCCGTCTGCCACCAGCCACTCCACCTGCACCTGGTTGCCCAACTGAATAAAGACTTCGTTCAGCCAGCGGCGGCCGCAGAACACGCCGGCTTCGCGGGTAATGACGGTGGCTTCGGCCTGCTTGTCCGCCGGTAACAATTGCGCGGTAATATCGCGCCCGGCGTCAACTTCACCTCCCAGGTCTTCGCGCAGCGCCTGGGCGACGGAATAGGGAATATCACTTTCAATACGTTCAAGAAGCTCGGTGCGGCGACGGTCGGCACTGTAGCGGCGTGTCGGCATGGAAAACTCCGAAATGGACGGTTAGTTCGTAGGGGAACATGCTACTCTGTTGCAGGAATAAGTACCACCGCAGAGAGGTGTCTGATGCAGTTGGAAAATGGCTGGATTGTCGGGGTGACGCGAGTGGTTTCGCCGCACTGCGATCGGCGCCCGGATGACGAACCGCCCTCGCTGCTGGTCATCCATAACATCAGCCTGCCGCCCGGCGAATTCGGTGGCCCCTATATCGACCAGCTGTTCACCGGCACGCTCGATCCCGCGCAGCACCCTTATTTCGCCGAGATCCATCAGCTGCGAGTGTCTGCGCACTGTCTGATCCGCCGCGACGGGGAGATCGTGCAGTATGTGCCCTTCGACCAGCGCGCGTGGCACGCGGGCGTTTCTCTGTATCAGGGGCGCGAACGGTGCAACGATTTCTCCATCGGCATCGAGCTGGAAGGCACCGACCAGTTAGCCTACACCGAGGCGCAATATCGCACGCTGCAGGCGGTCACCGCGCTGCTGGCCGAACACTATCCGCCGTTGGCGGCGCATATCGCCGGGCATTGCGATATCGCCCCCGGCCGCAAAACCGATCCCGGGCCGGCGTTCGATTGGGATCGCTATCTGGCATCTCTGGAACAACGCGGCGCGCCCGCCGACGCTATGCTTGAGACAAGAAAAAGGGAGAGGAATCGCTAATGACGCTGTTTACGCTGTTGCTGGTTTTGGCCTGGGAGCGCCTGTTCAAGCTGGGGGAACACTGGCAGCTGGATCATCGCCTCGAAGTGGTATTTCAGCGGCTGCATCGGGTTTCGCTGGCGCAGACGCTGGCGATGACCGCCGCCTGGATGGTGATCGTCTGGGGCGTTCTGTGGTTGTCGCACGGGTTATTCTTCGGCGTGGTGACGCTGCTGCTGTGGATCGTCATCGATCTGCTGTGCGTCGGCGCCGGCATCAAGCGCAAACACTATCGCGCCTACCTGAAAGCGGCGCGGCAGGGGGATACCCATGCCAGCGATCAGATGGCGGAAGAGCTGGCGTTGATCCACGGTTTGCCGGTGGACTGCAGTGAAGAGCTGCGCCTGCGCGAGCTGCAAAACGCGCTGCTGTGGATCAACTTCCGTTATTACCTGGCGCCGCTGTTCTGGTTCGTGGTCTTTGGGCCGTACGGGCCGATCGCGCTGGCGGGATATGCCTTCCTGCGCGCCTATCAAACCTGGCTGGCGCGCCACAATACGCCGCTGGAGCGTTCGCAGTCGGGCATTGATCATCTGCTGAACTGGCTGGACTGGATCCCGGTGCGTTTGGCCGGGGTGGCCTATGCGTTGTTCGGCCACGGCGAGCGCGCGTTGCCGGCCTGGTTCGCCTCACTCGGCGATCGGCATTCGTCGTCGTATCAGGTGTTGACGCGGCTGGCGCAGTTCTCGCTGGCGCGCGATCCGCATATGGACCCGGTGCAAACGCCGCGGGCGGCGGTGACGCTGGCGCGCAAGGTGACGATGATCATCGTGGTGGTGGTGGCGCTGTTGACCATTTACGGCACGCTGCTGTAAACCGCCGTGAAAAACAAAACGGGCGCCTCGGCGCCCGTTTCTTTTTGGCCATCCGGCCGGGATTACAGCTTGGCGAAGCAGCGACGCGCGGCGTCGATGGTGCGCTGGATGTCTTCCTTGCTGTGCGCCACGGACATGAAACCCGCTTCGAAGGCGGACGGCGCGAGATACACCCCCTCTTCCAGCATCAGGTGGAAGAAGCGCTTGAAGCGTTCCACGTCGCACTGCATCACGTCCTGGTAGCAGGTGACCGCCGGCGCGTCGGTGAAGAACAGGCCGAACATGCCGCCGACGTTGTTGACCACCAATGGAATATTCTCTTCCTGCGCCGCGTGCAGCAGGCCAGCGGCCAGCATCTCGGTCAGTTCGGTCAGCGTCTGGTGCACGCCAACCTGCGACACTTCGGTCAGGCAAGCGTAGCCCGCCGCCATGGCGATCGGGTTGCCGGACAGGGTGCCCGCCTGGTAGACCGGGCCGGTCGGCGCCAGCGCGTCCATCACCTCGCGACGGCCGCCGAAGGCGCCCACCGGCATGCCGCCGCCGATGATTTTTCCGAGGCAGGTCAGATCCGGCTCGACGCCGTAATAGGATTGCGCGCCGGCCAGCGCGACGCGGAAGCCGGTCATCACTTCGTCGATGATCAAGAGCGCGCCGTACTTGTCGCACAGGGCGCGCAGGCCCGGCAGGAATTCCGGCAGCGGCGGCACGCAGTTCATGTTGCCGGCGACCGGCTCGACGATGATACAGGCGATCTCGGACGGGTACTGTTCGAAGGCGGCGCGCACCGAATCCAGATCGTTATAGGTGCAGGTCAGGGTGTGTTTGGCGAAGTCGGCCGGCACGCCCGGTGAGTTCGGCTGGCCGAGGGTCAGCGCGCCGGAGCCGGCTTTCACCAGCAGGCAGTCGGCGTGGCCGTGGTAGCAGCCTTCGAACTTGATGATTTTATCGCGGTTGGTGTAGCCGCGCGCCAGGCGGATAGCGCTCATGGTGGCTTCGGTGCCCGAGTTCACCATGCGCACCATATCCATCGTCGGCACCAGTTCGGTGACCAGCTGCGCCATTTTGACTTCCATCTCGGTCGGCGCGCCGAAGCTCAGGCCGCGCTGCGCCGCTTCAATCACCGCGTCGCGGATCGCCGGGTGGTTATGCCCCAGCACCATCGGCCCCCAGGAACCGACATAGTCGATATAGGCCTTGCCGTCGGCATCGAACAGGTAAGCCCCGTCTGCGCGCTCGATAAACAGCGGCACACCGCCCACGCCGGTGAATGCACGCACCGGAGAGTTTACCCCGCCGGGGATCAACTGTTGCGCCTGGGCGTACAGACTTTCGGACTTGCTGTGTAGGCTCATAAATCGGCTCCTGGATTCTCTTTTGAATGATTTGACCGCGCTATTCTAGAGGAGAGCGCCGCGTTATGAAACGATCACAGTCAGATACCATTAACGGCAGCGCCCGCCGCCGGGTTGGGGTAGAATTATCGCCCTGCCTATTTGTATTACAAATTACCTGACGAATCACTCGCGATGACAGAATCACAATCACAGCCAGTCGGGACGTTGAGCCCGCGTCTTAGCCGCAGCGATGCGGTGCGCCAGTTTATCCGCCGCGATAAAACGCCGGTGGCGATCCTGTTGATGGCCGCGCTGGTGGGGACGCTGGCCGGTTTGCTCGGCGTGGCCTTCGATAAAGCGGTGGAGTGGGTGCAGCAGCAGCGGCTGGCTTCGCTGGCGCAGGTCGCCGACTTCTGGATCCTGGTGTGGCCGCTGGCGTTTATCTTGTCCGCCGCGCTGGCGGCGCTGGGTTATTACCTGGTGCGGCGCTTTGCGCCTGAGGCTGGCGGTTCGGGCATTCCGGAGATCGAAGGCGCGCTGGAGGAGCTGCGGCCGGTGCGCTGGTGGCGCGTGATACCGGTGAAATTCATCGGCGGCATGGGAACGCTGGGGGCGGGCATGGTGCTGGGGCGCGAAGGGCCTACGGTACAGATGGGCGGCAACGTCGGGCGCATGGTATTGGACGTGCTGCGCATTCGCGGCGCCGAGGCGCGCCATTCGCTGCTGGCGACCGGGGCCGCCGCCGGGCTGTCCGCCGCGTTCAACGCGCCGCTGGCCGGCATTCTGTTTATCATCGAAGAGATGCGGCCGCAGTTTCGCTACAACCTGATCTCGATTAAAGCGGTGTTTATCGGCGTTATCATGTCGAGCGTGGTGTTCCAGCTGTTCAACGGCCAAGGCTCGGTGATCGCGGTCGGCAAACTCGCCTCGGCGCCCATCAACACCTTGTGGCTCTATCTGGTGCTGGGCGCGATATTCGGCGCGGTGGGTGTGGGATTCAACGCGCTGATCTTTCGCACTCAGGACATGTTCGCGCGCCTGCACGGCGGCAGAATGCGCAATGTGCTGCTGATGGGCGGGCTGCTCGGCGGCGTGTGCGGCATTCTGGGGCTGATCCAGCCGGAGGCGGCGGGCGGCGGCTTTGGGCTGATCCCGATCGCCGCGGCGGGCAATTACAGCGTCGGCATGTTGATGTTCATTTTCATTACCCGCATCTTCACCACGCTGCTGTGCTTCGGTTCCGGCGCGCCGGGCGGCATCTTTGCGCCGATGCTGGCGCTGGGCACGCTGTTCGGCACCGCCTTCGGGCTGGCGGGGGCGCATTTGTTCCCGCAGTACGGCATCGAGGCGGGCACTTTCGCCATCGCCGGCATGGGGGCGTTGTTCGCCGCCACGGTGCGCGCCCCGCTGACCGGTATCGTGTTGGTGCTGGAAATGACCGACAACTACCAGCTGATTTTACCGATGATCATCACCTGCCTCGGCGCTACGGTGGTGGCGCAACTGCTCGGCGGCAAGCCGCTGTATTCGTCGATCCTGGCGCGCACCCTGCAACGGCAGGAGGCGCAGTTGGCGCGGGAAGCGGCGGAGAAAACAAGTAAAGAAAATACAACAAATGCGGTGAATACTTGAACGCAACACTCAGGTATCGGATAATCGTTAATATTAATCAGGCAGCCCTGGTCGCGATCTGATGCTGAACAATGTTGGGAGTAAAGAGTATGAGTGATGAAACGGCACTGCCCCTGCAATTTACCGAGGCAGCAGCAAACAAGGTCAAGTACCTGATTGCTGACGAAGAAAATCCGAACCTGAAGTTGCGGGTTTACATTACCGGCGGCGGCTGCAGCGGATTCCAGTACGGTTTCACTTTTGACGACAAGGTCAACGATGGCGACATGACCATCGAGAAGCAGGGCGTGGCGCTGGTGGTCGATCCGATGAGCCTGCAGTATCTGGTTGGCGGTTCGGTGGACTACACCGAAGGGCTGGAAGGATCGCGCTTCGTGGTGACCAACCCGAATGCCAAAACCACCTGCGGTTGCGGTTCGTCGTTCAGCATCTGAGTTTGCCTGTCAGAATATCAACCCGCTCGCTTTCCGGCCGGCGGGTTTTTTTATGCCTACCACTCCACGAGGATCACTGCCACGCCGTTCTCCTGGGCCGGTGGGCTGTGGATGATATTCGGCTGTGCCGTCGCGTGGCTGCATTCGCCCCGCAGGGCGGCGGCTCAGCGTTCGAGAATAAAGGCGGGCAGCTTGAGGTGCCAGCGGATGGCCGCCAGCCGAATGGCCAGCGTGATGACCATGCCCAGCATCATGGCTTGTTGCAGCGGCATGTTGAAGGTGTAAAACGCCGTGGCGTGCGCGATGCCGCCGATGATACAGGCGGTGGCGTAAATTTCGGTGCGCAGGATCATCGGGATCTCGCGCGCCAGCACGTCGCGGATAATGCCGCCGCCGACGCCGGTGATCACCCCCATGCAGATCGCCACCAGCGGGCCGGTACCGGCCGCGAAAGCCTTGTTGACGCCGATGCCGACGAACACCGCCAGCCCGACGGCATCGAGCACCGGCAGCACCCATTTCGGCAGGCGGCGCGGCTGGCGCACCAGCAGCAGCGTCAATACGCAGGTGATCATCGCCACCACCAGATCGGTGGGATCCTTGACCCAGAACACCGGGCCGTTGGCCAGCGCCATATCGCGGATGGTGCCGCCGCCGACCGCGGTAACCACGCCCAACACCAACACGCCGAACGGATCCATGCGCAGTTTGCCGGCCAGCAGTACGCCGGAGACGGCGAACACCGCCGTACCGAGAATATCCAACCAGAACACCAGCATCAGCGGATCTCCGCCAGCTGGCGGCACAGTTGCTGCGCCGCCAACAGCAGCCGCGGGCCGCCGCGATTGAACCAGTCTTCATTCAGCGCGATCACCGGCACCTGCAGCTGCGGCGCCCAGAAGGCTTTCACATTGGCGGCCTCTTTCGCGCCGCCGGTGATGACGATGGCCTGGGGTTGGCGCGCCAGCACCTGCTCGCGGCTGATCTGCGGCCAAGGCGTGCGGCTGTCGGCGAAGACGTTCTGCGCGCCGCACAGCGCCAACACCTGGCTCTGCAGCGTGGCGCCGGAGCTGGTGAACAGCGGCTGGGTGCCGAACTGCAGCAACACGCGTCGCGGAGGATTATCGGCGTACTGTTGTCTGAGAGCAGCGAACTGACGGCGAAGGCCGGCGGCGGCCTGATGCGCCTGGTCCGGGTGCGGGCTGTATTGCGCCAGCTTATCCAGCAAGCCGGCGATCCCTTCGAGATTATCGGCGTCCGCATAGAAGATCGGGATGCCGAATGCGGCGAGCTGATCCAGCACGCGCTGCGGATTGCCGCCGCGCCAGGCGAGGATCAGATCCGGCTTGAGCGCCAGCACCCGCTCCAGATTGATGCCCTGCCAGGAGGCCACCTGCTCCAGCCTGGCGGCCTGCGGCGGATAATCGGAATAGGCGCTCGCCGCCACCAGCACCTCGCCCATGCCGGCGGCATAGGCGAGTTCGGTCGCATTGGGCGCCAGGCTGATCACTCGCTGGGCGGCCCCGGCCGGCAGGGCTAGCCAGAACGCCAGCAGCCAGAGCGCCGAGGTGAAGCGCAGCCTCACATCAACCGCGCTTGGCCAGGGTTTGCAGCATGGCGTTGACCATCAGCGTAGACTGCTTGGCCGCTACCACCAGGAACTCGTCAAAGCTCATGTGCGACTCGCTGTCGGCGACGTCGGAAATGGCGCGCACCACCACGAACGGCGTGCCGAACAGATGGCAGACGTGGGCGATCGCCGCGGCTTCCATTTCCACGGCGGCGACGCGCGGGAAGGTGGCGCGGATGCGCGCCAGCGGCTCGGCGCCGTTGATGAAGGCGTCACCGCTGCAGATCAGGCCGCGCACCGCGTGCAGATCCAGCTGTTTGATGCAGCTTTCCGCCAGCGCGATCAGTGCGTCGTCGGCGACGAACGCCGCCGGGCAGCCGGCCATCTGGCCCGGCTCGTAGCCGAAGGCGGTGACGTCGGCGTCGTGGTAGCGCACTTCTTCCGACACTACGATATCGCCCACGCGCAGCGTGCTGGCCAGGCCGCCGGCGGAGCCGGTATTGATCACCACGTCCGGGCTGCAGTGCTCCAGCAGCAGGGTGGTGCCCATGGCTGCGGAGACTTTGCCGATGCCGGATTTCAGCAGGGCCACTTCAACGCCGCCGATCTGGCCGGTGTAGATTTCGCAGCCCGCGCGCTGGATGGTTTGACGGTTTTCGATTTGATCGCGCAGCAGGGTGACTTCCTGCTCCATTGCGCCGATGATGCCTACTTTCATAAATAACACTCGCTGATTGGCCGTGAGAATTGCGGCATAGTCTATCATGGCTGTGTATCAGAGATAATGCGTTGCATCCGCCGCCGGGAATTGTTATCACGGGGGCAGGGCGCAACGGCGGAGAAACAGATGTCCGGGATCGACTTCAAGCAAAAAATCAGCTTCCAACGGCCTTTCAGCAAACCGATCGAGGCCGAGGAAGAGTACGACATCGTGCGGCAGTTCGAGAGCGATCGCGGGCGCATCGTCAACTCGGCCGCCATTCGCCGTTTGCAGCAAAAAACCCAGGTGTTTCCGCTGGAGCGCAACGCGGCGGTGCGCAGCCGCCTGACGCACTCGATGGAGGTGCAGCAGGTCGGGCGCCATATCGCCAAAGAGATCCTCAACCGATTCAAACAGGCGGGTAAGATCGATGAATTCGGCCTGACCCGGCTGCTCGATCCGTTTGAGAGCATCGTGGAAATGGCCTGTCTGATGCACGATATCGGCAATCCGCCGTTCGGTCACTTCGGCGAGTCGGCGATCAACGACTGGTTCACCCAGCGGCTCGATCCTGCCAGCTGCGGCAGCGAGCCGGGCAGTCACGATCGCTGCCAGGTCGCGTCGCTGCGGCTGCATGAAGGGGAGAGCGATCTGAACCGGCTGCGCAGCCGGATCCGTCAGGATCTCAGCCATTTCGAGGGCAACGCCCAGGCGATCCGCATGGTGTACAGCCTGCTGAAACTCAATCTGACCTACGCGCAGGTCGGCTGCATTTTGAAATACACCCGCCCGGCTTATTGGGCGGGCGACATCCCCGCCAGCCACAGCTATTTGATGAAAAAGCCCGGCTATTATCTGGCGGAAGAAGCCTTTGTCGATAGGCTGCGGCGCGAGCTGCACATGGGCGAGTTCGATCGTTTTCCGCTGACCTACATCATGGAGGCCGCCGACGATATCTCGTACTGCGTGGCCGATCTGGAAGACGCGGTGGAGAAGAGCATTTTCACCGTCGAGCAGCTGTATCAGCATCTGATTCAGGAGTGGGGCGAGGTGGCGCCGGGCGATCTGTTCGACAAGACCGTCGCCAGCGCGTTTCGCAAGATCGACCGCGGCGGCGCGCGGCGCAGCGCGGAAGATCAGTTCTTCATGTATCTGCGGGTGTTTACCGTGGCGCGGCTGGTGCCGCACGCGGCGCAGCGCTTTATCGACAATCTTGACGCGGTTTATCAGGGCAGTTTCAATCAGGCGCTGCTGGAAGATTCCAGCCCGGCCTATCAGCTGCTGAAAATATTTAAAAATGTGGCGTTCAAGCACGTGTTCAACCACCCGGAGGTCGAGCAGCTCGAGCTGCAAGGCTACCGGGTGATCAGCGGCCTGCTGGACATTTACAGCCCGCTGCTGGCGATGTCGCTGGCGGACTTCAGCCGGTTGGTGCGCGAGGACAGCCATCGCGCTTACCCGATCGAAACGCGCCTGTTCCACAAGCTGTCCACCAAGCATCGGCTGGCTTATGTGGAGGCGGTAGAAGGGCTGCAGCATTTATCGCCGGAGCAGCAAACCATTCGGGAATATTATTTCCGCGCGCGTTTATTGCAGGACTATATCAGCGGAATGACCGACCTTTATGCCTATGATGAATATCGTCGATTAATGGCGGCGGAATAATTAAGCGGAGGAATAATTATCAGCAATTCCAACCGGTTGGCTGTCTCGAGTTTTGTAAAGACGAACAATATTTGTTTACTATTGCCAATCATCTGTGCCGGAACTTCGGGCTATTAATTAACTCTGAATAAGCACGCAAGACAGCCATTCTTTTTTGAACGACTTTATAAGAGACACACAGATGAAAAAAACCGCATTAGTTCTGAGCGCACTGGCATTCAGCATCGGTATGGCGATGGGCCCGGTTACGGCCAGCGCCGCTGAAACCGCGTCTTCCAGCACCCAGCAGTTGCCGAGCCTGGCGCCGATGCTGGAGAAGGTGATGCCTTCCGTCGTGAGCATTAACGTTGAGGGCAGCACCACGGTCAATACGCCGCGCATGCCGCAACAGTTCCAACAGTTCTTCGGTGAAGATTCGCCGTTCTGCCAGGACGGTTCACCGTTCCAGGGCTCGCCGATGTGTCAGGGCGCTGAACAGCCCGGACCGGATGGCCAGCAGCCGCAGGGCACGCAGCAGAAATTCCAGGCGCTGGGCGCCGGGGTGGTTATCGATGCCGCCAAGGGCTATGTGGTGACCAACAATCACGTGGTGGACAACGCCAACAAGATCCAGGTGCAGCTGAGCGACGGCCGCCGTTTCGACGCCAAAGTGATCGGCAAGGATCCGCGTTCCGACATCGCCCTGATCCAGCTGAAAGACTTCAAGAACCTGACGGCGATCAAGATGGCGGACTCCGATCAGCTGCGCGTCGGCGATTACACCGTGGCGATCGGCAACCCGTACGGGCTGGGTGAAACCGCCACCTCGGGCATCGTGTCCGCCCTGGGGCGCAGCGGCCTGAACATCGAAAACTACGAAAACTTTATCCAGACCGATGCGGCAATCAACCGCGGCAACTCCGGCGGCGCGCTGGTTAACCTGAACGGCGAGCTGATCGGCATCAACACCGCGATCCTGGCGCCGGACGGCGGCAACATCGGCATCGGCTTCGCCATTCCGAGCAATATGGTGAAAAACCTGACGGCGCAAATGGTCGAGTATGGCCAGGTGAAACGCGGCGAGCTGGGCATCATGGGCACCGAGCTGAACTCTGAGCTGGCCAAGGCGATGAAGGTCGACGCGCAGCGCGGCGCCTTCGTCAGCCAGGTAATGCCGAAATCTTCCGCCGCGAAGGCGGGCATCAAGGCCGGTGACGTGATCGTCACCATGAACGGCAAGGCCATCTCCAGCTTCGCCTCGTTCCGGGCAGAGATTGGCACGTTGCCGGTCGGCAGCAAGATGTCGCTGGGCATTATTCGCGACGGCAAGCCGATAACGATTGACGTCACGTTGGAGCAAAGCGCGCAGACCCAGGTGGCCTCGGGCAATATCTACACCGGCATTGAAGGCGCCGAGCTGAGCAATACCCAGGTCGGCAACGTGAAAGGCGTCAAGGTCGACAGCGTGAAAGCCGGCAGCGCCGCCGCACGCATCGGCCTGAAAAAGGGCGACGTGATCCTGGGCGTGAACCAACAGCCGATCCAGAACCTGGGCGAGCTGCGTAAAATCCTCGACAGCAAACCGTCGGTGCTGGCGTTGAATATTCAGCGCGGCGATAGCCAGCTGTACCTGCTGGCGCAGTGATAAACGTCAGGCGCTAAAAGCAACAAAGGCACGCTACGGCGTGCCTTTTTGCATTATGGCCTGAGGATTCAGGCCGGTTGCGCCAGATGCGCGCGCGCCGCGTGGATCACCAGTTCAATCTCATCCAACAGCTCCAGCCACTCCGGCTCCAGCTCGTCGTTGGTGATGCCCTGGCGCAGCTGCCGCTCGAGGTAGAAACACAGCTGCTTGAGGCGCGGCACGCCGCTGTAGCTGCAGCTGCCGTGTAGCTTATGGACCAGGTCGAGGATCTCGTCGTCGTGTTGCCCCTCGAGCAGCGCCTGCACCCGTTCGCGTACCTGCGGCAGGAAATCGAGCAGCATTTGCAGCAGATCGCGCGCCAGATCCGGTTTATTGGCCGCCTGGCGCAGCGCCAGCGGCCAGTCGAGCGACAGCGGGGCATCGTCGGCGACGGCGCTTTCCACGTCGCCGCTGTGGTAGCGCGACAGCACGCGGGTCAGCATTTTCTCGTCGATCGGCTTGGCCAGGTAGTCGTCCATCCCCGCCTGCAGCAGATGCTCGCGTTCGCCGCTGGCTGCATGGGCAGTGACGGCGACGATCGGCGTGGAGTTGTGGTGCGGCAGTTGGCGGATCAGTTCGCTGGCGTGAATGCCGTCCATCTTCGGCATTTGAATGTCCATCAGGATCAGATCCAGCACGTTGTTGCGCGCCAGCGCCAGCGCTTCCTCACCGCTCTCGCACAGCAGCGTTTTTTCCACCTGTTCGCCCAGCAGCGTGCCGATCAGCTTCAGGTTGGCCGGGTTGTCGTCGACCGCCATCACCGTCAGCGGCAGACGTTTACGCTCAGGCGGGGCGGCGAGCCGATCGGGCGTTTCCATTCTCAGCAGCGGGAACAGACGCGTGCTGGTGATAGGCTTGATCAGGCAGCCGAGCGCGCCTTGTTGCTTAAGCAGCTCGGCGTCGATCTGCGCCTGGCACGGCAGCGCCAGAATGACCCGATCGGCCAGCTTCAGCGAGGCCAACAATTTGTCCTGATGCTGCGCCATGTTGTCGCGGAACGGGATCGGCACGCCGGCCAGCAGGAAATCGTAATGGCCTGACGGCAGCTGGCCCAGCGTCGGCGAGTGGGTGATCACCAGCTGCGTAACGCTGAGCATGTTGAGCGTCGCCTGTGCCGCCGTCGGGTTGGACTCGATGTAGGCGAGCGTTTTGCCGTTCAGGTCCGGCAGGTTCGGCGCCAGCGACAGCATGCCCTCGTTCAGATCCAGCGTGATGTGGAACCAGAAGGTCGAGCCGCGATTCAGCTGGCTGTGGAAGCAGATGTCGCCGCCCATTTCCTTCACCAGCTTTTGCGTGATCACCAACCCCAGCCCGGTGCCGCCGTGGCGGCGGGAGATGCTGGCGTCCGCCTGGCGGAACGCCTGGAACAGCTGCGACTGCTGGCGTTCGGAGATGCCGATGCCGGTGTCGTGGATCTGCACTTCCACTTCCACCCGGCGCTCCAGCTGTTTGCGCAGCTCGACGCGAATATCGATATTGCCGGTTTCGGTGAACTTGATGGCGTTGCCCAGCAGGTTGGTGATGATTTGCTGCAGGCGCAGCGAGTCGCCGATCACCTGCTCCGGCACGTCGTTGTGCACATCCAGCGTCAGCTCCAACCCTTTGTCATGGGCGCTGGGGGCCAGCAGCACCACCACTTCGTCCAGCGTTTCGCGCAGGGCGAACGGAATATGCTCCAGCACCAGTTTGCCGGCCTCCAGCTTGGAGAAGTCCAGCACGTCATTGATGATGGTCAGCAGGTTGTTGGCCGAGCGCTCGATGGTCTGCAAATAGTCGGTTTGGGTCGCGCTCAGATCGGTTTTCAGCATCTGGCGGGTAAAACCGATCACGCCGTTGAGCGGGGTACGCAGCTCGTGCGACATGTTGGCCAGGAATTCGGACTTGATGCGCGCCGCCTCCTGCGCGCGTTTTTTCGCCAGATCCAGTTCGACGTTCTGGATCTCCATCTGCTCCAGCGTTTCACGCAGGTCAGACGTGGCTTGATCGATGTTCTGCTGCATCTCTTCGTGATAGGCGGTGAGCGACATCGCCATCGAGTTGATGCCGTTCTTCAGCATGTGCAGCTCGCCGAGCATGTAGCCCTCCACGCGGCTGTCGAGCTGGCCGCGGCGGATGCGATCGACGGTGTTCACCATGTTGCGGATCGGGCCGGTCACGTCGCGCATCAGGCGGTAAGCGAACAGGATGGCGATGCACATGCACAGCAGCAGCAGCAGGGTGGAGACGAACACCTCTTTATACTGCTGCAGCCGCACCGACTGCAGATCCAGCTCGATCGCCACATAGCCCAGGTTGTTGTCGGGGTGGCTGCCGCCGTCGGCGGTTTCATCCGGATACTGATTTTCCGACAGGATCGGCGTGCGCAGGATCAGCGAATCGCCGCGCCGGGTGAGCATCAGTTCGGTGGGCAACGGCACGCCTTTCGGCAACTGCAGCTGAGCGAAGTTGTGGTGATAATTGGAGGTGACGAACAGGTTGTTCTGCGCATCGAACACGGTGATCGAACGCACGATGTCCGAATGGCGGCGGTGCAGCAGGCTGACCAGTTGCCTGACCGATTCGCGGCTGCGGAACGTCATGCCGTACTCGCTGGCTACCGCCAGCGGCTCGATGATGCTGGCGCCGGCATCGACCAATTGCTCCTGCAGCTCGTTATAGCGGTGCACCACGAAGAAGGTGCTGAGCAGCAAACCAATCAGCAAGGTCGGGGCCAGAATCAGGATCATCATGCGCGCACGCAGGCTGTATTTGGTCATGGGATTCCAATGTGGGAGAATTGACAGCTGACACTAGCTTAATGAACCAGCACACAATCGACAAATATGGCGCAATTCTACTCTCCCAAACGCCGCGTGACGACCCGGCAGAGCTCACAAATCTTCACCGTGACGGTGAGCGATCTCGATACTTTCGGCCAGGGCGTGGCGCGCCACGACGGCAAAGCGGTGTTCGTGCCGGGCGTATTGCCGGGCGAGCAGGCGGAAATCCAGCTGACCGAAGACAAGCGCCAGTTCGCCAAAGGCAAGCTCAAGCGCCTGCTGAGCCGCAGCCCGCAGCGGGTGGAGCCGCGCTGCCCGCATTTCGGCGTGTGCGGCGGCTGCCAGCAGCAACATGCGGATGAGGCGCTGCAACAGCAGAGCAAGGCGGCGGCGCTGGTGCGCATGATCGCCCGCGAAACCGGAGTAACCCCGCAACAGGAACCGGTGATCGCCGGCCCGGAATACGGCTATCGCCGCCGCGCCCGCCTGAGCCTGGCGTGGCAGCCGAAGCTGCAGCGCCTGATGATGGGGTTTCGACAGGCGGCCTCCAGCGAGCTGGTGGCGGTGGAGCACTGCCCGGTGCTGCGCCCGGAGCTGGAACAGCTGCTGGCGCCGGTGCGCGCCTGCCTGAGCGGGCTGCAGGCGGTGCGGCGGCTGGGGCATGTGGAGCTGGTGTTGGCGGATAATGGTCCGCTGCTGGTGCTGCGCCATCTCGATGCCCTGAAAGAGGCGGATCGCCAGGCGCTGTTGGCGTTTGGCGAGCGGGAAAAGGTCGCCGTTTATCTGGCGCCGGACAGCGATCGGGTGGAAAAACTGTGCGGTGAAACGCCGTATTATCAGGTTGACGGGCTACGCTTAGACTTCAGTCCGCGCGACTTTATTCAGGTCAATGACGCCGTAAACCAACAAATGGTGGCGCAGGCCCTTGAATGGCTCGACATTCAACCCAATGATCGGGTGCTGGACCTGTTCTGCGGCATGGGGAATTTCACCCTGCCGCTGGCGCGCCGCGCCGCTGCGGTGGTGGGCATCGAAGGTGTTGCCACGCTGGTAGCGAATGGGCAATATAATGCACATAAGAATAAGCTGAATAATGCGTCGTTCTTCCATGAGAATCTGGAGGACGACGTTGAGCGGCAACCTTGGGCAGCACAAGGGTTTGATAAGGTGATGCTGGATCCCGCCCGCGCCGGTGCGGCCGGGGTGATGTCACACATTGTAAAACTGGCGCCGGCGCGGGTGGTGTATGTTTCCTGTAACCCCACCACGCTGGCTCGCGACAGCAAAGTGCTGTTGAACGCCGGTTATCGTCTTGCGCGCGTGCGGATGTTGGATATGTTTCCGCACACGGGGCATCTTGAATCAATGGCGCTGTTTATCAACGAGCGCGCGCCAGAGGTCGCTGCAAAGTAGGGAGAAGTTATGGTTGCGGTAAGAAGTGCACATCTGAATACGGCGGGTGAGTTCGCTCTCGATGAGTGGATCGCCGGCTTGGGGCTACCCAACCCGCAGTCATGTGAGCGATTGGCCGCAACCTGGCGTTATTGTGAGCAGCAGACCCAAAACCATCCCGACGCCTCGCTGCTGTTGTGGCGCGGCCTGGAGATGGTGGAAATCCTCTCGACGCTGAGCATGGACAACGACAGCATGCGCGCCGCGCTGCTGTTCCCGCTGGTGGATGCCGGCATCGTGCAGGAAGAGATCCTGACGGAAACGTTCGGCAAGGGCATCGTCGCCCTGGTGCATGGCGTGCGGGACATGGACGCTATTCGCCAACTGAAAGCCACCCAAAACGACTCGATGGCCTCCGAACAGGTCGACAACGTGCGCCGCATGCTGCTGGCGATGGTGGAGGATTTCCGCTGCGTCGTCATCAAGCTGGCGGAGCGCATCGCCCACCTGCGCGAGGTGAAAGACGCGCCGGAAGACGAACGCGTGCTGGCGGCGAAAGAGTGTTCCAACATCTATGCGCCGTTGGCTAACCGGCTCGGCATCGGCCAGCTGAAGTGGGAGCTGGAGGATTTCTGCTTCCGCTACCTGCACCCGGAAGAATACAAGCGCATCGCCAAGCTGCTGCATGAGCGCCGCATCGATCGCGAACAGTTCATCGACGATTTCGTCGCCGGGCTGCGCGCCGAGATGGCCAAAGAAGGCATTCGGGTGGAGATTTACGGCCGGCCGAAACACATCTACAGCATCTGGCGCAAGATGCAGAAAAAGCACCTGGCGTTCGACGAACTGTTCGACGTGCGCGCGGTGCGCATCGTGGCGGAGCGTCTACAGGATTGCTACGCGGCGTTGGGCATCGTGCATACCCACTTCCGCCACCTGCCGGACGAGTTCGACGACTACGTCGCCAACCCGAAACCCAACGGCTACCAGTCGATCCACACCGTGGTGCTGGGGCCGCGCGGCAAAACCGTCGAGATTCAGATCCGCACCCGGCAAATGCATGAAGACGCCGAGCTGGGCGTGGCCGCACACTGGAAGTACAAAGAGGGCGCGGGGGTTACCGTGCGCTCCGGCTATGAAGAGCGCATCGCCTGGCTGCGTAAGCTGATCGCCTGGCAGGAAGAGATGGCGGACTCCGGCGAGATGCTCGACGAAGTGCGCAGCCAGGTGTTCGACGATCGGGTCTATGTATTTACCCCGAAAGGCGACGTGGTCGATCTGCCGGCCGGCTCCACGCCGCTCGATTTCGCCTACCACATTCACAGCGACGTTGGTCACCGCTGCATCGGCGCCAAGATCGGCGGCCGCATCGTGCCGTTTACCTATCAGCTGAAGATGGGCGATCAGATTGAGATCATCACCCAGAAACAGCCGAACCCGAGCCGCGACTGGCTGAACCCGAACCTGGGCTACGTGACCACCAGCCGCGGGCGCTCGAAGATCCACAACTGGTTCCGCAAGCAGGATCGCGACAAGAACATTCTTGCCGGCCGCCAGATGCTGGACAACGAGCTGGAACACCTCGGCATCAGCCTGAAAGAGGCCGAGAAGCTGCTGATCCCGCGCTACAACATGAACTCGCTGGACGAGGTGCTGGCGGCGATCGGCGGCGGGGACATTCGCCTGAACCAGATGGTGAATTACCTGCAGGGCAAGTTCAACAAGCCGAGCGCCGAAGAGCAGGATCGCGAGGCGCTGCGCCAGCTGGTGCAGCAGAAAGCGCCGCCGCCGGCCCGCAACAAGGATAACGGCCGCGTGGTGGTGGAGGGCGTGGGCAACCTGATGCACCACATCGCCCGCTGCTGCCAGCCGATCCCGGGCGACGACATCGTCGGCTTTATCACCCAGGGGCGCGGCATCTCGATCCACCGTGCGGACTGCGATCAGCTGGCCGATTTGCAATCGCATGCGCCGGAGCGCATCGTCGATGCGGTGTGGGGAGAAAGCTACTCCAGCGGTTATTCGCTGGTGGTGCGCGTGATGGCCAACGATCGCAGCGGGCTGCTGCGCGATATCACCACCATTCTGGCCAACGAAAAGGTCAACGTGCTGGGCGTCGCCAGCCGCAGCGATACCAAGAAGCAGTTGGCCACCATCGATATGGACATTGAAATTTATAACCAGCAGGTGCTGGGCCGGGTGCTGGCGAAGCTGAACCAGCTCCCGGACGTGATAGACGCCAAGCGTCTGCACGGCAACTAACTCCTGCGCCTTTCGGGCCGCATCCGAGGTTGATGCGGCCCGAACTCCATCAGTTCCGGCGGACATGTCCGTGCGCCCCCATTTTCTCAGAGATTTTTTATGACCCAATCCACTTCGTTGCAGCGCCTGCTGAACATCATGAAAACGCTGCGCGACCCGCAGAACGGTTGCTCATGGGACCGTAAGCAAACCTTCGCCACCATCGCGCCCTACACGCTGGAAGAGACTTACGAAGTGCTGGACGCCATCGAACGGCAGGACTACGCCGATCTGCGCGACGAACTGGGCGACTTGCTGTTTCAGGTAGTGTTCTACGCTCAGATGGGGCAGGAACAGGGGCTGTTCGATTTTGATGAGGTGTGTACTGCCATCAGCGACAAGCTGGAGCGCCGTCATCCGCACATCTTCGGCGACGCCGAGGGCGGAGACAGCGAAGCCGTGGCGGCGCGCTGGGAGCAGCTCAAGGCCGGCGAGCGCGCCGAAAAAGCGCTGCACTCAGTGCTGGACGACATTCCGCAGGCGTTGCCGGCGTTGATGAAGGCGCACAAGATCCAAAAACGCTGCGCCTCGGTCGGCTTCGACTGGAACACGCTGGGCCCGGTGCTGGACAAAGTGTATGAAGAGATCGACGAAGTGATGCACGAAGCCCGCCAGGCGGTGGTCGATGAGAGCAAGCTGGAAGAGGAGATCGGCGATCTGCTGTTCGCCACGGTGAACCTCTCGCGCCATTTGGGCCACAAGGCCGAGAACGCATTGCAGGCGGCCAACCGCAAGTTCGAACGCCGCTTCCGCGAGGTGGAGGCGATCGTCAAGCAACGCGGGCTGCGGCTTGAAGACGCCACGCTGGAGCAGATGGAAGACGCCTGGCAGCAGGTGAAGAAATCTGAAATCTGATGCGCTTCCGGCGTTCATGGCGCCGGGGTGAACATGAAGGACGTTCCGCGCAGACAAAGGAAGGTGGCGTCATGATCAAGAGGCTAATGCTTTTAGCCTGTTTTTTCCCCGGTTTCAGCATGGCGTCTCCTCCTGCTGATGTTGGGCGGTTGCGGTATGATGAACGCAGGCTGCCATTAGTCGATGTGCAGATCGATAACCGGTTACACACGCTCATGCTGGATACCGGCAGCTCAGAAGGGATACACCTTTATCAACACGATCTGGAGCGTCTGGTCGAGCAACCGAGTCTGAAGGCGGTGCGGCTGGCGCCTCGGCGGTTGAGAGATCTCTCTGGCGGTGAAAATCAGGTGTCTGCCTGGCGGATTAGTCGGCTGTTCATTGGCAATATCCCGTTTAACGACGTCGAAGCGGTGAGTTTTAAGCCCTGGGGACTCAGCCTGGGAAACGAGCTGCCGGTAAGTGAAGTGATGGGGCTTGGGTTGTTCCGCGATCGAAAGGTGCTGATGGATTTCGAAAACGACCGCTTGCAAATGTTGACTCATCTGCCTTCAGACATTGCAATATGGGCTTCATATCCATTCGAACAGACCGATGAGGGGCTGAGCGTGACGGCCTTCGTTGGCAATAAACCGTTGCGCCTGATTGTTGATACCGGCGCCAGCCATTCTCTTTTGTTTGCCGCAGGCTTGCCGGCTGGCCTCTTGTTTTCCGGCTGTCGTTCCATTGAGCCTGAGGCCGAGAACCTGGATTGCCGAGTGACCAGATTCACCTTGACCGATCGCCGGGGCCGGCATCACAACGATTTGGCCATCGTTACCGAAGGCCCAACGTCTGAGGCGCTGGGTTTTGATGGTCTGCTGGGAATGGGCTTTATGCGGGGTCATCGTGTGATTGTTGATATGCCTGAACGCAGGCTCTACATCAGTCGTTAACCCGATGCGCTTCGATCCCAGGCTAATCGGGTTTAGGGAAGCTGAACTGCCGCTACAATGTTGATCGACGACAAGGTTCACTCAAGCTGAAACGGTTAAGCTTACGGTCAGGTCACAGGCGCAGGACTGCCGTCGGCAGCAAAAGGCCAACAAACTGAAATCTAAGGTGTTTTATCGCTCGAGAGGGGCGGTAAAAAGAAATTTTCTCCGCTAACTCTTTGTATTTCCAGGAGGGTTTTGGGCGCGCCGGCGGAGTAAACCCTGATGAACACGGGAGGGCGGCCGAGATGATGGACAGCAAAACGATCGTTTGTAGGTCAGGAGAGGTTCGGGTATACTACTTTCCCGTCCTGGTTCTTCCATCGTCTTTAAACCTAAACTCTCAGGTTCAGCATGACAACTAATTATATTTTTGTGACCGGCGGGGTCGTATCCTCTCTGGGTAAAGGCATTGCCGCAGCCTCTCTGGCGGCTATTCTTGAAGCCCGTGGCCTCAACGTTACCATCATGAAACTGGACCCGTACATCAACGTGGATCCGGGCACCATGAGCCCGATTCAGCATGGGGAAGTTTTCGTCACCGAAGACGGCGCAGAAACCGATCTGGATTTGGGTCACTACGAGCGCTTCATCCGCACCAAAATGTCGCGTCGCAACAACTTCACCACCGGCCGCATCTACTCCGACGTGCTGCGTAAAGAACGCCGCGGCGACTATCTGGGCGCGACCGTGCAGGTCATTCCGCACATCACCAACGCGATCAAAGAACGCATCATCGAAGGCGGCGAAGGCCATGATGTGGTGCTGGTGGAAATCGGCGGCACCGTCGGCGATATCGAATCGCTGCCGTTCCTCGAAGCCATCCGTCAGATGGCGGTGGAAGTGGGCCGCGAGCACACCCTGTACATGCACCTGACGCTGGTGCCGTACATGGCGGCGGCGGGCGAAGTGAAAACCAAGCCGACCCAGCATTCCGTAAAAGAGCTGCTTTCCATCGGTATTCAGCCTGATGTGCTGATTTGCCGTTCCGACCGCGCGGTTCCTGCTAACGAACGCGCGAAAATCGCGCTTTTCTGCAACGTGCCGGAAAAAGCGGTTATCTCTCTGAAAGACGTTGATTCTATTTATAAAATCCCAGGCCTATTGAAATCTCAGGGGCTGGACGATTATATTTGTAAACGATTCAGCCTGAACGCGCCGGAAGCCAACCTGGCCGAATGGGAACAGGTGATCTACGAAGAAGCCAATCCGGGCGGCGAAGTGACCATCGGTATGGTCGGCAAATACGTTGAGTTGCCGGACGCCTACAAGTCGGTGATCGAAGCGCTGAAGCACGGCGGGCTGAAAAACCGTCTGACCGTGAACATCAAGCTGATCGACTCGCAGGACGTGGAAACCCGCGGCGTGGAAGTGCTGAAAGGGCTGGACGCGATCCTGATCCCGGGCGGCTTCGGCTACCGCGGCGTGGAAGGCAAAGTGATGACCGCACGCTATGCGCGCGAGAACAACATTCCTTACCTGGGCATTTGCCTGGGCATGCAGGTGGCGTTGATGGAGTTCGCTCGCAACGTGGCGGGGATGGAGAACGCCAACTCCACCGAGTTTATGCCAGACTGTAAGTACCCGGTGGTGGCGTTGATCACCGAATGGCGCGATGAAGACGGCAACGTCGAAGTGCGCAGCGAAGAAAGCGATTTGGGCGGCACGATGCGCGTAGGTGGCCAACAGTGCAACCTGAGCGACAACAGCCTGGTGCGTCAGCTGTATGGCGAACCGACCATTGTCGAGCGTCATCGTCACCGTTACGAAGTTAACAACATGCTGTTGAAGCAGATCGAAGCCGCAGGGCTGCGTGTCGCCGGTCGTTCCGCCGACAACAAGCTGGTCGAGATCATTGAACTGCCGAATCACCCGTGGTTTGTGGCCTGTCAATTCCACCCGGAATTTACATCGACGCCGCGTGATGGGCATCCGCTGTTCGCCGGCTTCGTGAAAGCCGCAGGCGAGCATCAGAAGCGCCAGGTGAAATAAAATATTTGGTAGGCGGCGCGCGGTGAAAACCGCGCGCTGTTTGTCTGGAGTTTTAGTTTAACTTGTACTGAGGAAAACCTAATGTCCAAAATCGTTAAAGTCATCGGTCGTGAAATCATCGACTCCCGCGGTAACCCGACTGTTGAAGCCGAAGTTCATCTGGAAGGCGGTTTCGTCGGCCTGGCTGCTGCGCCGTCAGGTGCTTCTACCGGTTCCCGCGAAGCGCTGGAACTGCGTGACGGTGACAAGTCTCGTTTCCTGGGTAAAGGCGTACTGAAAGCCGTTGCTGCAGTAAACGGTCCGATTGCTCAGGCAGTACTGGGTAAAGATGCCAAAGACCAGGCGAACATCGACAAGATCATGATCGAGCTGGACGGCACCGAAAACAAATCCAACTTCGGCGCCAACGCCATTCTGGCGGTTTCCCTGGCAGCAGCGAAAGCGGCCGCAGCCTCTAAAGGCATGCCGCTGTACGAGCACATCGCTGAACTGAACGGCACCCCAGGCAAATTCTCCATGCCACTGCCGATGATGAACATCATCAACGGCGGCGAGCACGCTGACAACAACGTCGACATTCAGGAATTCATGATTCAGCCGGTTGGCGCGAAGACCCTGAAAGAAGCGGTGCGCATCGGTTCCGAAGTGTTCCACCACCTGGCGAAAGTTCTGAAAGCCAAAGGCATGAACACCGCCGTGGGCGACGAAGGCGGCTATGCGCCAAACCTGGGCTCCAACGCCGAAGCGCTGGCGGTTATCGCTGAAGCGGTAAAAGCGGCGGGCTACGAGCTGGGCAAAGACGTCACTCTGGCGATGGACTGCGCGGCTTCCGAATTCTACAAAGACGGTAAATACGTGCTGGCCGGCGAAGGCAACAAAGCCTTCACTTCCGAAGAGTTCACTCACTTCCTGGAAGAGCTGACCAAACAGTACCCAATCGTGTCTATCGAAGACGGCCTGGATGAATCTGACTGGGCGGGCTTCGCTTACCAGACCAAAGTGCTGGGCGACAAAATTCAGCTGGTGGGCGACGACCTGTTCGTGACCAACACCAAGATCCTGAAAGAAGGCATCGAGAAAGGCATCGCTAACTCCATCCTGATCAAGTTCAACCAGATCGGTTCTCTGACCGAAACCCTGGCGGCTATCAAGATGGCGAAAGACGCCGGCTACACTGCGGTGATCTCTCACCGTTCCGGTGAAACCGAAGACGCGACCATCGCCGACCTGGCGGTAGGGACTGCGGCTGGCCAGATCAAAACCGGTTCCATGAGCCGTTCAGACCGCGTTGCCAAATACAACCAACTGATCCGTATCGAAGAAGCGCTGGGTGACCGTGCGCCATTCAACGGCCTGAAAGAAGTTAAAGGCCAGTAAGTTCGACCGATTCGGTTGTTAAATAAAAACCCGCTGCGGCGGGTTTTTTTATGGCTGACGTCCCGATGTTAACCCTGTTTTATTTATTAATAATCGCTGCGTTTACCCTAATAAATTTATTGTGCAGTTTTCTTGCCGGTTTTTATATTCCGTTTTTATTTGCTTTATAATTATTCGTTACTAGACTGCCAATAAGGCGGCGTTATTTTTTTCTTGCCGTTAAATATCGCCATCATCGTAATGCGTTCTTTCATACTGCCGGGTTTCGGCTGGGGGAGGGCCAGATGCGACAGCGAGTCGTCATTGTCGGCGGTGGAACCGGCGGCACCATGCTAGCCAATCTGCTGGCCGTGAAATTGCACTGGGAAATTCTCAATAATAAAGTTGAGTTATTAATGATTTCGGATTCGCCGCTGCATTATTACAAGCCGGCGTTTATGTATGTTGCATTCAATAATTTTTTCAAGCAGGAGCTCACGCGTTCACAGCGGAGTTTATTGCGGCCGGAAATACAGTTTGTCGTCGATAAAGCGGAATCTTTTGATTTAAAACAGCGGTATATCATTACGCAAAGCGGCAAGCATTATCCGTATGACTTCCTGGTTTTCGCCACCGGCTGCGTGCCCTGGCCGGAGCGCATCGAAGGGTTGGCGCAGGCGGGCGATCATTTCTACCAGTATCAGGCCGCGCGACGGTTGGCGCATAAGCTGGCGACGATCGAGAAAGGCCGCATTTTCATCACCGTGTCCTTCCCTGAAACGCCTAATGTGCCCCATCAGTGCGGCATCGCGCCGATTGAAACCACCCTGATGCTGGACGACTACCTGCGGCGGCGCGGCGTGCGCAAGGCGGTGGAGATCGTTTATACCTACCCAACCATTTCTCAACTGCTGCGCAACTGTCTGTTTTTACAGCGCCCGACCGGTGAAGCGCTACCCGCCATTTTTGCCGCGCGCGACATTCGCCACCAGCGTGGTTTTACCCTCAGCCGGGTGGACGCTCAGCGCAACATCGCCTATTCCGCCGAGGGGGAAGAACAGCCGTTCGACATTCTGATGGCGACGCCGCCCATCCGTGCAGTGGAGGCGGTGCGCAATACCGGGTTGAGCGAGAGCCAAAACGGCGAAGGCTGGCTGCCGACCGATCATCAAACGCTGCAGGTCTACGGCCAGCAGGGGGTGTATGTCATAGGCGATACCGTGGATTTGCCGGTCAGCAAGGCCGGCGGCTCTTGCCATAATCAGGCGCCGGTCATTGCCGACAACATCGTGGCGGAAATGCGGCTGGGCCAAACCGTGAGCCATTATGACGGCAAGGTGCAGGCGGTCGCGCAAATGGGACTGAATGCCGGCATGCCGCTGGTGTACGACTACCGTCACGACGTGCTGCCGACGCCCGCCACCAAGGCGGGCGGCATGCTGCGCAACGGGTTCAACCGCGGCCTTTACTGGGCCACGGTAAGGGGGCTGATATGACGGAAAGCACGGTGCACGCGGCGGACCTGCAATCATTGGCGGCGTTGCTCGAGAAACTGCAGCCGCTGCTGGCGGGCGGCCGTTTGGATAACGTGATCGATCTGTTGTCGCTGCTGTCGGACGCGGTGGACATCGCCGACAACGCGCTGGTGGAGAAACTGGCCGGCGTCTTTGAAGGTTTGGTGACCATCGGTTGGGAAGGCGGAACGGCGCTGCAGATGGCGCACAGCGAGCTGCAATTGAATCCTCCGCCGGCCAGTTTTCGCGCGCTGTACGCCTTGCTGAAGCAGCCGGATACCCTGCTGGGGTTGACGCTGCTGCTGCGTACTTTACAAATCATCGGCCAGCGCACGCGAGACAGCGCATTGCCGCCGGCCCTTTCGGATGAATCAAAAAATTAAGCTTCACCCACTCAGGTAAGGAGTTGTGTTATGTCCGCTACAGCAGTTGGCCACGACTTTGCCACCCGGGCTATTCATTACGGCTACGATCCGCAGCGGTATCAGGGGGCACTGTCTCCGCCGGTGTTTATGAGCTCTACGTTTGCTTTTCCCACTGCGGAATACGGCGGCGCCTGCTTTGCCGGCACCGAGCCGGGGTACTTTTACTCGCGCATCGCCAATCCGACGTTAAACCTGCTCGAGCAACGCATCGCCAACCTGGAGGAGGGGGAGGCGGCAGTGGCGTTCGCTTCCGGCATGGGGGCGATCACCGCCTGTTGCTGGACGCTGCTCAGACCGGGCGATGAGCTGATTGTCGACGAAACCGTGTATGGTTGCACCTTCAGCTACTTTCATCATGGCCTGGCGCACTTTGGCGTCAAGATAACCCACGTTGATCTGACCCGGCCGGAGCGGCTGGCGGCGGCCATTGGACCGCGTACCCGCCTGGTGTATTGCGAAACGCCGGCCAATCCCAATATGCGTTTGATCGATATCGCCGCCGTGGCGGAGATTGCCCATCGGCATCAGGCGCTGTTGCTGGTGGACAACACCTATTGCACGCCCTATCTGCAGCGGCCTTTGGCGCTAGGCGCCGATATCGTGGTGCACTCGGCGACCAAGTACCTCGGCGGACACGGCGATCTCCTGGCCGGAATAGCGGTGACGTGTCAGGCGTTGGCCGAAGTGATCCGTCTGGAGGGGCTAAAGGACATGACCGGGGCGGTACTGTCGGCGCAGGATGCCGCGCTGGTGCTGCGCGGGATGAAAACCCTGCCGCTGCGCATGGATCGTCATTGCGATAACGCGCAGCGCCTGGCAGAGATGTTGGCGGAGCACCCGGCGGTCGAGCGGGTATATTACCCCGGCCTGGCGAACTTCCCGCAGCATGCGTTGGCGCAGCGGCAAATGGCGCGCCCCGGCGGCATGCTGGCGTTTGAGCTGCGGGGCGGCTTGCGTGCGGGCATTCGTTTCCTCAACGCGCTGCAGCTCATCTTGCGCGCGGTCAGCCTGGGCGATTGCGAAAGCCTGGCGCAGCACCCGGCCAGCATGACGCACTCGGCCTACACGCCGGAAGAGCGGAAACGGCACCACATCAGCGAGGGGCTGGTGCGGTTGTCCGCCGGGCTGGAGGCGTTTGACGATCTGCAGGCGGATATCCTGCAGGCGTTGGCGCAGGCGCAATAAAAAACCCGCCGCAGCGGGTTTTAGCAGAAGCGAGCGTTACATCTGTTGCGTCGCCGCGGTCACCGGCGAACCGCCGCCTTTCTTGCGCACCCACAGCCAGTAAGCCACGGTGAGTAAAGCGATCCACACCAGCCCGACGTACAGCGCGATGCGGCTCTCTTCGAAATAGCCGAGCAGGCCGATGACGAACGCCATAAAGGCGGTCGCCAATGCCGGCGCCACCGGCCACCACGGCACCGGGAAGCTCAACTGGCGCGTTTCTTCCGGCGACAGCGTGCGGCGCATGACGATCTGCGACAGCAGGATCATCAGCCACACCCAGACGGTGGCGAAGGTGGCGATCGAAGCGATGATCATGAAGACCTTCTCCGGGATCAGGTAGTTGAGCACCACCGCCAACAGCAGGGCGACCGACATCACCAGCACCGTCATCCATGGCACGCCGCTGGCGGTCAGTTTGGTGAAGCTGCGCGGCGCCTGGCCGTCCTGCGCCATGCCGTACATCATGCGGCCGGCGCCGAAGATATCGCTGTTGATGGCCGAAATGGCGGCGGTGATCACTACCACGTTCAGCACGTTGGCGGCGGAGCTGATGCCGAGGTTGCTGAAGATCTCAACGAACGGGCTGCCGTTCTGGCCGATGCTGTTCCACGGATAGATAGCCATCAGCACCGTCAGCGTCAGCACGTAAAACAGCAGGATGCGCACCGGCACGGCGTTGATCGCCTTCGGCAGCACTTTGGCGGGGTCTTTCGCCTCGCTGGCGGTGATGCCGATGATCTCGATGCCGCCGAAGGCGAACATCACCACCGCTAATGACGCGACCACGCCGCCGAAGCCGTTAGGCATAAAGCCGCCGTGTTGCCACAGGTTGCTGATACCGGTGGCGTGCTGGGCTTGCCCGAAACCGAACAGCATTACCGCCGCGCCGCCGACGATCATCGCCACGATGGCGGCGACCTTGACCAGCGACAGCCAGAACTCCAGCTCGCCGAAGACCTTGACGCTGCACAGGTTGAGCGCGCCGATAAACAGGATGATGCTGAGCACCCAAACCCACTGAGCGACGGCTGGGAACCATAGCCCCATATAGATGCCGAAGGCGGTGACGTCCGCCAGGGCGACGATCACCATTTCGAAGGTGTAGGTCCAGCCGGTGAGGAACCCGGCCAGCGGGCCGAGATAGTGGCTGGCATAGTGGCCGAACGAGCCGGAAACCGGCTGATGCACCGCCATTTCACCCAGCGCGCGCATCACCATGAATACCGCCGCGCCGCCCACCAGATAGGCCAGCAGCACCGCCGGGCCGGCCAGTTGGATGGCGCCGGCGGAGCCGTAGAACAGGCCGGTGCCGATCGCCGAGCCGAGAGCCATGAAACGGATATGCCGCGCGTTTAGTCCGCGTCTGAGTTGTGTCGTTTCGTTACGCATGTTGTTTCCCGTTAAGTGTTTGCCGAACAGGCACGCGCTGCCCGCACCGGGTGGAACGCACCCGGCGGGGCAGAACAAACTGCGTGATTCAGTGTGTGATGATTATGCCTGGCTAGGCAGCAGCGCCGCAGGCAGCAGCGATGTCAGGTGACCGGCCGCCAAGAGTTGGCTGGCGGCTTCAATGTCGGGGGCGAAGAAACGATCCTTGTCGTAGAAACTGACATGCTCGCGCAGCAGACGGCGCGCCTGCTCCAGACCTTCCGAGGTCTTCAGGCCGTTGCGGAAATCCAGGCCCTGGCAGGCGGCCAGCCATTCGACCGCCAGAATGCCGCGCACGTTGTCCGCCATGCTCCACAGGCGGCGACCGGCGGCCGGCGCCATGGAGACGTGGTCTTCCTGGTTGGCGGAGGTTGGGATGCTGTCGACGCTCGACGGATGCGCCAGCGCTTTGTTTTCGCTGGCCAGCGCCGCGGCGGTGACCTGAGCGATCATGAAGCCGGAGTTCACGCCGCCGTTCTCCACCAGGAACGGTGGCAGCTGCGACATGTGCTTGTCCATCATCAGCGAGATGCGGCGTTCGGACAGCGAACCGATTTCGGCAAACGCCAGCGCCAGGTTATCGGCGGCCATCGCTACCGGTTCGGCATGGAAGTTGCCGCCGGACAGCACGTCACCCTGCTCGGCGAACACCAGCGGGTTATCGGAGACGGCGTTGGCCTCGATCTCCAGCACCTCGGCGGCCTGGCGGATCTGCGTCAGGCAGGCGCCCATCACCTGCGGCTGACAGCGCAGGGAGTAAGGATCCTGCACTTTTTCGCAGTTGCGGTGCGAGTCGGAGACTTCGCTGCGCGCGCCGAGCAGGTGGCGGTAGGCGAGGGCGGCGTCGATCTGGCCGCGCTGGCCGCGCACCTCATGGATACGCGCATCGAACGGGCTGCGGGAGCCCAGCGCCGCTTCCACCGTCAGGCTGCCCGCCACGGTCGCGGCGGCGAACAGGTCTTCCGCGTCGAACAGGCCGCGCAGCGCGAAGGCGGCGGAGACCTGGGTGCCGTTCAGCAGCGCCAGGCCCTCTTTCGCTGCCAGCGTCAGCGGTTTCAGACCGGCCTTGGCCAGCGCTTCGGTCGCCGGCAGCCATTGGCCCTGATGACGCGCCTGGCCTTCGCCCAGCAGCACCAGGCTCATGTGCGCCAGCGGCGCCAGGTCGCCGGAGGCGCCGACCGAGCCCTTCAGCGGGATATGCGGATAAACTTCGGCGTTGACCAGCGCGATCAGCGCCTGGATGACTTCCAGACGAATGCCGGAGAAGCCGCGCGACAGGCTGTTGATTTTCAGCACCATGATCAGGCGCACCAGATTGTCGTCGGTGGGCTCGCCCACGCCGGCGGCGTGTGACAGCACGATCGAACGCTGCAGGTTTTCCAAATCGTCGCGGGCGATGCGGGTCGAAGCCAGCAGGCCAAACCCGGTGTTGATGCCGTAAGTGGTGCGGTTTTCTTCAACGATGCGTTCCACGCAGGCCACGCTCTGCTGGATAGGGCCGTAGGCGTTGTCGTCCAGCGTCAGCGTCACCGGGTGTTGATACACGTCGCGTAGCTGGGCCAGCGTCAGTTTGCCAGGGCGAATAGTCAGCGCTTTCATGCTTTTTCTCCTTGGGTCGCGGCAACCATCGGCAGGTTCAGGCCTTGCTCGCGGGCGCAGTCGATAGCGATATCGTAACCGGCGTCGGCGTGACGCATGACCCCGGTAGCCGGGTCATTGTGCAGGACGCGGGCGATGCGCTCGGCGGCTTCGTCGGTGCCGTCGCAGACGATAACCATGCCGGAGTGTTGGGAGAAGCCCATGCCGACGCCGCCGCCGTGGTGCAGGGAAACCCAGGTGGCGCCGCTGGCGGTATTCAGCAGCGCGTTCAGCAGCGGCCAGTCGGAAACGGCATCTGAGCCGTCTTTCATCGCTTCGGTTTCACGGTTCGGGCTGGAAACGGAGCCGGAATCCAGGTGGTCGCGGCCGATGACGATCGGAGCGGACAGTTCGCCGCGGCGCACCATCTCGTTGAACGCCAGGCCCAGCTTGGCGCGCTGGCCGAGGCCAACCCAGCAGATGCGCGCCGGCAGGCCCTGGAAGCTGATGCGCTCGCGCGCCATGTCCAGCCAGCGGTGCAGGTGCTCGTCATCCGGGATCAGCTCTTTCACCATGGCGTCAGTTTTGTAGATGTCCTGCGGATCGCCGGACAGCGCCGCCCAGCGGAACGGCCCGATGCCGCGGCAGAACAGCGGACGGATGTAGGCTGGCACGAAGCCCGGGAAGTCGAAGGCGTTGTCGACGCCGGTTTCTTTCGCCATCTGGCGAATGTTGTTGCCGTAGTCGAAGGTCGGCACGCCCATCTGCTGGAACGCCAGCATGGCTTTGACGTGATCGGCCATCGATTGCTTGGCGGCGGCGACCACTTTGGCCGGCTCGGTTTGCGCGCGCTGGCGATACTCTTCCCAGCTCCAGCCCTTCGGCAGGTAGCCGTTCAGCGGATCGTGGGCGCTGGTCTGGTCGGTGACCATGTCCGGGCGCACGCCGCGGCGCACCAGCTCAGGCAGGATTTCCGCCGCGTTGCCGCACAGAGCGATGGAGATGGCTTTGCCTTCTGAGGTGTATTTCTTGATGCGGGCCAGCGCGTCGTCCAGATCTTTGGCCTGCTCATCGACGTAGCGGGTTTTCAGACGGAAATCGATGCGGCTCTGCTGACATTCGATGTTCAGCGAGCAGGCGCCCGCCAGCGTCGCGGCCAGCGGCTGCGCGCCGCCCATGCCGCCCAGACCGGCGGTCAGCACCCAGCGCCCCTGCAGGCTGCCGTCGTAGTGCTGGCGGCCCGCTTCGACGAAGGTTTCATAGGTGCCCTGAACGATGCCCTGGCTGCCGATGTAGATCCAGCTGCCGGCGGTCATCTGGCCGTACATCGCCAGGCCTTTGGCGTCCAGCTCGTTGAAGTGTTCCCAGGTTGCCCAGTGCGGCACCAGGTTGGAGTTGGCGATCAGCACGCGCGGCGCGTTGCTGTGGGTTTTGAAGACGCCGACCGGTTTGCCGGACTGCACCAGCAGGGTTTCGTCTTCTTCCAGCGTTTTCAGGGTTTCGACGATCTTGTCGTAGCAATCCCAGTCGCGCGCGGCGCGGCCGATGCCGCCGTACACCACCAGCTCGTGTGGGTTCTCCGCAACTTCAGGATCGAGGTTGTTCATCAGCATGCGTAACGGCGCTTCGGTCAGCCAGCTTTTTGCGTTTAATTGTGTGCCGCGTGGCGCGCGTACATCGACATTGCGAACTTTGTTATTTGTAGTCACAGCAGTTTCCTCAAACAGTATCGGTGCAGATTCCATGCCGCGGTGGGGATGAGTACCACGGCATAACAATGCGTAGGGCTTATTAACATATACTTGTATGTACAAGCATATGCAACACTGACCAGTTGCCGCTGAAAAGTGGCATAAGAAAAAGTTATTTTCTTTTTATATCAGGTTGATATGCGATTTTTTATCGCCGGTCTCAGGTACGGAAAGCCGGAGAAAAGTGAGCTGTTCGGCAAAAATGAATTAAAGTTGACTCATTTTTGGGCGGCTAGTCACAATATTTTTACAGTCTGATTACAGTTGACGGCGGAGGATAAAAAAGCCCTATCACCGCAGGAAGAAAGCCCGCCGTGGGCGGGCTTGCAAAGGTCAGGCGGCCGGCTGCAGCGTCGGTTTGCGGCTCATCTTGCACACCGTGGCGATGGCGGCGATCAGCGCCGGCACGCACAGGAACATCAGGATGCTCTGCACTTCCCACTGCATAGCCAGCAGTTGGGCACCCATCATGGTGCCGGCGACGCCGCCGAAGCGGCCGATGCCCTGCATCCAGGCGATGCCGGTGGCGCGGCTGTGGGTCGGGTAGAAGGTCGCCGCCAGCGTTTGCAGCCCGGACTGCGCGCCGTTCATGGTGACGCCCATCAGGAAGATGAAGGCGCCCAGCAGTACGATCTGTTTATCCTCGGTGGCCATCGCCACGATCAGCAGGGCGGTGACGACAAAGCCGCTCGAGACTACTTTGTGCGCATTCCAGCGGTCCATCAACCAGCCGGCCACCAGGATGCCCAGCGTGCCGCCGAAGGTGAACAGCGAGGTGAGCATCGCCGATTGCTCCAACTGATAGCCCAATCCCTGCATCAGGATTGGCATCCAGCTCAGCAACACGTAGTAGATCACCAGCCCCATAAAGTAGGTCAGCCACAGCATCAGCGTGCCGAGCAGGTAAGGGCGGCTGAACAGCAGGCCGACGCTGGTCTTGGTCTGCGCCAGCTTCTCTTCGTACAGATAAAAACGCGTCACGCCGTCGAGGCTCCGGCTGACGAAGCGCTGCGCGATGCGCTTGATCTTCGCCGCATCCTGGCCGCGGTTAACCATATATTTAACCGACTCCGGCAGCAGCAGGATCAGCAGGACAGTCAATACCAGCGGCGCGATGGCGCCGAGCAGCAGCACGCTGTGCCAGCCGTAGTTCGGGATCAGCCACGATGAAATGGCGCCGCCGCCGGCCGCGCCCAGCGGAAAACCGCAGTACATGGTGTTGATCGCCAGCGAACGGCAGCGCTGCGGCGCGTATTCGGAGATCAAGGTAATGGCGTTGGGCATCGCCGCCCCCAGCCCGAGACCGGTGAGGAACCGCCACAGCGTAAGGCTGTTGAGCGAACCGGCGTAGGCGGTGGCCAGGCTCGACAGGCCGAAGAACAGGCAGGAAAACACCAGCACGCGCTTGCGGCCGATGCGGTCGGAGATCGGCCCGGCGATCAGCGCGCCGAGCGACAGCCCCAGCAGCGCAGCGCTCAGCACCGGCCCCAGATCCTGCTTCACGATGCCCCAGTCTTTGGCGACCGAGGGGGCGATATAGCCCATGGCGGCGGTATCGAAACCGTCGATGGCGAGGATCAGAAATCCGAGAATGATCAGTGTCCAGTGAAACAGCGAAAACTTGCTGTCGTCGATGGCCTGTTGAATGTTTAACTCGCTGGTGGAATGAGTCATGGCACCCTCTAAACGCAGATGTAGTCGTGATGGATGGAACGTGGCCGAAACTGGCGCTCGGCTTGTGTTTGCTTGTATATACATCTGCGCGTCGGCGCTTTATGTCAAATATAATTATCTTATTTGTTAACTGTGTGTTGTTTTCTGTGGAGCAGGTTGCACCGCCGATGAAAGGCCAAAGACCGGTTCACAAATTAAATGAACGCCCTTGGCGGTGAGATATGCTGACGGCGGCGCGGAGGATAAAATTTAATACAATTTTGGCCGTTTGGTCGCCGGGCCGGAATCTGCGATAATCGCTTTTTACTTTTCCAGATTGAGAAACCGATGCAGTACCCGATCAACGAGATGTTCCAAACCTTGCAGGGCGAAGGCTTTTTCACCGGCGTTCCGGCCATTTTCATCCGCCTGCAGGGCTGCCCGGTAGGGTGCAGCTGGTGCGACACCAAACATACCTGGGAAAAGGAAGCCCATCGGGAAGTCGACCTGCAACGGATCCTGGTCAAAACAGAAGAGAGCGACGCCTGGGGCAATGCCGGCGCCGAGCAGCTGTTGGCGGTGATGCGCCAACAAGGTTACACCGCGCGCCATGTGGTGATCACCGGCGGTGAACCCTGCATCTACGATCTGGCGCCGTTGACCGAGCTGTTCGAACAGCACGGCTACCGTTGCCAGATTGAAACCAGCGGCACCCACGAAATTCGCTGCTCCGCCAACACCTGGGTGACGGTTTCGCCCAAGGTGAATATGCGCGGCGGCATGAAGGTGCTGGATCAGGCGCTGCGGCGCGCCGACGAGGTGAAGCATCCGGTGGCGCGCGAGCGCGATATCGAGGCGCTGGATGCGCTGCTGGCGACGCTGCAGGACGATAAGGCGCGCATTATCGCGCTGCAGCCGATCAGCCAGAAAGAAGAGGCGACCCGCCTGTGCATCGAAACCTGCATTGCGCGCAATTGGCGGCTGTCGATGCAGACCCACAAATATCTGAATATCGCCTGAGTTTTTTATTGGCCGCAGGCCTTCGAACGGGACGGGAGTTACGGTGAAAATTGTATCGCGTGCATTCGAGGCGGTGACGGAAGCGGAATTGCGGTCGATTCGCTCGCTGTTGTCCGACGCTTTCCCCGAGATAACCGACGGATTTTATCGGCGGCAGGTGCCGGCTTGCCTGGTGACCGCCACGGAAGGCGAGGCGATCGTCGGCCAACTGGCGGTGCATGAGCGGCCGGTGTTGATTGACGGTGAGGCCGAGGTGATCGGCATCATCGGGCTGGTGGCCGTGGCACACACGCATCGGCGCCGCGGCGTGGCCGCAAACATGCTGGTGAAGGCGCATGACTATTTGCGCAGTAAAGGGATCGCGTATTCCATACTGTTTGCGGTAAGCGAAAAGTACTATACCGGCGCCGGCTATCGGGCGATGGAAAACGAGACGGCGTTCATTGAGGATGGCGAGAGCAAAACGTTTGTCTATCGCGGGGGAATGGCGCTGAGCCTGTCGGAAAGGCCCTGGACGGCGCGGCGCTTGGATCTGCAAGGCGAGGTAGTGTGAGGGTATCTGCACATACCCTCACGGCATCAACCTTTATATACGCATCCCGCTGTACAGGTCTCTTTCACCATCACCGCAGTCAGTTCCGGTAACTGGGGCTTGAGCTGCTGCCAAATCCAGGCGGCGAGCACTTCGCTGGTGGGATTTTCCAATCCTGGAATATCGTTCAGATAATGGTGATCCAGCCGCTCCCAGATCGGGGAAAACACAGCCTTGAGCTCGGCGAAATCCATCACCCAACCGGTGTGGGGATCCACTTCACCGGTCACTTCCAGACGCACCATAAACGAATGCCCATGCAGACGGCCGCATTTGTGGCCCTCCGGCACATGCGGCAAACGGTGTGCGGCTTCAAACTGAAAATCTTTAAACAGCGTGGTTGCCATTATTACGGCCTCATTGACTCAAAAACCGCCGCATAGTACCGGAAAGCGCGTCTGCTTGCCATTTATACCGTTATGGTCTACCGCCACGGCAAACGCATCCGGTTAACACTTTTTTTGTTTGGTGTCTGCGGCACCTATCGGCTGGGGTTATGAGCCGAAATGTTGAACGGTGAAAAAATGATGAAAAAAAGTGCTTTATTTTCATCTGGATAAAAAACTTTGTTTAACGGTTTAAGCGTTATCCCTTACCAGAAAAACAGCTTAGTCATTTTGGTTATGATTTATTGCTATCCCTTATTTAATCGTTGCTATTCTGCTCGGTAACCTTACAAACTCTCCTGATCTTTTCCGCACACCCGACGCAGCGAAGAGACAGCGACTGACACTGGCGCGCGCCTGGCAGGAAAGGCGCTAAGTATAGGAAATAAGTACAGCAATGACGACTCAGGCTCCTCCAACATCTTTGCTCCCGCTGACGCCCGAACAGCTGGCACGCCTGCAGGCGACGATCGGCGACTATTCGCCGACGCAGCTGGCGTGGCTGTCCGGTTATTTTTGGGGCATGGTCAATCAACAGCCAGGAGCCGTGGCCATTGCGCCCGCCGCCCCTGCCGCCGCCGGCATCACCATCATTTCCGCTTCGCAGACCGGCAATGCGCGCCGCCTGGCGGAGCAGCTGCGCGACGATTTGCTGGCCGCCAATCTGAACGCCACGCTGATCAGCGCCGGCGACTACAAATTCAAACAGATAGCGCAAGAGCGCCTGCTGGTGATCGTCGCCTCCACGCAAGGGGAAGGCGAGCCGGCGGAAGAAGCGGTGGCGCTGCATAAATACCTGTTCTCGAAAAAGGCGCCGAAGCTGAGTGACACCGCGTTTGCGGTGTTCGGGCTGGGCGACACCTCTTATGAGAATTTCTGTCAGTCCGGTAAAGATTTCGACGCCAAGTTGGCCGAACTGGGCGCCGAGCGCCTGGTGGAGCGCGTGGATGCCGACGTGGAGTATCAGGAACTGGCCGCCGCCTGGCGCAAACAGGTGGTGTCGGTGCTGAAGGCGCGCGCGCCGGCGGAAAGCGCCGCGCCGGGCGCGTTGGCCAGCGGCGCGGTCGACCTGATCGACAGCAGCCCGTACAGCAAGGAACAACCGCTCACCGCCCAACTGGCGGTCAAGCAGAAAATTACCGGCCGCGCGTCCGATAAAGACGTGCGCCATATCGAGATCGATTTGGGCGATTCGGGCCTGCGCTACCAGCCTGGCGATGCGCTCGGCGTATGGTTCGACAACGATCCGGCGCTGGTGGACGAATTGGTGCAGCTATTGTGGCTGAAAGGCGACGAACCGGTCGAGGTGGAAGGGCAAACCCTGCCGCTGGCGCAGGCGCTGCGCAGCCATTTCGAACTGACGCAGAACACCACGCCGATCGTCGATAAATACGCCGCGCTGTCGCGCGACGAAAAGCTGATCGGTCTGTTGGCGGATAAAGCCGCGCTGCAGCAGTATGCGCACAACACGCCGATCGTCGACATGGTGCGCCAGGCGCCGGCGGATCTGAGCGCCGAACAGCTGGTCGGGCTGCTGCGTCCGCTGACGCCGCGCCTGTACTCCATCGCCTCTTCACAGGCGGAAAATGAGAACGAAGTGCACATCACCGTGGGCGTCGTGCGTTACGACATCGACGGGCGCGCTCGCAGCGGCGGCGCCTCCGGTTTCCTGGCGGACCGCCTGGAGGAGGACGGCGACGTGCGGGTGTTTATCGAGCACAACGACAACTTCCGTCTGCCGGCCAACCCGGAAACGCCGGTGATCATGATCGGCCCGGGCACCGGCATCGCGCCGTTCCGCGCCTTTATGCAGCAGCGCGACGCTGACGGCGCCGGTGGCAAAAACTGGCTGTTCTTCGGCAACCCGCACTTTACCGAAGATTTCCTGTACCAGGTTGAATGGCAGCGCTACGTGAAAGACGGCCTGCTCACCCGCATCGATCTGGCCTGGTCCCGCGACCAGCAACATAAAATATACGTACAAGACAAACTGCGCGAACAGGGCGCGGAAGTGTGGCGCTGGATTCAGGAAGGCGCGCACATTTACGTCTGCGGCGATGCCAATCGCATGGCGAAAGACGTGGAACACACATTACTGGAACTGGTGGCCGAGCACGGTGGCATGGATACCGAGCAGGCGGATGAATTTTTAAGTGAGCTGCGCCTTGAGCGCCGTTATCAGCGAGATGTTTACTGATGAGTGATAAACACCCCGGGCCTTTGGTAGTCGAAGGCAAACTGGCCGATGCGGAGCGCATGAAGAAGGAGAGTAACTTCCTGCGCGGCACCATCGCCGAAGATTTGAACGACGGCCTGACCGGCGGCTTCAACGGCGACAACTTCCTGCTGATCCGTTTTCACGGCATGTACCAGCAGGATGATCGTGACATTCGCGCCGAACGCGCCGAGCAGAAGCTGGAGCCGCGCCACGCCATGATGCTGCGTTGCCGCCTGCCGGGCGGCGTCATCAGCCCGCAGCAGTGGCTGGGCATCGACAAGTTCGCGCAGGAGAGCACGCTGTACGGCAGCATTCGCATCACCAACCGCCAGACGTTCCAGTTTCACGGCATCCTGAAAGGCAACGTCAAACCGGTGCACCAGTTGCTGAATCGCCTGGGGCTGGACGCGCTGGCGACCGCCAACGACGTGAACCGCAACGTGCTGTGCACCTCCAACCCGGTGGAGTCCGAGCTGCATCAGGAAGCCTACGAGTGGGCGAAGAAGATCTCTGAACACCTGCTGCCGCGCACCCGCGCCTACGCAGAGGTGTGGCTGGATCAGGAAAAGGTGGCCACCACCGACGAAGAGCCGATTCTGGGGCCGACCTACCTGCCGCGCAAATTCAAAACCACGGTGGTGATCCCGCCGCAGAATGACGTCGATCTGCACGCCAACGACATGAACTTCGTGGCGATCGCCGAAAACGGCAAGCTGGTGGGCTTCAACCTGCTGGTGGGCGGCGGGCTGTCCATTGAGCACGGCAACAAGAAAACCTACGCGCGGCAGGCCAGCGAGTTCGGCTACATTCCGCTCGAGCATACGCTGGCGGTGGCGGAAGCGGTGGTCACCACGCAGCGCGACTGGGGCAACCGCACCGACCGCAAGAACGCCAAGACCAAATACACGCTGGAGCGCGTTGGCGTGGACGTTTTCCGCGCCGAAGTGGAAAAGCGCGCCGGCATCACCTTCGCGCCGATCCGTCCGTATGAATTCACCGGCCGCGGCGATCGCATCGGTTGGGTGAAGGGCATCGACGATCAGTGGCATCTGACGCTGTTTATCGAGAACGGCCGCCTGCTGGACTATCCGGGGCGCCCGCTGAAGACCGGCATGGCGGAGATCGCCAAGATCCATAAAGGCGACTTCCGTCTGACGGCGAACCAAAACGTGATCATCGCCGGCGTGCCGGAAAGCGAGAAGGCCAAGATCGACGCCTTGGCGCGCGATCATGGCCTGATCGACGACCAGATCAGCGAGCAACGCAAGAACTCGATGGCCTGTGTGTCGTTCCCGACCTGCCCGCTGGCGATGGCGGAGGCCGAGCGCTTCCTGCCGCAGTTCGTCACCAAGGTTGAGGAGATCATGCATCGGCACGGGATGGGCGACGAGCATATCGTGCTGCGCATCACCGGCTGCCCGAACGGCTGCGGCCGCGCGCTGCTGGCGGAGCTGGGGCTGGTGGGCAAGGCGGTCGGCCGCTATAACCTGCATTTGGGCGGCAACCGCGAAGGCACGCGCATTCCGCGCATGTACCGCGAAAACATCAACGAAGACGAGATCCTGAGCGAGATCGACCTGTTGGTGGGGCGCTGGGCGAAGGAGCGCAACGCCGGCGAAGGCTTCGGCGACTTCACCGTTCGCGCGGGCATCGTCAAACCGGTGCTGGATCCGGCGCGAGATTTCTGGGAGTGAGGCCGGACGGCCCCTGGGCAGAGGGGCCGCACAGGTAATTTCAAGTATCAGGAGAGACAACATGGCTGAATTCGATCTGGCGGCGCTGAACGCGTTGCCCAAATCCGGGCAGGCGCTGGCATTGGCGGTGGTCAACGGCCAGCTGGAGAGCCTCAGCGCCGAACAGCGCGTCGAATGGGCGCTGGAGCATCTGCCCGGCGAGTTTGTACTCTCGTCCAGTTTCGGCATTCAGGCGGCGGTGTGTCTGCACCTGGTGACGCGCATCCGGCCGGATATCCCGGTGATCCTGACCGACACCGGTTACCTGTTCCCGGAAACCTACCGCTTTATCGATCAACTGACCGACCAGCTGAAGCTGAATCTGCAGGTGTTCCGCGCCGAACAGTCTCCCGCCTGGCAAGAGGCGCGCTATGGCAAACTGTGGGAGCAGGGCGTGGAAGGCATTGAAAAGTATAACCAGATCAATAAGGTCGAGCCGATGAACCGCGCGCTGGAGACGCTGGGCGCGCAGAGCTGGTTCGCCGGCCTGCGGCGCGAACAGTCCGGCAGCCGCGCCAATCTGCCGGTGCTGGCGGTGCAGCGTGGGGTGTTCAAGATCCTGCCGATCATCGACTGGGACAACCGCAAGATTTACCAGTATTTGACCGAACACGGGCTGAGCTACCACCCGTTGTGGGAGCAGGGCTACCTGTCGGTCGGCGATACCCACACCACCCAAAAGTGGGAGCCGGGCATGAGCGAGGAAGAGACGCGCTTCTTTGGCCTGAAGCGCGAGTGCGGTCTGCACGAAGGCTAAACGACGCGAATGACATCACAGGGCTCAGCAATGCTGGGCCCTGCTTTTTTACGGGCTACTTTTTCTTTTGCGCTTTCGGCGGGTGCGCCTGCGCCAGCTCTTTGATCAAGGGCAGCAGGATCTGCACGCTGTCGCGGCTGCGTTTGTCGATCCGCCCCGGCAGGTAGCGATCCAGATATTGCAGGTTGTCGTACTGCGGGCGGTGCCAGGTGATGCCCTGCGGGAAGTGCGGGCTGACGGCGCGCTGCTGGTAGCCATCTTTGTCGCCCAGCGACCAGTTGGTGGCCTCCACTGACAATACCGGGATGCCTGCGGCGTCGAACACCTCTTGATCGGAACAGCAGCCGGTGCCTTGCGGATGCTGCGCGTTGCCTGGGTTGGTGGCGGCGGCGATGCCGTAGCGGTGGGCGATATCCAGTGCGCGATCGCGGGAGCGCTTCGCTATCTGCGGCAGCGTGTTGCGCCCGGCGTTGAAGTACAGACGATCGCCGGTGATCAGGCTGTCGAGGTTGATCACCAGCACGGTGTTGCTTTTCTCTTCCGCGCTCATGCGCTGCAGGTAGTTCTGCGCGCCCAGCGAACCGATCTCTTCAGCGCTGGTGGCGACGAAGCGCAGGCCGTAGGCGGTGGGGATATCCTTCAGGCGTTCCGCCAGCTCCAGCATTACGCCGATGCCGGAGGCGTTGTCGTCGACGCCCTGCAGCGTCAGGCCGCCGAGATTGTTATCCAGATCCTCGTCGCTCTGCGGCGTATAGGTGTCGAAGTGGGCGACGACCACGACCTGTTTCGGGCTGTTGCCGTTGCGGGCGGCGATCACCGAGCTGGCGGTGACGTTATTCCAGTTCTTCTTGCCGTCTTTGCTGGTGTAGAGATAGCGCGTATTGACGCTGCGAATATCGCTTTGGTAACCCATCTTGCCGAACTGCTGCTTGAGATAGTCGGCGGTGAGCAATTCTGCCGGGCTGCCCGCCATGCGGCCGGGGAAGTAAGTGGCGATGTGGCGGGTCTGTTCGGCGGCGAAACGGCCCATTGGCGCGTCTTTTACGGGCTGTGCGGCACAAACGCTGAAGACGCCGCCGAGTGCGAGGGCCAGCAGGCTGGTCTTCAGGTAAAAACGGGAAAACATACCGAAAAATCCTTCTTTGCTATCGGCGCTGCCGATCATTTTTCTTCGGCGCCCAGTATGAGACGACGGGCGGCATTACACAATTTCCCTGTCTCTTAATTTTCGCGCGAACGCGCAAATCGCCGTCGCGATGAGCATGGTTTGCCTCCTGCGCTGCGGCCTATATTCCATAAAGGAACTAATCATTCCTTTTCGTCATTTCAGAGGCTAAATCTCAGCCCGTATAGTCACACTATCTTTCTGTTATATGAAAAGGCTGTTGTGGACTATCTACCAATATTCGCCGACCTGAAACAACGTCCGGTGCTGGTCGTTGGCGGTGGGGACGTGGCGGCGCGCAAAGTCTCCCTGCTTCAGCGCGCCGGGGCTGAAATACGGATAGTTGCGCAGTCGCTCTCACCGGAACTGGAACAACAACGTCAGCAAGGGCGGGTGCTCTGGCTGGGGAAAACCTTTGATCCGCAGCAGCTGGACGACGTGTTTCTGGCGATCGCCGCCACGGACGACAATGCGCTGAACGCCGCGGTGTTCGCCGAGGCGGATAAACGCCGGGTGCTGGCCAACGTGGTGGACGATCAGCCGCGCTGTTCGTTCATCTTCCCGTCGATCATCGATCGCTCGCCGCTGGTGGTGGCCGTATCGTCCAGCGGCCAGGCGCCGGTGCTGGCGCGGTTGCTGCGCGAAAAGCTGGAGGCGTTGCTGCCCGCCAGTTTGGGGCTGATGGCGCAGGTGGCGGGCCGCTGGCGTGGCCAGGTCAAACAGCGGTTGGCTTCGATCGGCGAACGTCGCCGTTTCTGGGAAAAAACCTTCGGTGGCCGTTTCGCCACGCTGGTGGCCAACGGCCAGACGGCGCAGGCGGAACGCCAGCTGGAGCAGGATTTACACCGCTTCGCCGCAGGCGATGAGGGCGCCCAGGGCGAGATAGCCCTGGTGGGCGCCGGGCCGGGCGACGTGGGGCTGTTGACCCTGCGCGGGCTGCAGGTGATGCAGCAGGCGGACGTGGTGCTGTATGACCATCTGGTCAGCGGCGAAATCCTCGATCTGGTGCGCCGCGACGCCGAGCGCATCTGCGTGGGCAAGCGCGCCGGCGCGCACTCGGTGATCCAGGAAGAGACCAATAGGCTGCTGGTGGAACTGGCGCAGCAGGGCAAGCGCGTGGTGCGCCTCAAGGGGGGCGATCCGTTCATCTTCGGCCGCGGCGGTGAAGAGCTGCAGGTGGCCGCCGCCGCCGGCATTCCGTTCCAGGTGGTGCCGGGCGTCACGGCCGCCGCGGGGGCGACTGCCTACGCAGGCATTCCGCTGACGCACCGCGACCACGCGCAGAGCGTGACCTTTATCACCGGCCACTGCCGCCCCGACGGCGATGGCCTGGACTGGGCCGATCTGGCCCGGGCGCGGCAGACGCTGGCTATCTACATGGGCACCATGAAGGCGGCGGACATCAGCCAGCGCCTGATCGCCCACGGTCGCGACGCCGCGACGCCGGTGGCGGTGATCAGCCGCGGTACGCGCGCCGATCAGCAGGTGCAGATCGGCACGCTGGAACAACTGGAATATCTGGCCCAACGGGCGCCGTTGCCGGCGCTGCTGGTGATCGGCGAAGTGGTGGAACTGCACCACCAAATCGCCTGGTTCGGGCATCAATCGCAGACGGAAGGGGCCGCGCGCCCGGCCGTCGTGAATTTGGCATAGGCAAGGCTTTTAAGGACCTGTTATGGACGAAAAACGACTCACTCATTTGCGGCAATTGGAGGCGGAGAGTATCCATATCATCCGTGAAGTCGCCGCTGAATTCGCCAACCCGGTGATGCTGTATTCCATCGGCAAAGACTCTTCCGTGATGCTGCATTTGGCGCGTAAGGCGTTCTTCCCCGGCACGCTGCCATTCCCGCTGCTGCACGTCGATACCGGCTGGAAATTCCGCGAAATGTACGAATTCCGCGATCGCACCGCGAAGGAGTACGGCTTCGAGCTGCTGGTGCATAAAAACCCTGAAGGGGTGGCGATGGGCATCAACCCGTTCGTGCACGGCAGCGCCAAGCATACCGACATCATGAAAACCGAGGGCCTGAAGCAGGCGTTGAACAAGTACGGTTTCGACGCCGCCTTCGGCGGTGCGCGGCGCGACGAGGAGAAATCGCGCGCCAAAGAGCGCATCTATTCGTTCCGCGATCGCTTCCACCGCTGGGATCCGAAAAACCAGCGGCCGGAGCTGTGGCACAACTACAACGGCCAGATCAACAAAGGGGAGAGCATCCGCGTCTTCCCGCTGTCGAACTGGACCGAGCTGGATATCTGGCAGTACATCTTCCTGGAAAACATCGACATCGTGCCGCTGTATCTGGCGAAACCGCGCCCGGTGGTGGAGCGCGACGGCATGCTGATGATGGTGGACGACGATCGCATCGATCTGCAGCCGGGTGAAGTGATCAGCCAGCGCATGGTGCGTTTCCGCACCCTCGGGTGCTGGCCGCTGACCGGTGCGGTGGATTCGCAGGCGCAGACCCTGCCGGAGATCATCGAAGAGATGCTGGTCTCCACCACCAGCGAACGCCAGGGGCGGATGATCGATCGCGATCAGTCCGGCTCGATGGAGCTGAAAAAGCGTCAAGGGTATTTCTAAGGAGCCGCCGGATGAACAACGCAATCGCACAACAAATCGCTGACCAGGGCGGCGTCGAGTCTTATCTGCACGCGCAGCAGCACAAGAGCCTGCTGCGCTTTCTGACCTGCGGCAGCGTCGACGACGGCAAAAGCACCCTGATCGGCCGCCTGCTGCACGATACCCGCCAGATCTACGAGGATCAGCTGTCGACGCTGCACAGCGACAGCAAACGCATCGGCACCCAGGGCGAGAAGCTCGATCTGGCGCTGTTGGTGGACGGTCTGCAGGCCGAGCGCGAGCAGGGCATCACCATCGATGTGGCCTATCGCTACTTCTCGACCGAAAAACGCAAGTTTATCATCGCCGATACCCCGGGGCATGAGCAGTACACCCGCAACATGGCCACCGGTGCCTCTACCTGCGATCTGGCGATCCTGTTGATCGACGCGCGTAAAGGGGTGCTGGATCAGACTCGCCGCCACAGCTTTATCGCGACCCTGCTGGGCATTCGCCATCTGGTGGTCGCGGTAAACAAAATGGATCTGGTGGACTATCAGGAAGCGGTGTTCGAGCAGTTCAAACAGGATTACCTGACCTTCGCCCAGCAGCTGCCAGGCGATCTGGACATCAAGTTTGTGCCGCTGTCGGCGCTGGACGGCGACAACGTGGCGAGCGAAAGCGCCCATATGCCGTGGTACAGCGGCCCGACCCTGCTGGAAGTGCTGGAGAGCGTTGACGTGGTCAGCGAGCGAGAAAACCAGCCGCTGCGCTTCCCGGTGCAGTATGTCAACCGCCCGAACCTCGATTTTCGCGGCTATGCCGGCACGCTGTCCGCCGGCGTGGTGCGGGTGGGGCAACGCATCAAAGTGCTGCCTTCCGGCGTGGAGTCCAGCGTGGCGCGCATCGTGACCTTCGACGGCGATCTGCCAGAGGCGGTGCCGGGCGAAGCGATTACGCTGGTGCTGAAGGATGAAGTGGACATCAGCCGGGGGGATCTGCTGGTCGACGCCGGCGAAAGTCTGCAGGCGGCGCAGAGCGCGCTGGTAGACGTGGTATGGATGGCCGAGCAGCCGCTGGTGCCGGGCCAGAGCTACGACATCAAGATCGCTGGTAAAAAGACCCGCGCGCGCGTGGAGAGCATCCGCCATCAGGTGGAGATCAATACGCTGGCGCAGCATCCGGCCGACACGTTGCCGCTCAACGGCATCGGATTGGTGGAGCTGACCTTCGACGAACCGCTGGTGCTGGACAGCTACCAGAGCAATCACGACACCGGCGGGCTGATCTTTATCGATCGCATGAGCAACGTGACGGTTGGCGCCGGTCTGGTGCGTGAAACGCTGCAGGCCGCATCGGCGGCGCGCGGCGAATTCAGCGCCTTCGAGCTGGAGATGAATGCGCTGGTGCGCAAGCACTTCCCGCACTGGGGCGCGCGCGATCTGCTCGGTGGCCGATAAGGTGGCCGTTGAACCGAGGGCGACCGGGCCGGACGACGAAAATGTGGTTTGGCATCCGCACGCGGTGACGCGCGCGGATCGCGAAGCGCGCAACGGCCATCGCGGCGCGGTGCTGTGGTTTACCGGGCTGTCCGGCTCGGGCAAATCCACCGTCGCCGGCGCGCTGGAGCAGGCGCTGCATGGGCTCGGCGTCAGCACCTACCTGCTGGACGGCGATAATGTGCGCCACGGCCTGTGTCGCGATCTCGGCTTCTCCGACGAGGATCGGCGCGAGAACATTCGCCGGGTGGGGGAAGTGGCCAAGCTGATGGTGGACGCCGGGCTGGTGGTGCTGACCGCATTCATTTCGCCGCACCGCGCCGAACGGCAGATGGTGCGTGAGATGCTCGGCGACGATCGCTTTATCGAGGTGTTTGTCGATACGCCGTTGGCGATCTGCGAGGCGCGCGATCCGAAGGGATTGTATAAGAAAGCGCGCGCCGGCGAGCTGCGCAATTTCACCGGTATCGACGCGGTTTACGAGGCGCCGCAGCAGCCGGAAATCCACCTTGATGGCCAACAATTGGTAACAAATTTGATTGCGCAATTGTTAGACGTGTTGCGTGGTCAGGCTATTATCAAACCCTGAATTCAAAAAAAGCGTGTGGCGTTTTTCGCCATGCGCTTTTTACTCTAAGCCGCCGCAGAGCGAGCCGAATAACCAGGGATCACTATGCAAAATGTCACGCCTATCTTGATCGACTCCAAGCAGTCAAAACAGGAGAAAGAGGAGCCTTCTTATTCTTTCCTGGGCGGCGTCAGCGGCTTTGTTTTCTACTGGCTGGCGTTCGCGTTGCCGTTTTTGGTTTACGGTTCCAACACGCTGTTTTTCCTGCTTTATACCTGGCCATTCTTCCTGGCGCTAATGCCGCTGTCGGTGCTGATCGGCATCACCCTCAGCATGCTGCTGCGCGGCCGTCTGATCTTGACGCTGCTGCTGACCGGCGCCGTTGTGCTGTGCCTGTTCTGGCTGGTGTTCAGCTTCCTGACCGGGTGGTGAGAGAGTGGGCGCCGAGGCCGGCGCCCGCAGGATTGCAAAGCCGTGCCGAAGGTTACAAAACTTTGCTCAAAAATGCCTGAGTGCGCGGATTGGACGGGTGACTGAAGATCTGCTGCGGCTGCCCCTCTTCCTGAATGATCCCCTGATCGATAAACAGTACCCGGTCGGCTACCTCGCGGGCAAAGCCCATCTCATGCGTGACGACCACCATGGTCATGCCCTCATGGGCCAGCGATTTCATCACCGTCAACACTTCGCCCACCAGCTCCGGATCGAGCGCGGAGGTCGGTTCGTCGAACAGCATGATTTTGGGCTCCATCGCCAGCGCGCGGGCGATCGCTACCCGCTGCTGCTGGCCGCCGGACAGGCTGTTGGGATAGGCGTCAATCTTGTCGAGCAGGCCGACCTTGCGCAGCAGCTGTTCAGCTTGCGTAATGGCTTCGGCGCGCGGCAGTTTCTTCACGCTTACCGGCGCCATGATGATGTTTTCCAACACCGTCATGTGCGGGAACAGGTTGAAGCGCTGAAATACCATGCCCACGCTTTCACGCATTTTGTTCAGATCGGTTTTCTGATCGTGGACGGCGAAGCCATTCACCTCGATCTCGCCGCCGGAGAGCGTTTCCAGCGCGTTGATGCAGCGCAGGAAGGTGCTTTTGCCCGAGCCGGAAGGGCCGATGACGCACACCACTTCGTTGGCGGCGATCTGGCAGGAAATACCGCGCAGCACGTGGCTCTCGCCGAACTGTTTTTGCAGGTTATGTACGCGAATCACTTTTACCGAACCTCTTTTCCATGTGTTGCACCAGCAGCGAAAGCAGGAAGGTGATGACCCAATAGACCAGCGAAATGGTCAGGTAGGGCTCCCAATAGGTGGCGTAGGCGCCGGAGACGGTGCGGGCGGCATAGGCCAGATCCGCCAGGCCGATGGCGGAGGCCAGCGACGAATCCTTGACGATGGCGATGGCGTTGTTGCCCAGCGGCGGCAGCATGCGCCGGAAGGCTTGCGGCAAGATAACCTGGCGCATGGTCTTGCCGTAGCTCATGCCCAACGAGCGCGATGCTTCCATCTGGCCGCGGTCGATCGATTGGATCCCGGCGCGGAAGATCTCCGACACATAGGCGCCGGCGTTGAGCGTGATCGCCACCACGCAGGAGAGAAAGGCGCCGTAGTCGGCGCGCAGCGCGCGGGCGAAGTCGACGCTCATCAGGCCGCTGGTGACCAGCAGGCCGTCGCGCGGGTTGATGAACAGCGGCACCAGCGCAAAGTGGACCACCATGATCTGCACGAACAGCGGGGTGCCGCGAAAGGCGCTGATGTAGATGCGTACCGGCCACTGAACGCCGTAATGCAGGATGGGTTTCCAGATGCCGTGCGGCGCCTGCGCCAAGCGCCCCAGACCGAGGATCAATCCCCAGGTGGTGCCCAGCAGCACGCAGATAATGGTGCATTTGATGGTCATCCAGGCGCCTTCCATAAACAGCGGCGCGTATTCCTGGATGATCTCCCAGCGGAAGTTCAAAGGGTATTCCTTCTTGGTATGCTGAAACGGTGGCGCGCCGACGGCCTTGCGGGCGCCGGCGGCAGGGCATTATTCCGCCGGCAGCGTCGGTACGTTGCTGTCGAACCAGGCTTGGTAGATCTTGGCGTAGGTGCCGTCGGCGATGATTTTCTTCAGGCCGGCGTTGATTTTGTTGCGCAGCTCATCGTTGCCTTTGGCGACGGCGATGCCGAAATACTGACGTTCGAACTTGGCGTCGGGCACCAGCTTGAAGGCTTTCTCAGGGTGGGTTTTGATGTAGAACTTGGCCACGCCGACGTCGCCGACCGCCGCGCCGATGCCGTCTTCATACAGCTCTTGCAGCATCAGCGGGGTATTGTCGAAGCGTTTGATGGCGGTGCTGTTTTTGCCCAGTGCGTCGGACACCACGATGTCGCCGGTGCTGGAGTTCACCACGCCGACCTTCAGCGCTTTCAACGCGGCAATGGAGTCTACCTTCGAGTCTTGCGGCACCACGATGGCCTGCTCTGCCGGGAAGTAAGGCGCAGAAAAATCAACCATTTGTTTGCGTTTATCGGTGATGGTGATGCCGGAGATGATGATATCGCGATCGCCGGAATTCAGCGTGGCGAAGATCCCTTCCCACGGCGTATTGATCAGTTTTATTTGAAAACCTTCGGCCTTGGCTACGGCTTTGATTATGTCGATGTCGAAACCTTCCAGCTGCTTTTGGCTGTTTTCAAATTCGAACGGCCGATAGGTGCCGCCGGAGCCAACGACGTAGGTAGGTTCAGCCGCCAACGCGGCGGTGGAGAAGGTGGCGGCCAGGCAGGCGCCGATCAGAACTAAACGTTTTAACATCGCGATCCCCGATAATGAATGGTTATATATTGGAATTATTTATGCACTATGAGTGCATAAAAATAAGCTTCAATGAATGAAAGTGCAACCACTGCATGAGGATTATTCTTTCTATGGTGTTAAATATTCACTTCTTGCTTTGCCTTGGCGTAAGCGACGGGTCAGGATGCGATGGTGCAGTGATTCTTGCTGCATAATGGGGGAAGGGCAGTGTGTGTATCAGCGGAAAACGCGGCGCGCGCGCCGGACTAAAGCGGCTTTTTTTGCCGCTTTCGCAGCGGAATTAGGCGCTGAACATGGGAATCCTTCATCCGTATTCTGAATTTGGCGTTGAAATGCCGCTCTCAGTGTGGAGTCCAACGAGAAGTTGTGGGATGATTGGTCGGTTTTTCAGGGGGCGGAGATGGGAAAACTTACGCTGCTATTGCTGGCATTGCTCGGTTGGTTACAGTATTCACTGTGGCTGGGCAAAAATGGTATTCACGATTACGTGCGGGTCAATGAAGACGTTGCGGTCCAACAGGGCAACAACGCGAAGTTGAAAGCGCGTAACGATCAGCTGTTTGCCGAAATCGATGATTTGAACGGCGGTCAGGAAGCGATCGAAGAGCGAGCGCGTAATGAGCTGGGCATGATCAAGCCCGGTGAGACTTTCTATCGTCTGGTTCCTGACCAATCCAGACGCAACGCGGCGTCTTCCTCGCAAAATAACGCACAAAAATAACGCATGAATCACTCCGCAGGCACCTTTCCCTCGGTGATTGCCGTCCTGCCCGCTGCCGGTATCGGCAGCCGCATGCAGGCGGAATGCCCGAAGCAATATTTAACCATCGGCCGGCACAGCATCGTCGAACACGCTATCCATGCCCTGTTGCGTCACCCGCGCATTGAACGGGTGATCGTGGCGATCGGCCCGGAAGATCGTCAGTTCGAACGGCTGCCCATCGCTCAGGATCCGCGGGTGACCGTCACCGAGGGCGGCAAACAGCGCGCCGATTCGGTGATGGCCGGGCTGAAGCTCGCGGGTGATGCGGACTGGGTGCTGGTACACGACGCTGCGCGCCCCTGTCTGCACGCCGACGATCTCGAGCGCCTGTTGGCGATCACCGCACACAGCAAGGTGGGCGGCATTCTCGCCGCGCCGGTGCGCGACACCATGAAGCGCGCCGAACCCGGCCGCGACACCATCGCCCACACCGTTGAACGGCAGGATCTGTGGCATGCGCTGACGCCGCAGCTGTTTCCGCTGCCGCTGCTCAAGCAGTGCCTGCAGCGCGCGCTGGATGAAGGCGCGAACGTCACCGACGAAGCCTCGGCGCTGGAGCATTGCGGTTATCATCCGCTGCTGATCGCCGGCCGGGCGGATAACATTAAAGTAACGCGGCCGGAGGATTTGGCGCTGGCGGCGTTCTATTTGACTCAGTTGGACAATTAAGGAGCGCACCATGCGTATCGGTCACGGTTTTGACGTACATAAATTCGGCGGCGAAGGCCCGTTGGTGATCGGCGGTGTTCGCATCCCTTACGACAAAGGCTTGTTGGCCCACTCCGACGGCGACGTTGCGCTGCACGCCGCGACCGACGCCTTGCTGGGCGCGGCGGCGCTGGGCGATATCGGCAAGCTGTTCCCCGATACCGATCCGGCCTTCAAGGGCGCGGACAGCCGCGAGCTGCTGCGCGAAGCCTGGAAGCGCATCCGCGCCAAAGGGTACCGCCTCGGCAACCTCGACATCACGATTATTGCCCAGGCGCCGAAAATGGCGCCGCACATCCCGCAGATGCGCGTCTTCCTGGCGGAAGATCTGCAGTGCCATATGGATGACGTCAACGTGAAGGCCACGACCACCGAGCAGCTCGGCTTCACCGGGCGCGGCGAGGGCATCGCCTGCGAAGCGGTCGCCTTGCTGATCAAGGAATAACCGCATGGATATGGCGAATCTGACCTGGCTGCATGGCCAGCCGCAGAGCACCGGGGTGTTGAAAGCCAATCCGGAAGACTTCGTGGTGGTGGAAGACCTGGGCTTTGCGCCGGACGGTGAAGGCGAGCATGTGCTGGTGAACATCCGTAAAAACGGCTGCAATACCCAGTTCGTGGCCGACTATCTGGCGCGCTTCGCCGGTATTCACGCCCGTTCCGTCAGCTATGCGGGCTTGAAGGATCGCCACGCGGTGACCGAACAGTGGTTCTGCCTGCATATGCCGGGCAAAGACACGCCGGATTTCTCACAGTTTGCGCTGGAAGGCTGCGAGGTGCTCTCGTTCGCCCGCCACCTGCGCAAAATGCGCATCGGCAATCTGAAGGGCAACCACTTTACGCTGGTGCTGCGCCAGATTTCCGATCGTCAGGACGTTGAGCGCCGCCTGCAGGCTATCGCCGCGCAGGGCGTGCCAAACTATTTCGGCAGCCAACGCTTCGGCCGCGGCGGCAACAATCTGGTGATGGCGCGCCGCTGGGCGAACGACGAAATCCGCGTTAAAGAGCGCAGCAAGCGCAGCTTCTACCTTTCCGCCAGCCGCAGTGCGCTGTTCAATCTGATAGCCGGCCGGCGCCTGGCCGACGGCCTGCAGCGCACCGTGCTGGAGGGGGATGCCCTGCAGTTGAGCGGCCGCGGTAGCTGGTTCGTCGCCAAAGCCGATGAGCTGGAGACGTTGCAACAGCGGCTGGATGCCGGCGAGCTGGCGATCACGGCTTCCTTGCCGGGCGACGGAGAGCCAGGCACCGCCGGCCAAGCCTTGGCTTTTGAACAACAATGCTTGGCGGAACAACCGGAATTGCTTACGCTTTTAAAGCGCGAGCGTGTCGAACCCGCTCGCCGGGCCCTGCTGTTGCAGCCGCAAAATTTGCAGTGGAACTGGTGGGATGACGTTACCGTGGAACTGCGCTTCTGGTTGCCGGCAGGCAGCTTTGCTACCAGCGTGGTTCGCGAAATCATGCAGCAGGATAACAGTGATGCGGATATTGCTGAGTAACGATGACGGCGTCAGCGCCCCAGGCATTCAGGTGCTGGCAGCGGCGCTGCGGGAGTTTGCCGAGGTGCAGGTCGTGGCGCCTGATCGTAACCGCAGCGGTTCTTCCAATGCCCTGACGCTGGAGTCGCCGCTGCGCACGCAGACGCTGGCCAACGGCGATATCGCGGTGCTGCAGGGGACGCCGACCGACTGCGTTTATCTTGGCGTCAACGCATTGATGCGCCCTGCGCCGGATATCGTGGTCTCCGGCATTAACGCCGGACCGAATTTAGGCGATGACGTCATCTATTCCGGCACCGTCGCGGCGGCGATGGAGGGCCGGCACCTGGGGCTGCCCGCGCTGGCGGTGTCGCTGAACGGTCACCAACACTACGCGACTGCTGCGGCCATTACCTGCCGCATCTTGCGTGCGCTGCAGCGTGAACCGTTACGCACCGGAAAAATCCTGAATATTAACGTGCCGGATTTGCCGCTGGCGGAGATCAAAGGCCTGCGCGTCACTCGCTGTGGCAGCCGCCATCCCGCCGATAAGGTCTTCTGCCAGCAGGATCCGCGTGGACAAAATCTCTACTGGATCGGGCCGCCTGGTGATAAATTTGATGTCGGGCCGGATACCGACTTTGCGGCGGTGGAACAAGGCTATGTGGCGATCACGCCGCTACAGGTGGATCTGACCGCCTACGCGGCGCAGGAAGTCGTGAAAACATGGTTAACCAAGGCAGAGGTTAGCGGGGAATGGTGAACAAGCGTATGCAAACATTGCTGACGCAGCTGCGTCAGCAAGGGATCCGGGACGAAAAGCTGCTGCGAGCGATCGAAGCGGTGCCGCGCGAGCGTTTTGTCGACGAAGCGCTGGATCACAAAGCCTACGAAAACACTGCATTACCGATCGGTTCCGGTCAGACCATTTCTCAGCCCTATATGGTGGCGCGGATGACCGAGCTGCTGAATCTGAAGCCTACTTCACGGGTGCTTGAGATCGGCACCGGTTCCGGTTATCAAACCGCCATTCTGGCGCATCTGGTGCAACACGTTTGTTCCGTCGAGCGCATCAAGGGGCTGCAGTGGCAGGCCAAGCGCCGCCTGAAGCAGCTCGACCTTCATAATGTTTCCACTCGCCACGGCGACGGCTGGCAGGGCTGGGCGTCGCGCGGCCCGTTCGATGCGATCATCGTCACTGCCGCGCCGCCGGAGATCCCGCAGGCGCTGGTTGAGCAGTTGGACGACGGCGGCATTTTGGTGTTGCCGGTGGGCGAGCAGGCCCAAACCCTCAAACGCATTCAGCGCCATGGCAACGATTTCGTGGTCGACGCGGTAGAGGCGGTGCGCTTTGTGCCGCTGGTGAAAGGCGAATTGGCCTAGCGATTGTCTGATTTTTCGACCGTCTGAAAAATCTGTTGCACTTTCATCACGTGCGGATAAGGTTTTCTCGTTCCAATCAGGCTAATTTTCACTAGAATTGGCCTTTCTACGTAGTTGTCTTATGGTGCGGTGACGCCAATGTGGTTAGCATTGGCGCGCGTTTTGATGCTCCGGCGGGAGATGACCTGGCGTTCAGGGATCGGCCGGCGGCGCCTTTACATCGCAGAAACTGGGAAGTGGCAAAAGCTCGGCTACGATGTAAAGGGTATTTTGGATATATCACTGATATTGCTGTCATGGGGGAAGCATGAGCACGGGAAGCCCAATGATTACGTTACGCCGGGTTGCGGTGTGTACGATGGTAAGTTTGTGGTTGGCGGGTTGTACAAACACGGCCTCGACGTCAGCCCCTATCAGCAGCGTGGGCGGCGGCGGCGCCGTTCCATCCGGCAATAATAATGGCGGAGCGCAGCAGGCCAGCCCAGAGGGCCGCATTGTCTATAACCGCAGTTATAACGCTATCCCTAAAGGGAGCTACAGCGGCGGCGACACCTATACGGTCAAGCGCGGTGATACGCTGTTTTACATCGCCTGGATCACCGGCAACGATTTCCGCGACCTGGCGCAGCGCAACAATATTCCCGAGCCTTACAGCCTGAATGTTGGCCAAACCATTCAACTTGGTAATGGTTCTGCCAATGGCGGCGGCGGTATGCTGGCGACGACTGACGCGACCAAAGGCGGTGTTCCGAAGCCACCTTCCAGCACCCAGATCCAGACGGCAACGGTTGATTCTCAATCAACTAACGCGTATTCTGAAAACTCGGGTAAACAGAATGTAGGTAAGATGTTACCTGCAGCGGGCGCCGCAGCGGTTGGGACCGCGACTGCGCCTGTTACCGCACCGGAAGCCGCTCCACCAGTGAGCAGCACCGTCAGCAACAGCGCTCCGGTCAGTACCTGGAGATGGCCGACTGACGGCAAGATTATTGATAACTTTTCCTCATCAGAAGGTGGGAATAAGGGCGTCGATATCGCCGGTTCCCGTGGGCAGCCTATCTTCGCTACCGCCGATGGTCGCGTAGTGTATGCAGGCAACGCTTTACGGGGTTACGGTAATCTAATCATCATCAAACATAATGATGATTACCTGAGCGCCTACGCTCATAACGACACAATGCTGGTCCGGGAACAACAAGAAGTGAAGGCGGGTCAAAAAATAGCCACCATGGGTAGCTCCGGTACCAGTTCAGTACGTTTGCATTTTGAAATTCGTTACAAGGGGAAATCCGTAAACCCGCTGCGTTATCTTCCGCAGCGATAGATTGGGCAGAATACGCTGAGATTCTGCTCGCGGTATCACGGGTAGGAGCAGCATATGAGCCAAAATACGCTGAAAGTTAACGAGTTACATGATGATGCGGATTTCGACGAGAATGGAGCTGAGGCTGAGTCGTTTGATGAAAAAGCGCTGGTAGAAGAAGAGGCCAGCGAGAACGATTTAGCGGAAGAAGAGCTGTTGTCTCAAGGCGTTACGCAACGCGTATTGGATGCGACGCAGCTCTATCTGGGTGAGATCGGTTATTCACCTCTGTTGACCGCAGAGGAAGAGGTCTATTTTGCGCGGCGTGCTCTGCGCGGTGACGTGCCGTCCCGCCGTCGCATGATTGAAAGCAACCTGCGGCTGGTGGTGAAAATCGCCCGCCGCTACAGCAACCGCGGTCTGGCGCTGCTGGATCTGATCGAAGAGGGTAACCTCGGTCTGATCCGCGCGGTGGAAAAATTCGACCCGGAACGCGGTTTCCGTTTTTCCACTTACGCAACCTGGTGGATCCGTCAGACGATTGAACGGGCGATCATGAACCAAACCCGCACCATTCGTTTGCCTATCCATATCGTCAAAGAACTGAATGTTTATCTGCGCACCGCGCGCGAGCTTTCCCATAAACTGGATCATGAACCGAGCGCTGAAGAGATTGCCGAGCAACTCGACAAGCCGGTGGATGACGTCAGCCGCATGCTGCGCCTGAATGAGCGCATCACCTCGGTGGATACGCCGTTGGGCGGGGATTCGGAGAAAGCGCTGCTGGACATTCTGGCCGACGAGAAGGACAACGGGCCTGAAGACACCACGCAAGACGACGATATGAAGCAAAGCATCGTCAAATGGCTGTTCGAACTGAACGCCAAACAGCGTGAAGTGTTGGCGCGTCGTTTCGGCCTGCTGGGCTATGAAGCGGCGACGCTGGAAGACGTGGGCCGGGAGATTGGCCTGACGCGTGAACGCGTCCGTCAGATTCAGGTTGAAGGTCTGCGTCGCCTGCGTGAGATTCTGCAGATGCAGGGCCTGAGCATTGAGGCGCTGTTCCGCGAATAACGCCGGTTGTTGAACCGCATCAAATAAAAACGGTGAGCATGATGCTCACCGTTTTTTTATGCCCGCGTTTGGCGTCTGACTACACCATATTTTTCAGCCGGTAGATCCATTCCAGCGCCTGGCGCGGCGACAGGGAATCCGGATCCAGCGCCTCCAGGGCTTCTACCGCCGGCGAAGTCTCTTCCTGCAACAGCGTCATCTGGGTGGCATCAACGCTGCCCGACGCGGTGTGGCTGGAGATGGATTCCAGCTCGCGCAGCTTTTGGCGGGCGCGCTTGATGACGTCGCGCGGCACGCCGGCCAGCGCGGCGACCGCCAGGCCATAGCTTTTGCTGGCGGCACCGTCCTGCACGCTGTGCATAAAAGCGATGGTGTCGCCGTGCTCAAGCGCGTCCAGATGCACATTGACCACGCCTTCCATTTTTTCCGGCAGCGTCGTCAGCTCGAAGTAGTGGGTGGCGAACAGCGTCATCGCTTTGATGCGGTTGGCCAGGTTCTCGGCGCAGGCCCAGGCCAGCGACAAGCCGTCGTAGGTGGAGGTGCCACGGCCGATTTCATCCATCAACACCAGGCTGTGCTCGGTGGCGTTGTGAAGAATATTGGCGGTTTCGGTCATCTCCACCATGAAGGTGGAACGGCCGGAAGCCAGATCGTCCGCCGCGCCGACGCGGGTGAAGATGCGATCCACCGGGCCGATGGTGGCTTTGGCAGCCGGAACGTAGCTGCCGATGTGCGCCATCAGCACAATCAGCGCCGTTTGCCGCATATAGGTACTTTTACCGCCCATGTTCGGACCGGTGATGATCAGCATGCGGCGCTGTGGCGACAGGGAGAGCGGGTTGGAGATAAACGGTTCGCTCAGCACCTGTTCCACCACCGGGTGGCGGCCTTCGGTAATGCGGATCCCCGGCTGGTCGCTCATGACCGGGCAGGCGTAGTTCAGGGTGTCGGCGCGCTCGGCCAGGTTGGCCAGCACGTCCAGCTCGGCCAGCGCGGCGGCGCTTTGCTGCAGTTCCGCCAGGTGCGGCAGCAGCAGATCGAACAGCTCGTCGTACAGGTTTTTCTCGATCGCCAGCGCTTTGCCCTTGGAGGTGAGTACCTTGTCTTCGTACTCTTTCAATTCCGGGATGATGTAGCGCTCGGCGTTTTTCAGCGTCTGGCGACGTACATAGTGGATCGGCACCAGGTGGCTCTGGCCGCGGCTCACCTGGATGTAGTAGCCGTGTACGCCGTTGAAGCCGACTTTGAGCGTATCCAGCCCCAGCTTTTCACGCTCGCGGATCTCCAGCCGATCGAGGTAGTCGCTGGCGCCGTCGGCCAACGCGCGCCACTCGTCCAGCTCGCTGTTGTAACCGGGGGCGATCACGCCGCCGTCGCGCACCAGCACCGGCGGCGATTCAACGATCGCGCGTTCCAGCAGTTCGCGCAGCTCGTCGAACTGGCCTACCTGAGATAGCAGTTGCTGCACATGCGGCGTATCCACATCTTGCAGCAGCGCGCGGATGTCCGGCAGTTGCTGGAAAGCATGACGCATGCGGGCCAGATCGCGCGGACGCGCAGTGCGCAGCGCCAGGCGCGCCAAAATTCGCTCCTGATCGCCCACCTGGCGCAGCGAAGGCTGCAGATCGGCGAACCGTTCCTGCAATGCGCCGATCGCCTGCTGGCGGGCGGTCAGCACCTTGATGTCTCGGGTCGGCATGTGCAGCCAGCGTTTCAGCATGCGGCTGCCCATCGGCGTGACTGTGCGATCGAGGATCGCCGCCAGCGTGTTGTCGCTGCCGCCGGACAGGCTCTGCGTCAGCTCCAGGTTGCGGCGGGTGGCGGCGTCCATGATGATGCCGTCCTGCTGACGCTCCATGGTGATGCCGCGAATGTGCGGCAGCGAAGTGCGCTGGGTATCTTTCACGTACTGCAACAGACAGCCGGCGGCGCGCAGCGCCTGATGCGCCTGCTCGACGCCGAAGCCGGTCAAATCGCGGGTGCCGAACTGCAGGTTGAGTTGTTGGCGTGCGGTCTCCAGTTCGAATTCCCACAGCGGACGGCGGCGCAGGCCGTGGCGTTGTTCGATCAGCGCCATTTGTTCGAAGGTTTCCGGGTAGAGCAGCTCGGCCGGATTGGTGCGCTGCAGCTCGGCGGCCATGGTCTCTAGATCCTGCGGCTCGGCGACGCGGAAGCGGCCGGAGCTCACGTCCAGCGTGGCGTAACCGAAGCCGCGCGCATCCTGCCAGATCGCCGCCAGCAGGTTGTCCTGGCGCTCTTGCAGCAGCGCTTCGTCGGTGATGGTGCCGGGGGTGACGATGCGTACCACTTTGCGCTCGACCGGCCCTTTACTGGTGGCCGGATCGCCGATCTGTTCACAGATGGCGACGGATTCGCCGAGTTGAACCAGCTTGGCCAGGTAGTTCTCCACCGCGTGGTGCGGCACGCCGGCCATCGGGATCGGCTCGCCCGCCGAGGCGCCGCGTTTGGTCAGCGAGATATCCAGCAGTTGGGAAGCGCGCTTGGCGTCGTCGTAAAACAGCTCGTAGAAGTCACCCATGCGGTAGAACAGCAGGATTTCAGGATGCTGGGCCTTGAGGCGCAGGTACTGCTGCATCATCGGCGTGTGCGAATCGAGTTTATCGGTGCTATTCATGCGATTATTTTTCCAATCCATTGAATGTAAAGGGAACTGTGATTTTCATTGTCGTCATTCGCTATCACATTGTTTCAGCAGGCGTCGCCCCACTCAGCGCTTGGCGGGCGGCGCAAATCAAATCATCAAAACGCCAAACGGCGCACTCAAACCTGAGGTTTGCACAGACGCTTATACTAGCCCAGCGGGCAATCGGCTGTCACAGGTAAAAATGGGAAGCGCTGCGCAAGGCGGGTTTGTAACGCGGTGAGATTGTTGTTCGCCTGCGGGCAACAACGCAAGTGGCCGCCCGGAGTGGTGGTGAAGCTATTGCTCGGGAGTGAGAGGCAAGGGAATGAAGTCCTGTACATTCCTTGATATAATGTCTTCAGCAAATTTGCGAACAGAGGTTGTCATGAGTAACAGCAAAAAAGTGCAGGTGGGTTATGCTAAGCCGTCCCGTACGGACATTGCGCGTTCCGTGGCGACATCAACGGCGGTTGAAACAGGTCAACCCTCAGCCAGAGTTGAAGCTTCTTTAGAAGAAGCGCGTAAAAAATTTGCTCATTTACGCCTTGCCTAATACCTTCTTAGTGCTTGACTGACCCAGTGTTTCATCGGTTCGTAGTTCATGTTCATACCTGAGTGAATCGCTGAGATATATTGGGCTCTGTTTTGTTCCCAGCTTTGATAATCCAACGATTTATGCCCGCCCTGAACCGCCATCACATCGGCCAACAGCCGTGACAAACGGCCATTCCCTTCTCTGAAGGGATGTATGAGTATCAGTTCAACATGGATTATTGCAATCGCTTCTATCAGCTGTTCTTCGCTCATGGCTGAGCAAGGTGTGTAACGAGCCAGGTATTCCACCTCGAAATCGTCCAGTAGTTTGGGCAATCGCGTCGAAGGGGCAAACATAAAGCCCCCTTTGCTGATATTGACAGTTCTTGCTTGTCCAGCCCATGCATAGATATTGCCTAACCAGCGGCGATGCCAGCCCTTGATCATCTCGACTGTGATTTTCCGTTAGGGAAAATGCTGTTCGAAAACGGAATGGTAGAGCTGTTCCAGCAATACCAATTCGGCATCGTCGAGTTCATTGCTATCGGCAATACCCAGCTTGTTGGCTAGAACTTGCTCGCCGGATTCTTTCTCATATTGGCCTTCGCTGCTGGAAACATGGTATCGGCTCATGCTTACGCTCGGTAAATGAGGCGGGAGATAAGGCAAGTATAATCAGCGATACGCGGCGGAACAATTTAATTAAAATCAGGTTGTTAAGTTAGGATTAATCATAAGTATGATTAATGACATCGAAGTAAATAGTTTCAATTTATTGGATGTTAACGATACAACGCGAGTGGCCGCCCGCTGAGGCGGCGTAGAGGTTATTGCGCGGCGGTGAGAGGCAAGGGCAGTTGATAGATGCGGAAGCTGTCGGGCACTTCGGTTTCATGGCCGGGCAGCAGGCGGTGGCGGATGCGCGACTCGCTGACGAAGGCGCAGCCTTGTGGGGTGATAGTCAGGTTGACCGGCGACTCCATGCCTTCGCGCAAAACCTCAATCCGATGCATGCCGGTCGCTTTTGGCAACGCGATCCGCAGGATCCGCCCTTGGCCGCTCTGGATCCCGTTCTCCAGCACGATCAATGCGCCGTCCGGCGCCAATCCCATTCCGTCCGGGTTTTCAATCAGGCGCGGCAGCTGCATTTCCGTCAGCTGCGGCTTTGGATCGTGATAGCTGAGAGTGTAAAGCTTACCGGTGCCGAAATTGGCGACAGCCATCAGCCGATCGTCGAGCAGCACGATCCCGGCCGCGCCCAGCCCGCTCGGAGCCGCCAACCGCGCATCCTGAAACAGCGTACTGAATGCCGCTTCGCCCGGCCGCAGGCGCAGGATGCCGCCGCCTCGGGTTTCTGTCACGTACACCGTACCGTCTGTGCCGAGCACGATATCGTTGCCCATTTCCCCCGTCGGCAGCGCCAGGCTGCGGTTGAGCGTGCCATCGGCGACGTTCAGCGCATAGATGCGGTTGGCGCGCGATTTGCCGCCGGAAAGGAAGTCCGGCGAATTGCCCCATAGCAACCCGCGCCGTTCGTCCAGCCGCAGCGCGTTTGAGGCGAACACCGTGTCAGCGCCAGGGAAAAAGGTTTCCCACGCTTTACCCGGCCGCTTGCGCAGCACGTTGCCGCTGGTGATCAGCCCGACATACAGCGTGCCGTCCGCCGCGCGGGCGATGCCGTTGGGATAAAGCGCGCCGGGCGGCAGCGTCATGCTGCTTTCGGCGCAGTGGGTATTGGCGGCGGCCTGCGCCGGAGTGGTCAGGGGGAGTGCGGCGGCGAGGGTGAACAACGCTGCTCGCGCGGTAAGCACATATGACATGTTTCTCTCCGGGAATGACGGAAAAGGGGCTACCAGCGATCGGGGCGGGCAGCGTGCGCCATCGGCGCCTCCAGCGCGGCCACGTCTTGCGGCGATAAGCTGAGATTAAGCGCCGCTAGCGCATCCTGTAGATGGTGCGGCTTGGACATGCCCACCAGCGGTGACGCCACGCCGGGTTTGGCCAGCAGCCAGGCCAGCGCGATCTGCGCCGGTGGAACGCCGCGCGTGGCCGCCACCTCCGCTACCGCTGCGACGGTGCGTTCTACTTCGTTTCTGCCGCCGTACCAACGGGGCGCCTGTTCGTCGGTGGCGGCGCGCAGCGTGCCGGCGTTGCCGGAACCGGCCAGCACGCCGCGGGCCAGCGGCGACCAGGGCGTCAGGCTGAGCCCCTCCTCCAGACACAGGGGGATCAGCTCCTCTTCATCTTCACGCGTCACCAGGTTGTATTGGCTTTGCAGCGAAATAAACGGCGCCAGGCGGTGCTGACGCTGAAAGGCCAGCATTTTCATCAGGCGCCAGGCGTGCAGCGAGGAGGCGCCGAGATAGCGGATCTTGCCCGCCCGTACCAGGCCGTCGAGGGTGTCGGCGGTTTCTTCGATCGGCGTTTCGGTGTCGAAGCGGTGCAGCACAAACAGATCGAGGTAATCCGTCCCCAACCGCTGCAAAGATGCGTCGACGCTGTGCAGCAGGTGCTTGCGCGACAGCCCTCGGCTGTTCGGCTGCGCGTCCATCGGAAAGTAGGCCTTGGTGGCGATCACCACGTCTTCGCGGCGGGCGAACGCCTTCAGGGCGCGGCCGAGAATGCGCTCGCTTTCTCCGCCGGAGTAAATGTTGGCGGTATCGAAAAAATTGATGCCCGCTTCCAGCGCTTCGCGGATAAAGGGGCGCGCTTCATCTTCCTTCAGCACCCAGGGGCGCCAGGCCGGATCGCCATAGGTCATGCAGCCCAGGCAGAGACGAGACACTTTCAGGCCGCTGTCGCCAAGCCGAACGTAGTTCATGGCATCATCCCCTCAGCGCATGCCGGCGATGGTGTAACCGCCGTCCACCAGCAGGCTTTGGCCGGTGATGAAGCGGGCCTCGTCCGTCGCCAACCACAGCGCCACATCGCCGATGTCTTCCGATTCGCCCAGGCGGCCGGCGGGCGTATGGGCGATAAAGGGCGCGAACGCCGCGCTGTCGGCCACGCTGCCGCGCGCCATCGGCGTGTCGATGATGCCGGGGTTGATGTTGTTGACGCGGATGCCCTGGCCGCTGTATTCGAGCGCCACCGCGCGGATCATCGCATCGAGCGCCCCTTTGCTGGCGGAGTAGCTGGATGAGCCGGCCAGCGCGCCGTGGGTCAGCCATGAGGAGGTGTTGATGATCACGCCGCCCGAGCTCTGAGCCAGGAAGGTTTCAATCTCGTATTTCATCGCCAGCCAGACGCCTCTGAGGTTAATGGCGATCACCCGGTCAAAATCCTCGCTGCTCTGTTCGGTGATGGGGGCGAAGTTGCCGATGATGCCGGCGTTGTTGAAAGCGACGTCGAGCCGGCCGTAGTGGGCGGTCACCGCGGCGAGCAGCCGGCGGATATCGTCTTCCTGGGAGACGTCGGTCACGATGGGCAGGGCATCGCCGCCAGCCAGCGCGATATCGCGCGCCGTGGCTTCGATTTCCGCCGCGCGCCGGCCGGCCAGCGCCACGTTGGCGCCTTCGCGGGCATAGGCCAGCGCGGCGGCGCGGCCGATGCCGGTGCCGCCGCCGCTCACCAGTACGACTTTGCCCGCCAGACGGCGCGGCGTTTCATGGGTTGGAGCTGTAGCATTAATCATCGCATCGATACCTGGTAATGGGTTCGATCGCAATGCTATGTTGTTAGATGACGGATAACTATCCGCTAAAAATTCATCTCACTATTAGATAATTTATATCAATAGCATGAAGAAACCCGAACTGTCCGGCCTGGCGGCCTTCGTGGCTATCGCCAGTGAACGCAGCTTCCGCCGCGCCGCCGCCCGATTGGGCGTGACGCCGCCGACGCTGACCCACACCCTGCGCGAACTTGAAGCGCAGGTGGGCATTCGCCTGCTGAACCGCACCACCCGCAACGTCTCGCCGACAGAGGCCGGAGAGCATCTGCTGGCGCAGCTGGTGCCGGCTTTTACCGACATCGACGCCGCGCTGGAGAGCCTGAATGCGTTTCGCGAAGGTCCACGCGGCCTGGTACGTATCAACGCGCCGCGTTCGGCGATCGATCTCGCCATCGTGCCGCATCTGGGACGGCTGGCCAGCGAATACCCCGGCATTACGCTGGAAGTGGTGGCGGACGAGGGGTTCGCCAACATCGTCGAGCAAGGCTTTGACGCTGGCATCCGGCTCGGCGAGGATCTGCACAACGATATGCGCGCGGTGCGCCTGACGCCGGATCTGCGTTTTGCCATCGTCGCCACGCCGGATTACTTTCAACGGCACGGTGAACCGACGCACCCGCAGGATTTACTGCAGCATCGCTGCATCGGTTGGCGCAAAGCTTCTTCAGGCGAGCGCTACAAATGGGCCTTTCAGCAGGGGGAGCAGCGGTTTTCCGTGGCGGTCAACAGCCCGTTGATACTCGATGACGGCAGGATGATGGTGCAGGCGGCGCTGGCGAACGTCGGCATCGCTTTTGCCATCGAGCAGGAGGTGGAAGAATATCTGGCGAGCGGGCGGCTGCGGCGGGTGCTGGCCGATTGGTGCGCGCCGTTTCCCGGTTTTTACCTCTATTACCCCAACCGCAGAAACCATTCCGTGGCGCTGGCCACGGTGATTGAGTTGCTGCGTCTGCCCACGTAATCCTCTTCACCTGCCATCGCGTTCGGATGGCAGCAGGCGAATCAAGCTTGAACTATTTTTATTCCCTCGCCGTTTGTTCAGACGCAAATAAACCCTTAAATTCTCAGCGAGTTTATAACTTGCTGTTTATAATTGTTATTTGATTATTTATTACGAATATTCTGAGTTTTTATCGGTTATTTGAGAGCCCGGTCACACTATTTTTTTGTGCGAAATGTGAAGAGGGTCAATCCATCAGGTCAATGAGAGACGGTTCTGTCTCCTTCTGGCTTACCGATCCTTTTTTCATGCTCCGTATACTGTCTGTAACCAGGGCAACGTGACGGAAATTTTCATAAGGAATGTGCGTGAAGCAATCGTGATTGCATCTGGCATACAAATAACACCGGGTTTTTTTGATTATCTGAGGTGCTTGGTATGGAAAAGAAAAAAATCTATCTGTTTTGTTCTGCCGGTATGTCCACTTCCCTGTTGGTATCAAAAATGAAGGCACAGGCCGAAAAATATGAAGTACCGGTGATCATCGCCGCCTATCCGGAAGCGCTGGCCGCGGAGAAGGGGGTTGAAGCGGATCTGATCCTGCTGGGGCCGCAGATCGCCTACACCCTGCCGGAAGTGCAGAAACAGTTGCCCAATAAACCTGTTGAAGTCATCGATCCGCTGCTGTACGGCAAGGTCGATGGGCTGGGCGTGCTGAAGGCCGCGGTGGCCGCCATCAAGAAAGCCAACCAATAACAGGAGGCCGCCGTGAATACCCTCATTGCCTCGCTCGAGAAGGTTATCCTGCCTTTCGCCGTAAAAATCGGTAAGCAGCCCCACGTCAACGCCATCAAAAACGGCTTTATCCGCCTGATGCCGCTGACCTTGACCGGGGCGATGTTCGTGTTGATCAACAACGTGTTCCTGAGCTTTGGCGAGGGATCGTTCTTCTATTCGCTGGGCGTGCGATTGGACGCCTCCACCATCGAGACGCTCAATAGCCTGAAGAGTATTGGCGGCAGCGTTTACAACGGTACGTTGGGGATCATGTCCCTGATGACGCCGTTCTTTATCAGCATGGCGCTGGCCGAAGAGCGCAAGGTCGATCCCCTGGCCTCGGCGTTGCTGGCGGTGGCGGCCTTCATGACCGTCACGCCGTTCAACGTCGGCGAGGCCTATGCGGTGGGCGCCAATTGGCTGGGCGGCGCCAACATCATTTCCGGTATGGTGATCGGGCTGGCGGTGGCTGAGATGTTTGCCTTCATCGTGCGGCGCAACTGGGTGATCAGCCTGCCGGACAGCGTGCCGGCTTCGGTGTCGCGCTCCTTCTCGGCGCTGATCCCCGGCTTCATCATCCTCTCCATCATGGGGCTGGTGGCGTTCGCGCTGGCGCACTGGGGCACCAACTTCCACCAGATCATCATGGACGGCATTTCGGCGCCGCTGGCCAAGATGGGCAGCGTAGTGGGCTGGGTATACGTGCTTTTCTCTTCGCTGCTGTGGTTCTTTGGGGTACACGGTTCCATGGCGCTGGCGGCGCTGGACAGCGGCATCATGACGCCTTTCGCGCTGGAAAATGTGGAGCTGTACAATAAATACGGTTCGGTCGAGGCGGCGGTGGCCGCCGGCAAAGAGTTCCACATGTGGGCGAAACCGTTCGTCGACTCTTATATTTACCTCGGCGGCACCGGTTCGACGCTGGGCCTGATCATCGCCATCTTCATCGCCTCGCGCCGCGAAGATTACCGCCAGGTCGCCAAACTGGCGACGCCATCCGGCATTTTCCAGATCAACGAACCTATCCTGTTCGGTTTGCCGGTGATCATGAACCCGGTGATGTTTATTCCGTTCATCCTGGTGCAGCCGGTGCTGACCCTCATCACCTCGCTGGCTTACTACTCCGGGCTGATCCCGCCGATCACTAACATCGCGCCCTGGACCATGCCGGTCGGCCTGGGAGCGTTCTTCAACACCAACGGCAGCATCATGGCCCTGTTGCTGAGCTTGTTCAACCTGGCGGTCGCCACCGTGATTTATCTGCCGTTCGTGGCGATTTCCAACAAGGCGCAAAGCCAGATCGATGCGGCGACGGAAAGCGAAGAAGACATCGCCAAGGCGCTGAAATTCTAACTGTGGAACGGGGCGGCGCGGTCGCCCCGCGAGGGACGCAAATATGGAATATCAATTTGCCGACGGGTTTTGGTGGGGCAGCGCCACCTCCGCGCCGCAGTCTGAAGGTGCGGCAGCGCGGGACGGCAAGAGCCGCAATATCTTCGATTATTGGTACGAGATCGCGCCCGAGCGCTTTCACGATCGGGTGGGGCCGGCCGAGGCCTCGACCTTTTACGACCATTTCCGCACCGATATCGGGCTGCTCAAAACGCTGGGCCACAATACCTTCAGAACCTCGATCTCGTGGTCACGGCTGATCCCGGACGGGGACGGCGAGGTGAACCCGCTGGCGGCGGCATTCTACAACGCGATGATCGACGAGCTGTTGGCGCAGGGCATCACCCCGTTTATCAATCTCTACCACTTCGATATGCCGCTGTGCATGCAGCAGCGCGGCGGCTGGGAAAGCCGGGCGGTGATCGACGCCTATGCGCGTTACGCCGACATCTGCTTCGGCCTGTTTGGCGATCGGGTTACCCACTGGTTCACCTTCAACGAGCCGATCGTGCCGGTAGAGGCCGGTTACCTGAATGACTTGCACTACCCTTGCGTGGTGGACTTCAAACGGGCGGTCACCGTGGCGTATCACAGCGTGCTGGCGCACGCCATGGCGGTGCAGCGTTTCAGAGCGCGGGGGCAGCCGGGGAGCATCGGCATCATTTTGAACCTGAGCCCAACCTATCCGCGCTCCGACGCGCCGGAGGATCTGCAGGCCGCACACGATGCCGATCTGCTGCTCAATCGCAGCTTTCTCGACCCGGTCGCCAAAGGGCGTTATCCGGCGGCGTTGCTGCATCTGTTGGCGCAGCATGGGCTGATGCCTTACTGCGAACCGCAGGACGCGCAACTGCTCGAAGGCGGCGTGGTGGATATCCTCGGCGTCAACTACTACCAGCCGCGCAGGGTGCAGGCGAAAGCGGGGCGCCGCGCCGGGGAGCCGATCGCGCTGCCGGAGGACTTGTTCAGTTACTATGCAATGCCGGGCCGCAAAATCAATCCGCATCGCGGCTGGGAGATCTATGAGAAGGGGTTGTACGACATTCTGATGGATCTAAAAGAGAACTACGGCAATCTGCCTTGTTATATTTCCGAAAACGGCATGGGCGTTGAGGGCGAAGAGGCGTTTATCGGCGCCGATGGGCGGGTGGAGGACGATTACCGCATCGAGTTTATTCGCGATCACCTGAAGTGGCTGCACCGCGCGCTGGCGGAAGGCTCGCAGTGCAAGGGCTATCATCTGTGGACCTTTATCGACTGCTGGTCCTGGCTGAACGCCTACAAGAATCGTTATGGGCTGGTGCGGCTGGATCGGGCGGAGCAGCGGCGCACCATCAAAAAAAGCGGCTACTGGTTTGCCGAGGCGGCCAGACGCAACGGATTTGACTAACGGGAGGCCGGGGCCGTGTCCGATAACCGAATTTCGCTGAGTGCGAACGACGTGAAGCTGATTCGCGAGCAGGATTTCTTTAACTGCAAAGACTTTCACCTGTTTATCTATAACAAGGTGGAAAGCGCCACCGGGCTGCATCAGCACGACTATTACGAATTCACCATCGTGCTGAGCGGCAAATGCTATCAGGAGATCAACGGCAAGCGGGTGCTGCTGGAACGCGGGGATTTCGTCTTTATCCCTATCGGCTCCTACCACCAGAGCTTTTACGAGTTCGGCGCGACGAAAATCTTCAACGTGGCGGTCAGCAAAGCGTTCTTTGAAGAGCACTATTTGCAGCAACTGCCGCGCTGCTTTGTCGCCTCGCAGGCCTACAGCCTGAGAAGCGAGTTTTTGGCCTATATCGAATCGGTGGTGAGTTCGCCGCAGTTTCGCGAGGACGATTTCGCCGAATTTCTCGAAACGCTGACCTTCTACGTGATCAGCCGTATTCGTCACTATAAAGAAGACACCGACGGCGGCGATGATATCCCGCAGTGGCTGAAGAACACCCTCGCCGGCATGCATGACAAGGCGATGTTCGGCGAGCGGGCGTTGGCGAACATGGTGGCGCTGTCGGGGAAAACTCAGGAGTACCTGACCCGGGCGATGCGGCGCTACTACCAGAAGACGCCGATGCAGGTGATCAATGAGATCCGCATCAACTTCGCCAAGACGCAGCTGGAGGTCACCAACTATTCGGTCTCCGACATCGCCTTTGATTCCGGCTATGGCGATGTCAGCCTGTTCATTAAAAACTTCAAGCGGCTCACCGACGTGACCCCGGGCAACTACCGAAAAAAGTGTTACGGCCCTCTTTAGGGCCGCTCCCGATCAGTATCAACGTCGATATGCCGATGAGCTTCAGGGCGCCGGTCGGTTAATCATTTGATTTTTATCTTAGCGAAGGGGAATGCCGCACCGGTCGGTCGGCCCTCCCTTGCCAAAAATTCATCCCGCGGGAGCCACTATGGAAAAACTACTGATCGTGAATGCCGACGATTTCGGTCTGAGCAAAGGACAGAACTATGGCGTTATCGAGGCGTATCAGCATGGCGTCGTTTCCTCCACCACGGCAATGGTGAACGGCGGCGGCGCGGAGCATGCTGCAGCGCTCAGCCGACAATATCCCGGATTGCCGATCGGGCTGCACTTCGTTTTGACCCATGGCAGGCCGCTGGGCGCCATGCCTTCGCTGGTCAACGAGCGCGGCGAATTGGGCAAATGGCTGTGGCGCCGCGCCGAGGCCGGCGAGTTGCAGTTGGACGAGATTCAGGAAGAGCTGCAGCGCCAGTTCGCGCGGTTCGTGACGCTGTTCGGCAGGCCGCCGACGCACATTGACAGCCACCACCATGTGCATATGCAGCCGCAGATTTATCCGCTGGTGGAGGCGTTCGCGCTGGCGCATGATCTGCCGCTGCGCATCGATCGCGAAGAGGCGAAACGGCGCGACATTGCGTTGCAGACTCCCTGCAGCACCGACGCGTTTGACGCGGGATTCTACGGTGAAATGATTTCCGAAGCCTTGTTCTTGCAGCGGTTGGCGCGCGCCGACGAGCAGGGCGCCGAGTCATTGGAAATGATGTGCCACCCGGCCTTCCTCGACGCGACGATCCTGCAGAGCCAATATTGCCATCCGCGCCTCGCCGAGCTGGATGTGTTGACCGCGCCGACGCTGAAAGCGGCGATCGCCGAACGCGGTTTTCTGCTGGGCTCTTTCCGGGATCTGTAACGCAGCCATTTACAGCATGGCGTGCGCCTTTTTCAGACCGGTGTCTTCTTCCGGATCCGCCCCCTGAGCTGAGGGTTCCGCTTCCTGTTCTTCGGGCTGCGGCTCCTCGACATCGGGCGCCGCTTCCGGCGGCGGCATGGTGTCGTGAATGATCTGCTCATCGAAGGTTGGATTGAGCGCCGGTGACAGCGGCGAGCTGGCGAGGCTGTCCGGCAGCGCAATATGCGGCACCGGCGCGTCCTGCGCCAGCTGCGGTTCCTCTGCTTTGGCCGTCCGGCTCAGGGCTGCCAGCAGCACGCCGCACAGGGCGAAGAAGGCGTACAGAATATTGCCGCCAAGCGGCTCGATCAGCGCGCCGACCGCCAACGGCCCGATGCTGGCACCGACGCCGAACGCCATCAGCAGACAGGCGGCCAGCGAGACGCGGCGCTCCGGCTCGATCAGATCGTTGGCCAGCGCCACCGCCAGCGGGTAGAGCGTAAACTGCAGCATGCTGACGACGAATCCTACCGCCAGCAGCAGCGGAAAATCGATGTGCGGCAGCAGCGCCAGCGGCAGCGCCGCCACGATCAGCAGAATGGCGTTGAGGCGCATCAGCAAGGGGCGGTTATAGCGATCCGACAGCCAACTGAGCGGGAATTGCGCCACCAGCCCGGCGAAGATGGAGAGCGCCATGAACAGGCCGGTTTGCTGAGTGGTTAAGGACTGCAGGCTGGCGTAGACCGGCGCCAGCCCGTAAAACGAGCCCACGACCATGCCGATCACCAGCGTGGTGGCCAGCACCTTGGGAATGGCGCCGACAAAATAACGCAGTTCCATCGGCGCCGGCGACATGTGGCGCGCATTGGTGCGGGTAGTCAGAGCGATCGGCACCAGACAGAGCGCGAAGCACAGCGCGATCACCAGCAGCGTGGCGATGCCCAGATTGCTTTGCAGCATCAGCACGATCTGGCCCAGCGACATGCCGAGATAGGTCGCCGCCATATAGAAGCCGAACACCATGCCGCGCTGGTTGGATTCCGCCTGGTCGTTCAACCAGCTCTCCAGCACCATGTACTGACACATCATGCATAGGCCGATCACCAGGCGCAGCGCGACCCAGGCGGGAATGAACTCCGTCAGGCCGTGGCCCAGCACCGCGGCGGTGATGATGCCGGCGCAGGCCACGTAGGCGCGGATATGCCCGACGCGGGCGATGAGAAAGTGGCCGACCTTGCCGCCGATCACCAGCCCGATGTAGTTGGCGGCGATGATGGCGCCGATCAGCGCGCTGCTGACGTGAATGGAGGTCAGCCGCAGCGAGACGTAGGTAGTGAGCAGGCCTGAGCCCAACAGCAGCAGCAGGGTGGTGGTGTACAACGGCAAAAATACGCCCAACGTTTTTTTCACTCTATCATCCTAATCTCTTCTGGTGCGCCCTGAGGCCGCTGCCGCAGCATGCCGCCTCCGTGATGTTCCTTGTGCTGGTGCGCCGCCGCTCGATGGGGCGCTTCTTTTGATACTAGCAGCTTGGCCGGGCGCTTAAAACCGCACCTCCTGCGAGGCGCTGCGCATTTCTGCGCGCCAGCCGCCGCGCCGCCTTGATAAATGTTACTATCGGGCGCATATACCTGAATTCGCGAGGGAGGGGTTATGAGTCAAAACCAACTGCGCCGGCTCAGCGTGCTGGCAGGGGAAAAACTGAAGGCGCAGGGCCGCTGGATCACCTGCGCGGAATCCTGCACCGGCGGCGGCATCGCCAAGGCCATTACCGATGTCGCGGGCAGCTCCGCCTATTTCGATCGCGGATTCGTGACCTACAGCAATGCGGCGAAGCATGACCTGCTGGGAGTGAGTGAAGCGACGTTGGCGGCGCATGGCGCGGTCAGCGAAGAGGTGGTGCGCGAGATGGCCATAGGGGCGCTGCGGGCGGCGCAGGCCGATCTGGCGCTGTCGGTGAGCGGCATCGCCGGCCCGGACGGCGGCAGCGCGGAAAAGCCGGTCGGCACCGTGTGGTTCGGCTTCGCCAGCAGCGATGGCCGGGGGCTGTCGCGCAAGATGCAATTCGAGGGCGACCGCGATGCGGTACGGCTGCAGGCGACGATTTTCGCGCTGCAAACCGCCATCGACGAATTTTTGTAAATTAGGCTTGATACTGTATGACCATACAGTATAATTAGTGACATTTCCTGCACAACATACATTCAGTGGCAGTGTGGGGTAACACCGGCATTGCGAAACGAAGGAGCAAAAATGGCTATTGATGAGAACAAGCAAAAGGCGTTAGCTGCGGCACTGGGCCAGATTGAGAAACAGTTCGGCAAAGGCTCCATCATGCGCCTGGGTGAAGACCGCTCCATGGACGTGGAAACCATCTCCACCGGCTCACTGTCACTCGATATCGCTCTGGGCGCCGGCGGCCTGCCGATGGGCCGCATCGTCGAAATCTACGGCCCGGAATCGTCCGGTAAAACCACCCTGACGCTGCAGGTGATCGCCGCCGCGCAGCGCGAAGGCAAAACCTGTGCGTTCATCGATGCCGAGCACGCGCTGGATCCTATCTATGCGAAGAAGCTGGGCGTCGATATCGACAACCTGCTGTGCTCCCAGCCGGACACCGGCGAGCAGGCTCTGGAAATCTGTGATGCGCTGACCCGTTCCGGCGCGGTTGACGTCATCATCGTCGATTCCGTGGCGGCGTTGACGCCGAAGGCGGAAATCGAAGGTGAAATCGGCGATTCGCACATGGGGTTGGCGGCGCGCATGATGAGCCAGGCGATGCGTAAGCTGGCCGGCAACCTGAAAAATGCCAATACCCTGCTGATCTTCATCAACCAGATCCGTATGAAAATTGGTGTGATGTTCGGCAACCCGGAAACCACTACCGGTGGTAACGCTCTGAAGTTCTATGCTTCGGTGCGTCTGGATATCCGTCGTATCGGCGCCATCAAAGAGGGCGACGAAGTGGTGGGCAGCGAAACCCGCGTGAAAGTGGTGAAAAACAAAATCGCTGCGCCGTTCAAACAGGCTGAGTTCCAAATCATGTACGGCGAAGGCATCAACAGCCGTGGCGAGCTGGTCGATCTGGGCGTGAAGCACAAGATGATCGAAAAAGCCGGCGCCTGGTACAGCTATAACGGCGAGAAGATCGGTCAGGGCAAGGCGAACGCCTGTAACTTCCTGAAAGAAAACCCGGCTATCGCCGCCGAGCTGGATAAGAAACTGCGCGACCTGCTGCTGCACAGCGGCGGTGAGCTGGTGGCTGCCTCCGGTGACGACTTCGAAGATGACGAAGCGGAAACCAGCGAGCAGTTTTAATCGCTGAAGATGTGCGCCGCCGTTTATGTGGTGCACATCCCCTGAATTCAGGCTTGAATGATGAATGACTTGCTAAGCCGCGCCATGCGCCTGCTGTCGCAACGCGATCATAGTGAAGCTGAACTGCGCCGCAAACTTGCGGCGCAGCCGTTTGTGGCGAAAGCCCGGTTTGGCGGCAAGGGGCCGCATGCGCCGACATCGTCGCCGCCGGTAGCCGAAGAGCCGGTAGATCCCGCGCTGATCGATCAGGTTATCGTCTACTGTTACCAGCACAACTGGCTGGACGATAAGCGTTTCGCCCACAGCTACATCGGCAGCCGCAGCCGCAAAGGTTATGGCGCGCAGCGCATCCGCAGCGAACTGATGCAAAAAGGCGTGGATAAAGCGCTGGTGCAGGACGCGTTGGCGGAATGCGATATCGACTGGTGCGAACAGGCGAAACAGGTGGCGCAGCGAAAATTTGGCGATGCGTTGCCAACCGACTGGAAAGAGAAAGCCAAAGTGCAGCGTTATCTGCTCTATCGCGGCTTCTTCCAAGAAGAAATTCAGTCAATTTACCGTGATTTTGCGCAATGAGCGCACACGGGGTTTTACTTCCCTCTGAAGAAAATTTATCTTATCCCCACTTTTTGTTCGTGAGCTGGTTGTCATCGTCGGGATGACGCGCCACCGGCTCACGTGTCGTTATTCTAGCCTTTCCAGGAAAATTATGAGCAAGAGCACCGCTGAGATCCGTCAAGCGTTTCTCGATTTCTTTCATAGTAAGGGTCATCAGGTTGTAGCAAGCAGCTCCCTGGTGCCTAACAATGATCCGACATTGCTGTTTACCAATGCCGGCATGAACCAATTTAAGGATGTTTTCCTGGGGCTCGACAAACGCGCCTATTCCCGCGCCACCACCTCGCAGCGCTGCGTGCGCGCAGGCGGCAAGCATAACGACCTGGAAAACGTCGGTTATACCGCTCGTCACCACACCTTCTTTGAAATGCTGGGCAACTTCAGCTTCGGCGATTACTTCAAGCACGATGCTATCAGCTACGCGTGGGAACTGCTGACCGGTGAAAACTGGTTCAACCTGCCGAAAGAGAGACTGTGGGTCACCGTGTATGAAACCGATGACGAAGCATTCGACATCTGGCAGAAGCAAATCGGCGTACCGGCCGAGCGCATTATCCGCATCGGCGATAACAAGGGCGCGCCTTTCGCTTCAGATAACTTCTGGCAGATGGGTGATACCGGCCCATGCGGCCCGTGCACCGAGATTTTCTACGATCACGGCGATCACATCTGGGGCGGCCCTCCGGGCAGCCCGGAAGAAGACGGCGACCGCTACATCGAGATCTGGAACATCGTTTTCATGCAGTTCAACCGTCAGTCCGACGGCACCATGCTGCCGCTGCCGAAGCCTTCGGTGGATACCGGTATGGGTCTGGAGCGTATCGCGGCGGTGTTGCAGCATGTGAACTCCAACTATGAGATCGATCTGTTCCGCACCCTGATCGCCGCCGTGGCGAAAGTGACCGGCGCGACCGATCTGGATAACAAATCCCTGCGCGTTATCGCCGACCACATTCGTTCCTGCGCCTTCCTGGTGTCGGACGGTGTGATCCCGTCTAACGAAAACCGCGGCTACGTGCTGCGCCGCATCATTCGTCGCGCGATCCGTCATGGCAACATGCTGGGCGCGAAAGACACCTTCTTCTACAAGCTGGTGGCGCCGCTGATCGAAGTGATGGGCCCGGCGGCCGACGAGCTGAAACGCCAGCAATCGCTGGTGGAGCAGGTGCTGAAAACCGAAGAAGAACAGTTTGCCCGCACGCTGGAGCGTGGCCTGGCGCTGTTGGACGAAGAGCTGGCCAAGCTGCAGGGCGATACCCTGGACGGCGAGACCGCTTTTCGTCTGTACGACACCTACGGCTTCCCGGTGGATCTGACCGCAGACGTCTGCCGCGAGCGCGGTCTGAAAGTCGACGAAGCGGGCTTTGAAGAAGCGATGGAAGCGCAGCGCCGCCGCGCGCGCGAATCCAGCGGTTTCGGCGCCGACTACAACAGCCTGATCCGTGTGGACGGCAGCAGCCAGTTCAGCGGCTATGATCATGACGAGCAGCAGGCGACGGTGATCGCGCTGTTCCGTGACGGCCAGCCGGTCGAGCAGATCAACGCCGGCGAAGAGGCGGTGGTGGTGCTGGACGAGACGCCGTTCTACGGTGAATCCGGCGGCCAGGTCGGCGATAAAGGCGTGCTGAAAGCCGCCGGCGCCGAGTTTGTGGTCAACGACACCCAGAAATACGGTCAGGCTATCGGCCATCAAGGCAAGCTGGCGCAAGGTTCGCTGAAGCTGAACGATCGCGTGGACGCGCAGATCGACACTGAGCGCCGCAACAGCATCCGTCTGAACCACTCCGCGACCCACCTGCTACACGCCGCGCTGCGCCAAACGTTGGGCGAGCACGTTGCGCAGAAAGGCTCTCTGGTTAACGACAAATACCTGCGCTTCGACTTCTCGCATTTTGAAGCGATGAAGCCGGAACAAATTCGTGCGGTGGAAGATCTGGTTAACCAGCAGGTGCGTCGTAACCTGCCGGTGCAGACCGAGCTGATGGCGTTGGAAGACGCGAAAGAGAAGGGCGCAATGGCGCTGTTCGGTGAGAAGTACGACGACAACGTGCGCGTGCTGACCATGGGCGACTTCTCCACCGAGCTGTGCGGCGGCACCCACGCCAGCCGCACCGGCGATATCGGCCTGTTCCGCATTCTGAGCGAATCGGGCACCGCGGCGGGCATCCGCCGTATTGAAGCGGTGACCGGCGCTGGCGCTATCGCTACGCTGCATCAGCAAAGCGATTTGTTGCAAGACGTTGCTCAATTGGTGAAGGGCGACAGCAACAACCTGACCGATAAAGTGCGCTCGGTGCTCGATCGCACGCGCGTGCTGGAAAAAGAACTGCAGCAACTGAAAGATCAGCAGGCGGCGCAGGAAAGCGCGTCGCTGTCCAGCCAGGCGAAAGTGGTTAACGGCGTGAAGCTGTTGGTCAGCCAGTTGGACAATGTCGAAGCCAAAATGCTGCGCACCATGGTGGATGACCTGAAAAATCAATTGGGTTCGGCCATTATCGTGTTGGCGACGACGGCTGATGACAAAGTCAGCCTGGTCGCAGGCGTGACCAAGGATCTGACTGACCGCGTGAAAGCCGGCGAGTTGATCGGCAACGTGGCGCAGCAGGTCGGCGGCAAGGGCGGTGGTCGCCCTGATATGGCGATGGCGGGGGGGACGGATATCAACGCCCTGCCAGCGGCGTTAAACAGCGTAGAAGCCTGGGTGGCCTCAAAGCTGTGAACATAAATAAATAGCACGGACAAACGCCATAATACTTTGTTGATTATGGCGTTTTCATACTGTGCTAACACAATTTAGTTACAATTGCGGGAACAAAGTTTTTCTGGTCGGCTAAACTTACCATTATCTGAGGTGGGACCAAGTCTGCTTACACTTATTGTGGATTGCGCGGCTTACGTTTTCACCACATATGATGGATAATGACGGGGAAACTGAGAGACCCGACTCTTTTAATCTTTCAAGGAGCAAAGAATGTTAATTCTGACTCGTCGAGTTGGTGAAACCCTCATGATTGGCGATGAGGTTACGGTCACTGTGCTAGGGGTAAAAGGCAACCAGGTGCGTATTGGTGTGAACGCCCCCAAAGAGGTTTCAGTTCACCGTGAAGAAATCTATCAGCGCATTCAGGCCGAGAAGTCTCAGCAGACGACTTACTGATTCCGAAGCAGCGTCTCGTTGCCAGACGAGACGCTACTGCATCGTTTTACCCACTTCTTTCGTTCTCCCCTCTCTTTTTCGTGATTATTTTCCCGGTTAGTTTCCTGCTTTATTGCTGCAGACGTTGCGGTTGCCTGTTGATAAAACGCCCTTTTTGCCGTGAAATCGCCCATGTTGGGTGCGAATTGTGCAAACGCGCATGAGTTGGGAAAAATTGTTTGACTTAAAAGTCGGAGAAAGTAATATGTGCGCCACGCAGTGCCGATGAGCTTCTCCAAAGCAAGTTAGGCACAATTCGAAAGAAGCGTATGGTGAGGTGGCCGAGAGGCTGAAGGCGCTCCCCTGCTAAGGGAGTATGCGGTCAAAAGCTGCATCCGGGGTTCGAATCCCCGCCTCACCGCCATTTGCATCCGTAGCTCAGCTGGATAGAGTACTCGGCTACGAACCGAGCGGTCGGAGGTTCGAATCCTCCCGGATGCACCATATTTTGCAGTATGGTGGGGTAGTAACAACGTACCATACGGTATCAAAAAAGAATTCCTGTGCATCCGTAGCTCAGCTGGATAGAGTACTCGGCTACGAACCGAGCGGTCGGAGGTTCGAATCCTCCCGGATGCACCATTCTTAATCTCACTCGTTGCGAAGAGCAATCTTCAAGCGGGTGGAAGAAAAGAAAGTGTTACCAGGGAGGATAACGTTGCTTAAGCAACGGCCCGCAGGGTAAGGCGCTAGCGCCGAATCATCCTCCCGGATGCACCATTCTTCAAGTCTGGCTTTATTAGCAAAGCCGGCACGCGGTAAAAATAGTAATGCATCCGTAGCTCAGCTGGATAGAGTACTCGGCTACGAACCGAGCGGTCGGAGGTTCGAATCCTCCCGGATGCACCATCTAAGAGAAGCCCGCCTTAGCGGGTTTTTGCTTTTCTGTTATTCGTGAAACAGGCAAGCGGCAAAAACAGTCATGCATCCGTAGCTCAGCTGGATAGAGTACTCGGCTACGAACCGAGCGGTCGGAGGTTCGAATCCTCCCGGATGCACCATGTTTAACCTCCCGTATCGCGAAGAGAAATCGTCATGCGGGTGGTAAAAAGAAAGTGTCCTTGGGGAGGATAACGTTGCTTTAGCAACGGCCCGCAGGGTGAGGCGTTGGCGCCGAATCATCCTCCCGGATGCACCATCTAAGAGAAACCCGCTTTGGCGGGTTTTTCGCTTTTCAGCATTTAGCCATTCTCTCTTCACCCCTTTCCTTCTTTGCATCCGATCGATCACAGCACATTCCGCTATGACGCAGTCAGCGACAACCCAACGGCTTTACGCTAAAGTAGTTTTCTTTCCTCAACGATCATGGAGTAACGATGTACGACCGCTACCAGGGTCTTATTTTCGACATGGACGGCACGATTCTGGACACTGAGCCAACGCACCGTAAAGCGTGGCGCGAAGTGCTGTCCCGTTATGGCATGACGTTTGATGAAGCGGCCATGGTGGCGCTGAGCGGTTCACCGACCTGGCGCATCGCTCAGGCGATTATCGCCAGCCATCAGGCCGATCTCGATCCCCATCACTTGGCGGCGGAGAAAACGCGCGCGGTGGAAGCGATGCTGCTGGATAGCGTGCGTCCATTGCCATTGATCGAGGTGGTGAAGTCCTATCACGGCCGCCGTCCGATGGCGGTCGGCACCGGCAGCGAGCACCGCATGGCGGAAATGCTGCTGCGTCATCTCGGCCTGTTCAACTGCTTCGACGCGATCGTCGGTGCGGACGATGTACAGCGCCATAAACCGGAGCCGGATACCTTCCTGCGCTGTGCCGAACTGATCGGCGTGCCGCCGGAAAAATGCGTGGTGTTTGAAGACGCCGAGTTTGGCATTCAGGCGGCGAAAAATGCCGGCATGGCTGTGGTAGACGTTCGTACGCTGTGAGTAGTACGCTAGCCGTAATATCGTTATTTGGCAGCAGCTTCCTCAGTGCGACGCTGCTGCCGGGAAATTCAGAAATCGTTCTGGTCGCCTTGCTGACCCAGAGTCGCGTCTCGCCGGAGTTGCTGGTGCTGGCCGCGACCCTGGGCAACACTCTTGGCGGGTTGACCAATGTCATTATCGGGCGCCTGTTACCGGCGTTGAAACCACAGCGGGGGCTGGCAACGGCGCTCGGGTGGCTGCAACGCTTTGGCCCGGCTGCGCTGTTGCTCAGCTGGGTGCCGGTGGTGGGCGATTTGTTGTGCGTGTTGGCAGGTTGGCTGCGCATGCCCTGGGGCTCTGTCGCGCTGTTTCTGTGTATCGGAAAGGCGCTGCGTTACATCGTTTTGGCTATGATAACGGTACAGGGCATCGCCTGGTGGCAGTAACCAAGTGAATATAACTCAATATTCTCTCGGATGCGGATTCAGTATGCTTACGAGTTATTGTTTTTAGAAGCGGGAGGTCAATTTGATCCCGGACGTATCACAGGCGCTTTCTTGGTTGGAAGCCCATCCCCAGGCATTAAAAGGCATTCGTCGCGGCATCGAGCGTGAAACGCTGCGAGTCACGCCGAACGGCACCTTGGCGACCACCGGGCATCCGGAAAAGCTGGGGGCGGCATTGACGCACCACTGGATCACCACGGATTTCGCCGAGGCGCTGTTAGAGTTCATTACGCCGGTTGATGACAATATCGATCACTTGCTGACGTTCCTGCGCGATATTCATCGCTACGTGGCGCGCAACATTGGCGATGAGCGCATGTGGCCGCTCAGCATGCCGTGCTTTATCGAAGCCGAGCAGGACATCGAGCTGGCGCAGTTCGGTTCGTCGAACATCGGCCGCATGAAGACGCTGTACCGTGAAGGGCTGAAGAATCGCTATGGCGCGCTGATGCAGACCATTTCCGGCGTGCACTACAACTTCTCGCTGCCGCTGGAATTTTGGCAGGCCTGGGCCGGCGTGCAGGACGCAGAAAGCGGTAAAGAGCAGATCTCGGCCGGTTATTTCCGCCTGATCCGCAACTATTACCGTTTCGGCTGGGTGATCCCGTATCTGTTCGGCGCATCGCCGGCCATTTGTTCTTCGTTCCTCAAAGGGCGCGAGACCAATCTGCCGTTCGAGCGCACCGAGCAGGGGATGTGCTACCTGCCGTACGCCACTTCGCTGCGCCTGAGCGACTTGGGTTATACCAATAAATCGCAGAGTAATCTGGGCATCACCTTCAACGATCTGCACACCTATGTGGCCGGTTTGAAGCGGGCGATCGCCACGCCTTCCGAAGAGTTCGCCAAGCTGGGCGTGAAAGAGGGCGATCGCTACCTGCAGCTGAACAGCAACGTTCTGCAAATCGAGAACGAGCTGTATGCGCCGATCCGGCCAAAGCGCGTGACCCAAAGCGGCGAGACGCCGTCGGACGCGCTGCTGCGCGGCGGTATCGAATACATTGAAGTGCGTTCGCTGGACATCAACCCATTCTCGCCGATCGGCGTGGATGCGGTGCAGGCGCGTTTCCTGGATCTGTTCCTGGTGTGGTGCGCGCTGGCGGATGCGCCGGAGATGAGCAGCGATGAGCTGCTGTGCACGCGCAAGAACTGGAACCGGGTGATCCTCGAAGGGCGCAAGCCGGGCCAGACCATCGGTATCGGCTGTGGCGCCAGCCATGAGCCGCTGGAGAAAGTCGGCAAGGCGCTGTTCGCCGATCTGCGTCGGGTGGCGGAAGTGCTGGACGGCGAAGCCGGCGATCGTCAATACCAGCAGGTGTGCGATGAGCTGGTCGCCGCGTTTGACGATCCTGAGCTGACCTTCTCCGCGCGCATTCTCAAGGCCATGAAGGCGGAAGGCACCGGGCGCGTCGGTTTGCAGCTGGCGGAGCAGTATCGCCAGACATTGCTGGAAGAACCGTTGGAAATCCTGAACGAAGCCGAGCTGGATAAAGAGCGAGAAGCCTCGTGGCAGCGTCAACGCGACATAGAAGCCAATGATACGCTAAGCTTTGAAGCGTTCCTGAAGCAAAACGGCGGAAGCTGAAAAAGAAAAAGGCCACATCAATGTGGCCAAATATGCATCTCTGATGACAGGGATGATGATAACAAATGCGCGTCTTTCACATACTCAGACTCGCAGGGTTGGAAAAGGTTTCCCGGTTAGGAAAAAAAGTTTCGAAATAAATGCTCTTTTACGAGGAGGTAGCGAAATGCCATTGCTGGATAGCTTTACCGTCGATCATACCCGTATGGCAGCTCCGGCTGTCCGCGTTGCAAAAACCATGAAAACGCCTCATGGCGATACCATCACGGTGTTTGATCTGCGCTTTTGCCGCCCGAACCTGGAAGTGATGCCCGAGCGCGGCATTCACACGCTGGAGCACCTGTTCGCCGGCTTTATGCGTGACCACCTGAACGGCCAGGGCGTGGAAATTATCGACATCTCCCCGATGGGCTGTCGCACCGGTTTCTACATGAGCCTGATCGGCGTGCCGGAAGAGCAGCGCGTTGCCGATGCCTGGAAAGCGGCGATGGCCGACGTGCTGAAAGTGACCGACCAGCGCAAGATCCCTGAGCTTAACGAGTACCAGTGCGGCACCTACCATATGCACTCGCTGGAAGAAGCGCAGGAAATCGCCAAGCACATTCTGGATCACGGCGTGGTGGTGAACCACAACGACGAGCTGGCGCTGCCGAAAGAGAAGCTGCAGGAACTGCATATCTAGTCGTGCGTGGCCCGCAAAATAAAAAAAGACGCGATTTCGCGTCTTTTTTACGTTCTGGCCGAGGACTAATGATGGCCGACGCTGGACTGCAGCGAGGTGATCGGCGTGACCCGCACCTGTTTAATCATGTTGCCCTGCACGTCGAGGATGTCGATATCGTAATGACCGATGCGCACCCGGGTGCCGATTTCGGGGATCTCTTCCAGCTCTTCCAGCAGCATGCCGTTGACGGTGCGAGCCTCGTTGGCCGGCAAGGTCCAGTTGAAGGCCTTGTTCAGCTCGCGCACGTTGGCGGTGCCGTCGATCAAGACCGAACCGTCGCTCTGCGGCGTGACTTCTTCCGCCAGCGTGGGTGACATCGAGGTGGTGAAATCGCCCACGATCTCCTCGAGGATGTCTTCCACCGTGACCAGGCCCTGAATGTCGCCGTACTCGTCGACCACGATGCCGACCTTCTCTTTGTTGCGCTGGAATTTCACCAGCTGCACGTTGAGCGGCGTGCCTTCCGGAACGAAATAGATCTCATCGGCGGCGCGCAGCAGGTTCTCTTTGTTGAACTCTTTTTTCTCGGTCATCAGGCGGTAGGCTTCGCGCACGCGCAGCATGCCGATCGCATCGTCCAGCGAGCTGCGATACAGCACGATGCGGCCGTGCGGCGAGTGGGTCAGCTGGCGCATGATCGACTTCCAGTCGTCGTTGACGTCGATGCCGACGATCTCGGTGCGCGGCACCATGATGTCGTTGACCGTCACCTTTTCCAGATCCAGCACCGAGATCAGCATGTCCTGATTGCGGCGGGAGATCTGCGACTGGGATTCGCGCACGATGGTACGCAGCTCATCCTTGCTGACGGCGTCGCTGATGCGCACGTTGGTGCGAATGCCGAACAGGCGCAAGGTCAGGCTGGTGATGCCGTTGAGCAGCCAGACCAGCGGGAACATCACCTTTTGCAACGGGGCCAGCAGGACGCTGCTGGGGAAGGCGATGCGTTCCGGATAGAGTGCGGCGAAGGTCTTCGGCAGCACTTCGGCGAACAGCAGCACGGCGAAAGTCAGTATGCCGGTCGCAATCGCCACGCCGAGATCGCCATACAGCCGCATGCCGACGATGGTCGCCAGCGCCGAAGCGAGGATGTTGACCAGGTTGTTGCCGATCAGCACCAGGCCGATCAGCCGATCCGGTTTTTGCAGCAGCTTCTCGACCCGACGCGCCGAGCGGTTGCCCTGTTTGGACAGGTGACGCAGGCGATAACGGTTGAGCGTCATCATGCCGGTTTCGGAGGCGGAGAAGTAAGCGGAGACCACGATCATGATCACCAGGATAATGATGAGGGTCCCCGTCGACACATGCTCCAATGCAGTATTCCTTATAGAGAGGGAGAATTGAGCCAGGCTGGCCTAGCGCACCATCACCTGCTGAATCAGACGGCTGCCGAAGTAGGCGAGCGTCAGCAGGAAGGCGCCGGCGAAGCTGAACCAGACGACGCGGCGGCCGCGCCAGCCCTCATGGTAGTGGCCCCACAACAGCACGATATACACGAACCAGGCCATGATCGACAGCACGGCTTTATGCACGTTCTCTTTGCTGAACAGATTATCCATGTACAGCAGGCCGGTGCACAGGGTGAGCGTCAGCAGCACCACGCCGATCTGGGTGATATGGAACATCTTGCGCTCAATGCTCATCAGCGGCGGCATGTCGGCGCTGAAGGTCAGCTTCTTGTTTTTCAACAGGTAGTCGAGCCAGGCGAGCTGCAAGGCATAGAGCGCGGCGATGATCAGGGTGGCGTAAGAGAACAGCGCCAGGCCGATATGCACCATCAGTTCCGGGCTGGCCTCCAGGTGAGTGATGAACTCGCCGGGCATAAAGCTGGCGAAGGCCAGGTTGATCATCGCAAAGCTGTAGACGATTGGCAGCAGGAACCAGCCGCGATCGCGCGAAGCGACGAAGGTCATCACCGAGCAGATGATCAGGCTGACGATGGAACCAATGTTCAGCAGGCTGAGATTCTGCCCGGCGCTGACGTCAAAGATGCGCTGCTGCAGCGCGATGGCGTGGCAAATCAGCGCCACCACCGCCGAGACGAGGGCAAGCCGACGGTATGCGCTGTTCTTCCGCAACAAACTGGGAATGATCAGTCCAAGGCTGAGCAGGTAGGCCATCAAAGCCACAATGGAGAAAACTGGCATAGCGTTTAATTTTGCTTCGGCGTGGTTAATTGGAGTGTCAGTATAACGTTGCGCGCGTTTCACTCCAACCTATCTCCAACGCTGAGGCAGAGATCCTGCTCGCTTCGTGTTATCATCGGCGCAATTGTGTCGCCGGAGCGGCCTGTCATTACACGTTGAGCATGAGACGATGTTTGAAAATTTAACCGATCGATTGTCGCGCACGTTGCGCAATATCAGCGGCCGCGGGCGGCTGACCGAAGAAAATATCAAGGAAACCCTGCGTGAAGTGCGTATGGCATTGCTGGAAGCGGACGTTGCGCTGCCGGTGGTGCGCGACTTCATCAACCGCGTAAAAGAGAGCGCGGTTGGCCATGAAGTCAACAAGAGCCTGACGCCGGGGCAGGAGTTCGTCAAGATCGTCAAGGGTGAGCTGATCGCCGCGATGGGCGAAGTCAACACCGAGCTGAATCTGGCGGCTCAGCCGCCGGCCGTGGTGCTGATGGCGGGCCTGCAGGGCGCCGGTAAAACCACCAGCGTCGGTAAGCTCGGCAAGTTCCTGAAAGAAAAACAGAAGAAGAAAGTGTTGGTGGTTTCCGCGGACGTTTATCGCCCGGCGGCGATCAAACAGCTGGAAACGCTGGCGGAAGGTGTCGGCATCGATTTCTTCCCGTCCGACGTCAAAGAAAAACCGATCGACATCGTCAACCGCGCGTTGCAGCAGGCCAAGCTGAAGTTCTATGACGTACTGATCGTCGATACCGCCGGCCGTCTGCACGTTGACGAAGCGATGATGGACGAGATCAAACAAGTGCACGCGGCCATCAAGCCGGTGGAAACCCTGTTCGTGGTCGACGCCATGACCGGCCAGGACGCCGCCAATACCGCCAAGGCGTTTAACGAAGCGCTGCCGCTGACCGGCGTGGTGCTGACCAAGGTCGACGGCGATGCGCGCGGCGGTGCGGCGTTGTCCATCCGCCACATCACCGGCAAGCCGATCAAGTTCCTCGGCGTCGGCGAGAAGACCGAAGCGCTGGAGCCGTTCTATCCGGATCGCGTGGCGTCACGCATCCTGGGCATGGGCGACGTGCTGTCGCTGATCGAAGATATCGAAAGCAAGGTCGACCGCGAGCAGGCGGAGAAACTGGCCAACAAGCTGAAGAAGGGCGACGGTTTCGATCTGACCGACTTCCTGGAGCAGCTCAAGCAGATGCGCAACATGGGCGGCATGGCCAATATGCTGAGCAAGCTGCCGGGCGCGGGCCAGCTGCCGGATAACGTCAAGTCGCAGATGGACGACAAAGTGTTGGTGCGCATGGAGGCGATCATCAACTCGATGACGCTGAAAGAGCGTGCCAAACCGGAAATCATCAAGGGCTCGCGCAAGCGCCGCATCGCGATGGGGGCCGGCATGCAGGTGCAGGACGTCAACCGCTTGCTGAAGCAGTTCGACGAAATGCAGCGTATGATGAAGAAGATGAAGAAAGGCGGTATGGCGAAGATGATGCGCGGCATGAAAGGTATGATGCCGCCGGGCTTCCCTGGCCGCTGACGGGCCTCCGCACGCCGAGTGCGGGCGCTTTCAGCATTCGCCGTTCGCGGTGAAAACCGCCCGAAATTTGACAGGCTGCAAAAGTTGTCCCCTGCGATCGACGCTTTAGATTGCTTTTTGCGCCAAAATGAGTAAAATTTTCGGGCTTTTTATATTGCAACCGGGCCCCGTCCCTCAATGGGGCCCGGCTGTTTTATTAACTAAAGAGGATGTTATGGTAACAATTCGTTTGGCACGTGGCGGCGCTAAAAAGCGTCCGTTCTATCAAGTAGTAGTGACCGACAGCCGCAACGCTCGTGATGGTCGTTTCATCGAGCGCGTAGGCTTCTTCAACCCGATCGCTTCCGGTCAGGCTGAAGCACTGCGTCTGGACCTGGACCGCATCGAGCACTGGGTTGGTCTGGGTGCAACCGTTTCTGATCGCGTTCACGCGCTGATCAAAGACGCTAAGAAAGCAGCTTAATCTGTCGCGGTGGTGGCAATGAGCAAGCAACTCAAACCGGTAGCGCCTAAGCAGCCGATTGTACTCGGTAAAATGGGGTCCGCTTACGGCATTCGTGGTTGGCTCAGAGTGTTTTCATCCACCGAGAACGCCGAAAGCATTTTTGACTATCAGCCGTGGTTTATCCAGCAGGCGGGTCAGTGGCAGCATATCGAGTTGGAAGACTGGAAGCGCCACAGTCAGGATCTGATCATCAAAGTCAAAGGCATTGACGATCGGGACGCGGCGAATCTGCTGACTAATCGCGAGATTATGGTGGATTCTGAGCAACTTCCTCCGCTGGAGGGTGACGATTACTACTGGAAAGACCTGATGGGCTGCCAGGTAGTCACCACCGCCGGCTACGAGCTGGGTAAAGTCATCGATATGATGGAAACCGGCTCGAACGATGTGATGGTTGTGAAAGCGAACCTGAAAGATGCGTTCGGCATGAAGGAGCGGTTGATTCCGTTTCTTCATGGGCAGGTTATCAAGAAAGTCGATCTCACTGCCCGCGTGATTGAGGCAGATTGGGATCCTGGTTTTTGACCCCCGGATCAAACGGTCGAAGCAAGTGGAATAACGGTAAGGGGATTGGCTTGTGTTCATCGGTATTGTAAGCCTGTTTCCTGAGATGTTCCGCGCTATCACCGATTACGGGGTGACTGGCCGGGCAGTAAAAAATGGCCTGCTGAGCGTGCAGTGTTGGAGTCCTCGCGACTTCACCTACGACCGGCATCGTACCGTGGACGATCGCCCTTACGGCGGCGGCCCGGGAATGCTGATGATGGTGCAACCTTTACGGGAAGCCATTCATGCGGCGAAAGCAGCGGCAGGCGAGGGAGCAAAGGTGATTTATCTGTCACCTCAGGGGCGCAAGCTGGATCAAACCGGCGTGTGCGAACTGGCGGCCAATCAGAAGATGATTCTGGTGTGCGGCCGTTACGAAGGGATAGACGAGCGCGTAATCCAAACCGAAATTGACGAAGAATGGTCAATCGGCGATTACGTTCTCAGCGGCGGGGAACTGCCGGCGATGACCCTGATTGATTCAGTCGCCCGTTTCATACCGGGTGTGCTGGGCCATCAGGCCTCAGCGGAGGAAGACTCCTTCGCCGACGGATTGCTGGACTGCCCGCACTATACCCGCCCCGAGGTGTTGGAAGGAATGGAAGTACCGTCGGTTCTGCTGTCGGGCAACCATGCCGAGATACGTCGCTGGCGCTTAAAGCAGTCGCTGGGCCGAACCTGGCTTAGAAGACCTGAACTTCTAGAAAGCCTAGCTCTGACTGACGAGCAAGCGGTGTTGCTGGCTGAGTTCCAACGGGAACATCAGACCAGGCAACAGGACTATGAAGGAAACGTCTGACATCAGACGGGACCGATATATCAGTTTACCTAGGGTAAGAGACATATTATGAGCAACATTATTAAGCAACTTGAACAAGAGCAGATGAAACAAGACGTACCTGCATTCCGTCCGGGTGATTCCGTGGAAGTGAAGGTATGGGTCGTTGAAGGTAGCAAAAAACGTCTGCAGGCATTCGAGGGCGTGGTTATCGCTATCCGTAACCGCGGTCTGCACTCTGCATTCACTGTTCGTAAGATTTCCAACGGCGAAGGTGTTGAGCGTGTATTCCAGACTCACTCCCCAGTAATCGACAGCATTACTGTTAAACGTCGTGGTGCCGTTCGTAAAGCTAAACTGTACTACCTGCGTGAACGTACTGGTAAGGCTGCTCGTATCAAAGAGCGTCTGAACCGCGTTAACTAACGCTGCATCCAAAAGTTAATAGTTATCAGGGGTTGGCCTATGCCAACCCCTTTTTTTATCTTAAAACCTCGGCAGGTTGCATTTGCGAGATTTCGTCTGCGCACCGCCAACATAATAAAGCCTGCATAAGCAGGCTTTTTGCATTACAGCGCCGCGGCGCTTTGTTTCTGCTGACTCTCCGGCGGGTGAGGCTGCGCCGGGATAATGTCATCGCCAGGTTTGACGATCACCCGCGCGACGGACTCGTGCGTGGCGAACGTGCAGCTGCAATTGATGTTGCGGCATTGATGGTAACGCTCTTTGGTCGACTCGCTCAGATAGCGGCTGGAGCGAGTGTGGGCCACGTGACCGCATAATGGACAGTGCATCATAGTTGAATCCCTCGTTCTGCTACATCAGGTTATATGACTTATAATAGCTCATTAACTCGCAAAAGCAAGATTAAGATGCAAATGAATTATCACCCCTCCGTGATTGCAAACTCCATGCGTTGAGTCAGTACATCTAATGCGAGGCTGGTGGAGAAACCTCGATCATTAAGCGTGTGAACGACTTGACTAATGATCCAAGGTTGTCTGTCGATAACCTCTTTGAATCCACTTAGGTGGATCGGCGTTTCTGGACTGAGATCAGGCCGGCCGACGGCGAGGTTTATGGAAAATTGCACATTCCCTTGTTGAATGTTTGCCCACCTCGCTTTTGCCGCACGCATTGCGCTTTCTTTGTTCGCGTAGAGCGTCGGCAGGGTAAAAACGTTATTGCTTTCACCTGCCAGATAGCTTGAAGCCGCATTTTCATCTGTGGTATTCCCTTCCTCACGTTGTATTGTCATCTGTTGTTGCCTGGCATGCTGAATATCTTGCCATTTGGCAATAACGCCGGTGTAAGCGTTTCGATCGGCCACATTGAAGTAGTGCTGGTCGCCATCGCTGCGTTCCAAAGTCAGTGACGGCAGAGGTTTGCCCGAGATGCTTAGACCGGAACCTGGGACCAGAAACAGCAGGCGTTCATTTTTAATGGCGGCGACGGCACCATTCATGGTCGCCAGCCGGGTAAGAAAGGCGACATCCGTTTCCTGAGACTGATCGATGTGCGTGATTTTGATCTCTGCCAGTCCTGCCGCCAGCGTATGCCCCATCCGGTTACGGTTGGCCACTTCGTTGACGATGTCACCAAGGGTGCGATCGTGATAGGAATGATCTCGCGCCACGTTCATCGAGTTTCGAAAGTCGACGCTGCGGGCCCGAATGACGAGTTTATCCGGTGCGCCACGATGTTCGATTTCATCAACGATAAACTTGCCTTTGTCGATCAAGGCTTGTCCTTTCCAGCCGAGCTTCACAGTGAGCGTTTGGCCGCGTTTGGGCATGGCGATTTGCCCATCCGCATCGTCGAGCTCAAGATCCAATCGATCCGCGGTAAAACCGCGATTATCGGTTAACGTCAATGAGAGCAGACGGTGGCGGAAAGCCTCCGTGATGTCCGCTTGCTGTAAAAACAGGGCATAGTCTGGCGCAATGAGCGCGCCAATAGGGACGGGGGTTTGCGTGATCACGGCAGCATCTCCCCGAGCCGCGCCGCAGCCTGACCTGCTTTATCGGCAAGGTCAGAGGCTTGTTGGCGCAGATCGCCGAACATGGCGATCAGCGATTCATCAACGCGCATCAGATTGATCGTAAACTCTATCTGTCGCGCGCTGCCGTTCGAGAAAAGCTGGGTTTTCGTGTCGACTATGCTTTCAATGACATACATCCCATGAATAGTTCCATTGCCCTCGATCAGCGGCCAGGCTCTGCCTTGGGCAGCCATGAGCTGAAGCGCCATCAATGATAATGTCCCTCCGGTTACTTCCGGTACCAAGACTCCCGTCAGCGTTATTTTCTCATTGTCTACTCCCAGAAACTGCGCGGCAGGGCGCTGGCCGATGCGCGGCAGGGTCGGCCAGCGGTAATTGGCGCTGCGTTGCATGCTTTGATAAGGCACGGTTTGCAACATAAAAACGAACATGCCGAGGGTCAGCATCATCATATTTCTCCTATTCGCGAGATTAACTCATCCGACTGCGGGCGTTTGCCGCTTGGCGATGAGCAAGCAATTCAAATTGCCGCGCGACTTCGCGGCCGATGTCTTGTTCATTCTGACCGGCGCCGGCAGTGATGTTGATAGTGACCGACGGAACCTGGATTTGGGTTACCGGCGAACCTGCTACCGGTGAGGCCGGCATTACAGGCGCGCTGAGCGACAGTAAAGCCGCCGACATGGCGGCCGTATGGCGGCGGCCGGTCACTTGAACGGGGCCGCTGACCAACTCAGGACCGTTTTCGCCTACAATGCCGAATTGTCCGGCAGGAATGTCTCCCCCGCGATCGAACTTGCCGGCAAACCAGGCGCTGCCGTTTTCGGCATTGCCAGAGGTGCCGCTCTTATCGCCAAATTGCATCCAGTCGGGAAGATATTCGGTCAATGAAGTCAGTTGTTTTATCCAGCCATCAATGGTGTCTGAAATGTAATTCTTCAGCGCCTCACACCCTGCCGATATCTGTTCCCAAAGGTGGCTAAAGAAGGGGCCGACCTTGTCCCAGTTTTCAATCAGGGTGAAAGCGGCAAGCGCAACCAGGCCGACAATGGCCAGCAGCGGGTTGGCCATCGCTATACGCCCCAGCCACATCATGGCTTGCCCGGCCTTTAGGATCGCGCCGCTGATAATAGAGAACCCTGAGAGTACCTGGGTGGCGACCAGGCTGACGCCGCTGAGGCCGCCGAGCAATAACGTGAGCCCACCGGCGACCTGCAGCAAGGTGCCGGCTAACGCCGGATTATTGGTTATCCAGGTATTCAGTTTTACCAGCCACTCTGTCGCCGTTTGGGTCAGTTCCCGCAGGGCTGCGTTTTGGCCGGTAAACAAGTTGATTCTCAGGCTATCCCATGAGGCAAAAAGCTTTTGGATATCACCCTCTATATTGTCGCCTTTGACGGTGACCAAGTGCTGCGCTGAGCCGGCAACCTGGTTGGCCTGGAGTTTTTCTCTGCCCAAAGGCGCAATCTGTTGCGCCGCACTGAAGATATCGGCACCTGTTGTGGCTTTACTTTTCATGGCTGCACCAACGGCCCGAACATCCATGCCATATTGATTGCTGGCCAGCGCCAATACATCGGCAATACGATCGAATTGCTCGGGGCCCAGATTGAAGCTGCGCTGCATTTCCGTCATCGTTGCGGCGGTTTCGTTGACGCTGCTGCCCGTCGCGGCGGAGAGTGTCAGTGCGGCGGGCGAAGCCGTTAAAATTTCCTTGGCATTCAACCCTTGTTTTGCCAGCGCTGTTTGCGCTTGTAGGGCTTGATCCGGGGTATAACCGGATTGGCTCATACCGCGAGCCTGCTGCTCGAGAGCCGTGAGCTGCGGATCGGACTTGCCCAGATTCAGCTGTGCCCGCAGTTGAGAAAGCTGTTTTTCAAATTCGATTCCCGGCGCCAGCAGGTTAGCTCCCCCTATGGCGGCACTTTTGGCGACAGAAAAGCCTGCGCTGCTGGTGTTGCGTAATTTTTCCAGCTTGTCGAGGCGCGCTTGATTGCCTGCCTGTGCGGATCGATAGCGCTCCTGCGCTATCGATTGCCGTTGTTCTTTTAGGGTAACGATAGCGGCGCCGGCATTAATTCTGCCGTCACGCAGATTTTTGCGCTCATTGCCGAGCGATTGTAGATTAATCCCTTGCTGGGTAAGATGATGGCGCTGGCTTTTATCGATTGCGGCGAGGAGATCACGTTTCTTTTCCAGGGCATTTATCGTCTCCGCGACCTGCGCAATCTCTTTGTTCATAAATCGGGAACGCTGGCTTGGCTCGCGATCTTTCGTCAGCATTGCCAGCGCGGTGGATTTTTTGCGCGACGCTGCCAGCAACTTATTGGTCTCAGCCAGCGACTGGTTCGTCTTTTGGAAAGCGTCGATGTCATTTTCCTGCCGGCGCAGATGTTTGACTTTTTTCTCTGCTCGTTGGATATCCTGTCCCAGACTGTTGTACAGGTTTTTATCCCCGGTGGGCCTGCGCAACTGCCTCATCAGTTCTTTGCTCTGCTTGGCTATCGCTTGAAGCCCGATGACAATCTCGTTTTGTGACTCCAGCTCCTGTCTGCTGTTACTCATCTGTTTTTACTCCACTACGTTGCAGCGCTCTGTGGCGCCAGCCGATCAGCTCCGCCAGCGTCATGCCGTTCATTTCTGACGGCGGCCAGTGGAAAATCACCGCGATATCCGCCATCAGGTCATCTACTGTCAGAGTAGGATCGACCGTTACTCGGCCGATGTCGGCGACAAAAAACCGATCACCTGGCCGGCCAGCGCAATCAGGTCAGGCAGTTCCAAACGGGCACACTCTTCCTTGGTCAGGTTCGGGTAGGTGACCCGAGGCAGAATAGTGATCAACGCATCGACATCGGCGTTGGCCAGCGCGGCCAGACCGATGCCGCGCAGGCTGCCGGCATTCGGCTTGGTCACTTGCACGCGAGTGATTTCGCTATCGCCACGTTTAATCGGAGTATTCAGGACGACGGTGTTTTCCTGGGATGCATTCAGTTCCATGGGGTATCCAGTTTTCAGTCGGAAAAAGGGGGCCAGCGCGGGGCTGGCCGTTTGAGGTGAAAAATTACAGGCCGATGGCGCGGCGGTGCGCTGCCAGCAGATCTACGCCGTCGACTTTTTCGATCATGTTGACGGTATCGATCTCGATCAGCTCTTTGCCGTCGATGCTCAACTTGAAGTAAGTGCAGTCGGTGGAAACTTTGGTTTCGGTATCTTCACCCTGCTTGAAGTCGCCGCTGTCGATCTCTTTATGACGGCCGCGCATCACCACTTCGAGCGCAGAGACGTCGCCGGTATCGTCGCGTTGGAAAGAGCCGGTAAAGCGCAGCGGTACCGCATCGACGCGGCCCCATTGCTTGAGCACCAGTTCGTCAATGCCGCCCATGGTCCATTCCACCACCAGCGCATCGTCGTCCAGGCCGAAGTCCACCGAGGCTGCGCCGCTCATGCCGCCGCCGCGGAATTTTTCCAGCTTGCGTGTCAGTTTCGGCAGCGTCATTGAGGAAACCACGCCCATGTAGTTGAAGCCGTCGTTAAACAGGTTCAGGTATTTCAGTTTTTTTGGCAGTGCCATGCTTCAGTCTCCTTAGCTGTTCACGGATGCGGCGAAGTTCGCCAGGTAGCGATCGGTAATGCGCTGACGCAGAGTCAGATCCTCCAGCGGCGGTACCGGGGTGTAGTCGTAATCGATAAACAGCTTGCCGGCCTTCAGGGTCTCTTTGTCGTTGGCGCTTTCGTCATACCAGCAGTCACCGTCGATGATCAGACCGGCGGATTTCAGTTCGCGGAACTTGGCCTTGATGCCGTCGATCATGTCGCGGATCAGCGTCGGGGTAAGCGGACGGTCAACCGCCCACAGATGAGCTTCGGCCAAGGTGTCGGCCAATACCTGCGCGGTGCGGGTATAGTTTTCAAACTGGAACAGCGGCTCGTCGGAGCAGGTGCGAGATCCCCAGAACTTGAAGCCATCTTTGCGGATCAGGGTGGTGACGCAACCTTCATTCAGCAGATCGGCGTCGGTGCCTGCGGTTTGCAGATCCCAAAATACGCTGGCCGAGATACCGCTCACACCGTTGACGCCGACGTTGGATAAGGTTTTATGCCAGCCGGTCTCCTGGTCGATCTTGGCACGCAGCCCCAGTGCACGAGCGGTGGCGAAGGCGATGTCGCTGCTGTTGGTGGTGGTATTCCAGTTGATGAAGTCCGGCCAAATCAGCATCAGTTCGCGCTGGCTGAAGTTGGCGCGATATTTGATGGCGTCGGACACGGTTTTACAGCCGTAAGCGCTGATATAGCCGAAAGCGCGCAGCTGCTGGCAGATGCCGGCCAACGCGGTCGCCACTTCCTGATTATCATGGCCCGGTACGCCCAGAATGCGCGGTTTCACGCCCAGCTCGGCCTGAGCGGCCAGCAGCGCTTTCATGCCGGTGTACTTACCGTTTTCATCGGCGCCACCGATGATATTGGACGTGGTTTCGGCCTCGTCTTTCCCTTCCGCCACGCGTACCACGACGGTTACCGGCTTAGTCTGCTCGGCGATCGCCAGCAGCGAACGCGCCAGCGTCCCTTTTTTACCTGCTTTGCCGCTGGCGGCCAGGACGTCGGTAATCAGCACCGGGGTGTTGAGAGGAAACAGGGTTGCATCGGCATCTTCTGCGGTACAAACCATGCCGACAATGGCCGTCGAGACGGTGGAAATTACGCGGGTGCCTTCGTTGATTTCGAGGACACGCACGCCGTGGTGATAGTCACCCATAGCATTACTCCGTTTGTGGTTGGTGATGACAGCATGCCTGTTGGGAGGTGGTGCCGCATCTCATTCGGGGTGTGGGATAACTGGTACAACAGCAGGAAAAATAAAGAAAAAAAACGCCCCGGGCGGGGCGTTGAACGACGTTATTGCGGTGGTTGCGGCCAGTCGATATCCGGGGCCGCTTCGGGATCGACCCGATTAAGCAATACGCGGTAGGTTTTCCAGCGGGTCAGCAGCCGCAGTTCCTCTTCGCTCGCCATTCCCAGGTCAGTAGCGTCGTTAAGCGTTTCTATCTGCAGCGAACTTTGCTTAATCAACTCTTGTTTTTTATTGGCGGCCTGTTGCCGTAGCTCCTGAGTTGAATACGATCTTGGTATGATGTTTTCTCCATCAAAAATCCAGCGGCCGTTGATATCAGCGCCTTCCGGCAAGTTTTCGACCTCCGCCACACTCATATTTTCTGGGAAAAATCCGGAAACGTCATAATGGCCTTCGGCATTCGGTTTCGCGGTGATTGAACGAATGATCCCGTCCTTGTCATACATCAGTTTTACCGTCTCAGGACGGAAGCTTTTTTGACATTCATACCAGTCTTCCCCGGCATCGGATTTTAAAAACAAAACACCGTGCGAGGCGGCCAGCTGTTTCTGTTCTACCGTTTCCGGCGCGGCGAGGGTAAAGTTTTTCATGTTATTCATCATTATACGCTCCAGACGGTAACCCAATTGCCACCAATGTGTTTTTGCAGCGGACGACGGAAAATTACGTCGATGTATTCATCCACGTTGTTGTTTGCTGCGCCGGTCAGGACATAACCCGCGCTATCCGAATAGCCGGGGCCTCGCCAGGTAGCGATACTTTCCACATTACCCAGGCGAACATCCCGCACAAAGTTGTGATTGAGATAGTTGCTTAAATAGCCTCCCCAAATGCCGCCGTTAATATTGCCGTCTGTTTGATAAGCGGCACCTGCAGCAAATAAGGTGCCGTTCGCGCGGAGTTCACCGTTATTACGGAAGCTGAACCAGCCATCGGCCCCGCCGTTGGCAACATGGATACCGAACTCATGGTGGCTCCCGACCTTCTCATAGTGGTAAAGATCGACGAGCAGATTACCTTGCCCCTGTAGACGCATACCGTTTGTTTGGCGATTGCCGTCGGGATGAGTAAGATTTCCTTGTTTAGTAATAAAATCAGAACTATAAAAAGCGGCCATACCGTTGATATTGGCCTTTCCGCCTATCCAGGCATCACCCGTCGCGCTCAGCTTGCCATTGACGTAATATTCATTGCCGTGAAAGGCTAAGGTGCCTTTGTTGTCATTGATGAGTCTGACATCGAAGTCACCGTTGCTATTGCCGTAATGAAAATCCAGATAGGGGGTGGTACCGAACAGCTCGACACCGGCTTTTGTGGTCAACGCTCCGGCGATGGTTACGCTGCCATTTACGGCTAAAGAGGGTGTAGTGAGGCCGGATTTACTCTCAATCGCTCCATTGACCGTTAAAGCGCCGGTAATGGTATCGCCGCTCTGTTTGACGAACTTCCCGTCGGCTTCCGCCTTGCTGTAGGCGTCGACGTCTGTGGCCGTCGGTTTAAAGCCGGTAGTGTAAATTCGGTACCAGTTCAGCGGTTTGTCAGGGGTCGTGGACGTGCCGATGTAAGATGATCCATTAGGCTGGATCGCCAGATAGCCGCTGGAAGGGCCGCCGTCACACGGCAGGTTCAAGACGCCATAAACACCGCCGCCCGGCGCATTTTTCGATGCACCCGTAACCCGATAGATTTCGCCACGGTTGCTCAGAGCGTCTTCGCGATGTATCGGGCCCCCCCCCAAACCGAACGCGCCCACCTCCATCAGGTTGGTTTTTTGCGCGCCGACGTTGCGTGTGGCGGCAGTACCCAGCTCCAGGTTGCCGCGCGCGACGGACTTGTTTGGCAGGTCTTTCAGGTTCGCCGCGATTTTCAGCGAGGCATCGTTAACCGCTTTGACGGCTTTCGGGGTAGCGGCCAGCGTTTCGCTACCGCTATTGCTGTCGTTGCTCAATTGAGTGAAACCCTTTGCCAGCAAGGTGGCGTCAGGATGATTGCGCGAGCGGGCATGTTCGGCAATGGCTGCACTCAGCGTATCGCGCGAGACCAGTAAGGCGGTCTTGTCTGCGACGATCGCCGCATTGGCGTCGCCTTTTACCAGAAGCACCATGCGCACGACCTGGGTGCGGCCGGCACCTTCGGTCAACTGCGGCTTGTAGGTGTCGGGCGTATTGGCGATCGCCACCAGCACGCCGTTTTTGTCATACAGCCCCAGCTCGCGGATCCACCAACCGCCAACGTCCTCCGGGATCACTTGTTCAGCGATCACTTGGTTGCTGTTGCCGGTATCTATCTGCAGTGAATTCAGCTCGGCGCGCCGTTTTTCGTTCACCAGCTTGGTCTGGCTTTCATCGGGCTGCGTTGGCGAACCGCCGCCGTCGCCGACCGCCATATGCGTAATTTCCAGCTTTTGGCCGGTTGCTGCAGCGTTAGCCAGCAGCGCTTTGCCCTGTTCGGTGAGCAGGGCGCGGTATTTTGCTGTCATGGTGTGGTTCTCTTCTGTTTGCCGGCCGGGTAGGTAAGGCCGTTTTTATACATCACATACAGACTCAATCCGCGCAGGATCTCGCCTGACCAAAAGCCGAAGAACATGCCGTTATCGGTGCCGAGACGCGGCGCGGGCGACCAGCCGCCGTCCATCACGTCACCGGTGGAGAGGTAATGTCTTTGTAATTCCGTAACGCATTGTTCGATAAAGTGTTCGAGGCCCTCAATTTCACTGCCGGCCATTCTTGCCAGCACCGCGCCAGCCAGCCACAGGCCGCACATGTGGCCGGTAAAATCCTGTGCATCGGGCTGCGGCAGGCTGGCCATCGGGAAATCGGTCGGCGTGACACCGCCGGCGTCATTGGTAAAATCAATCAGCCAGCGCAGCCAGTTTTCGACATATTCCACCAGCTTGAGCGGTGGCGTTTTGCTCGCCTGCTGTAACTCGAGCCAGGCGCGCGCGGCACCGAAGAAGGCGCGTGGCTGATAGCCGGACCAGGCCGTGCCGTCACCCCAGTGATACATGGTCCAGGTATCCGCCGGACCGTAACTCAGATTGTCCCAACGGTTCCAGATATAGGCCGATGCGCTGGGGCCCAGCACGCCGAATTGCTGCTGATACCACTGCTGCGACTGCCACAGAAACTCGACCATGTTGTTGAGCATCACCCCGTCGGGATCGGCGGCGGCGTGCACGAAAATGAACGGGTACTGGTAGCCCGGATAAGGCATGCCGTGCCAACCATCGAACTGTTGGCTGTCCGCCTGATAAATGTTGGAGAACGGCATGACGCCCGGCGTACAGAACAGGCCGTCGCGGCGGTGATTCAGGAGGGTGCAGTCTCCCAACAGCGCGGTGTAGGGGTGTGCCGCCTGGAACGTGATGCGATAGCGGATCGTGTAGCCGTCATCGGCGTTGAGCGTCGGTGGAATGTCGTTCAGTACGTAGTAGCTGAACGTGGCGTCCGGTACATTTCCGTCTTGCAGAATGGTTACTTGCTTGACGCGGCTGAAGCGAGGTGCAGCCGGTTTGGGCTCGACATCCTGATGGTCCGGCTGATAGCCGCTCAGCGTAGCCGCTTGCGGGGCGAAATTTGCGATTTGCCATTTGCCGGCGGTGGCGGGCAGCATCCAATACCAGCGCCATTTGTCATCATCTTCGAGCCGCAGGTTGAAGTCGGCGTCCGCGCGATAGACCAACTGCGTAACGGGGAAACTTTCCTCTGCGGTCAACCAGGCGCCGATCACCATACCTGCGTCGTCATTGGGGAAACGGGCTTGGATCACTGTCGCGCTGCGGCTGTCGTAAACCTGTTCCTCAAATTGGCTGGCGATCGCGCAACCGCCGTAGTCGGTCACTGCGCGCAGATCGGCCAGCAGATAGTCGCTGCCGTCTTCTTTCGTCAGCGCCGCCAGGCTGCTGAGCGCGATGTCGTAAGTTTTTACCTGAGGTTGGAGCGACTGCGGCAGGCCGATGCCCCATTCCGTGGTGCTCGCCGCGTTTTTTTCCGGTGCTATAGACAGCTGTATTTTGCAGGAGATCGGCTGATTCTGATCGTCGACGCCGCCAAAGCAGGTGCGGATTTTTGACTGGCGATTAATGCGGAACCAGATTGCCTGTTGTTCCAGCGATTGTTGCGATGCTATCTCTTTGCGAATGGTGATCATGCCTTCGGCGCTGCGGCCGTAGCTTACCGGCGCACCGGAAGGGTATGACCAATCGTAGGAGATGCCGTCGGTAAACGGCGTATTGGCGCTGCGGCTCTGGCGAAAGAACTTATCCTGCGCATCAATATCGGTATATTCCATCGCGGTGAATTCAACGCTTTTCCAGGCGTTGAAATAGCGCTGCTCGCCGGTGATGCTGTGTAGCAGATAGCAGGCGTCGGCAAACCACAGCTCGGCATCGGCCGCGTTGCCCATGGCGTTGTGCGGGACCGGCACATGCAGCGGACGGTTATGCTGTACCTGATTGCGTTCGATTAACACGCCGCCGTGTTCGACCGGTTGGCGATTGGCGAAATTCAGCTTGTGATTGCCGCCGAGCGTGGCGTCTTTTAATTGCACCGTACCGATTTGTTCAGCGGGCAGCCCTTTGGCCAGGATCTCGCCGTCGGCGCCGATCTGGTAACCCTGCCAATTGATGATCCAGTCCACGTCATAGCGTGTACCGTCGTTATTCCAGTCGATTTCACCGGCGGCATTGAGCGCGCGCACCTGGGCGTTGACGGCATCCCAGGCCAGCGCGCCGTCGAAGGCGAAAGTAGCGATGTCGAGATATTCACCCCAGTAGGGCGCGCCGTGAGGGATCTGCGTACGGCCCTTGTTGAACGTTAGCGGAATACCTTTGAAACCGCTATGCGTCGGATCCCTCGTATCGACCGGCCAATTGGCGGGCACTGGCTCTTTGGCGTTAACGATCCAGTTGGCGATCCAGCGTTGAGGGCTGTCAGGGATCGGCGCACCGTCGTAAAAGTAGGTCACATAGGCGTCAAAACAGGCGATGGCCTGATCCAAATATTTTTGTTCTCCGGTCGCCAGATACGCATGGGCATAGCCAAGGATCTGCAGAGCCTGTCCTTCGGTGGTGGCGTCGTTCGGCAGCCCCGCCATGCGCGACAGCTCGCGTTCATGACGGGAATCGGCCAAAACATGTTCGTCGTTGAACACGAAGTGTTGCTGAGTCGAGTCCAGCGTGGTGCCGGTATTGCGTTGCAAGAATTGGTAATGTCCCTCCAGCATTTGCAGGGCGAGACTGGCATAGTCGGGGTACACGGTAGTAAGCTCTCCATCATATTGACCGCCGGCGACGTCGATTGCGCCAGCGGCTTCGAGGTTCAGCGCCAGGCCTGTCAGATGGCGGCTGACCGGCTTGGCATCGGCGATCATCCGCTCCATTTCCAGATACATCTCTTCGGTGATACCGTTCTCCAACACGCCGATATCCAGCGTGAAGGTGCCGGGCTCACCGTTGGTTTCCCACCACTCGCGCAGTTTGATCAGGTAACCCAACGGTTCCACCACACGGCGAATAGCGCCGATGGTGCCCTTGTGACGGTGGATGAAGAAAGCGGCGGCTACGACGCTGCGTTTGGCATCTTCCGTCCAGGTTTCATCCCAATGATCGACCGAGAAGGCCCAGGCCAGGTACGGCAGCAGATTGACCGGACAGGTGGCTGGATCCCACAGATCGCGCAGCGGCACCGGCATGGCGGCCAGTTCGGCACAGGCGGCCGCAGCCGCGACCTCCAGCGGGGAAGAGCCGACCGGCAGCAGACGGTTACTCATCGGAGCCTCCCACCGTCAGACGATAAGAAGCGCAATGTGACGCCTGGGTTTTGTCCAATACGATGTCGGCCTGCGGGGTCTTCAATTCAACGCGTTGCACCCCTTCGGCATGCAGTGCGGCGTAGATTGCCGACAAGCGAATGTCACGGCCTAAACGGTGCTGGGCGCTGATGTAATTTTTCAGTTTGGCTTCGGCAGCGCGACGTACCGGTTCTGCTTCAGGGCCAGGGTAGAGGTACAGTACGGCATCGATGTTGTAGCTGATGATGTTGGCAGAGCGGACGGTGACGCGATCGGCCACCGGGCGCACATCTTCATCGTTCAACGCTTTATCGACGATCGCCACCAGTTCGGCGCTGGCGGTACCGTCTCCTTCGCGTGACAGTACGGAAATCAGCACGTTGGCCGGACTCGGACTTATTGCGGAAACGTCGGCGACCCGGCCATCGGCGGAACGACCGTGATACTCGTAAGAGCCACTGGATCCAGCCACGCTTAAGCCTTCGAATGCCTGTTGGATGCGCACGCGGAAATCGCTATCCGATTCCATGACCGCCGGCAAGGGCGGGATGACGCTGTCATCCGGCTGTTGCACCACCAGGCGTCGCACCTGGAAGTTTGCGCCCAGTTGGTCGAGGTCGCTGCCGCTGGCATAACCCAGCATCACGGCCTTTGCGGCTTCATTCACGCGCTGGCGTAACAGCAGTTCGCGGTAAGCATTTTCTTGCAACAGTTTGACGATCGGCTCCGATTCCAGCGCCAATGTGCGGGCGATGGCTTCGCGCTGCTCTTCCGGGTAAAGGGAAATCAGCGTGGCCTTGCGATCGGCCAGCAGCGATTCGTAATCGAGAGGATCCACCACCGTCGGGGCGGGTAATAAACTCAGGTCAATGGTTGCCATGGTGTCAGCTCACTGAAATAGAAAGAGAAAAGGCATCCGGCGTATCTGTGCGGTTGCCGGTAATGTCGACCACCATTTTTCCGTCAAAGGTGGTGTTGCAACTGATGCCCGTCAACCGAATGCGTGGTTCCCACTGCAGCAGTGCGCTGTAGCAGGCCGCCATCATTTGCAATCGCAGAACGTCGTTTTGCGGCTGATCCAGCAACTCGGACAGCAACGAACCGTAGCTGCGGCGCATGACGCGTGAGCCGATAGGCGTAATCAGGATGTCGCTCACCGACTGGCGAATGTGCTCGAGATCGGCGATTGCGCGGCCGTTGCCGCGATTCATGCCAAGAAATTTCGCGTTGTTCATGCTGGTTTGTCCGTTTGGCCTCCGCCGTTTTGCACTCCACCGTGGGTGTGGGTATGCACCACAATGCCGTTAGAGCTGATGCTGCCACCGGTGTGATTGAGATCGCCGGTCATCGAGCCGCCCTGATGGATGGCGATGGTGCCGGTAGTGAGTTGCTGGGTACACTCCACTTCGGGAGCGTCCAGCGTAATTTTTCCGCTGGCGATACAGGTGATGTTTGGCGCCGTCAGAGTGATCCGCTCGGCGGCTTCAATGGTGGCGCTTTTTATGCCGACGGCCTTAAGCGCCCCGGTAGCCGGCTCGTATTCGAGCACTGCACCGTCAGGAAAAGCGATATGCGCCGCCTGTGCTGAGGCCGACGGTGCGGGGTGAGCATCGGAAAATACGCCGGGCAACACGAAAGCGGTTTCAAGTTCCCCGCCAAGTGACAGCACCAAGACCTGTTCACCAATGCTGGGCGCCCACCAGCTGCGTGCGTCGCCGGCCCGTCCGGTCAGCCAGTTGAGCCAGTCGGTAAGATTGCCGCCGGTGGCGACGCGGCAGCGCCCGCGTTCCAGGTCGAGCTCGCTGACGGTCCCGATCCGTATCAGGTTGCGCACCAGGCGCTGAATATCGAAGTTGTCTGTGTTCATGTCTCAAGAATGCCGCTGGATGAAAAGGGGGACAACGCGACGGCGTTTGGCTGCCGCCGGCACAACCGAAGCTGCCTGTAGGGCGCTACGGCTGACCAAATTCGCTGAGTAACTCTCCGTGCAAATAAACCTGGGTGAAGCGAACGACGTTCTCCGGTTCGGGAGGTTCAGCCAGCGGGGTGATATGCAATGCGCCATCGCGCAGTTCCACCCGGATGCGTTCGGTGAGTTGCAGCTGCAATATCAACTGGTTCGGCGTGTCTATATCCCTCTGAAACGAAAAATCATTTTTACGCTTGTCCGGATTGGCAAGAAGGTCTGGTTGGTGGCTGCGCAGCCAGGCCAGCACGGCGACCATGACCCGGTCGTCGTCAGCTGACGGCCCATCCAGCGCCAGATTGAGCTGATAGCGATATTCGAAGGACAGCGAGGGGGCGAGCGTTGAGATCACGCGGCCGTTAGCAATGCCAAGGCGCAATCGTTCGGGGTTTTGCTGCAACACGGGAATGGCATTGAACAGTGCTGCACGGAGCTGTTCGGGTTTTAACATGATGTATCTCCTGAAAAAGGGAGCGGTTTGAGTGGGCGTTTGTTGAAAAACGATCAGCGTGAGATGCCGCTCAGACATAGCGCACGTTCGGCCGTGCGGCGGCGCTCCAGTCCTTTGTTTTTGACGCCGTTGACATAAATCCAACGAGGCAGTTGATCGCAAGCCGCCTGCCACTGACGACGTTTGACAAAGGTGGCCAGCGTTGAATTGCAGGCGGCGTTGACGCCGACGTTGAAAGCGAAAGCGCTGACGGCGTCGTAAACCGGCTGCGGCATCTTGACATCCATACAGCGCGCGAGACCGCGCTCTACGGCGCGTACATCGTCGATCAAATGGGCGGCCGCCTGGCGTTCGTTGATGACGGCGCCCGGCTTCACGCCGGCGGTGTGGCCGATGCCGTTGGTCCAGACGCCGGCACTGCATTGGTAGGGTGAAAGCCGGCAGCCTTCGAAATCGGCGATCAGGCGCAAACCTTCCTCAGAGGTTTTCAGCGTATTGAACTGAGGCAGCAGGGCAGCGAGGGTTAAAATAGCCGCCACGCTGCAGCGTTTAGCGAGTGAGCTCATCGTAGACTCCGCGTTTCAGGCCGTTTTTTTTAGCGATTTCAGCAACTGGTAGCTTTTACGCCGGTAGTACCAATTCACTGCAAAGGTACCGACGCCGACTGCGGCGCCGACCAGGATGGCAATGTCCTGTGCAGAGTGGCTCCCTAACCAGGCCAGGCAAGCCGCGACGAAATAGGCAAGGGTTGAAGTGAGTTTCTCCATCGCTTAATCCCACAATTTGACGGTTTCTCGTTGGGCCGCCGCAGGCAGGTCCGGCAATTCCACCGGTTGACCGTGCGGCAGCAGGGGCCCCAGATCGGCGAGGCCACGGTTAGCCAGATAGACTTGTTCCACCTGGCGTTGCGTGCTGCCGTAGTAGCGCCAGCAAATCGCATCAATGGTGTCACCTTGTTGTGCATAAATTTTCATCATTACCATCCTGCGATAGCGTTGGGAGAGAGGGCTGTGGCCCCGGATATCTTCAGTTTCGCGCGCGTGGGAGGGAGGGGCAACGCGAGGGGGTTGTGGATGAGATGGCACAACTGAGGCGCAAAAGTGCCGCCGGCAGAAATAAAAACCCCGCCGGCGGCGGGGGGATGAAAAACGTTTGGCTGGAGGGATTAGCAGGGGGGGTGTTCGTCAGCGGGATAAAATATTTCTTGATAATCATTGTTCGGCAGCACCTGACTGGCCAAATCGGAGATCAGCGACATGGCGATCAGAAACTCGGAGGCACTGCATTGCGCAGCCTGTGAAACATCGGCGATGAATTGGATGCGGGACAGTGTTACTTGTTGTTTATCCATAATTTCCACTGTTTTTGCCCTCTCTTGATTATACTGTGTATTTATACAGTATTAAGCAAAACGCTAAAGGCGTCAATGGTTGGACTTATCATTTGTGCAGTAAAAATACGGCCAATCATTGATTAGCGGAAATTGTACAAGGAGGCCGTCAAAATGAATTTTGCCGCCGCGTGCGAGAACCTCCAACTGCCAGCGTTGCGGTTCTATGCCAATACCTCGAAGTTTGCGGGCAATATTCAGACAATGCTGCCGCTGTGGCGGCGTCAAACGAGCCGACGGCGCGGGTGCCGGCGGCAAGTAAAGAGCGCGCGTTCCACAGTTATTGCCAGAACTCCAAGGCGTCGCGGCGGCGAGTGTTTTAGCGACGATCCGCCATTGCACGGTGCGCGTTCGGTATACCCGCTCAATTCCCAAATGCGGTGCATAAATGCCGACAACTTTTGTGACGGGCTCGTCATAAGCGTTCCGGGTTTCTGAGGCTTCGCGCGCGACACGCACCCACTGGTGGCTGCGTGGCACATTGGCGCCGCCTTGCGCCTGTATGTAACCGGCAAAGTCGCCGGCGTCGGCAGCGGCGCGCACGGCTTCGGTGCCGGCGTCAAACTGCGGCGTCAGGTTTTGGCCGCGAATACGTCGACATTCGCGGTAGACCCCGAGACCGGGCAGGCCGAAGGGATGAAACTGGGGGATGCGCCAGGTGGCGGCCCAGGCGCTGACCGCGCGGGCGGTATCGCTCAGCGGGGCGCCGGTTTCGCGATCGAGCTCTTCCTCCAATGCATATCCATCGAGGTTTTTTGCGACATATTTGGCCAGATAGGCGGTTGCGCCACCCCGGTTGAGGTGTTTGCTCTGGAAACGATGTTGTTGGGCGCCAGGTTCTGCTGCATCCTGTTGCAGCGCATAACGCTGCATGATGTCAAGCACTGCCTGACGTTGCATTTGTGGAGTGAACATCATCAGATGCCAGTGCGGCGTGCCGTCATGATGAGGCTCAACCACTCGCATACCGTAGACCTGCAGACGGCGATCCTTGAAGGCGGTTCGCATTTTCCCCCACTGGGCAACCAGATAACGTTGGCCATCCTTCGGTGTTAGGGCTTGTCCTTGCCAGCGTGTATTGAAGCGCATTTTGCCTCGTGTGCCGACATGCTGGATAGGGTGAAAGCGTGCCGGCGTCGTCAACGTGATAAACAACCCGCAGTGGCCGTTGCGAGTGGCGTAGGTTTCTATACCGGCGAGGGTATTCATCAACTCCATACGACGAATGGCGGGATTGGCGATGCTGCCGAGCACTTTATCCATAAGATCGGCGCGCTCGCCCGTGGCGACGTTTTCCAGCTCGCAACGGTGAAGATAATCGAGGTTCGATTGACGCCGAGCCTTGACATCGTGAAGGGCCTGTCTGCTGGCATAAGGTGACGTGTTGTTGCGGACGTTGCCTATCGCGATTTGCAGCGCCTCGCGCCACTGCATGCGCTGCATTTTGAGACGCCGCAGCCACCAGCGATCGTCGGTCAGGCGCGACAGCGCCGCAATCGCCCGCTCGCTGTCCAACTTACCTTTACGATAACAGCGCCAGTGCATGGGCTGGATATTGAAGGCGCGGGCCATCGTGGCGATTTGGCGATAGAGGCGGCGCTGTATATCCGCGTGTAGCAGGATCTCTGCATTATTGCCATGCTTCGCCAGCAAGGCGTCACATTCACTCTGGTAGAGCGCAGAAAGTTGGCCCCCGATACGCCGCGCCAACTGCTCCAGCGCTTTATCGCCCAGCGCGGGCAGTGCGCTATAGCTGTCCGCTTCGCTGCCAAAGTGCAGTGATTTGCGTTGATCCAAACCGAAATTATTATTTACCTGCTGAATGCGTGGCCATATCCGCCGATGGAAAACTCGCACCAGATAATGCCAGGCGGCGTAGGCTCCCTTCTGGCTGAGCAGTTGGCGGTGGCGCTCAAGGAACGGCGTGCGCAAATAATAAGGCAGGTCATGAATGCACTGCAGTATCGCTTGCCATTGGCGCAGTTGGTCGCGATTCAGCGCCGCTTCGCGTCCTATCGCACGTCGTGGGGCATTCCATGGATAGGCGTAATCACCGTACGCTGCGTGTTGTATGGCAGAGACGTTGACCGGCAGATGCTCCGCCGGCCTATTTTTAACGGCGAGCGACATGACGTTGCTTGGCTTCTGATAGCTGCTGGCAGGTCACGCAGCGGCTGACGCCGGGAATCGCGATGCGTCTCGCCACAGGAATCGCCGCGTCACAATCGGCACAGCAGAACGCCGAGGGCGCTGTGGCAACCGGCCTGGCATACGCAATTTGTTTCTCGAGCATCAATGCCTGGCGCTCCTGCGCCATATCAATAGTATCAGCCATAATATTTTCCAGTATTTAATAGGGTGAATTTGGGCCGAGCGGTGCCCGGCGGGTTGCACGCCAGCTTGATTCGAAAGGTTATTTTTTTGGGGTTAACAGACAGTCTGTTTCGCTGATATAGCGCGGCAACGATTGACTGAGCGAGATGAGTTCATTGAGTGCCGCGACGATTTTCCGCCGTTCGGCATAACCCATTTCGTGAAACTTTAACCACACATAGCGTTCAGTCAGCCCGGCGTGGAAGCAAAACGTATGGCGCAGGTGCAGCGGCGCCGTGTCGTAAATCTCTTCGGCATGGTTGGGTTGCCGGGCAAACAGTGTGCGGCGGATTTCAGCAATACGCCGCAGGCCGATAGCCCGTTGCTCCTCGCTGGCCAGTAGCATGACAGCCTCCTTATCTGAATTTGATGATGGATGAATACTCGCAAAAGCAAGGTTTGGTTATCCGTCGTTTAAAGGCGAAAACTTGAGTAAACACGCTGTAAACAAAGTGATTACGCAAGATTTTTGTCGCCTTGCGGTATTTGCATTTTCATTACCCATGTCGCATCATCTTAACTAAAGCGATCGACATGCCGAGTGACGGCGAATTGATGGTACTTTAAATCGCAAAATGCGACTTGTAAATGCGAATTTAATTTTTAATCGGTGATGATATGCGTGAAGATGCAACAAACAACAACACCTCCGTGGGAGCGGTAATTGAGAGAGTTCTTTCATCTTATGGCGTTGGCACGCAGAAGGAATTGAGTGAAATCCTTGGGATAGCGCCGAATAACATCAGTAGTTGGCAACAGCGGGGTAGTGTTCCCGGATATGTCATTATCAACTGCGCGTTAACTACGGGAGCAGACCTGGCCTGGCTGATGACTGGTGAACTTGCAAATTCAAAAGTAAATCGCAAGCCTGCGTCATCTGCGCAAGGTAAAGCGCTTTACGATCGCGTTTTGGCTTCCGGCGGGAAAGGGGTATTGCGCCGCATTTTGGATGCTTACGGTTTCAATCTGCAAAAAGAATTGGGCGACCTGCTGGGTATCTCTTCAGGCACGATGAGCACCTGGGTCCGCCGCAACTACTTCCCCGGCGATATCGTGGTGACCTGTGCTCTGGATACAGGCGTCTCGCTGCTGTGGCTGGCGACGGGCCAGGGGGAGATGTGGGGTGATGCCGCATCGGCGGTTCCGGTATCCGGAGTTCGCACGATACCGAAATATCGCCTGCTCGCCGGGCAGTTGAAAGAGGGGGGGCAGTGGTCGGCAGACTGTTCTTTGATTCCTGACGGCGTGGCTCAGCCGGCTTATGTTGATGGCGGGCGCGTATCCTGGCTGGTGGATCTGGCCGTTACGCATATCGCCAATGGCCGCTGGCTGGTGGACATCGACGGTAACCTGGACGTATACGATATAGCGCGTTTACCGGGTAACCAGGTGCGGGTCAGCGGCGGCAACGTCGACTTTCAATGTTCTCCGGATGCATTGAAAGCGCTTGGCATGGTCTGGTTAACGTTGACGCCGCAGGCATAAAAAAAAGCCCATCGATGATGGGCTTCGAGAAATAATGGGCGGGCAGGTTACAGGCCGTAGACCAGCGTGACCGAGGTTGTCGTGTCGGTGTTCTTCGGCGCAGAGGCCGGTGGCTTGCTGTTGTAGGTCACGGTGTAAGCTACGCGCAGTGAAAAGCGATCGTTGATCGCCACGTTCAACGCGCTTTCCGAGTTCAGCGTGGTTTCTTCGTTCGCCAGTGCGGAGACGCCCTGAATGAACTTGGTGTTGTCGGTCAGCTGATAGGAATAGTTGGCCGCGCCATAGGCCAGCCCTTTGGTCGAGCGGCCGCCGCCATGGTATTCGTCATGGCGCACGCCGGGACCGAATTCCACCCGCAGGTCGCTGAGCGGCCCGTTGAGGATTTGACGGCCATAGCCGCTGGTCAGCGTGGAGCGTGAGTCGTAACCGTTGAAACGGTCGCTCAGCCAGCTGGCCTGGCCGAACAGGTAGTTGCGATCGGTCAGGTTATAGCGCGTACGGCCGCCGGCCTGATACTTTTCGGACGAGCGCACGTTGGAAGAGGTGGTGTTGTTGGCCGCCCCCCACAGGCTGTACGCCGCGTCGGTGTTGAACCAGGTCATGTTGGTGTTGGCCAACAGAGTGGAACTCTGCGAGTTGCCGGACTGGGCGTTGTAGCCCGCCTGCACGTTGCCTTCGAACGGTTTCTTGGCGGTGGCCGGATCGTCCATCGCGGTGAAAAGCGTATTGTCGGCAAGGGCTGAAACACTGGTGAAAGTCGTTAAGCAGCAAATATACAGCGGAAAAGCGCGACGAGCGCGGGAAGAGAGCATCTTGGATCCAGTTGTTAAGGGTGATTATTGTTGATGACGGTCACATTATATCGGTTCATTTCGGCGACAAAAATAGCCGCCATTAGCTTAAGTTTTTAATTTTTATCCCTCATTTATTCGCTTTTCTTCTACTTAAATTCATCGCTTTCGACGGCATTTCGTGCTGATCCTGCTTCGCCCGACCGTCGGTACCGAGATGGGCCGTGCATCCTCGCTGTAAAATTTAATGTACAAATATGTTTACGGTAAGTGGCTTTATTGGCAGGAGGGGCTACAGCGTGATGATGGGCTGTTTAATTGTTTAATATATTGTATTTGTTTATTTTAAATCTATTTTATCAACCCTGGTTCAAAGGTAGTTTAAGCAAGATAATGACGGTAATCTTTTATTTACGGAAAATGGATTGAAAACTTTACATATCGTGATAGGGTAGACCCCTGAAACGCTCAATGTTCCATTTCAACGCATAACGCCAAACGACAGGAATAGCATCATGCAAAAAGACGCGCTCAATAACGTACACATCAGTGCAGAACAGGTTCTCATCACGCCGGAGGAGCTGAAGAACCAGTTCCCGCTCAGCGCCGACGACGAAAATGAAATCGCCACTGCGCGTAACACCATCGCCAACATTTTGCAGGGGCGCGATCATCGCCTGTTGGTGGTGTGTGGGCCTTGTTCGATCCACGATCCGGATGCGGCGCTGGACTACGCCCGTCGTTTGAAAACCCTGGCGGCTGACTTGAGCGATCAGCTGTATATCGTTATGCGCGTCTACTTTGAAAAACCCAGAACCACTGTCGGCTGGAAAGGTTTGATCAACGATCCGTACATGGACGGTTCGTTTGATGTTGAAGCAGGCTTGCATATCGCGCGTCGCCTGTTGCTGGATCTGGTGGGCATGGGCTTGCCGTTGGCTACCGAAGCGTTGGATCCGAACAGCCCGCAGTACCTGGGCGATTTGTTCAGCTGGTCGGCGATCGGCGCGCGTACCACCGAATCTCAGACCCACCGAGAAATGGCATCCGGCCTGTCGATGCCGGTCGGGTTCAAAAACGGCACCGACGGCAGCCTGGGTACCGCCATCAACGCCATGTGCGCCGCTGCCATGCCGCATCGCTTCGTCGGCATTAACCAGGCAGGCCAGGTTTGCCTGCTGCAGACTCAGGGCAACCCGGATGGGCACGTGATCCTGCGCGGCGGCAAAACTCCGAACTACAGCGCTGAGCACGTTGCGGCCTGTGAAAAACAGATGCTTGAGGCGGGACTCCACCCGTCCTTGATGATAGATTGCAGCCATGGCAACTCGAATAAAGACTATCGCCGTCAGCCGGCGGTTGCCGAGTCCGTGGTGGAGCAGATCAAGGCGGGTAACCGCTCAATCACCGGCATTATGCTGGAGAGCCATCTGCATGAGGGCAATCAGTCTTCCGAACAGCCGCGTGCAGACATGCGTTACGGTGTGTCCGTCACCGACGCCTGCATCAACTGGGAGAGTACGGAAACCCTGTTGCGCCATATGCATCAGGAACTCGGCGCTGCGCTGACGGCCCGCACGGGAGAAAAGTAAGTTATGGTGGCAGAACTGACCGCGCTGCGCGATCAAATCGATGAGGTGGATAAAGCGCTGCTGGATCTGCTGGCGAAACGCCTGCATCTGGTAGCGGAAGTGGGCGAAGTCAAAAGCCGCCACGGTTTGCCGGTTTATGTGCCGGAGCGCGAAGCCGCGATGCTGGCCTCGCGCCGCCGGGAGGCGGAAAATCTCGGCGTGCCGCCGGATCTGATCGAAGATGTGTTGCGCCGCGTGATGCGCGAGTCTTACGTCAGCGAGAACGATAAGGGCTTTAAAACCCTGTGCCCGCAGCTGCGGCCGATCGTCATTATCGGCGGCAACGGCCAAATGGGCAGGCTGTTCAATCGCTTGCTGACGTTGTCGGGTTATCAGGTCAGGGTGTTGGATCAGGAAGATTGGCCGCAGGCGGAGCAGCTGTTGGCGGATGCCGGCATGGTGATCGTCAGCGTGCCGATCCACGTGACCGAGCAGGTGATAAGCCGCCTGCCGACGCTGCCTGCCGATTGTATTCTGGTGGATCTGGCGTCGGTGAAGAACCGGCCTTTACACGCGATGTTGGCGGCGCACAGCGGCCCGGTGGTCGGTCTGCATCCGATGTTCGGCCCGGACGTGGGCAGCGTGGCCAAGCAGGTGGTGGTCTATTGCGACGGCCGCCAGCCGGAGGCGTATCAGTGGCTGCTTGAACAGTTGCAGGTGTGGGGCGCGCGGCTGCATCGCATCAGCGCGGCCGAGCACGATCAGAATATGGCGTTTATTCAGGCGCTGCGGCACTTCGCTACCTTCGCCTACGGGCTGCACCTGGCGGAAGAGAACGTGCAACTGGAGCAACTGCTGGCGCTCTCTTCGCCAATCTACCGGCTGGAGCTGGCGATGGTTGGCCGCCTGTTCGCGCAGGATCCGCAGCTGTACGCCGATATCATTATGTCGTCGGAAGAAAACGTGGCGCTGATTAAGCGTTACTACCAGCGCTTCGGCGAGGCGATAAAGCTGTTGGAGCATGGCGACAAACAGGCGTTTATCGAGAGCTTCCGCAAGGTAGAGCATTGGTTCGGCGATTACGCCCAGCGCTTCCTGGTGGAGAGCCGCACGCTGTTGCGGCAGGCTAACGACAGCCGGCAGTAAAACAGCGGGCAGTAAACATAAAGGGTTCGGCCAAGCCGAACCCTTTTTTACGGTTTCAGGATGGGTTGACCGGCACCACGGTGTCGCTTGGGTAACAGCCCAGCACCTTCAGCGAGCGGGTGATCGGCGCCAGATCGCGCAGCGCTTTTTGCATCGCCTCGGCGCGCAGGTTGGCCTGCACATCGATATAGAACATCTCCTCCCACGGATTGCCGTTGATCGGACGTGATTCCAGCTTGGTCATGATGATGCCGTTATCGCGCAATACCAGCAGCGCTTCGACCAGCGCGCCGGATTGTTGGCCGGTCGCCATGATCAGCGTGGTTTTTGCCGGCACCTGTTCGGAGACATCAATCGCTTTGCGCGCCAGGACGATAAAGCGGGTGATGTTTTGCTGCTGGTTGGCGAGATTGTGTTCCAGCACCTGCAGCCCGTACAGCGCGCCGCCGGCCTCGCTGCCCAGTGCAGCCACCTTCGGCGAATTCAGCTTGGCGACTTTCTCCATCGCGGCCGCCGTGCTTTCGGTGTATTCGATTTTCCAGTGCGGGAAGCGGTTAAGGAACTGGCTGCACTGTTGGAACGGCTGCGGATGGCTGTAGACGGTTTCTATCTGGCTCAGATCGCTGTCGCCGGCGATCAGAACGCAGTGGTTGATCGGGTTGGTCAGCTCGCCGACGATCGACAGACTGGTGTGTTGCAGCAGATCGTACACCTCGTTAATCGAGCCTGAGCTGGTATTCTCGATCGGCAGAATCGCGTAGTCCGCTTGGCCGGTTTCCACCTGGGCGAAGATATCCTGAAACTTCTGGCAGCCACATTCGATCAGCTGATCGAAGTGGCGGGCAGCGTATTGGCGCGCAGCCAGATGCGAGTAAGAGCCTTTCGGACCGAGGAAGGCGATGCGGGCGGAGTGCTGGCTGACGGGGTTGAGCTGGTGCTGTAGCAACGCCTGCTGGGTCAGGACGGAATCTTCGATGATCAGTTGAAACAGGCGGGTGACGTAAAAGCCGTCCAGGTCGTAAGGCTTGGCGGCGGCGATCAGCGCATCCAGCAGATCGCGCTCGCGCTCTTTATCGCGGATCGGGCGATGAGAGTGCAGCTTGGTCTTGCCGACTTCGATCGCCAGCTCACGGCGTTCCGCCAGCAGGGCCAACAGTTTCAAGTCCAGTGCGCTGATGCGCTCGCGCAGCACCAATAACGGGTTGTCAGTCATAATCAGCTTCCGCCTTCAGTTCTTATTCGTTGTAAAACAGCCATAAAAAAAGCCCCCTGTTTCCAGGAGGCCTTGTTGTTCGTCTTCGCATTCTTTCTCACACGACGAAACGCCTCCCAGTCAGGGGAAGGTAAAAAAGAATGCGAAGAAAAACGGTGTGCGTGGCATGGTCTACCTAAGGTTAATGTGATCAGGTTTTAAAGTAACCGCTGGCCTTTACCCCGTCAACAAAAATACCCGACAAAAAACGCGCCCTCGGGCGCGTTTGATGCGGCAATCGCTGTCGGACGGTTATTCCTGCTCTTGCGTGACTTCCGGCACAATGTCTTTCACGCTGGCATTGCAGCGGCGCGCTTCGCCTTTGTGCTGCACTTTGTTCAACTGGCGCTCCAGTTTGGCGATCAGCTCGTTAACGGCGGTATACATGTCATCATGTTTGGCGCTGGCGACCAGCGGGCCGTTAGGCGTAGTAATGGTAGCGTCGGCGACAAACCCTTGCGGCTCTTTGGATAAGACGATATGCGGGTTAATCAGCTGGGTCTGCCATTTTTCCAGTTTGGTGAGACGGTCTTCGACGTGATTGCGGATTGCGGGAGTGATATCCATTTGTTTGCTGGTAATGTTCAATGTCATATAACTTACCTCTCTGTCTTTCCGTCTTGGTGAATCCAGCATACCCCGCTTTTTGTTTAAATGCGTGATGTAAATCACGATTTTTTGTCACTTTTTGCAAAGTTAGTTCAATCTGTGATTCAGCATTTGAATTGGCTATCTAATGCTTGAGAGTTGCCGCCGGATGGCGCATTATCGATGAGTTGACCGGTGAGGAGCGCTAGCTAACACCGTGTTTTTACTTGTGTATTTTTCCAGTAAAAACCCGGTCGACGCCAATGAAAACGGCAGCCTTGGCTGCCGTTTGGTTTTTCTGCCGGTGCCGACGCGCGCTTATTGTGGGTTGGCGGCGATCACTTTGGCCACTTTGTCAGCCTGGCCGTTCAGCTGCAGCTGCTTGTAGGCATTTTCCATCAGCGGCAACACGTCATGCGTCGCTTTGGTATCCGGGAATTCACGCAACATCTGCTCGGCGCGATTAACGACCGCGACGTAAGCACCGCGTTTAGTGTAGTATTCCGCCACCGAAAGCTCATACTTGGCCAAACGATCTTTCAGATACACCAAACGCTTGTTGGCGTCGGTCGCGTATTGGCTGTTCGGGTATTGCTGAATCAACTGGCTGAAGTCGCGGAACGCAGCGCGAGCGTGCTGAGGATCGCGGTCCGAACGGTCAACCCCGAAGAAGCCCTGCAGCGCGCTGTCATCAAGCGCCATGTCGGTCAGGCCGCGCATGTACATCACGTAATCGATGTTCGGGTGCGTCGGATTCAGGCGCATGAAGCGATCGATGGATGCCTGAGCCATTGGCAAGTCGGCAGCCTTATAATAGGCGTAAATCAAATCCAGCTGGACCTGCTGGGAATACGGCCCGAAAGGATAGCGGTTATCTAACGCTTCGAGTTGCGTAATCGCGCCCTTGAAGTTACCGTCCTGCAGTTTTTGCTGCGCGGTAGCATAGATTTCCGAAGGCGGGTTGTCGGGAACCGCATCCTTGGATGTGGAGCAACCTGCCAGCGCCAGGCTCAACGTGGCTGCCGCCACCAGATATTTCATACGCGTCATGACGTTTTGATTATCCTCAGGGTGTTATTCCGGGAGACTGTCCGTTAAGCTCCCGACAAAGACCAGGTACAATAGCACATTATATTAAACGGCATCGCCGTGAAAACCCAACGTTAACGAAGAAGCTGCATATGGCACAACAAGTACAACTCACCGCAACGGTGGCCGAATCTCAACTCGGACAACGTTTAGATCAGGCTTTGGCCGAATTGTTCCCTGATTATTCACGATCTCGCATAAAAGAGTGGATCCTGGGCGATCGGGTGAAGGTCAATGGCAAAACGTCAAACAAACCGAAAGAGAAGGTGCTGGGCGGAGAGACAGTCGCCATCGATGCACAGATAGAAGAAGAAGCGCGTTGGGAGCCGCAGGATATCGCGCTGGATATCGTCTATGAAGACAGCGATATCCTGGTGATCAACAAGCCGCGCGATTTGGTGGTGCACCCTGGCGCCGGTAACCCGGACGGCACGGTGCTCAATGCGCTGCTGCATCACTACCCGGAAATCGCCGACGTGCCGCGTGCCGGCATCGTGCACCGTCTGGATAAAGACACCACCGGCCTGATGGTGGTGGCGAAAACCGTGCCGGCGCAAACCCGGCTGGTGGAGGCGCTGCAGGCACGCGAAATCACCCGTGAATACGAAGCGGTGGCGATCGGCACCATGACGGCAGGCGGTACGGTAGAAGAACCCATCGCGCGCCATTCCACCAAGCGCACTCACATGGCGGTGCACCCGATGGGTAAGCCGGCGGTGACGCACTATCGCATTATGGAGCACTTCCGCGCGCACACTCGTCTGCGCCTGCGCCTGGAAACCGGCCGTACTCACCAGATCCGCGTGCACATGGCTTACATTAGCCATCCGCTGGTGGGCGATCCGCTGTACGGCGGCCGTCCGCGTCCGCCGAAAGGCGCTTCGGAGGCCTTCATCAACACGCTGCGCGGCTTTGACCGCCAGGCGCTGCACGCTACCATGCTGCGTTTGTATCACCCGATCAGCGGCATCCAGATGGAGTGGCATGCGCCGCTGCCGCAGGACATGGTTGATCTGATCAACGCGCTGAAGGCGGACACCGAAGAATTCAAAGATCAGATGGACTGGTAATGCGCTCGCTCATTCTGCCCGACTGGCCGTTGCCTCCCGGCGTTAAAGCTTGCAGCACCACGCGCGATGGTGGCGTCAGCCTGCCACCTTATGACTCGCTGAACCTCGGCGCTCACGTGGGTGACGAGGCGCAAGCGGTGAAGCGCAATCGGGAAAGGTTGGTTACCGCCGCCGGCTTGCCGCAGATGCCGGTATGGCTCGAGCAGGTGCACGGCACTCGCGTGGTGACGTTGACGGGACAAGCGCCCGCCGATCTGCGGGCGGATGCGGTGTACAGCAACGTGCCGGGTCAGGTGTGCGCAGTGATGACGGCGGATTGTCTGCCGGTGCTGTTCTGCTCGCAGCAAGGCGACGAAGTGGCCGCCGCTCACGCCGGTTGGCGTGGGCTATGCCACGGCGTGCTGGAGCAAACCGTGGCGGCGTTCAGCGCCGCACCGGGCCAAATCAGCGCCTGGCTGGGGCCGGCGATCGGCCCGCAGCAGTTCGAGGTCGGGCCGGAGGTGCGCGCCGCTTTCATGGCGGAAGACGCTGAGGCCGCAGCGGCATTTACCCCGCATGGCGATAAGTTTTTGGCTAATATCTACTTGCTGGCTCGCCAACGCTTGTTGCGTGCGGGCGTTCAGGCCATTTATGGCGGCGACCGCTGTACGGTTAACGAAATGAGCCATTTTTTCTCCTATCGACGCGATGGAATAACCGGACGTCTGGCAAGTTTAATCTGGCTGATATAACCTATTGAATTAGGACGATCCAACGACGCATGGCGTTGTACCGAAAATTTAGCGTCGAGATAACCTTGAAAATTTGAGGGATGACCTCATTTAATCTCCAGTAGCAATTTCGACCCATCTTGGAGGTGTTATGCGTCTGGATCGTCTTACCAACAAATTCCAGCTTGCCCTCGCCGATGCCCAGTCACTAGCCCTTGGGCACGACAACCAGTTTATTGAACCGCTACATCTGATGAGCGCCCTGCTCAATCAGGAAGGGGGCACGGTTCGTCCACTATTAACTTCCGCAGGTATCGATGCCGGGCGTGTACGCACCGAGATCGAACAGGCGCTGTCCCGTTTACCGCAGGTAGAAGGCACCGGTGGCGACGTTCAACCGTCCCACGAGTTGGTGCGCGTTTTGAACCTGTGCGACAAGCTGGCGCAAAAGCGTGCGGACAAATTCATTTCTTCCGAGCTGTTTGTGCTTGCGGTGCTGGAAGACCGCGGCTCGTTGACCGACTTGTTGAAAGCGGCCGGCGCGACGGCCGATAAAATCAGCAAAGCCATTGAACAAATGAGAGGCGGTGACAGCGTGGAAGACCAAGGCGCCGAAGACCAACGGCAGGCATTGAAGAAATACACTATCGATCTGACCGAACGTGCTGAGCAGGGCAAGCTTGACCCGGTGATCGGCCGTGACGAAGAGATCCGTCGCACCATTCAGGTGCTGCAACGCCGTACCAAAAACAACCCGGTGTTGATCGGCGAGCCTGGCGTGGGTAAAACCGCCATCGTCGAAGGTCTGGCGCAGCGCATCATTAACGGCGAAGTGCCGGAAGGACTGAAGCACAAGCGCGTATTGTCCCTCGATATGGGCGCCTTGATCGCCGGCGCCAAATATCGCGGCGAGTTTGAAGAGCGTCTGAAAGGCGTGCTCAACGATCTGGCCAAGCAGGAAGGCAGCGTTATCCTGTTTATCGACGAACTGCATACCATGGTCGGTGCCGGTAAGGCGGATGGCGCGATGGACGCAGGCAATATGCTGAAGCCGGCGCTGGCGCGCGGCGAGCTGCACTGCGTCGGTGCCACCACGCTGGATGAATACCGTCAATATATAGAGAAGGATGCGGCGCTCGAACGTCGTTTCCAGAAAGTGTATGTGGCTGAGCCGAGCGTGGAAGACACCATTGCTATTCTGCGCGGCCTGAAAGAGCGTTACGAACTGCACCACCACGTGCAGATCACCGACCCGGCCATTGTGGCGGCGGCAACGCTTTCGCACCGCTATATCGCCGATCGTCAATTGCCGGACAAGGCTATTGACCTTATCGACGAAGCGGCGTCCAGCATTCGCATGCAGATGGACTCCAAGCCGGAGTCGCTCGACAGGCTTGAGCGCCGCATCATCCAATTGAAACTGGAACAGCAGGCGCTGAATAAAGAGTCTGATGACGCCAGCAAGAAACGCCTGGACATGCTGAGCGATGAGCTGGGGCAGAAAGAGCGCGAATACTCGGAGCTGGAAGAAGAGTGGAAAGCGGAAAAAGCGTCGCTCTCCGGCACCCAGAATATCAAGGCTGAACTCGAGCAGGCCAAAATCACCCTGGAGCAGGCGCGTCGCGTCGGCGATCTGGGGCGGATGTCGGAACTGCAGTACGGCAAAATCCCTGAGCTGGAAAAACAGCTCGCCGCCGCCACGCAGGCCGAAGGCAAGAGCATGAAGCTGCTGCGCAACCGGGTGACCGATGCGGAGATTGCCGAAGTGCTGGCGCGTGCCACCGGGATCCCGGTCGCAAGAATGCTGGAAGGCGAGCGCGACAAGCTGCTGCGCCTGGAACAAGAACTGCATTCGCGAGTGATTGGCCAGGACGAAGCGGTCAGCGCAGTCTCCAATGCGATTCGCCGCAGCCGTGCGGGGCTGTCCGATCCTAACCGACCGATCGGTTCGTTCCTGTTCCTCGGCCCGACCGGGGTGGGGAAAACCGAGCTCTGCAAGGCGCTGGCTTCGTTCCTGTTCGACAGCGACGACGCCATGGTGCGTATCGATATGTCCGAGTTTATGGAGAAACACTCCGTTTCGCGTCTGGTCGGCGCGCCTCCGGGCTATGTCGGTTATGAAGAGGGCGGCTACCTGACGGAAGCCGTACGTCGCCGGCCTTATTCGGTGATTCTGCTGGATGAAGTCGAGAAAGCGCACCCGGACGTGTTCAATATTCTGTTGCAGGTGTTGGATGACGGCCGCCTGACCGATGGTCAAGGCCGCACCGTCGATTTCCGCAATACCGTGGTGATCATGACGTCCAACCTGGGTTCCGATCTGATCCAGGAGCATTTCGGTCAGATGAACTACGCGCAGATGAAAGAGTCGGTGATGGAGATGGTGAGTCACCACTTCCGTCCAGAGTTCATCAACCGTATCGACGAAGTGGTGGTGTTCCACCCGCTGGGCGAGAAACACATCGCCGCGATCGCCAAGATTCAGTTGTCGCGTCTGTACAAGCGTTTGGAAGAGCGCGGTTACGAAGTGACCATGACCGAACCGGCCCTGGCGCTGTTAAGCAAAACCGGCTACGACCCTGTATATGGCGCACGCCCGTTGAAACGCGCTATTCAGCAGGAAATCGAGAACCCGCTGGCGCAGCAAATCCTGTCCGGCAAGCTGATCCCCGGCAAGCTGGTAACGCTGGATGTGGAAAACGACCATATCGTTGCCCGACAATAACGGCAATTAAGGATAATAAAGATGAAAGGGAGCGGGTGACCGCTCCCTTTTCTTTACCTTCGTTTGTCCCTGTTTACAGGGTTTGCCGCTATTACTGTGCTAAAACCGGTATTTTCTGACTAATAAACATCCTAAAAAGGCGTTTTTGGTGATTATTTGAA
>NZ_JBQZFS010000004.1:0-383750 GCF_052691795.1 Serratia sp. TSA_130.1
GCGGTGTTGGGCGCCCTTGAAGACGCCGAACGTAGGCATAGCGCATTAGGAGAAACCGCCATGGACGGCGGTTTCAGGTGAGACAGGCAGGGACGCCTGTCGCAGCCGGCCTCAATGCGGTATGGCGGAGAGAGGGCAGTTGGCAAAGCCAACCGTCTGATAGGGCAAAGGCGCGGGTTGCAAGGGACCGCGCCTACGGTCCCTTGCTCGGTCGAGGCGCATGAGTTTCATGGTGCATCTCACATTTATCGACCGAAATACGTCACCAATACCTTCAGAAAAAAGCTAACTGACAAGCATTACGGCGCTGGCCGCCCCTTTTCGTTACCAGCGGTAGTTCACCGAAGCGATGACGCTGCGGCCGCTGCCGTAGAAGCAGGCGTACTCGCCGCTGCAGGATGAAACGTATTTCTTGTCCGTCAGGTTCTGCACGTTGAGCTGCAGCGCCGCACCGCGCAGCGCCGGCGAGGCCTGGCCGAGATCATATTTCACCATGGCGTCGTACAGCGTGTAGTGCGGCACGTCGTACTGGCCGGTGGCGTCGGCCGGCGCATCGCCGATGTAACGCACGCCGCTGCCGACGGTCAGGCCATTGAGCGCACCGCTCAGGAAGCTGTAGCTGCCCCAGGCGGACGCCGCGTGGCGCGGAATGCCCGCCGGGCTGTGGCCGATTTCGTCCGCCGAGTTGGAGTCTTTGGTCACCACGTCGGTGTAGGTGTAGGCGGCGATCAGCTTGATCTCCGGCGTCGGCTGAGCGTGCACTTCCGCCTCAATCCCTTTGGATTTCACCTCACCGATCTGCTCGTAGGCGGAGGTGAGACGGTTGTAAGACGCCACATTGCGTTGGGTGATGTCGAACCAGGAAAGGGTCAGCAGGGTGTTGCCGCCCGGGATCTGGTACTTCACGCCCACCTCGGTTTGTTTGCCGGTGGTCGGCTTGAGCGGGTCGGCGCCCGGCGCGCTCGGGTACAGGTTAGGATCGAACGAGGTGCTGTAGCTGACGTACGGCGAAATGCCGTTGTCGAAGGCGTAGAGCAGGCCCGCACGGCCGGTGAACTGGGCATCGTTGTAGGTCTGCTCTTTGCCGCCGCTGGTGCGATCGCGGGTGTTGACCTGCGACCAGTCCTGACGGCCGGACAGCAGCAGGTTCCAGTTATTCCACGCCAGCTGGTCCTGCAGATACACCCCGACCTGATTCAGCGTCTTCAAATCGCTGGAAGCCAGCGCCAGCGTGCTGCCATCGATGCTGGGACGAACCGGGTTGGCCCAGTCGATCGGGTAATCGTTGCCGCGATCGCGATACATCTTCGAATCGATATGGCTGTAGCGGTAATCCAATCCGCCCAGCACCGTGTGCTTCACCTCGCCGGTGTCGAACAGGCCCTTCAGCTGGTTATCCACGCCAAACTCGTTGGTCATCTGCGTTTCATGTTGCGCCATGCGGGTGACGGTGTGGTCGTTGACCTTCGAGTTTACGTTATAAACCAGATATTTATAGTCCTCATCACGGTGGGTGAAACGCAGGTTCTGGGTAAACGACAGCGCATCGCTGAAGTTGTGCTCGAGGCTGTAGCCGATCGACGCCTGCTCGCGCCGCGACTTGTTGAAGCTGGGTTCGCTGATGTTGAAGTCATAGGGCACATAGCCCGCGCTGGTCGGGAACAGCGTGCCGGCGCGCGGCAGGAAGTTGCGCGATCCGGCTTTCGGATCGTTCTGGTAGCTGGTCAGCAGCGTAAAACTGGTGTCTTCGTTCGGCAGCCAGGTGAAGGCCGGGGCGATGGCCACCCGTTGCTGCTTGCTGTCTTTGACAAACTCATGTTCGGTTCTGGCGATACCGTTCAGGCGATAGAACAGGGTGTTGTCGTCGTTGAGTTTGCCGCCGAAGTCGAACGCCGTTTCCGCAAGATGACGGTTACCGGTGCTGAATTTAACTTCGTGAATGCTCTGGGCGGTAGGGCGTTTGCTGGTCATCACCACCACGCCGCCGGGGCTGACCTGGCCGTAAAGCACGCCGGCCGGGCCGTGCACCATTTCCACGCGCTCCAGCAACCAGGGATCGATCTGCCCGGCGCCGCCGTTTTGGCTCGAGAGGCCAAAGTGCAGGCCGTCGAGCAGCTTGGGCGCGTAGCGGAAGCCGCGGCTGATCACTTCGTCATTGCGGTTGGAATTGCCGCGATAGGTGGTGATCACCCCGCTGGTGTAGTTCAAGGCGTCGGCGACCGACGCCGGTTCCTGGTCGTTCATTTGCTCGCGCGTCACCACCGAGATGGACTGCGGGGTTTTGCTCAGCGGGGCGGCGGTTTTGGTGCCGGCGGCGCTCTCTTTGGCGACGATCCCTTTGACGGGCGCGGTCACGCTGCTCTGCGCGTCGGCGGTCACCACCATCGTCTCGTCCGCCGCGGCAAAAGCGTTTTGCGCGAAGGGCAGTAGCGCCAGCGTCGCCCCCAGCAACAGCCGGTTGGCGGACATCGCCTCTGCACTATCGTTTTCTATCCCTTTGTTTCTAATATTCATTATCTCTCCTGCATGCCTACTTTTGTGTGTAATGCCACCCTGATAAACCCCGCAATGCCGATGAATACGGTTTCCCTCGTCAACGCGGAGACGTCGCGTTTGCACGACGGCAAAAATCCGACAAATAGTATTGAAAATGATAATGAGTATCAATACGATTGTCAGGTTTTGTAAAAGTCACGCACGTTATGTAAGGGGCGCTATGGAGTTTTTGCCGGAAAAGAGGCCAGAAAACGGTCGTGAGGGATTGGCGGCGCAGTGGCTGCGTGAAGAGGCGGCAGGGCAATCCGCGTGGTGGCAGAAGGTTGCCGCTCATGGCACGCCTGTCGTCGAAGCGCACGATGAACAGCACGTCAGAATGACCTGGCTATGGCGCGATCCTGCCGGCGACGAGCGGCTCTCGCCGATATGTCGCGTCTATGCCGATATCAACGGCATTACCGACCATCACAGCACGACCCCCAGCAGCCTGAAAAGGCTCCCCGGCACCGACGTTTGGTACGGTGCGGCCGTTGTCGATCGCCGCTGGCGCGGCAGTTACAGCCTGATCCCGATTACAGCGCGGGATCTTCCTCCCGTCTTCAGCGACGACGAAACGTTGCGCGATCGCCAGCAGCGCGCCTGGTGGGTATCGCTGTTCCCGTTGGCGATCGCCGATCCGCTGAATCGCACCTCGCTGGGGCCGGCTTATCGCCCGCGCGCCGTTTCCCTGGCTCAGGGGCCGGACGCGGACGACCAAAGCGCCTGGCAGGCCGCCGATCGGCCGTTGGATGAAGCGCGGCTACAGCTTTTTCACTGGCACAGCGAACGGCTGGGCACCCGGCGGCGCGTATGGCTGTATGCCGGCGGCGAGGCGGCGGACAACGCGAACCGCCCGCTGGTGCTGCTGCTCGACGGCCAGAACTGGATCGAAAGGCACGCATTGCTGCCGGTGATTGAGAACGAGACCGCAAAAGGGCATCTGCCGCCCGCGTGCTGGCTGCTGATCGATGCGATCGATGGCGAACACCGGGAAAACGAGCTGCCTTGCAACGCCGCCTTTTGGCAGGCGGTGATCGACGAACTGCTGCCGCAGGCGCAGCGGCGCGAACCGTTCAGCGAAGAGGGGGCGCGCACCGTGGTCGCCGGCCAGAGCTACGGCGGACTGGCGGCGTTATACGCCGGCCTGCACTGGCCCGAGCGCTTCGGCCATGTGCTGAGCCAGTCCGGCTCCTTCTGGTGGCCCACGGTGCAATTCGTTACCCAGTTCGAAAAACGCCATGAGTTGGAGGAAGGCTGGTTGATACGCCAGGTTCGGCAGCGCGGCGCGACCGCGCCGACGCTCACCGTGATTCAGCAAGCCGGCGATCGGGAGGCGGACATCGAATTCGTCAATCGCCAGATGCACCAGGCGCTGACGGCGGCCGGGCATCGTGCCGACTACCGCGTGTATTCCGGCGGACATGACGCGCTCTGCTGGCGCGGCGGTCTGGTGGACGGCGTGCGCCGGCTGCTTTCCGCAATGAAGTAATTCCACATTTTGACAGACAGGTAAGGCAAATGACTCAGGAACAACAAAACCCGTTCGATGACGAAAGTCTCCGTTTCTCCGTGTTGGTCAACGCGCAACAGCAGTACTCGCTGTGGCCGCAGTTTGCCGATACGCCGCCGGGATGGCGCGTGTTGATGGGGCCGGCGTCGCGCGGTGAATGTATCGACTATATCGAAGCGCACTGGCAGGACATGCGGCCGGCGTCGTTGAAAGCGGCGGATGCGCCGCGTTAATCGCCGCACAGCCACATCGCTACATTCCGTTTGAGGAAAAGGACAGACACCATGTCAGAAACGCTTTCTTTGCCGGATACTCAGGTCGAGTATCGGGATTATCCGCTGGTTGCGGCGCAACCGGGGATCTGGATTGCCGACCAAATCGCGCTGCGGCGCAACAGCTTTGCCGTGGCGCACTACACCGAACTGCACGGCGATATCGATCGTTCGGCGCTGGAGCGCGCGATTCGCCAGGGGCTGGCGGAGGCGGATACGGTTCAGGCGCGCTTCTTTGAGGCGCAGGACGGCCAGCCGGTGCAACGTTTACCGCTGAACGCGGATCCCGCGCGGGTGCTGGCGCCGGAGTGGTTTGACTTCAGCGCGCGGCCAGACGCCGAACAGGCGGCGCTGGCGCTGATGCACGACGATCTGGCGCAGGATCTGCCCGCGGACGGCGAGCGCCCGCTCTATCGCCATGCGGTGATCCGCATCAGCGCCGATCGCTGGTTCTGGTACCAGCGCTTTCATCATCTGACCCTGGACGGCTTCAGCTTCGAGGCCATCACCCGCCGGATCGCCGATATCTACCGCGCGCTGCGCCACGGGCTGTCGCCGGCGGCCTCGCCGTTTACCCCGTTCGGCAAGGTGGTGGAAGAGTTTCAGCAATGGCAAACGTCGCCCGCACGCCAGCGGGCGGCCGAATTCTGGCGGCAGCATCTGCGCGATCTGCCGTCGCCGCTGTCATTGGCGACGGAAAACCGCGAGGTCGAACCGGGCGCTCGGCCGCTCAAACAGGCGCTGGTGCTGCCGGAGTCGCTGTTTGACGAAGCGCTGCGCGATGCAGCGCTGCAGTCGTTGCAACCGGCCGATATCGTCACGGCGGCGCTGGCGATGTATCTGGCGCGCATGAGCGGCGAAACCCGGCTCTCCATCGGTTTTCCTTTCATGCGCCGCATGGGCTCGCAGGCGCTGGCGGCGATCGGCCCGGTGGTTAACGTGCTGCCGCTGCTGCTGAACGTGACGCCGGAGATGTCGCTGGCGGACGTCTGCCAGGCCACCGCGGCGGAAATCAAACAGGTGCGGCGCCATCAACGCTATGAGGCGGAGCAGGTCAAACGCGATCTCGGCCTGGTCGGCGGCCATCAGGAGCTGTACGGCCCGGTGGTCAACGTCAAGGTTTACCACAGCGCCTTGTCCTTCGACGGTCAAGCGGCCGTTACCCATACGCTGGCGATGGGGCCGGTCGACGACCTCGAGTTTGAGATCGGTTTTCGAAGCGGCGTGCTGACGCTGTCGTTGGTGGCCAACCCGGCCAAATACGCGCCGCGCACCTTGCAAGGCCATGCGGAGCGCATTGGCCATTGGCTGCAGCAACTGGCGCGGCGGCCGCATCAGCCGAACGGTCAACTGGCGCTGGTCAGCGAAGGGGAGCTGCGCCAACTCGCGGCCTGGGGGCGCGGCGCTGAGCTGACGCCGCCGGCGGGCATGGTGTCGATCATGGACGCTTTCCAGCGTCAGGTTGAGCGACAGCCCGAGGCGTTGGCGGTGACCTGCGGCGATGTGCGCCTCAGCTACCGTCAACTCAGTGAACGGGTGATGCAACTGGGGCGCGTGCTGATCGAAAGCGGCATCGGCGCCGAAGACGTGGTCGCCATCGGCATTCCGCGCTCGGTGGACACGCTGGTCGCGCTGTTTGGCGTGTTGGCCAGCGGCGCGGCCTATATGCCGCTCGATCTGGATTATCCGCGTGAACGTCTGGCGCTGATGTGCGACGACGCGCGGCCGGTGATGCTGCTGACCCACAGCGACACGCGGGCCAACATGCCGGATCTGCCGCAGATCATGTGCCTCGATGAGGCGCAATGCCGGGCGCGCTGCGCGGCCGCCGAGGCCGCGCAGATATCGGACGAAGAGCGGCGCGCGCCGCTGAACGAGGCGCATCTGGCCTACATGATTTACACCTCCGGTTCGACCGGCAAACCCAAAGGCGTGATGTCCACGCACCGCGGGCTGCTGAACCTGTTCTTGTCGCATCAGGCCTCGCTGTTCGGCCCGGCGATTGAAAAATTCCAGGCTCGCCGCGGGCGGCGTCTGCGCGCCGGGCATACCGCTTCGTTCTCTTTCGACTCCTCCTGGGAGCCGCTGTTCTGCATGATGATGGGCAGCGAACTGGTTATCTTCGATGAAGAGCTGCGCCGCGACCCCTGGGCGTTGCTCGAACAGACCCAACAGACCCCGATCGATCTGCTGGATATCACGCCGTCGTTCCTCTCGCAGTTGGTGGATTGCGGCCTGCTGAAGGGACAGTTTCCGCTGCCGGCGTTTGTGATGATCGGCGGCGAGGCGGCGACACCGACGCTGTGGAACCTGATGCGGCAGCATCCGGAAGTCGAGATCCATAACTATTACGGCCCGTCCGAATACACCGTCGATACCCTCGGCGCGCCGGTCACGGCCGCAGACCAGCCGGTGATCGGGCGCCCCCTGGCCAATACCGAAGTCTGGCTGCTCGACAGTCGCCTGCAGCCGGTGCCGATCGGCGCGGCGGGGGAACTGTACATTTCAGGCAAGGGCATCGCGCGCGGTTACCTGCGCCGCCCGGATCTGACGGCGGCGCGCTTTGTCGCCAATCCGTTCGCCGACGGCGAGGTGATGTACCGCAGCGGCGATCTGATGCGTTGGAGCGCGGACGGCCAGCTGGTGTTCATTGGCCGTACCGATCACCAAATCAAGGTGCGCGGCTTCCGCGTCGAGCTGGGTGAAGTGGAGAGCGCGCTGGCTGCCTTGCCGGACGTGGGGCGGGCGGTGGTGATCGCCGAGCCGATCGGCGCTACCTATCGCCTGATCGGTTACTGCTCGGTGCAGGATGACGCGCGGCGCGCCTCACCCGCGCTGCAGAGCGAGCTGCTGGCGCAGTTGGCGCAGCGTCTGCCGGATTACATGGTGCCGGCGATCCTGGTGGTGATGCCGGAGCTGCCGCTTAACGTTAACGGCAAGATTGACCGTCAGGCGCTGCCCAAACCGCAGGAGACGCTGGCGCAAAGCCTGCGCGAGCCGGCCACCGAGCAGGAAAGGCTGATTTGCCGCGCCATGGCGCAGCTGTTGGGGATGGAGCGCGTCGGTGCCGACGACGATTTCTTCGCGCTCGGCGGCGACAGCATCTCGGCGATGGGGCTGGGCACCGCCCTGCGGCGCAACGGGTATCTGCTGCGGCCGCGTGAGATCTTCGCGCTGCACACCCCCGCGCGCATGGCGCAGGCGATGCAGCCGCTGGCCGTTGGATCTCAGGCCGCGCGCAGCGTGCAGCAAGGCCCGATCGACGGGCTGCCGATCCTGCACTGGTTTGCCGAGACGGGCGACATGCATCGTCTCTTCGCGCACGGCGTTTTCCTGCGCGTGCCTGCCGAATTGCAACCGGCACAGCTGCGTTATGCGTTGGAACAGCTGCGTACGGCACACCCGGCGCTGGGCGCGCGGATCCGCGACGGCCAGTTGGTGGTTGAAACCGCCGCCGCCGGTGAATTGATGCAGCGTCATCCCGTATCCGGCGATCTGGAAACCGCGGCGGAACAGGCGTTTGATGCCGCGCTGGCGCGCCTCAATCCGGCCGAGGGCAGCATGATGCAGGCCATCTTGTTGCAGCGTGACGGGCAGAGCCTCGGGCTGGTGCTGGCGATCCACCACCTGGTGGTTGACGGCGTTTCCTGGCGCATCCTGCTCGACGAACTGCGGCAAGCGGCCGACAGCGCCATGCAGGGGCAGCCGATCGCGCTGCCGCCGGAGGAAACCTCGCTCTATGAGTGGTCCGCGCGTTTACGGGCCGACGCCGAACGCCGGGAAACCGAGCTGCCGTTCTGGCGGCAGATGCTGGCGGACGGCGTGCCGCGCTTGGGGGGACGCGCGCTGGATCCGCAGACCGATCGTCTCGCTTCGGTGAGCGAACGGCGCACGCTGCTCGACAGCCGGCTGACCGCCGCGCTGCTGGGCGCCTTGCCGCAGGGATACCGCGCTCAGGTCGAAGAGATCATGCTGTGCGCGCTGGCGCTGGCCTGCCGGCGTCATTTCCAGGCCGCTTCGCTGCGCTTTTCGCTGGAGTCGCACGGCCGCGCCGAACTGGACGATAGCCTCGATCTGGCGCGCACCGTCGGCTGGCTGACGGCGGAGTACCCGCTGTGCATCGAACTGCATGACGCCGAACACCACGAGGCCGTGCGCGCGGTGAAACGGGTGACGCGCGCGGTGGCCGATCGCGGCATCGGCTATGGTCAACTGCGCTATTTACATCCGCAGCGTGACGAACTGGCCGCGCTGGCGCAGCGCAATGCGCCGGAGATTTTGTTCAACTACCTCGGGCGCTTCGGCCAGGATGAGGGACACTGGACGCCGCAGCGCAGCCGGACCCGTTTCCGCGACGCCTTCGCAGTGGCGCAGGATACGCAGCAGGCGCTGTGTTACGGGCTGGAAGTGAACATCTTTGTCGTAGAGCGGCGCGACGGCGCGTGTCTGGCGATCAACTGGAGCTGGCTGGAGGCCATCTTCAGCGCGAGCGACATCGAGGCGCTGCATAGGGGCATCGAGCAGGCCGTGCGTGCGCTGTGCGAGTTTGCTGAACGGCATCCCGAACGCGCAGCGGCAACGTTGACGGCGGCCGAGATCGCCCAACCGAACGTCGACGATGAAACGCTGCGCGCCTGGGAGCGGGAGTATGGGCCGTTGGCCGATGCGCTACCGCTGTTGCCCTTGCAGCACGGCTTGCTGTTCCATGCCCAGACGGCGCAGCAGGGCGGCAGTTATAACTCGCTGACGCGCCTGAGCCTCTGCGGCGAACTGGACGCGCCACGGCTCCAGCAGGCGCTGGATGCGGTGATCCGCCGCCATCCGCAGCTGGCCGCCCGGTTCAACCGCGAGGGCGAACCGCTGCAGCTGATACCGCAGGAAAGCCATTGGCCGCTGGACAGCCTCAGGCTGCCGCCGCTGTCCGCCGAACAAGAAATGCAGGCGCTGAATGAGCTGGAGCAGAAAGAGCTGCAGCGCGATCTGTTTAACCAGCCGGGCGCGATGCTGCATGCGCTGTGGGTCAAACACGGCGAGAGCGAACGCTGCACGCTGTTCCTCAATGCCCACCACCTGATCGTCGATGGCTGGTCGACGCCGGTGGTGCTCAACGATCTGATGATCGCATTGCGTGAAGGGATAACGGCGTTGCCGCCGCTGCGTTCGAACTATGCCGATATCGTGCGCCGCCTGGCCGCGCGGGATGCCGACGCCTCGCGCCGCGTCTGGCGCGAGACGCTGCAGGACGTGCGGCCAACGCTGCTGTTTGGCGAGGCTCAGGACGACCGCGTGTTTGAGCGGGAAATGACGCTGCCGCCGGCGGAGGAACAGCGTTTGCTGACCCTGTGCCGCGAACGCGGGCTGACGCTCAATACCGTGATGCAGGGCATCTGGGCGCTGCAGCTGGCCGGCTGTTGCGGCCATCAGGACGTGGTGTTCGGCTCGCCGGTTTCCGGGCGGTTTGGCCAGATCGACGGCGTGGAAGAGCACGTTGGCCTGTTCAGCAACACGCTGCCGGTACGCGTACGGCTGGAAAACGGCCGGCCGTTGACGGAACAGCTGACCGCTCTGCAACACCGGCAGATTGAACTGCTGGAGCACGACGATTTGGGATTGGGTGAGATCCAGCACCTGGCCGGCGCGGGCACGCTGTTCGATACGCTGTTGGTGGTAGAGAACTACCCGGACAACGATGCCTTGCTCGGCGGCACAGGTTCCCTGCGCTGCGACGCCATCCGCAACAAAGGCTATACCCACTATCCGCTGACGTTGCTGGTGCTGCCGGGCGAGCGTCTGCGTCTGCTGATGGAGTACCGTGACTCGGTGCCGCAGCCTGAACGCTTCGCCGCGCGGCTGATGGCGCTGCTGCAACAATGGATTGCGCAACCGGATCTGCCGTTGCCGCGCTGGCAATTGCAAACCCCGCAGGAACAGGCGTTGATCGCGGCGGTCAACCGCACCGCACAGGCGGTAGCGGACACCACCTTGCATCAGGCGATCGCCGATCAAGCTCGGCGCACGCCGGAACGCATCGCGTTGCAGGATGCCGGGCACACCCTCAGCTACCGTGACATGCAGCGCCAGGCCGCGCTGTTGGCCGAACAGCTGACGGCGGCGGGCATTCAGCCGGGCGATATCGTCGCGGTGGCGTTGCCGCGTTCCGTGCGCCTCAGCCTGGCGCTGACGGCGATTGTGCAAACCGGCGCCGCCTGGCTGCCGCTGGATACCGGTTACCCGGATGAGCGTCTGGCCTACATGGTGGCAGACGCCAAGCCACGGCTGATTATCACCGAGAGCGCCTTGGATGCCCGTTTTGCCGCGCTGGCGCCGACGTTGCGGTTCGATGCGCTGGACGACAGCGGGCGCGAACCGATGCAGCGCGCACCGGCGGGGAACGGCGATTATCCCGCCTACGTCCTGTATACCTCGGGCTCTACCGGGCGGCCGAAAGGGGTGGTGGTGAACCACCGGGCGATCGTCAACCGTCTGTTCTGGATGCAGCATGAGTATTCGCTCGATGCGCAGGACGTGGTATTGCAGAAAACGCCGTGCAGCTTCGACGTTTCCGTCTGGGAGTTCTTCTGGCCGCTGATGGTCGGCGCGCGCCTGGTGATGGCGCCGCCGGAGGCGCACCGCGATCCGCAGGCGCTGACGACGTTGATCGACGACTATGGCGTAACCACGCTGCATTTCGTTCCGTCCATGTTGGCTATCTGGGTTGAGGCGCTGAACGAACGTGCGCCGCAGCGCGCCGCCGCCAGCCTGAAACGCGTGTTCTGCAGCGGTGAGGCGTTGTCGTGTGAACTGGCATCCCGCTACCAGGCGTTGGTCGCCGCGCCGCTGCATAACCTGTATGGCCCGACGGAGGCGGCGGTTGATGTCACCTATCAACCGGCGTCCGGCGAGGCATTGGCGGCGGTGAGCGGCGCCGGCGTGCCGATCGGCAAACCGGTCTGGAACACCCAACTGAGCATTCTCGACGCCATGCTGCGGCCGGTGCCCGTCGGCTGCGCCGGCGATCTCTACCTGCGCGGCATTCAGCTGGCCGACGGCTATCTGCATCGGCCGGGATTGACGGCGCAGCGGTTTGTCGCCGATCCCGCCGGCAACGGGGCGCGCATGTATCGCACCGGCGATATCGCCCGCTGGCTGGAAGACGGCAGCGTCGAGTATTTGGGGCGCAGCGACGATCAGCTGAAGATCCGCGGCCAGCGCATCGAACTGGGCGAAATCGAACAGGCGCTGCTGGCGCAGCCGGGAGTAGCGCAGGCGGCGGTGCACGCCATCGAACTGGGTGAGGGCGCGACGGGGCTGGGCGGCGCCGATATGCGGCAGTTGGTCGCCTGGCTGATCGCCCAGCCGGGCGTGACGCTGGATACCGCCGTCCTGCATCAGGCGCTGGAGGCGCGTTTGCCGGCGCACATGATGCCGGTCAGCTATGTCATGACCGACAGCTTCCCGCTCAGCGCCAGCGGCAAGCTGGATCGCAAAGCGTTGCCTCGGCCGCAGCTGAGCCCGCAGAGCGGCCGCGTGCCGCACAGCGACAGCGAGCGCCTGCTGGCGGCGCTGTTCAGCGAACTGCTGGGGCGCGAGACGGTGTATGCCGACGACGACTTCTTCGCGTTGGGCGGCCACTCGCTGCTGGCGATGCGCCTGGCGGCGGAGCTGCGTCGGCGCGTCACCCGGCCGTTGAGCGTCGGGCAGATCATGTTCGCCCGCAGTCTGGAGAAAATGGCGCACCTGCTCGATGATGCGCAGGCCGCCGGCTCGGCCGAGAGCCGCGGCGTCGGCGAGTGCCTGCAGCTGCGGGCGGGCCAAGGCCCGGCGCTGTTCTGTCTGCACCCGGCTTCCGGTTTCGCCTGGCAGTACTCGGGGCTGAGCCGGTATCTGCCGGGGAGTTACCCGATCATCGGTCTGCAGTCGCCAAGACCGGACGGCGTCATCGCCACCTGCGAGGACATTGAGCAGATGGTCGATCGTCATCTCGCCACTCTGCGCCGCCTGCAGCCGCAGGGGCCTTACTACCTGCTGGGCTATTCGCTCGGCGGCACGCTGGCGCATTCGATGGCCGCGCGTCTGCAGCAGCAGGGTGAAGAGGTGGCGTTCCTCGGCATGTTGGATACCTATCCGCCGGAAGGCCAGGACTGGACCGGCCCCACCGAGGAAGAGGCGCAGAAGGAGGTGGCGCAGGAACAGGCCGAGTTTATGGCGGAAGATCATGGCGATCCGGCGCTGATGGCGGAGAAGGCGGCGATGTTCGACAGCATCGTCGCCAACTATCGTGACGCGGTGCGCCTTCTTTCTCAGGCGCGCAGTCAGCGTTTCCACGGCACGGCGACGCTGTTTGTCGCCGACCGGACGCTGCCGCCATTGATGGACATCAACGCCGTGTGGGCGCCGTATCTGGATCGGCTGATCTGTCATCACCAAGGCTGCGAGCACGCGGACATTCTGTCGCCGGCCTCGCTGGAGACGCTAGGGCCGCTATTGCATTCGCTGCTGACGCGGCAATACGGGTTGGTATAACGCAACCGGGCCGGGGTGTGCGCCACGGCCCGTACTAAAACATGATATGCAGGACACTATGGCCAAACCTTCTTTTTTTCTTGATTTCAGTTTGCTGAGAAGCAATGCGCATTTTCGTGCGATTTTCTGCGCCCGCATGCTGTCGGTGTTTTCACTCGGCATGCTGGCGGTGGGGGTGCCGATTCAGATCCAGGCGATGACCGGCTCCACGTTGCAGGTGGGCGTGGCGGTGGCGCTGGACGGCGTAGGCATGTTTATCGGCCTGATGTTGGGCGGGGTGCTCGCCGATCGCTACGATCGCCGCAAGCTGATCCTGTTCGCGCGCGGCACCTGCGGGCTGGGCTTTGTCGCCCTGAGTCTGAATGCCTTCGCGCCGGCCCCGTCGCTGTGGGCGCTCTATCTGCTGGCAGCCTGGGACGGGTTCTTCGGCGCGCTCGGCATGACGGCGCTGATGGCGGTGATCCCGCTGCTGGTCGGGCGCGAAAACCTGGCGGCGGCGGGGGCCTTGAGCATGGTGACGGTGCGCATCGGCGCGATCCTGGCGCCGGCGCTGGGGGGGATCATCATCGTGTTCGGCGGCGTCGGTCTCGCCTTCGCCGTCGCGGCGGCAGGGACGCTGGGCACCCTGGTCCCGCTGGTGCGCCTGCCGACGCTGCTGCCGCAGCAGCAGGAGCCGGAACACCCGCTGCGCGCGCTCGCCAGCGGCTTCCAGTTTGTCTGGCGCAATAAGGTGGTCGGCTCGGTGGTGTTGCTGGGGATGTTGATGAGCATCGTCGGCGCCGTGAGGGTGCTGTTCCCGGCGTTGGCGCAGGACGCTTACCACGTCGGCGCGTCCTCTATCGGCCTGATGTACTCCGCAGTGCCGCTCGGTGCGATGCTGGGTGCGCTGACCAGCGGCTGGGTGGGGCGTTTCCCTCGCCCTGGGGTGCTGATCCTGATCGCCGCTATCGTCGCGTTCACCGCCATCGCGTCACTGGGGCTGTTCAGCCATCTGGCGCCGGCGCTGCTGGCGCTGGTGTGTTACGGCTACGCCAATGCCATCGCCTCGCTCTTGCAGTTCATGCTGATCCAGAGCAATACGCCGGATCATCTGCTGGGGCGGGTGAATAGCCTCGGCACCGCGCAGGACGTGACCGGCGATTCGATCGGCGCGCTGGGGCTCGGCGTACTGGGCAGGGTGTTCACCCCATTGATGAGCGTGCTGTCGTTTGGCGCATTCGCCGCAGTGCTCGGCGTGCTGGTGGCCTTCAGCGTGCGCACGCTGCGCCAGTGCCGGCCGGCGGACGCGTTGGTTGAGCACGATGAGCCGGCTCCGGCAACCTCAGCAGCGGCGGACAACTGACCCCTCACGGCGCCGGCTGTTCCGGCCGGTGCCGCTCCCCCCAGTCGCACATCATGTCGATCACCGGGATCAGCGAACGCCCGCGCTCGGACAGGCTGTACTCCACCTTGGGCGGGATCTGCGGATACTCCTTTCTCACCACCAGACGGTCTTTTTCCAGCTCTTTCAACGTCGAGCTCAGCGTCTTATACGAAATGGTGCCGATGCAGCGCTGCAGTTCGTTGAACCGCAATACCGGCTTATACAACGCCAGCCAGTAGAGAATAATCATTTTGTATTTACCGTTGATCACCGACAGGGTGTAGCCATAACCGGTGTCTTCAAGGCTGATGCCCGTAGGGCTGCAGTGGGATTCGGCGGTCATTTACACTTTCTCCAGGGTAAGTATGTGTCGTGAGTGTGCGTATTTTACATTCTGTCAGCATACCCTAAGATGCGTCGAAACACCTGACTGGAGAGATCAGTATGAAAACGTTGGTGGTAGTGACACATCCCGATATGGCGAACTCGGTGGTCAACAAACGTTGGCTGGAGGAACTGCGGCGCTATCCGGCGCTGTATACCGTGCACGAACTGCATCAGGCCTATCCGGACTGGCAGATCGACGTCGCCAAAGAACAGCAGTTGATTGAAGCGCATGACAACATCGTGCTGCAGTTCCCGATTTACTGGTTCAGCAGCCCGCCGCTGCTGAAAAAATGGCTGGACGACGTGCTCACCTACGGCTGGGCCTACGGTTCTCGCAGTGGCTATAAGATGCAGAACAAGAAACTGGCGCTGGCGGTCACGGCGGGCGTGCGCGCAGAAGATTACGCGCGTGAAGGGCGTTATCGCTACTCGCTGGAGGAGATCTTCCGGCCGTTTGAAGTGACCGCCGATTATGTGCGGGCCGACTATGCTTCGTTCTTTGCCTTTTACGGCAAGGAAGCCGCTTCGGACGGGACGGCAGAGCAGGTTCAGCAACACGAGTTGGACAGCAGCGCGCAGGGCTATCGGGCATTTCTCGCCGCCCTGAATTAACGAGACTCCCCGGATGCGCCTGATAGTGCTGTTGCGAATGTCCGGGGAGGAATATGATTGCCGTATCCTTTGACTCGCCGGTGATAACCCCATGCCTTCAGCCGAAACGTTTATTGCTTTTCTTGTTGCACTTACCCTTCTGGAACTGTCTCCTGGACCGGACATGATGCTCACGTTGGCCCGGGGTATCGGCCAAGGCCGCCGTATCGCGCTGCTCAATGTTTTCGGCATGGTTTTTGTCGCCGGTATGGTGCAGGTTTCCATGCTGGTGCTCGGCCTCGCCACGCTGCTGCATGCTTATCCGCTGGCGTTGGACGTATTGCGTTGGGTTGGGGCCGCCTATCTGGTCTGGCTGGGGATAAAAATGCTGAAGGTAAGCCGGCAGCGTTCCGATGCCGTGCGAAAACCCCGGATGATGACCGAGTGGCAGGCGGTGAAAGAAGGAGCGATTAACAGCCTGACCAACCCTAAGTCGCTGCTGTTCATGTTTGCTTTCCTCCCGCAGTTTGTTAACCCTGAAACCGGGCCGGTTTGGCTGCAATTGCTCGTTTTAGGTTCCATTCAGAAGCTGGCCGGGATCCTTTCGCTGGGTTCTGTCGCTATGGCCTCCGGCACCGTGGGACAATGGCTCGCCCGCAATCCCCGGTTGTTGGTGTGGCAGCAGAGATTCACGGGCTTGGTCATGATGGGATTGGGCGCCAAACTCCTCCTCGGGGGCGGCGCTGCGTCAGCGCCGCGATAAGGGGAGCGGCTCGCGCTATTTCAGGTGAATGCTAAAACCGTCTTGCCCTGGCGCGAGATGCGCTTTCAGCGTCAGCTGCGGGATCAGGTAGTCACCGGCGTTCTGCCGCCGAAACGGAATCGGCTCGGTGTGCCACAGATTATCGAGCCGCTGTCCGAGCTGCTCGCACAGGGTGGCGAAGCGCGTCTCGTCGGTCTTTCCGGCGCGATAGGTGACGAACGGCGGCAACACCTCGAACCCCGGGTAATGCAGCATGCCATGCTGGATAGGAAACAGAATATCGTCGATCGGCCCGTTGATACCGCGCGGGGCGTAATGGGATTCCCACCCGCCGGCGCTGACGATCAGCATCGCCCGTTTGCCCGCCAACATACCCTCGCCGTAACGGTCGCCCCAATGCGTATCGGAATGTTCACCGACGCCATAGGCAAAACCATAGGCATAGACACGATCGAACCAGCCTTTCAGAATCGCCGGCATCGAGAACCACCACAGTGGAAACTGCAGCAGCACCGCGTCCGCCCAGCGCAGCTTTTGCTGTTCCCGTTCGATGTCGGCGCTCTGCACGCCGTTGGCGAACGCGCGCTGGGAATCCAGCGAAGGAACGAAACGAGGCCCTGATGCGCCTTCCAGGCTGTCGTCGGCGTCGATCGCCGCTTTCCACTTCATGGCGTACAGGTCGGACACCTGTACCTGATGGCCGGCCTGCGTCAGACGCTCAACGGCGAAGTTTTTCAGTGAGCCGGTCAGCGACTGTGGCTCCGGGTGGGCGTAAACAATCAGCACATTCATAACAACGCTCCTTGGGGTGAGAGCTGCAGGTTAGGGCGTCACAAGGTATATTAGAAATGAATTACCGTTATCACAGGTATAACCATGAATAATTTAAGGCGGCTGGATCTCAACCTGCTGGTGACGCTCGACGCGCTGCTGGCGGAGCACAACGTCACGCGCGCGGCGCAGCGGCTCAATTTCTCTCAGCCGGCGGTCAGCGTGCATCTCGCCAAACTGCGGGCGATCTTTGACGATCCGCTGCTGTTGCCCGGCCCGCGCGGCATGCGTCCGACTGCCAGAGCGGAGCAGCTGCGGGAACCGCTGCGTCAGGCGTTGGCGGCGCTTGAGTTGGCGGTGACGCCGGCCACGCCGTTCGATCCCGCCGTGGCGACCGATACCTGGCGTGCGGCCGCCTTCGACTACGGCGAATCCACCATCGTCCTGCCGGCGCTGAACGGTTTACGTACGGCGGCGCCCGGCACCCGGCTGGCGGTGCTGGAGACCGCGCCGTCACGCATCGCCAAACTGGCGGAACAGGGGGAGATCGATCTGGCGTTTCACACCCGCGAAGGGGCGCCGCCCGGTCTGCGTCAGCGCACGCTGTTCAGTGAACGCTATGTGCTGGTGGGCAGAGTCGGCCATCCCAAGCTGCATGAAAACCTGACGCTGGCGCAATTTTGCCAATTGGAGCAGGTGATGGTCTCACCGGACGGCGGCGGGTTCTACGGCATCACCGATCGGGCGCTGGCGGACTTGGGACTGACGCGGCGCGTGGTGCTTTCCGTGCCGCATTTTCTCTTCGTTATCTCGGTGCTGACGCAGTCCGATTTGGTGGCGATGCTGCCGGAGCGGCTGGTGCGCAACCAGCCTTTATTGCAACAACTCGAGCCGCCGCTGGCGGTGCCGGGTTTTGAAATGACCATGCTGTGGCACGAACGATCGCATCGGGATCCCGCGCACCGGTGGCTGCGCGAACATATCGTGCGGTCAGTGTGAGTGGGTTAAACTGCGCGGGAATTACATGAACAGGAAGCGGTCGGCCAGCGCAACGCCACGCTCGAGGCGCGGTGGCAGCGCGTCGTCGCGATCGTCAGGCTGAGCAGCCTGCGGCGCGACATCTTCGGCTTTTTCAATCATCAGCTCGCCGAGCAGGGCCAGAAAACGAGTGAGCTTTTGCATATTCCCTCCGGATCGTTGATTACGTTGAGAGTGATAGTAATCGCCGCTAAACCGAATGGGAAAAACTTAAAACTCATATCCTAAGAACCGGATCGCATATCGCGTAACCGGGCGACGGTTGCCCATCGCCCGATGGATGGCTTAGAAGGTGACGTTAACCTTGGCCCACAGGGTGCGGCCCGGTTCATTCACCGCGCTGTTGGCCGAATAGCCGAAGGCGCTGTTGCCCGCCAGGTTGAGGTGCTCGCTGTAGGTCTTGTTCAGGATATTATCCAGACCGGCGCTCAGCTTGACGTTTTTATTCACCTTGTAGGCGGCGTTGGCGGAGAGCACGCCGAAGCCGGCGCTTTCGGCAAAATCTTTGCCCACCACGTTGCCTTCGTTGATCGCCACGCGGTGCTGGCTGCTGACCAGACGCCACAGGCCGGTGCCGCTCCAGTCGCCGTACTCATAGGTCAGCCCCAAGCGTGCTTCCAGCGGCGGGATCTGCGGCAGCGGGCGACCGTCGCTGGTGTTTTTCCCCCAGGAGTAGGCCAGGCTGGCGTCGGTTTTCCAGTGCTCGCTCAGTTGATAACCCATGCCCATTTCGCCGCCCATGATGTTGGCGTTGACGTTATCGGCCTGGCTGAGACGCGCATTGTGCGGATCGTATTTGAACAGGATGAAATCATCGACGCGGCCCACATAAGCGGAGACCCAACCGTTGAAGCGCTTGCCGTTGTACTGCGCGCCGATGTCGAGCTGCGTGGTTTTCTCGTTCTTGACGCTGGAGAACGGATCCTTGCTGCCGTTCGGACCCAGCTTCGGCGAGAACAGCTCCCAGTAATCCGGGAAGCGCTCGGTATAGCCGACGCCGGCATACAGCATCAGCGGCAGCTCGGCCAGCGTATGCTCCAGGCGCATAAAGCCGCTCGGCAGGGTATCTGAACGTTCCACATCGCGGCCGCTGCGGAAGTTCTCCACCAGGGTGCGATCGAGACGCGCGCCGCCGATCAGCTTATCCTGATCGCTGGTGGACCACGTCAGCTCACCGAAGGCGCCGTAGCTGTTGAACTGGGCGTCTTTTTCCCAGCTACCGCGGCTCATGCTGCGGTGGGTATTGGTCTGCGTGTCCAGGCCGCTTTCAAGCTTCACGTCCTGCCACTGCCAGGTGCCCATCACGCGGCCGCCGACGGTGCGGCGATCGAGCTGCATCGTCATGCCGGAAGACATCATGTGCCCGCCGTGGCCCCCCATGCTCATGCCGCCATGCCCACCATGGCCGCCCATGCCGCCGCTGCCCGGCGAGCGCAGGGTCACGTTGTCCATCACGTGGTTGGCGTAGTTGTAGTAGACCTGCGCTTCCAACTTATCCAGCACCTCGCCGATGTTGGATTTCTCCACCCGCATGCCCAGGCTTTCGCGTTTGAACTGCGAACCGTCCATGCTGCGGCCGGCATAGCGCGCTTCGCCGTTGCCGCGCCCCATCGTCACTTCCAGCAGCGTGTCGGCATCCGGCGTCCAGCCGAGCGCCAGATCGCCGTTCCATTTGTCCCAGCGCGACGGCACGCGCGTATTCGTTCCGTCCTGGTAATCATTGGCGCGCGACTTGTTGGCCATCACCCGCAGGTAACCTTGTTCGGCGCCGAGGCTGGCGTCGATATTCTCGTCCCAGCGGCCATTGGAGCCGGTCAGCACGCTGGCGTTGCCCTTGATGCCCGGTTTGTCGAAGCGCGGACGTTCACGTTCGAAACGCACCGTGCCCGCCGACGAACCCGGCCCCCACAGCACCGTCTGCGGCCCTTTGGTGATGGTCAGCAGATCGAAGCTTTCCGGCGAGATGTAAGAGGTGGGCGCATCCATTCTCGATGGGCAGGCGCCGAGCATCTCCGAACCGTCAGTGAGAATTTTCAGCCGCGAACCGAACATGCCGCGAAATACCGGATCGCCGTTGGTGCCGCCGTTGCGGATCTGCGAAAAACCGGGAATGGTTTTCAGATAGTCCGAACCGTCGCTGGCGGGCACCGGCTGACGCGGGGTTTTCGGTGATGTCACGATGGTCAGCGGAGAGTAGAGCGGTGCGGTGACGGTGATCACGTCGCCATCATTAACCTGTGCGTCGGTAGGGTGCTGATGCGCCTGCGCCGCGTGGCCGGCCAGCAGGAACAGCGGCATGGCGGTGGTGATTGCGCGGGTGACGGCGTTCTTTTTATAAGCGGGTTTAAACATCATCTTTCCTTAAGCTAACTTTTTTCCATTATTCTCCGGCGATTTATTCAGGCGTGGGGATGCCTGGCGAAAATCACCATCGGAAAATACGGGGGTTAATTCCCTCAACGTGGAAATAACCGGGCTAATAATGTCGTCTCAATGCATAACCATTGGGCGTATTAATTCCGCCATGTTGAAACGATCAACGGCAATACAGAAACGGCAATGGGGTATTGTTAAATCAGAGGAAAGAGACGGGCGGCGCGCGCGGCTGTAATTCGGTATGAACGACGTGGGCAAACAGGGGAACGAGATAATGAGTCGGCGGCGGGCGCGAGGCCAGAGATTGAGACCAGAACAGCGGGGCGTGGCTCACGTCCAGCAGCGGCGCGTGCAGCAACAGCACGCAGTAGCCGCAGGCGCTGTCGTCCATCATCATCGCCATGTTGTGGTGGCCGCCGCCGTGCTGCATCATCGGCGATGCGGCCTTTTCCGGCGCGGCCGGCGGCGAATGCATATCATGATGCATCGGCTTCGGCTTCGGCATCGCCATGCCGCAGTCCGCCATGACGGTCGTTTCAGCACTTCCGGCGCGCGCATGCTCCAGGGATCGCGAGACCACCGGCGCAATGAACAACATCAGAATGGCGAACATCCCTAACCAGGCGGCGGCCCGGTTACGTGATGCAGGGGGCTGAATTAACGACACAATCAACCTAAAAAAGGGTTAACACAGGGGATGGAATTGTACTGGTTTATGTCGAAATGTTAAAACCTTTTATTTCTGATCAACGATCTGTTGATGAATATATTATCGAATGAGCGCTTTAATTCTGACCGACGGCTATTTTTTTGCGCCAATAACGTGACGGGGATAATATTAATGACGAAAAAACTGGCGAGAACGATTATTCCGCTTTATGACGATCTGGCTGGCGCTGAGGAGTGAGTGACAATGTCACGGGCGAGTTCACCGGAACCCGCCCGTAACCTTACTTCGCGCTGACGCGCCAGACAGTGTTGCCGACGTCATCCGCAACCAGCAAAGCGCCGGTCTTATCGATAGCCAACCCCACAGGGGCGCCATAGAGTTCCTTCTCATTATCGGAGACAAAACCTGTCACCACGGCCTTGAGCTTGCCGACCGGTTTGCCTTGCTCAAACGCCACATAGCTGACCCGATAGCCGTTCAGCGGCGAGCGATCCCAACTGCCGTGTTCGCTGATAAAGGCGCCGCCGTGATAGTCGGCCGGCAGAGCGCTCGCGGTGTAGAACAGCAGCCCCAGCGGCGCGACGTGCGAGCTGAGCGCGTAATCCGGCTTGATGGCTTTCGCCACCAGGTCCGGCCGCGGCGGCTGTACCCGCCGATCGACGTGCTGGCCGAAATAGCTGTAAGGCCAGCCGTAGAAACCGCCGTCTTGCACCGAGGTCAGGTAATCCGGCACCAGATCGGCGCCGATTTCGTCACGCTCGTTGACAATCGCCCACAGCTTGCCGCTTTGCGGCTCCCACTGCACCCCGGTCGGGTTGCGCAGGCCGCTGGCGAAGATGCGGCTGGCGCCGGAGGCGGTGTCCACTTCCAGCACGGCGGCGCGCCGGTACTCTACGGCCAGACCGTTTTCGGTGATGTTGCTGTTGGAACCGACGCCGACATACAGCTTTTTCCCGTCAGGGCTGGCCAGCAGGGCCTTGGTCCAGTGATGGTTGATGGTGTCCGGCAGATCGGCCAGTTCTTTGCCCGGATCGCTGATGCGCGTTTCGCCTGGCTGATAGGCGTACTGCATGATATTGCCGGTATTGGCCACGTACAGCGTATTGCCAATCAGCTGGACGCCGAACGGGGAATCGAGCCCCTCGAGGAAGACGTGCTTTTCCCAGTTGCCGCCGGCGGTTGGGCGCAGCAGGGTGATGCGATTGCCCCCTTTGCCGCCTTTACCGGACTGGCCTTTCACCAGGCCGGCGATCAGCTGCTTGGGCGTGCTCACCGCTTCCGTGCCCGGCCCGTTGGCCTCCACGACCAACACGTCGCCATTGGGCAGCGTGAGCAACTGACGCGGATGAAGCAAATCGTCTGCCACCTTATCGATTTTCAAGCCTTCCGCCACTTTCGGCGTCTGATCTTGTTGCCAGCCAACGCCCTTAGGCACCTGCATCGGCGGCATCAGAAAGTCTTGCGCCGCCGGCAACGTCGGGTCCGGGCCCATTTGTTGCTCTGGCGAAATGACGGCGCTGTTATCGCAGCCGGCCAAGGCCAAAACGGCGGAAAGGGTGAGCGCCAGAGATGAGAGCTTCATGAAAACCTCCTTATTTTGCGCGGGCGCCAAGGGCCAGCAGAATATTCGCCAGGCTGAGCAGCGCGACCACGATCGCAGACAGCACCAGGCCTTGGGGCACCACGGCATACGCATCCCGGCTATGCACGAAAGCGTTGATAATGGCGAGAACGATGGCCAGCAAATTCAGCCAGAAATGGAGTTTGACCGACGCTCCCCGCAGCCGAGCGCTGCCGAACCATACCTGTACCAGGTTAATCAGGCGGGGAATGATGGCAAAAATCAGGCCGATGGCAATTAGCCAACTTGCGCCATTGACCCACTGAATATTAGCGGTACAGGCATAAATGATGTCGAAAATCAGCGCCGCGGTGAAAAATCCGTAAGGTATCGGGTTGAGCCATTCATAGACGGCCACTGCGGCCGCTGAGGGCCTTGCTGTCGTTTGCGTGGTCATGCAGGCATCTCCATGAAAAATGATGGGTAAAAAGGCCATTGGCCCCTTAAAGCTTTGTTCAGATCCAGCGATTTGAACAATTTTGATTCTCATTTTTAGCATGCGATTTTAAAACCGAAACCATCACTTCGGCATTATCAATGGCTTAGCAATATCAGGAGGCAGGGCATGAGCATAGAACGCGTTCAGCGTTTTCTGGCCGAGCACGCACCGGAGACGACGGTGACGGTGCTGGCAAAGAACACCGCAACGGTGGCGCTGGCGGCAGAAGCCTTTGGCGTGGAGAGCGGGCAGATCGCCAAGACGCTTTCGTTTCGCGTTAACGGCGATGTGGTGCTGCTGGTGATGGCGGGAACTGCCAGAATCGACAACAAGAAGTACAAGCAATTCTTCGGCGTGAAGGCGCGTATGCTGCCGGCGGAAGAGGTTGAAGCATTAACCGGCTATCCGCCCGGCGGCGTTTGTCCCTTTGCCGCACCGGAGGCGGTGAGGATCTACTGCGATCATAGCCTGCGCGTTTTCGATGAAGTGCTTCCGGCAGGCGGCAGCGATAACTCTGGCGTGAGAATTGCGCCACAGCGGCTGGCCGGCATCACGGGAGCGGAGTGGATTGACGTGACGGGGTAACTAATAGTGACGCCGTCACAATACGTTATGTTAAATACAGAGTCTTTTCTCTGTATAATTATTTGTTTTTAAATGGAAAACTAGGCTATCGCATTGTGGCAAACCGCCTCGATATTATGACCATCCGGACCAATGACAAACGCCGCATAGTAGTGGGCATGATAATTGGGGCGTAAACCGGGCGCGCCATTGTCTTTGCCGCCGGCGCTTAACGCGGCGTGATAGAACGCATCGACCTGTTCACGGCTGCTTGCGGTAAATGCCAGGTGCAGATGCGCCGGTTTTTCATCGGTCTGAAACAGGCATAATGACACGTTACCCCGATCGGGACACAGCTCAACGCCATAATCGGGTTCACCTTCGGCAACGATCTTTACGCCCAGCGGCGCCAGCGCATTAAGGAAAAACGCTTTGCTCAGAGCAAAGTCGCTGACGCCAAATTTCACATGGTCAAACATGGGGATGTCCTGGAGTGTGGAAGAATGTTCCCATTCAGTATAGCCAACGCCATGAAGGCCACCGGAAACGGTGAAGACGAACGCCAGTACGCATTTGGCAGGCAGAAGTTGTTCATTTTTATGGCGCGTTTTGGTGAAATCTGCAGTATCGCAGTAGCCATGTTTTATCAGATTTCACGTAGCGCGATCAAAAAAGCGGGGGGATTTTGCCTCAATATCCGCAGAGATGTGTCGCTATAAGCATGTCCGGTCATCATTAATGGCAGAACGCATTTATCTATGATCCTCAGTGAGTGGAACGTGATAAAGCTGAAACTTCGCGAGATACTGGCTGGCGTGTTAACGGCAGTCCATCACATCGGTAGAGTTGGCTGGCGGCCAAACCAACGATTGATAATTTTGCTGGGCGGTTAAGCGGCGTTGGAACGCCAGGTACCGAAATCCTGGGAAGCGGCAAGCGCATGCCTCACATGCATGCATTTACTGCAGGAAGTGAACAGGCGACAGGCATTGGGTGTTCAGAGATTTTTGCGCAAACATCATAGTGTCGCTCAGCAATAAGCGGCAATGGCAATGAAGCCTGCAGCGAAAACTCGACGGCTTAAGACCAGCTGAAAAACGAATTCGTTCAACGGCATGAGCAACGGGCGTTGAAATGGTTGGCCACAGGAGAAAACCCATGATCAAGCCAGGACGCCAGAATCCACGTATAACCACATGGATGCGCATAATGTATATTATGTTAAATTTAATTATTGGATACGCACCGCCGTTAGCCTGGCCGTCCTTTCTCACCTCACCTTCAAGCCTTATCAGGCTGCTAACCTTTTTTATGTTTAAGCCCATCATCAGCCCGTTCAGTTTCAGCACCTCAGTTTAATCCTCGGTCGGTGTGCCCTGATGAAACCGCATCTGCCAACCGGCCTTTTCCGTCAGCATCCAAATCGACGACCGTTCTGTGCAACGAATGGCGTTGCCCTGCGCGTTGCGTTGAAAACTCTTATACGTCAGCAACACGGCGCCTTCACTGATTTTCGCCAGCGTAAAACCTTCGGCAACAATCTGCGGATGCTCAGTTTCCATTTCCAGCGCCGCAACGGTCTGGCGTTTGTCATAACGCCGACCTGAGCGACCAATCTCTTCAAAGTCTTCATGCAACAATGCCGCGACGCGCTGCGGATCGCGGCGCACCGATGGCTGATGCAGTTCAACCTCAAGCGTCTGGATTTGGCTAAACAACTTTGCAGAATGCGTCAAAATGCCCTCCTTTTTGATCGCGCTACGTGAAATCTGGCAAACTTCGGCAGTCAATCTACACCAGAATGACACTCGTGAAACCTGACTTTGCCATGGCGCCCCCAGCGGTACTCGCCACCGCTGGCTATGGGGCATCTGAAGGTAACACTTTCTCTTCTATAGAGTTTTTTTTATCGCGACGAGTTCTCATTAAACCTCCAAAGTGACGACGTCACCAAAAGGAAAAACCTCACGCCTGTTTCTCTCCCAGGTGCGACCGCCGAACCCGCAATTCCCCATGCCGCCAGGCGCCGTCTGCCGTGGTGCGATTATCGAGCAGGCGATTCAAGGCTTCTTCGACCAGCCGGTCGATGCGTTGGCTGTAGCTGGTCAGCGCCCAGTTGGCTGATCCGGCCTCGTCGATATCGTCGAAACCTACCACGGCCATTGCAGACGACGGTGTCACTTGCCTGAGCGCTTCGAGCGCCCCCAGCGCCAACACGTCGTTCTCGCAGAACAGCGCCTCAACCCGCTCGCTTTCCGGCGTTGCCTGCAGGTATTCGCTCATCAGCTGGAAACCGCGTTGGCGATCGTAGTGGCCAGCCGTGAGCACCCGATCCAGCTGAAAGCCAGAGGTTATCAGCCTATCGCGGTAGCCTTCCATGCGCAGCAAATGGCTACTTTGCGTGTCTGGCCCCTTCATGTAGCCAAAGCGCCGATGCCCTTGCTCTATCAGCAACCCAGCGATCTCTTCGCCGGCGCGGTAACCGTCGATATTGACCACATCAATGTGTTCGCTTTCCGTATTGCGGCACACCTGCACCAGCGGGATCTGATGCAGATCTTGCGCGATCGCCGCCCACTCTTGGGTTAACACCGTCGCCAGGAACAAAATGCCATCGACCTGCAGCTGATCGGCCATCGCCATTACCGCCCGGTAGTTTTCCCCGGCGGTGATATTCAGCAGCAGCGCCATATAGCCGCGGGTTTGCAGCTGTTTGGTGACCATATCGAGCATCATCATCGAATGCGGGTTCTTCATCTCGTCGATGGCCACGCCGATGATGTGCGTGCGTTTTTGCGACAGGCTGCGCGCCAGCAGATTGGGTCGATAGCCCAGCTCGGCCGCCGCCGCCAGTACGCTTTCACGCGCGCTGTCTGAGATCGACGCACCGGGCGTAAAGGCGCGCGATACCGTCCATTTAGAGACGCCGGCCTTTTCGGCGACGTCGCTGGCGGTGGCTTTGTGGTGTTTCGTCATGGTTGCGTCGATCCCTGCTTCGGTGAAGTCACACTATACCCTGCTCGCTCAGATCCCCTAAGCGCCTGCCGGCATACCTGCTGCGATTATGTCCCGTTTTTGCACCCGATTGCAATTTGTTATGCAACCGGGTGCAAAACATAAAGAGTTTGTGATCGTCCGCGCTGTTTTCACCTTTCCCCTGTTGACCAAATTTTATCCATGGCCGACATTCACGGTGGCATTCAGAGACTCATCGCCGTTTTGTCTCCTGTTTTGCACCCGATTGCAAAACACTGTTTTTACATAACACCTCTCTTCTCAACAGGATACCGTAATGAAAAAAACCAGACTGTTGTTGATGTTAGCCTGCTCGCTGTTTGTCGTGACCGCCCAGGCCAAGACCTACCAGGTCGGCGTGGCGCTGGCCAACTTCGATCTCAACTTCGTCTCTATCCTGCGCAGCCAAATGGCGCGGGAACTGGTTGCGCAGCAGCTGCAAGGCCAGTTCGTTGATGCCAAAGGCGATGTCGCCCTGCAGGTGCAGCAGGTAGACGATCTGATTAATCAGGGCGTGGACGCCATTATCCTCAACCCGGTCGATACGCAAGGCGTTCAGCCGATGATAGCGGCCGCCCAACGCGCCGCTATCCCCCTTATCTTCGTCAACCGCAAACCCGAAGTGCCGCTGAGCGGCGCGACGGCCTACGTCGGCTCCGATTCGGCGCTCAGCGGTCGCCTGCAGATGGAGGCTCTGGCGAAAAAAATGAATTACCGCGGCAACGTGGCGATCCTGATGGGCGCCCTCTCCAACGAAGAAACCCGCGAGCGCACCCGCGCGGTGGAGGCGGTGATCGCCAAACACAAAGAGCTGAAAGTGGTAGAGAAACAGACTGCGAAATGGCAACGCAATGAAGCGGTCGACGTGGTCTCCGGCTGGTTGCTGAACGGCGTACCGATCGATGCGATCGCCGCCAACAACGATGAGATGGCCATCGGCGCGATCATGGCGCTGAAGCAGGCCAAAAAGAACGGCGTACTGGTTGCCGGTATCGATGGCACGCCCGACGGCCTGCAATTTATCAAAAACGGCGACCTGGCGGTGACCATTTTCCAGGATGCCAAAGCCCAGGCGATCGGCGCGGTGCAAGTGACCCGAGCGATGTTGGATCACGCCAAAACCGAGTCTTACAACTGGGTGCCTTATGCCACCGTGACGCGAGAAAACTACCCGCAATTTGCGCAAATGAACCAGAAATAAACCGTTGCCACTCTCTTTTTCAACCCACTTTGCACCCGAGTGCAAAACCACAGTATCAGGAGTCAGCATGTTAAATGGTGAAAGAAGCATCCCTCGCCCGCTGCGTTGGGCGATGATCGGCGGCGGCCGCCTCAGTCAGGTGGGCTACAAGCACCGTTCCGGCGCACTGCGCGACAATACCGCCTATCGGCTGGTTGCCGGCGCTTTTGATATCGACGCGGCGCGCGGGCGTGAGTTTGGCGTCAATCTCGGCGTGCCCGCTGAACGCTGCTATGACGACTATCAGCAGTTGCTGAAACAAGAGGCCTACCGCGAAGATGGTGTTGAGGTGGTGACCATCGCCACCCCTAACGGCACCCACTATGAAATCACGCGCGCCGCGCTGAATGCCGGCCTGCATGTCATCTGCGAAAAACCGCTGTTCTTCACTACGGCGGAGGCGAGAGAAATCAAGGCGCTGGCGGCGGAGAAAGGCCTGATCGTCGGCGTAACCTACGGCTTCTCCGGGCATCCGCTGCTGATGCAGATGCGCGCCATGATCGCGAACGGCGACATCGGCGAAATACGCATGGTCGAATTGCAGTACACCCATGGCTTCAACGCCAACGAAAGCGCGGACACGTTCGAGGCGCAAAAGTGGCGCGTCGATCCGAAAATCGCCGGCCCCTCCTTTGTTCTGGGTGATATTTCTACCCACACCTTCTACATCTCACAGCTGGTGATGCCCGACATGAAAATTGCCTCCCTGCTGTGCGATCGCCAGAGCTTTATCCCTTCCCGCGCCCCGCTGGAAGACAATGCCATGGTGCTGATGCACTACGAAAACGGCGCCGTCGGCCGCATGTGGGCCTCCGCCATCAACGCGGGCGCGATGGACAGCCAAAGCATTCGCGTGGTGGGCGCACGCGCCAGCCTGCAATGGAGCGATTCCACGCCCGGCGAATTGCGCTATGAGATCCAGGGGCGGCCCAACCAAACGCTGCACCACGGCATGCCCTATCTGGACGACAGCGCGCTGGCCGAAGAGCGGCTCGGCGCGCTGCATACCGAAGGGCTGGCCGAATCCTGGGCCAATATTTACCTCAAGTTCGCCATCGCCATCAGCGCCAGCCAGCACGGCGATCGGCAAACGCTGGCCACGCTGATCTATCCGGATATCGATGCCGGGTTAGAAGGCGTGCGCTGGATTGAAAACTGCGTTCGTTCCGCCGACAACGGCGCCACCTGGGTCAATTACCGATAAGGAAAGCATCATGAAACTTTCATTCTGTACCGACAGCCTGGGCCATTTGCCCTTCGAGCCGATGCTGGATCGGTTGCTGGAGCTGGGGGTGCGCGGCGTGGAAATGACCACCGGCGGCTGGTCTCCGGCGCCCCATCTGGATACCGACGATCTGCTGGCCAACCCGGCCAAACGCCGGCAGCTGCAGCAGGCCCTGGCCAGCCGCGGCATGGAGATCGCCGCGCTCAATGTCTCCGGCAATCCGCTCGATCCGGGCGAGCTGGGGCAGCGCCATCTGCGCCAAACCGACAATACGCTGGAGCTGGCCGGCCTGCTGGGGGTGAAGAAGATCGTTATGATGAGCGGCCTGCCCCCGGCCAGCCCGCATGACACCATCCCCAACTGGATCACCTATACCGTCAGTTGGCCCCCTACGGTGAAAAACTGTCTGGACTATCAATGGAATGAGGTGGCGATCCCCTATTGGCAGGCGCTGGTCGCCCGAGCCAAAGCGTGCGGCGTCGAGCGCTTTGCGCTGGAAAACTTCAGCGCCATGCTGGTGTGGAACCCGGAAACGCTGTTCCGGCTGCGAGAGGCCGTTGGCCCGATGGTGGGTCTGAACCTCGATCCCAGCCACTTGATCTGGATGGGCGCAGATCCCATCGCGGTGGCCCGCGCCCTTGGGCCCGCCATTCACCATGTGCACGGCAAAGACGTACGCCTTGAGCGCGGCGTCGTCGAGGTTAACGGGCTGCTGGAGACCAAACCGATAGACGAGGTAGCTGACCGGGCCTGGAATTATGTCGCCGTCGGCTGCGGCCGGGATCTGCAGTGGTGGAAGGAATTCTTCTCGGTGGTGCGCATGATGGGTTACAACGACTGGGTGTCACTGGAAATGGAAGACTTGACCATGTCGGTCGATGCCGGCATCGCCTCTTCCGTTCAGGCGCTGCAGCAAACCCTCAGCCAATAAATATCCTGCGCAGCGGCCACGGCCGCTGCGCCACCCAGTGAATTGCCAACCGCTTACAAACACCATACCGGCCGGGCGCCCACCGTCGCACTGGCATGCCCAGCGCCATGGCTCAGGCACAGCGTTCTCAGCCCGGCACCCGCACCGGAATACCAGGCGCCGCCTCGCATCAGCATGCGTTCGCCGTAGTTGCGCAGATAAACCTGATCGCCGTCCGCACACCGGTGATGCGGTACAACGCCGAGGATTTTCAATATATCCGGCACCGACTCTCCACTTGCCGCACCAATACGCCCGAACTCATCATCCATCAAACCTGGCGGATACCCATTGTCATGCGGATCGCCGTTGAAATGCCGGATACAGTCCGAAATGCGCGGCGTGCCGGCATTGCCGGTAAGACTCGGCGATGAAGCATCGAATTTTGCGGTTCCCGGGCTGCCGGGAGGTAGCCACTCGCCTGTTGCCAGCTCGACCGCGCGCCAGCGTTCGTCTTCATCGTCGGTCATCGGCATCGCGGCGTCATTATCCGGCAAGAGCAGAATTTCCCCCGCGACCAATTTCAGCCCGTGTTGCCATTCCCAAAGGTTGCCGCAGAGATCGCCAATACCGTGCGGCGTACCGTCATGATACCAGGCGGCCGGACCGGATGCGGTAAACGTTGTCGGATCGCCCTGCTCATCGCCCACGGCACCGCCGTCACATCGCTTGCCATACTGGCGTCGATCGCGATGCGATCGCCCACTCTCGGTATTGCCTAACTCCGGCCAGCCATGACGACGGCACCAGAACATCAACGCGGCCCATTCGGCGTTGGTGCCAATGTGCCAGCCGCGTCCATTGCGAGCCGCCGCCTGTCGAAATGCGGCCAGGTCATGCCAGCTGGCCGGGGCCGTCTCAGGTTGGCTGACCAGTTCGCCATGGATCAGCGTGCCGGGGTAACAGCCGTAGAAGAAAGCCTCTTTTCGTTGACCGTTGACGATAAACGCCGGATGAACCGCCTCGCCTAACCCTGATGTGACCTCTTGCAGCGTAAAACGAGGTATCACATGCATATAGCTGGGCTGCCCACTTGCGGTGTAAAGCACGGTGCGACGCCCTTGCGATTCGGCCTCTACTTTGCAACGCAAAGCGTCTTTTACAATAATCATGGAGTTATGTGCCCGTTAAAAAAGCCGAGGCCGGGAAAGCGCAGGCCCCCCGGCCCATTTCTTACGCCACCATGGCGGCGGATTTGATCGGTTGCAACAATTGTCCAATATCGCAATTGAGCAGTTGAGCGCGCTGCAACAACTCCTCCGTCTTGGCGCCAATCACGGAGTGAACATAGGCGTTGACCTGCTCCTGATTCATTTGGTTATAACGGTCGGTAAACGCCATTTCGATGCTGTCGCAGATCACTGCGCCGGCGTTGCTGACGTAGTCCGGCAGATAGTGAATACCGCGCGCCAACAGCCGCTGTTCAGCCTGCGGCGTATTAAACGGTGAGTTGGCGCTGCTCACCACCCAGCGGGTATTCAGCTGTTCAATATTCTGTGCATTCAATACGTTGGACATTGACGCGATGCACAGCACCTCGCTGGGTTGCGCCCAAAGTTCCTCTTCGCTCACGCGGCGCACCCCCGCAGGAAATTGCGCTGCGGGGTTGATGTCATAGGCCGTCACATCACAACCGAACAGCAGGCTTTGTTTCGCCACTTCAGTGCCGACCTTACCCATACCGTGAATGGCAATGCGCGCGCGAGGCAAATGATTGAGCCTCAGCGTCAACACTTTTTTCATCGAACTCCAGACGCCGTAGCCGGTTGCCACCGATGTATCGACTTGTGGGCTGTCCATGGCATTCAGGATCCACGGCGTAAACTGCCGCAGATAGTCCATCTCTCTATTGCCGGTATTGATATCGCATCCCGTAAACATGGTGCCGCCATAGCGATTGAGCAGAGCGCCTATCGCTTCAAGCACTGCCGGTTGCTCTTGGGGAGAACGTTTGCTGTTCACCACGATTTTGCCGCCGCTGAAGCCGGTATTGTACAGCCCGTGCTTCAGCGACATGCGCTGCGCCAGCATGATCGCCTCCTCTTCCTGCTGCTGCCGGGACGCATAGTTTCGCCAACGGATACCGCCATTGGCCGGTAGCAGCTTGATCTGCGACGAGTAAGCCAGGGTGAATGACGTTTCGTCATCGATTACGACCGTTTCTATCTGGTATTGGTTATGTGTATTCAGCAATTCATTGTTAACTGACATAATTTGCCATCCTGTTTTAATGAGAATCTTGCTCGAATGCTCCAGCCTGGTCCAACTGTTGTTTAATGCCCCACGGCGTAGGCCGCTTAAGAAAATCGGCCATCCCTATTGCCTTGCCAAACTCTTGCTCCAACATCGCCAGCAGGCGCAGCGCCATCAGCGACTGCCCGCCGGCGTCAAAAAAGTCACAGTGGTTAGAATCGGGGTTCACGCCGGTCACATCCCCCCAAACGCGCCAGATACGCGCCATCTGGGGATCTGACTGGCTTGTTGCCGCCGGCGTTCGCTCGGCTTGCGGCCCCTGCCTGTCCCGTTCGCCCAACCACCAGTGCGCCGGATCGAAGGGATACATCGGCAATGCGATGCGCGAAGGCGGCAGTTGCCACAGGCGGCGCCAGTTAACGTTGACGCTGGCGCGCCAGATTTTTTGCAGCGCCTGGATCCATACGGCACCTTCATTCTGCGCTTCGTCGCGACGCGGCAAGGTTCGCACCGCGGTCACAGAACCGGCGGATTTCAGCTGTGCAACCAACGCCGTGAGCGTCGAACCCGGCCCAACTTCGATAAACAACGTCTTGCCGCGCTGCGGTAGCTGCTGCAAGGCGCGGTGGTAATTGACCGGTTCACGGGCATGACGCGCCCAATAGCGGCCGTCAAGCGCCGAACATTCGACTTCGGTCGCCAGCAAGGCGGAGACGTAACGTACCCCCGTCGCCGATTCACCCGGCGGCGGCGCAATATCGGCCAGCTCGTCAAGAATGGGATCCATCAGGGTCGAATGAAACGCATGTGAAACATTCAAGGCTTTGCATCGCACGCCTCGGTCTCGCATCTGGCGTTCGCAAGCGCGAATGGCTTCAGCGGTGCCGGACAGCACGCAGCCGTCATCACTGTTTTCTGCCGCCAGCGATAGCTGATGACTCAACCAGGGCTGAACCTGTTGAACGCTCAGCTCTACCGCCAACATCATCCCGGACGGCAACCCGGCCATCAGACGCCCACGATGAGCGGCGAAAACCAGCGCCTCTTGCACCGAGAACACCCCAGCGGCCCAGGCCGCCGCAATTTCGCCGAGGCTGTGCCCAATGACCCAATCCGGCTCGACGCCGTAATGCATCAGCAGTTCGGCCATGGAGATTTCGACGGCGATCAGCGCGGGCTGCGTCAACGCGGTATCGTTAATCGACTCGGGTGCGGCCTCTCCGGTAAATAACGCCGAGAGATCCAGTGCGGCTTGCGTTTGCACTATCTGCAGTTTGTCGTTCATCAGTTTTCTGAAGGTCGCATCCTGCGCCATCAAATCGCTGGCCATACCGATAAACTGGCTTCCCTGGCCAGGGAATTGGAAAACTACCGACAAGCGCCCTTTCCCCGTATCCATCATGTTTTCTTTCACGCTCAACGCGCCCCGATCGTCTATCTGCAAGGTGCCGCGATAGCGCAGCGACTTTCTTCCGCTTTGCGCGCTCCAGGCCAAGCGTTCGTCGTTTTCGCCGTGCGGTCGCTGCAGATAGCGTTTTACCAGCCGATGCCAGGCCTGTTCTGACTGTGCGCTGATCGGTACGACGGTGGAGGACAATGAGGCCGCTGTTCGCGCCGGCGGCATGACAGGCGGCCTCGCCAGTACGACATGCGCATTCGTACCGCCAATACCGAATGCGCTGACGCCGATGGCCTGGCGCGGATCCTCGCGATCCCACCGTTGAGCGGAACAGATAAACTCAAACGGACTCTCCGCCAATGCCATTTCCGGATTCGGTGAGCCAACGTTGATCTGCGGCGTGAGCCAGCCATGCTGAATTTGCAGGGCGGCCTTAATCAATCCCACCATGCCGGCGCAGGTTTCCAGGTGCCCGACGTTAGCCTTGACTGCGCCGATGGCGCAGAACCCCCGTCGTGTCGTATGCTCTCGGAAAACGCCGTTCAGCGCCTCGAATTCGATGGGATCGCCGGCCAGAGTGCCCGTACCGTGGGCTTCGATGGCGCGAAAATCCTCAGGCGTCAACCGGGCATCGTCCATCGCCTGGCGCAGCAGGCGTTGCTGGCCATGCAAACTGGTGGTGGTAAAACTGACTTTGCGCGCGCCGTCATTATTCATCGCCACGCCTTTGATCACCGCGACGACGTTATCGCCGGCCGCCAGCGCATCACTCAGGCGCTTCAACACCACCACACCGACGCCGCTGCCGAATACCGTACCGCTGGCATCTGCGGAAAATGGCCGGCAGTGCCCATCGGTGGAAAACACCATGCCTTGCTGCGCAAAATAGCCGTCGTTTTGCGGGATCCTTAGGGTACAAGCGCCTGCTAACGCCAGGTTGCAACGGCCGCTGCGCAAGGCGTGGACCGCTTCGTATACCGCCACCAGCGAAGTGGCGCAGGCGGCTTGCACGTTGCACACCGGCCCCCCGATGCCCAGATGCCAGGCCACCCTGCTGGTGAGGTAATCTTTATCGCTCATTATTTGCCGCTCGAACGGCGAAGGATTGAGTTTATCGAGTAGCTCGGATCCTTGCGCCTGACGTAAATAGTCAGAGCTGCTACAGCCGGCGAACAGCCCGGTATCCTCAAGTTCCCCCGGTGTCACACCGGCGCTTTCCAGCGCGTGCCAGGCGCATTCCAAAAAGAGCCGCTGCTGGGGATCCATCAGCAGCGCATCGCGCGCGCTAATACCGAAGAATCCTGCATCAAAGCGAGATATGTCGCCGGCCACAGGCGCGGCGACGGGAATATATCCCTTGTCGACGGCATCATCCCGATCGTTATCGGCGCGAACCAGGGATTCGACACCGTTGATCAAATTATGCCACCAGCTTTCGATGTCCTCGGCACCCGGGAAACGGCAGGCCATGCCAACCAGGGCGATATCCCGTTCATTGCTGTTCACCTGCTGCATGAAGGTTCTCCGCTCAGAAACGCAATGCGCTGATGTCCCAACGGGGCTCTCGTTCCGCCAGCAGATCGGCGCAAATTTGCCCCATCAGAGGCGTAAATTTGAACGCCCATCCCCCTGCCGAGACCACCAGATGTTCGCCGCCGTGGCAGCGGCCCTTGGCGCTGTCGAGATAGAATTGGCGCGCCGGATCGGTGGGCAACACGGCCAGACAGCTTGCAGCGGAATGCTGTTTATCCGGTTCGAGGAACGGCATATGCCGGCGGGCAAACTCCAACGCGCGCTCCACGTGCTGCGGGTTTGCCCTATAGCCAGGCGCATTGGCTTCGGTGATCGGATCCACTTCGAAATCGGTCCCCAGCCGATCAAACCCATTGACGGACCAAGGGTTAGGCGGGAAGCCATAAAACAGGTTGCTGTCGCTCTCCACCGGCGGTTGGAAAGCAAACCAGAAGGGATCGTTGGCTCCCAGGCGCTGGCTGCGCAGCATGCTGATGCAGGCCATCTCATAGGTAGAAAGCGCAAGTTCAATATCCAACTGGCGCAGCAGTTTCTTGCTGCCCGGCCCACTGGCAACCAGGACTTTACGGGCGCGATAACGGTTTTGCGTCGTCAGCACCGTTGCGCCCCGAGCATCGGGCTCCACGGCCTTCACGCATTGCTGGAACTGGAACTCCACGCCGGCTTCGCTGGCCAGCGAGTAAAGCGACGCCAGGGTGCCTTTAACGTCGATCACGCCGCCGTCTTGCTGCAAGAAACCTTCATAGTTGCTGTCCAAGCCGGTGAAACCATAGCGCCGTTCGATTTCACGCATCGTCAGACGTTCATAAGGCAACCTCATTTCATCCATTGAAAGCATGGTTTGGCGGATTTGCCCCTCATTGGTCCAGACATCCGCATCGCCGAACCATAGGCTGCCAATGCGGTGGATCAGTTTTCTGTCCGCCTGTTGTTCCAACTGCCGCCACAATTTGTCGGCCTCCAGGGTAAGGCGGAATATTTCCAGCTCCGAATATTGCAAACGCCAATGGCGCTCCTCCCCGCTGGTGCCGGCCAGTTGCGTAAATAGCGCATGTTGTTCCAGGACCAAAACCTTATGGTCGCGATGCTCTCGCGCATAATTCCATGCGGCGGCCAGCCCGATGGGGCCAGCGCCGATAATAATGACATCCCAGTGTACCGACGTGTGCATACCTATCCCTCGTAATGGATATTGTGTGTGTTTGATAAAATTATTTTTTAATTAAGCTTTTAATCTGATCCAGCGGCAACAGGACGATCAGCGTCAGATATTTTTCTCGCGGAATATCCTGATAGAGCTGACGAACGCCGATCTTCCCCATGACATCCCCGCTAACGCCAGCGGCGAACAACGATTGCCATTGCCCCGCCCAAATCGCACTGGAATTCCAAATGCCGGCGGTTTCGATTCGCCCCAGCGGCGTCTCGGCCGTCTCGTGGTACCAGGAAACCACGCTGTCGTCCGGCAGTGAGGCGATTTTCCACCCCTGACCCTTCATCGTGCCGATATCATGCCCCTGCTTATCCACCAACCGATCGATATGTGAATTGGCATCGCCAACGTTAGGGACATTATCCGCTTTTGCTTTAAAGGTAATATTTGCCATTTCGATAACGGAAAGCACGGTGGCATTGTTATAGCCGTCTTTCGTCGCCAAAATATGCTCAATATCGTTGGCCTCTTTACCTGAACTTATTAACTGGCGAACATAATCGCCAAGCGCGATCAGCTCAGACAATACATTATTATTGCCCTGTATAATTTCCATGAAATATTCCTTTTAGACGTTATTAAACGGTCAAGGCTTCAGATTGTTTGAACCACTCGCGCCCTTTTTCTCGATCGATATCGGAACCGGCGTCGGCAAAGAGTGTGACAACCCGTTGATCCGCACTCAGCGTTTCTGCCAGCTTACAGGCCGTTTTCCAGTTGGCGGCGGAAGATGCGCCGATTTTAACGCCGGTCAACTGATGGAATTCGTGCATCGCGCTGAGCGCTTCCCGATAGGAAACCGGATTGAAAGGCGGTTCCTGCGGCATCAACTTACTGATGAAAGGCTGACGGAAACCGAAGCCCAACCCGCCGGCTCCGGCAAATTTAGGTTCACCGTTCGGCGCAGACAGCGTACCGTAAGGCAGTTCGCGCGGCGTGCTGCCCCACACGATCAGCTGTGGGTTATCCTGACGCAACGCGGCGGCCACCCCCGACAAGGTCCCGCCGGTCCCTACCGCCGATACCCAACCGTCGATGCGTTCACCCTCCAGCTGCCGGCGAATCTCTGCGCCCGTCGCATGCTGATGTACGGCGGTGTTGACCAGGTTAAGATGCTGAGAAAGCAGCGTCCAACTGCCATCTTCATGCGCAATCTGCTGGCTGCGGGCAATGACGCCGAGCAGGAACTGATTGCGATCGACCAGAGTAACGATGGCTTTATCGGCTTTTAACGTGTCGATAAGCGGTTGCGGAGATGAATCCGGGATCACCACTTGCACCGCTATCCCGCACATATTGCCAAGCTTGGCCAGGGCTTTCGCCATATTGCCCCCCGAGGAATCGAGCAACTTCAATTCACCAGCGGCGAAGTCGTGTTGATTGATGGCATCGCAAAACAGACCGAACGCGGTGCGGTCTTTCACCGAGCCAAACGGATTCTCAAACTCAAACTTGGCGTAAATCGACGCCTTTCCCTTTGGCGACGGCACTTCAACCAGCGGGGTATTGCCTAACGTCGCATAGAATTTTTTCAACTGGGGGAACAGAGCGAAGGCTTTCTCCGTATCCGGTGCGCAATCCTGTGGGTTAAACAGCTCAAAATTCATCAGAGGTTCCTTTAAAGCCATACGTTGACAAATAAGCCAGCGTTACCGGAGCAGCTGGCGGAGAAACGCAGCGGTGTCCTGCGCGAAATAAAAGTGATCGCCCGCGAGGAATTGCACCCGGCTGCCGGGGAGTTCTTTTTCCCACAGCGACAGCGCGGCGCGGCTAACCAACGGATCGTTATCGCCGCCCAAAATGCGTGGCTGCATGTCGGGCAAAGGTTCTGCGCTGAGCGCGCCCAACAGCTGTAGATCTTGCTGTATCAAGCGGGTGACAAGCGGGCGAGTGATCTCATCCAGCGACAGTGCGCCGCTGCTTTCACTGAATGTCAGGATGTCGCCCAACACCTCTTGCCGCAGGCTTTCCTGTTGAAGTATTTTCAGTTCAGAGGGGGCACGCTGGGCCGACAACACGGCGTCGATGTTAAAACGCGACGCTTGTAATGCCGCGGCAACCTGCAGGGCAAACAGCGCGCCCATGCTATGACCGAAAATCACCACCGGCGCGATGCCCAGCGAAGAATGCAACGCATCAACGCAGCGCGTAATGGCTCGCTGCGCCGTTTCCCAAGCCGGCGCGTCTTGCGCGTCTTCTCGCCCGGGATACTGCACGATGAACAGATCCACCTCGTCCGGCAGCAGATCACGCCAGTGCTGATAGAACGCAACGCCGCCGCCGGCATGTGGAAATACGACCAATTGTTTGCTGACCGGTGAACTGCATGGGCGGCTGAGCCTCACCACGCAACCGAGAGACGTGCGCAATGGCGTCATGAGTTCAACCCCGCCGTATTTTTGACCGTCTGTTCCTGGCGCAGCATGTCGCGCAACGTCACGCGATCTATCTTGCCGATCCCTTTCATCGGAATGGTATCGATGACAATCAGCCGCTCCGGCGCCTTGAACGCCGCCAGCCCTTCTTTCTCAAAGAAGCGGCGCAATGCGCTGAGAGTCAGAGTGGCATCCGTGCTGGTGACAAACAGACAAGGCACCTCACCGTAGAGATCGTCCGGCATACCAACGCAGGCGGCTCGCACCACGGCAGGATGCTGTTCAGCCAACTCCTCTATCTCATTGGGACTGAATTTCTCTCCCCCGCGGTTGATCGAATCGTTTACGCGGCCGTCGATGAAAATGTTGCCCGCGGCATCGACGTGCGCCAGGTCGCCGGTACGGTAGAAGCCGTCCGCCGTAAACGCGCTACGATTAGCCTGGGGATTTTGGTAATACTCGGTGAGCGTATAAGGGCCGCGGGTGATCAGTTCGCCTGATTTGCCCACGGGCAAAGGACGGCCGTTTTCGTCGACGATCAGTACTTCATCATGCGGGCTCAACGGCCGGCCCTGAGAGCTGAATCGCAGAGTGTCATCATCGTCAATCGAGTTAAAACACAGCAGCCCTTCGCTCATGCCATAGCACTGCTGCAGGGTAATGCCGAGGTTGCGGGAGGCGGAGGCCGCTAGCTCAGGCGTCACCCTGGCGCCACCCACCTGAACATGCCACAAAGACGTCAGGTCGCGCGGCGTTTGCCGCTGCAGTTCGCTCCATTGAGACAGCAACGCAGGCACCAGCGTGGTGTGCGTCACGCCGCATTGCTCGATCACGTCCAACGCCGTTGCGCTCGCCGACGGGGCGTCGGCGAGCGCAACGGCGCCGCCGCGGGAAAGCGTACCGAGTATACCGGGGCAATTGATGACAAACCCATGCGAAACCGGCATCGCGGCGAAATAGACCGAATGGCTGTCTAAAGCAAACACGTCACAGCCGCACTCGATCATATAGCTGTAGCCGCCATTTTTACGGGCAATCGCTTTAGGTAAACCGGTGGTGCCGCTCGAGAGCAACATGACGGCGGTATCCGACGGCGTCATGGTGGCGGCGTGAAGTGGCGGCGCGGGCGTCAAAGGCGAACAGAAATGTTGCAGGTTTAGGTAACGAGTGTCGTGCCCGGCGTCATCGTAGTCTTCGACCAATATCACATCGATATTGAGACCTTCGGCCAACAGCGTCTGCAAAGCGGCAAGTGGGTTATAGCGACGGGAACCTCGCTGCAGGGCAAATACTTTTGGCGCCGTCAGATGCAGAATGTGCCTCAGCTCTTTTTCTCGATAAGAGGGTAATATCGGCACCGGGATCGCACCGAGCATCAACGAAGAGAGCATGATGACAACCGCTTCACGGGTGTTGCGCAATTGATAGGCGATCCGATCGCCCTTCACAACGCCCAATTGACACAGCTTCAAAGCGGCTGAAGCCACCGCACCGTTCAGCCAGTCGTAAGTGTAAACCTCCCCGTGTTCAAAAAGCGCCGGGCGCTGTCCATGTTGTTGAAGGGCCAGCAATAAACGTTGGTTGATCGAATCCTCAACACTAACCATAGAGACTCCATAATGAGTTAACTCACTGTTTGACTGTTATCTTTCTCAATCACAATTCGTTAAACAAACAGCTTTCGGCACCTCGGTCAGGCGGCGCCATCACTTCTGTATTGGCTCAGAATGAAAAGCAAAACGGACTCAAAAACACTTCATTTTCTGGCCGACATCAAACACCATGACCGACCGTCAGTCAATTACCTTGGCGTTAATTATTTGTAGATCTTATGTTTCACCCCTATCATGTCGTTTTAATCTCCTTTATAAACAACACATTATAAATAATACTTTTTTTATACTTGCTTATGACATTTCAGAAATAAGCTGTTCTAATGAATAGTCTCGCCCTCCCCACAGCGATGGCGCGTTAACACAGCGGGCTTTCAGCAGGGCTTGCAATGCCACCGTTTCCGCCGAACTGAGTGCTAAATCTTGACGCAACTGCCAGCTGCCATCCGCCTCTTGCAGCACATCTTCAGGTACCCCCACCTCAGCCAACAGCGCCAACAAATCATCCAGAGTCTTCATAATGTTATCCAATCGTTAAATGGTATTGATAATTATTCATATTGACCGTCAGTCGGTCAATGAGTATTTTAACGCTTGCCTGAGATGACCAGACTCCCGCCCTCGCAGCGAGACTCTTACTTAAAGAGGGATTTTTTTTGAATAAATTCAACGGATTTCGCCTGCGGAAGGCTTATCTTTGCCCGTTATTGCTGGGCATGATGCCCTGCCTGACCCTGGCGGCCGATGAAGAGTCGATCTGGGTGGTCGCAGAGGGTTCCTCCTCAGACAATGCCCCACTGGGTTATGCCGCACAGCAAGCGACGGTGGCGACCAAAACCCGGTCACCGTTGGTCGACGTGCCGCAATTTGTCTCGGTGGTCAATCGCCAGCAAATGGACGTGCAGTCGGCCGACACGGTTAGCCAGGCGTTGCGCTACAGCGCCGGCGTTGCCGTGGAACGTTTCGGCGCCTTTTCCAGCGGCGTGGACTTCGCCAAAATGCGCGGTTTTGAGGCCGACTACTACCTGGATGGATTGCGCGTCATCGGCAATACCGGCATTTGGGGACCGCAAATTGAAACCTGGGGAGTGCAAAGCGTTGAAGTCTTGCATGGCCCTTCATCCTCGTTATACGGCCAGGGGGGCGCCGGCGGCGTAATTAATATGATTTCCCGACGCCCTTCCACCGCCGAGTCGAATCAGCTTAAATGGGATGTCGGCAATGACCGCTCGCACGCCCTCAGCCTCGATTCCACCGGCGCGCTGACCGATGACGAACGGTGGGTGTACCGCTTCGATGGCCTGGCGGCCACGCGCGGTTCGCAGATCGAAGACACCAGGCAAAAGCGCCTCTTTCTGGCGCCCGCAATCACCTGGCAACCCAATGATCGCACGCGCTGGACCGTGTTGGCTCACTATCTTCGCGAACCCCAATCAGGCTATTACAACACCCTTCCCGCCCAGGTTTTGGGGCTGTTGCCCAATCCGCACGGCAAGATAGATACCGATAGAAATTACAGCGATCCCGCGCACGAGCACTCGAGCCGTACGCAATACGATATGACCTCGCTGCTTGAATTCGAATTGAACGATCGCTGGCGCCTAAAGCAAAACCTGCGCTATTCCCACGTAGACTCGACGGTGCGGCGCGATTTTACGCGCGCCATCACGCCGGACGAGGGACTTTTGACGGCGGTTTATCAGGACGCACCGAGTCAGGCGGACAGCATCGTGATGGATAACCAGACCGAGACGACACTCGTTACCGGCGCCATCGTCCATCAGGGATTGGCCGGGATCGACTTTCAGGCCGGTAAATTGGATAAAGACTGGTGGGGATCGCAAACCGTGACGTTTGATCCCTGGTCCGAACAGTACCGCCCTTCATTCGAACCTATCCCGGTTTCACGCACGTCGACAACGCAACGCTTCCAGCGCACGGGCTTATACGGACAGGACGAAGCCAGCTGGCGCGGATGGCATTTGTTGTTGGGCGGCCGTCATGACTGGTCACGCATGCGTACCAGTGACAATCTGGCCCATACTCAAACGCAAACCAATGACGCAGCCTGGAGCTATCGCGCCGGGTTGAGCTACCCGTTCGACAATGGCCTGGCGCCGTGGGCCAGCGTCTCTACCGCCTTCGATCCGTTGACCGGCACAAACGCTCAAGGCACGCCGTTCAAGCCAACCCATTCCACTCAGTATGAGATGGGGATGAAACTGCAGCCACCCGGCAGCGCAACGATGACCAGCCTGGCGGTCTACCAACTGACGCAGCGCGATGTGAACACCATCGATCCCCTTAATCCCAGTTATTACACCCAAACGGGTGAAGTGCGTTCTCGCGGCGTGGAGCTGGAATCACGGGCGGCGGTGACCGATAACCTTAATCTGATGCTGTCCTATGCCTGGGTCAACAACGTCGTGACTGAGGCTAACGATAGCACGCAGGGGAAACATCCGGTGGGGGTTCCGGCGCAGACCGGCTCGATGTGGCTGGACTATCGCTTTACTAAAGGGCCGCTGCAGGGGCTGCTGATCGGTGGCGGTACCCGCTACCTGGGGGCCAGTTGGGGAGATGGCGCCAACACCTTCAAAGTGCCCGCCGTTTGGCTCGGCGATATGACCGTTCGCTATACGCCGGGTGCCTGGGATCCTCGTCTGTATAATCTGGAGCTGGGATTGACGGTCAACAACCTGACCAACAAATCTTACATCGCCAGTTGCACCAGTGCGCCTTACTGCAGCATCGGCATCGAACGCCGCATCATCGGTTCGATAAGCTGGTATTTCTGATGCACAGACGACGTTTTCTTCAGGTGGCCGCTTTGCTGGCACTTTCTTCGCCTTCACGCTCTCTGCGCGCCCAGGCTGATACACAGATCGTGACCGATATCGTCGGGCGTACGGTGACTTTACGCTATCCTCTGCGGCGTATTTTCCTGGCGGAAGGCAACCTGTTTTATACCGTTGCGGCGCTCAACCCACGCGCGCCGATGGAAAAACTGGTGGGTTGGCGAGACAATTTCCGCACCGCCGACCTGGACAGCTACCGGCTGTATCTGCGCTATTTTCCCGAACTGGCCAAGCTGCCGGCCTTCGCCGGCGTGCAGCAAATGCAATTCGATCTGGAAAGGTTGATCGCCTTGCGGCCCGAAGCCATGTTGCTCAACGCGAATACGCGTTCTGTGCTGGAAACGAGCGGCCTGATGGCTAAGCTTACGGCGGCGAACATCCCCGTGGTGTTTGTCGATATGAGCATCGGCCTGATGAACAACAGCGCCAGAAGCATCGCCATCATGGGGCAGCTGTTTGATAATCCGCAAAGTGCACATAGCCTGATTCGCTTCCGCCAGCGTCATCTCGATACGATCCGCGACACGCTGATGAAACGGGCTCCGCCGCGCCCACGCATAATGATGGAGCGCGCCGCCGGATTATACGAGGATTGCTGCCTGTCTTGGGGCAATGGCAACTACGGCGAGATGGTGGATAGCGCAGGAGGATTCAATTTGGCTCAGACGCATATTCACGGCGTTTACGGCGCATTGAGTCAGGAAACGGTGATCGCTTCCCGGCCCGATAAAATCGTCGTGACCGGCAGTAACTGGAGTCATTACTCGCCCCACGGTGACTGGATCAACCTTGGGCCAGGCGCAGATTTGACGCTGGCAAAAACGCGGCTGGAAAAATTGATGCGACGCCCGGCTTATCGCACCCTGGCCGCGGCAAAGAACGGACAGGCGTACGCCATTTGGCACCCGTTTTACGATCACCCTTTTAATTTCGTCGCGATCGAACGTCTGGCCACTTGGTTCCATCCGTCGCTGTTTGCCGGCGTTGATCCCGAAGCGACTTTTGCTGAACTCTTCGCCCGATTTCTTCCCATTCCGTATCAGCCCGGTTACTGGGTGTCGCTCAAGGCGGCGCCGTAAACGATCAGCGACATCCCAGCAAACGCATGAATTCCTGCGCCAGCGCAGGCCCCAGCCCTTGGCGGTCGGCGTCGGGGTTGACCATGACGTCATCCACGGCACCATGCATGCCGTGATACATCAAGATGGCGGTCAGATGCGGATTCTCCAGACGCCAGGCGCCCGCCGCTGCGCCATCGTTTAAAATCGTCAGGATCTGCTCCAGCACGGCATCACGATCCTGATTGCCTCGGGTATGATAATGATGATCGTGATACAACGCATCGTGCAGTTCCATGCCTTCAAAATAGGTCGCCACGCCGGCATCACACCAGGCTCTCAGACGCGCCAACCAGTCATCCGGCGCGCATTCATCGATAGCCAGCTGAATTTTCTCGATAAAGTGATTGGTGAAACGTATACGTAAAGCGGACAACATTTCATTTTTGGACGGAAAATAGTGGTAGAAGGTCCCTTTGGCGACGTTGGCGTCGCGGACGATATCGCTGATGGTGGTCGCTTCAAACCCTTTTTCGATAAACAGCTTCTGCGCCGCATCCATCAATTCATCCAAGCGCACTTCCGCCGGTTTGGTTCGAGGCTGTGTTTCTTTCATCTTCTCTTTTGTCTTCATATCAACATCCACTAGGAGTCCAGCGGCCATCGTAACCAATGTTGTTGCCATTGACCAGCCGGCCTATCTCAGTGAAATCAATATTTACGCTCCATTGACCGACGGTCAGTCATAATATAGGATGAGAATAGTTTTCACTTTCACCCCCCATCTCAATAAGGAGCCCCACTATGTCCGGTATGCGCAGGATTTCGCTCGTTGCCGCCATCTGTCTGGGTACATTTATGGCGTCGCTTGATATCAGCATTGTCAATGTGGCGCTGCCCACGATGCTGGAATCGCTGCAAACCGACATGTCGGGCCTGCAGTGGGTCGTTGACGCCTATGCCCTTTGCCTTTCCGCGTTAATCCTTTCCTCCGGTCCGCTGGGCGACAGATTTGGCCGTAAGCGTATTTGGCTGTACGGCGTTGCATTGTTTACCGTCGGTTCGATCGTTTGCGCATTCGCCTCCTCTCTCGGCATGCTGCTGACGGGCCGGGTAATACAAGGGATCGCCGGCGCAGCCGTTATCCCTGGGGCATTGTCGTTATTGACTCATGCTTTTCCGGAGGAGCAGTTGCGCACCCGCGCGATCGGGATCTGGTCTTCGGTCAATGCCCTTTCGCTGGTGATTGGCCCGGTTTTGGGCGGCTTGCTGGTGCATACCACCGGTTGGCCAGGCATATTCTGGATCAACATTCCGGTCGGGATCGTCGCGTTGATATTGGGCGGTTGGGGGCTGCGAGAAAGCTCGCATCCTGAGCACGCTGCGCTTGACCCGCTGGGGCAAGGGTTGAGCATCTTGTGGCTTGGCGCGCTGACCTACGGGCTGATTGCCGCCGGAGAATTCGGTTGGCACAGTGTGCAATCGCGTTTTCCGTTGTACGCCGCCCTGGCGCTGTTGGCGCTGTTTCTCTGGGTGGAAACGCGGGTCAAACGCCCCTTGCTGCAGCTGAGCCTGTTTCGCAACGCCGATTTTAGCGGCTATAACCTCGCCTCTTTTGTACTCGGTTTTTCCGCTTACAGCAGCGTCTTCTTCGTCTCGCTATTTCTGCAACAGGCCCAGGGCTGGAGCCCCGCCGACACCGGTTGGCGCATGGCGCCGGAATTTCTCGCCATGGCGCTGGCCGCTTCCGGTTTTGGCCGCCTGTCCGCCAAACTGAGCGTGAACTCGCTGATGATCGTCGGTTATGGCCTGATGGGCGTTGCCCTGCTGTTGCTGACGCAGCTGCACGCCGATTCGCCTTACGCTCTGGTGGCGCTCTATTTGGCCCTGCTCGGTTTCGGCATGGGGCTGTCCATGCCGGCGACAAGCGCCTTGGTGATGCGCACCGTTGCGCCGCAACGTTCCGGGATGGCGTCGGCAACGATGAACGCGCTGCGACAAACCGGCATGACGCTGGGCATCGCCTTGCTGGGCACGCTGATGAGCATGAAAGCGGTGACCACCTTGACTGCGGCTTTGCAAACGCAAGGCGTGGAACAGGCCGCCGCAATCGCCCGGACGGCGGTCATCGAACAACAGCAAACGGCCGTTGATGCATTGAGCACGAGCCGCATGCAAGCGCTGACGCACAGCGCCTTCGCCGATGGTTTCGGGATCGCCATGCTGTGTGCCGGATTACTCAGCATCGTGATGACCGTGTGGCTGCTGATCATGCTGCATCCGCGTTTCCGTCTGCATCCTCAGGCCGGAAACGCCGTGCTGAACAAGTCACCTGAACGACTGAACGAGGAATGAACATGACAAAATTATCGGTCGACCCGATCGAAGAATTGATCGCTTTCGCTTCGCAGGTAGATGCGTGCATGATTCCCCCCGCCGTCCTGGCATTCCAGTGTAAACGGCTCATGGATAATCTTGGCTGTCTCGCCGCCGGCTACGATCAAAGCGGCGTTGACGCGGCGCTGTCGCTGGCCAGACGCTGGAGCGGCAACGCCGAAGCCAGCATTATCGGCAGCGAAGAGCGGCTCGCCGCGCCGCAGGCGGCGTTTGTCAACGCCGTACGCGCTCGCGCGCTCGATTATTGCGACGTGCTTTCTCCTGGCTGGCACCCCAGCTCCTCGGATATTCCTGTGGCCTTGGCGGCTGCGGAACTGTCGGGCGCTTCCGGCCTCGACACCTTGGCTGCGTTGGCCGTTGGGCAAGACTTCGCTCAACGCATCAACCTCGCCGCGCAGGCGAACGGCTTTTTCTACCGCGGATTCGACTCGAACATCCTCGGCCTATTTTCCGGCGCAGCGATCGCCGCCCGCCTGTTGCGCCTGGACCTGCACGCCTTTACCGACGCTATCGGCCTGGCTTTCGATTTTGGCATCGGCACCTTCCAACACTATCAGGACAAGACGCTGGCGGTACGTATCAGCCAGGGATTGGTGGCTCGCCATGCGCTGGAAGCGGTTTTAATGGCGCAGGCTGGAATAAGTGGCCCTAAACGCGTCCTGAGCGGCGAGAACGGATTTTTCAATCTCTATGCCCCGGGCGAACCCGACCTGGGATTGCTGACCCACCAATTGGGCTCCGCCTTTCTGGGTGAAGAAGCGACCTGTTTCAAACTCTACCCGCACTGCAGCATTCTGCTGGCGCTGACCGAAGCGCTGTTGAACGACGGCCCGCATCGGCAGTTGTCCGATCCCGCACGGGCGAAGATCACTCTGCATGCCTCGCCGACCATGCGCATGGTCTGCGGCGCGCCATACGAGCCGCAGAAAACGGCCGAAATCGATGCGCAGTTCAGCGCGCGTTACATCATCGCCAATGCGCTGCTGCGCGGCCAGGCCAGCGCACGTGAATTCAGCGCGGCTTCAGCGACAGAACCTACGGTCGTTGCTCTGGCGCAGCGTATCGAAGTTCATGAACAACATGCCTTCGATAGGTTTGACCGCTTCGAACTACACATCACGCCGGAGCAGGGTGATACGCTGCGGCTCGAGGCCGAGTTCGGCCGCGGCTGGCCGGAGAATCCGGCCGACATGCAGGATATTCGTGAGAAATTTCTTCACTGCTGTGCGCAATCACCCAGTGAGGGATTACGCCTCAATGCGCGAAAACTGATGGCCTGCATCGAGAATCTGGTCGAAGCGCCTTCGTTACAAGCCTTGTTGGCCGCAACGCGAGAAGTGCGCTAGTCCCGACGCACTTCGCCGGCGTCAAAGCGGCGATCGCCGGCCCCCTCACTTCGGCGCGTAAATCTCTCTGAGCGTGGCGATCACTTTCGCCACGTTTGGGTTATCGATACGGTAAAACAGGGTTTGCGCTTCGCGTCGGTACGTTACCAGACCTTCATTGCGCATTTTCGCCAGGTGCTGCGACAGCGCCGATTGGCTGAGCGGCACCAACTGTTGAAGCTCCCCCACGGCAATCTCATCGTGTTTCAATAGCAGGCAAAGCACCAGCAAACGGTGTTCGTTGCCTATCGCTTTCAACAGCCTGGCGGCCTCAATCGCCCCTTCATTCAAAAAGGGATCCTGCTTAGCTTTTGCATTCATGGTCAATCACGGCCCCGTCATCATTCAGCCGCATTATAGCGGCTTTCAGGCGCCGGCACAGCATTACATTAGCATCCATTAAATTAGTCATTGCTAATTTATATAATTCTAATATAGCCTTGTATTCAAGCCGAGCGGCTCTCCCTGAGGCCGCAGGCTCTTTCCCAACACAAGTGAGAATGCGTTATGAATATGCCAACCCTGGTACTGCTGGCGTTTGCCGGCTGGACATTATTGATTCTATTCGGCACCGTCGGCGTTTATCGCTGGTCCCGAATTTTAACCGGCCGCGCCACGGTCAGCGAATGGCAAGCGAATAAACCGCAGGGCAGCGATGGCTACCAGCGCGCCATTGCGGCGCATCGTAACTGCATTGAAAATTTGCCGGTTTATACCGCCCTCGTTGTAGCGATAGCCGCATTTCAGGTGGAAAGCACGACGCTGAATGTCTTGTCTCTGGTCCTGCTCGGCGCGCGCATGGCGCAGAGTCTGGTTCACATCGGTTTCGAGCAGACGGAGAAAGTCGCCACCTGGCGCTTCGCTTTCTTTTTCACGCAAATCGTCACGATGATTTGGATGGGGATAGAGATCGTCAGGAGCCTGCCATGACGATCACGAACCTGGCAGAGCCCCATGAGGTGACCCGTTTCCTCTATGACGCAGACAAACCCGAGGGGCAGCGGGCCATCCTCTACTTTTCCGCCTCCTGGTGCCGCCCTTGTCAGAATATGCAGGGGATCGTCGAACAGCTGCACCGTCACGCCAACGAGATCGCCTTCGGCCGCATTGACGTCGCGCAGGCGCCGACGGTCGCCCCTGCGTTCGGCATCAAGTCCGCGCCCTCCCTCGCCCTGTTTGAGGATGCGCGCCTCATCGCAATCATCGCGGGCGAGGTTCCCTTGCAACGGCTGTTACACCGGGTGGCGACAGCCTTCGCCGGCGTTACAGCATCCACTCGATAGGCAGCCAGCCGGCCACGGTAAGAACGATGCGTTTTACCCAGCCGGCGCCGGGTTCTTGCTGGTGCACCTGGGTGTGGCCGTCTTCGAAGGCTTCTTTCCACACCATTTTGCCTTCGGGTGTCAATACCGGCCGATAGGCGGCGTATTCGAGCGGGCCATCAAACAGTTGGCGGGTGTCGGCCGCCAGCGACGGGCTATCGATCAAGAATCCCATTTCGCAGTTCAGGTGCGCCGAGCGCGGATCGAAATTGAACGAGCCGATAAACACCCGTTTGTCATCGATGGCGAAGGTTTTAGCATGCAGCGCCGCACCGGACAGCCCCAGCGGCTTGAGTTCCTTGCGCCCCGTCGGTTGCCCGGCGCGCAGCTTCAGCTCGAACAGCTCGACGCCCGCCTGCAGCAGCTCACGCCGGTATTTGGCGTAGCCGGCGTGGACCACCAGCACGTCGGTGGTGTTCATCGCGTTGGTCAGTACGCGGATGGATTTTCCCTGCTTGGCAAGCGATTCAAAGAAGGTTGCCCCTTCCCGCCCCGGCACGAAATAGGCGGAGACCAGATCCAATTGCCGGCTGACGCCGCCGATGATCTTGCCCAGCTGCGTCACCATCAAGCGATCGCGCGACGCTTTGCCCAATCCCTTCGCCGGATCGTCGGCCACCAGCTCTACCTGGGTGAATTCCGGCTGCACGGCGCCATCACGAAAGCGCACCGCACTGGTTTCCAGCTGCACCGCCAATTTACGGGCGCGCTCGCTGGTTTCGGTTGCGGCGGCCTGCGTCAGGAATGCCGAGAGGTTGCCCTGGCCCCGGATAATTTGCTCAACGCCGAATACCGAGGCGCTGTTCCAGTAGCGATCGAAGACATCGGCGGTCTCCGCCACCACGCTGCCGACGCTCAACACGTCGAGATCGAGGAAATAGTTCTCGTCGCCGACCTGGAAATACTCATCGCCAATGTTGCGGCCGCCGATGATCGCCACGGCGCCGTCGACGATGTAGGACTTGTTATGCATGCGCCGGTTCATGCGCATAAAGTCGAAGGCGTAACCGGCCAGCTTCGGCGTACGCACGGTAGACGGGTTGAACAGACGGATCTCGACGTTTTTCTGCGCGTTCAGCGCCGCCAGCGTCTCATCCATGGCGACGCCGTTATCGTCCAGCAGCAGCCGCACACGCACGCCGCGTTGGGCCGCGTCATACAGGGTTTTCAGCAGGATCTGCCCGGAGGTGTCGTTATGCCAGATATAGTACTGGGCATCGATCGACCTTTCCGCCATCCGCGCCAACGCCAGGCGGCTGGCGAACGCATCGTGGCCGCTGACCAGCGGCACCACGCCGCTCAGGCCGGGGTGTGCCGCCATCTGTTCGGCGGCCCGCGCCGGCAATAGCGCGGCAGGATCCGCCGGCAATGCCGCCTGCGGTGAACGTTGGGAAATATCCGGCAAACGAAAGATGACTCTTGCCGCAATAATGGCGATCGTCACGGCGATAATCAGGTACACGACAATTTTTATCACGGGAAGCGGCCTCGGAGGTTGACTGCTTTGCTTTATACGTCATTAGGTTGCTTCAATCTATAGGAGAAGCGCGCTCTGCAATACGGCTATAGCGTAAAGCGCGAAGGCGAAACGCCAAACAGTTTTTTAAACGCCACCGAATAGGCGCTGTGGCTCTCATAACCGCTTTCGAAAGCGGCGTGTATGATGGAGTGGCCGGCCAACAGCAGCGGAATGGACGACAGCAGCCGCAGACGCTGTTTCCACTGGCCAAAGGTGATGCCGGTTTGTTGAGTAAAGTGACGCTGGAAGGTTTTCGCGCTGATCGACAGTGAATCCGCCCAGATCTCAATGCCGCGATCGTCGGCCGGCGTGATGACCAACTGCCGGCAAATGGCGGCCATTCTCGCTTCCATCGGCCAAGGGAGATGCAGCGCCAGCTGTGGCTGCAGGCTCAGTTCCTCGAGGAACAGCGCTCTGAGCAGCGCGTGGCGTTTGGTTTCCTCGCCCTCGGGTGCCAGCGTCGCCAGTTGGGCGATCAGCTCCCGCAGCAGCGGTGACACCTGCAAAACGCCGTCGCGCAACGGCAACCGCGCGGCGGTGAATTCATCGACAAAAATCCCGTAAACGCAGATATTGCTCTGCATGACCAGTTGATGCTCCACCCCCGGCCGCAGCCAGACTGCGGTGGTTGGCGGCACGATCCAACGCCCGCTGCCCGCCTCGACCGCCATCACTCCCTGTTGCGAATAGAGCAAATGGCAACGTTTATGCGAGTGGAAAGGAACGACAAAGCCTGCCGGATAGTGTTTCACCAGCCCTGTCACCTCGAACGAGGAATTCTCGTGGCTGCTGAGGTTGATGCGTTTCGTTTCGGCGTTGTCGACTTCGAATCCCATGGTCGTTTGTCCCTTTTGATAACGCGAATGTCTTTTATTTGATAGAGAGGCCGCATGATCCTCCATATAGTGACGTTCTCGCAAGCCACACCAGGGGCCTTATGCGAATAAACTCACTATGACACCCACATTTCATCGTTCTGCGTGGTAACGGGGCGATGACATTGTGCATGCGCTGCACAATGGCGGCAACGTTGCGGGGGCGACGGAGGCCGAAAGTGATGGAAAGGGAAAGCGCGGTGGATTGAATCAGGAGGTTTATGCCTAGTCAGCAGGTAGCTTAGCCTGGGGGGCGGCTCAATGCTGAAGGGATAGGGAGAGCGCCTAGGCTCTCCGCTATCCCTTCTTGTCAATACGTCAACGGGCCAGTTCGGCGCCGTCCAGCTCGGAAATCGCCAGACAAATCACTTCCGTTATGGCCTCTACCGTATAGGCGGTATTGGCAGGAATGATTAACATCTCATGAGGTTGCAGCGTCTGATCGTCAACCTTCAGTTCACCGCTCAGCACCATCAGTTTCACCCATCCCGGATGAAAACGCGCCGGTTGTCGGCTGCCCGCATCCAGCTTCAGCAACGCCGTATGGCCCGGCGTCTCCCGTTTCAAAATATGAAAGCGCACCCCATCGTAAGGCATGTTTTCGTAATGCAGTGACGCCAGTGTTCTCTTATGCATGGTAAGTGTCCTCGTGACCTGTGAGTAGCTGCTCTGCCTTCGGTCGCCGTAAAAACGTTTGGCGGCTGTCCCTACCGAAAGCACCGTCTCGCAGCCTCTTGGCGAACGGATTAACTGTCGTGCTTGCAGCGGCCTGTACGGCCACCGCTTCATGCCTAACCTGCCTCAGGCATGCTAATAAATATATAAGAGCCTCGCCAACGGCGCAAAAAACCACTGTAACGTTGAGCGCATTACGGTGTTAATCCGTAGTCGGAAAGATTATCCAGCAGCCCGATCAGAGAGAAGAACAGCGCCGTTTGCCGAGGATCGCGCCAGCCATCGGCAAAGTCCGCCATCAGCCACAGGACTTCGTCGAGAAACAGATGCTCTACCGCCTGATGCCAGCTTTGCACTTCGCCGGCCGTCAACGCGACAGACTCACCGTACCCCGTCAAAAACAGCCGCCATTCCCGTACGGTGAACACGCGGTCGGGCGCCGAGTCCAGCGCGTTGTGGAACAGCAGCAGGACCAGAGCCAGATCGAACACGCGCGGCAAAAACAGCGCGTTATCGGGGTCGATCAGCACTGGCCTATCCTGCGCGACATAAATCAGATTATCGGCTTTAAAGTCATAGGGCGTTTCCACGCAAGGGAGATCCCGTGCGCTAAGCGCCGTCTGCCGCCCGGCAATCTGCAGCATACGCGTTTTTAGCGCCTCGATGTCGAGCGTCAGCCCCTGGCTTGCCGCATGACTGGCGATCTCGGCCAGATCCGCCGAGATATCGTCTTCAGTCAGTGCATACTCGTCATAAACCGCCAGCCCGGCGTTATTGTTTGCCGAAGATAACGCGTGGATCCTTCCCAACAGCCTGCCCGCCGCGATAATCTGCTCATCGCGGCCCGCATATTTTTCTCCCGCCACAAAGGGATAAACCACCCACATACTGCCCGCTATCTCTTGCGGACAGGCCGTCGGCGCCACGACGTCAACGCCCTGACGACGCAACGCGGTGAGATACGCCGCCAGCGCCTGGGCTTCGCCCGACGTCGGACGGGTGCGCTTCAGGACGTGCTCCCCTATCTTATAAACCGGCGCATAGGGATAAAGACTGAGCGGCGGCTGCGCGGTATCCAGCGCGAACCGACCGGCAATCGCGATGATATCCCCCCCTTCACCCCCATCATCAATAAATCGCGCCGGGCGGTAACCGTGAGGAATGGCGGGATTAACGCCGTGCAACAGCTCGTCGCTGACCAGCCGACCCAACGTCGGAGCGCACATCACGGCCGGATGCATCACCGCCACATAGAGACAGGTGGCGCCCAGCGGCCCGAGGATGGGATAACCGTCGCGCGGCCTGGGGCGCAGCCCCACCGAACACGCCTGCAGTTGCAATGGCGCCGAGCCGTGCAGGCGGTTTTGAATCGCCGATCGCGCGTCCTCTTCCACGCGTTTGACATCGCCGCCCGCAGGATAATCCTCCGCCGCGAGCAGATCGCCATTTTGCGCATGACGCACTTCGATGTCGTCGCCCGCAATCAGCGTGTTCACCGCCTGCGCCGCCGCGTGATAGCGCAACAAAATTGCCGGCGACGCCTCGATCGACAACGAGAATTCGCTGCCGTCCAGCAGCGCCGAGATCCCCGTACCGCAGGCGAGCACTACCCGTTCGGCGGCGATCGCGCCCTCCTCGGTAACGATGCCGGTTATCTGACCACCGACCTCGCGCAGAAATCCGCTGACCGCACGTCCCAGAAGCAACTCGCCGCCCAACGCGCCCACCCGTTCGAGCAGCCGCTGTGTCACTTCTTGCGGATCGACCGCGCCATCGCGCGCCGCAAAATAGGCCTGGCTATCGGGCAGCCCGAGCGCCGGCTCCAGCGCCATCACCTCGGCGGAGGACAGACGCCGATTGTCGGGGTTTTGCGTCGCCGGCGCCTGACCATAGCTGAGCGCGCCGGACCAATTCACCCACAATTCCGGGATCTCCTGCGTCAGCCGCACCCAGTCAGCCACGATCTCGCGCCGCAGAAACGCGTCGGGAGCGCCCTCTGGCACACCTTCGCTGATCCAGCCGAACGAGCTGCCTGTGGCCCCCGCCGCGGGATGCGCCTGCTCAACGACGATAACGCGCTGCCCCTGACGCGCGAGATGATAGGCGATCGATGCCCCGACAATCCCGGCGCCCACGATAACAATGCGTGATGATGTTCCATTCATTTAATGATGTCCGTACCTCATTTCAAATGTTGTCGCCAAAGCAAGCAGGCCGCCAGACAGGCTACCCCGCCGCCGCAGGCCAATACGGCATAAGACGCGCCCCAACTGTGGGTGGTATCCATCACCACGCCAAAGGAGAAAGGGGCGAACGAACCGATGCCGAACCCCAGCAACGATCGCCAGCCCATCACGCTGCCGAGCTGTTGCGGCGGTACGTTGTCCGCCATCGCGGCCGACAGCACGCCGGAGTCGCCGAGAATAAAGAAACTGCCGATGCTGACGAGCAGCAGCGTCCAGCCCGGCCCCCAGTTCGCCGACCCTCCCATCAGCAGCGAACCCAATGCGCCGGCGGCGCCCATAAACATCAGCACCGACGCGCGATTGAAATAGTCGGAAACGGTGCCGACAATCAGCGTGGCGATCATGCCGGCCAGGTGGATCACCGCCGCGACGATCAATCCGGCGCTGAGCGGATCCAGAGAGAAACCGCTCAACGCCTCGCTGACCAGGCTGGGCGCCCAGGCCCAGTTGCCGAGCAGTTCCCAGCTGTGGGCGATATACCCAATCAGCAACAGCAGGGTCGCATAGGTGATAGCATAGCTCTCACGTTTCGTCTTCCTCCCCAGCATGCGCGGCTGCGGTTCCCGATAACCGACCAGGGCCAACGATCCCGCCAGCGCTCCCAGTAACGCACCGGCGGCGCACAGAGAAAACGCCACGCCGGCGCCCCAGCGCATGGCGCTCCAACCGGCGATGAAAACCGACAGAAAATACCCCAACGAACCGGCCGCCAGCACCATGCCGATGGCATAACCGCGCCGCGCCGGACCGTTCATCCCCATCGCCAACAGCAGCGCCGGTGTATAAGCCCCGCCCTGCGTCAAACCGACGAAGGCCATCAACACCAACGCGCTGAGATAAGAATGGGCAAATACGGCGAACAGCATCAACGCAGCGGCGCCCAGCCAGGAGAACAGCAGATAAACCCGGCGGGCGCCCAACGAATCACACCACCAGGAGGCCACCAGCAACGCCAGGGCGTTGGTCAGGCTGAACACCGTCTGCACCGTGCCGGCGGAAGCGGCGTCGAGCTGCCACTCGCTCCTGATGGTCGGCAGCGCGCCGGCGAACATCATGGTGCCCAGACACAGACCCGCCCGGCTCACGCAAAGCAGATAAAAAGCCCGCATTTCAGCGCCGCCTCCCTGCCAACCGCAGGGGGAGAATAACGCCATTAACACACATGACCGATAGCCAAAAGATCCGCATCATAAACTCAGCAATCAGAAGGAGATGCCTCATCATAGTGAGCAAAATCAAAGGCTGACAAACGATCTTTCTTCCCCCATTTGGTTGAGCTAGACTCAACCTATGAAAAAAATCCACTCCCTGCCGCACCTGTCCGCTTTCGAAGCCGCCGCCCGTCTCGGCAGCTTCAGCGCCGCTGCGGATGAGCTGTTTCTCACCACCGGCGCGGTCAGCCGCCATATTCGCAGTCTCGAAGCACAGCTGGGGATCACGCTGTTTTATCGCGGACACAAATCCGTGCGGCTGACGCAGGCCGGTGAGAACTTTTCCCGCACCGCGTCCCGGGTGATAAGCGAACTGTATGCCGCGGAAAGCGCACTGAAAGCGAGCGCCGGCCGGCAGCGGCTGGTGGTGCACAGCCTGCCGACGTTCACCATGCACTGGCTGATGCCGAAGCTGGCGGCGTTCAATGAGATTCATCCGGAGGTCGCGATTGATATCACCACCAGCACAGGGGCCGTCGATCGCAATACGCCGTTTGATCTGGCGATCCGGCGCGATCCCGCGCACTTCTCCGGGCTGAAAGCGATCCCTTTTCTGCAGGAAGAGAGCCTGTTGGTCTGCAGCCAGAGCTACTTGCGCGCCATGCCGGTCAGTGCGCCCGGCACGCTGGCCGGGCATACCGCTATCCGCATCCGCGCCCGTGAGGATTTATGGCACAGCTGGCTGAATACCTACCCGACGGCGTTGGACGCCTCGCCGCCGCCGCTCACGCTCGACCATACCTTCGCCGCCATTCAGGCGGCCGAGGACGGCCTGGGGCTGGCCGTTGTGCCTTATTTGTTCTGCGCCAAACACCTGTCGTCCGGCCGACTGGTGTCGCCTTTCCCGACGCTGACCATCCGAACCGGCGTCTATTCTCTGCTGCTGCGCGACCGGGACGATGACGTCGTGAGAACATTCGCCGCCTGGCTGCGCACTTACCAGGCCTGACCGGGTGACGACATTGACGGACAGTCATGGCCTGCGCCTGGGTGAGAATCGCCGGCGATTTCCGGTTGGCGCGCCATGAGCGGCGCTGCCTCAGGCATTTCGCCGCTGCTGCCCGTGAATGTCGACGAGCGCGCACAGCTTTTCCAACGTCACCGCCGGTGAAAAATAGAAGCCCTGTACGACATCGCACCGATACTCGGTCAGGTAGTGGAGTGACTCCAGGTCTTCCACCCCTTCCGCCAAGACTTCATAGTTGAGTTTATGCAGCATATCGATGATGCTTTGCACGATGATGCGGCTTTCCGCATCGCTCTTCAGCTTTCTTATCAGGGAGGTGTCCAGTTTGACGACGTCGGCGGGGATATGGCGCAGATAGTTTAAATTGCTGTAGCCGGCGCCGAAATCATCCAGCGCGATGCGATGCCCGTTGGCCTTGAGCGCATGCAGACAGGCCAACGCCGCGCTGCTTTCCTGAATGCGTTGCGACTCCAGGCACTCTATCTCAATGTCCCCCGCCTGCAGCCCGCGCCGGGTGATGGCTTCATTCAACCGCGCCGCAAAGTGCCGCTCGGCCAGATTGCCGGCCGTCACGTTGATCGAGATGGGAAACGCGATCCCCGCTTCACGCATCAACAACAACTGTTCAATCGACTGCGCGATGACAAACTCGGTCAACGGTTTGATCAGCGAGGTATTTTCCACCAGCGGAATGAACTCCCCCGTCGGGATCGCCCCCCAACGTTCATGCCGCCAACGCAGCAATGCTTCCGCGCCGACGATCCTGCCGCTCGCCAAATCAATCTGCGGTTGGTATTCCAAAAATAGCCCGCGATTATTTTCCTTCAGACTCTGCGCCAACTCATTAAAAATATTGAAATTATGCTTGCGCGCCGCATCCTTCGGCTCGCTATAGAGGGAGACGGCTCGCCCCTCGTCGATCGAATCATGCAGCGCGCTGGTCGCCTGGCGCAAAATCTCGGGAGGATCGGCATGCGGCGCGGAAAACAACGCATAACCGGCATTAAGCTCCAGGCGCAGCGGCACGGCGCCTCTCACTTCGTGATGCAAACGGTCGGCGCAACGCAACAGATCGCGCTTCGCCTGCGGCATGTGCTGCGCCTCGATAATGACGGCGAAACGTCCGGGCGCGATGCTGTACAGCATGCGCTCACTGAGAAACGTCTCTTTCAGGAAATGGCTGATATCCCCCAGCAGTAACTCTACCGTAGACAGGCCGAAGGAACGCGCCATCTCGTAGGCGTATTGGATATCTATCGTATCGAACAGCAATAACGCGTATTTGCCCGTGTCCGGTAAATTGCCGAGTTCCCCCATCAGCCGCTGTCGATTGGGCAAGCGAGTGATGGCATCGACCAGGCCGATCTCACTCTGCGCTTCGATCAGCTCGCCGACGATGGTGGCCATGCTGCGCAGCAGTTCGACCTGACGGCGAGTCAGATGCTTTGGCTGCGAACCCACGAGGCAGAACGCGCCGATCGTATAGCCTTCGCGGGTGCACAGCGGGATGGCGGCGCAGTGGCGGATCGCCGCGGCGCCGTTGACCATGGGATCCGAGGCAAAGCGTTCATCCGCATGGGTGTCCGGACAAATCAACGCCTCGCCGCTCAGACGAACGAAATTGAACAAGGGGCTGACGAAATCGATCTCCTCGAACCCGACGTCAATGTGCTCGCGGATCCAAATCTTGCGCGTTCCGTGCAGGTAAATGAGGCAGCCCTCGGCCTGTAACAGCTTGCAGGTGATCGTCAGCACCTGATGGATCGCGTCGTCATGGCCGGCGCCCAACCCCGCCAGCGCATCGATGGCCGCCAGGCGCTCGTCTTCGTTCTTACTGAGATGTCGTAACATTGGCTCATAGCTCACAGATGGCGTAAGTGCCTTTGCCGGCGGATTTCGCCTGATACATCGCGCCGTCGGCGCTGGCCAGCAGCATTTCCGGCGTCACGTCCCCACTCGCAGAGATAGCGGCGCCAATGCTGGCGGACAGGCAGACCTTCTGCTGACCGATCTGCGAAATACCGGCCAGCTCCGCCAACACCTTTTCGCAAAACGCGCTGACCTCAGGCCGCGGCGCTGTCAGCGGCCACAGGATCACCGTGAACTCGTCGCCGGCCAGGCGCGAGACGCTGTGCCGTTCGTCGGCGCAAGCGCTGAGCAATTTGGCGAACGTCTTCAGGATCAGATCGCCGAAGTCATGGCCGTAACTGTCGTTCATGCCCTTAAAACCATCGAGATCGATGAACAACAGGGCCATCTGCCGCTGATGACAGCAGACTTGCAACGTGCCCGACAACCGGCGCAGAAATGCGCGTCGGTTGGTCAACCCGGTCAGCATGTCGTGCGTGGCGTCATATTCCAATCGTTGCTGCAGCCGCTTCAACTCGGTGATATCCATGGAGAGAATGTAAAAGCCCTGAGCCTCGCACGGCACCAGCGTGGTATGGATCATCAGCAGCCCCTGCTGGGTCTGCAATTCGTTTTCGAAGCTGACCATTTCGCCCGCCAAAGCCCGCGCGATCATCGGCCGGGCCATCTGATACACGCTTTCCCCCATGAACTCGCGCACCGTCATGCCCTGCAGGCTGGCCTCTTCCAGACCAAACCAGGTCTTATAGGCGCTATTGGCGAACAGGTAGCGTTCATTGGCGTCGATTTGGCTGATTAACGCCGGCATATTGTCGGTAATGGCGCGCAGGCGTTCTTTTTCCGCACTGAGCTGAGATTCGGCGAGCACCCGGGTTTCTATCTCTTCGTTAAGCTGTTTGACCACCACGTTAAGCTCATGCGTACGAATTTCGACGCGTTCTTCCAGCTCATGCTGCAAGGCATACAGGTCGGCCTCCGCCGCCTTGCGCTCGCTGATATCGACGATGACCGAGATGAAATGATCCGGCTTGCCGTTCGGCAGCCGATTCAGCGCCACCGTCAGTTCCACCCATACGATCGTGCCATCGGCGCGGAAATAGCGTTTCTCCAGCGAGTAGGTGTCGATCTCGTTTCTCAGCAACTGCTGCAGTTTTTCCAGATCGGTGTTGAGATCGAGCGGATAGGTAATGTCCTGAAAGGTGCGATCCATCAGCTCGCGCTCGGAGTATTGCAGCATTTCACAGATGCGCGGATTGACCCGCAGCCAATACCCCTGCAGCGAAACCAGCGCCATGCCCACCGCCGCCTGAGAGAAAGTCTGTTCGAATAACGCCTCCGTGCGCTGCAGATCGGATTTCAGGTTTTCGGTATAGACGTTGCGTTCGATGCTCTGCAGATACTCTTCCACCACCGCGGCGAAGTCACGCAGGTCGGCCAGTTTATCTTGAGGAAACGACTGCGGGTGGCTGTCGATAATGCATAGCGTGCCGAGCGGCAACCCGTCGAGGGACAGCAGCTGTTGCCCGACGTAGAAGCCGATGCGCGGGCCACCGACCACCAGTGGGTTATCGAAAAAGCGCGGATCCTGCGCGGTATCGGGCACCACCAGCGCTTCGCGTTGCAGGATGGCATGGCCGCAGAACGAGATGTTGCGCGGCGTTTCCCGGACATCCAGGCCATAACGTGATAAAAACCATTGACGATCGCGGTCGATCAGTGACACCAGCGCAATGGTGACGCCGAAATATTTCGCAGCCAGCCGCGTGATGCGATCCAGCTTTTCTACTGAGTTCGAATCCAGCACGTTCAGCGAATCCAATACCGACAGGCGTTCGGCTTCGTTTTCGGGGAAGCATGGCTCGAGCATGTTGACTCCCATTGTGACACCCACGGATCCGGTGCAGCCGGCCGGCGTGATTCCGTTCAGCCTATCCGTCGGTTAGCGGCAAATATCCTTGTCCATCATAGACTCACTCAGTATCAATCCGATTATGCATTCTCGCCAGCTTTGCCGGGCGTTGCGTTTGCCACCGCGCTGCGCTACAGTCGTTCACAAGGTGATGGTGTTCCACCTTTCCCAACCGCCGCGTTCGCTCGAACCGGATGATGACGCCTGATATACAACTTCGCTTTATTTTTTAGGCAGGTATGTCAGGAGTCGCTATGAATGAAATCTCACGTATTACCCCTTTTCCGTCCCAGCCTGATCTCGCCGTGCGGGAAATGCCGCTGTACGTTTTCGGCCATAAAAATCCCGACAGCGACAGTATCTGCAGCGCGCTGGTGGTCGCGGACTGGCTCAATCACCTCGGCAAACCGGCCGTCGCTTTCCGCCTTGGCGAATTGACGCCGGAAACCCGCTACATACTGGCCGCCGCCGGCGTACAAGCGCCTGCGCTGCTGACAGACGATCTCCGTGACCGCAAAGTCTGGCTGGTGGATTTTACCGACGTCGAACAAGGGCCGGCCTCATTGCCCGACAGCGATGTGGTCGGCGTTATCGATCATCACCGGCTGGGCACCTTGATCACCCGCAACCCGCCCGATGTCTGGATCCGCGCCGTTGGCTGTTGCGCCACCGTGATCCTGTCCATACTGACGTCAGATACGCCGATGCCGCTTTCTTCCGCCCAGGCCACGCTGCTGCTGGGCGCGATTTTGAGCGATACCGTTGCGCTGAGCGCACCGACCACCACCGAACAGGATCGGGTGGCGGTCGCGCGATTATGCGCAATCTCTCACGTTGACTATGACGCCTTCACCGCCGGATTGCTTGCCGCCAAAACCGATCTTTCGGGGCAATCCGCCCCGCAGTTGCTGCACCGTGACGCCAAGAATTACCGCATCCATACCGTTTCGCTGCTGCTGTCGCAGATAGAAGTGCGGGCCATGAGCGACATCGATCCGCTGTTGCCCGCGCTGCAACAGGCGCTCGAGCAGGCGAAGCAGGAAGCCGGGCTGGAGATGACCGCACTCCTGGTTACCGATATCACCCACCGCCGTTCCACCCTGTATTTCTCGTCGAACCGGGTGCTCGCCATTCGGCAAGTGTCGCTGCCCGGTATGACGAGCCGAAAAAAAGAGGTTTTACCGTGGTTAACCCTACAGATTGCTCACGCAGGGAGATAAGACATGCCGATCTACCAACACGCTTTACTGCTGGTACAGGATGAACGCGACGGCCGGCTGCTGTTGCGCCATGCCGAACGCCTCAATCAGCAGATGAATACGCGCATTACCGTGGCGCACATCAGCGCCGACTATGCCGAGCTGGACTACCTCAGCGATGCGCAAACCAAAGATCGCCAGTCCAGCGAGGTGATCGCCGCCAAAGCCATGCTCAGCCGCCTGGTGGAAGACTGCTCAATCCCCCTGGAGGTACGCGCAATGGTCAGCATCCATCGCTTCAAAGACGTCGAAGCCCTGATTGCCCGTGAAGGCGTCGATCTTTTGTTGCTCGGCCATCAGAACCGTCCGTTTGGCGTCTATGCCTCCTTCGGCTTCGAATTCATCAACCATTTATCCATCGATGTGCTGATAAAGCACGTTCCCACTCCCTAGAACGAGGTGACTACCCATGAGCTATGAGATTGAAAGCGTAACCGCCAGAGAGATCCTGGATTCGCGCGGCAACCCGACCGTCGAAGTCGACATGAGCGCGGCGGGCGTCGTGGCCCGGGCTTCGGTTCCCTCCGGCGCCAGCACCGGTTCGCGCGAGGCAGTGGAACACCGCGACGGCGATCCGCACCGTTACGGCGGTAAAGGCGTGCAGGAAGCGGTGCAAAGCGTCAAAACGGCAATCAATGAGGCACTGCGTGGGGTGGATGTACGCCAACAAGAGGAGATTGACCGCCGGCTGATCGCGCTGGACGGCAGCGAGAACAAGAGCCGATTGGGAGCCAACGCCCTGCTTGGCGTTTCTTTGGCGGCCGCCCGCCTCGCGGCGAAATTGTCGCAGCTGCCGCTGTATCGTTATCTGGGCGGTATCGGCGCCAACCTGCTGCCGGTGCCCTGCATGAATATCATCAACGGCGGCGTGCATGCCCGCTGGCAAGGCGCGGACTTTCAGGAGTTTATGATAGCGCCCCTGGGCGCGCCGTCGCTGCGCGAGGCCGTGCGCTGGGGCAGTGAAGTTTATCAGGCGCTGCGCCAAATCCTGTTGGAAAAAGGCCTGTCGGTCGGCGTCGGCGACGAAGGTGGTTTCGCGCCGGCGGTCGCCTCAAACCGGCAACCGCTGGAGCTGATCGTGCAAGCGATAGAGAAAGCCGGTTATCAACCGGGTGACGATATCGCCATTTGCATGGATCCGGCCTCGAGTGAATTCTACGCCAACGGCAAATATCGCCTGCGCAGCGAAAACACCGAACTGGATGCCGAACAGATGACGGCCTATTACCAGCGGCTGGTGCAAGATTTTCCCATCGTGCTGATTGAAGACGGTTTGGCCGAGGACGACTGGGCGGGCTGGCGCATTCTCAGCGACGCCCTGGGCGATCAGGTGGAACTGGTCGGTGACGATCTGTTCGTCACCAACGTGAAATACATCCAGCGCGGGATTGATGAAAGATTGGCCAATGCGGCGCTGATCAAGCTGAACCAGATTGGCACGCTGAGCGAAACTTTCGCCGCCGTGCAGCTTTGCCAGGCAAATGGCTGGGGCGCCTTTATCTCACACCGCAGCGGCGAAACCGTCGACAGCTTTATCGCCGATATGACGGTTGCGATGCGAGCTGGCCATGTGAAAACCGGCGCGCCGTGCCGCGGCGAGCGGATCGAAAAATACAATCAGCTGATGCGCATCGAAGACCAATTGGGCAGCGCGGCGGTATATGCCGGACGCGCCGCCTTTAAACACCGTTAATCTTTGCAGGCCGGCCACGCACCGGCCTGTTTTTCATTTTTTGCGCGGCATAATCCCGCCACGCCGGATTCCAACAGAATACGCCGCGTCGCCATCAACGTCTCACGCTGCTCGTTCAGCGTCGCCATCATCCGTTCGATTTCCGCCAGCCGGCTGTCGACGCCTTGCATCAACCCATCCTGATAGGCGCTGCCCTGCAGCGCCAATACCCCGCGGATCGCCTGCAGCGAGAACCCCAGATTCTGGCCGATTTGGATCAGGTGCAGCCGCTCCAGCGCGCTTTCGCTATACACCCGATATCCGTTAACGCCGCGCACCGCTTTGGGCAGCAGACCCTGCTGTTCGTAGTAACGTATCGCCGAGGCGGCCATGCCGGCGCGCTCCGCCAACTCTCCGATTTTCATGCCCTATTGACCTTAAAGTTAACTTTAAACCTAGTATAGCGCCATTCCCCCTGCGACAGGAACGTACCCGATGTTTACCCCGCTGATTCTGCCCAATGGCAGCCGCTTACCCAACCGTTTGGCCAAAGCCGCGTTGGAAGAAAATCTGGCCGATGAAGGCCAACTGCCCGGCCCCGCGCTATGGCGTCTGTATCGCCACTGGGGTATCGGCGGCGCCGGCCTCATCATCACCGGCAACGTGATGATCGACGGACGCGCCATGACCGGCCCCGGCGGCGTGGTGCTGGAACAGGATACGCCGCTCGAGGCGTTCAAAACCTGGGCGGCGGCCTCGCGCCAGGAAGGCGCGCAGGTATGGATGCAGCTCAGCCACCCGGGCCGTCAGGTGATGGCCAACATGGGCGGCAACGCCTGGGCGCCCTCCGCCATTCCGATGGCGATGGGCAAGTACAGCAAGGCGTTCGCGCAGCCGGAAGCCATGAGCGAAGCGCAGATTGCCGAGGTGATCGCCCGCTTCGCCGCCAGCGCGCACGCCGCCGAAAAGGCCGGGTTTACCGGCGTGCAGATCCACGCGGCGCACGGCTACCTGATCTCCCAGTTCTTGTCGCCGTTGGCCAACCGGCGCAGCGATCGTTGGGGGGGCGAACTGGCGAATCGCGCCCGTCTGCTGCTGGAGGTGGTGCGCGCGGTGCGCCAGCGTGTCTCGCCAGATTTTTGCGTGGCGGTGAAGCTCAATTCAGCCGATTTTCAGCGCGGCGGCTTTTCGCCGGACGAGGCCCGACAGGTGTTGTTGATGCTCAACGAACTGCCGGTCGATCTGGTGGAGTTGTCGGGCGGGAGTTATGAAAGCCCGGCGATGCAGGGGGAAGCCGCAGACGACAGCACCCTGGCGCGCGAAGCCTATTTTCTGACCTTCGCCCGCGATCTCGCCGCAGTAGCGCGCATGCCGGTGATGACCACCGGCGGCATCGCCCGCCCGTCGGTGGCGCAACGGGTGCTGAACAGCGGCGTCGCGGTGGTCGGCATCGCCACCGCCATGGCGGAAATTCCCGATCTGCCGCGCCGCTGGCAAACCGGCAAAGCCCCTCATGCGCTGCCCGAACCGGTAAAATGGCGCGACAAAACGCTGACGCTGCTCGCCCGCATGGCGCTGATCAAGCGCCGCATGCACGCTCTGAGCCGCGATCGGACGCGCAACGTGCGCTACTCCCCGCTGTGGTCGCTGCTCATCGATCGGTGGCGCACCCGCCGCACTCTGCGGCGCTATCATGCCTGGTTACGGCAACGTTAATGACCGCGGCGCCGGCAGACACGCCGGCACCGCACAAAAATCCCGCTGTTTTGATCGCGCTACGTAAAATCTGCAAGAAATCACCACTCTGGATACTGCGCTTTTAACGCTCGGCTGCTTATATTCATCACAAATTTTGTGTATATAACCGCTATAGGACTTAAGGTGGTGAATAGATGAAAATAAGCCGCTATTTTCTATTTATGTTATTAATCGGAAATTCACCTTAATAATAAATGCATTAAAGAAGCAGCCAAAGGAAAGCAGAAAAGGATTTTTACGCAATGTTAAAGAAATGTTGTTTTTTGCCGGCAAAACCAACGGTCAACAAATCAACAACATATTGATGAGCCTAAGAAAAAACTAAACAATTCAAAACAAAATCGGCTATTGAGTCCCAGGCGAAAAAGCCATATATTGGTCGCGCTTTTCACAAGGCAGTTACTTTTCTAATTCATTAATTCAATCGTTGCGTCTTGAGACCTTCGGTTGTAGGAGAGATATGATGACGGATAAAGTCCGTATTGATACTTTAGTTGCAAACTCATTAAACGGAAACAATGAAACCTATTTGGCGCGTCAAGCCGAATTTGAGTCGAATGTTAGGAGTTATCCGCGCAAATTGCCGTTGGCAATTGCGAAAGCCCAGGGCGTTTGGATCACTGATGTTGAGAATAATCAATATCTTGATTGCCTGGCCGGGGCGGGAACGTTGGCTCTTGGACATAATCACCCCGACGTCCTGCAAAGCATCCAAAATGTCATTACCAGCGGCTTGCCGTTACATACTCTCGATCTCACGACCCCGTTGAAAGATCGTTTCTCCGACTACCTGCTCTCTCTGTTGCCGGGCGAAGGCAAAGGGTACTGCCTGCAGTTCTGCGGCCCGTCCGGCGCCGATGCGGTGGAAGCCGCGCTGAAGCTGGCGAAAAAACACACCGGCCGTTCCGGCGTGATCAGCTTCTCCGGCGGCTACCACGGCATGACCCACGGCGCGCTGTCGGTCACCGGCAACCTGTCGCCGAAAGCGGCCATCAACGGCATGATGCCGGAAGTGCAATTCATGCCTTATCCGCATGAATACCGCTGCCCGCTGGGCATCGGCGGCGAAGCCGGCGTCAAGGCGCTGACCTACTACTTCGATAATCTGATTAACGACGTGGAAAGCGGCGTGCGTAAACCGGCGGCGGTGATCCTGGAAGCCGTTCAGGGCGAAGGCGGGGTTAACCCGGCCCCGGCCGAGTGGCTACAGCGCATTCGCAAAGTGACGCAGGAACACGGCATTCTGCTGATCATCGACGAAGTTCAGGCCGGTTTCGCCCGTACGGGCAAGCTGTTCGCCTTCGAACACGCCGGCATCGAGCCGGACATCATCGTGATGTCGAAAGCGGTCGGCGGCGGCTTGCCGCTCGCGGTGCTGGGCATCAAAAAAGAGTTCGATGCCTGGGAACCGGGCCACCACACCGGCACCTTCCGCGGCAACCAGCTGGCGATGGCCACCGGCCTGACCACCCTGCAGTACCTGAAGGAGCATAAGGTCGCCGACAAAGTGGCCGCTCAAGGCGAATGGCTCAAAGGCAAGCTGGCCGAGCTGCAGAAACGTTATCCGGTGATCGGTCACGTCCGCGGTCTGGGCCTGATGATCGGCATCGAGATCGTCAAGCCGAACGAAGCGCAGGATCACATGGGCTGCTACCCGGCCGATGGCGAGCTGTCCGCGCTGCTGCAGAAAAAATGCTTCGAATCCGGCTTGATCCTGGAGCGCGGCGGGCGCAACGGCTGTGTGCTGCGCCTGTTGCCTTCCCTGCTGATCACCAATGATGAGCTGGGTATTTTCCTGGATAAATTTGAGCAGGCGCTGTTGGCCGCCGGCGTCAAGCCAGTCTGATTGGAGCGAATGACCGCGATGTCCAAGTTAAACCCGATTCTGGCTTCCTCGGCGCACAGCGCCGAGGCTTACCGCCAGGCGATCGCACAGAGCAGTGAAGCCGTCGTGCAGTGGCTGCAACAGCCCGAGATGTATCAGGGCAAAAGCGTTGCCGAACTGCGCGAGCGCATCCAGCTCGACTTTACCCCGCAAGGCCTGGGCAACCAGGCGGCGATCGAGCGCGCCATCGAGTACTTTTTGAAAGACAGCCTGTCGGTGCACCACCCGCAGTGCGTGGCGCACCTGCACTGCCCGAGCCTGGTGATTAGCCAGGCCGCTGAAGTGCTGATCAACGCCACCAACCAGAGCATGGACTCCTGGGATCAGAGCCCGTCGGCCACGCTGATCGAAATGAAGCTGATCGAGTGGCTGCGCGCCCAGGTCGGTTACCAGCCCGGCGACGCCGGGGTGTTCACCAGCGGCGGCACCCAGAGCAACCTGATGGGGCTGATGCTGGCGCGCGATGCATTCTTCGCGCATCAGGGCCACTCCGTGCAGCAGGACGGTCTGGTGGGCGATCTGCGCAAGCTGAAAGTGTTCTGTTCTGAAAACGCCCACTTCTCGGTGCAGAAGAACATGGCGCTGATGGGCCTCGGCTACCAGTCCGTCACGCTGGTGAAAACCGATCGCTTCGCCCGCATGGACGTGAACGATCTGGCGGAAAAACTGGCGCAGGCCAAGACTAACGGCGAGCAGGTGATGGCGATCGTCGCCACCGCCGGCACCACCGATGCCGGCGCGATCGACCCGCTGCGCGATATCGCGCGGCTGGCGGCGGAGCAGAAAATTTGGGTGCACGTGGATGCGGCCTGGGGCGGCGCGCTGCTGCTCTCCGAGCAGTACCGCGACTACCTGGACGGCCTGGAGCTGGTGGACTCCATCACTCTGGACTTCCATAAGCAGTTCTTCCAGACCATCAGCTGCGGCGCCTTCCTGCTGAAAGACGAGCGCCACTACGAGCTGATGCGCTATCAGGCTGCCTACCTGAACTCCGAATTCGACGAAGCGCAAGGCGTGCCGAATCTGGTCTCCAAATCGCTGCAGACCACCCGCCGCTTCGATGCGTTGAAGCTGTGGATGGGGCTGGAAGCGCTGGGGCAGAAGCAGTATGCCGAGATCATCGATCATGGCGTCTCGCTGGCGCAACAGGTGGCGCGTTACATCGCCGACCAGGAATCGCTGGAACTGGTGATGCAGCCGCAGCTGGCAAGCGTGCTGTTCCGCTACCGTCCGGCGCAGCTGGCGGCGAAAGGCGACGCGGCCGTCGCGCTGTTCAACCAGCGCATCGGTGATGCCTTGCTGGAGTCGGGCCGCGCCAACGTCGGCGTGACCGAGTTCGATGGCGTGACCTGCCTGAAGATGACGCTGCTGAACCCGATCGTGACGCTGGAAGACATCAAGCTGCTGCTGGCGCTGGTCGAGAAAACCGCGCAGCAGCTGCCGGCGTAACCCTCCGCCACTGCGCATTAAAGCCGATAACCCCCAGGTTATCGGCTTTTTTATCGCGCTCACGCCGTGCACGCACTCAATCCGTAGACATGTTTTCCCACGACGTTGCTTGCTCGTCCAGCTCGATTTCCAGCGTTTCCAAAAAACGCGCCGTCATCATGTAGTGCCCAATAATTAATGACAGCTCAGCAAGTTGAACCTCATCGTAATAGTGCCTGACCGCGTGAAATGTGTCGGCAGAAACCTTCACCCGCTTCACGCATTCATCGACAAAATGCAAGATGGCCGTCCCTCTGGCATCGACACCAACTCCCTGCTCTATTTTCTTGATATCGTCATCGTGCCACCCTGCAAGGATCGCCAGCGGATAGTGTTGCATACGCTCATAAGCGCTGTGGCTTAACGCGCCAACCCTTAATATGATCATTTCCCGATCTTTATCGCACAGTCGCCCGGCAGGAAAGGAAGCCCCCAGGGACAGATATCCCTGCGCCGAACGGCTGGTTTTCAACAGCCCCAGCGTAAGGTTGGCGGGGAAACGGGCATATTGCTGCTGCTGTTCAGCCGTTAATTCACTCACCGTCGGCAGTTTTATTCTGGCCATCGTTTATTCTCCTGCGCGTTCATCGATAAATGCAACCGGCCGTGCCCAGCCGGCGGATGCCTTATAAACCTTGACCGGCAGGCTGATCACGTTAAATCCACAGGGCGGCAGCAATTCAAGATTGCACAGTTTTTCAATCTGGCAATAAGGATATTGACTGCCGGCATAATGCCCTTCCCAAATAAGCGAAACATCGCCGCTTTGTTCAAATTTGGTGCGCGTATGGCTGAATGGCGCGTCCCAGCTCCAGGCATCGGTGCCGACCACCCTGACGCCGCGCTCGGTAAGATACAGCGTCGCTTCACGGCCCATGCCGCAACCGCGATGAATGAAATCTTCGCTGCCGTAACGCCCGCCGGCCGCCGTGTTGACCAGGACGATATCGCCGGCGGTGATATGATGGCCGATCTTCGCTAATTCACGCTCAATATCATGCGCAGTGGCCACATAACCGTCGGGAAAATGGCGAAAATCCAATTTGACGCCAGGGCCGATACACCATTCCAACGGTATTTCATCAATGGTTTTTGACGCCGATCCGTCATCCATATGTGAATGGTAGTGATAAGGGGCGTCCATATGCGTCCCCGCGTGGGTGCTCATGCGGACAAACTCCACCGCCCAGCCCTCCTGACGCGGCAGCTCCCGGGGATCCAGGCCGGGAAATGATTCCGCCAGCTGCAACGCTCCGCGCTTGTTATCAACATACTCGATTTCCGGCAGAAAACTTTCCGGATCGGAGGCGATCCCGCTCATCAGCGGCACCGAAAGATCAATGATTTTGCCGTACATAAGGTTACCTTTATCCAGGGGAATGACCTGCCCAGAGTAAGCTTTCCCCATAGAATAGAAATGCCGATTATCAGACAACTTATTGTTATAATAGGAAGGCGCAGCCATGAGCGGACAGGAAGGCGTCATGAAACCGTCAGAATTGACCGGGGAAGCCCCAATATCGATTTGGTTCAGAAATAAATCCTGGCCGGCAGGAGCGCAATTCCCTTTACAGGCGTTGCCCTGGGGAAAACTGATGTATTCCATGAAAGGGCTGGTGGAAATAAATATTGAGAGCAATATTTATTTATCCACGCCGGAATATGCCATTTGGCTTCCCGTTAATACCGAACATGAATCCGTCGCAAAGAGTGCAATTGATTATGTCATTCTTCATGTCAGTCCCCCACTATGCCAATTCTTACCGAACAAACCGCAAACCCTGCGGCTGAATAAGGTCGTCAAAGCGGTGCTGGCCGATTTTTCAGAAAGGCGTATTGGCTATCCGCGCACGCCTCAGGACCAGACGTTGGTTACCGCGTTGCTTGAGCAGCTGGCGCTGTCGGAGCGTTTTGACAGCTATCTGCCGCTCGGCAGCGACGACGTTATCAAGATCATGACGGAAAAGATGAGCGCCGCCTCGCACCATCTCAACACGCTGGCACAATGGTCGGGCATGCTGGGCTTGAGTGAGCGTACGCTGTCGCGGCGATTTCTCGCCGCTACCGGCATCTCTTTCAATGAATGGAAGCTGAGAAGCAAAACCCTCATGGCGATGAGGCTGTTGCAGGAAGGGAAAGCCGTCAAATATGTCGCCTCTACCCTGGGGTATAACGATCCTTCCGCCTTTATCGCCATGTTCAGACGACAAACGGGCCAGTCTCCCTCCGGTTTTTTAGCGGTAAGTCATGGCACATCGAAAACAGGCTCAGGCATAATGCATGGCGACTGATGCAGCATTAGCACGCACAAACTGCATCGAACGCCTTCCCCCTATTCAGCACGACAGGATGCGCACGCATGACAGACCCTGATTTCAACCTGCTGATCGCGCTCGACGCGCTGCTGACGGCGGGCAGCGTTGCCGGCGCGGCGCGACGTCTCGGTTTAAGCGCCTCGGCGATGAGCCGTACCCTCAGCCGACTGCGCACGGCGACCGGCGATCCCCTGCTGGTGCGTGCCGGCCGTCATATGGTGCTGACGCCCTACGCCGAAACGCTGCGCGAGCGGGCGCGGCACGCGGCGTTCGAAGCGCACGCCGTGTTGCGTCCGGCGCAGGGGACATTGGATCCCGCCGCGCTGGATCGTACCTTCACGCTGCGCGCCAACGACGGCTTTGTCGAGGCCTTCGGCCCGGCGCTGATCGCCGCCGCCGCCGAACAGGCCCCGCGAGTGCGGCTGCGCTTTGCGCCCAAGCCGGAGAAAAACGACCGCCCCCTGCGTGAAGGTCTGGTCGATCTGGAGATAGGCGTACTGGGTGACATGGGCCCGGAAATCCGCCTGCAGGCGCTGTTTCGCGATCGCTTCGTTGGCGTGATGAGAACCACGCATCCGCTGGCGCAACAGCCGGAGATCGGCGCCGCCGACTACGCCGCCTGCGGCCACGTGGTGGCCTCGCGCAGCGGGCGCATCCTCGGGCCGGTAGATGCCGCGCTGGCGGAGCTGGGGCTGACGCGCCAGATTGCCGCCGTGGTGCCGAGCTTCCCGGCCGCGCTGGCGGTGGCGCAGGCCTCGAACCTGCTGGCGCTGTTGCCCGCCTCCTTCCTGCAGGCCCAACCGGCCGACGGCCCGCTGCGCGTCTTCGAGCTGCCGGTGAAAACGCCGCCCATTACCGTCTCGCAAATGTGGCACCCGCGCCTGGACGCCGAGGCGGATCACCGTTGGCTGCGGCAGCTGGTGCTGGCCGTTTGTCGCCAACGGGTATAGGCACTGCGCGCAGTGGGTGACAATGTCACAAAGAACCTTACCGCGCCACACGCCCGTTTAAATCGGCTAAATACGCGCAGAACATGTCCGCCATCGCATCGGCATAAGACGCGATCTCGGTATCGGTTCGCGGCGTTTCGGAGAATTGCTTGCCCGCCGCCCCCAACGTGCCGACGATCAGATCGCCCGCCAACCGACGAGTGAACGGCGGCACATCAGGCAACGCTTCGCACATGAAAACCTGCACGATACCCTTGCCGGTCGCCTTCACCGCCTGTGCCTCCGGCGCATCTCGGTAAAGCGGCGCCGCATCATTCAACGCTACGCGCATCTGCGCTTCTTCACATTCCGAACGGATAAATGCCTGCGCCAGCAACCGCAGGCGCTCGTACGGCGTTTTCTCGCGGTCGGCCAAAATACGGCTCAGCATATCGGTGGTCTGTCGCCATTCGTCGCTCTGCAAACGAAACAGGATTGCCGCCTTGTTGGGGAAATACTGATAAAGCGACCCGACGCTGACGCCGGCACGTTCAGCCACTCTGGCGGTAGTGAAACGTGCCGCCCCCTCCTGCGCCAAAACCTGAATAGCAGCGGTCAGAATGGCGGAAACCAGTTCGGCAGATCGCGCCTGTTGTGGTTGTTTTCTCGAGGAAATTTGCTTACTGCGGCGTTCAGTCATAGCGGACGGCCAATGCGAATAGAGGAATACGAATAGTTCGTCATATTATAGCGGCATGCGCTAACGCGCTCCATTTACGACAGGAAATTAGCCATGAGTACCCTGACCACTGCCCCCTTAGCGCCGCTGCTAAGCCGCCTGTTTCAACAGGCATCCCGCCGCTCGCCGGCGCTTGCCGCCCTGTTCCGCGACGTGCCGGACGCAGAGCAAAGCCGGCTGATGCAGAGCAAAACCGAGTATCGCGAACTCTACCACCGCCTGAAGGATTTCCCGCTGGCCGTGTCGCCGGCAACCGGCGCATTGCTGTATATGTTGGCGCGCGGTTGCCGGGCGCAAAACATCGTCGAATTCGGCACGTCGTTCGGCATTTCTACTCTGCACCTGGCCGCCGCACTGCGCGATAATGGCGGCGGCCGATTGATTACCTGCGAGTTTGAACCGAGCAAAGCGGTGCAGGCGCGCAACAACCTGACTGAAGGCGGCGTCGTCGATCTGGTGGAGATCCGCGTCGGCGACGCCCTGGAAACGCTGCGCGACGATCTGCCGGCCACGGTCGATCTGCTGTTGCTCGACGGCGCCAAGGGACTTTACCCCGATATACTCGACCTGCTTGAGAACCGTCTGCGGCCCGGCGCGCTGATCGTCGCCGATAACGCCGATGACAGCCCGGATTACCTGGCGCGGGTTCGCGCTCCAGCGTCGGGCTATCTCTCCACGCCGTTCGCGGATGACGTCGAGCTGTCGATTCGGCTTTAAAATCCCCATTGAGCGAGGGTTGTTCCCCCTCGCGCGATGGGAGAACATAGCGTTCACGATGCCTGACTCAGTGAAGCGCCCATGACACTTCCCCCTCTCTGGCCGGTGTTCGACGGCCATAACGACCTGCTGCTCAACCTGTGGCTGCAGCATGACGACGATCCGGCCACCGCCTTCTATTCCCGCGTCACGCCGGGCCACCTCGATTTCGCCCGCATGCGGCGCGGCGGATTTTTCGGCGGGCTGTTCGCGGTATTTATTCCCCCGGTCAGCTATATCGCCCAGATGCGCCACCAAACGCAGGACGAGGCGCAGGCCACCTTCGATCCGCTGGCGATCGCCGAACGGCAAATCGCCATCCTGCAGCAGCTGGAGCAGGCTTCTCAGGGGCAACTGCGCATCTGTCGCACCGCCACCGAGATAGAACAGTGTCGTCTCAACCGACAAATCGCCGCGGTGCTGCATATTGAAGGCGCCGGCATGATCGATGCGGAGCTGACGCAGCTGGCGGCCTTCTACCGGCTGGGCGTGCGCAGCATCGGGCCCTTCTGGAATCTGCCGAACGCCTTCGGCACCGGCGTCAGCGGGCCGTTCCCCGGATCACCCGATACCGGCCCCGGCCTGACGCCGGCCGGTGAAGCGCTGATCCGCGCCTGCAACCAGCGCCGCATCATGATTGACGTCTCGCACATGAACGAGAAAACCTTCTGGCAAACCGCCGCGTTGAGCACCGCACCGCTGGTCGCCACCCATTCCAATGCCCACGCCCTCTGCCCGCAGCCGCGCAACCTGACCGACGCGCAGCTGGACGCTATCGCCCAGAGCGACGGTATGGTCGGCGTCAATTTCGGCACCGCCTTCCTGCGGGCTGACGGAAAACGTGACAGTGCAACGACCGGCTTAACAGAAATTGTTAAACACGTTGAGTATTTGATCGCTAAACTTGGTGAAGATCGCGTGGGATTTGGCTCTGATTTTGACGGGGTTAACGTACCGCAACCGTTGGAGGACGCCGCAGGCCTGCCGCGCCTGACGCAAGCGCTCAAGCAGGCGGGGTTTGACGACCGGCTGCTGGAGAAGCTGACCTGGCGCAACTGGCTGAACGTGCTCTCCGCCACCTGGGGTGAATAACCCGGTTACGCTTTAACGGTTGCGATCTCCGTCACATTTCGTCAACATTGAGCCAGCCGAATGCGAATTTTTCTCATTGGCTTCGAACTATCACGATGCATGCAAAGGAGCACCGCTATGACTACCTGGACCAAACCTGAGTTTGTTGACCTGCGTCTGGGGCTGGAAGTGACGCTGTACATTTCCAACCGTTAATCGCCTGTCTGCCCGCCTTTCGCGCGGGCATTTCTTTCCTTCTTTTTCTGGTTCAGACATGCAGATAAAAGTTCTCGGCTCGGCAGCGGGCGGCGGCTTTCCCCAGTGGAATTGCAACTGCGACAACTGCCGGGGCGTTCGCAGCCACAGCATCAACGCCACGCGCCGCACGCAGTCTTCCATCGCCGTCAGCGACGACGGTAAAAACTGGGTGCTGTGCAACGTTTCCCCGGACATTTGCCATCAGCTGCTGGCCTCGCCCGAATTGAACAATCCCGACGTGCTGCGCGGCACCGGCATCGGCGCGATCGTGCTGACCGACAGCCAGATCGATCACAGCGCGGGCTTGCTCAATTTGCGTGAGGGCTGCCCGCATCAGGTCTGGTGCACCCCCGAAGTGCACGACGATCTCAGCACCGGTTTCCCTGTGTTTCCCATGCTCTCTCACTGGAACGGCGGGTTAATCCATCACCCTGTGACGCCCGGCGAACCGTTCCACACGGCGGTCTGCCCAAACGTGCGCTTCACCGCCATTCCGCTGCTCAGCAACGCGCCGCCCTATTCGCCGTACCGCGATCGCCCGCTGCCGGGCCACAACGTGGCGCTGTTTATCGAAGATACCGCGCGCGGGGTCGGTCTGCTGTACGCGCCGGGCCTGGGTGAGCCGGACGAGGCTTTGATGCCCTGGCTGCGCCGGGCGGATTGCCTGCTGATCGACGGCACGCTCTGGCGCGACAACGAGCTAGCCAACGCCGGCGTGGGGCGCAATACCGGCAAAGACATGGGGCACCTGGCACTGGCGGAAGAGCACGGGCTGGCGGCCCTGCTCAGCACCTTGCCCGCCAAACGCAAGATCTTGATCCACATTAACAATACCAACCCGATCCTCAATGAAGACTCCGCGGAACGGCAGAGCCTGAGCGCCGCCGGCATCGAAGTGAGCTGGGACGGCATGAATATCGAACTGTAGGGAATCGCCATGACGCAACCACTCCCCCTGACTCCGCAGGCATTTGAAGCGGCGCTGCGCGCCAAAGGCGCTTATTATCATATCCACCACCCGTATCACATCGCGATGCACAACGGCGAAGCGACCCGTGAGCAGATCCAGGGCTGGGTGGCCAACCGTTTCTACTATCAGACCAGCATTCCGATCAAGGATGCGGCGATCATGGCCAACTGCCCGCAGCCGGAAACCCGTCGCAAATGGGTGCAGCGCATTCTGGATCACGACGGTTACGGCGGCAGCGAAGGCGGCATCGAGGCCTGGCTGCGCCTCGGCGAGGCGGTTGGGCTGCAGCGCGACGCCCTGCTATCCGAGCAACTGGTGCTGCCCGGCGTGCGTTTCGCGGTGGATGCCTACGTCAACTTCGCGCGCCGCGCCTGTTGGCAGGAAGCGGCCTGCAGCTCGCTGACCGAATTGTTTGCGCCGCAGATCCACCAGTCGCGCCTCGACAGCTGGCCGCAGCACTACCCGTGGATTGACGCCGCCGGCTACGGCTATTTCCGCAGTCGCCTCGGCCAGGCTAACCGCGACGTGGAGCACGGGCTGGCGCTGGCGCTGGACTATTGCGATACCGTTGAAAAACAGCAGCGCATGCTGGAAATCCTGCAGTTCAAGCTGGATATTTTGTGGAGCATGCTGGACGCCATGAGCATGGCCTATACCCTGAACCGCCCGCCTTACCACAGCGTGACCGCCGCGCGGGTCTGGCACAATCAGAGGCTGGTGTAATGACACTGAATCCTGAACACACCCCCGTCTTCCGCCGCGGCTACCGCCTGCAATGGGAGCAGGTGCAAAACAGCCACGTGATCCTCTACCCGGAAGGCATGGCCAAACTGAACGACAGCGCCGCCGCCATCCTGCAGCTGGTTGACGGCAACACCACGCTGAACGGCATCATCGCGCAGCTGAACGCCCGCTTCCCCGGTGCCGAGGGGCTGGCGGACGACGTGCTGGCGTTTTTCCAGCGCGCCTACGAACAAAAATGGGTGACCTTCCGTGACTGAGCCACGCGCGCCGGCGGTAAATCCGCCGCTCTGGCTGCTGGCGGAGCTGACCTATCGCTGCCCGCTGCAGTGCCCCTATTGCTCCAACCCGCTCGACTTTGCCGCGCAGGAAAAAGAGCTGACGACCGAGCAATGGATCGCGGTGTTTCGCCAGGCGCGGGCGATGGGCAGCGTACAGCTCGGTTTCTCCGGCGGCGAGCCGTTGGTGCGTAAAGACCTGCCCGAGCTGATCGCCGCCGCGCGCGATCTCGGGTTTTACACCAACCTGATCACCTCCGGCATCGGCCTGACCGAGAAAAAGCTGCAGACCTTCGCCGACGCCGGGCTGGATCATATTCAGATCAGTTTTCAGGCCAGCGACGAAACGCTGAACGCCGCGCTGGCGGGCTCCGCCAAGGCGTTTCAGCAGAAGCTGGCGATGGCCAAGGCGGTCAAGGCGCTCGGCTATCCGATGGTGCTTAACTTCGTCTTGCATCGCCATAATATCGGCCAGATCGACCGCATCATCGAACTGGCGATCCAGCTGGATGCCGACGACGTCGAGCTGGCGACCTGCCAGTTCTACGGCTGGGCGCACCTGAACCGTGAAGGCCTGCTGCCGACCCGCGAACAGATCGCCGATGCTGAAGCCGTGGTGAAACGCTATCGCGAGCGCATGGCTGCCGACGGCAAGCTGGCCAACCTGCTGTTCGTCACGCCGGATTACTATGAGGAACGCCCCAAAGGCTGCATGGGCGGTTGGGGGGCTATTTTCATGAGCGTGACGCCGGAAGGCATGGCGTTACCCTGTCACAGCGCCCGCCAGTTGCCGATCGCCTTTCCGTCGGTGCTGGAGCACGATCTGCAGCATATCTGGTATCACTCCTTCGGCTTTAACCGCTATCGCGGCTATGACTGGATGCCTGAGCCCTGCCGTTCCTGTTCGGAGAAAGAGAAAGACTACGGCGGCTGCCGCTGCCAGGCGTTCATGCTGACCGGCGACGCCGACAACGCCGATCCGGTGTGCGGCAAGTCGCCGCACCATGGCACCATTCTGGCGGCGCGTGAAGCGGCGAATCGCTCGCAGATCGGCATCGATCAGCTGCGTTTTCGCAATCAGACCAACTCCCGATTGATCTTCAAGGGCTGACGATGACACTCGCCGCCTCGTGGCAGCTCGATAACGGTTTGGCCGTCAGGGCGATTAGCACCCCTGACGCCGAGGCCGCCGCCGCGCTGGTGCGCATCGAGGCGGGCAGCTTTCAGGCGCCTGCCGCCTGGCCGGGCCTGGCGCATCTGCTGGAGCATATGCTGTTTCGCGGCAGCGTGAACTTTAGCGCGCAGGATGGGCTGATGGGCTGGACGCCGGCGGTCGGCGGCCGGTTAAACGCCACGACCCAGGCCACGCAAACCGCGTTTTTCTTTGAGGTGGGCGCCGAACAGCTGGCGGAGGGGTTGGCCAGGCTGATCGATATGCTCGCCGTCCCACAGCTGGCGGCTGAGGCAATCGCCCAGGAGATCGAGGTCATCGACGCCGAATATCGCCTGCTGCGCGCCGACGTTGAAACCCGCTGCGAAGCGGCGCAGCGGCAGATGTTCAGCGGCATTGACGCGTTGCACCGCTTTCATATCGGCAGCCGCGCCGCTTTCGGCAGCGATATTCCCGCGTTGCAGCGGGTGCTGCGGCAGTTTCACCACCACTATTACCGCGCGCCGAACATCACGCTGTGGCTGCAAGGCCCGCAATCGCTCGAGCAGTTGCATGCGCTGGCGCAGCGCTACGGCGGCGCCTTGCCGCCGGGCAGCATCGAGCCGCCCGAGGCATTGCCGCCGCTGGCCGCCGGGCAAGATTACACGCTGTCTCTCCCCGGCGCGCCGCAGCTGCGGTTGGTGTTTGCCCTGCCGCACTCCCGTTCACGCGGCTGGCTGCGGCGGCTGGAGCGTTTATTGCTGGACGAAGCCCCTGGCGGGCTGCTGGCACGGCTGCGCGCTCACGCGTGGGCCGACGCCGTTAGGCTGGATTACGCCCGCTGCGCTGAAAACAGCGCCCTGCTGAGTTTTATTTTTACCGTCAATCACGGCTCGGCGTCTGAAGCCGCCCACATCGAAAGCGCCTTGCTGGCCTGGTTGCAGGCGCTTATCGCGCTGACACCGGCTCAGCTTGCGCATTTCGGGCAACTGGCAAACCGCGATTTCCACCGTTTGGCGCCGCTCGATCAGTTGCGCGCCAGAGCATTTGGGCTGCCGCCGGTGGAGCCGAACGACGATTGGCCACGGCATATTTCGGCGCTGATTAGCGCGCCGCATCGCCGTCTGGCCATGCTGCCTGAGGGAGGCGGTGAAACGCGTGAAATTCAAGGGCTGCCGTTGGCGCTCGCGCCCTTCGTCCGCACCGTGCCGACGCCCACAATAGATCCTTTCCGCTTTTTCTCCACCTCGGCGGCGCTGCCGATCCCGCCCCTGCCGGCCGGCCAGGCGCCGCTGCGGCATCTGCACCCCGACGAAGCGCAGCCGGTGCTGCTGCTGCGCCCATCGCCGCATGGCGCTCTCAGCGAAGAACAGGCCTGTGGTTTGCAGGCGGCATTGCGCCCTGGAGCGGCCGAGTTAGCCCATCGGGAGGGACATTTAAGCTTCGAGCGCCACCAGGGCGTGTGGTTGTTACAGCTGGCGGGCAGCGCAGCGCTGATCTGCCACGGTCTGAACGTCGTGAATCGAGCCCTGGCGGCGCTGCCGCCGGCCGTCATCAACGAGGCGGCGAGAAACCTGCGCCACGCGCAGCTCAAAGCGCAAAACGATATCGCCATTCGCCGCCTGTTAGCCCAATTGCCGGCGGCGTTGAGCGTATCAACGGCAACGGCCCCACTCTGGCATGCCACCCTGGTCGGCGGCGACGGCGAGTTAAAACGGCGGCTGTCGCATTTGCTGTATGACTTTCCTTTTCCCATAACCGACGAGGCTCAGCGGCCGGCGCCTCTGCATCACCACCCCGTCACCCTGACGGAAAGCGGCGCAGAACACGCCTTGCTGCAATTTTACCCGCTGCCGAACGACGAAGCCGAAGGGCGTTGGGCGCTGCGCGTGCTGGCCCGGCTTTACGCGCCGCGTTACTTCCAGCAGTTGCGCGTCGAGCGCAACGTGGGTTACGTGGTGCAATGCGCCTTTCATCGCAGCGCCGATGCCGAAGGCCTGCTGTTTGCACTGCAATCCCCGACGTTCGCCGTTGCGCAGCTGCGGCAGTTAACCGACGAATTCTTGCTGCAGATGCGCCATGAACTGGCGCACCTCGGCGCCGGCGAACTGGCGCTGGCGCAACAGGCGCTGCGGCAAAGCGTGCAGCGCCTCAGCGCCGAGCCGTTGCAACGCGCCCGGGAAATCGCCCTGGAAAATCGCCACCGGGTGGCGCAGGTTGCCTCTCTGCCTGCCGCGCAGCTCGTACACTGGCAGAAACGGATATTCCTCTAAGCCAAACCGAGGTTGTGCCGATAACGTCGGCTTTTCCCTCATAAATGCAGTTACATATCCTTAACAAGCGCACCTCCATCAATGTTACAATAGTCGCCAATAACGACCTTTTCACCTTTAAGAATCAGTATGTTATTGGAGATTATTCAATGTCAGATGCCAATGCACGTTCGGGCATAAAACTTACGCTGTGGTGTTGCCTGTTGGGCATCATCCTGGCCGCCACCGGCCTGTTCTTCACCGTCGCCGGCGGCAAACTGCTCTCGCTGGGCGGCAGCGCCTACTTCCTGATTGCCGGCCTCGTCATCCTGCTGTCGGCCATTCAGTTTTTCCGCCGCAAGTCCTCAGCGGTTTGGCTGTTCCTGGCGGTGTTCATCAGCACCGTCATTTGGGCGCCGTTGGACGCCGGTTTTGATTTTTGGCCGTTGATTTCCCGCCTGATGGTGCCGACCGGCCTGATGCTGCTGGCCTTCCTCACCTGGCCGGCGCTGCGCAAGCGCGAAGGCAAAGCGCCGTTGGCCAAGCCGGCTTACCTGCTCTCCGCCTTGCTGGCGGTCGGCATGGTCGGCGCCTTTGTCCAAATGTTCCAGCCGCATCCCACCGTTGCCTTCAGCGGCCAGCCGCTGCCGCTGATCCCGGTTGATAAAGCGCAACAGCAGAAAGATTGGGATAACTACGGCAATACGCCGGGCGGCAGCCGTTTCGTCGCGCTGGATCAGATCACCCGCGATAACGTGCGGGAGCTGAAAGTCGCCTGGACGTTCCATACGGGTGACATCCCTATCAGCCCTGATGGCAACGGCGCGGAAGATCAGCAAACGCCGCTGCAGATCGGCAACCGCATTTTCCTGTGCACGCCGCATAACAATGTGATCGCCGTCGACGCCGACAGCGGCAAAGAAATTTGGCGGCGAGAAGTCAACGCCAAGTCGCAGGTATGGAACCGCTGTCGCGGCCTGGCCTACTTCGACGTCAACAAGCCGTTGCCCGCGCCGAGCGTGCCGGGTTCAACCCCCGCCGCGCCCGTCGCGCTGGCGGCCGGTGACAGCTGCCAACGACGCATATTGATGAACACCATCGACGCGCGCCTGATGGCGATTAACGCCGACAACGGCGAATTCTGCCAACACTTCGGCAACCAGGGCGTGGTGGACCTGAAGGCCGGTCTGGGCGACGCCGCCGATCCTAAATATCAACTGACGTCAGCGCCGACGCTGGCCGGCACCACCGTGGTGGTCGGCGGGCGCGTTGCCGATAACGTGCAAACCGATATGCCCGGCGGCGTGCTGCGCGGCTTCAACGTGATCACCGGCGAAATGCGCTGGGCGTTTGACCCGGGCAATCCGCAGCCGAACGCTGCCCTGAAACCGGATCAACACTTCGTGCGCAGCACCCCGAACTCCTGGGCGCCGATGTCGTACGATCCGGCGATGAACACGGTCTTCCTGCCGATGGGCAGCTCCTCCGTCGATCTGTGGGGCGCCAACCGCAACGCGCTGGATCACCGATACGGCGCCTCGGTGCTGGCGCTCGACGCGACCACCGGCAAAGAGAAATGGGTCTATCAGACCGTGCATAACGATCTGTGGGACTTCGATCTGCCGATGCAGCCCAGCCTGCTCGACTTCCCGATGCAGGACGGCACCACCCGCCCTGCGTTGGTTATCGGCACCAAAAGCGGGCAGATCTTCGTGCTGGATCGCCATACCGGCAAACCGCTGACCGAAGTGAAGGAACTGCCGGTGAAGACCCGCACCATTCCGGGCGAGCAATATTCCGCCACGCAGCCGTTCTCCGTCGGCATGCCGCAGATTGGCGCGCAGAAGCTCAGCGAGTCCGACATGTGGGGCGCTACGCCATTCGATCAATTGATGTGCCGCATCAGCTTTAAATCGATGCGTTATGACGGCCTGTTCACCGCGCCGGACACCGACGTTTCCCTCAGCTTCCCCGGCTCGCTGGGCGGCATGAACTGGGGCGGTCTCTCTACCGATCCGAACAACCGTTATATTTTCGCCAACGATATGCGTCTGGGTCTGTGGGTGCAGATGATCCCGCAGAAAGCCGACGCAGGCGCGCCGGCCGGCAACGGCGGTGAAGCCGTGAATACCGGCATGGGCGCGGTCCCGCTCAAAGGCACGCCGTATGCCGTCAATAAGAATCGCTTCATGTCGCCGCTGGGCATTCCTTGCCAAAAACCGCCGTTCGGCACCCTCTCCGCCATCGATTTGCAGACGCGCAAAGTGGTGTGGCAGGTTCCGGTAGGAACGGTGCAGGATACCGGGCCGTTCGGCATCAAAATGCGCGCGCAGATGCCGGTCGGCATGCCGACGCTGGGCGGCACGCTGGCGACTCAAGGCGGCCTGGTGTTTATCGCCGGTACGCAGGATTATTATCTGCGCGCCTTTGATTCGTCCACCGGGCAAGAGCTGTGGAAAGCGCGCTTGCCGGTCGGCAGCGGCGGCACGCCGATGAGTTACGTCTCGCCGACCACCGGTAAGCAGTATGTCGTCATTTCCGCCGGCGGCGCACGTCAGTCGCCGGATCGCGGTGATTACGTCATCGCCTACGCGCTGGATAAATAATCGCCGGAACGCCGGTTAAATAAAGCGGCGCACCGCGCTCAATGGGCATTTAGAGGGAGACGTTGCATGACGTCTCCTTTTTTTTGGGTTTATTGCCTGAACAGCAGAATATTAACCATCCGTTTCATTTTCATCCCTTTTCTTCTATTTCTCTTACGGCGATACAGCACGCGCCACCGGCACCGGTGATACTCATAGGAAATTGATATGTATAAGGTAAAAAATAATAAAATGAAGAGAAATTCCATGTTTCGGCCTAAATCCTTTTAGTCATTTCAGATGATTATCATCAATTTTTCTAACCAAAAGAATTAGAAACATCCTGTTCTAACGCGCCTTTATCCTGTGAAGACACCGCCGCCCGGCCTGTCGCTTCCGCGCGCCCAATAAAAAACCCCCATCGTTGCGATGGGGGCTGAGTAGCGTGAAACGGATCAACGGCTATCAGAAGCGCCAGGTCAGACCGGCATTGACGCTGTTGTCCTGATGGTTGGACGACAATTGCCCGCCGTAACCGAGGGACAACACGGCGTTTTTGTTAACCCAAACATCGACGCCCGCCTTCAGAACCGCCCCGTCACGGGAAACGGGGACGCTGTTCACGTCGAACGCCGCATCGCTGCGTTTGAACATCAGCTGTGTTTTACGCTCCAGCTTGCCGTACTGATGTTGCCAACCCAGCTCGCCGCGCAACGCGATCGCCACGCTGTCGGTCTGCCATTGCGTATCGGCGCGCAGGCCCAGCGTCGAAGCGGTGGCGGACTGACTTTGCTTATCGCCGCGCAGCGCCGCCGCCCCGCCTTGCTCGTTGATCCCCTCGTTGCGATAGTGGGTGTACGCCAGGTTGGCGAACGGCTCAAGATTGACCACGTCGTTGCTCCAATCGTAACCGCTTTCGATAAACAGCTGACCGGTGCGCGCGTTATAGCGGGCCTTTTCGCGATCCGCCTGCGCGCCGTAGTTTACCGAGCGCGACGTGTCGATGCGATGCCAGGTATAGGTGCCGCCCGCTCGCAGCGCCAACGCGCCGAAACGTTTGTCGCCGTACAGCCCCAGATGGTAGTTGTCGCTGTGAGCATCTGACTGATAGCCGCCATCCAGCGACGTGCGGGTATACCCGGTCATCACGCCCAGCCGGCCGTCGTCAAACAGTTCGCTGTCCAGACCCAACAGCACGCCATAGGTGGATGTCTGGTAACCGGTAGCGTTGTCGTTGCCGGAAGCATGCCCCCAGTTGCCCAGCAATTTCGCCCAGGCGCCATTATCATCCGCTTTGATATCGGAAGCGGTGCGGCGGCCTTCAGCCTGGCGCAAGCGCTCGGTGGCGGTATCGCGCAGATTACGGCTTTCGTTGATCTGAGCGGAAGCCATATCCGCGTGGATCTGGCCGGACAGTTGACGGGTCGCCTGTTGCAATTCTCTGGCCGAAGTGAAGCCGAGGAAGCTTTCATAAACCGGATGGCCGGCCACGGGGCTCGTCGCTTCGGTAACGGCTGTCGCCTCGCCTTCAACGCCCTGCAGTGCGGTTAGCGCTTCAGCGGTAGGCGCCGCGACGCTGCGTTTGGCCGTTTCCGTGACCGGTTCCGTGGCGTTGAGCGTTTCCACCGCGCGGGCGACCGCTTTCTCGTTTTCGGTGCTGGCCAGGCTGTCAAAACGGGCGGCGGTGCGCGTGATCCCAAGGCCGACGTCATTGCCCTGATAGTCCAGCGTCACATTGACAAACGGATACGAAGGATTGGCGTTTTCGAAGCGGCCGGTCACGCCATCCGTCGTCGTCAGGATGGTGTATTTGTTGCCCAGCAGGCTTTGCGCCTCATTTTGCGACAGCAGGTTTTTGCTGTGCTCCAGGCTGACGTTCACACTGCCGCCGTAGAGGAAAGCGCGGCGCGCTTCGATTTTATCGCTGCGGCCATTGTCTGCGACCTCCACGTTATACTGCGAGCCGCGATCAAACACGGCGTCATGCAACACGTGCAGCGTACCGATGCCATTTCCCGGCGTCACGCTGCCGCCCCGAACCGCTCTGAACGCCCCACCGTGCCGTCGCCGGCCAGCGTGCCGCTATTTTCGATATAGACATTGGACGCCACCGAACCGTTGATCGCCAGTACGCCCTGTTTCACCCAGGTGTCACCGCTGTAAGTATTATTGCCCAACAGCGCCAGCGTACCGGCGCCCGTTTTGGTCAACCCGCCGTGGCCGCGGATGTCATTGCTCCACGAATCGAAGTCGCATTCGCCCGACGTGCAACGCCGCTCAACCGGGGTTCCGGCTTCGACGATATTCCCAAGACCGGGGATATTCACCACAAACTGTTTTTCACTGTAGGAACCCGGCACATAGAATTCCTGCGGAATATCCTCTTGGGTGATAAACATCTTCGGCCCGTTGATCGCATCGCGTAAATTGACGCGGCCCCAGCCGAATAAATGATCAATGCCGGCCTCGCCTAAATCGGTGGCGGTGGTTTTGATGACCGCGGATATTTGAGCGGCGCTCATATAAGGGAAGCGCTGCATCAATACGGCGGCAAATCCGGTGACGTGCGGCGCCGCCATTGAGGTGCCCGACATATTTCCGTAATCGGGTTTAACCGTCAGCTCGCCCTTATTATAGGCTTCGCGGTTCACCGCCCCGCCGGTATTGGAAACCAGCTCCCCTACGCTGCTGTAAATACTGCTGCCCGGCGCTGACACGCAAAAACTGGCCGTATGTCCGCAGCTGGTTGAGGAAACGCTTAACTTATCGTTATTACTCAGATTGGTCACGATCAGATAATTGTTTAATACCTCAGGGAAAGCATAGGGAAGTGACTTTTGCGCCTCAGGAATATTGTAGTTATTGTAATTGCCTGCCGAGAAAACGATCAGCTTGCCATGCTTGGCGGCGCGCAGCAGCGTCGCCATGGCGCTGTGCCCGCCGGTGGGCACGGGTTGCTCGCTGCCCCATTCCAGGTTGGACTTATTGCGCATCACTTCATTGATGACGTCGGTTTTCACCCACGCCACATAGTCAGGCCGCCCGTTCGGCAGCCAAATGGTGTTGCCATTGGCATCCTTTCTGACCGCCGGTGGGATCCCCCAGCTGTTATTGATAACCCGGGCTGGGCTCTGGATCAGTTCTTCGCGGCCGTTGCGATTGCCGAAGTCGTTCAACTTGGCGCCGATAATGTCCGCGTCGTAGGCGACGCCATGCATACCGGAGCCGTCTCTTTTGGCGGCTGCAATACCGGCGACATGCGTGCCATGCGTACCGAATGACATATTATCTTGTTTATCATACGAGAAATTATAGCTGCCGTTATCCAGCCGCGTCAGTTTACCGGCGAATTCCGGATGAGAGAGAATGGCATCATCAATAACGCCAATCGTCACGCCCTTTCCGGTATAGCCTCTGGCATAAGCGAACTCGGCAGAAATAGCCTCAAGCCCCCATTGGCGATTAAATTCTGCGGTTTTCCAACTGTCGGGCGAACCTAATTGTCCTGGTTCCCGATAAGCGGCAAGAGATGAATGAAGAGATAAGCCATAACAACCCAGAAACACGCAATACGCTAACTTCAATTTTTTATTAAGTATCATTTTACGCTCCATGTTTATTTATACCCAGAAGAAAACTGACGTTTTAACTGCGCTGAAACCTCCTATGATCGTGAAACGACAGATAACGCATGCCTGCCCGACGCGGGCCGCATAAAACAGGCTGAGTGATAAAAATTCGGGCGTGCGGACATGAAGATGTCACCACGCCATACGCTTAGGGCACAGAAGTGCAGACAGGTGGCGAATGTACGTTTGCCGGCGATAAACCCGGCGCCGTTATACCGGCACGGCTCGGCCATCCGGCCGAAGCGCGAGAATCAGGCTGTGAGTGCATCCCGCTCAATCATCCAGTTTTGTTAATGATTTTCATTCGCGAGGCTATCTTATACGTAAGCAAAGTGTCAACAGATGAAACAAAACATTTCTTGATTTGCATCATAACTTTCACCGCAAACGTCGGCGACAAGTGCATCGGCCACCGCTGAGCCGGGCATAACATGGCGCTTTTTACCGCCCAGCATGCGGATTTTGTCAGTCATGATGCATAAGAGAGGCGGTATGACGAGTGAAAGAGCAGCAGAAAGACTGAACATTTCCTCAAAAAGAAACATCAGGTTTGATTACTTTTTTGCGATTATTAAACCGCCTGGTCGGAGCACTTATTTTTCGATGCAATATAAGAGGGGCTTATAAATAACAGGAGTATTCCTAATGCGTTCTTGCGTAATCTATTTCATGCTACCAGGCCGATTTTTAGCCGCGCCCGCTGGCTATTCCCATTTTCATTGGCAAGACTATATTGAAAGAGGCTCTGCTATAGAGCAAGAATATGGGTAATTTTCCGAGGAAATACCGCATGAGCCTGTTGCCCGAGCAGAAAAATAACAAAAATCCGATCGACCTCTACAGCGAAATCGTAGACGACTTGCCGGGTCTGATCTGCTTCGGCAACCGCCTTGGCGGTTACTTCAACAAGCAGTGGCGCGACTATACCGGCGCAATCGCCGGTGAGCACGGCGCCGCAGACTGGCTCGAGGCCCTGCACCCTGACGATCGCGAACGCCTGGCCGCGCAATGGCGCCAGGCCATCGTTGCCCTCTCCTCGTTCGCCGGCGAAGCCCGTCTGCGCGAGCGCAGCGGCGCCTACCGGTGGTTTATGCTGGCGTTTAACGCCCGCCAGGACGGCAAGGCGCTGGAGCCCAGCTGGTACCTCACCGCCACCGACATCCATCCGCAAATGCTGCAACGCCAGCAAAACGTTCAGGTGCTCTCTATCCAGCAAGACATGCTGGACGCCAGCGTCGACTGCATCAAAGTGATCAATCGCGACGGCACGCTGCGCCACATGAACCGCTCCGGCAGCCTAGCGCTCGGCCTCGATCCGGCGCAAAAAGAGTTTGGCATGCCCTGGCTGGGGCTGTTGTCGCCCGAAGTTCGCCGCCGCGGCAGCAAAGCGTTGCGCAGCGTCAAAGCCGGTAAGAATGCGCGCTTCGCGGGATTGAGCGTGACGCCGCAGGGCAAAAAACAGCATTGGGACAACATCCTCTCTCCCGTCAGCGATGAGCACGGGGTCGTGGCCGAGATCTTGTGCGTCTCACGGGATGTGACGTCGCAGCGCGTGATGGAGCAACGCCTGCTGCTTGCCAGCGAGTATGACGAACTGACCGGCCTGCCCAACCGGCGCCTCTTCAAGAAAAAGCTGAAGCAAGAGATGAAGCGCGCCCTGCACGGCAACAAGTCGCTCGGGCTGATGCTGCTGGATCTTGACCATTTCAAACTGGTGAACGATACGCTGGGCCACGCGGCGGGCGATCATCTGCTGCGGGTGCTGGGCAAAAGGCTCAGCGCCTGCATGAATACCCATTCGTTCGTCTCTCGCCTCGGCGGCGACGAGTTCGCCGTCGTGATCAGCGACGTCGAAAACGAGCAGGATATTTTCCGCATCGCCAACAAGTTTCTGCTGCAGCTGGAGACGCCGATCACCCACGGCGGCAAGACGTTGCATTGCGGCATGAGCATCGGTGGCGCCATCTATCCCAAAGATGCCCGCGATGCGTCAGAGCTGATGAAGTGCGCCGATACCGCGCTGTATGAACTGAAAGAAGGCGGCCGCGGCGGCGTCTACATGTTCGACAGCAAGATGATGGACAAAGCCCGCGCCCGCGCCAGTCAGCTCAACTACGCGCGCCAGATCGTACGCGATAATTGCATTCGTCCCAACTACCAGCCGAAGGTCAGCCTCGCCGATGGCAGCATCGTCGGCTTCGAAGCGCTGCTGCGCTGGCATTGCCCGCAAAACGGCATACAGCTGCCGGCGACGGTCAGCGAGGCCTTCAACGACTATGAACTGGCGACCAAAATCAGCGAAGCCATGCAGCTGAAAGTCTTCGCCGATATCGCCCGCTGGCGCGCGGCCGGCGTGGCAGTGCGGCCCGTTTCGCTGAACGTGTCGCCGATCGAGTTTTTACGCGACAACTACGCCGAAACCTTCCTGCAACGCCTGCTGAAGTTCCACATTCCCCACCACCTGATCGAACTGGAAGTGACCGAACACGCGTTCAACAAGCACGGTTCGAAATACGTACTGCGCGCGCTGCACATGCTCAAAGAGATGGGTATCCGTATCGCGCTGGACGACTTCGGCACTGGCCACTCCTCGTTCAGCCATATCATGGACTACCCGCTGGACTGCATTAAGCTGGACTGCGACTTCATTCAACGCATGAACACCGAACCGGCGATCCTGGCGATCGTGGAAAGCATCGGCATTCTCGGTCAAAAGCTGTCGATCGATATCATCGCCGAAGGCGTGGAAACCGAGCAGCAGCGCCAAACGCTGTGCGAAGCCGGTTTCCATATCGGCCAGGGGTTTTTGTTCAGCCCGGCGGTGGGATCCCAGCAGGTGCCGACGCTGCTGCAGGCGATACTTCAGCCTGCCGAAGGCGGCACGGCGAATCGTTAAATCGGCATCGCATGCCCCACATTCGGGGGGCTTGATCCCCCCTCTTTTCCTCTGCTTGTTTCACGCCTCCCGCACCGGAATATTTGTGAGAGCCCTCACAAAGCATAAACGTATCTTTACATTTTTGAACGGTTAAGCTTCCGTTCTGTCAGATTTGAGTGTATTCCAGAGCGTCAAAACGATTCTTTTTCCACTCAATTGGGAACGTTACCGGAGACTTGTTAAGAAATAGTTAATTTAAATCAATGCACTACAAATAATAGCAGGAGGTACTGCGATGCACGAAAGGCAAGAGAAGAATGCAATGTTCATTTCGTTCGATGCCGTCTCGGTCTCGGGGATCACGGTGGAAGCAATGAAGATTGCCAAACGACTGCAAGCCTGTGGATTTCGCTCTTATCTTGATTTGGGATACGACATCAAGATTGATAAGGGAAACTTTAATAAACCCTATCAGCATGAGCATGACATCTACCGCGATGTCTTTACGCTGGTCCGCCTGGACGACATCACGTCGATTCCAGATTACCACCCCGCCTTTCTCGAGTACGCGCACGCGGCGTTGATCGGCCAGAAAACGCCCATTGACGAGCAAGAAAAAGCCGCTTTGTTGCATACCATCGCGTTGACGGCGCGGCAGCTGGCGGATCGCCTCATCGCCCAATGGGAAGCGCTCGCAATCAGCCATGTGGTGGTGGAAAACGGCACGCTGCCGGAAAACATCATCTATACCAAAGCGCTGTATCTGGCGATCGAAGATTATGGCCGACGTTATCGACTGACGCGTTTCGTCATCTGGCGCGATCATGACCTGATGTGGAACAGCGAAAAAAAGGTGCTCAAATACGGCCCGCCGCCTTATTCTCACGCCATCAAACCTATCCCTTCAAAATACATTACCTATGTCACGCTCAATCACGATCTGAAGCAAAAGCTGGAGGCCTGGTGCAATCATGATGTCCATGTCGAGGTAAAGAAAAATACCTATGACTTCTCGGACAGTCACGAAAGAACGAATGTCAGAAAGCAGATGAATATTCGCGATAATGATCTTCTCATTGCCAGAACCACCCGCATCATCCCTCAGAAAAGATTGGATCGCGATATTATACTGATCAGCCGGCTTAACGATTTATTTATCCGCGACCACAACACGCGACGCGCCTATTTGGCGATCGCCGGCAATGAATATGAAAATCCGTCATGTTATCTGCAACTCGCCAAATTGGCGCAGGAACTGAATGTTCTCCCCTATGTCAAATTCGTCGGCATGCTTCCTCATGTCGATATGCGCTCGGAAAACGACGCGTTTTGCATAGAGGACCTCTATCACTCTTGCGACCTGGTCTCTTTTCTCACCTCGTATGATTATGATAGCTATGGCAATCCTATCGGCGAAGCGATCAGTTGCCGCCGTTGCTATATCACCACTCGCTACGAATATTATCACGAAGTCTACGGCCGGCATGGGTTTGAAGCGCCCGTCATGCCGATCTCCGAGTTACAGGATGGGCCGCCGAACGACGAATTCATCCAGGACGTCTACCGGTTCATTAATAACAAGGAGAAGATGAAGCGCGTGGCGGAAAAGAATTACGCGCTGGGCAAGCGTATTTTATCCAACAACGTCATGGAGTTCTTAAATATCAGCTAATCATCGAATGACGTGAAATTTAACTTTCAGACAAGCCATTTCTAACTGTGGACTTTCATTAGCCCTTGGAGGATCTATGCGTGATACTGTTTTTGTGTCTGTCGTACTGCCCGTTTATAATGAAAGCGACCGTATTGAGGCGGTTTTACTTTCGCTGTTCAATCAGCACACCAAGAATGAATTAATCACCCACGACACTTACGAACTGATTGTCGTTGATAACAACTCCACCGATGATTCCGTCGCTAAAATAAACGCGTTTAGTGAAAGGCATCCGGCTATGGCCATTCATGTTATCGCCGAAACGGTGCAGGGTGTCTCCTCGGCCAGAAAACGCGGCATGGACTATGCGTCGCTGCGTTCTAAAGCCCGCGACAGCCGGCTGGGAAATAAACGCAAGCACTATATCGTTTCCGCCGATGCCGATTGCACCGTGGATGCATTTTGGCTTTACGAGCTGGTGAATACCATGATCGAGCAACAAGGCGACCTGGGCACCTGCAACTATTACTACCCTCCCGCAGAGTTTGAGCACCGCCCCAACCTGTTCCGCGAGATCCAAAAAACGCTGCGTCTGCGCGAATTTTCGTTCTCCCTGTTCGGCGGCTTCCCCGACGGCAAAGGGTTCGGGGTGGAGCGCAGCCTGTATGACGCGGTAGGCGGCATCGAAATCTTCTACCAGCTCAACCATGGCCGCTTTGTCGAACACCTGTCCGACGACTGGGACTTCGGCATTAAGGTCATCGCCTACGGCGGCAAGCCGGTTTACGCTCGCCATGCTTACGTTGAGATCAACAGCCGCCGGGTGGACACCATTCTCGATGAGGTGATCAACGGCATCGCCTACGGCAAGGACGGCATCATTATCATGAAGGACGTTCGGCCGGACGTTGAGCGACAGAAAACCGCGCTGGCGGACGCCACATCGGCGGAGGCGAAACTGGCCTGGGACTACTCGGTCAAGGACTTCACGCCAAAAAATATCTTACTGCCGGTGCTGCTCAATCCGTATCTGCTGTTGGAAAACAGCGAAGTGCGCGATTTCTTCTCCGGCCCGCTGGCCGACAGCCTCTACCGTCGCATTCACGAGCTGAAACACGAGATGCGCCTCATCGATTTCAAACCGATCCATGCCTACAAAACCCCCGCCTATCGGCTCTACCTCGAATTTCGCGATGCGTTGTTTGCCGCCATGCGGCGCGCCGTCGGTGACGATATCGGCTTCCCGCCCGCATTGCCGGCCTGCTTCGATACGGTCAAAGACGAAGATTTCACCCGCTTTGTTTATTACTTCTGTGAAGACCGCGAGTCCGGCGAAGCCCACAACTATTTCGGCAACGGAGGGGTATTCTGATGAACGACGAAGCCTTGCACTCATTGCTGGATATCGATGAAAACTATCCCACGCCGCGGGTGAACGCGTTCCTGGCGCAACCGGAAAACCGGGCCTTTCTGGAGTACGTCCATAAGGATCCGTTCGGCTGTCACGTGTTCCCCGGCGATCTCGTCGACTACCCGCTGGCCGCGTTTTTTGCCGATATGGAGGCCGACATTCGCCAGGCGGGCAAAATCCACCTCTGGGCCTATATCCCGACCTGCCGCTATCGCTGCCATTTTTGTCAGTACCCCACGGTGATCCTCAATCCCAAGGCGCCCGCCTCTCAGGCGGTATTCCGCGATTTGGTCGATTTCAACATCAAGGAAGCGCAAATGTGGCTGGCGCGCGTGCCCAGCCTGGCCGAAGTGGAAATCGGCGAATTCAACGTCTTTGGCGGCACGCCGTCCTTGCTGCCGGAGCCGGAACTGCGCCGCATGATGGCCTTCTACTTCAGCCACTTTAACTTCACCAACGCCACCCTGCGCTTCGAAGGGGAGCCCGGCACCCTGAACAAAGCCTATCTGGCACTGCTGAAAGAGCTCGGCTTCAGCAAAATCAGTTTCGGCACCCAATCCTTCAATGACGACATCATCACCGCCTGCGGGCGCATGCACTCGGCCGAAGAGTGCGTGGAGACCATTCATCATGCGCGCGCGCTCGGCATTGATTGGGTCAGCGTGGACCTCATTTACGGCATGCTGGGCCAAAGCGTGGACGACGTGAAATACGACATGGAAAAAACCCTCGAGCTGAATCTGTCGCACGTCGTCTGCACCAAGCTGCACATGGATGAGTTTATTAAAAATCGCACCGGCGTCTCGGGCGAGCGCGAAAGCCTGTGGCAGAAAAAGGGGCTGATCAGCATCAACAACCTGCGCTTCCCTGGCCTGGGCAAACAGTACCAAATGCGCGAGCTGGTCGAGAACTACCTGAATGGCGGCTATACCGAACACCCCACCATGTACTTTCACCGCAATGATCAACAGCCGGAAAAGTGGAAAGCGCTCATCACCGATCTCGACAAGCAGTATCCGGAAGTGGCGATCGGTTTGGGCGGCAGCTCCAAATCGACGCGATCCGAAGCCATCAACATCACCGGTTACAAGAAGTACAAGGAGGCGCTCAACCAAGACCGCCTGCCCATCGAGGAAAGCCGCGGTTTCTCCCCGATCCAGCGTGAAGTGAACGCCTTCAAAATGGCGCTCTCCACCTTGCTGCCGGTGGACGATCGGGTGTTTAAACGGCGCTTTGACGGCAACAGCCTGTTTGCTAACCCGGTCATCCGCCGCACGTTGAAAACCCTGGTGGATAAAGCGCTGGTCACCGTCGATGGTCCGTGCGTGACGCTCACGCCCATCGGCGTCACGCTGGTCGAAGCCATTATCAATACCCAATTTTCCGCCGCATTCGCCAATCAGGAGTGAAAGATGACGACGACAGTCCCCGATCCCAAACCGGTATTCAGCTTCTATTACATCGGCATCGATACCGAAGCCGGCGTCACGCCACAACAGTTTGAAACCTTCGTGCGCGAACAAGGCGTGCATATCCCCTGTTATCCCGGCTGGCGCTGGACGTTGCTGCGCGGCCTGCGCGGCGAACGCGTCGGGCAATACCTGATGCTGTACGAGATTGACAGCGCCGAGCAGCGCGATCGTTACGTCACCGCCACCGGGCAGCGAACGGCGCACGCGCACGAATTCTGGCGGCGGCATGCCGCCGCGCAGGAAATCCTCGCCGAGTGGCGAAAACTGGGCACCTACAGCCTGCTGCCGACGCTGTTCAGCGATTATCGCCTGCTGGCTGAGAACAGAAAAAGCGACGTGCCGCCCGGCCCGCGCTACCGGGAACGGCCGGGCGAACCGCCCGAGGCGCGCATTATCGGCATCCACAATCTGGCGCTACGCGAAGGCGTGACCCCGGCGCAATTCGAACGCTTTATCGCCGAAAATCACCATCGCATTGAGGATTATCCGGGCTGGAAGTTTCACTTGCTGAAGGGAGAGCGCGGCAATCGGCTCGATCAGTACGCGGTGATGATGGAAATCGTCAGCCTGGCGGCGCTGGACGTGTTCTATCCGGAGCCCGATATCGCCACCGCCGAAGCGGCAACCTTCGCCAAAGCGCATCGCGACACCAAGCAAATGTATGAAGAGTGGAAGCAACTGGCGTCATTTTCCGGTTCACCGCAGATTTATACCGATTATCTGTCCGTCGCGCAGAGCCGATCGTCATGATGCTACCTTGGCTAACCGGCGAGGCCGCAGAGAATCATCGCCGGCAAATCGCCACCCGAGCGATCTTCTTCCTCGCCGGGTTGGGCATGGCCGCCTGGGCGCCGTTGATCCCTTTCGTGAAAGCGCGATTGGGCATCGATGACGGCGCGCTCGGTTTGCTGCTGTTTTGCCTTGCCGCCGGCTCCATGGCGATCATGCCCTTCGCCGGGTATCTGATCGCCAAACTGGGGTGCCGCGCCGTGTTGCTGGGCGCTGGCGCCTTGCTGTGCATCGACTTGCCGCTGTTGGCGTTACTCGATGCTCCGCTGTTGATGGGGGCGGCATTGGGGGTATTTGGCGCCGTCAACGGCATCATGGATGTGGCGATGAACTCACAGGCGATAATCGTCGAGCGGGAGAGCGGCCAGGCGAAAATGTCCGGTTTTCATGGCTTCTACAGCCTTGGCGGCATTGCCGGCGCCGGCGGCGTCAGTCTGTTGCTGCTGGCGGGTCTCGCCCCGGTCCAGGCCATCGGCCTGATCGCCCTCCTCATCGCGATCCTACTGCTGATCGTCGCCGGCGATTTACTGGCGCACGGCGGCATCGGCGAGCGGCGACGGGGCGGCGCGCGGTGGGCGCTGGCCCACGGCAAGATCCTGTTTATCGCCCTGCTCTGTTTCTTCGTGTTCCTGACCGAGGGGGCGATGCTCGACTGGTCGGCATTATTCCTGCATGCCGAGCGCGGCGTGGCCAAATCGCAGGCGGGGATCGGGTTCACGCTGTACGCCGTCGCCGTGGCCTGCGGGCGGCTGTATGGCGACAGGCTGATCGGCGCCGTCGGGCGCTTTCGCACTCTGCTGCTCGGCAGCCTGTGCGCCGCGGCGGGCGTGCTGTTGACCGTCACCGTCCCTCTGGCATCGGCCGCCTTTGGCGGGTTGATGCTCGCCGGCCTGGGCATCGCCAACATCGTTCCCATTCTGTTCAACGCCGTCGGCAATCAAAAACAGGTGCCGCCTGGCCAGGCGTTTCCGGCCGTGACGCTGGTCGGCTATCTCGGCTTATTAACCGGCCCGGCGCTGATCGGTTTTATCGCCAATTACACCAGCCTGGCCCTGGCTTTCGGCTGCACGTTGCTGTGCCTGTTGCTGGTCAGCATCAGCGCCAAAGCCGTGACGAACACATCTCACTAACTTAACTTGCGAGGATCGTTTAATGCATGCATCAACCACGCCGGTTTTCTCCCTGCACTACGTGGGAATCAACCTGAAACGGGGCGTCGCCTCGGATCGTTTCGAAGCGTTCGTTCGCCATAAAGGCGTCGCCATCCCGGCCTATCCCGGCTGGCGATGGACGCTGCTGCGCGGCCTGCGCGGCGAGCGTGAAAATCAGTACCTGATGGTTTATCAGGCTAAAGACGCCGCCACCTACGCGCGCTATATCGACGGCAACGGCGAGCTGACCGACGAGGCGCACGCCTTTTGGCGGCAGCGTCCGGAGGCCGCCGCGCTGATTGAGGAGTGGAAAACCTTCGCGACCTTCGCCGAACTGCCGACCCTTTACACCTGTTACCGTCTGGTGGCCGAGAATAGCCGCAGTTCATTGCCGCCCGGCCCCAATTACCGCAGCGAACCAGGGAAGGAAAGCATTCAGCGTGTCATCGGCATTCATAACCTGGCGCTTAAAGCGGGCGTCTCACCCGAGCGGTTTGAACGGTTCATTACCGACAACATCCACCGCGTGGAAGACTACCCGGGCTGGAAGTTTCACCTGCTGAAGGGCCAGAGCGGCAACCGGCTGGACCAATACGCGGTGATGCTGATCATTGAAAGTCTGGCGTCGCTCAACGCGTTCCATCCGGAGCTCGATGTCTCAACCGAGCAAGCGCTCAGGTTCGTGGCCGAGCATCAGGACACCGAACGCATGTACGACGAGTGGAAAACACTGGCGTCGTTCTCCGGCGCGCCACAAATCTACACGGATTACCTGGCGATTGGCGGCAACGAGAATGACGCCCATCCGGCGTAAACCGCGCGGCGGCGTTGAGCGCCGCCGCTTTCACGGCCGCCGTTCGCCGAACGGCGCCAGCTTCATGCCGATAAGCGTCACCACGCAGATGAGCGCCCCGGCGTAGAAGGTGGCGGCGGAACCGAACAGCTCCCACAGGGTTCCGGCCCCGAGACTCGCCAGCAGCAGCGCCACGCCGCTGATCAGATTGAACATGCCGAACGCGGTGCCGCGCAGGTGCGCCGGCGCGATATGCGCCACCATCGCCGCCAATAACCCCTGGGTCATGCCCATGTGCACGCCCCACAGCGCGACGCCAAAAAGCACCCCGCCCCAATGATCGCTCTGCGCCAATACCAGGTCGGCGGCGATCAGTACCAGCAACCCGGCTTTCAGCAATCCTTCATGGCTCATGCGGTCGGACAGTTTTCCGAACGGATAGGCCGAGCAGGCGTAGACCAGATTCATGGCGACCATCACCAGCGGGATCAGCGCCAGCGGCGTGCCGCCCTGCTGCGCCTTCAACACCAGGAACGCTTCACTGAAGCGCGCCAGCGTGAAGATCGCGCCGATGCTCACCACCCACCAATAGCTGCGCCCCAGCAGCCGCAGGTTGGCGCGAGTGATCGGGTTGGTGCGCTTGTGGGTTATCGTGGCGGCCGGCTCTTTCAGGCCGAAAAACAGCAGCGCAATCGCCAGCGCCGCCGGGATCGCCGCCACCCAGAAGATGGCGCGAAAATCGTTGTGCCACAGCAGCATCAGACCGACGGCCAGCAGCGGCCCTAAAAAGGCGCCGACGGTATCCAGCGACTGGCGCAGCCCGAAAGCCGCGCCGCGAATTTCCGGCGGCGTCACGTCGGCCACCAGGGCATCACGCGGCGCCCCGCGAATGCCTTTGCCCACGCGATCCAGCAGGCGCGCGCTCATCACCATGCCGGACGACGACGCGATGGCGAAAAACGGTTTGCTGATGGCGCCCAACCCGTAGCCCAGCAGCGCCAGCCCTTTACGTTTGCCGAGGTAATCGCTGAGCACGCCGGAGAACACCTTGACGATCAACGCCGTCGCCTCCGCCAGCCCTTCGATCAGACCGATGACAATCACGCTGGCGCCGAGCGTCGTCGCCATAAACAGCGGCAACAGGCTATGGATCATTTCCGAGGAAACGTCCATCAGCAGGCTCACGCCACCCAATACCCACACGCCGCGCGGTATGCGGCCCAACGTAGCGAAACGCGACGGCATGGTTCATCCTCGATCGGTTCAGCGCCGCCAGAGGCGCCTCATGATTTTTCCAAGATTGGTTAGTTGATTTTGTTCGTTCACAGATCTGCAGCCTTTAGAGATAGTGCAACGACCGTGTGACATCCATAATAATGAAGGTAATTAACATAATGATATATAGCAAAAAGATGATAGTGATTGCGGCGCTGCTGAGTTTTTCCGCCGCCGCCGCACCGGGCGTGGATCTCGTCGCCAACGAAACGCCGATCCACACGGTGAAGAGCGCCGAAGCCGTGGCCAAAATCCCCGCCGGCTTCCGGTTCGTGGAACCCGGCACGCTGACGGTGGCCATTTCCCTGCTGGGCAGCGGCCCGCCGTTCGGCCTGTACGCCCGCGACAATAAAACGGTGATCGGCAGCGAGGCGGACATCGCGCGCCTGGTGGCCGACGGTTTGGGGCTGAAACTCAGGCTGGTGCCCACGTCGTGGGAAGACTGGCCGCTGGGGGTGGCCTCCGGCAAATATGACGCCGCGGTTTACAACATCACCGTGACCAACGAACGCAAGACTAAATTCGATTTCGCCACCTATCGGCAGGATACGCTGGGCTTCTACGTCAAGTCCGACAGTAAAATCACCCAGATCAAAACGGCGCCGGATATCGCCGGTAAAAAGATCATCGTCGATTCCGGCACCAATCAGGAAGCGGTACTGCTGGCCTGGGACAAGGAGAACCGCGCCAAGGGATTAGCGCCGCTGCAGCCGGTGTACGTCACCGATAAGGCCGCCTCCACGCTGGCCATTCAGTCGGGCCGCGCCGACGCCACCTTCGGGCCCAACGTCTCCGGCGCTTATCAGGCGCGGCTGACCGGTAAAACCCGGCTGGTGGGCATCGTGCCCGGCGGCTGGCCGAAGACCGCCAACATCGCCGTCACGCTGAAGAAAGGCAACGGCCTGGTGGACGCGGTGCAGGCTTCGCTCAACAGCGCCATCGCCAACGGCAGTTATCTGCAGGTGTTGGATCGCTGGGCGGAGAGCGACGAGAAGATTGCCCACTCCGAGATTAACCCGCCGGGACTGGGGGATTGAGAGAGCAACAAACAGGCCCCGCGCAGCGGGGCCTTATCGCCCGTCAATCGATAAGCGTCATTCCTCTGCCGCTCTTCGCCTCCCCAGCTTGCGGTACAGCGTGCTGCGCGAAACGCCGAGCGCCTTCGCCGCCCGGCTGAGATTGCCGCCCGCCCTGTCGATCGCCGCCTGCAGATCCTCGCCGCCGGCGTCGGCGCATGCCTGGCGCGGCGACAGTACCGCGATCGACTGCGGCAGATCGTCCAGGGTGATCACCGCGCGATCGTCCGCCAGCGCCAGCAGCACCTTGAGCGTACTTAACAATTGCCGCACGTTGCCGGGCCACGGATAGCGCGCCAGCATCGCCAGCACCTCCGGCAACAGGCGAATGTCGCGCCGTTCGCCGCCCAGCTCCCGCCACAGCTGCAGAATGAACGCCTCCAATTGCGCCCGCTCTCTGAGCGGCGGGATGCGCAGGCTGTATTCCTGTATGCGATACAATAAATCTTCGCGAAACGCCCCCGTTTGCACCTGCCGATGCAGATCGTGGTGCGTCGCGCAAACCAGCGCGAAATCGACCGCATAGGCGCTGCGGCTGCCGAGCGGCGTGACCGTTTTCTCCTGCAACACCCGCAGCAGGCGCGTTTGAAGGCCCGCCGGCATGTCGCCGATTTCATCGAGGAACAGCACGCCGCCGTCCGCCTCGCGGATCTTGCCGATATAGCCTTTGGGGTTGGCACCGGTAAACGCCCCCGGCGCATAGCCGAACAGTTCGGACTCGATCAGCGGTTCCGGCAGCGCCGCGCAGTTGATCGCCACAAAGTTGCCGTTGCGCCAGCGACTTTCCTGAAACAGGCGGCGGCTGAAGTGCTCCTTGCCGCAGCCGGTTTCGCCGGTCACGCACAGAGAAAGGCCGGCGTTGAGAATACGCAACGCTTTCTGATGCTGCTCGTCGTGCCGTTCCGCCGGCGGCGTCGAACGCAGAGCGCTAACGCGGCGTTGGGGCGCCTCGAGCAGCGAATAATAGTGCCGTTGATTGCCGGCCAGCGTCTGGCGCGGCGCGCCGGAGGGTTGCCGCAACAGATCGGGGAACAGCTGAGCGAATTCAAGCGAGCCGAATGCGGCCGGCGAGAGTTGGAACTCGACCATCGCCAGCCGATTGGCGGCGATCAGCACTTCGTCGTGAAACACCAGCAGCAGTTCCTGCGCGCTGCCCAGGCGCCCAGCGTCGGCGTGCAGGCGCAGCGTCCAGTGACGATCGGCGATCGCGCTTCTGACCCAGCGGTGTTCGATATGGCGCACCGCCTGCATGATCAGACGCTGCGCATCAGGATACGGGCGCTGGGCCGGGGCAGAGAGATCCAGTATGCCGGCAATATGGCCATCCGGCCGGTAGATCGGCGCGGCGGTGCAGTTCAATCCGGCGTTTTGGTTGAGAAAATGCTGATCGCCGCGCACTTCGCAGAAAGCGCCCAGCGCCAGCGCAGTGCCGATGGCGTTAGTGCCCCGCTCCGCTTCTCCCCACTGGTTGCCCGGCGCCAGCGCAAAGCGCGACGCCTTGTGCAGAAAATCGTGATTGCCACGGGTTTCCAACACCAGCCCGTCGGCGTCGGCGATCACCACGATGGCCGGTTGACGCGTAATTTGCGCGCCCAACTGTTCGATCAGCGGCTGTACCCGTTGCGGCACCCAGTCGTTGCGGCTGCGCAGTTCTTCGAGCAGACCTGCTTTGATAAACGGGATATGTTGATCGGCGCGCGTCAGGCCGTAACTGCGGCTGCGCTGCCAGGATTCCGCCAGCGGGTGGGTCAGCAAACTGGCGCTCTCAGTGAGCAAGCGATCGTCAGGCAACATGCGTTTCTCCCCCGGCTGCAAGTGTTGCAAATATGTATCATAGATGTGTATCAGGCGTTGCGACACGGAACACAAAAAATCATCGGCGGCAGCGGCACCGCTCGATTGGCCTACCCTCATCAATGCTTAACGTTTTAATAAATAGCCATTTTTTAAATAACGCTACGTCCGTCGCTAATCTGGCACGGGGCGTGCTTCTCTGTGCTGCGGCGACAGGCCGCACTCACAGGCGCAGCGCAATAGCGCCGGTTATCATCTGCAGAGAGGTGCTTCACATGAAATATGTTCACCCCGGTTTGCCTGGCTCGCTGGTTTCGTTCCGTCAACGCTATGGCAACTACATTGGCGGCAAATTTGTCGAACCGGTATCCGGCAACTACTTCACCAACACCTCGCCGGTGACCGGCCAGCCGATCGCCGAATTCCCGCGTTCCGACGCCAAAGACATCGAGCTGGCGCTTGACGCGGCGCATGCGGCGGCGGACGCCTGGGGTAAAACCAGCGTGCAGGAACGCGCCAATGTGCTGTTGGCCATCGCCGATCGCATCGAGTCGCGGCTGGAGATGCTGGCGCTGACCGAAACCTGGGACAACGGCAAACCGATCCGCGAAACCCTGAATGCCGATCTGCCGCTGGCGGTCGACCATTTCCGCTACTTCGCCGGCTGCCTGCGCGCGCAGGAAGGCACCGCGGCGGAGATCGACCAAAATACCGTGGCCTACCATATCTATGAACCGCTGGGCGTGGTCGGCCAGATTATCCCGTGGAACTTCCCGCTGCTGATGGCCGCCTGGAAACTGGCGCCGGCGCTGGCGGGCGGTAACTGCGTGGTGCTGAAACCGGCGGAACAGACGCCGCTCGGCATCAGCGTGCTGATGGAAGAGATCGGCGATCTGCTGCCGCCGGGGGTGCTCAACGTGGTGCAAGGTTTCGGCGCCGAGACCGGCGAAGCGCTGGCGCGCAGCAAACGCATCGAAAAAATCGCCTTCACCGGCTCCACGCCGGTCGGCCGCCACATTCTCGCCTGTGCGGCGGAGAACATCATCCCCAGCACCGTCGAGCTGGGCGGCAAATCGCCGAACATTTATTTTGAAGACATCATGCAGGCGGAGCCGGCGTTTATCGACAAGGCGGTTGAGGGGTTGGTGCTGGGCTTTTTCAACCAGGGAGAGGTTTGCACCTGCCCTTCACGCGCGCTGATCCAGGAGTCCATCTACCCGCAGTTCATGGAGAAAGTGCTGGCGCGTATCGCCACCATCCGCCAGGGCGATCCCTTCGACACCGAGACCATGATCGGCGCCCAGGCGTCAAAACAGCAGTACGACAAGATCCTGTCCTACATCGACATCGCTAAAAACGAGGGCGGCAAAATCGTTGCGGGCGGCGAGCCCGCTCAGCTCGGCGACGAAGTGCAAAACGGTTTCTACCTGCAGCCGACGCTGATCACCGGCGACAACAGCATGCGTTTCTTCCGCGAGGAGATCTTCGGGCCGGTGATTGGCGTCACCACCTTCAAGGATGAGGCCGAAGCCCTGGCGCTGGCCAACGACACCGAGTTCGGGCTGGGCGCCGGGCTGTGGACCCGCGACATCAACCGCGCCTACCGCATGGGACGTGCGATCAAGGCCGGCCGCGTATGGACCAACTGCTACCACCTGTACCCGGCGCACGCCGCGTTCGGCGGCTACAAAAACTCCGGCATCGGGCGCGAGACCCACAAGGCGGCGCTGTCGCACTATCAGCAGGTGAAAAACCTGCTGGTCAGCTACGACGCCAAACCGCTGGGCCTGTTCTGAAGCCGGCGTAATGAGATAACAAGAAGGCCACCCGCAGGTGGCCTTCTTTTTTCGCGTGGCCTACTTCGCCATGCCGAGATCGATCACCATGCGACCGCGAATGGTGCCCGCCTTCATCTCCTCGAAGATGGCGTTGATATCGCCCAATGGCCGTTTGGTCACTTTCGGCGTCACTTTGCCTTCGGCGGCGAACTGGAACGCCTCTTTCAGATCTTCGCGCGTGCCCACCAGCGAACCCACCACCTGAATGCCGTCCAGCACCAGGCGCGGAATGCTCAGATCCATACTCTCCGGCGGCAGCCCCACGGCCACCACTTTACCGCCGGCGCGCACCGCATTGACCGCCGAGTTGAAGGCGGCTTTCGCCACCGCCGTCACCACCGCCGCGTGAGCGCCGCCGGTTTGCTGCTGAATGATCTCCTCCGCGTTTTGCGTTTTGGAGTTGATAGTCAGATCGGCGCCGATCTGTTTGGCGAACTCCAGCTGGCCATCATTGACGTCGATGGCGATCACTTTGGCGTTAAACACGTTCTTGGCGTACTGCAACGCCAGGTTGCCCAGCCCGCCCAGGCCATAGATGGCGATCCACTGCCCCGGCTTGATATCGGAAATCTTCACCGCCTTGTAGGTGGTGACGCCGGCGCAGGTGATGCTGCTGGCGGCGAAAGAATCGAGCCCGTCCGGCACTTTCACCGCGTAGTCCGCCACCACGATGCACTCTTCCGCCATGCCGCCGTCAACGCTGTAGCCGGCGTTTTTCACCGAGCGGCACAGGGTCTCGTTGCCGCTGACGCAGTATTCGCAGTGGCCGCAACCCTGGTAAAACCAGGCGACGCTGGCGCGGTCACCCACTTTTAACGAGGTGACGCCCTCACCGACGGCGGAGACCACGCCGATGCCCTCATGCCCCAACGTAATGCCCGGCACCTCGCCGAAATCGCCGTTTTTCACGTGCAAATCGGTGTGGCACACCCCGCAACACTCCATTTTCAACGCCGCTTCGCCGTGCTTCAGCGGGCGCAGCACTTTATCCTGAATGTCTACGGTATGGTTTTTCGTCACTACGGCAGCTTTCATGGTGTTTTCCTTAGCAGTGTGGGAAGTACAGTTGTTAATGTAGTGACTGTATTCGGCGAGGGCAAGCGCCGCGTGTTTTGTGTAAAAACAAATAATTAAATATGAATCAGTCTGATTATTTCATAAAAAACCATTAACAGACGGCGCGATCGCCTTGAGATTGGCAGCCGTGAACAATCGCGCCTCTCTGGCTTGATTTACCCCTTGAAGCGATTAACAGGGATTTTGAGGTAGTGCCGCCCATCATCTTCGCAATCAGGCAGAACGCCGCCGCGAATGTTGACCTGCAGCGCCATCAGCATCAATTCCGGATGCGGCAACGTGGCGTCTCGCTGCTTTCTTTGCGCGATAAATTGGGCTTTATCCATGTTGGCCACCCAGGGGTTGTTCTCGCGCTGCTCTCGCACGGTGCTTTCCCAGCGGGCCTCACGCCCCGCCGGGCGATAATCGTGGCCGGTAAACAGGCGGGTATCCGCTGGCAGGCTCAAGATCCGCTGCAACGAATCCCACAGGGCTTCCGCATTTCCGCCGGGGAAATCGGCCCTTGCGGTGCCGCTGTCAGGCATGAAAAACGTATCGTGAATAAACGCCGCATCGGCAATGTGATACGTGACGGAAGCCAGGGTGTGGCCAGGAGACAGCAAGACTTCAGCGCGCAGGTTGCCGATAAAAAAGACGTCCCCATCCGCAAACAGCGCATCCCACACGGTCTCGGCGGGAGGCAGTTCCTTCAAATTATAGATGTCTTGCCACAGCCCCTGCACGGCGGTGATTTTTTCGCCTATGCCGCTGAGGGCGCCGGTTTTCTGCGCCAGCCAGGTTGCGGCAGAAAAATGGTCGGCATGCGGGTGCGTATCCAGCACCCAGGCCACGCCCCATCCTTGCTGCCGGATAAAGCTCAAAATGGTGTGCGCCTGCTGATGCGATACCGTGCCCGATCGGCGGTCAAAATCCAGTACCGGGTCGATGATGGCGCAGCGACGCGCCTCGGGATCGGCGACGACATACTGCAGGCTGCCGCTTTCCGGCTCATAAAATGCGTGCACTTGCGCATGAGACTGAACGGACTGATGCCGGCGATACCAGCTGAGCGCCTTATCGGCATCCGCGCCATATTCTTCGCATTGGCTGCGGAATCGCGCTTCATCGATCCGCCCTTCGCGCAGCGCATGCAGCAGAGCAAGGCAGGCTGAGCGCGCCCCGCTCCGGCAGTGCGCCAGGGTCTTCTTGCCTCGCCGCAACAGGTAATGGAAGGTATAAACGGTCTCCCAGGTCAGCGTGTCGAACGTGTAAGGAAGATAGACGTAGTCTATGCCCATGCCTTCAGCCAGCGTTTTCTCTTGCTGATGGGATAGATGCTCCCCCGGTTCTTCATCTGGCCGGTTGTTGACGATAAGCCGGTAGCCTTGTTGATGCAGGGTAGCGAAATCACTCGCTGCGGGCGCCCCCGAAAAGGAGAGCTGATGATGGTATGTACGGATGCGCATATTTTTTCCTTCTGTCTTATAAGCTTTTAAAAAGCATATAAAGGGCCAGCACCAAGAGCATGGCGGCGTAGAGCACACGGATAATGTCCTCGCGTTTCTTCAGGCGTTCGGTGAGCGCAACCCCCACGACGCCCCCCAGAACACCGCCGACGATCAGCCAGCACGTGATGACGAGCGACACCTTGCCGGACAAGGCATAGCTTGCGCTCGTCGATAAACCCATGGCAGAAACCACCACCAGCGAGGTGGCCACCGCTTCAAGCAGCGAAAAGCGGAAAAACCAGAGCAGCGCCGGCACCACTAAAAATCCGCCGCCGATACCCAGAAAGCCGGCCACCGCGCCGAGCGCCAACACGCTGGGCCACACGATGGCGGGATGAAAGGTTGCATCCGGGGAAGCCAACCCGTTGCCGGCCCGGTGATTTTTTTTCAGCGTTAATCCGGCGACAATCAGCATCAGCAAAGCGAAAGGCAGGGTTAGATAGCGCCCGTCCGTGATTTTTCCCATCTGTGAACCTGCCAGCGTTCCTGCCACCGCGACCAGCGACACGACAATGCCGGTTCGCCACCGGACGTTTCCTTTGGCGGCGTGCGCAAAAAGGTTGAGCAGCGCACTGACGGCGACGGACATGGCGCTGGTGCCTATCACCAAATGCGTATCCGGGATTTGCACCATATACAGCAGCAGCGGCACACAAACGATGGAGCCGCCTCCGCCTGTCAGGGCCAAGAGAAATCCGACTATTCCTCCGGTTATCACCAATAACATCAGGGTATAAAAAGTAAAATGGAAAAAATCCAATGCGTTAATTCCTGAACGGTGTTTGTGGCATTTATTAACGATCAGTTCGCATTGATTGTCAAATAACTTATTACATTTAGCTATTACATATAGCTAAATCGAATATGTGATTTTCAATATAACCATAAGTTCTATGAATTCCCTTTTAATCTGGGCATTAACCCCCTACTTTCTTATGAAAGGAGGCCTGCATGAAACCGGAAAAAATAAACACCCAGAAAAAAGTTGTTGTTATTGGCGGTGGTTCATCTGGAATAAGCGTCGTGGCAAGCATAAGGAAGCGAGTTAAAGGCATTGATATAACGGTAATTGAACCTGGCGACTGTCATTATTATCAACCGGCATGGACCCTGGTGGGCGGCGGGCTTTTTGATATCAATGAAACGCGGCGTTCCATGCGCGCCGTCATCCCCCCAGGAACCGCATGGATTCAGGATAGCGTGGTCAGAGTGGAGCCCGGCCCAAAATATGTCGAGACCCGCCAAGGGCAGAAAATAAACTACGACTTCCTTATTGTTGCCTGCGGCCTCGTTTTACGTTGGGATAAAATAGAGGGTCTTGAAGAAACGTTGGGAATGAATGGCGTCACCTCTAATTATCGTTTTGATCTTGCGGAATACACCTGGAAACTGGTTCGTGAAATGCAAGGCGGCGAGGCGATATTTTCTCAACCACCAATTCCGATAAAATGCGCCGGCGCGCCGCAAAAAGCCTTATACCTTTCATGCGATCACTGGCGGCGACAAGGTGTCCTTAATAATATTAACGTCAATTTTTGCCTGGCGGGCGCGGCGGTATTCGGCGTGCCGCAATTTGTTCCTCCGCTGACCCATTACTTGAAAAAATACCGCGCACAGGTCAACTTCCGGCATAATTTAGTTCGCGTTGATGGGCAGCGTCGGCAAGCGACCTTTTCTCTGGACGGTGATGAAGAAGGCAAACGCGAAGTGACACTGCCCTTCGATATGCTGCACGTAGTGCCGCCGCAATCTGCGCCGGCGTTCATTTCGCAAAGTGGGTTGTCTGACGAGTCAGGTTGGTGCGACGTGGATAAATTCACCCTACGGCATAAGCAGTGGCAGACGATTTTTGCGGTTGGCGACTGTTGCGCCACGCCAAATGCCAAAACCCTGGCGGCGGCTCGCAAACAGGTGGTGGTGGTGGCAGAGAACATCGCGGCGCAGCTTAACGGCGCTCCTGATGCGGCACGGTATGATGGTTATGGCTCCTGCCCATTGACGGTAGAGAAAGGCAAGGTTGTTCTGGCGGAGTTTGGTTACGACAGTAAATTGCTCCCCACCTTTCCTCTGTTCGACAACACGCATCCCAGCCGTATGGCATGGTGGCTGAAGGCCTGGTTTTTACCCAAATTTTACTGGGCGGGCATGTTGCGCGGGGTCGAATGGTTTGCCAAAAGCAAGCCATAGCGACCGTCATCGTTATCCGCGCCTCGCGGCTTCCGCAGGCGCTTGACTATTTGGCGATACACAGCCACCATCGCTTGCGAGCCATCAGGCTGATTGCAAGCCGTCACCACTAACCGGTCGATCAACGATGAAAAATGCCCCCGCCGTTACGATTCACTACTGTTCACAATGCAATTGGTTGCTGCGCGCCGGCTGGATGGCGCAAGAGCTGCTCAATACCTTCGGCGACGATCTCGCCTCCGTCACCCTGATGCCGGGCACCGGCGGGGTGTATCAAATCAGCGTCGATGGCGTGATGATTTGGGATCGCAAAATTGACGGCGGCTTCCCCGATGCGGCGCAGTTAAAGCAGCGGCTGCGCGATCACAGCTTTCCCGAGCGTTCCCTCGGCCACAACGACGGCAAAAAAGCCCGGCACTGAACGGCGTCAGCCCGCCGCCGGCGGCCGCGCGCCGAGAATGCGCGGCATCACTTCTTTCATCATTTCCATGAACTTGCGCAGGCGAGCCGGGTAATAGCTGGCGTAGGGATACAGCAGGTAGATAGGCAGCGGCGCGGCGCGCCAGGCCGGCAACACGGTTTGCAGCGCCCCGTCGGCCACATCGTCCCGCACCAGCCAGGAGGAGACAATCGCGACGCCCAGCCCCTCCAGCGCCGCCTTGCGTACCGCGTACAGGCTGTCGGTGCTCAACCTTGGCGTGATATCGAACCGTCCCTGCTCGCCGCGCTCAACATGGGTCAGCACCACTTCATTGCGATAAAAACTGTTCAACGCCAGCCACGGCAACCGCGCCAAATCGTCAAGACAGCGAACCGGTTCTCGGCTCTTCAGCAGCGCCGGCGACGCTACCGTGCTGCGCGGCACCTCCGCCAGCAATACCGCCACGACCGACGGATCGGTCACAGCACCGACGTGAATGGCGCAATCCACGCCTTCGGGAATAAAGTCCGGAGAATGATCGTTCAGCGTCCACTCAACGTAAGTTTGCGGGTAGCGCCGCAAGTACTCGCCCAACGGACCGATCAGCTGATCCTGGCCGAAAGCGTGCGGCGCCCGCACGCGCAACACCCCGACCGGTTCGTCGCGCGCGCCGCCCAGCCCTTCTTCCAGGCTTTGCCATTGTTCGATCAGCCCCCGCGCCTGGCGGTAACAGCGCTCGCCGTCGTCGGTCAGTTTGAGGGCGTGAGTCGTCCGCTGGATCAGTTTGGCGCCCAGCAGCTGCTCCAACGCCTGCAGACGCCGACTGATCGTCGGTTGTGAGGTGCCCAGCTGGTGCGCCGCCGCCGACAGGCTGCCGCTTTCGACGATGCGCACCAGCGTATGCAGCAAAGTTATGCGGTCGCCGTTGGGTAAATTAATTTTATTCATACGTTAAGTGTATAACAGTTTTACCTGCGAGGGGGCTACAGCGGAATGAAGCAAGCGGTAAAAATGGCCGCACATTCACTTTGCAGGGATCTTTGCCATGAGCACCACCGCCACCAACGGCGCCCCGTCCACCAACGTCGTGTTTCTGCTGGCCGCCGGCGCCGGCCTCAGCGTCGCTTCAATCTATTACAGCCAGCCCATGCTCGGCATGATGGGCGCCGATTTCCACGCCGGCGTCGCCGATGCCGGCATGGTGCCGACGCTGACCCAGTTGGGTTATGCGTTGGGCATTTTACTGTTGGCGCCGCTGGGCGACCGGTACGATCGCCGGCGGATCATTCTGATCAAAGGCGCGCTGCTGACGCTGACGCTGCTGTTTTGCGCGTTTGCCGCCTCATTCCCGCTGTTGTTGCTCAGCAGCCTGGCGATAGGCCTGACCGCCACCGTCGCCCAGGACATTATCCCCGCCGCCGCCACGCTGGCGCCGGAGGCCAGCCGCGGCAAAACCGTCGGCGCGGTGATGACCGGGCTATTGGCCGGTATTCTGCTGTCGCGCGTGTTCAGCGGCGCGCTCGCCGAGTTCGCCGGCTGGCGCAGCGTTTACGCGCTGGCGGCGCTGGGCGTTTTGCCGATCACGCTGGCTATCTGGCGCATGTTGCCGCGTCTTCGCCCCCATAACGCGCTGAGTTACCCCGTGCTGCTGCGCTCGCTGGGGCATCTGTGGGCCGCGTATCCCGAGCTGCAGCGTGCAACGCTGGCGCAAGGCTTTCTGTCATTGGGCTTCAGCGCTTTCTGGTCAACGCTGGCGTTGATGCTGGCGGAGCGCTACCAGATCGGCAGCACGGCGGCCGGCGCGTTTGGTCTGGCGGGGGCGGCGGGGGCGCTGGCGGCGCCGTTGGCGGGAAGCCTGGCCGATCGGCACGGCCCTGACGCCGTGACCCGCATCGGCGCGGCACTGGTCCTGGCCGCCTTCGCCCTGATGTTTCTGCTTCCGCTGTTGCCGCTCCCGGCGCAGCTGGCGCTCATTGCGCTGAGCACCGTCGGATTTGATCTGGGCATCCAGGCGACGCTGATCGCACACCAGACCATCGTCTACGGTCTTGATCCGGCGGCCCGCAGCCGCTTGAACGCCCTCTTGTTCACCGGCGTATTCATCGGCATGGCGACCGGCGCCGCCCTCGGCAGCCGCATTCTGGCAAGCGCGGGCTGGCCGGGCGTCGTGGCGCTGGCAACCGCGGCGGGGGCCGTGGCGCTGTGGATCCGCTGCGGGCGTAAAACGGCACGCGTAGCGGCCTGATATCGCCCTCTACTGGCGCAAGCGGTTGATTTCACCCAGGCCTCTTGCGCTATACTGAGCGCCCTTTTTGCTACGCATTCAAAACAATTTTATGATGGAACGCTTGCTAGAAAACGCGATGTACGCCTCCCGCTGGCTGCTCGCGCCGGTTTATTTCGGCCTTTCACTGGCCCTGGTCGCCCTGTCTATCAAATTTTTTCAGGAGATCCTGCACGTCCTGCCCAACATTTTCTCCGTCGCTGAAGCCGATCTGATCCTGACCCTGCTGTCGTTGGTCGACATGGCGCTGGTCGGCGGGCTGCTGGTGATGGTGATGTTCTCCGGGTACGAAAATTTCGTCTCGCAGTTGGATATCACCGAAGGCAAAGAAAAGCTGAGCTGGCTGGGCAAAATGGACGCCACCTCGCTGAAAAACAAAGTCGCCGCGTCTATCGTCGCCATCTCGTCCATCCATCTGCTGCGGGTGTTTATGGACGCCAAGAACGTGCCAGACAACAAGCTGATGTGGTATGTGATCATCCACCTCACCTTCGTGCTCTCCGCCTTCGTGATGGGTTATTTGGACAAAGTGACCCGCTCCAAGCACTAAACGCGCCGCCACGCCCGATCGTCAGGATCGGGTGTCTTCCCCTCCTTCGCTGTTTCCCAACCGTCGTCGCCGTCATGTCTTTCATCTGGCACATCTGATGATAATTTTATTATAATGTCATTACACTCATTATGGACCGAACGCCGGCCATCGCGCCGGATTCGCCGCAGACAGGATCACGCTCCCCCATGCCATTACATGGTCACCCCCTGCAATTCCACGATATTCAGGCGATTCTGCCTCATCGCTATCCCTGTCTGTTGGTCGATCGCGTGCTGCCCGCCGGCACCTGCATCGCCGAAGGGCGGCTGAGCGCCATCAAGAACATCACCGCCAATGAGCCGACGTTCTGGAGCGGCCATGCGCGCTTCGCCGGTTTTCCTGGCGTGCTGTTGGTGGAAGCGCTGGCGCAAAGCACCGGTCTGCTGGCGCATTACTATCTCGGGGCGCTTAACGAAGGGGAACATTACTACTTCGCTTCCATTCAGCGGGCGCGGTTTTATCGCGCCGCCCGTCCCGGCGACCAGGTGTTGATGGAGGTCGCCTTTGTACGCCGGCGCGGCGCGATCGCCCGCTTCACCGGCCGTGCCAGCATCGATGGCCGGCGCATTTGCACCGCCGATTTCATGTGCGCCCGTAAGTAAACAGGCCGCTTGCCAAAGGAGCCCTGCGAATACCATGTCTCTGGTTGACAGCTTACTCAGAACCCTCGATTTCTCCCCGCGTGGCCAGGTGATCGCTCGCGAAGCCGACGCCTGGGGCGAAATCATCGTTTCCGATCACAAGGACTACCGCACGCTGCGGTTTGACGGCATCTGCGAGCAAAGCAAGATGAGCCTCAGCAACCCCGCGCAGCCGATCCACAACTACATCAAAGCGATGCTGATGGCGGTGGCCTGGCAGCCGCCGACGTCGGCGTTGATCCTGGGGTTAGGCGGCGGCAGCCTGCTGCGTGCGCTGCACGCGCTCGATCCGGCTATGCGCTTGGAGGTCGTTGAGCTGCGCGCCGCGGTGATCGCGGTCGCGCGCCGCTATTTTACGCTGCCGGCCACCGACACCATCAGCCTGCGCACCGCCGACGCCATGGACTTCGTGCGCCCGCCCGCCGAAACGCGTTACGATCTGATTTTCTCCGATCTTTATTCGGCGTTCGCCATGGATCCGCAGCAAGGCACCCAGACATTCCTGGAGAACTGCGCCGCGCGGCTGAATGACGGGGGCTGGCTGGTGCTGAATTACCACGATCTGCCCGACGAAAACAGCCTGCTGTACCACAGCCTGCACCGGATATTCGCCACCGTGCTGTTTTGCATCGCCCCCAGCGGCAACGTGATCATTTATGCTACGCCGGCCCAGGTGTCGCTGCCGCTCAGCACGCTGCGCACGCTGGCCGCCGGCAGCGGCGAGCTGTTCAACTGCGAACTCGGCTACCTGTCACGCAAGATAGAGCGGCTGCATTTCCGCTAAAGACGAGCGGCGGCGCGGTCTGGCTGGCCGCTTCGCTCACATGGTATTATCATTCAGTCATCATTCTCTGGAGGATCCTGATGGAAAAGAAAACGGCGCGGCTAACGGTGCTGATTGACCCGGACAAGAAGAAAGCCCTGGAAGAGCTGTGCCTGCAGCAGGATGTCACCCCTTCCCAGGTGGTGCGCCAGCTGATACGCGATTATCTGCACAAGCATCAGGTGGATTATCCCAGCCAGCCGACCCACGCCAATCCTCGCGTAGAGAGCAATTGAGGCGGCCCGCCCCACAAACCGTGAAGCGCGCTTTGCCCCCCTGCGCGCGTCCCTAATCCGAATCCTCCACCGCGGTCTGTCCATCCTGCGCTATCGCTGCTACTGTTTTATCCGTTCATTATTCTCTCTTGGGAAAGGAAACGCGCCATGTTCAGCCATATTACCGTCGGCGTCAGCGATCTGGACGCCGCCGCCGCGTTCTACGACGCCATTTTGTTGCCATTGGGTTTACAACGGCGGGAAGTGACGCCGGACGGCGGCCCCGCCGCCCGCTGCTGGGTGATGCCGGGCCAAACGCTGCCGCGGTTTTATGCCTACCAACCCTTCGACAGACAGCCCGCCAGCGCCGGCAACGGCAGCATGCTGGCCTTTCTCGCCGCCGACGAGCTGGCGGTTAAACGCGCCTACGCCGCCGGCCTGCTGGCGGGTGGCAGCAGTGAAGGCGAACCCGGCGAGCGCGCGCACTACGGCAAAGGCTATTTCGGCGCTTACCTGCGCGATCCCGACGGCAACAAGGTCCATGTGGTTTACCGCGGAGATCTCGCCTGATGAAATGCTCGGTTTACATCGCCACCAGCGTAGACGGATTCATTGCCGGCCCCGACGGCGACATCGATTGGCTGCTGCGGCCCGAGTACGCGGTGTCGTTGCTCAATGGCCTGAGTTTTGAAGCGTTTATCGCCGACATCGACGCGCTGGTGATGGGCCGCCATACCTATGAAAAAGTCCGCGCCTTTCCCGAATGGCCCTATGGAGAACTGCCGGTGGTGGTACTGTCGACGCAATCCGCACCGCACGGCGCAGAGCCTGTCCGCTGGATGAGCGGCGAACCGGCCAGCGTCGTGGCGCGGTTGGCCGAGGCCGGCTGCCGTCACCTGTATATCGACGGCGGCCAGACCGTGCAGCGTTTCCTGCAGGCCGGGTTGATCGACGAATTGACGATTACGCGCGTGCCGCTGCTGCTGGGCGGCGGCATTCCCTTGTTCGGCGCCGATGCCCCTGAGCAGCGCCTGCGTCTGCTCGCCGTCACCCAGTCGGACAACGGTTTCGTGCAAGAACGCTACGCCGTTCAGCGCGCGTCATAACGCAGCGCCAGTCGGCGGCCGCCGAAGGCGATAAGTAATGCCGCCAACGCCAGCAACGCCGCCGCGCCGTAGGTGACGCGCATGCCGTAAGCCGCGGCCGCCGCGGCGCCCGCCACCCGCTGCGAGGCCAGATAAAACAGCGCCCCCATCGCCGACGCGCCGGTGATCGCCCCCAGATTGCGCGCCAGATTGACCATGCCGGCGATCAACCCGCGTCGTTCGGGAAACAGGTCCTTCATCAGCACCGTGTTGTTGGCCACCTGAAACAGCGCATAACCGGCGGTCAACAGCGCGATCGGCGCGACATAGCCGAGTACGCCCCAGCGGCACAGCAGCGACAGCAATCCCGCCCCGGCGGCCACTGCCGCCAGCCCAAGCTGGGCGATGCGTTGCGATCCAAAGCGATCCACCAGATAACCCGCCGGAATACCGGTCAGGATCGCCACCGCCGGCCCCGCCGACATCACCAGCCCCACCTGCGCGGCGCTTAACCCCAGCGCGCGCGACAGATAAAACGGCCCGACCACCAGCGTGGCGGTCATCACCGTCATGACCAACGCGCTGGCCGCCAGCCCCGCCGTCAGGGCCGGATGGCGAAACATCGTCGGCGCCAACAGCGGCGACACGGCGCGGCGTTCCACGCGGATAAACAACCCTGCCGCCAACAGAGCGCCCAACATCAACGCCAGGTTAAGCGCGCCGAAATCACCGCGTCCCAGAGTCATCGCCAGCGAGTAGCAAAGCAATGCGCCGCCCAGCAGCAGCGTGCCAGCGCGGTCGAACGGTTCAGGGCGCGTCGCCGCCCGCGCCCCATCCGGCAAGTATCGCCAGGCGAGCCACAGCGCCAGCAGCCCCAGCGGCAGGTTGATCAGGAATATCGTTCGCCAGCCGAAGCCGGCGATCAGCGCGCCGCCCAACGACGGCCCCAGCGCGGTGCCCACGGCCGACATAGTGCCGAGCAGCCCCATCGCGCGGCCGATCTTTTCCGTGCCCAGCGCCTCGCCCGCCAGCGCCATGGTGATTGACATCATGACTGCGCCCCCCAGCCCCTGCGCCAGGCGCGCCGCCAGCAGCAGCCACAGCTGCGGAGCCAACGCACAAGCCAGCGAAGCGGCGGTAAACAGCGCGATGCCCGCCAGCAGCAGGCGGCGGCGATTGAGGCTGTCACCCAAGCGGCCGATGCCGATGATGCAGGTGGTGACGGCCAGCAAATAGCAGAGCAGCACCCACTGCACTGCCTGGAACGAGGCATGGAATGCGGTGGCGAGCGCCGGCAGCCCGACGTTGGCGATGCTGATGCCGAGCGATGACAGCAGCATACACAGAGAAAGTGCGGCCAGTATGCCGCGGATGCCCTGCGGCGAGGGATGGGATAACATGATAAGCACTCCTGACATAGACTGAGGCTTAGCCTATGTCAGGGGCTGGGATGGCGGAAGACGCATGCGATGCACTGTATCAATGCATCTGACGCCTTATCTGGCGCGATGCGTTACCAGGCGGCGATCTCCGCCTCGGTGAGCGGCAGCGTTTGGGTTACGCCGGTTTCCGCCGCCAGCGTGGCCGCTTCCAGCACCGCCATCACCGCCAGCGCCTGCGAAGCGGTGACCGGATTGGCGCCGGCGCCGCGCAGCGCGTCACGCACCTGGACGTAATATTGGCGCTGATCGCCATCCGGCGTCGGCAGCGTGCGCACCGGTTCCGTGCCGATAAACAAGCTCATCGCGTCGTCGTCTTTACCCCACTCAGCCGAACCCGGCGTTACGCCGGTCAGCAGTTGGCTCTCCTGCCCGTCGGCGCGCGCTTTGACCACGCTGCCTTTATCGCCGTGCACGGTAAAGCGCGCGACGCCGCCCGCCACCAGCATGCTGCCATGCAAAATCACGCGGTGCGTCGGGTAGTTCAGCACCACATGCGCCCAGTCATTGATCTGCGCATTGGCGCGCAGCGTGGCGATGTTGGCCTGCACGCTGTGCGGCAAACCGAACAGCTGCAGCGCCTGATCGACCATGTGCGGCCCCAGATCGAACCACAGCCCGCTGCCCGGCAGATTCTGCTCGCGCCAGCGCACCCGCACTTCGGGGCGGTAACGATCGATGTGCGACTCAAAGTGCGTCACCTTGCCGATCAGTCCCTGCTCGATCACCTGCTTCACGCCCAGGAAATCGCTGTCCCAGCGGCGATTCTGGAATACCGACAGCAGACGGCCGTGTTTCTCCGCCGCGGCAATCAGCGTGCGCGCCTGCGCCAAATCCAGCGTAAACGGCTTATCCACCACCACGTGCTTGCCCGCTTCCAGCGCAGCCAGCGCCAGCGGCGCATGGGTGGCGTTCGGCGAAGCAATCACCACCAGGTCCACTTCCGGCAAGCGGATCGCCTCCAGCGGATCGGCGATCACGCGCACGTGCGGCAGATCGGCATGGACTTTGGCGGCATCGCGCGAAGCCACCACGCTCAGCACCAGACCCGGCACCGCGTTAATCAGCGGCGCATGAAACGCCTTGCCGACAAAGCCGTAACCAATCAGCGCCACCTGCAACGGTTGAGCGTTATCGTTCATCAGGGTTCTCCTCTAGCGGTCGTCGGCGACGACACAAAGTTCAATCATTGATTGCTCGTCCAGGTTATCCCACGGGCGATCGGTAAACAGGCGTTGGATCTGCGCCAGATCCGCCACGTGATGCGGCTCGCAGCGATCCAGCTTCATATGGTCGGCCACCAGCCAGCGCTCGCCGCTGTTGGCCAGCATGGCGCGTTTAACCTCTGCATCAGCCTCTTCGCCGGCGCTCAGCCCCAGCTGAGAATGCACCGCGCAGGCGCCCAGCAAAGCGATGTCCGCGCGGTAGCGTTCCAGCAACGCCAGCGTCGCGCTGCCGGCGAACAGCCGTTGGCGCGCGTCCCACTGGCCGCCGAGCAGGATCAGTTGGATCTCCGGCTTATCGCTCAGGCACTGCGCGATATCCAGCGAGGCGGTGATCACCGTCGCCGGGCCGCGCAACGCTTGCGCCACCGCCAACAGCGTACTGCCCGCATCCAGCATCAGGGTACTGCCGGGCGGGATCTGCGCGGCCACCGCGCGGCCGAGCCGCTGCTTGACCAGCGGCAACAGCGCCGCGCGCGCCTGGCGCGGCATGCCGGACGGTTCGAGCGCTATCGCGCCGCCGTGATGTTTCTGCGCCAACCCCTGCCGCTCGAGATCGGCCAAGTCGCGGCGCACGGTATCGACCGAAACACCGATGGCGCTGGCCAATTCCGCCACCGCCGCCTGACCGCGTTCGCTGAGCAAATCCAGTAAATGGCGCTGTCGTGCCGCTTTGTGCATGGGATTATTCCGCATTAAAAAATGCATAAAACGGCAATATACAGCAGATAACAGCATTGGAGAAGCCGCAATTGTGCGCACCGGAGATCAAACATCTTTTCCCCTGCGGGACGATGATGAAGACATAACGCATAACAATCCGGAGAAACGCATGAACATCGATCTGACGTTTGAAGACCTGAGCGCCCGCGCCGCGCAATACAACGCCCGCGCTTCGGTGGAGGATTTTGACGCCTGCATGGCGGACTATGCCGCGCTGGCGCAGCGCGCCAAAGCGCAGACGCCGGGCATTTACGATCTGCGCTACGGCATGAGCGCCGCCGAGCGTCTCGATCTGTTCCCGGCCAGCGCACAGCCCGCCCCGCTGCTGATCTTTATCCATGGCGGCTACTGGCATTCGCAGCGCAAAGAGGAAGCCTGCTCGATGGCCGCCGCGTTCGCCCGCCGCGGTGTGGCGGTCGCCACGCTGGAATATACGCTGGCGCCGGAAGCGACGCTGGCGGAGATCGTGCATGAGGTGCGCAGCGCCATCGCCTGGCTTTATCATCACGGGGCACCGTTCGGCATCGATCCGGCGCGCATTTTCGTCAGCGGCAGTTCGGCCGGCGGCCACCTGTGCGGCATGCTGATCGCCGACGGCTGGCAGCAACGCTATCGCCTGCCGCCCGATGCAATCAAAGGCGCGCTGGCGCTGAGCGGCCTCTACGATCTGCGCCCGCTGTGCGATATCTACATCAACGACTGGCTGCACCTGACGCCCGAACAGGCGCAAACTCTCAGCCCGCTGTTTTTGCTGCCGGCGAAAGCGCATGCGCCGCAGATCCTGCTCGACGTCGGCCACCGCGAAACCCAAGGCTTCAAAAACCAGACGCAGGCCTATTATGACGCCTGCCTGGCGCGCGGCCTCGACGTCCACCTGCTGGCCGACCGCCACTGCAATCACTTTACGCTGGTCAACGAGCTGGCGGATGCGGAAAGCGCGATGTTTCGGCAGGTGATGGCGATGATCGACGCAACGGCGCGTTCATAGAGAGAAAGGGGGAAATAAGGGAGTTATAGCCGGGGGCCGATAGCCCCCAAGCATACAGATTCAGCCGTTTTTGCGGCCGATAGCGGAAAAGACGTTGAACACTTCACCCAGGCCGTAAATCGCGCCGAGCAAGACGGCCACCATTACCGGCACCAGGACCACCACGGTGGCCAAGCTTTCAATCATTTCTAACATCGTTCTCTCCTGGTTTATAAGCACAGCGAATCTGCGCCGGAAGAAAAGGTTTCCGGCCAAACGGTCGATTATCGTGGGGAGGCAGTCTAAAACGTGAGCTACATCACACTTGATGCGAGCTAATGTAACTTACACAATTACATTAACGCAATGCAAAAAATGCTCTGCGCGGAACGGGGTTTGGCGTGATTTTTTATTGCGTATCTGCTTGATATTGCGGTGAACAAGGGACGAAGGGATAGCCGGCGCGCAGCTCAACCTGCCCGGCCATTTCGGCGATGCTGGTCTGTGCCAGGCTGGCTTCCAGCGCGTGGCCGACGCGCGCAAACTCTTGCTCCAGCACCGGGGTAATGGCGTGGCCGATATAGCACGCCTCGTTAGGCCGGGTGCGATGCAGCGTGAAATAAGGTTGATCCTCCACCGCGCGATACACGTCCAGCAAAGAAATCGCTTCCGCCGGCCGCGCCAACAGCGCCCCGCCGCCTTGCCCCATCTGCGAATAGGTCAGCCCCGCCTCCGCCAACGCCCCGAGAATGCGCCGCACCACCGTCGGATTGGTGTTGACGCTGCGGGCGATATCTTCGGAACGCACCGTCTGGCCGCGACACAGCGTGATGTTGGTCAGAATATGGATGGCAACGGCAAATCGCGTAGAGGTAGACACCTTGGCACCTGCTCAGAGTTTCGCTTATGTCGGATTGAAACATAAGGAAAGCGTATCAATTTCCGGTAATACACATAATGAGTAGGGATAAGTGGAATGTCAACCTGCCCCCGCCCGAAGGCGGCGGCGGCTCAGGCTTCGGTACGGATCGCCGTGACTTTGTCGGGATAAAATGCCAGATGATCCTTGATCGCCACCACGGCGTTGTAAGGCATTTCATAGCTCCAGGCCGCATTGTCCCCCTGCGGGCCGTTCAGCGTGAGGGAGAAATAACTGCAGTCGCCCTTATAAGGGCAGTAGCTCACGTGCGTGCTTTTATGCAGCAGCGCCATATTCACATCCTCACGCGGAAAGTAAAACACCGGCGGATAGTTGGCTTCCTGCAAGATGAGCACATGACGGCTGTCGGCCAGGATTTGGCCGGCGCCGCGCACCACGACCCGCGTCGGATGGCGGGTCAGCGTAATCGGATGGTCCGGGCCGGGAATTTTCACCGGTTTGCCGGATGCGGAAACGAGCTCGGACATGGCGGCCTCCAGCGTGTGCGCCCCGCCCCTCGTGAGGCGTCTTCCCAGTATAGCCGAACGGTTTTGCCGACGGCCGCACATTCGGCGAGCGATCGCTTTTCACCGCGCTAAAATTAAGAATTTTTACCTGTTCGATTTTCTTTCGGAGGAATACATTCATCCCAACTTCTACCGGCGAGTTAATCGGATTATTTTTAATCCATTAATTAGCCAATTTACCAGGAACTCATTATGAATATTAAACGTGCCGCGGGTGTGTTGGTGGTGGTAATGGCGACGCTTTCCGTTACCGCATGTGGGCATATGTCCAATCGCGATCGCAACACGGCGATCGGTGCGGGCGTCGGCGCCGTGGGCGGCGCGGTATTGACCGACGGCAGCACGCTGGGCACCCTCGGCGGCGCAGCGCTGGGCGGCATCATCGGCCACCAGACCAGCCGTTAATTCTCCCGCCAAAAATAACCTCCGCAGGCCGACGCTTTTTTAATCCACACGCGCCGACCTGCTTTTATTTACTCCGCTGAAATTCCTCAGGGAGCGAACCTAAATAAATAACGTTAAGCGCGGCTTTATTATTCATTAACCTGCGCCAGGGGTATTTATTGCGCCGGCAGCCTGAAACGCGCCATCGCTTTTTCCAATCGTTCCGATTTGCCCTGCAGCAACTGCGAAGCCTCGGTCACCGCGTTCACCACGGCGCCGGTTTGCCGCGCCACCTGATTCAGCCCGGCGATGCGCGCCGTCACGTCCTGAATGCTCTCCCCCTGATTGAGCGACGCCAGCGAGATCTCCCCCATCAGTGCGCTAAACGTGTTCACCAGATCGATAATTTGACGCAAATTGCCCGCCAGCAGATCCACCGCTTGCGACCCCTGATCGATTTGCTGCAACGAGCGGTTGATCAGCTGCTGAATATCGCGCGTAGACTGGCTGCTCTTCTGCGCCAGCAGGCCCACTTCTTTAGCGACAATGGCGAAACCGCGGCCGTGAACGCCGGCGTGCGCGGCCTCGATCGCCGCATTCAGCGCCAGAATATTGGTCTGAAACGCCACGCTGTCGATCAGCGCCACAATGCCGCGCATCTCGGCCGATTGGTTGACGATCCCTTGCATCGAGACGTTGACGGTTTGCATCATCTTTTCACCGGCGCCGGCGCACTGCCTGGCCTGTTCGGTGCGTTGATTGGCCAGCTGCGCGTATTGGCCGTTTTCTTCCACCCGCGCCGCCAACTGCTGCACGTGCTCGGTCGCCAACTGCAATTCGCCGTCCTGCTTCGCCGACTGCGCCGTCAACTGTCGATTGCCGTCCGCCAGCCGCCCGACGCCGTTCAGGATCCCGCTCGCCGCATCGCGCACCTCACTCACCAGCCGCTGCAGGCCGTTTTGCATGTGGCCAATGCTGGTTTGCAACTGACGCATTTCGCGGTTAACCGCCCGTTCAGGCGGCAACGGCCGCGAAAGATCGCCGGCGGCCAGCACGTTGAGATGGGCGATCGCCCTTTGCAACGGTGCAATCACCCAACGAGCAACGCCGAACCACACGCCCAAGGCGATCAGCGCCAACGCCGCGAGCGCGCCAAGCGCATAGGTTTTGGCCTGCTCCAGCGCCGCCAATTGCCGCACGTTGACGTCATCGCCGCGTCGTTCGTTCAGCGCCTGATAAGCGAGATACTTCTCGTTGAAATCTGCCTGAAAAGCCTGGATCGGCACGGCGAAAAACGCATCGATGCTGTCGCTGCGTTGCAGCCCTTGCGCCTGCTCCTTCAGACCGTCATAGAACAGGCGATAACTGCCTTTCAGGGCGTCAGCGGCCTCGGGCGCCGTCGCGCTCAGGCGCTCAAACCGGGCGAAGGCCTGCTCTGAAGCCTGCAACGCCGCCAGCGATTCATCCAGCAGGCTATGCCAGCTGCCGTCGGAGCCGGTGGCTTTATCCTGCAGATAGTAAATGCCCGCACGGTTCAGGGTATCGCTGGCCGTCAGCAGCGACAGCCTGGCGCGATCCATCGCCGCCTGCTGGCGATGCAAGGCGTCGCCCGTCACCAGGTTAATCTTGGCGTCGCGCAGAATATTGGAAATAAATACGGTGGAAAACAATTGCAGCAGAGAAAATAGCGCGATAACGCAAATTACGCCGCTTAATAACCCCATGCTTTTGCCGAAGCCAAACGCGCGCGGCAGCGCGGGCGCAGGTTTTGCCCCGCGGCCAAGTGTCAGTTTTATGTTCATGATTTTTAGTCGGTAATACCAGGATGCCGCGAGTCTAACGAGCATTGATGACACGACGATTACAGCCCCCATAGACGGGTGTTGCCGGGTTCGGAATGCGTTGAAATCATGTTAAGGCGTGAACGAAAGAGGGAATTGTCTTGGTGAGAAAATAAGCTTCTCTGCGAATCGCCAAATAAGAAATATTATTTTAGAAACAGAGAAATTCATTCAAGTCGAATATCAATCAATATTTCAAGGCATATCCATAATAAATACTGCCGTAGGTTAAACTCGTTGTATTGAAGCGTGGGTCAGACATTTTCTGACCCACTCACTTCCCGCTTAAATCCTCACCCTTTAACCGACGACACCACATTGAGCGGCTGGGCATCCGGCAGGATATTCATGTGCTCCAGCACCTGGGCCATGATCTTGCCGAACACCGGCCCGGCTACCGAGCCGCCGAAGTGCTTGCCGGCTTTCGGGTTGTTGACCATCACCACCAGCGCTACCTGCGGATCGCTGGCCGGCGCCACGCCGGCGGTATAGTTGATATAGCCGCCGTCGTATTTGCCGCTGGGGCCCATTTTCTCGGCGGTACCGGTTTTGATCGCCAAACGGTAGCCGGGCACCGCAGCGCTCACCCCGCTGCCGCCCGGCAAGGCGTCGCTTTCCATCATATGCACCACGGACCTGACCGTATCGGCCGGCAAAATGCGTTGCCCCATCACCGGCGGCGTCACCTTAGTGATCGACAGCGGCCGATAAATGCCGAAGGAACCGATCGCGGCATACTCGCGCGCCATTTGCAGCGGCGTCACGCGCAGCCCATAGCCGAAGGAGAACGTGGCGCGTTCGATATCGGCCCAGCGCTCGCGATGCTGCGGCAGGTAGCCGCTGCTCTCGTTGCCGATGCCAAGCTCGGTCGGCCGCCCCAGGCCAAAGCTGCGGTAGACCGCCGGCAGCACCGTGGCCGGCAGCGCCAGCGCAATGTGCGATACCGCGATGTCGCTCGATTTTTGCAGCACGCCGGTGATGGTCAGCTTCGACCAGTGGCCGACGTCCTTAATCAGGTGACCGTTCACCCGATACGGCGTGGTGTCCAACACGGTATCCGGCCGAATCAGCTTATGTTCCAGCCCCACCATCACCACGACCGGCTTCACCGTCGAACCCGGTTCGAAGCTGTCGCTGCTGCACACGTTGCGGATATCTTTCGCCGGCGTGCTGCCATAGTTGTTCGGGTTGAACGACGGGTAGCTGGCCATGCCGAGGATTTCGCCGGTGTCGATTTTCACCAGCACCGCGCAGCCGGAGTCGGCCTGGTTAGCCACCACGCCGTCGCGGATCTGCGCATAGAGCACGTACTGAATAAATTTGTCGATGCTGAGCGTCACATTCGGCGGTGGAACCGGATCCACGCTTTTAATCACGCCGATCACCGCACCGCTGCCGTCCTTCTGGTAGACCCGCAGGCCGTTTTTACCCTGCAGCAACGGGTTGAAGCCCAGCTCGATGCCCTCCAGCCCCTGATTGTCCTGGCCGACGATGCCGATCAGTCCGGCCGCATCCTGGCCCATCGGATAGAAGCGGCTGAAATCCTGCTCGGTGCTGACGCCGGTCAGGTGCAGTTTGCTGATATAAGCGGCGTTGTCGTCCTCCACCTTGCGCGCCAGGTAGACAAAGCGTTTGTGCGCGTTGCTCTGGATCAGATGCTGCACGTCCGCCAGCGGGATCTTCAGCACGTTGGCCATGCTCTGCCAGCGTTCGTTGCCGGTATCGGTCTGGGTATCGAGAATATGCTTCGGATCCAGCACGATGTCTTTCGACGACACGCTGACCGCCAGCGCCTCATTGTTGCGATCGGTGATCATGGCGCGGTTGGTCGGCACTACCTGGGTGCGAATCGAGCGCTGATCTGCCTGGTTCGCCAACTGCTGGTGTTCCAGCAGTTGCAGGTAACCGACCCTGAACGCCAACAGAAAAAAACAGACCAGCATGCCGGCGCAAATCCAGCCGAAACGAACTGTGGAATAGGTTTTACCGCTCTTTTTGGTCGATGGCGCCACTGTTGTGTTAACCCTGCGTTTTTATTCGGTTTATCGTGTTATTTCAGTCTACCTTGCCGGAAATGGTCAGGAGATTGCAGTTTGTAAGAAAGTAAAAACAAACCGCATCACCGTTGCACATCCGCACTGTCGTTTAACTGCGGTTTAGTTTGCGCCGCGTCGCCGGGCTGGGGCGCGTTGGCCGGATCGAAAATGTGGTCGAGGATCGCGCGCGCGGTCGGCCCCGCCACCACGCCGTCGCCGCCGCCGTTTTCCAGGATCAGCGCCATCGCCACCCGGGGGTTTTTGTAGGGGGCGAACAGCGTATAAAAGATGTGATCGCGCAGCCGCACCGGAATCATTTTGGCGTTGTAAGTCTGGTTTTGCTTCAGGCTGAACACCTGCGAGGTGCCGGATTTAGCGGCAATCTGGTACGGCGCGGTATGGAACAGCTTGTATCCGGTGCCGTTCGGCAGGTTGGCCATGCCATACATGCCGTTGCGCACAATGCCCCAGTAAGGCGAACGGGGATCGCCAATCTGCAGCGCCTGCGTCGGCGGCTGATAACGCGTGACCCGGTTGCCCTGCTGCAGCGAATACAGCAGGTGCGGCGTTTTCACCTTACCGTTGTTGATCAGCGTAGTCAGCGCTTTCACCATCTGAATAGGCGTCGCTACCCAATATCCCTGGCCGATGCCGACCGATACCGTATCCCCCTGATACCAGACTTTTTTGTGCACCTTCAGCTTCCAGTCGCGGCTTGGCAGCACGCCGCGGTACTCTTCGTTCAGATCGATGCCGGTCGACTGGCCGTAACCAAACTGGCTCAGCCAATGGTGAATGCGATCGATGCCCATCTCATACGCCACCTGATAAAAGAAGGTATCGGCGGACTCTTCTATCGCTTTGGTGACGTTGAGCATGCCGTGACCGGTCTTCAGCCAGTCGCGATAGCGCCGCTCGGTGCCGGGCAGCGTCCAGGTCGGCGCGCCGAAAAAGGTGGTGGTGGGCGTGATCACCCCGGCAAACAGCGCCGAAACCGCCATGTAGGGCTTCACCGTCGACGCCGGCGGGTACAGCCCCTGGGTGACGCGGTTGATGAGCGGCAAATCCGGGTTGCGAAGCAGCGCCTTATAGGCCTGATAGCCGATGCCTTTGACGAAGGGATTGGGATCGTAACTGGGGCTGGAGACCATCGCCAGAATGCCGCCGTCGCGCGGATCTTCCACCACCACCGCGGCGCGTTGCCCCTTCAGCACCGATTCGATGTACTGCTGCAGCGGCAGATCCAGCGTCAGGTAGATGTTTTTGCCGGCCTGCGGCGGCTGCTCCTTCAGCAAGCGGATCACCCGCCCGTGGTTATCCACCTCCACCTCCTGATAGCCGGTGGTGCCGTGCAGCTCGGACTCGTAATAGGCCTCGATGCCCTGTTTGCCGATGTTGCGATCGGCGGCATAGTTCTCGCTCAACCCGGCCTTGTCCAGGCGCTTGAGATCGCTGTCGTTGATCTTCGACACGTAGCCCAGCACGTGCGCCAGCTGCGCGCCGTAAGGATATTCGCGCTGCTGATAGGTATCGATAGTCACCCCGTCGAAACGGTATTGATTGACGGCGAAACGCGCCACCTCGGTGTCGTTCAGCCCCGCTTTTAGCGTTATCGGCTTGTAGCGGCTGTTGTGGTGCATGTCGTCGCGAAACGCGCTGATATCTTCCGGCGTCAGATCTACGATCGGCGTCAACGCCTGCAGCAGCGCCGATATATCGGTGATTTTGCTGGGCGTGATCTCGATGCGATACAGTGTCACGTTTCGTACCAGCGGAATGCCGTTGCGATCGAAGATCAGCCCGCGGCTTGGGGCGATCGGCAACATCTTGATGTCATTCTGGTTGGAGCGCGTCTGGTAAAAGCCGTGCTGGCGAATTTGCAGCCGGTAGAGGTTGACGACCAGCGCGCCGAAACAGACCACCACCAGCGCCAGCGCCACGGCCGCCCGGCGGATAAACAGCATCTCTTCCGCGGAGTGGTCGCGAATTTTTTCTTTTAACAGGGCCATGCGGAGCCGATACCTTTTGCGTCACATTTCCCCGCAAAATCAGGGAACTGAAAAGCCGGCAAGCATAGCGTTATCGGGCGCGACGCCCCATGAAAAGGTTGCTAATGAAATGGCATAACTGTTTCAGCATATTGGAATGTTACCGGCGGCGATTTTTTCACCGCGCGCCCCATTGAGCCGCCGTTCCTCTCAATGCTACAATGTGATCCTTATCACACTATTACCGTTATTCTCCTCCGCATTTTCCTGTCGGCGCCCTGCCGGATGCGGCTTTTTGTTACATAGGATCGAGTTCGATGAGTACCATTGCCACCGGTTTAATCATGATGCGCTGGGAGTTGCTGAGCGCCGTGATGATGTTCTTCGCCAGCCAGTTAAACGTCGTTTGCCGTAAAACCAGCCGCAATGGCATGGCGTTCATGTTCAGCAGCCTGGGCCTGTTTACCGCCTGCTGGTTCGTGATGGGCCTGATGGGCATTCACTTCACCCTCGAAGCCTTCACCCAATTCTGGTCATCGGCCTGGGATCGCTACGTGGACGTGGTCAGCACCATGCCGGTCGATTGGCCGATGCCGTAATCTCGCCGCTGGGGGGCAACTCAGGCCGCCCCTGCAATCAGTTCGCTTCCGCAGACGGCGCCGCCGCCAGCCGCGCCATCAGCGCCCCCGCTTCGAGCAACAGCGCCTGCTCCCGCTCGGACAGACAGCTTTCCATCGCCGCCAACAACCACGCCTCGCGTCGGGCGCGGCTTTGCTGCAGCAAACCCAGCCCGGCGGACGTCAGCCGCACCCGCACCCGGCGTTTGTCTTCGGCATCCGGCGTGCGCACCAGCAGCCCATCGGCTTCCAGCTCGCGCAACGCGGCCGCCAGGTTTGAGGAGCGCATACGCTCCGACTCCGCCAGCAACGACGGCGTCGCCTCGCCGCCATGGCGATCGATAGCCCCCAACAGCATCAACTGGGCCCAGGATTTTTCGTCGCTGCGCGACTCGCGCCGCATGCGGCGCACCAGCGACATTAACTGCGTGCGCAGCAGCGTCACGTCTTCAGGATGATCTTTTTTCATTGGCATCAATAGATAACGATAGATTCAATCGTACTTTCACACCGGGGGCAGGAACGGTCAACCGAAATTGGCGCGAGAGAAACCCCAGGCCGCTATTTGCGCGCGCCGGGACTGGCCAGCAACGCGCCATCCATCAGGAAAGCGAACAGCAAACCGATACCGCCGCCGAGCAGCACATTAAACGCCCTTTCCGCCGCGATTTCCGGCGCTTTTCCGGCGATAATCAATGCACAGGCGATGCAGGCGCAACGCACGCCAAAGCCTAAGGCATAACGATGAAAAGAGACCAATGTCAGCATCGTGGCCACGGTAAGCAGTTCGTAGCCCATATCGCTATGCGGTATGAGATACCCCAGCAAAATGCCGGCGGGAACCCCCATCAACGCACCTGACGCCCGCTGACGAAGCTTATTGCGCGTGGTCGCCATATCGCCGGTGATCACGCTGACGGCCGACCAGATCACCCATTGACCATAATCGAGCTGCCGCCATTCGACGAGCGCGGCAGACAGCCCGACGGCAAAAATCACGGCCAACAGCGCTTCACCGCAGGCGACCCGGGCGCCAAATCCTTCGCTGCGGTGCAGTTTAAGGTAATGACGCCATGCATTTTCAAACGGCAGATAAGCCCGTTGCCGGTGCTCTATCAGCGCGAGCGCCAACACCGGCAAAGCGGCCACCCAGAGATAGGGAAACAGTGCCCAGGCGCGTTGGATCATTGGCGCGTGCGTGCCGCCTTCTGCAATCTCGCACGCCAGATAAAGGGCCGGGATAAAGATAAAATTACCCAAGGATCGCAATTTGCCGCCGCAGGCGGATATCCCCACCGCCGCCGCCGCCGCAAAAACGCATGCCAAAATGAAGGTCGCCGGCGCCCGCATGGCGTACAGCAACGTCATGAAAACCGACAGCAGCGCAGCCGCATGCAGCATGACGCCGAGCGGCGCCAACTCAACCCTTTCGAACACGATAAACAGCGATATGGTAACCACCGAAGCCTTCAGCCAGTCGACGTTTCCGGTCGCCAGAGTCAGCGCCAGCAGCGGCGCCAACATCCACGCGCCCCGCAGCAGCAGCCGCAGGTTGATTTCGGCACGCAGCTGCATCAACGTTCGCCCAGCTGTTCCAGCGTGACGATATCGGCGATCGTCGCGAGCGTTTCCATGGAGATCCGGTGTTCTTGCGCGGTGGCTGCGGCGCAGGCCTCTTCCAGCACCCACACCTGATAATCACGATCGTGCGCGTCACGCGCCGTCGCCTGTACCGCCCAGGTGCTGCTGACCCCGCAAATTACCAGCCGCTCGATGCGGCGGGCGCGCAGTATCGCGTCCAGATTGGTGCCATAAAAAGCGCTGACGCGCGGTTTTACGATCGTTAATTCGCCCAGCTCTGACGCCAAATCGGGATGAAAAGCCGTCCCGGGTTGATCCAATGCGATAGCGCCAAATTGATGTGCCTGGCCGAACATCCGGGATTGTTTGGGCTGATCGATATAACCGGCGGCGAACCCGACTTTGACCAAAATACGCAGCCAATCCTTGCGCCGCGCGAGCGCTAATGCGCTGTTTGCCCGCACGATGACGTCGCGCTCAATGACCTGCTGCGCAGAACGCGCGATTTTTCCCTCAGGATGGGTGATATCAACGATGTAATCCAAAGCGATCAATGCGGTATTCATAGAGAGCTTCTCCTTGCCGCCGACACGACGATATGGGTAGAAGATGGGGCCGCCGAGCGGCCAGGAGGAGTAGCTTAAAATAAATACCTATGATAATATAGCTATTAATTTATAGCAAAATGTAACGACACGGCTGGCTTTACGTCTGCTCACGCAATTCTTCCGCGCCAGCCCATTCGCAGTGTTATTATTAACGTGCTTAATATCCCCTCCAAATTCAACGTGGTACGACAAATCAATGGAAGCGTGGAAAATCAATCTAATCTCGGTCTGGCTCGGGTGTTTCTTCACCGGGCTGGCGATGAGCCAAATCCTCCCTTTTCTGCCGCTGTACGTCGAACAACTCGGCGTCAGCGATCATCAATCCCTCAGCCTGTGGTCCGGGCTGGTATTCAGCGGCACCTTTTTGGTCTCTGCGGTGGTGTCGCCGCTGTGGGGCAGCCTGGCCGACCGTAAAGGCCGTAAGCTGATGCTGCTGCGCGCTTCGCTGGGCATGGCGATCGTCATCGCGCTGCAGGGGCTGGCCACTAACGTGTGGCAGCTGTTCGCGCTGCGCGCCCTGATGGGGCTGACGTCCGGCTATATTCCCAACGCCATGGCGCTGGTCGCCTCGCAGGCGCCGCGCGATAAAAGCGGCTGGGCGCTGGGCACGCTCTCGACCGGGCAGATCTCCGGCGTGATCGCCGGGCCGCTGCTGGGCGGGCTGATGGCCGACCATCTGGGGCTGCGGGTGGTGTTTTTCGTCACCTCCGGGCTGATGTTCGTCAGTTTCCTGGTGACGCTGTTCCTGATTAAAGAGCGGCGCATCACGGTGAAAAAAGCGGATCAGCTGAGCGGCAAGGCGGTATTCCGGTCGCTGCCCTATCCGGCGCTGATCGTCACCCTGTTCGTTTGCACCCTGATGATCCAGCTGGCCAACTCCTCCATCAGCCCGATCCTGACGCTGTTCATTCGCGAACTGTCGGGCAACGTCAGCAATATCGCCTTCGTCAGCGGCATGATCGCCGCCGTGCCCGGCATCGCGGCGCTGATCTCCGCGCCGCGCCTCGGGCGGCTCGGCGATCGCATCGGCACCGCGCGCATTCTGATCGCCGCGCTGCTGTTCACCACCGGCCTGTTCGCCGTGATGGCCTGGGTGAATACGCCGCTGCAGCTGGGCATTCTGCGTTTTCTGCTGGGCTTCGCCGATGGCGCGCTGATGCCGGCGGTGCAGGCGCTGCTGCTGAAGTATTCCTCCGATCAGGTGACCGGGCGCATCTTCGGCTATAACCAGTCATTTATGTATCTGGGCAACGTGGTCGGCCCGCTGCTGGGTTCGGGCATTTCGGCGATGATGGGGTTCCGTTGGGTGTTCGCCGTGACGGCGGTATTGGTGCTGTTCAATGCGCTGCAGCTGCGCCATCAGTTCAAAAAAGTGCAGCCTAAACGCGCGGGATAGCGGGGAATGCGAGGGAAGCGCCTCAAGCAGTGGCGGGACAATGACGCCCATCAACCGTGCCGCCACTGCCAAAGGCGGCCGTAGCCTACTCGACGCGATGAACGTTTGGTATTTATGTAAGTAAATAAAGTGTTGCAGGCGCGTAGAGGGCCGCCGCAGCGGCCCTTTTGCATCAGAACATGGTGTTGTCGTTGGCCGATTTTTCCGGCACATCCTGATTGACGTCCCAATGCTCGGTGATTTTCCCCTGATCGTTCACCCGATAAATATCCACGCTGGCAGTGCCGCGATCCTGCGGGTTATTTTGATATTTGACGTGAACGTAGACCAGATCGCCGTTGACCGCGCTGCGGTATATTTTAGCGCTGTACTGCGGGTTGTCTTTGAAGGTCTGGCTGAAGAAATCGAGGAACGGCTTGATGCCGTCGCCGACGAACGGGTTATGCTGCTTGTAGTTTTCCACAATCAGCTTCCGCGCCACGCCGATGTCATGGCGGTTGAAGAAGCCCGCGTACAGATCTTCCACCACCTTCAGCTTTTGCTGAGCATGATGATAACCGCCCTTGCCGGCCGATTTGTAAGACGCCGCCTGATCCGTTGACAGCGCCGGGTAACTCGCCAGCAGGCCGCCGACGATCGCACAGGTGATCAATGCCTTTTTCATAACTGCTCCTTAGTTTCCTGAGTGACCTACAATTTTCAGCTGCCCTTTCAGATGGGTGAAGCTGCCGTCCTTGGCGGCGATGTTGGTGTACACCTCGCCGCGCTCGAAGTCCTCGATATGCGTCACGTTGTCACCGGACTGCGGCTCATGCCAGTAGACCATGTAGACCTTCGGCCGAATTTCCACCGCGGTGTACTGCACGGTATCGGTGATGCCCTGCGACGCCTCGCCGATGCCGGTGAAGGTCATGGTCTTGTCATCGGTAAAATCCAGCTTGAAGGCGAAATCGCCAAAGGTCACCTGCACCACTTTACCAACCGCAATAAACTGCCCGTGTTTTTCCGTCATCGTCGCCGCCTTACTGTTTGTCAGGGAGGTTTGCGCCGCCGTAGCGGCAGGCAATGCCAGGGGGAAAGTCAGGGCTATCGCCAGCGCGATACCCGTTCGCTTCACTGTTTTCATCGTTCCTTCTCCTTTCCGTGGTTGAAAACGAGAATCATTATTATTTCTTAACGGTTAGCGGAAATATAAGAATAATCTCTATTCCCATCAGGCACCTGACGACGCCAAAAGAGGGTGAAAAATCGCCGTGAAATGGCGTGGCAATAGCGCGTTCTGACCCTTGGTTTTTACGCAATGAACGGGATTACTGTTTTCAGGATGAGGGATAGCTCGGGGATTCGGTAGGTCTATAGCGCAGATAGCTTTAAGCTAATGCGAATTTGTTCTTAAGCCGCCCGCCGCAGGGAGAACGGCGGCGAACGGCGCGGCGTTTAACGCAGCCAGGGCGTATAGGTGACGCCAACCAGCAATCCTTCCGGGCTGAGCAACCGGGTAACGCTTTGCCCCCACGGCTCTTCACGGTTGGCGACCAGCAGCCGATAACCGCGATCGATTAGCCCTTGGGTGGCTATCGCCATGTCGGCCACGTCAAATTCGATCCACGCCTGCGGCGCCGCGAGATCCGCCGGCCAGCGCTCGTCGCCAAAGCAGGACTGCGCCGCCTGCGCCAGCGGCCACAGGGCGAAGTGTTTCACCCCGTCCAGCGCACCCTGCTCGGCCAGCAGATAGCTCTCGTTGCCCGGCATCGGCTTGAGCGGCAGCCCCAGCGCCTCGACATAAAACGCCTTGCTCGCGTCGCTCTCACGCGTGATGGGCCCGAATCCGGCGACAAACAACACGCCCAGGCCCGCAAATTGTTGTTCCATGCTTACACTCCCATCCGGTTAGCGCCCCTGCCGCACCTGCAGCGGAGCAAATCCAAAGGCCGCCTTGAAGCGGTTGCTGAAATGGCTGGCGGAGCTGAAGCCGCACGCCAGCGCGATCTCGGTGATCGGCTGTTGGCTATGCCGCAACAGCTGTTCCGCCCGTTGCAGCCGCGCGCGCATCACGAACTGGTGCGGCGCCAGGCCGGTGGCGTGCTTGAACATGCGGGCGAAGTGGTACTCGCTCAATCCAGCCTGCGCCGCCAGATCGGCCAGCAGCAGCGGCCGATCGAGATGGCTTGCGATATATTCCCGCACCCGCCTGGCTACCGCGGGGGCCAGGCCGCCGCGCGCCGTCGGCAGCGTCCACTGCAGCTGGCTGTAGCGTTGGATCAGGTGCGACATCAGCAGGTTCGACGCGCTGCTAAGCGCCAGCAGATTGGCGCTGTCCCGCCAGTCGCAGTTAAGCAAAAACTGGCGATACAGCAGCGTAATTTGCGGATCTGCGCCAAAGCTGCGCGGCTCTACGTTAATCGCCGCCGGGCTGCGATCCCAGGTTTGCTCCGCCAGCCGGCGCAAATGCCCGTCGGTGCAATACAGATGCACGAACGACAGATCGCTGCGCACATCCCAGGTAGATGCATACTGGCGCGGCATGATGCAGAACCGATCCGGCCCGCCGCCGTTGCGCCAGCCGCCCGGCACCTGCTGGTAACACTCATAGCCGTCGGCGACGTATAGGCTCAGGGTATGGTGGTCGGCGCTCTCCTGCGTGACGCGATCGTTGCAGTTGGACCAGGCCGCCAGCTCCACGCCGGTGCCCAGCAGCACGCGGCCGTGCAACCGCGCTTTATGCTCACGCAGTGTTTCAAACGCCTGATAGTTGGACATCGCCGGCCCCGTTGTTCGACATGCCGACAGTGTAAAGAGTGGCGCCTCGGCATGCCAGCGGCCGCCCCGCGCTTTTGGCAAAAAAAGCGCAAGAATATGCAACTGGGCGCAAGGCGCTGCAAGCGCGGCCGCACGCCAAAGCGGATACTGCGCCATCGGCTTTTTCGGAGTGAATAGAATGAATGCGCTGTTGTACCTCGCCGTGGTGCTGATTTGGGGCACCACCTGGATTGCGATCACCCTGCAACAGGAAGGCCCGGTGGCCATTCCTGTCTCGATCGCTTACCGCTTCGCCATTTCCGCCGCGGTGATGTTCGTCGTCTTGGTGTTGCTGCGGCGTCTGCGCCGCATCGCCCCGCGCGATCATTTGTTCTGCGTGTTGCAGGGCTGCTGCGTGTTCGGTTTCAACTTCTTCTGCTTTTACCACGCGGCGGCTTATATCAGCAGCGGGCTGGAATCGGTGATCTTCTCGATGGCGGTGCTGTTCAATGCCCTCAACAGCCTGCTGTTTTTCCGCCAGCGCCCCAGCCCCAACCTGCTGCCGGCGGCGCTGCTGGGGTTGACCGGCATCGTGGCGCTGTTCTGGCAAGACCTGGCCGCCACCCGCATGGCGCCGGAGCTGCTCAAAGGCATCGGTCTGAGCGCGCTCGGCACCTACGGCTTCTCGCTGGGCAATATGATCAGCGCGCGTCATCAGCGCCGCGGGCTGGATATCTTTTCCACCAACACCTACGCCATGACCTACGGCGCGATGCTGATGGCGCTGATCGCCCTGGCGCAAGGCGCATCGTTCCAGATCGAATTCAGCAGCCGCTATATCGGCTCCCTGCTGTACCTGGCTGTCTTCGGATCGGTGATCGCCTTCGCCGCCTACTTCAGCCTGCTCGGCCGCATCGGCGCCGGCGCGGCGGCTTACAGCACCCTGCTGTTCCCGCTGGTGGCGCTGACCATCTCGACGATCTACGAAGGCTACCAGTGGCACTTCAACGCCGTGCTGGGGCTGTGCCTGATTCTGCTGGGCAACCTGGTGATGTTCGCCAAGCCGGGGCTGAGGTGGCGACGGGCAGGTATGCCAAAACAAAATTCAACCCTTTGAAGCCATTGGCGAATATCGTTATCATCAGGTTTTGCTGATAACGGATGATGGCCAATGCTCAGAAGCGATGATGTGACACCCCGCGCCTACAAACAGGTGGACGTTTTCACCGCCACGCCGCTGCTCGGCAATCCCGTGGCGGTGGTGCTGGAAGCCGAAGGGCTGAACGACGCGCAGATGCTGGCATTGGCCCGTTGGACCAACCTTTCGGAAACCACCTTTGTGCTTAAACCGACGCACCCGGCGGCGGATTATAAAGTGCGCATCTTCACTACCGAAAAAGAGCTGCCCTTCGCCGGCCACCCGACGCTGGGCACCGCACACGCCCTGCTGGAAGCCGGATTGGCGCCTAAACGCCCCGGAACGGTGATGCAGGAATGCGGCGTCGGCCTGGTGGCGATCAATATCCTGCCGGAAGGCGCATTGGCGTTCGCCGCGCCCGAAGTCAGTTTTCGCGCGATGGCGGTTGAGGAAACAGAACGGCTGATGGCCGCTTTACAGCCGGCGGTGATTGAAGCCGATACCCTGCCGGTGATTGCCGAGATGGGCATTCGCTGGCTGATGGTGCGCCTGCCGGACGCACCATCCTGCCTGGCGGTGACGCCGGATCAGGCCACGATTAAACGGCTGCAAACGGCTTGCGATGTGGATGGCGTGGTGATCTATGGCCCCTGCTCCGCAACCGAACCGGCCGATTACGAAATGCGCGCGTTTATGGTGGAATGCGGTGTTTTGATTGAAGATCCGGTGACCGGCAGCGCCAACGCCTGCCTGGCGCGCTTATTGAGGGCCAACCGCTTTCCCGACGGCGGCCAGACCGCACAGGGCTACCAGGTGCGCCAGGGCACCCAATTGAATCGAGATGGCCGCGTGAGCGTGCGCTTTATTGACGGCGAACCCTGGATCGGCGGGCACTGCCGCACCCTGATTAATGGCACATTGGGTATTTAGTTTGGGGGAGGAATAGGAGGATGGTGAGCATCTTTTGGGAACGTCAATTAGCAACGCTCAAAGCCTATGTTTAGCTGTTCTTCATTACATAGGTCAACAAACTGCTGAGAGACAATTATCCTTTCACAATAGATGCTATCCCTGGCAATAAAGAACTCCCTGTCACACTTGTAAGCAGGCACATCAATGAGCTTGCTTCCATCCTCAAGTTCTCTGAACGTCGAGGCTTCCTCATCAATAATTGAAAAATAATTATTCACTTTACACAGAAACATCGTTTCAGTTACGTTTTCTACCGCGCACTCATAGAATGACATTTCAGAAGAAACCTTACGTTCAAATACAGCCTTAGCCCTTTTTGAAAAAATTGGAATTCCGAGACTGGCAGGAAAATAGTCATGCAAATTAAAAATGTCGCTACTCAAAACGCTTGGCATTTTCCCTTTTGGCCGTGAGTAGGATAGGAACTTACCATCACCTTCATTCCAAATAAAAAAGCAGGACAATCTTGATTTCGGATCGAGAAAATAAATCAAGTTATCGCCAAATGTAAAGCTACTGAAAGTATAGAAGTTCATGTCACTCTCACTCAACCTAATTTAACGATGTTGCATTTTATTTTCTTTCTTGCTAAGCGCTCTTTGATTAGGGAAAAAATAGCATCCCAATCACCACCTCCCAATCCTGCACCAATCATAGGCAATTGTATACTAAGCCTTTCTTTTAATGCATAATCAGAAACCAAACTTAGGCATTCTTTAAGTGCTTCATATGAAACATACTGAGCATTATCATCTTTACTTTTCTTTAGCCCATCCTGAGCCAACATATTTGCAACATATATCCGCTCATTTTCGTTCACACAGATGAATTGTACATTCCCGAGAAAAAAATCCTTTTTTTCAGAGAACCACTTTAAATATTCTTCCTTTACTGCTGGATAGCGTTTTGAAAGAGGAACAACAAAGCCTTTTCGCCACTTACCCTTATTATTCACAATATGAATGATCATTTTAGATTTTGACAAAGGAATAGATGCATCACCATAACTAAAACTGACATAGTCATTCAAAACATCAGTGGTGATTGCCTTATCCCATTCACTTTCAAATTCAAGACTAGTTATCAACTTTGACTCAGAAAGATCAAGCTCACTTTTCTTACCATCATAAAGTAAAAAACCTATATCTTCGTGCCAATCTTCCAAAGATGAGGATGAATAATACAAATCATTTATTATAGTTATTTGTCTTGTTGCAACATCGCCATTAAACTCAGTATAGATCCTCCCCTCGCCAGAAATGAGTTCACATGTACCTTCATAATAATTCTTATCGGATTTCACAGTTCTTTCCTCCTCCCACGACAGATGAAATAAGTTATTTCTAACAGTCAATCACCATGTTACTTACAATAACCCTCTAATTTTCAATGCTACTATCAAAAAACTCAAAGCTTCAATTAACCACTAGCATTCAATAATCTCGAAATCCTTTGAACTATGAAATAAGAAAACCGAAAAAATTATTTGGTTCTAAAGACAATAGCCGCTCATCGTCACCTGTCTTATACTTTAAGAAAACCCCTGAGAACGGAGCGTTACTATAATTTACTCCAACTATCCTAACCTCCTGCTCAGTTTTAAATGACTGGGAATAAATTGACATCATAGAAAATTGATCATCCACATCCACCTCAAACCACGGAACGATGTTTTCAACCAAATGTGAATTAACAATCCCATCATTACCGATGTAAACATCAAAAACAGCCTCACCTGATATAAAGTAAATCCTGTCATACATCGGGTGAAAAATCGGTGGTGTATCCGAATCTATGTAGTCAGTGACAACTATATCACTCACACCAAATTTAATTAAATTCTCACTAAACTCACTCATATACTCCATAAGCTAACGCCAGAATGAAAAATCAGATACGAAAATCTCGTTTATTATCAGCCCACCAGGAATATGGCTTATCGCATCGGCGACCTCATCATATGGAGGTGGGAGTATAAACGAAACACCAAAGTCATCATTAATAATGATTGAACCATTGTATATTTTCTGTGACATCGTCAGCTTGATTATATCTATCACTTTCATTCCGGGGAATATGATTCCATTGTAGCCCCCTTGATAATGAGCATTACATCCAAGTGACAAAATGACACCGTCCTTATCTGTTACGACGGTCAAGGCATTATCGACTGTATATGAATTTCGCTCACTCCCGTCAGGTAGGAAGCGGCTTTTAATCTTAACGCTAAATCTGGAGTGCATCTCATTAATATATAATGAAATATTTTCATTTAGAGCGACATTCCCCATGGAAACACCCGACACAATCCTAGCGTTAAAATCAATCATGTTAGACACCGTAATATTAAATGATTTGTCAATGTGTACGGATGGATATTTCAAAATTACCAAGCCTGCTCGTTTGGATATTTCTCCTTATAAATATCACCCCAGAGATTTTATCGACCTATTCGAGCCACCATTATACTTAGATGGCTCTCAATTGAACAACCTATTAGTGCATAATCATTTGAAAATTAAATGGCTAGCAATTTTCGCACATGCATGTCATTACTAGGCATATATGGTGGATAACGTTCTGAATCTTTATCAGAAACATTTTCACTATTCCCATACATATCTACTTTCTTTCTACTCCCTAAAGCACCATATACAAAATAGGTGTTTTCGAATTTTTTAGCCTGCCCTTCCTGATGCCCTATAATTCTCCACTCACCAGAGATTTTCTTATCAAACAGACTATATGCATCCAAAATTATTGGGTGTGACCCAATTTGTGGATTAGAGAACAGATCATCTGGCACCTTCGGCTCTTTCGAGAACGCATCAAATATTTCTGCCGAGTGACCAATGCTAACCTTAGATATAATCCGCCCAAAACCATACTTTTCATCCGTTAGCTTAAAGCAGAATACATCACCCGGTTTAATAAACCTGAGCATTGTCCTTGGTTTCTTTTCCCAACCCCAAAATTCGAGTTTATTCATCAACATTTACCCCCTAACCTTTTCTTATTTCCATAAGCATCTTTAAATGCTGCTGCGCGAGGATCTGTACGGCCATGATCGAATGAATTGTATTTATTCCCTCTATTGGTCGAAGATATTTCCTCACCTATAACGCCAGTGCGGGTTTTATATTTCTCTATATAATACTGCTCATAACCACGGGCTTGACCATACTTCACGTTTTCATCTAAAGGAATCATACCCGTATTGCCACCTAAACGACCAGTATCTAAATGCTCTGCTGAACGTCTAGGTAAATCATTGGTGATACCAACATAGTATGGGTCGCCAATTGGCATGCCATTCACATCTAAATTATATAAGCCATACACATGATAACCAGAAGCATCAATTGCCGTTAACCCAAACGGATCCACCCACATCAGCGGGTTCGGCGCATACTGATACAGGTTCAACCCGCCGCGCAACCCTATCGGATCCTGCGTGGTGAAACGCCCCACCTCGGGTTCGTAGTAGCGGAACAGGTTGTAGTGCAGGCCGCTTTCGTCATCCTGGTATTGCCCGGCGTAGCGCAGCGGCTGCTGATATTGCGCGCCCTGCCGCTTCGCCGCGCCGGCCACCGTCTGGCCCTGCAGCTTGCCGAAGGTGTCGTATTGCCCGGACCAGCACAGGTTGCCCGCCGCGTCGGTCACCTCCAGCGGCGCGCTGTTCAGATCGGTGTGATACCAGTAAATATCCGCCGAGCGGCTGTCGCCCGCCTGCTCCAGCGCCGCCAGCGGGCTCCACGGGCTGGCCGGATCGTAGCTCCAGCTGCGGCGGCTGCCGTCGTCGCGCTGCTCCTGCAGCAATCGGTAGCCCTGCCACAGGAAACGGGTCGTCTGTTCGGTTTTGCCCTTGTAGCGCACCGCCTTGCGGCTGCGGCGGCCCAGCGCGTCGTAATGATACTGCGCCTCGAACTCGCCCTGCGGGCCGCGGCCGCGCGCCTGCACCAGCCGGTTGTCGGCGTCGTAGCGGTAGTGCTGTTCATACAGGCCGTTGCGCCGGCTGATTAGGTTGCCCCAGGCGTCATAACGGTAAAACAGTTTTTGCCAGTGCGTCAGACGGTTGTCGGCGATCGGCGCCAGCGGCAGGTGCGCGTCGATGTCGTTCTGCGGGCTGCGCTCGCCCAGTAGGTTATCCGCCAGATCGTACACCAGCCGCGCGCCCGGTTTGCCCTGATTGGGTTCGCGGTGTTGCAGCAGGCGGCCCTCGGCGTCGTAACCGTAGTGCACTTCGCCGCGCAGCGCGTCGCTCACCCCGGCCAGCTCGCCGCGGCCGGTGTAGCGATAAGCGCGCCACAGCACGCCGTCTTCCGGCCGGGTCAGTTTGTCGTGGCCGAAGGCGCTGCTCTGCCAGCTGCGGCGGCCCATGGCGTCGTAACGCCGCTGCTGCTGCAGCGCGCCCTGGCTGCGGCCGGTTTCCCGGTGCAGGCGATCGCGGGTGAACTCGCTCACCACCTGCTGGTTGAATTTGATGGCGCTGGCGTGGCCGGAACCGTAATACAGCCACTGCAGGCGATCGCCCTGGGGCAGCGTCAGCGCCTGCAGGTTGGCCAGCGCATCCCATTGGTATTGCAGTTCGCCATTCACGCCCTGCTCGCCGAGCAGCCGCCCGGCGGCGTCATAGCGCATCTGCACGCTGTCCGGCTCGATGCCAAGCGCCGCGCCGCTCGCCGTCGGCAGGCGGTTCAGCTCGCGCAGCCGCCCCATGGCGTCGAAACGGTAATGCCATTCCGCGCTGGCATTGCCGCGCCAGACCAGTTGCCCGGCCTCGTCGAAGCGGAAGCGCTGTTCGCGCTGCGTCAGCTCGCCCGCGCTGCCCGGCAGGCCGACCTCACGGTGCTCTTCCAGCAGCCCGGCCGCGCCGTAGCGATAATAGTGGCGGGTGTCGTCCGGGCGCTCTTCGGTCAGCACGCGGCCCACCGCATCGTAGCTGAAGCGGTATTCGCCGCCGTTGCCGTTCTCCAGCCGCGTCAGCCAACCCTGCGGGCTGTAGTGATAGCGCCGGGTGCGGTTGATGCGATCGGTGATGCTGACCGGCAGCCCCAGGGCGTTGTACTGCCAGCGGGTCTGGCTGCCCAGCGCGTCCTGATGTTCGGCCAGCTGGCCGTGCGCGTTCCAGTTAAAGCGCTCTTCGCCGCCGTCCGGGTGGATCAGGGTATGCAGGCGGCCGCCGTTATCCCACCGGTAGCCCGTCTGGTGGCCTTCGGCATCGGTCTGCGCCGTCAGTTGCCCCAGCGCATCGTAGGTATAAGCCGTGACGCTGCCGGAACAGTCGGTGTAGCGCGTCAGCTGGCCGCGGGCGTCCCACTCCAGCTTCACTTCCCCGCCCAGCGCGTCGATCACGCTGGCCGGCAGGCTCTCTTCGTCATCCGGATAGCGGTACAGCGTGGCATTGCCCAGCGCATCGACATAGCGCGTCGGGCGCCCCAGCGTGTCCCAGTGCTGCGCTTCGCTGCTGCCGTCCGGGTACGCGACGGCGAACAGCCGGCCGCTGTTGCGCGAATATTGATAGCGCGTCACGCGGCCGAGCGGATCGGTCTCCGACAGCAGGCGGCCGTAAGGATCCCATTCGCTCCGGCGCTGCGCGCCGCCGGGCAGCAGCACGCTGCACAGTTCGCCGCGTTGGTAGATAAAGCCGTAGCGGCGCTGGTCGAAATCGGTGTACTGCGCCACGTTGTCGTCGTCATCCAGCCGCCACTCCGCCCGTTTGCCGTCGCCGCGCACCGCGCTGCGGCGCCCGCCGGCGAAGTCATAGCCGAACTCAAGGGATTCTCCGGCGCTGTTGCGATAGGCCGTCACGCGCGGCACGCCGTCGATCTCTTGCCATTGGTATTCGTTCAGCAGTCCGGCGGCGTCCTGGTGGCTGATCATCAGGCCGTCGCGCCAGCCAAAGCGGCGCGTCACCTCACCGGCGCGGTTGCTCACCGTCGTCAGTTGGCCCTGCTCATCGTAACCGTAGCGCGCCAGCGTCCGTTCGCCTTCGGCGGTTGGCAGCGCCACTTCGCACAGGCGGCCCTGCGCATAGCGGCACATCAGGCGCTGCCCGGCGCTGTCCACCAGTTCATTCAGCAGCCCCTCGTCGTCGTAGAACAGCGAGGTGGCGTTGCCGATGGCGTCGGTGATCATGCTGAGCCGGCTCGGCCGATCGCCCGCCAGCGGCGGATAGTGGAAAATCTGTTCGCCGACGTCAAACAACTGCCAGCTGCCGTCGTCGTTGTGCATCAGCCAGCATTTTTCGGCTTCGCAATAGGTTTTGTGGCCGCGCGGCACCATAGGGAAAGCGACGAAGTCGCCGGAAGGCGCGCGCCACACCAGGCCGTCCTGATACGGCTGCAGGCTGCTCTCCCAGAACAGGTTCCAGCCGCGGCCCAGCACGCCGTCGCCGGGGTTACCGCTGCGCCAATAGCGCTGCCAGGCGACCGGCAGGCGCGATGGCAGCACGAAATCGAGATCGTCTTCGCCGTCGAGGAATTTCTGGCCGCTGACGATATCCACCGGCCGGGCGATAATGCCGACGGCGGCGGTCGCGGTCATCAGGGTGCCGGCTCGGCAGGCGATGCGCGCCAGTTTGTTGATGCCGGGCAGTTTGCCCAGCAGTTTGCCGAGCGCCCCCAGCTTGCCGGCGGCGCCGCCCACGCCGCCCACCAGGCCGGCGAACAGCAGCGTCAGATCGGAGACCTTATACAGCCAATCCGGCACTTCGGGCTTGATCGGCAAGGTGGTGACGGTGCCGCCGCCGATAAACACGTTGGGCGAACCTTCCATCACCTGCGCGTCGCAGTTGGTTTTGTCCCCCACGCGCGAGGCGGGCTGGCCGTTGATGCTGACCTTGTCGGAGCCCTGCGCCATCTGCATGCTCGGGCCGTCGTCGCTGCAGGCCACCTGGCTGTTGGTGGCAAGCGCGGCGGGTTTGCCGTTGATGAAGACGTTGGGGGAGCCGGTGACGATATTGCCTTTGGGGGTCAGGCTACCGGCACCGGCGTCGGCAATGCCGTCGCGCGCCGCGGTGGCCGCCTCCCCGGTGAGATACCCCACCGCCAGGCTGGCGCCGATAAGCAGCACGCCGACGCCGATACAGGAAGCCGCCAGGCCGGCGACGAACAGCGCACCCGCCGCCAATGCGCCTGCGGCGGCGATCAGGCCGCCGACAATCGTGCCGGCAATCATGCCAGCCAGGGCATGGGAATGCCCGATGGTATCGCCGACGCGGGCCGCTTCGGTCATCGTAAGTTCCTTTTACGCAAAGAGTTCATCGTTAGGCCGCCCGGTAGCTGTTCAGCACCTGCTGCAGCAGCGCGTCGTCTTGCGGCGTCAGCTTGCGCGCCATCGCCAGGGTGAACACCAGCACCCGGCCTTCCGCCAGCGCGAACACCGCCTGGTTCTGCCAGATGCGTTTGCCGTCGCGCAGGTAGCTGGCGCGTACCCACTCACCGGCGGCCAGCCCATCGCCCAGCGACGCCGGCTCGCGGCTTTTGAACGCCCAGCCTTTCAGCCCCTGCGCCAGCGCATCGAGCTGGCGAGTGACGTAGCTTTCCAGATTCTCCGCCGGCTGCAGCGCATCGCGGGAAATATTGACTGAGGGGGAAACATCATCACCGGCCAACAGCACGTTGACGGTGCGATCGGCATAGCCTTCCGGCAAAGCGACGCTGCCTTCGCTGAAAGCGCAGCGGGATAAAGCGGACATGCGAGGATCCTTTTGCATAAATAATGCTTAAGCATCGCATAACTTAGCCTTGAAATAAAACCATCAGATACTGCGAATGTTGCACGGCGTGACCCCGTTCACTGTGAAAAAGACCGTTGTCGGAATCTTGCCGGGAATCAAACCGTAATATTACAGAATTATCTGAAACCACTGGCGCGCCAGCGCGCCGATTGTGGCTATACTCGGCTATCGCCCTTTTCAGGAGATCAGGATGCTGAGATTAACCCGCCGCGCGCTGCTGTGCGCCACGTTGGCCGCGTTCACCGCCGGCGCTGCCGAAACGCCGAAATTCGGCCCGGAGCTGCAGGGCTTTCACTACCCCTACCCGTTGCAACAATTCAGCTTCACCTCGCAGGGGCAGCCGTTAAAAATGGGCTATATGGACGTGCCGCCGGAAGGCGCCGCCAACGGCCGCACCGCGCTGCTGCTGCACGGTAAAAACTTCTGCGCCGCCACCTGGCAGGACACCATCAAGGCGCTGAGCAAGGCCGGTTACCGCGTCATCGCGCCCGATCAAATCGGTTTTTGCTCCTCCACCAAGCCGGCGCATTACCAGTACAGCTTCCAACAGCTGGCGCAAAATACCCACGGCCTGCTGCAGAATCTGAACATCAGCAAGGCCATCGTCATCGGCCACTCCACCGGCGGCATGCTGGCCACGCGCTACAGCCTGATGTATCCGCAGGCGGTGGAACGGCTGGTGATGATCAACCCGATCGGCCTCGAGGACTGGAAGGCGAAAGGCGTACCGTGGCGCAGCGTCGATCGGTGGTTCGAGCGCGAGCTGAACACCACCGCCGAGGGCATCCGCAACTATGAGCAGCGCACCTACTACGGCGGCCGCTGGAAGCCGGAGTACGATCGCTGGGTGGATATGCTGGCCGGGCTGAACAACGGGCCGGGCCACCGCCTGGTGGCGTGGAACTCGGCGCTGATCTACGACATGATCTTCACCCAGCCGGTGTATTACGAGTTCAAGGATCTGCAAACGCCCACCACGCTGATGATCGGCACCGCCGACACCACCGCCATCGGCAGCGATATCGCCCCGCCGGCGGTCAAGGCCAAGATCGGGCACTACGCGGTGCTGGGCAAGCAGGCGGCGAAACTGATCCCGCACGCCACGCTGATCGAATTCGCCGGGCTGGGCCATGCGCCGCAAATGGAGGAGCCGGCGCGCTTCCATCAGGCGTTGCTCAAGGCGCTGCAACCCTGAGCGGCCGGTTGGCGCAGCCGGCGCGCGGCGGCTAAACTTTCAGCTGGCACTCAATTGCAGGAGACAGCCATGCGACAGATTATTGCCAGCGCGTTCGTCAGCCTCGACGGCGTGATGCAGGCGCCCGGCGGGCAGGACGAAGACCGCAGCGGCGGCTTTCGCTTCGGCGGTTGGACCGCCCCCTACTGGGATGACGCCGTCGCGGAAACGATGGGCGAACTTTTCTCTGCGCCTTTCGATCTGCTGCTCGGGCGGCGCACCTACGATATCTTCGCCGGCTACTGGCCGCATATCACCGACGAGGCCGACCCGTTTTCCGCCGACATCGCCCGCGTGTTCAATCAGGCGGCCAAGTACGTCGCCACCCACCACGGCGAGACGCTGACGTGGGAGAACAGCCAGTGGCTGGGGCAAGACATCCTCGCCCGGCTGCGCGAGCTGAAGCGCACCCAGGGGCCGGTGCTGCTGGTGCAGGGCAGCAGCACGCTGATGCAACAGCTGCTGGCCAACGATCTGGTGGATGAACTGCGCTTGCTCACCTACCCGGTGCTGCTCGGCGGCGGCAAGCGGCTGTTCGATGACAACGCGGCGCCGGCGGCCTTCACGCTGACCCACTCGGTGGTCTCGCCCGGCGGCGTCATTGTGGCTCACTACCGCCGCGCCGGCGCGGTGAAAACCGGCTCTTTCGTGGCGGAAAGCGCCGCGGCGGCCCAGTCGTAAAAAAAGGGCCGGTCGGCCCTTTTCTCTTCCCCTTCCTCACCTCAGGCAAACAAAATATCGCTCTGCTCCACCTGCCCGACCACGTGGATCTTGAAGTCGGCGGCATAGCTGTTGCTCTGGGTGTTCATCAACAGATCGGTGGTGCCGTTGAAGGCGTCGAAGTTGAGCTGGATCTCGCCTTTCTGGCCGCTGAAGGCGCTGCCGCTGTCGATAAAGCGCAGCTCGCTCAGGCTATTGTTGAAGCGCAGGCCGGAGAGATCGATCTTGTCGATGCCGTGCTCAAAGTCTTCAATCACGTCGAACGCCGCCACCGTCGACTCTTTGGCGTTGAGATAGACGAAATAGTCGGTGAAGTTGTTGGCGTCTTTGCCGCCCCACAGATGGTCCGCCCCCCGCCCGCCGTACAGGATGTCGGAACCGGCGTTGCCCGCCAGCAGGTTGTCCTGATCGTTGCCGATGAGCAGATCGCGCCCGCTGCCGCCGATGGCGTTCTCGATGATCGCCCCGCGCGCGATGGCGACGTTCTGCGTGCCGCCGCCGACGCTGGAGAACGCGCCGTCGTTCAGGTTGATCATCTGCTGCTGGCTGTAGCCGGAGAAGTCCAGCGTGTCGTTGCCGCCGGCGTCCCACACCGCGAAGTTGACCGGTTTGCCGTTGTCCGCCGTGGCGGTCAGGAAATCACGGCCGGTGTTGGAGTTGAAGCCGTACACCGTGTCGCCGGTGCGGGTGTTCATGTTGGCGCCGTACAGCTTCTGGATCGCGGCGATGTCATCCACCATCGGCCCATAGCCATACACCCCTTTGGTGTCGGCGCCGGTGTAACCGGCGTTGAAATAGCTCATGATCGAGTATTGCAGCGAATCCTGATAATAAGCCGCGTCATTCTGATAACTCGGGTTGCCTAACGATGCGTCATAAGATCCCGGATGCGCCAGCCCCAGGGCGTGTCCCAGTTCGTGGGTGAAGGTCTGGCTGCTGAAGTCGCCGCTAACCGGCGCCTTATGGGTGGCGAAATTTTTGTTGAACCACACCGTGCCCGCAAAGGCGTTATCGCTGCCCGATTTGGAACTCGGCGGGTAATAGGCGTAAGCGTTGATGGCATTCGGGCCGCTGCCGGCGGCGGTGCTGCCGTCGGCGCGCTGGGTGAAGTAAGCGAAGGTGATGTCCGCGCGGTGGTTGATATCGGTGGACGCCGCCTCGGTGAAGGTTACGTTCGCCACGTCGGCCCACGCCTGCATCGATTTCAGCGCCTGAGCCTGCGCCGCCTGGGTCAACGGCTGCAGCCCCTTGTCGCCGTCACCGGTCTGGCCGATGCGGTTCAGCGCGCTTTGCGTCAGGAAGGAATAGGTCAGCGCGACCGGCTGATGATACACCTGGTCGCCGTTGTGCGTCAGGCCCGGCCGCGTCAACTGATCGGCGGCGCGATCGAAGCTGAAGTTATCGCGGATTTTACCCAAATTATTAATCGCCGCCCCGCCGCGCTGGTTGCTGTACAGGTTAGCGTTGTCCAGCGTGAACAGCGCGCCGTAGCCCAATCCGTCATAGGAGCTGCCGGGCTGGTGATAGTAAAACTGATAGTTATGATCGTTGGGGGATGTGGCGGCCAGGCTGGTGAACTCATCGTCATCTTGCAAAATGTCGTTGTGGCGACTGCTCATTGCATTCTCCTTTTACACACTAGGAATCCACTCGATTTGTAAGACTATTCATCAGTCGTTCTTATCTAAGCCGAGGCTTAGGATTGACCAGTATAGTGACTCACTCCGGCGGCGCGAGCCCGCCCAGCCTGGCTTCACCGCGCCGGGCGTTAAGAAGGAGATAACCATAACAATTTGTATTCTCACTATATTAATGAGAAAAATAAGCGCAATAACAGGTTAATCACTCGTCTTTTCGCGCCTTTTAGCGACGGTTAGATCAGAATAATCGAGGATTAAAAAACCTAATCCTTGCCTCATCATCCCGCCGGGAACGTGCTAAGGTGTGAACGGACAGCCGAAAGGAGTGACCCGATGCCAACCCATTTCCTTATGCGCGCCTTGCGCCGCGCCAGCCTGACAGGAGTCGTTATGAGCGTATTGTGCAGCAGTGCCCTGGGCAGTTCACTGCCGTTGCTGGAACCCGCCGCGCTGAAGGGCGACTGGCAGCTCGCCGCCATCGGCGACGGTAAAGCCGTCTGCGAGGTGCAGCTGAGCGACGAAACGGTAGCCAACACCAACGCTTTCCGCTTCAGCGCCTCCGCCGAGTGCCTGCAGCCGCTGGCGCTGCACGCGCTGCCAGTCGCCTGGCGGCCGACGCCGGACGGCATGACGCTGACCGACGCTGAAGGGAGCATGGTGGCGTTTCTGGCCCTGACCGCGCCGAAGCGCTATGAGCTGATCGACCGCAACGGCCCTTCACGCTTTGTGCTGATCCCGCGCTAATCCTTCAGGCAAACAGCAGGCCGAGCAACGCGCCGCCCGCCAGCACCCACAGCGGATGGAGGCGCTTGCTCATGCTCAATCCCGTCGCCAGCGCCACGATCGCCGCCAGCCGCCAATTGGGCGCGGAAGCCTCGGCGATCAAAAGGCCGCTGGCCACCACCAGCCCCACGGTCAGCGGCACCAGCCCGGCCTGCACGATGCGGCGCCACGGACGATCCTTAAAGCGCCGCCAGGCGCCCATCACCAATAGCGTAACGATGGAAGACGGCCCGAACTTGGCGATCGAAGAAACCAGCAGCCCCGCCCAGCCGGCCACGTGCCAACCGACCAGCGGCACGATCATCATGTTCGGCCCCGGCGCGGCCTGCGCCATGGCGAACAGCGCGCTGAACTCCTGGGCGCTCATCCACTGATGCACCTCTACCACCTGCCGCTGCATCTCCGGCAGAATGGTCATGCCACCGCCGAACGCCAATAAAGAGAGCTCGGTGAAGATCAGCGCCAACGCCATCAACACCCCGCTCATGACGGCCACCGCCACATCAGCAGAATGCTCAGCGGCGCCAGCACCAGCATGGTCGGCAACAGCGGCAGGCGCAGCCAGGCAATGGCGATCAGCGCCAGCGCGACGATCGCCAGCGCCGGCCATTTGCCGCGCAGCGGCAGCAGCATCTTGATCCCGGTCGAGAGCAGCAGCCCGGCGGCGGCGGCGGCCAGCCCGGCGAACACATGCTGCACATGGGGATCGTTTTGGAAGCGGGCGTACACCACGCCCAGCCCCACCACGATCGCCGTCGGCGCGCTGATGAGGCCCAGCAAGGCGCACAGCGCGCCGCGCAGCCCGCGAAATTCCATCCCCACCGCCACCGACAGGTTGATCACATTGCCGCCGGGCAAAAACTGGCACAGGCCGAGCAGCTCGGTGAACTGTTCCGCGTTCAGCCAGCGCCGGCGTTCCACCAACATGCTGCGCGCCATCGGCAGCACGCCGCCGAAGCCGATCAGCCCCAGCCACAGAAAGCCCAAAAACAGCGCCGCGTTGCCCGGCGCTGCCGCCGGGTGCGGTTTTAACGTATTGATATCTGACATGACATTGCCGTTCCACATCGCTTGTTTTGATGTCTGGTATCATGCGCGCCGCCGTGCCATGATGTCTAATGCATTCCGGAACAAAGAAAGATACCTTTGAGGTATGGCAATGATTGAACTGCGTCGCCTGCGGGCGTTCGTCACCGTGGTGGAAGAAGGCAACATCACCCGCGCCGCCGAGCGGCTGTTTATCCAGCAGCCGCCGCTGACCCGCCTGTTGCAGGGGTTGGAAGACGAATTGGGCGTGAAGTTGTTACAGCGATTGCCGCGCGGCGTGCGCGTCACCGAAGCGGGCGGCGTGCTGTTCGAAGAAGCCCGCGCCCTGCTGGCGCGCGCCGAACGCCTGCGCGAAGCGGTGCAGCGCGCCGCCCGCGGCGAGCAGGGCCACATCGCCATCGGTTTCACCAGTTCCGCCGCGCTGCACCCGTTCGTGCCCAACCTGCTGCGCCGCTACCGCGACATCCTGCCGGGCATCACCACTCAACTGGAAGAAGCCGGCAGCGGCGAACTGATGGAGGCGTTGCTGGAACAGCGCCTCGACGCCGCCTTCGTGCGCTCGCCGGCCAACGGCATTCCCGGCCTGAGCGTCGAGCCAGTGCTCAGCGAGCCGATGATCGTCGCCCTGCCGCTGGGCCACCGGCTGGCGCAAGAAACGCAGCAACCGCTGCCGTTGGCCGAACTGGCCCACGAGGCGTTTATTCTCTATCGCCGCCCGGCCGGCCAGGGGCTGTACGACGCTATCCTGGCCGCCTGCCACCGCGCCGGCTTCAGCCCGCGCATCGTGCAGGAAGCGCCGCGCCTGCCGGCCACCCTCAGCCTGGTCGGCGCCGGATTAGGGGTGTCAATCGTGCCCGGTTCCATGCGGCGGCTGGGCGGCGACGGCATCGTCTACCGCACTCTCGCCGCAGAAGCGCAGCTCAGCGCCCCGCTTTACCTGGCGCTGCGCCGCAGCCCGGCCTCGCCGATCGTCGAGCGCTTTCGTCAGCTGGTGCTGGAGACCGTGGGGCAGTCATAAAAAGCCCGAACGGCCAATAAAAAATGACGTTCGTTTATTATTTATTTAAGCCTGTGAGCGGTGAAAATTAATTCCAATCCATGACTATTCAACTTCCGGTTAATTAATTAAACCCGCTCTCACTTAGTAACAAACGCAAACAAATAAGCGCCTACGCAATACATTCCAGCCGCTAGGATTTAAGGGTCACAGCCTATTCCCGCCGATGACAAAAAATCATTTCAATGGCGATCGCGCCTTCCCTGTCGCCTGCTGCTGCAGGCGCACGGTTTTATATTGGAGAAAACGCTATGCTATCACGTCGTGATATATTGAAAGTCTCCGCCGTCAGCGCGGCCGCCGCCGGCATGATCGGCGGCATCGCCAAAAATGCCGCTGCCGACGACCATCGCAATATCGTGCCCCCCAGCAGCTATCAGCCGCCTGCCGATGCGCAGCATCTCTATAAATACAAATTCACCGACAGCAAAAAGCGCAGCCTGCCCAACGGCTGGGCGCGCGAAGCCACCGTCGAGCAATTCCCGATCTCCGAAGGCGTGGCGGGCGTCGACATGACGCTGGAGCCGGGCGGCGTGCGCGAACTGCACTGGCACGCCATCGCCGCCGAATGGGCGTTTATGCTGGAAGGCCATGCGCGCATCACCATCCTCGATCCCGAGGGAAAATGTGAGGTGGCGGACTTCGGCCCCGGCGACGTCTGGTATTTCCCGAAAGGCTATGGCCATTCCATTCAGGCGCTGGCGGACGGCGCGCATTTTATTCTGGCGTTTGATAACGGCCACTTCTCCGAATTCGGCACCTTCAGCATTACCGATTGGGTGGCGCATATGCCGAAAGAAGTATTGGAAAAAAGCGTCGACATGCCGGCGGCGGTATTTTCCAAGGCCAAACAGGGCGAGGCTTATATTGTCGGCGGCGCCGTTCCGCCCACATTGCCATTGCCGAAAAGCGACGGCGGATTAAATAACGCCCCGCTGACCCACCGCTATGAATTAATGAAGCAAAAGCCGTTCTTTGAAAATGACGCCGGCAGCGTCCATTTGGTGTCGTCGAAAGAATTTCCCATTTCCACCACCATGACCGGCATCATCGAGATCGTGAAACCCGGCGCAATCCGGGAATTGCACTGGCACCCCAATGCCAACGAATGGCAATACTATATTGCCGGCAAAGGCCGCATGACGGTGTTCAGTTCGCACGGCCACGCGCAGACGGAAGAGTACGCCCCTTCGGACGTCGGTTACGTGCCGCAGGGCTTCGGCCATTACATCGAGAACATCGGCGATGAGGATTTGAAGGTATTGATCGTGATGGACAACGGCATTTATCAGGATATTTCGTTGTCCGACTGGCTGGCGAAAACCCCGGCCTACCTGCTGGCGGACAACTTCAATAATCAGGTTGAGGACTGGCAGGATAGACCGAAAGACAAACGGGTGATGTCACGCCGCAGCCGCTGACGCCGCGGCGAGGGAGAATCTCCCTCGCCGCTTTCTTTACTGCTTGCGCTGCTCCGCCACCTGTTTGGCGGTGACCTTGCCCTGCTTGTCGCCGAAATGGCCAACCACAAAGTTGGCGACCGCCGCCACTTCCTCGTCGGAATACGCGTTGCCGAACGCCGGCATCATCTCATGCCGCTCGCCGACGCTGATGCTCGTCCCCTTCAGGATGGCCTGCACCACGCTGCGCCCCTGCGGATCGTTCACCGCCGTGCTGCCGACCAGCGACGCATACTCGCTCTGGCGGCCCGGCCCGTTCCACTGGTGGCAGCCGCTGCAGTCGTTGGCGAACACCCGGCGCCCGAGCGAGCTGTCTTGCCCGCCCGGCAGGATCGGCGTGGAAGCCCCCGCGCCCTTCGGCTGCAAGTTCACCGCTGCGGCGCCGTCGCCGGCGATCGGCTCGATATCGCGCAGGTATTTCACCAGCGCCAGATTATCTTCCGGCGTCAGGAACTGCAGGCTGTTTTCCACCGCTTCCGCCATCGGGCCGCCGGCGCTGCTGCGCCCCGGCGCATGACCGGTGGCCAGATATTGCGACAGCTGCTGGTCGCTCCAGCCGCCGATGCCGGTCTGTTTGTCCGGCGTGATGTTGGCGGCGAACCAGCCCTGCACCACTTCACCGCTCAGGTGCTTGCTCTGGTTAAGACCGAACCCCAGATTGCGCGGCGTATGGCACTCGCCGCAGTGGCCGAGCGCCGTCGCCAGATAGGCGCCGCGGTTCCACTGCTCGTCCTTGTTGAGATCCGGCGCGAAGCGCTGCTCCTGGAAGAACGCCAGGTTCCAGAATTTCATGCCCCAACGCTGGTTGAACGGGAACGACAGATCGTTTTGCGGGTTGGCCTGTTTCACCGGCGGCAGGCTGAACAGATAATCCTTGATCGCCAGCACGTCGTCGCGGCTCAGCCCGGTGTACGAGGTGTACGGCATCGCCGGGTACAGGTTGCCCTGCGGGCCGATGCCCTCACGCACCGCGCGCACGAACTGATCGTCGCTCCAGTTGCCGATGCCGGTTTCCTTGTCGGCGGTGATGTTGGTGCCGTAAATGGTGCCGAACGGCAGTTTAAAGGCGAAGCCGCCCGCATAAGGCGCGCCGCCCGGCGCGGTATGGCACGCCACACAGTCGGCGGCGCGCGCCAGGTACTCGCCGCGCGCCAGTTTATCGGTCATGCCGGCCGGCGCCCCGGCGATCGGCGCCGCAGGCTCCGCGCCGGCAGGCCGCAGCAGGGTATACAGCGCGTATCCTCCCGCCAACACCACCACGGCGATAATCAGCCATAACAGCCCTTTCAAGGCGTTGCTCATCACGTCTCTCCCTAACCCAACGCCTTGGCGGCCTGGTGGATGGCGGCGCGAATGCGCACATAGGTGGCGCAGCGGCAGACGTTGCCGCCCATCGCCGCGTCAATGTCCGCATCGCTCGGGTTCTTGCTTTGCGCCAGCAGCGCGCTGGCGCTCATGATCTGGCCGGACTGGCAGTAGCCGCACTGCACCACGTCCAGATCAAGCCAGGCTTCCTGCACCGCCTTGCCTTCCGGCGTGGCGCCGACGGCTTCGATGGTGGTGATTTTCTTGCCGGCGGCGGCGGAGACCGGCGTCATGCACGAACGCACCGGCACGCCGTCCAAATGCACGGTGCAAGCGCCGCACATGGCGATGCCGCAGCCGAACTTGGTGCCGGTCAGGCCGGCTTCGTCACGCAAAAACCACAGCAGCGGCATGTGCGGATCGCCCTCGAAGGTCAGCGGCTGCTCGTTTACGGTTAAATGAATCATCAGGTTCTCTCCTTGTCAGACGCCGGATTCGCAGTGGGATTATGCAGCGGTAGGCTCAGCGAGGCGCGCGGCCGCCCGAGCAGCGCCAGCGCGTTGCCGACCGCCGGAGCGATGGTCGGCACCCCCAGTTCGCCCACGCCGGTCGGTTTCTCGGTCGAGGGCACGATGATCACCTCAACCTCCGGCATCTCATTGATGCGCAGCGGGCGGAAATTATTGAAGTTGGACTGTTCGACCACGCCGTCTTTCAGCGTGATATTGCCGTACAGCGCCAGGTTCAGGCCGTAGCCGATACCGCCCTCGATCTGCGCGCGGATCACGTCGGGGTTCACCGCCACGCCGCAGTCCACCGCGCACCACACTTTATGCACTTTCGGGATGCCGCCTTCGCCGATCGACACCTCGGCCACCTGCGCCACATAGGTGTCGAACGCCTTGGCGACGCCCACGCCGCGCGCGCGTCCGTCCACCACCTTGGCACCCTGCCAGTCAGCGGCTTTCGCTACCGCGCGCAGCACGCCCGCCGCACGCGGCGCATCGCCCATCAGCGCCAGCCGCCCTTCGACCGGATCCTGGCCGGTTTCCTGCAACAGCTGATCGATAAAGCTCTCCACCGCGTGGCCGGTGTGGGTGCTGGCGACCGACCGCAGCGAGGTGGTCGGCACCTTGCCGGGCACGATATGTGCATCGCAGCGGAAGGCTTCGAAGGTATAAGGCACCTCGCTGGCGCCCTCGACCATCATCTGATCGAGGCCGTTGACCACCAGCGCATCCATCGCGCTGTGGCGCGTCCAGGAGTGGCCGACTACGGTATCGGTCCAGCCCACCACCTTGCCGCCGCGAATGGCGCCGCGCAGGCGATGCAGGATCATCGGGCGATACCACCCGTTGCGGATGTCGTCCTCGCGCGTCCATACCACCTTCACGCCGTGGCCGGGGCCGATGCCCTTGGCGGCCGCCGCCATGTCGGCCGCCAGATCCGGCCCCAGCGTCGGGTTGCCCAGATCGATACGCCGGCCGAAGCTGCCGCCCGCCAGAATGGTTTCAATCTGCACCTTCTCCGGCGGCAGCTCGAACAGATCGCACAGCTGCTTGTGGTCGAGCGTCTGGATTTGGCAGCCGTAGCGCGCCTTGACGCTTTCGCCGTCCCAGAACAGATAGCCGTCCAGCGGCTCCATCGGCGCGTGAGCGACGTAGGGGAAGGTGTATTCGGCCTCGATCACCTTATCGGCCTTGTCGAACACCTCGTCCGGCTTACCGAGACTCTTCGCCACTACGCCGGTTTTCTGCGCCACCTGGCGGAATTCGGCGTAGATTTCCTCGGTGTTGCGTCGCTCCGCCTGCGCATCGTCCCAGGTGACCCTAAGCCGATCCCGCCCCTGGATCGCCGCCCAGGTGTTTTTGGCGTAAACCGCCACGCCGGTGGCAACCTGTTTCACCGCCACCACGCCCGGCACCGCCAACGCACGTTCGGCGTCAAACGTCGCCACCTTGCCGCCGAAGCGCGGCGGTTTCTTGAGGGTGACGGTCAGCATGTCCGGCTCGTGGATATCCTGCGAGAACTGCGCGCTGCCGTTGGTTTTCGCCAGTGAATCGACGCGGTGCAGACCGCGCGTTTTGCCGATCAGGGTGAAATTGGCCGGATCCTTCAGCGCCAGGCTGGCGGGATCGGGCGGCGGCAGCGTGGCGGCCAACTCGGCGAACTCGCCGAAACCCGCTTCGCGCCCGCTGGCGGCATGGCGGATCTTGCCCGCCTGCACGGTGATTTCCTGCGCGGAGGTTTTCCAGCTCTGCGCGGCGGCCTGCACCAGCAGCGCGCGCGCCATGGCGCCCATGCGCCGCATCTGTTCATAGGCGTTGGCCACCGAGCTGGAACCGCCGGTGCCCTGGAATCCGAACGCCAGGTTCTTGTAGACGGCGGTGTCCACCGGCGCGGCCACGACCCGCACCTGCGCCCAGTCGGCGTCGAGCTCTTCGGCGACCAGCGTCGCCATGCCGGTATAGACCCCCTGGCCCACTTCGGTGTGTTTACTGATGACGGTGACGATGCCGTCGGCGCCGATCTGGACGAAGGCGTTGGCGTCAAACGCCGTCGCGCCGGCGGCGGCCGGGGCGTTCGAGCGCGCCAGCGCGCCGGTGGACGGCAGATAGGCGCCGATCACCAACGCCCCGGCGCCGACGATAAACCGCCGCCGCGAAAGCGGAACTTGGGATATGCTCATTGCTCATGACTCCAAAAAAACCGAAGGCGTCACTGCCTTCGGCGAAACAGCGCTAATTATGGGAATGGCTTGCCGCGCCGGTCAGGTGACATAGCACAACAGAGCAATAATTAGCGTAGCCTATTATCCAGTAGGCTTAATGTTGAAGAGGGATTTTCTATTGGAGAATCGTGCGGTGCGGGCGGGAACCCGCACCGGGGGTCAGCTCTGCGTCGTCGCCAGATAGGAGAAGACGCTGAGCAGGCGGATTGGCGCCGCCATGTTGTCGCTGTCGAAGGCCACGGTGAGCGCATCCTGGCGCTCCACGCCGGGCACCAGGCTGAACAGATCCGCCAGCACCGGTTTGGCCGCCATCAGCGTCAGCCGGTAAGGCGGCATAAAACGGCGCTCCACCGGCAGTCTGGCGCCCTGGCGCACCTGTTGCATCGCGCGCTCGCGGATCTCGGCGCGTGCCCGCTGTGGGCTGAGCGATTCGGCGGCGGTTTGCGAGAGGGCGCGTTTTACGCAAACATAGCCGGATTGCGGATAACGTTCAGCAATCCAACGTTGCAGCTCGTCGTCACCGCTCACCAGCCACAGCGGCACGTTTAACTCGGCCGCCGCCGCCGCATACAGATCGCTTTCGCCTACCACCTCGCCGTTCAGGCTAACGCGATAAAAGGCCCGGCCGTTGATGGTATGCGCCAGCACGCCGCGTTCGCCGGCGGCGCTGTGATAACCGATAAACATCAGGCCGTCGTAACGTTGATGCTGCAGCCCTTCCACCATCGACAACCCACGCGGTTTGCCCTGCACCAGGCGCGCCCGCGCATCGATGCGTTCGGCGCGCAGGTTCTGCATCATCGCGTGGCTGTCGGCCACCGTCACCTCGGTGGCGCCGCCGGCAAAAGCGCCGTCGATGGCGGCGTTGACCTCCTGCTCCATCAGCTCGCGCGCCGCCGCATAGTCGGCGTGGGCCGGGTTGCACTGCTCCGGCCGCATCACGCCGGCGATCCCCTCGATATCCGCAGAGATAAAGACTTTCACATCAGGCTCCTGTATTTAATTTGCCGCCAGCCGATCGAGCAGCGGGCCCAGCGCCACGCGCGCATGCTGCTCGAAGCCGCTGACGCCTTCGGCGCTGAGCAACGCATCCAGCACCGCGTATTCGGTGGCGTCCGCCGCCGCCGCGAACAGCGGCTCCAGCCGTTCGTCCGGCAGCGTCGCCCCCAGTAACCGAGTGGAGAACGCCAGCGCGATGTCGCCGGAGCCGTGCCCCCAATGGCTGCCCACCCGCCCCAGGCCCGCGCCCGCGCGGCGGGCGATGCGGTTCAGCTGGCGGCTGTCCAACGCCCGATCGCAGGCGATGATGATGATGACCGAACCGGCATCCACCTGCGGCGGCGGATCCGCCAACAGCTTACCCAGCGCCTGGCCGACGCGCACGCCGCTCAGCGTCAGCGAGTCGAGAGTGCCGAAGTTGGCCAACACCAGCACGCCGAGCGTGGTGCCGAGCCCCGGGCAATAGCGCGAGGCGGTGCCGATGCCCCCTTTCAAGCCGAAACTGCTCATGCCGCGCCCGGCGCCGACGCTGCCGCGCGCAAAGCGGGTGGAATGGTTATCCAGCGCGCTGAAGACGTGTTCCTCACGCACCGCCATCGCCTGAATATCGTTGAGGTAGCCGTCGTTGCACTCCAGCACCAGCGGGTTGATGGTGGCGCTGCCGCGGCCGATCTGCGGGTAGCGCCGGCAGCTGCGCCGCACCATGGCGTTGAACAGCGTGCCGACCGCGAAGGTGTTGCTCAGCAGGATCGGCGTTTGCAGCACCCCCAGTTCGTTCAGCTGCACCAGCCCAAGCGGCTTGGCGAAGCCGTTGAGCACCGCGCTGCCGCACGGCAGCGGCTGGTTGAACAGATCGCCCGGCGGCACGATGGCGGTGACGCCGGTCTGACATTCGCCGTCGGCCAGCGTGTGATGCCCGACGCTGACGCCCGGCACGTCGCACAGGGTGTCGGTCGGGCCGGCCGGATAACGCGCGCCCGGCAGGCGGCGGTGGCGCCGCCAATAGCTCAGCAGATTATCGAGGCTTTGTTGTTCAAATGCCTGGCTGTCTGTCATGGTTCCCTCATCCGCCGTTAGCCCATCAGAAAACCAGAATATCGCGCAATGCGCCGCGCCGTAAATTGAAAGCGGAAGCGAGCAGTAAAAATAGCCTTGCCCCATCGCCACTTATTGGGTTTTTAGGGAGAAAAGCAATGTAAATGGCTTGTGGCGCGGGTGATATCCCCCCTTATCCAAGATGTATAACCCGATCTGCCGACGCAATGGTCGTTTCACGGTGGGCAATGATCAGCTTAGTGATATTGAGTCTCTTAATTGCCTGATTCACGGCAGCTTCGCTCTCCTTATCCAGCGCACTGGTGGCCTCATCCAGGAACAAAATAGCCGGTTTCTTGTAGATTGCCCGGGCTATGAATAGCCGTTGTTTTTGCCCGCCGGACAACCCTTCCCCCAACTCGCCGATCGGGGTTTCATACCCCATCGGCATGCGCATGATCACCTCATGCAGATAGCTGGCACGGGCACAGGCTTCCATCCAGGCATCATCCATCTTGTCCGCGAACCCGCAAATATTTTCGCGGATTGAGCCGGAGAACAGTTTGTCGTCCTGCATCACGCAGGCAATCATTTTGTGGTAGTTGTTGATGCCGAGCTGCCGGATATCGACGCCGTTCACCTCAACCCGCCCTGCAGCCGGGGTAAACAGTCCGCACAACACCTTCATCAGCGTGGTCTTGCCGGCACCGGACGAGCCCACGATAGCCACGCTTTCGCCCGGCGCAATACTGATGTCCAGGCCATCAAAGATAGCCGGTGACTGGCTGTCGTAACGATAGCTCAGGGCATGGGTCGTCAATCCCAAAGGTTGCAGGCCCGCCGTGTAAGGGTGATCGGGTTTACGCTCCTCCCGCGGATGCAGGGCAATATCGGCAATGCGCTCGTTATGCAGGCTCATCATGCGCAGCTGAAGCAAAAATTCCGTCAGCGACCCGATGCGGTCGGAGAACTGCCCCCGAAAGGCGCCGAACGCCACGAACATACCGAGGGTCATCTGGTTATCGATCACCAGGCTAGTTCCCAACCACAGAATGACGATCTGGTCACACGCCGCTATAAAGGTGTTGATCCCGCCAAACAGCATGTCCATTCGGGTGACGCGGATCCCCGTGTTGATGGTGTCGATTTCAAGGTTTAGCCAGTGAGCGATGCGGCGTTCTGCCATGCCCTGCATCTTGACGGTAGCGATACCGTACAGCGTTTCCATAAAATACGAGCCGGCCCGAGCCTCTCTCACCAGCGCCTCCTCGGACAGCTGACGGTAATAGCCGTAGGTCAGCAGTCGCATCAACACATAAAGCGCAGTGAAAGTGAGCACTACCCAGGTCAGCCAGCCGCCATACAGCGCCATCATCACCAGCACACCGATCACCATGATGCCGTCCATGATGGCGCCGACGATGCTGGTGGTGAAAGTGCTGCGCAGCGTATCCAGTGAACCGAAGCGTGACTGAATGTCCCCCAGCTTACGACGTTCAAAGTAACCGAGCGGCAGGCGCAGCAGATGGGTGAACAACCCGGACTGCCACTGAACGTTGATAAGCGTCGCCATGACCAATCCTGACCATGCCCGCACCATGCCGATGGCGGCCCGCAACAAGATAAACAGCATCAATCCGGCGCAGATGAGCGACAGTAACCCGCGATCTCCGGCAGGAATAGCATGATCCATCACCAGCTGCGTGCCGATGGGCATCACCAGGTTGATGGTTTCGAATACCAGAGACAGGCAAAAAATTTTGCCGAGCGCCCCCTTGAGGCCATGCACGCTGCCGATCAGCGTGCGAAGATGAATGCGATGGCGGACGCTGTCGGCGGTGAATTCGCTGCCGGGCCAGGCCTCAAGCGCTACGCCGGTGAAACTGTGCGACAGTTCCGTCAGGCTGACGGCCCGGCGCCCGCGCGCCGGATCATGCAGCACTGCGCGGTGGCCTTTGACGCTGACCAGCACCACAAAATGGTTGAATTCCCAGTGCAAAATGCAGGGCAGTTTTAGCGCGCCGAGTTCGTCCAGATCCAGCGACAGGGGACGGGTACTCAACCCCAATTGCTCGGCGATACCGGTCAGTCCAACCAGCGTTGCACCGCGGGTTGACAGGTTGAACTGCCGGCGCAGCGCGATCATGTCGATATTTTTGCCGTAATAACCGCAGATCATCGCCAGACAGGCCAGCCCGCATTCCGACGACTCGGTCTGGTGCACCATCGAAACCCGGTGGCGCAACCGCAGATCCAGTTGGCTGACCCGTTGTTTGAATGAGGTCCTACTCATTGACTGGCCCCGTCGCGCTGTGTTTCATGTCGTAGAACGGCGACAGCATCCATTGATAAATCTTCCTTTTTTCCAGAAACAGGGTGCTTTGCGCTTTCATGCCGTTTTCCAGGCTCAGACGTTTACCGTCATAGGCAATGGCCTGTTTCTCCGGCATGACGATCACCTTGTAGTACGGCACGGCGGCGGTCAGCGCCGCTTTGGGCGCTCCCTGATAGGTCAGCATTTCCTGCGGCGAGGCCGGGGCTTTGGAGATGACGGCCACCGTACCGGCAAACTGGCCAAATTTCTCCGCCGGAAAAGCGTCATAGCGCACATTGACCTTATCGCCGGCGACGATGTAGGGGATAGCGTCGTTGGGCACCCACAGTACCAGGGCATAGCGATCGATGTTTTGCGGGATAATCTGCAGCAGACTGTCGCCGACGTTGACCATTTGGCCAACCGTGACGCTCAGCGAATCGATACGGCCGCCGGCCAGCGCGCGAACGATAATATCGCCAGTGGCATCTATGTTTTGCCGCTCCTTTTGCAGCTCGTAGCGCTGCAGCTCCATCTGGTAAATCTGGTTGTCGAATTCGGCAGCCTGGATATGGATCTGGCTTTCCAGCGCGGTGATCTGCAGCGCATTCTGTTCGTTCTGGCCGGACAGGCCCAGCAGGTTGTTCTGCTGCTGGTAATACAGCGCCACCTGGTTGGTGAGCTGATCCTTATTGATCAGCCCTTTGGTCTGATAGTGCCGGTAGTTCTCCATGTTTTCCTTCATGATGCGAATCCCTTCCTGGGCGCGTTTGAGGATATCGGTGGAACGGGTGAATGCGGCGGTGTATTGCGCCTTCTGTTGTTCCAGCATGATAAGCGTGGCCTGCTTGCTGCTTTCCAGTCGGTTGATGATTTGCGCAATGCGTGCCAGCTGGCCATCGATATCCCGGCGCTGGTTGTCGCTGATCACACCGCTACGGGTACTCTTGCTGACGTCGATCTGGTAAATGGGGGCACCAGCGGCAATCACCTGCCCTTCGGTGACGAATTGCTTGACCACTATCCCCTGGACGGCGGAATAAACGTTGGCGGCGCGCGGATAAGTGCTGATCTCGCCGGTCACGTTGACCCGCCGGGTATAAGTACCGGCGATCGCGAAGGTGAGAAAAGCGATGAAGAAAAACAGGCAGAGCCCTGTCGTGCCCCAAACGGGAATACCGGGTAGCAGGAGCGCCCTGCCACGCCATTTCATTTTCTGATTCTCGATCGCTTCCTGGCGAAACATGAGCAGCGTCCCTTAGTGATAGCTAACATTCAAATTCACAGACTACTGTATTGACATTAAAATAAGCAGAAGGTCAGTTAATTTTGGTGAGAGGACATGAAACTATTAAAATAAACGCCTTTAAATCTTCTGAGTGATCCTAACGCCAATAAATTTTTATGAACGTATGTTTCACCCAATGACAGCAACATATCCAGAGAAAAATCAGAGAGTTCCAGTTCGACAAGCCTTTTTGTTTTTTAAATCCTACAGCATCTACTTCTAACTCATTTTCATCGTGGCAAAATAGACGATCGTCATAACAATAACAAAAATAGAACAGAACAATAAATCACCTGAAAAATTTCTCAATGAATCCAAATAATCATTGCTGTTCTTATTTAATTTTTTAATGGCATCGCTTTCGTTCTCAGCCTCTACTTCAACATAATGCTTTCTGAACCCCTTCTGCTTCATGTCTTTAATTATTTCTCGCGTAACCACTTCCTTTCTTAGCACTTTTGATTCATCACTCTTTATAAAAACAACATATCTATTCATCATATACCCCATCTCCGTTATCAGACGCTCTTTTTCCACTCCCATCTCGATCCTGCCATCCACCCGACATCGCATAGAATTGGCTGCTTAAAATTTCCTTCATCAATGTTCCCCTATGCATTCACTGGGGTTATCCCATTTTAAAAGGGTTATAGTTGAAAAAGTAAAACACACTAATGACAATACATAACCACTCTGTATTTCATAAAAAATCCAATAAGAAAGTCCATTTTAAACATTGAAAACAATCATATTAGAATAAAACCAAGAATAATATACCGAACCTGATTACACGCACATGCTATCGATTCAATTAATTGAATCGCCAAATAATCTCAACGCCCAAGATTAATAGCCCAATAAAGAAGAGGCGGCGGAACAGCTGCGGGCGACAATGACGGCGCACCCTCTCCCCCAGCCACATGCCGCCCAACGCCGGCAACAGCGCCAACAGCGAACCGCCGAGCAGCGTGGCGGGCAGCGCCTGATGCCAGGCTAAACCGGCGGCCAGCGCCAGCGTCGAGACGGTGAACGACAGCCCCAGCGCCTGCACCAGATCGTCGCGCGCCAGGCCCAACGCATTCAGGTAAGGCACCGCCGGAATGACGAACACTCCGGTGGTGCCGGTCAGCGCACCGGTCACCAGGCCGCACAGCGGCCCCAACCAGGGTTCCGCCGCAGCGGAAACGCGCCAGTCGAAACGGGTAAAACCCAGCAGCGCATAACCGATCAGACACACGCCCAGCGCCAGCGGCGCCAGGCGGCCGTCGCCGGCAGTGAGCGCCCCCGCGCTCAACAACGTGCCAAGCGTGACACACAGCATCATCGGCCAGAGCCGGCGGCACAGCGTCCCCAGCCGCGCCCCGCACAGCAACTGCCACAGGTTGGTGATCAGCGAAGGCAGCAACAACAACGCGGCGGCCTGACCCGGCGGCATCATCAGGCTGAGCAGCCCCATCGACACGGTCGGCAGCCCCAGACCGATCGCTCCTTTGACCGTGCCGGCCAGTGTAAAAATGCCCGTCAGGGCGATAATCTCGAGTAGCGTCAGCGACATGCGTCTATCCTTATGGCGAATCAACGGCTCGATTGTGGCCGGCGGTATGGCGCGGCACAATGCGGCAATGGCAGAGCCTGCCTGCGGCAAAGACAGAGGGAAAACGCATGCATTTTGACTTTATCGATCTGCGGCTGTTGGCGGCGGTGCTCGAGACCGGCAGCATCACCGCCGGCGCCGAGCGCGTTGGGCTGTCGCTGGCCGCCGCCAGCGCCCGCATGCGCGGGCTAGAGCAACAGGCCGGCGTAGCGCTGCTGACGCGCAATCCGCGCGGCGTCCAGGCGACGCCCGCCGGTGAGCGCCTGTTGCATCACGCGCGAGTGCTCTTACAGCAGCGTGAGCGGTTGCGCGGCGACCTGGCCGAGTTCGCGCCGGGCCAGCGCAGCCGACTGCGCATCGTCGCCAATACCGTCGCCGCCGACGCTTTTCTGCCGGAGCTGTTGGCGGATTTTCTGGTACTGCACCCGCATACCGATATTGTACTGGAGGAGCTGCCCAGCCCGGCCATCGCGCAGGCGATCGCTGAACAGGCAGCGGATATCGGCATCGCGGCGGATCACGCCGATCTGCGTGGGCTGGCAAGCTACCCTTTTCGCCAGGATCGTCTGGTGCTGGCGTTGCCGCCGGGGCATGCGCTCAGCGGCCGCCGCACGCTCAGCTTTGCGGACGCCCTGCCTTTTGATTTCATCGGCCTGCCGGAAGAGAGTGCGCTGCAACAGCATCTGGAACAGCTGGCGATACGCAGCGGCGGCCCGATGCGGCTGCGGGCGCGCGCGGCTCATTTCGACGCCATCTGCCGCATGGTGCTGCGCGGTGCCGGGCTGGCGGTGGTGCCGGAAGAGAGCGCCCAACGCCATCCGCAAATTCGGCACAGCGCACTGACGTTGACAGACGAGTGGGCGACCCGGCGCCTGTCGATCGCGGTGCGTGACCTGGCGCAGCTGCCGCTGCCGGCGCAGCGGCTGGTGGCATTCCTGCGCCAAGCCTGAGGCGGCTCAGTGCGTGCCCGGCTCTGCGCGCAGCCGCGCCACCTGAGCCTCCACGTCGCGCCAGGCCGGTTTGTCGCCGGCATAGCGATGGCGCAGATAATTCACCAGCGCCGTCACCTGCCGATCGGAAAAGCTGTCCTTAAAGCCCGGCATAAAGCCCAATTCGGCGGTGGCCGGTTTGGGGATCCCTTGCAGGATCACCTTGATCAGGTTATCGGGACGATCGCTGAAGATATTGGTGTTATTGGCCAGGTCCGGGCTGACGCCGAACAGCTGCGGCCCGCCGGCGGCGGCGCTGTGACAGGCCTGGCAAGCGCCCTGAAACAACCGCTCGCCCGCCAGTTGACCCGCAGGCAACGCGCGGGCCGCCAACTGCGCCTGCGGTTCCACATTCAGCGTCGCCTTGGCGCTCAGCGACATCACATAGTTGGCCATCGCCCGCAGATCGCTCTGCGGCAACGTCGCCAGTTCGCTGACCACCGGCCCCATCGGCCCGGCCGCCACGCCGTGCTCGGCGGAATGCCCGCTGCGGAAGTACTGAAACAGCTGTTCCTCGGTCCAGGGTTTGTCCGCGTTGGCCAATTGATTCAGCGCCGGCGCTTCCCACCCGTCCACCATCCCCCCCGCCAGGAAAGCCGCGCCGCCCTTTTCCGCCCCCAGCAGATTGCGCGGCGAATGGCAGGCGGCGCAGTGGCCGAGCCCGTTGACCAGATAGGCGCCGCGATTCCACTGCGCGCTTTGTTGCGGATCGGGTTGAAATTCCCCCTGGCGCAGGAACAGCGCGTTCCAGCCCGCCATCAGCGGCCGCAGGTTAAACGGGAAGCGCATCTGATTGGCCGGGTTGCTCTGGCGCACCGCCGGCTGCGACATCAGATAAGCGTACAGCGCCTGCATGTCGCCGTCGGTCATTTTGCTGAAGGCGGTGTAAGGAAATGCCGGATACAGATGGCGACCGTCGCGGGCGATGCCTTGGCGCATCGCCCGATCGAATGCGGTAAATGACCAGTTGCCGATGCCGGTTGCCACGTCCGGGGTAATGTTGGTGCTGTAGAGCGTGCCGAACGGCGTCGCCATCGCCAGCCCGCCGGCGTTGGTCGCCCCTTCCGACGCGGTATGGCAAACCGCGCAGTCTCCGGCGGCGGCCAATTGACGGCCGCGCTCCAGCGTGGCGGCCGACCAGGTGCCGGCGCCGGGCGTCGCCACCGGCGCGATCTCCGCCCGCCACGGCAAGGCGCTGCCGGCGATGCCCAGCACGGCGCCGAACAGCCCCGCCGCGCCGCCGAACCACCATTTGCCGCGCTTCTTTTTCTTGGGCGGCGCGGCCTGCCGCTCGGCGTCCGGCCCGTTCAGCGCCTCTCGCAGCTTGTCCGAGGTGATCGGCAGCTCGCGAAAACGAATGCCGGTGGCGTCGAACACCGCGTTGGCGATGGCCGCCGCGCTGGGCACCGACGCCGACTCCCCGGCGCCCAGCGGCGGATCGTAAGGGCGCGGCATCATCACCACGTCCACCTCCGGCACCTCCGGGAAGGTCAGGATCGGGTAAGCCCCCCACTCTTTGGCGGAGACCGTCGATTCCTCAAAGGTCACGCGCTCTTTCAACACCCGACTGGTCGATTGCAATACGTTGCCGTGAATTTGGTGGCGCACGCCGTCCGGGTTAACCATCATGCCCGCGTCGTGGCCGACCACGATGCGCGTCACCGCCACTTCGCCGCTGGCTTTGTCGATCGCCACGTCGGCCACCCAGGCGGCCCAGGCCGCGCCAAAGCCGGGAAACTTGCTGTGGATGTAACGGGCATAAGCAAAGCCGCGCCCGCGCAGCACGCCGTCTTCCGCCGGGGTCTGCATCGGTTCGGTGTGCGGCGTCCAGCCGGCGCGTTCTGCGGTGCTGCGCATCAGTTCACTGGCGCGTTCGTCATGGATATAGCGCAGCCGATATTCCAGCGGATCGACGCCGGCGGCGTGGGCCAGCTCATCGATATAAGATTCGTGGGCGAAGGTGTTCGGCAAGGCGGAAACGCCGCGCATCCAGGAGGCGCGCACGATCGGCGCCATGTCCTCGATGCTGACGCGCAGCGCCGGATACTCATAAGGTGGCACCGAGGTGCGGTCGCCCATTTCATAGGCCACCGGCAGCGGTTCGACCCGGCCGGTCAGCAGCAGCGCCAGCGTCGGCGCGCCGTTGGAAGGATAATAGGTGCGAAAGTCGTAGGCGACCGGGTGCCCGGCGGCGTCCAGCCCGCCGTCCACCTCCATCAGTTGCGCCGTGCCCTTCGGTTCCCACACATGCTCTTGCTCGCGGGTCAGCTGCACCCGCACCGGCCGGCCCACCGCCCGCGACAGCAGCGCCGCGTCGGCGCAGACGTCATCGGCGCAATTGCGGCCATAGCAGCCGGCCGCCTCCATGCGAACGATCTCGATCTGCGCTTCCGGGTATTCCAGCAGCCAGGCCAGATCGGCGCGCAGCAGGTGCGGATTCTGGCTGCCTGACCAGACCTGCAGGCGCTCCGGCCGATAGTCCGCCAGCGCGCAGGAAGGGCCGATCGAGGCATGCAGCTGATACGGCCACAGGTAGCTGCGGGTGAAACGCCTGTCGGCCGCCGCCAGCGCCGCGTCCACATCGCCGGTATCGTGCACCACCCGGGTCGAGTGCGGATTGTCGCGCAGCGCCTGCGCCACGTCGGTCATCTGCGGCAAATTGCGGCGCCAGTCTTTCCAACTGACCTGCAGCGCCTGCGCCGCCTTGATCGCCTGCTCTTCGCGCTCGGCGACAATGCCGATGAAATCGCCGATCACCACCAGTTTGACGATGCCGGGAATATGCGCGATCGAGGTTTCATCCACCGCCAGCAGGCTGGTGCCGACAAATTCGCCGCTGTCGTACCCGGCATAGGGCGGCCGCACTACCCGGCCGTGCAGCATGTTCGGCAGGCGCATATCGTGTACGTAAGTGGTTTCGCCGGTCGCCTTGGCCGGAATATCGACGCGCGCGGCGCTGGTGCCCACCAGGCGATACTCCGCCTGCGGTTTCAGCGGCGCGTCGCCGGAAATCGACAGCTCGACATGACCGCCGGCCACCAGCTCGGCGTAGCTGAGCGCCTGCCCCTGCGGGCTGCGGATCACGCCCTCCTCCAGCGTCAGCTGTTCCACCGGCGCATCGAAGCGCTGCGCCGCCTGGCGCAACAGCCAACGGCGCGCTTCGGCGGCGGCGTTGCGCAGCGGCACGGCGGAGATCTGCAGCGTGGCGCTGGCGATGGTGGCGCCCTGATTCGGCGCGCGTTCGGTATCGCCCAACACCATTTGCACCTGATCCACGCGCAGGTACAGCTCTTCGGCGACGATCTGCCCGAGCGCGGTGCGCACGCCGGTGCCAAGATCGACATGGCCGTTAAAGGCATAGATTTCGCCGCTGCCGCACAGGGCGATAAACAGCCCCTGCTCTTTGGGCTTCAGCACCGGCGTTTGCCCTTTGGGCACCGGCCCCGAAGGCGGTTGCACGCTGTCGACGATCAGAAGCACGCCGTCGCGCTGCAGCAAGTCGGCCTGGCTCGGCGATGGGACACGGGAATCAGTCATGGGCGTGGGCGTCCTCATCGCGGCAGAGAATGATGGCGCGCTGAACCGCACGCAGGATTTCGAGATGGGTGCCGCAGCGGCACAGGTTGCCGGACAGCGCCTGACGGATCTCCGCCTCGCTCGGGGCGGGATTGCGATCCAACAGGGCTTTGGTGGTCATGATCATGCCATTAAGGCAGTAGCCGCATTGCGCCGCCTGCTCTTCGATAAAGGCACGCTGCACCGGGTGCAGGCGCTGGCGATCGCCAAGGCCTTCCAGGGTCACGATCGCCCTGCCGGACACGCCGAACGCCGGGATCACGCAGGAGCGCGCCGCCACGCCGTCGATCAACACGGTACACGCGCCGCATTCGCCCAGACCGCAGCCGTATTTCGGACCGTTGAGCGCCAGATCGTTGCGCAGTACCAGCAAGAGCGGCGTATCCGCCATCACCTGCGCATGAAGCTGTTCGCCGTTCACCGACAGCATCAGCGGATGCTCCGTCAGCGTGGTTTTCGCGCCGTCCCTGGGCGATTGCACTTCAGATATCGCCATTGTTCGCGTCTCCGCCTGCACGTGATGATCTTATGGGCTGGCCTCTCGCCGCCGACCACCAGGCAACCGACGTTGCGCGGGCGAATCAGCCGGTGGCAGGTTCTTCCAGCATTTTATTCAGCAGGAATATCAGCGCTATCCGTTCGGCCGGGTTCAGCGTACCGAACGTCAGTTCTGTGATTTTCGCCGCCTGCGGCACCGTTTCCGCCAGCAGCGCGCCGCCGGCGTCGGTGAGGCCGACCACCACCTTGCGCCGATCGATCGGATCCGGCGTTACCGTGATCAGATCGCGCGCCTTCAGCCGTTCGACGATGCCGCGGATGGTGGCCTGATCCACCGCCGTCACCTGCACCAGCTCGGTCAGCGAGCTCGGCCCCATATCGCGCACCGCGCACAGGGTGATGAACTGCACCGCCGTCAGCTGCGAATCGCCGACGTTTTGCTGGAAAATCGCCACGTGGCGCTGATAAACCTTGCGCAGCAGGTGCCCGACTTGCTCGGTAAAATGATAATTTTCGGGTTGGCCGCTCACGGCTGACGGGTATTCGGGGGGCGTCATTGCGTTACTCTCACCATCTATGGAATCCACGAGAATAGTACAAACCCTCACCGTTGGCAGCAACGATTACGCCCGGCGCACGCGCGACGCCTCCGGCGCCACCACTTCACCGTCCGCCACCACCGTTTGCCCGTCGAGGCGAATGTCGCAGCGGCGCAGCGCGATATCCATATGGCAAGGCGTTTTGCGCGTGCCGCCCACTTCGGTGTTCGGCCCGGTGGAGAACAGGAAGTTGCCGTAGAACGCGCGCGCGTCCATGCACATACCGTCGTTCTTGTCGTGCAGGCCCATCGCCGTCCACTGGGCGCGCGGCTGCAGGCCCCAGCCGATGTGCGAGATGCCGTACACCTCCGGATCGTCGAAGTATTTCATATATTCGCGCAGGTATTCCGCCTCGAAGCCGCCGTGAATGCGGGTGACGAACCCTTTTTCGATCTCCAGCGTGATGCGTTCGCGCGCATAGCTTTTGAACGGCAGCAAAATATCGCCGACCTCCAGCACCAGCACCCCTTCCGCCTGCTCCTCATTTGGCCAGGTGAACAGGAAACCGCTCGGCCAGTGATCCCAGCGCCCCGGTTCATCGGCATAGCCGTACTCGGTCACCGTCGGGTATTGCCCCAGCGGCGCGCGGAAATCGCTGCCGGCGGCGGAGGTTACCTGCATCAGCTTCGCCTGCTCCAGCACGGCGGCGGCGGCCAGCACCCGCGCCTTGTCCTCCGCGTTGGGCAACATGCGCGCCAGCACCTCCGGCGGCTCCACCGCCAGCAGGATGCGGGTGCCGGTTTTCAGGATCTGTTCCTGCTCCGGCGAATGCAGCAGCATCATGGTATCGACGATCAGGTCGGCGGCCTCCAGCGCACGCTGCGCCGCCAGATTGCCGGTCAGCGCGGTATCGCCGCAATAGGCGGTCATGTCGTTGCCCATCGCTCGCGGATGGTTGAACGCCGGCAGTTCGACGGCATACACCTTGGCGCCCAGCCGCAGCGCCGCGTCGGTCGCGGCGCGCACCGTGCGCGCATCGGAATAATGGCTTTTCAAAATCGCCACGCTCTGCGAAGCATCGACCTTCGACAGCGTAAGCACCTGCTCGAACAGCTGTACCAACTGGGTTTCATTGACCGCCATGGCCTGTCTCCTGTCTCGTCAAGGGTGACCGACGCCCGCAAGGCGGCGGTTATTTTTCAAACAATTTAAAGTGAACACACTCGTTTTATCTAAGTCAAAAAAGCAAAGGAAAGCAAGCTGCGAATATCCACCATAAGAAAGTCCTATTTCATCCCGCGTCAATCCTGTGATTAACATGAGTTTAACAGTAATACGCCGTCAATTAGCGTGAGCAAGATCTGATTTAACACTTTTGCAACTTTGCGTTATCTAGCGTGTGCACTATAAATCGATCGTCCAGCCATGCGTTGGACCTACGCTGAAAAAAGCCAACAGACAGGGGAAACATGATGAGCAAACAACCACGCATCGCCGTCGTCGGCGCCGGGCTGGGGGGCGCCGCTGCCGCCGGGCTGCTGCAAAAAGCCGGCTTTACCGTCGATCTGTATGAACAGAGCCCGGCGTTCTCACGCCTCGGCGCGGGCATTCACATGGGGCCGAACGTACTGAAGATTTTCCGCCGCCTCGGTATTGAGCAGCGGTTGGAGCAGATGGCGTCTCATCCCGATTTCTGGTTCAGCCGCGACGCCGAAAGCGGCGACTACCTGTCGCGCATCGAACTGGGCGCCTTCGCCCGCCGGGAGTACGGCGCCGCCTATGTGACGGTACACCGCGGCGATTTGCAGGCGTTGCAGCTCTCCGCGCTGCAGCCCGGCACCCTGCACTTCGGCAAATGCCTGAGCAAAATTGAAGATCGCGGTGACGAGGTGGTGCTGAACTTCGTCGACGGCACCTCGGCCCACGCCGACATCGTGATCGGCGCCGACGGCATCAATTCGCGCATTCGTGAGCACCTGCTGGGCGCTGAAGCGCCGACCTACAGCGGCTGGGTGGCCCACCGCGCGCTGATCCGCGGCGAGAAGCTGGCGAAATACAATCTGACGTTCGAAGACTGCGTAAAGTGGTGGTCGGCGGATCGCCATCTGATGGTCTACTACACCACCCAACGGCGCGACGAGTATTACTACGTCAGCGGCGTCCCGCACCCGGCCTGGGATTTCCAGGGCAGCTTCATCGACAGCAGCCGCGAAGAGATGTTCGAGACCTTCGCCGGCTACCACCCGATCGTGCAGGCGCTGATCGAATCCAGCGAGCAGGTCACCAAATGGCCATTGCTGAACCGCAAACCGCTGCCGCTGTGGAGCGAAGGCCGCCTGGTGCTGCTCGGCGATGCCTGCCATCCGATGAAACCGCACATGGCGCAGGGCGCGGCGATGGCGATCGAAGACGCCGCCATGCTGACCCGCTGTCTGCAGGAAACCGGCCTCGGCGACTACCGCACCGCCTTCCAGCTGTATGAAGCCAACCGCAAGGAGCGCGCATCAAGGGTGCAGGCGGTGTCCAACGCCAACACCTTCCTGCGCACCCAGGAAGATCCGGCCTGGGTCTACGGCTATGACCTGTACGCGCAAGCGCTGAAATCGGAGAACGCCGCATGAGCACCTTCCTCTACGGCGCCCACGTTCACGCCAACGACATTCGCCAACATTACCTGCGCTACGGCGGCCACGGCCCGGCGCTGATCCTGGTCCCCGGCATCACCAGCCCGGCGATCACCTGGGGCTTCGTCGCCGAGCGACTGGGGGAAAAATACGACGTCTACGTGCTCGACGTGCGCGGCCGCGGTTTGTCGTCCAGCGGCCCGGAGTTGGCTTATGACGCAGAGACCTGCGCACAGGACGTCAACGCCTTCGCCGCCGCGCTGAACCTGGGCAGTTACGCCCTGCTCGGCCATTCGATGGGCGCCCGCTTCGCCCTGCGCGCCGCCGCTTTGCAGCCCGACGGCGTGCGACGGCTGGTGCTGGTCGATCCGCCGGTTTCCGGCCCCGGCCGCCGCGCCTATCCCGGCCAATGGCCGTGGTACGCCGACTCCATCCGGCAGTCGCTGCCGGGCATGAGCGCCGAGCAGATGCGCGCCTTTTGCCCAACCTGGAGCGAAGAACAGCGCCAGCTGCGCGCCGAGTGGCTGCACACCTGCTACGAGCCGGCGATCCAACGCGCCTACGACGATTTTCATCAGGTGGACAGCCACCGCGACTACCCGCAGCTGACCATGCCGACGCTGCTGATGGCCGCGGGCAAAGGCGGCGTCATTCAGCCCGAAGACCGGGCGGAGATCCGCGCGCTGCAGCCGGAGATCGCCATCGTCGAGGTCGAGAACGCCGGACACATGATCCCGTGGGACGATTTCGACGGCTTCTTCCGCGCCCTAGGCGATTTTCTGGATTAACTGAGGAACACCGACATGAGCAACCACTACCGCATCGGCCAGATCGTGCCCAGCTCCAACACCACGATGGAAACCGAGATCCCGGCAATGCTGGGCGCGCGCCAACTGATACGCCCGGAGCGTTTCACCTTTCACTCCAGCCGCATGCGCATGAAACACGTCAATAAAGAAGAATTGGCGGCGATGGACGCCGAGTCCGATCGCTGCGCGCTGGAGCTGTCCGACGCGCGGGTCGACGTGCTCGGCTACGCCTGCCTGGTGGCCATCATGGCGATGGGGCTGGGTTACCACCGCGAATCGCAGGCCCGGCTGGCGCAGGTGACGAAAGACAATCAGGCCGCCGCGCCGGTCATCAGCAGCGCCGGCGCGCTGGTCAACGGCCTGAAGGTGATCGGCGCCAAACGCATCGCGCTGGTGGCGCCCTACATGAAACCGCTGACCCAGCTGGTGGTGGACTACATCCAGCACGAAGGCATCGAGGTCAAAGTATGGCGCGCGCTGGAGATCCCGGACAACCTCGACGTCGGCCGGCACGATCCGGCCAGGCTGCCGGGGATCGTCGCCGAGATGGACTTACACGAGGTCGATGCTATCGTGCTGTCCGCCTGCGTGCAGATGCCTTCGCTGCCGGCCGTCCCGACGGTGGAGGCCCAAACCGGCAAACCGGTGATCACCGCCGCCATCGCCACCACTTACGCGATGCTGACCGCGCTGGAGCTGGAACCGATCGTTCCCGGCGCCGGCGCCCTGCTGTCCGGCGCTTATTGAGGAGGCAGAATGAACGACACCCTCAGCGACAACTATCGCGGCGTCTGGGGCCAGCGCATCGGCTTCGGCCGGCGCCCGGCGCTGCTGGCGATCGACTTTATGCAGGCCTACACCACCGAAGGCGCGCCGCTGTTCGCGCCGGGCGTGGTGAGCGCGGTCGAGGAAAGCCGCGAGCTGCTGGCCTGCGCGCGCCGAACGGGAATTCCGGTGATCCACACCCATATCCGCTATCATGCAGGCCATTTTGCCGATGGCGGCTTGTGGGTGAAGAAAGCGCCGGTGATGAAAGACATGGTGGCGGGCAACCCGCTGGCGGCGTTCTGCCCGCCGGTGGCGCCGCTGGCCGATGAGGTGGTGCTGAGCAAGCAATACGCCAGCGCCTTCTTCGGCACCGCGCTGGCGCCGCTGCTGGTGGCGCAAGGGATCGACACGCTGCTGATGATCGGCTGCTCCACCAGCGGCTGCATCCGCGCCAGCGCGGTGGATGCGGTGCAGCACGGCTTTCGCGCCATGGTGGTGCGCGAGTGCGTCGGCGATCGTCACCCCGGCCCGCACGAAGCCAACCTGTTCGACATCGACAGCAAATACGGCGATGTGGTGCACAAACGGGAGGCGCTCGACTACCTGAACCGGTTATGAGTCAACGATTCACCTGCAACGACAATAACGAAGGCGCAAACAGCGCCTCACGCGACCGCCCGAAACAGGGCGGCGCCCATGCAACGCAAACACAACAGGCGCCTCCTGCGGAGGCCAACACGCACCACCTGGAGACAACATCATGGCCATTGTCGACACCCCGCTGGCGGGGAAAGCGGACGCAGAATCGCTGCTGCTGTACCGCAAAATCACCTGGAAACTGATCCCGTTTCTTTGCCTGTGCTACCTGGCGGCCTACCTCGATCGCATCAACGTCGGGCTGGCCAAGCTGCAGATGGCCGACGCGCTGCAGCTGAGCGAAGCGGCCTTTGGTCTGGGCGCCGGGCTGTTCTTCGTCGGCTATATTCTGTTCGAGGTGCCGAGCAACCTGATCCTGCAGCGCGTCGGCGCCAAGATGTGGATCGCCCGCATCATGATCACCTGGGGGCTGCTGTCCACCGCCACCATGTTCGTCACCACGCCGACCCAGTTCTACGTCATTCGCTTTTTGCTCGGCGTGGCGGAGGCCGGTTTCCTGCCCGGCGTGCTCTTTTACCTGACGCTGTGGTTCCCGACCTATCGCCGCGGCCGCATCATCGCGCTGTTCATGATCGGCCTGCCGCTCTCCAGCGTGATCGGCGGGCCGCTCTCCGGCTGGATCATGGGCCATTTCGACATGCGCCACGGGCTGCACGGCTGGCAGTGGTTGTTTTTGCTGGAGGGCATTCCCAGCGTGCTGTTGGGCGTGCTGACCTTCTGGCTGTTGCCTAACACTTATCAGCAGGCCAAGTGGCTGACGCCCGAGGAAAAACAGCGCATCGCCGACGATTTGGCGCGTGACGACGCCGAGGCCGATCACGGCAAGCACAGCTTCCGCGACGGCTTCTTCAACCTGAAAGTGTGGATGCTCGGCGGCATCGACTTCGCTATTCTGCTCAGCGCCTACGCCATGGGCTTTTGGATGCCGACCTTCATCAAAACCGCCGGCGTCACCGACATCACCACCATCGGCTACCTGACGGCGATCCCCAGCGTCGCCGCCCTGCTCGGCATGCTGCTGATCGGCAGCAGTTCGGACCGGCTGCGCGAACGGCGCTGGCATATCATCGTGCCGTTTATCATCGGCGCGCTGGCGATGGCCGGCAGCACCTTCTTCACCCACAATGCGTTGGCCACGGTGCTGCTGTTTTCCATCGCCCAGGCGGCGATCATCGGCGCGGTGCCGGTGTTCTTCAGCCTGCCGGCCACCTTCCTGCGCGGCACGGCGGCGGCGACCGGCTTCGCGCTGGCCTGTTCGCTGGCCAACATCGCCGGGCTGGTTAGCAATTCGCTGATGGGGTTGGCGCTGGATCTGACCGGCAAGAGCGGCGGCGCGCTCTGGGCCTTCGCCGGCTGCCTGCTGCTCAGCTCGCTGCTGGTGGTGGCCCTGCCGGCCAAGGTGGTGAACCGCTGAATTCCGGATAGGGGCGCAATATTTTGCGCCCCGACATTACCGCCCAGAATCTGAATAATAGGTATCTATGTGTTCTTGAGCTTTCTTTCTAAGCCCGCAAGATGGAGGGAATGCAGCGATTGATATCAAAAGAAATCCCCCCCAGAGAACAAAAAGCGCGAATCCAAAAAGAGGATCGCTTCTGAGGTTAAGAAAGGACGCTATCAAGAAAGAAAATGAAAACAGCATCATCCAGAATGCATCTTTATATCTTCTTTTTATTTTCTCCTCATCGATAAAGACCTTCCCATTCTTCAATGACAAGAAAAAATTAAATTTACTGAAGTACTTGGGACCCAGTAACTCATGGGAGTCCATGATGATTTTAATCATTTCATTCTGTATGTGTGAATTACTGATTCCAATAATTTTTTTAATCGATGTACGCTTTATTTCAAAATCAACAATCTCCGCACACTCTTTTTCCGCAATACCGTTTTTCTTCTCAGCAACCAGCATTTTACGATAACGATCTGACATCAACCCAAAGAGTTTCATTGAGGAAATATCGCGAAAAAGCCATCTAAAAATAAGAAAGATGGAGCCTAGCGCCATGACATTTAAAGTCCCATTTTGGAACGTTGATAAAATCCAATTTCCGATTTTCAGTAGCTCCTGCATATCCATGCTCCTTTCATGTTTCAATCAAAATCGCCAAGTAAAAAGGCGCAATCTGCTGCGCCTTTTACTGTGCATGAACACACCCGCGGTTACTCGTCCTTCAGCCCGCGGTTGATCAGCATCGGCTCGATGCTCGGCTCTTTGCCGCGCCAGTCGATGTACAGCTTCTCCAGATCCTGGCTGTTGCCGCGCGACAGGATCATGTCGCGGAAGCGCTGGCCGTTTTCGGCGGTCAGGCCACCGTGTTCGGTGAACCACTGGAAGGCGTCGTCCGCCAGCATTTCCGTCCACAGATAGGCATAGTAGCCCGCGGCGTAGCCGTTACCCCAGATGTGCTGGAAGTAGCTGGAACGGTAACGCGGCGGCACGTAGCTGAGATCCACCTTGTCTTTTTGCAGCGACTCGGCCTCGAACTTGTCCACATCCTGCTGCGGCTGATCGGCGGTCAGCATGTGCCAGTGCATATCCAGCAGCGCGGCGGACAGCAGCTCGGTCATGCTGTAGCCCTTGTTGAACTTGTCGGCCTTCTTGATCTTGTCGACCAGTTCCTGCGGCATCGCCTCGCCGGTCTGGTAGTGCTTGGCGAAGTGGCTGAACACTTTCGGATCGCTGACCCAGTGCTCGTTGAACTGCGACGGGAACTCGACAAAGTCGCGCGCGGTGTTGGTACCCGACAGGCTCGGGTATTCCTGATCGGCGAACATGCCGTGCAGCGCGTGGCCGAACTCGTGGAACATGGTGATTACGTCGTCATACGACAGCAGCGCCGGCTGCCCCGGCGCCGGTTTGGTGAAGTTGGCGACGTTGTAGATCACTGGCTTGGTGCCATTGAGCTTCGACTGATCGACGAAGTTGCTCATCCAGGCGCCGCCGCCCTTGTTGTCGCGCTTGAAGTAGTCGGTATAGAACAGCGCCAGCGATTTGCCGTCCTTGTCGAACACTTCATACACCTTAACGTCCGGCTGGTAGACCGGAATGTCCTTGCGCTCTTTGAAGCTGATGCCGTACAGCAGGTTGGCGGCGTAGAACACGCCGTTGTTCAGCACGTTGTTCAGCTCGAAGTAAGGTTTGATCTGCGACTCGTCCAGATCGTACTTGGCCTTGCGCACCTGTTCGGCGTAGAACTGCCAGTCCCAGGCCTGCACCTTGAAATCGCCTTTCTGCTGGTCGATCACCGCCTGAATGTCTTTGGCTTCACGTTCGGCGCGCGCGGTGGCCGCCGGCACGATGTTGCGCATAAAGCTCAGCGCGGCATCCGGCGTCTTGGCCATCTGGTTTTGCAGTTTCCAGGCGGCGTAGTTCGGGTAACCCAACAGCTTGGCCTGCTCGGCGCGCACCTTGGCCAGTCGGGAAATGGTCTGGCGGGTATCGTTGCCGTCGCCCTTCTCCGCCCGCGTCCAGGAGGCGTCGAACAGCGCTTTGCGGGTATCGCGATCTTTCAGGCTCTGCAGCAGCGGCTGCTGGGTGGTGTTCTGCAGCACCAACAGCCACTGTTTCTCCAGCTTGCGCTCGGCGGCCGCCTGCGCTGCCGCGGCCAGCTCACCTTCGGACAGACCGTCCAGCTTCGCCTGGTCGGTTATCGCCAGCGCGCCGTTTTTGCTCGCCGCCAGCAGTTTGTTGGTGAACTGGGTGCTCAGCGTCGCCGCTTCCTGGTTCAGCGCCTTCAGCTTGGCCTTGTCGGCGTCCGACAGGTTGGCGCCCGCCAGCTCGAAGTTCTTATAGGTGACTTCCACCAGCCGACGTGACTCCGGATCCAGCTTTAGCGCATCGCGATCTTGATAGATGGCCTTGATGCGCGCGAACAGCTTGCCGTTGAGCATGATGTCGTCGTTCAGCGCCGCCAGCTTCGGCGAGGTTTCTTCATCCAGCTTCTGCAGCGCATCGCTGGTATTGGCCGAGGTCATGGCGCCGAACACGTTCATCACCCGCGTCAGCAGCGAACCGGCCTGCTCCAGCGCCACGAAGGTATTTTTAAAGTTAGGCTTGGCCGGGTTGTTGGCGATCTTCTCCACCTCTTCCCGCTTTTGCTTGATGCCCGCGTCGATCGCCGGCGCGTAGTCGCTTTCCTTGATCAGGTTGAACTGCGGCGCCTGGAACGGCAGACGGCTTTGATAGAAGAACGGATTTTGGGTCTTTTGCTTGTCGTGCTGATTGGCTTCACCGGTCACGGTAGCCTCCTTCGCCTGGCCGCTGGGCAGCGCGCTATGGTCGGCGTGAGGTTGGGTTTCTGCTGCCTGTGCCTGCGAGCCCAGCGCCATGCCGATCGCCAGCACCAATGTGGATAAACGCATCAAATCGAAACTCCTCCATGTTCACGGAATAAGGTCTCGGGGAATGGCTCCCTCTGAGTCACCTCCTAGCTTAGGCGCAGTTGGCAGTTTGAGCAAAAACAAGTGATTAGAAGTGAGCCGCCTCGCCGATCTGCTGTATCAGAAAGGTCAGCAGCGCGCGCGTTTTGGCCGGAAGATAGCGGCGGCCGGGATAAACGGCATACAGCTGCAGCGGCGCCGGCGGCAAGGCCAGCGGTATCTCAACCAAACGTCCGTCGGCCAGAAACGGCCGGCAGCCGAGCTCGGAGAGTATGGCGAACCCCACGCCGGCCAAGGCCGCCTTCAGCGCCATCTCCCCGCTATTGACGCGATAGCGCGCATTGACCGGGACGGTAACGAACTTGCCGTCCGGACGGACGAATTGCCACGGCATGCCCTTCAGCGCATCCACCGTACTGATACAGGGCAATTGCGTGAATTGCTCAATCTCCGACGTCGGCGGCCACTGCGCCACCAGCGCCGGCGCAGCCACCACAATGCAGGGAAAGGTCGCCAGCGGCTGCGCGACATAGTCGCTGTCGTCCAACAGGCCCCGGCTGACCATGACCGCCAGATCGACATCGTCAAGCAGCGACGCCATGCCCGCCAGATTGGTGACGCAGCTGATTTCGATCTGCGGATGCTGCAGGGCGAAGGCCGCCAACGGATCGCCCAACAGATATGGCCCCACTTCATTCGGCACGCACAGGCGCAGCGGCCCGCGCAGCTGTTGCTGCCGTTCGCTGAGCGTTTGCGCGGTGTGATCGAGCGACGCCAGCAACGGCTGAGCCCGCTCATGCAACAGTTGGCCGTTCGGCGTCAGCCGCATTGAGCGGGTGCTGCGCTCGATTAAGCGCTGGTCGAGCTGGCGCTCCAGCTGCGAGATAGCGCGGCTGACGTTGGAGGTCGGCATCGCCAGCGCCCGAGCGGCCCCGACGAAGCTGCCTTGCTCCACCACCGCCACGAAAATGCGTAACAGGTTTAAATCCAATTTGGCGCGCATGATTATCCCACATTTGATAACAAACCATGCCATTTCTACCACCTAATCCCGCGCCACGCCACGCGCTACACTGCCGGCCTGACTCTGCAACCGAAGGATGCTTATGACACCCACGAGAAAGCTGACGGCGATAGCGCTGGTCATCGCCTTTATTCAATTCACCAATGCCCTGGAATACATGGTGTTCAACCCGATATTTCTCTATATGGCCGCCGACTTTTCCGTGCCCGTCAGTTACGCCGGTTATGTCAGCGCGGCCTATACGCTGGCAGCGGTGATTTCCGGCATCGGCGCGTTCTATTGGATCGGCGGCGTTGAAAAGCGGCGTTTTCTGCTGCTCAACGTCGCGCTGCTGGGGGTGACGACCTTACTGATCGCCGCAACCCAGCAGTTTTATTGGCTGTTGGCGCTGCGGCTGCTGGCCGGTCTGCTGGGCGGCACCACGATGGGCGTGGGGATCGGCTTGCTGCTCAACGCCGCGCCGGCCGCGCTGCACGGCCGAATGTTGGCGACGGTGATCGCGTCTTTTTCGCTGGTGAGCATCGTCGGCATGCCGGGCATGCTGTACCTGTGCGAGGTGGCAAGCTGGCGCGCCGCGCTGGTGACTATCGGCGGGCTGTGTCTGCTGGCGGCGGTGTTGGTGGCGCTGTTCGTTCCCAGGGATGCGCCGCAGCCACAGGCTGCCGCGCCCGTCACGCTCGATCGCCGGCTGTTGCTGTTCGCCTCCGCCGCCGGTCTGACGCAGTTCAGCCCGATGCTGCTGATCCCGGTGCTGGCGCCGCTGCTCACCCAGCGGCTACAGGCAGCCAATGCGCATTTGCCCTGGCTGTTTCTCATTGGCGGCGTGGCCGGCTATCTGGCGACCGTGCTGGCGGGCCGCTGGCTGCAACGCTTTGGGGCCGTGACGCTGACGGTGAGCGCCACGCTGTTGCTGCTGGGCAGCCTGTGGCTGGCGGCGCGCGGTGGCGATCGCGCTGAACTGTTTATGGTGACGTTTCTCGCGGCAGCCTACGCGCGACTGGTGGCGATCTCTTCCCTGAGCATGCGCTGGCCGGACAATCGGCAACGCGCCGCCTTCGGCACGCTGCAAACCGCCCTGATACACCTGAGCGCCACGGTGGCCTTCTTGCTCTCCTCCGCGCTGCTGAGCGGCGGCCTCACCCCGCGCAGTTTGCAGCGCCTGCTGTGGCTGTGCGCACTGAGCGCCGTCGCCGTCGCGCCGCTCAGCGTTTGGCTGCAGGCGCGGCTGCGTCAGCGCGACGCCTCATAAACCACCTTGCCGTCCACATAGGTGCGATAAATATTGCGATCGTCCCCCAGGGTCATCAGCACGAACCCTTGTTCCGCCGTCGTGGCGCTGTTGGCGTAGCGCAGCTGCTGCAGCGGCGTCACCGCCGGATCGAGCACCACGAAATCCGCCTCTTTGCCGACGTTGAAGTTGCCGATTTTGTCGTCCAGCGCCAGCGCGCTGGCGCCGCCCAGGGTGGCATGATAGAACGCTTCTACGGCGGAGAGCCGGTAATGCTGCAGCTGGCCGACCTTGTACGCCTCGCCTAACGTGCGCAGCATATTGAAGGTGGTGCCGGCCCCCACGTCGGTGCCGATGCCGAGCTTCACCTGCTTGCGCCAGGCCTGCTGCAGGTCAAACAGCCCGCTGCCGAGAAACAGGTTGGAGGTGGGACAAAAGGCGATCGCCGAGCGGGTATCGCACAGGCAATCCCACTCCTGCTCCTCCAGATGCAGGCAATGGGCGAATACGCTTTTATCGCCGGTCATGCCGTAGCGGTGGTAAACATCCAGATAGCTGCGGTGTTGCGGGAACAGCGCTTTTACCCAGGCCACTTCCTGCGGATTCTCGCTCAGGTGCGTCTGCAGCCAAACGTCGGGATATTCTTCGCGCAGCCGCTGCACCTGCGCCAGCAGCGCCGGCGTACTGGTGGGCGCAAAGCGCGGCGTAATGGCGTAACCGAGGCGGCCTTTGCCGTGCCAGCGTTCGATCAGTTCGCGCGTCTGGCGATAACTCTGCTCCGGCGTTTCCAGCAGCGCCTCCGGCGCATGGCGATCCATCATGACCTTGCCGGCGATCAGGCGCATGTTCAGCGCTGCCGCCTGGCTGAACAGCGCATCGACCGACTGTGGATGCACGGTGCCGAACACCAGCGCGGTGGTGGTGCCGTTACTCAACAACTGCTGCAGAAAGAAAGCCGACATCGCGTCGGTGTGCTGCTCACAGTCGTAACGGCTTTCTGTCGGGAAGGTGTAATTGTTTAACCAGTCCAGCAGTTGATCGCCATAGGCGCCAATCATTTCGGTTTGCGGATAGTGGATATGGGTATCGATAAAACCCGGCACGATCAGCTTGTCGCGATACTCCGTGACCGCGAAGCCCGGCGGCAGCAGCGCCTCGCCCTGCCGCCAGCTGCCGAACCAGACGATGACGCCGTCGTTCAGCAGCAGCAAACCGTCGGGAACATGCCGCAGGCGTTCTTCGAGCTGTTGCGGCGACTCCACACAGGCTGCGATATCAAAAAAATTGCCACGAATAGCCGTGGTGAATTGCAGTGCCATTATTTTCTTCCTGGTGACGACCGACCAAGCTCACCCGCGAAATAACCTGCGCCGATGAAACAAGGCTTTTTTGCCCAAACGCAAAGACCGGCTTAAGCATAGCAAGCCGTATGCCAACAGGCGGCGATAAAATACATTTTTAAATAAAAACAATTAATTAGTAATTAACCTAAAAGCATAGACCGGCGAAAGAGAATAAGACCCACGCTCAGTCTTCGACGGCGGATAAATAGCAACCGTTTGCTTGCCGAAATAACACCGCGCCGCTGCACCTTTAATGGGCAAACGACGCTCTTTACGACCGTCCGCTTTATTTCAACACCGCTTCCGGGGGCGGAACCCCAGCCTGGAGGCAACGGCCAAACTTGAAACGATAACTATTCTCAATTATCATCCGCGCATCTTTTTGACCAGCAATGCGAAAACCATGTCCGCCACCGCCTCTGCCCCGCACGCCGCGCTGTCGCGCCTTTACGCCACCCACCACGCCTGGTTGCAGGGATGGTTGCGTCGGCGGCTGGGCTGCGCTTTCGACGCGGACGATGTGGCGCAGGACACCTTTATGCGCCTGCTGAAAAGCGACGCCGCGGCGACCCTGCGCGAGCCGAAAGATTTTCTGGTCACCGTCGCCAAGCGGGTGATGGTCGATCTGTTCCGCCGCAGAACGCTGGAGCGCGCCTATCTTGAGATGCTGGCGCTGATCCCGGAAGGCTACGCCCCGTCGCCGGAGCAGCGCCAGAGCCTGCTGGAAAGCCTGCAGCAGATCGACGCCATGCTCGACGGCCTGGGGCCGAAGGTAAAACAGGCCTTTCTGTTGTCGCAGCTCGAAGGCCTGGGCTATGCGGACATCGCCGCGCGCCTCGGCGTGTCGGTCAGTTCGGTTAAAAAATACATGGCCAAAGCCACCGAGCATTGCCTGCTGTTCATCCTCGAAAACGACGTTTATTCATGAGCAACGCCATCACCCCCGAGCAGCGCCAGGCGCTGAAAATGGCCGCACACTGGTATGCCCTGCTGTGCGACGAGCACGTCACCGAACGCCAGCGCCAACAGTGGCAAGCCTGGCACCAGCAGCATGACGATCACCGCTGGGCCTGGAAGCGCGTCGAAGCGTTGCAGAGCCAGCTGCAGGGCGTGCCGGGCAAATTCAGCTATCGCGCGCTCGATCGCGCCGGCCGTCAATCGACGATCGATCGCCGCACCCTGCTGAAAAGCCTGCTGCTGTTGCTCGGCGTGGGCGGCGGCGGCTTCTTCTACCGGTCGCCGCTCGGCCAGGAGCTGCGCGCCGACTACCGCACCGCCACCGGCGAAATCAAACCCATTGTGTTAAGCGACGGCACCCAGCTGGTGCTGAACACCGCCAGCGCGGTGGACGTGCATTACGACGATCGCCAACGGCTGATCCGCTTGCACGCCGGGGAAATCAGCCTGGTTACCGGACGCGATGCCCGGCCGCTGTGGGTGCAGAGCCCGCAAGGGGCGATGCGCGCGCTCGGCACCCGTTTTTTGGTGCGCGAGAGCGGCGGCGAAACGCGCCTGACGGTGCTGGAGCATGCAGTCGAAGCGCAGCTGGCGCAAGACGCGCAACAAAAGCGCCGGGTGAACGCCGGCGAACAGATAAGCTTCAGCGCGGCGGCCTTCAGCGATAAGCAACCGGCTACGGCGGAAGACGGCTGGCTACACGGGGTGCTGAGCGTCAGCCAGTGGCGGCTGGACCGGGTGATCGCCGAACTGGCGCGCTATCGGCGCGGCCACCTGAGCTGCGATCCGGCCGTTGCCGGCCTGCGCGTCAGCGGCAGTTTCCCGCTCAACGATACCGATCGCGCCCTCGCCCTGCTCAGCCAGACGCTGCCGGTACGCCTGCAAAGCTTTACCCGCTATTGGTTGCAAATCGTCCCCGCCTGAATTTTTTAAATGAAAATGATAAAAAATCGCATTCTTGATTGTCCCTTTTGCTTTGCTCATCCGACTCCCAGGAAAACACTGCAGCAATAAATAAAAAATGATTCAGGAGAAGGTATGAACAACGCTTGGGGAAAGGTCGCTCCGGCTTCGCTTTGGGGAAAACGGGCTACGCCGCTGGCCGTGGCCATTGGCCTGGTCTTCGCTGCACCGCAGATGGCGAGCGCCGCCAGCACCGCTGCCGCCTATCACATTCCGGCCGGTGAGCTGGACGGCGCGCTGAACGCTTTCGCCGCGCGCGCCGGCATCGCGCTCTCGGTGGACGGCGCACTAACCGCCGGTAAACGTTCGCCGGGCCTGAGCGGCAGCTACGGCGTCGATGACGGCCTGAACGCCCTGCTGGCGGGCAGCGGCCTGCAGGCTAAAGCGCTCGGCAACAACGGCTACACGCTGGCCAAACTGCCGCAGCCGCAGAAAGAAGAGGACATCACCGTGGTCGGCGACTGGCTGGCGGAAGGCCGTCAGGCAGACGTGTTCGAACACCCCGGCGCGCGCGACGTAGTGCGCCGCGAAGACTTCGTCAAAACCGGCACCACCACCGTGCGTGAAGCGTTGAACCGCGTGCCGGGCGTGGTGGCCCCGGAAAACAACGGCACCGGCAGCCACGATATGGCGCTGAACTTCGGCATACGCGGCCTCAACCCGCGCCTCGCCAGCCGCTCCACCGTGCTGATGGACGGCATCCCGGTGCCCTTCGCCCCTTACGGCCAGCCGCAGCTGTCGCTGGCACCGGTCTCGCTCGGCAATATGGATGCGATTGACGTGGTGCGCGGCGGCGGCGCGGTGCGCTATGGGCCGCAGAGCGTCGGCGGCGTCGTCAACTTCGTTACCCGCGCCATCCCGAAAACCTTCGGCCTGGAGGCCGGCATGCAGGGGCAGCTCAGCCCGACCTCGCGCCAGGATCACCCGAAAGGCACCGGCAACCTGATGATCGGCGGCACCGCCGACAACGGCTTCGGCGCGGCGCTGCTTTACTCCGGCACCCGCGGCAGCGACTGGCGCGAGCACAGCGCGACCAAGATAGACGACGTGATGCTGAAAAGCCGCTACGCCCCGAACGAGGTGCACACCTTCAACAGCCTGCTGCAATACTACGAAGGCGAAGCGAACATGCCGGGCGGCCTGAGCCGGGCGGACTACAACGCCAACCCGTTCCAGTCTACGCGCCCGTACGACAAGTTCTGGGGCCGCCGCCAGTTGGCGAACTTCGGCTACCAATATCAGCCTGATCAGCAGCATAAGTTCGACGTGCAGAGCTTCTACACCTACACCCTGCGCAGCGGCTATCTGGATCAGGGCAAGAACCTGACGCTGTCGCCGCGCGAATACTGGGTGCGCGGCGTAGAACCGCGCTACAGCCAGAGTTTCCGCTGGGGAGATTCCGCCCATGAGGTCGGCGTCGGCTACCGTTACGTCAGTGAGTCCACCCATGAGCTGCGCTACACCAGCAAGGCCAGCACCGGCAGGCTGCCGTCCACCGCCAGCCCGTACGATCGCGACACCCAGTCCGGCACCGAGGCGCACGCCTTCTATCTCGACGATCGCATCGACATCGGCGACTGGACCATCACGCCGGGCATGCGCTACGAGTACATCAAGTCGTATCAGAACAACTACATCAAGAATAACCGCCTCGACGTCAGCTATAACGCGCCGCTGCCGGCGTTGAACGTGATGTATCACCTGAACGAATACTGGAACCTGTACGCCAACACCGAAGGCTCCTTCGGCACCGTACAATACAGCCAGATGGGCAAAGCGGTCGACAGCGGCAAGATTGAACCGGAGAAGGCGCGCACCTGGGAACTGGGCACCCGCTACGCCGGCGATGCGCTGACCGGCGAGATCGGGCTGTTCCTGATCAACTTCAACAACCAGTACGATTCCAACCAGGTGACCGACAGCGTGACCGCGCGCGGCAAAACCCGCCACGCCGGGCTGGAAGGCAGCCTGCGTTACGATCTGTCGCAGCTGACGCCGAAACTGGACGACCTGACCGCCTACGCCAGCTACGCCTACGTCAACGCCACCATCCGCGAAGACGGCGGCTACAAGGGCAACCAGGTGCCGTTCTCGCCGAAGCATAAAGGCACCCTGGGGCTGGACTACACGCCGGGCAACTGGGCGTTTAACCTTAACGGCGAGTTCCAATCCAACCAGTTCGCCGACAACGCCAACACCGTGGCGGAAAGCGCCGACGGCAGCACCGGCCGCATTCCCGGCTATATGCTGTGGGGCGTGCGCGCCGCCTATGATTTCGGCCCGGAAATGGCCGGCCTGAATCTGGGCGTCGGCGTGAAAAACCTGTTCAACCACGAGTATTTCACCCGCGCCTATGACGACAACAACAAAGGTCTGTACATCGGCCAGCCGCGCACGATCTATCTGCAAGGTTCGGTGAAGTTCTGATCCTCAACGGCGGGCGCGGTTAACCGTGCCCGCCGCCTTTCCCGTCGACGTGACGACGTCACATAAAACCGTTCCTCCGCGTCGCCGCAACGGCGAAAAATAAGTCGCTTCTGACGCCAATACGCGTAATATCGACGATCCGCCCCGATTTATGTGCGCGGATTTTTTGCCGTTATGGCCTGAAAAGCGAGGAAATAAAATGAATCACAATGACCTTTCTCAGTGCCGCGTTGACACCGACCGTTTGTTGATTGCCCCCTTTACCGCAGCAGACGCCGACGATGTTTACCAGGCGATCACCCCCACGCTGACGCGCTTTATGACCTTTGAGCCGGAGGCGTCGCCGGAAGATTTCGCCAACGTTTGGCAAAGCTGGCTGCCGCTGATGCGCGAAGGCGAAGAAGTGATCTTCGTCGCCCGTCGGCGCGAAGACCGGCAGTTCGTCGGCGTCGGCGGCGCGCACAACCTGCGCAGCCCCACCCCGGAGCTGGGCATCTGGGTGAAAGAGAGCCTGCATGGCCAGGGCTACGGCCGCGAAATCGTGCAGGGCATCGCGCGCTGGGCCAGCGAGCGCTTTCAGCCGCCGCACTTTCTCTACCCGGTGGCCGAGCAGAATACCGCCAGCCGCCGTCTCGTCGAGTCGCTGGGCGGCGTGCTGGCAGGCCGTTGCGAACGCATCAAGTATGACGCCGTGTTCTACCACCTGCCGCCTCAGCGCTAATCAGCATCGGGCCGCTGGCCCGGTGTGACCTTTTTTCCTTTCCGCCGTGATAACCGCTGCCACTGCCTGCGGGTTTGTGCTAATGATAGAGGCATGTAGGGTAAAAACAGTTGAGGAACAGCAACATGATTATATTTGTTACCGGCGCCACCTCCGGTTTCGGCGAGGCCATTGCGCGCCGTTTTATCCGTGAAGGCCACCAGGTGATCGCCGCCGGGCGCCGCCTTGAGCGTCTCGAAGCGCTGCAGGAAGAATTGGGGGAAGCGTTGCACATCGTGCGGCTCGACGTGCGCAACCGCGCCGCCATTCAGCAGGTGATAGAAGCGCTGCCGGCCGAGCTGCGCCAGATCGACGTGCTGGTGAACAACGCCGGGCTGGCGCTGGGGCTGGAGCCGGCGCACAAGGCCAACGCCGATGACTGGGAAACCATGATCGACACTAACGCCAAAGGGCTGGTGAACATGACCCGCGCGCTGCTGCCCGCCATGGTCGAGCGCAACGTCGGCCACGTGATCAACATCGGTTCCACCGCCGCCAACTGGCCCTATGCCGGCGGCAACGTGTACGGCGCCACCAAGGCGTTCGTCAAGCAGTTCAGTCTGGGCCTGCGCGCCGATCTGCACGGCACGCGCATCCGCGTGACCGATATCGAGCCGGGCCTGGTGGGCGGCACCGAATTCTCCAACGTGCGCTTCAAGGGCGATGACGGCAAGGTCAATAAAACCTACGAAGGCGCCGATGCGCTGACGCCGGAAGACATCGCCGAGTCGGTATTCTGGGTCGCCACGTTGCCGGCGCGCGTCAACATCAACACGCTGGAAATGATGCCGGTCAGCCAGTCCTTCGCCGGGCTGAACATCCACCGCGGCGCCTGAGCCCTGTCGGCGGGAGGCGACTCCCGCCGTGTTTCCTCAGGCCGCGCGCCAGCCGGAAACAATAATCAGCATGCCCGCCAGCGCCACCCCGGCGCCGACCCAATCCAGCGTAGACAGCTTCACGCCGTCCACCACTCGCAGCCACAGCAGCGCCGTCGCCACATACACGCCTCCATAGGCCGCGTAGACCCGCCCGCTGGCCGCAGGATGCAGCGTCAACAGCCAGACGAACAGCATCAGGCTCAAGGCCGCCGGCAACAGCAGCCAGGCGCTGCCCTGCTTCTTGAGCCACAGGTAAGGCAGGAAACAGCCGATAATTTCAGCGAGGGCGGTGGCGAAAAACAACAGCGTAGTTTTTAACATCGGTCGCAGTTTTCTCTCGATAAAGTAAACGAATCGGCACTTGGCTGGTGAATTCCAGGAGCGCGGTGGTATATTTGTCACCACGCCTGCGGGCGAGGTAACGCCAGTGCCGCCTTCATCAGGCGCACTCACTCATAAGGATGAAACGATGAAAACATTTTCGACCCAACGACTGCTGCGCGGGATGCTGCCGGTCGCCATGCTGGCCGTAATGGGCGCCTGGCAGGCGCCGGCGCTGGCCGCCACCTGCACTCAGGGCAGTACCTGCGTCACCGTCGATGGCAAAGGCAGCGGCGCGATGAGCACCGAAGAAGCGCGCCAGAGCAAAGAGCAGTGGAATGATACCAAATCCCTGCGCCACAAGGTTAACACCCGCGTCGAGAAAGAATTCGACAAGATCGATCGCGCGGCGGATGACGAAGATCGCTGCAACGACAGCAACAACGTCAACGCCTACTGGGAGCCGGACACCCGTAAATGTCTGGATCGCCAGACCGGGCGTCGGATTAATCCTTAATCCGCCTGCGGCGGGCGGGCAAGCGTGAAACCCGGCCGCCGTTGCTGCTATCCTGTTACAGGAAGTCCATTGTCTAAAAGGATGACGTGATGAAAAAAACGCTGATATTAACCGCTGTGTTGCTGGCCGGCGCGCCGATAGCGGCTCTGGCCTCCTGCGAAAGCGTGAAAGCGGACATTTCGCAAAAAATCGTCAATAACGGCGTACCGGAGTCCGGCTTCAAACTGGAGATCGTGCCAAACGATCAGGCCGATCAAGCGGGCGGCCAGGTGGTCGGCCACTGCGAAAACGACACCCAGAAGATCGTCTACACCCGCCTGAACAACGGCGACGATCGCGGTGATGCGGCGCAGACCGGCACCAGCCAGGATACCTCCAACACGCAGTAAGCCGCACCGGCTACCCAGGGCGCTCTGCAGCAGCGCCCGCTCCTTCTCTTCCTTACGCCTGTTCCGCCTCTTCCTCTTCGCCCTGCGGCCGACAACGCGCCGGGATCAGCATCGCCGCCGCCAGCGCCAGCAACGACACCAGCGCCGAAACCAGAAACACCCAATGCAGCGAAGCCGCCACTTGCTGGGTCAGCTGCGCCAACGCCTCGCTCCCCATGCTCTGGCGCACTGCCGGTTCCATCAGCCGCTGTACCGGATCGTCAATCTCCGGCAAACGCCACTGCAGGTTGAGATTCAGCGTCGCGCCCAAAATCGCGGTGCCGATGGCCGAGCCCACCATGCGGGTAAACACCGTACAGGCGGTGGCGATGCCGCGAATGCTGTAATGTGCCGCGTTCTGCACCGAAACCAGAAACGTGGTATTGCACAGCCCCATGCCGGCGCCGACCATAAACGCCGCCACCCGGCCCCACAGCAAGCCGCCCTCCGGCTGCAGCAGCAGCAAGATCAGGCCGCCCGCCACCAACAACAGCGCGCCCAGCAGCGCCGTAGCGCGGTACGAGGTCATCAGCATCAAGCGGCCGCTCAGCGTGCTGGCCAGCGGCCACCCGATCGACATCAGCGCCAGCGTGGTGCCCGCCTCCAGCGGCGAGCCCCCCATCACGCCCTGAATGAAGGTCGGCAGAAAGGCGCTGATGCCCATCATCGCCGCGCCGATCACCAGCCCGCCGATGTTACCGGCGACGATCACCCGGCTTTGCCACAGCGCCAACGGGAACAGCGGTTCGACCGCGCGCCGCTCCTGGCGGACAAGCAGCGCCAGCGCCGCTGCCGCCAGCGCAAACAGCGGCACCACCCACCAGCCCAGGCTTTCCATCTGCAACAGCGCCAGCAGCAGCGCCGAAACGAACAGCGTCAGCCAGGCGGTGCCGGCCAGATCCAGCGCGTGCTGGCGCAATGGCTGATGCGCCGGCAGATAGCGCCAGAGGAAGAACATCGCCAACAGGCCGATCGGCAGGTTGACCCAGAACACCAACGCCCACGGCAAATGTTGCACGATAAACGCCCCCAACAGCGGGCCGATGATCGCCGACACGCCCCACACGCTCGACAGGTATCCCATCACCTTCGGCCGTTCGGTGGCGCTGTAGATATCGCCGATGATGGTAGAGGCGATCGGCATGATGGCGCCGGCGCCCAGCCCCTGCAGCAGACGAAAGCCGATCAGCCAATACATGTCGGGGGCGAAACCGCACAGTACCGATCCCAACAGGAACAGCGTGGCGCCGAAGAAGAACACCCGCTTGCGGCCGTAGAGATCCGCCAGCCGCCCGTAGATGGGAATGGTGATCGCCTGCGACAGCAAATAGACCGCGAACACCCAGCCCAGCAGCGAGAAACCGCCGAGATCGCCGATGATGGTCGGCATGGCGGTGGCGACGATGGTGGCTTCGATCGCCGACATGAACATCGCCAGCATGCAGGCGATCAGAATCAGCGGGCGGTGAGCGATGGGTGCGGGTGAAACGTTATTTGTCATGGCGTTATGCAGGTTTCCTGGCGTTTTTGTTTTCCCTGAGTATATCAGCAAGCGCCTACACCGAGTCTATCCGCCCTCACATCCCGTCTTCGCCGACGGCGGATCGCACCATTTGGACTTGTTGTTACGGCGTAACGTTATGCGGCGGATTTTTTTCACTTTCCCCCCATCCCAGCGCTGACGCGGGCTGACACGCCGATTGGCGCAAACTCAATCACCTGATTTTGTTCATAAAACTTGGCACGGTCAACGACAGAGTGCTATACCTTCCCTAGCCGGGGTCGTTGGGCTTCGTGCTTTCTCGGGTTTAAATATCAGTATCTTATGCTGATTAACTCACGTATTGAGCCTACGTTCAGCACGCTGTGCCGAACGCACCCTTCGCTCAATGTCGCTAACCTCATGCGAAACGCCCGTTTTGTACCGCCACGCCCGCCGGGCCGTGGGTAACAATCAGAGCGGAATGCGCCGTCTCGTCGGCCGCTCCGCGCAACGGAGGACGCAACATCATGCACAAGTCAGCGCCATACCGGCGCCTGCTCCTCGGGAGCCTGTTGTTTATCGCCGTCATCGCACTGCTGGTTTACGGCATCGGTTGGGACACCCTCAAGTCGCGCCGGGAAGATTTGATCTACCTCGGCCAACAACACATGTTCCTGGTGGCCTGCTCCATGCTGCTGTCGCTGCTGGTCGGCATTCCCAGCGGTATCTTGCTGAGCCGCCCTTTCGCCCGCCGCTGGGCGGAACACGTGATGCAAATCTTCAACGTCGGCAACACCCTGCCGCCGCTGGCGGTGCTGGCGCTGGCGATGGTGATCATCGGCATCGGCGATCGGCCGGCGGTGGTGGCGCTGTTCCTCGCCTCGCTGCTGCCCATCGTGCGCAATACCTATGCCGGCCTGCGTTCGGTGCCGCCGGCGCTGGTCGAGGCCGCCAACGGTATTGGCATGACCGCCGGGCAGCGGCTGCGCCAGGTCGAACTCCCCAACGCGCTGCCGGTGATCTTCGCCGGGATACGCATCGCGATGGCGATTAACGTCGGCACCGCGCCGCTGGCGTTTTTGATTGGCGCCAGCAGCTACGGCGAGCTGATTTTCCCCGGCATCTACCTGAACGACTTCCCGACGCTGATCCTCGGCGCCGCCGCCACCGCGCTGATCGCCCTGCTGCTCGATCTGGCGCTGGCCGGTCTCGGCCGCCGGCTCAGCCCGCACACCGCATCCTGATGGGAGAAACGCGATGACTCGATGGTTACAACGCCTCCGCCACGCGCTGCTGTTCTCCTTGCTGATGACCGGCGCGGCCGCCTGGGCCGCTCCGCTGACGCTGGCGAGCAAGAACTTTACCGAACAGCGCATTCTGTCGGCGATCACCGTGCAATACCTGCGGGCCAAAGGTTTTCAGGTCGAACCCAAGACCAACCTGGCCACGGTGATCACCCGCAACGCCATGATCAACAAGCAGATCGACATGACCTGGGAATACACCGGCACCTCGCTGATCATCTTTAACCACATCAATAAGCGCATGACGCCGCAGGAAACCTACGACACGGTGAAAAAGCTCGACGCCAAACTCGGCCTGGTGTGGCTGCAGCCGGCGGACATGAACAACACTTACGCCTTCGCCATGCAGCGCCGGCGCGCGGAAAAAGAGCAGATTCGCACGATGTCGCAGCTGGTGGCCAAAGTGGAACAGGTGCGTAAAACCGACCCGAAACACAACTGGCTGCTGGGGTTGGATCTGGAGTTTGCCGGCCGCTCGGACGGCCTGAAACCGATGCAGGCGCTGTACGACATGCCGCTCGATCGCCCGCAAATCCGCCAGATGGATCCCGGCCTGGTCTACAACGCCATCCGCGACGGCTTCGTCGACGCCGGGCTGGTGTACACCACCGATGGCCGGGTGAAAGGGTTCGATCTGCAGGTGCTGGAAGACGACAAAGGCTATTTCCCGAGCTACGCGGTCACGCCGGTAGTGCGCGCCGACGTATTGCAAAACACGCCGGGGCTGGAAGCGGCGCTGAACACGCTGTCGAAACAGTTCAACAATCAGGTGATCACCGAGCTGAACGCTAAGGTGGATATCGACTACCAGACGCCGCAACAGGTCGCCGACGCGTTCCTCAAGCAGCGCGGCCTGATTTAGGAGGCATGATGAATACCTTACTTTACGCCTGGCAAAACTGGGCCTATATCGCCGGATTGACGCTGGAACACCTGCTGCTGGTCGGCATCGCCGTCGGCCTGGCGATCCTGATCGGCGTGCCGCTTGGCGTGCTGATCGTCCGCCACAAATGGCTGGCGACGCCGGTGCTGAGCCTGGCCACGCTGGTGCTGACCGTGCCCTCCATCGCCCTGTTCGGGCTGATGATCCCGCTGTTTTCATTGATTGGCCACGGCATCGGCTACGTGCCGGCGATCACCGCGGTGTTCCTCTACTCGCTGCTGCCGATCGTGCGCAATACCCACACCGCGCTCGACAATCTGCCCGGCGGGCTGCGCGAAGCCGGCCGCGGCATCGGCATGACCTTCTGGCAACGGCTGCGCTGGGTGGAGATCCCGGTGGCGCTGCCGGTGATTTTCGGCGGCATCCGCACCGCCGTGGTGATGAATATCGGCGTAATGGCGATCGCCGCGGTGATCGGCGCCGGCGGCCTCGGCCTGCTGCTGCTCAACGGCATCAGCAGCAGCGACATTCGCCAGTTGATTACCGGCGCCGTGATGATCAGCCTGCTGGCGATCGTCCTCGATTGGTTATTGCACCGCTTGCAAATTGCGCTAACGCCCAAGGGGATCCGCTCATGATTAAATTGGAAAATCTGACCAAACAGTTCATGCAAAAGAACGGCACGCCGTTCAACGCCGTCGACAACATCAATCTGGACGTGCCGGAAGGCGAAATCTGCGTGCTGCTCGGCCCTTCCGGCTGCGGCAAAACCACCACGCTGAAGATGATCAACCGCCTGATCGAACCCACCGGCGGCACCATTCTGATCAACGGCGAAGACACCAGCGCGCTGGATACCGTCAGCCTGCGCCGTAAAATCGGCTACGTCATCCAACAGATCGGTCTGTTCCCCAACATGACCATCGAGGAGAACATCACCGTGGTGCCGCGCATGCTGGGCTGGGACAAAAAACGCTGCCACGCCCGCGCCGAGGAGCTGATGAGCATGGTGGCGCTGGATCCCAAGCGCTTTTTGCACCGCTACCCGAAAGAGATGTCGGGCGGGCAGCAACAGCGCATCGGCGTGATCCGCGCGCTGGCGGCCGATCCGCCTGTGCTGCTGATGGATGAACCCTTCGGCGCGGTGGATCCGATCAACCGCGAAACCATCCAGAACGAGTTTCTCGACATGCAGCGCCAGCTGAAAAAGACCGTGATGCTGGTCAGCCACGACATCGACGAAGCGCTGAAGCTCGGCGATCGCATTGCGGTGTTCCGCCAGGGTAAAATCGTGCAGAACGCCAGCGCCGATGAGCTGCTGGCGCGGCCGGCGAACGAGTTCGTCGCCTCCTTTGTCGGCCAGGATCGCACGCTGAAGCGCCTGCTGCTGGTGCAGGCCGGAGACGTGGCAGGCCAACAAGAGACGGTGACGGTGCGCCGGGAAACGCCGCTGGTGGAGGCGTTCGGGCTGATGGACGATATCGACGCCCGTTCAGTGACGGTAGTGGACGCCGACGGCAAGCCGCTGGGCTACGTCAAACGCCGTGAGGCGCGCGGCGCGCCGGGGGTGTGCGCCGACAGCCTGCACCGTTTCCGCGTCACCGCCCGCGCGGAAGAGAACCTGCGCGTGGTGCTGTCGAAGCTGTACGAACACAACACTTCCTGGATGCCGATCGTCGATGAAGACGGCCGCTACAGCGGCGAAATCTCGCAGGATTATATCGCCGACTACCTCAGTTCCGGCCGCACACGCCGGGTGTTGACGCCGCAATAACCCACGCCGGGGCGCTCGCCGCCCCGCCCATGCCGCAGTTTGCTAAAGATTCACTGGTCATCGGCCGGAGCGCCAAGCACAATGCGCTGATGACCCTTTGATTTTTCTCACGACGCCGCCCACGCATGAAAAGATTGGTCCACCTGCACCACTATCGCGCCCTACTGCGCAGCCTGCTTATCGCCGTATTTATCGGCGTCGCCGCCGCCCTGGCGGTGTGGCTGTTTCACCGTTCGATGATTGGCCTCGAGTGGCTGCTGCTCGGCAATGCCGACGGCAGCCTGGTAGCCGCCGCCGCCGCGCTGCCCGGCTGGCGACGCGCGCTGACGCCCGCGCTGGGCGGTCTGGCGGCGGGCCTGCTGCTGTACATTCACCAGCGCTACCGCCACCAGCGCCCGGCGGCGCCCACCGACTATATGGAAGCGATTGAGACCGGCAACGGCAAGCTGGATACCGGCGCCAGCCTGGTGAAGTGTCTGGCGTCGCTGCTGGTGGTGTCGAGCGGCAGCGCCATCGGCCGCGAAGGCGCGATGATCCTGCTGGCGGCGCTGGTGGGATCGCTCTTCGCCCAGCGCTTTACGCACGAGAAAGAATGGAAACTGTGGGTGGCCTGCGCCGCCGCCGCCGGGATGGCCAGCGCCTACCATGCGCCGTTGGCGGGCAGCCTGTTTATCGCCGAGATCCTGTTCGGCACCCTGATGCTGGCCTCACTCGGCCCGGTGGTGATCGCCGCAGTGAGCGCTCTGCTGATGACCAACCTGCTCAACGGCGGCCAGGCGCCGCTCTACCTGGTGACGCCGCTCTCCGCTCCCTTGCCGACGCAATACCTGCTGATGGCGCTGGTCGGCGTGGTGGCCGGCGCCGGCGGGCCGCTGTTTTTGTGGTTGATGACCGCCAGCGGTCGCGCCTTCCGATCGCTGCGCCTGAAGCCGCCATTGCAGCTGGCGTTGGGCGGCCTGATCGTCGGGCTGCTTTCGCTGCTGTTTCCGCAAGTGTGGGGCAATGGCTACAGCGTGGTGCAGGCGCTGCTGATCGCGCCGCCGGGGGTGTTGCTGCTGGGCGCGATCCTGGTGTGTAAACTGTTGGCAATCCTCGCCAGCAGCGGCTCGGGCGCGCCCGGCGGGGTCTTCACCCCGACGCTGTTCGTCGGCGCCGCGCTCGGATCGATAATCGGTCAGCTGTTCGGCCTGTGGCCGGGCATGGATGCGGCGGTGCCGCTGCTGCTGGCGCTGACCGGCATGGCCACCCTGCTGGCCGCCACCACCCATGCGCCGATCATGGCGGCGCTGATGGTGTTTGAAATGACCGGCGAATACGCGCTGCTGCCCGGCATTCTGCTCGCCTGCGTGATCGCCACCACCGTGTCGCGCGGCCTGCGGCCGATCTCGGTGTACCACACGGCGCCGCTGCCCAAGCGCGAGGTTTAGAACTCACCCTGCTGCAATATTTTCCTGAACTGCGGGCACTGCAGGTGCTCGGGTTCAGGGCAATCAACCATGTGCCGCAGCCCGTCGCGCACCTGTATCAGGCGCTGGATATGGCGATCCAACTCATCCGCCCGCGCCGCCAGCAACACGCGATTGAGCGCGATTTTGCCCCGTTCGTCAAATAAGGCGCTCATCTCATCCAACGTAAAACCGGCCAGGCGCGCGAGGGCGATCAACCGCAGTTGATCGAGCACCCCGGCGGCGTATTGACGGCGCAAACCGTGGCGGCCTATCGACGCGATCAGCCCCTTTTTCTCGTAATGCCGCAGCGCAGAAGGCGCGACTCCGCTCAGGCGCGCCACCGCGCCGATATCCAGTTCTTTTGCCATTGACTTGAAGCCGACTTTAAGTTGCACACTGTGCGCACCTTATCACGTCACTGAGCCAAGGACACCCCTATGACCCCCGATTTGTTATTGCGCATTCTGTTAACCGGCGCCGGCGCCACCCTCTGCATGGATTTGTGGGCGTTGCTGCTGAAGCGGCGCTTCGGCATCCCTTCCCTCGATTACGCGCTGGTGGGCCGCTGGTTTCTCGGCATGTTCGACGGCCGCTGGTTTCACGCCACCATCGTCACGGCGCCGCCGCGCCAGGGTGAGAGAAAAATCGGCTGGATACTGCACTACGCCATCGGCTTGGCGTTCGCCTTTATCCCGCTCGGTTTGGCGGGCATCGAGTGGTATGCGGCGCCGGAACCGCGCATCGCGCTGTTGAGCGGCTGGCTGAGCCTGGCGGCGCCGTTTCTGGTGATGCAGCCCGCGCTGGGCTTTGGCGTGGCGGCGGCGAAAACCGCCAATCCGCGCAGAGCGCGGCTCCTCAGCCTGCTCACCCACACGGTGTATGGGCTGGGCCTGCTGATCGCCGCCCGATTGTTGGCGACGTTCTGCGCCTGAATGGGCTACAGCAACGTGGAAATATCGAGGTAGTGCGCCAGTTCGCGCTGCTCCGCGCGCGGCAGATACGGAATTTCACCCAGCAGCGGCGCGGAAATGCGCTGCTGCAGCGCCGTGATGGTTTCGGCATAGTGTGCCAACCCCGGATTGATGCGGTTGGCCACCCAGCCCAGCAGCGGCAGGCCGTCATTGATGATCGACTGCGCGGTCAGCAGCGCATGGCTGACGCAGCCCAGCTTGATGCCCACCACCAACACCACCGGCAGTTGCTCCTGCACCACCCATTCGGCGTACGGCCGCAGATCGTTCATCAGCACGCGCCAGCCGCCGCTGCCCTCCACCACCACCGTATCGGCTTTGGCGGACAGATCGCGCAGGCCGCTGCTCATCAGGCCGTAGTTGATGTCCTCGGTGGCATGCGCATGAAACACCTCATCCAGACAGGTGATGGGATTGATCTCCTCATAGCACAGCGGCAAGGTGGAAGATGCCTGCAACACCAAAGCGTCTTTATTGCGGATGCCCTCGCTGGTTTCCTGGCAGCGCGCGGCGATCGGCTTGTAGCCCGCGACCGAGCGGCCATCGGCGGCCAGCGCCTGCATCAACCCGCGGGAAACCACGGTTTTACCGACGTCGGTATCCGTGCCTGTCACAAATAAACGCTTCAACATGAATAAAATGCCCCAGAATGCCCCGTTAACAATGTATCGCCGCACCGGCGGCGAAGAAGTCTTGCGGAAAAATTCTAGGGGATGCCGCCACGTAGGGGCTTGAGGTAGCTCAATCTTTTGCAGGATTAATAAGAAGTTCTGATGTTAGCCTTGCAGCAGCTGCACCAGCAATGAACCGTTATACAGCGCCTCTTTCACCAGCGCCGCGCCGGGCATGGTGCCCTGATTGAAGAACTGCGTGGATTCAACCTTGACCTGCTCGCTGTAGGCCGGCAGCGCCTGCTGGCGAATGCAAGAGGCGATGGCCGGGTGCAGGATCTCCGCCGCGCGGTTGAGCGGCGAACCCACCAGGATCTTCTCCGGATTGAACAGGTTGACCATGATAGCCAGAATGCGCCCCACGCTGTGGCCGACGCCGAGGATGATGTCCCGCGCCAGTTGATCGCCCGCCAGCGCGGCGTCGCACAGCGATTCAACGGTCAGCGGCGCGCCGTGCAGGCTGGAGCTCATCGAGCCGCTCAGCCGCTGCTGGGCGATCTCCAGCATGTTCTCGATGCTGGCCACGGTCTCGAGGCAGCCGTGGTTGCCGCAGTAACAGCGTTTGCCGTAAGGATCGACCTGGGTGTGGCCGATCTCCACCACGCTGTGGCTGCCGGCATGCAGCACGTGGCCGCCGGTGATCACACCGGCGCCGACGTTGTGGTCGATCACCACCTGAATCACGTTCTGGCTGCCGCGCGAGGCGCCGTACAACGCCTCGGCCATGGTCCAGGCGCTGATGTCGTGTTGCAAATAGACGGGCAGACCGGTCCGGGTTTCCAGCGCCGGGCCGAGCGGCATCTCCAGCACGTCGTAAAACGGCATGCGGTGCACCACGCCCGACTGCACGTCGATAATGCCCGGCAGCGTAATGGCGATCGCCGTCAACCGTTCCAGCTTGCTTTGGTGGCGAATAAAGAATTGATCGACTTCGGTCAGGATGCGTTTCAGCAGCGGTTCGGGATCTTCGGCCGCCAGCGGCAGCAGCTCTTCCACCACCAATTTGCTGCTCAGATCGCGCAGCGCCAGCGTGATGCTGCCGCGGCTGATGCGGGCGGACAGGTAGTGCCAGGCCTCGGTGTCCAGCACCAGCCCCACCGCCGGGCGGCCCCGGCTGCCGATTTCCTGGTACTCGGTTTCCTTGACCAGATGGGCTTCCAGCAGTTCACGCACGATCTTGGTGATGCTGGCGGGCGCCAGCTGTGCGCGTTTTGACAGTTCGATGCGCGAAATCGGGCCCAGTTGATCGATTAGCCGATAAACCGCCCCCGCATTGGTCTGTTTGATTTGATCAATATGCCCAGGCTGCCCAACCGCAATCACAAACCGGCTCCTACTATTTTTCGCGCTTCTAAATAAAGACTAGGGGTTATGGTGGGGCTTTTGTCATACAGCGTCAACTATTTGATTCGTTATGTGATTTGCTGCACAAATTCCTCGCAATTTCAGCGCGAATTGATTTTTATTTGCCCAATCTCAACGTCATTTCAGCATCAACGCCATCAGCGCCTGCGCCGCGGCGGTCAGCGGCCGTCGGCGGTGATGCACCAGCCACACTTCGGTCGTGGCGTCCGGCTCCGCCAGCGGCAAATAACGCACGCCGTCCACCCGCACCCGGGCGAAAGATGCCGGCAGAATCGAGACCCCCAATCCGGCGGAGACCAAACCGATGATGGTCATCGCTTCCCCCACTTCCTGAGTGATATACGGGGTAATGCCGGCCTTGCCGAGCAGCAGCAGAATTTCGTCATACAGCGCCGTGCCCACTTCGCGCGAGAAGAACACGAACGGCTCCTGCGCCAGGTGTTGAAAACGCAGCGCGCCGCCGGGCGTTTCCGCCAGCGGATGCCCCTCCGGCACCACCGCCACCAGCGGTTCGCGCAGCAGCAGCTGATAGTGCAGCGCTTCCGGCAGCCGCGTGTTGCGCATTACCCCCAGATCCAGCTCACCGTTCAGCAGCGGTTCGATCTGCTGTTTGGTGTTGATTTCGCGCATCTTGATGTGCACCTGCGGAGAATGCTGACGGAAAGCGCGCAGGCTGCGCGCCACCACGCCGATAAACGGTGCGGAAGAGGTAAAGCCGATGGTCATTTCCCCCAGTTCGCCGCGATCCAGGCGCGCCGCCTTTTCCGCCGCGCGGCCGACCTGATCGAGCACCTGATAGGCTTCTTTGAGGAACATCTCCCCGGCCTGCGTCAAGCTGACGTTGCGATTGTTGCGCGCCAGCAGCCGCGCGCCGACCATATCCTCCAGCGCCTGGATTTGCTGGCTGAGCGGCGGCTGGGAGATACGCAGCCGCTCCGCGGCGCGGCCAAAATGCAGCTCTTCCGCCACGGCGATAAAGTAACGCAGGTGTCTCAACTCGATATTCATATTTAAAAAGTCTTAATTGTAATTATTAATATATTAGACAAAAAAATCGCCGCTCCCTATCATTTTGTTATCTGCAAAGTGTCTGTTTATCTCCCCGAAGTTCGGTAAGGAAACGCTGTGACAACCCCTGTGCGTTCTGCGGCCGTGATGCCGTCGACGCTGGCCGCCAACGATGACGCGGCCGCTGCGCCAAAAGTAAAACGCTCCACCCTCAACAACAAACTCCCCTATATCGAACGCGGCACGCCGCAGTTTATGCGCGTAACGCTGGCGCTGTTTTCCGCCGGGCTGGCGACCTTCGCGTTGCTTTACTGCGTGCAGCCGATCCTGCCGGTGCTGTCGCAAGATTTCGGCGTCTCGCCGGCCGAAAGCAGCCTGTCGCTCTCGGTCTCTACCGGCCTGCTGGCGATCGGCCTGATGTTCACCGGGCCGCTGTCCGACGCCATCGGCCGTAAGTCGGTGATGGTGGTGGCGCTGTTGCTGGCGGCAGTCTGCACGCTGATTTGCGCCTTTATGACCAGCTGGCACGGCATTTTGCTGATGCGCGCGTTGATCGGCCTGTCGCTGAGCGGCGTGGCGGCGGTCGGCATGACCTATCTCAGCGAAGAGATCCATCCCAGCTTCGTCGCCTTCTCGATGGGGTTGTACATCAGCGGCAATTCGATCGGCGGCATGAGCGGCCGCCTGGTGACCGGGGTGTTGACCGACTTCTTCTCCTGGCGCGTCTCACTCGGGGTCATCGGTCTGTTCGCCCTCGCCGCCGCCTTCATGTTCTGGCGCATTCTGCCAGCTTCGCGGCATTTTCGCGCCAGCTCACTGCGCCCCCGCACGCTGCTGATCAACTTCAAACTGCATTGGCACGATAAGGGGCTGCCGCTGCTGTTCGCGGAAGGCTTTCTGCTGATGGGCAGCTTCGTCACCCTGTTCAACTACATCGGTTATCGCCTGCTGGCGGATCCTTATCATCTGAGCCAGGCGATCGTCGGCCTGCTGTCGGTGGTCTACCTCACCGGTTCCTACAGCTCGCCCAAGGCCGGCGCGCTCACCTCGCGCTTCGGGCGCGGCCCGGTGCTGCTGGCGTCGATCGTGATTATGCTGATCGGGATTCTGATTACCGCGTTGCCGCAGGTGCCGGCGATCTTTATCGGCATGATGCTGTTCACCGCCGGTTTCTTCGCCGCCCACTCGGTGGCCAGCAGCTGGATCGGCCGCCGTGCGCGCCGCGCCAAAGGCCAGGCGTCGTCGCTGTATCTGTTCTGTTATTACGTCGGCTCAAGCGTGGCCGGGACCCTCGGCGGCGTGTTCTGGCACAGTTTCGGCTGGAATGGCGTGGCGGCGTTCATCAGCCTGATGCTGTTGCTGGCGCTGCTGGTGGTGCATTACCTGAAGCGCCTGCCGGAAGCGGCGCGCCTGTGAATAAAAAAGCCGCGGTGGATTACCGCGGCTCGCTATGCCAATGCCGGTGATTATTGACCGGTTTTCCAGCGGGTGCGCAGGTACTCCACGGCCTTATCCGTTTGCGGCTCGGTCAGATAACGTTGCCGGAACAGGATGGTTCCCCCCATCCCCGGCAAGCTCTCGTTGAGATCCAACTGCCTTTTCAGCTCAGGAACGCCGCCGTCGACGGTCCATGCCGGTTCGCTCGCCGATGGCGTGCCCACTTTATACAGCGCCACCCCGGCATAAAGCCGAACCGGCGTGTCTTTCACCACCTCGGCCCACCAGTTGGCCAGCACGTCGTAGCGAACTATTTCACGATCGAAAGGCCAGTACAGCTGCGGTGCGATGTAGTCGAGCAGCCCCAGTTTGACCCACTGGCGCGTATCGGCATAGGCCGCATCGTACGATGGCGCGCCGGCCTGAGTCGCCGAGCCGGCGGGATCGTCCGCTTTGTTTCGCCAGACGCCCGCCGGGCTGACGCCAAACGCGACAGCGGGCTTTAGCGCCCTGACGGTGGCTGAAACCTGTTTTATCAATTGCAGCGTATTGTCTCTTCGCCAACTGGCCTTGTCTGCAAACCCTTTGCCGTATTCGCGATACGTCTTTTCATCATCCAGCGGCGATTGCGGCGTCTCATAATAGAAATAATCGTCAAATTGAATGCCGTCGACGTCATAGTTTTTGACGACTTCCGCCACCACGCCGGTGATCCAGTTGCGCACATCGGGTAAGCCAGGATCGAGCGCAAAGCGGTCGTTGGCCGTACGTATCCAGTCGGGATGCAGCGCATAGACGCTGGCCGGCGGGGACTGCAGCGTTTGATTAAGCGCATCAATCGTTTGCTGCCGGGTATTCATGGAAACCCGATAAGGATTCAGCCAAGCGTGCACTTTGATGCCGCGCCGGTGCGCTTCTTTCAGCATAAAGGCCAGCGGATCGTAACCCGGATCCTGGCCCACGGTGCCGGTCAATACCTCCGACCAGGGCAAGATGTCAGAACGCCACAGGGCCGTTCCGTCCGGTTTAACCTGAAAATACACCGTGTTAATCCCGGTTTTCACCATGTCGTCCAGTGCGTCCGTCAGCGCCTGCTGCTGCAGGCGAATTCGCTCTGGCGCGGTTTCCGCTTTCAGGGAGGCCGCCGGCGGCCAGTCCAGCCCCATGACGGTGGCCAGCCAGATGCCCCGCATCGGTGTGACCGGCGGTGCAGGCTGCGGAGGCTTTTCCGGCTCAGGGGGTTTGGCGCATCCGCTCACGCCCAGCATGGCGGCCATCAACAGCCATCCGCCTAGTTTTGTTGCGCCTGTCGGCATAAATGTTCTCCTTCCGTGAGTGACGGTTATCCCATGTCGTATCGTGCAGAGCAAGAAACCGCCCGCTTTCTCAACGCTATCCCGCGACCGGCGTCGCCCTTTCTGACGACGCCGGTACTTGTCCCATTACCAGCTCAGCCCGGTCCCGCGAGGGAACGCCACCTTGCCCGTATTGGTTTCCTCATCGTAGTCATGCCAGGTGTTGACCGGCAGTTTTCCGTGCGGTGTGATTTTTCCCGTCAGCACCTGCGCCAGAGATATCATCGAGGGACCGCGCCATACGCCGCTGTCATACCCGTAGTAAGAATAGGTGGCGACGGCTGCATCCACGTCTGCGGCATAGTTCACGATATCGTAAGGCGCGCGCAATGAGAGGTGAACGCGTTTTTTCCCCTGCTCGGCGGCGTATTTCAACCAGCCCGGATAAGGACTGGAATCATTAGCCGCCCCGGTTGCGGAGGTCACGACCCCATCCTGCTCGGCAGGCGTAAAGCGGGTCGAAAGCGTGCCGAGCAGGAACACGTCGCAATCGGCAATATGCGCCCTGATTTGGGCATCGCTCAGTTCCGTTTCCTTCGCGGCAACGACGTTCTGGTAGCCCTCCTGCGCCATCACGTTAGCGATGCCTTTGGCCTGCTCACCCCACGGGGTCAGGATAAAATAGCGCAGCGCCTTGTCTTTCAACGGCAGCAGGCTGTGGCGGTTAATGACCACGGTAATGGAGCGATCGGCGATGCGTTTTTCCAGCTTATGCGCTGAGGACGAAACGCTGCTGGAACAAGGGGCCTCGCGATGCCCCATCAGGTGATGGCGTAATTTGAGGCGCAAAATGCGCTCGACCGAAGCATCGATATCGGCCTCGCTGAGATGCCCTGTTTTCACCCGGTCCGCAAGGTAACGAATCAGGTCCGGCAGCAGGTTAGCCTGGGCCGGCGAAGCGATGCTGACAGGCATCAGGGCGATATCCACCCCGGCGGCAAAGACGTTTTCAGCCGCCCCTTGCTGGCTGAAATGCTCGGCAATCGCCCCCATATCCAGCGCATCTGAAATCGTTACGCCGGCATAACCCAGCTCATCGCGCAGGATGCGGGTCTGAATTTCATGCGACATGGTGGCCGGCACCGTGATTTTTTCGCCGCTGCGGGTGTCGATCTGGCGGTTATCCAGCGCGGGGTACTGAATATGCGCGGTCATGACCATGTCCGGCGCCGCACAGCGGTCAATGGCCTGTTTGTAAGGCGCGATATCGATGGCAAACGCCTCTTCCCGCGTACGGTCGACGCGCGGCAAACCGGTATGCGAGTCGGTGGAGGTGCTGCCATGGCCAGGGAAGTGTTTGTAAGCGGTGATAAGCCCTTGCTGCTTCATCCCCGCCACCATTTTCTCGGCCAGGCGGGAAACGGCGTTCTTATCATCGCTGAAGGCGCGAACGTTAATCACCGGGTTGAACGGGTTGGTGTTGACGTCCACAACCGGTGCAAAGTTGGTATTGATATGCAACGCGCGCATATCCTGGGCCATCAGTTCGCCCTGTTCAACGGCGAGCTGTTTATCCGCGCCGCCCTCAATCGCCGCGGCGAGTGCCATATTGCCGGGGAATGAGGCATAGTCGCCGCGCGGCAGCCGGAAAACGTTACCGCCCTCGTTATCCGTGCCAATGAACAGGCGGATGCCGGCGTGGGTTTTCATCGCGGCATACCAGGCCGTTAACGTATTGATCTGCTGCTTATCTTTCAGATTATTGGCAAACAGGATCACCCCGCCCACATGGTTATCGGTGATCAGCTTGCCAATGGCTTCATCGGGAACGGTCATATCCTGATTGCTGCTACCGTTCCGATCCCAGTAGCGAAAATCCAGCATGATTTTTTGCCCGATCTTCTCTTCCAGCGTCATGTTTTTGACTTTCTGTTTAATATCCACAGTAAACCTCCTGTTAAAGCACCCGTTAATGACAGAAGAAAAGATAACCCCAAGGGCTCATAGCGTCCTGCCATTCTGTTTGTTCCAGCGTTTGGACAACGGCAAACGGGAAATGGATTAAACAGAAGACAAACGAACAGGAAAAAATCCATCAATGAATCAAAACCATAAGAAGAGCAGGTTTATTTTCGACAATCACACTTGCCCGCATGCGTAGCAGACGAGCGAGAGAATTCCCCCTGCTGCCCGCCCTGTTTCCCCCTGGTAAGCCGGGTGGGCAGTTAAGCCGAGTATTGTCCCATTGCCGATGTTGCCCCCAGCCTGCTACTCTCCTATAGTATGTTGTAACTAAAATAGGGGCATATGATGAGCAAATACGATGTGATTGGCCGGATGAACGCCTGCTTTGCCGAACTGGAGCAAGCCCTCGGCGCATTGCAGCAGCAGATAACCCCGCTGCGGCTGCTGGCGGCGCGGGTGTTCAGCCTGCCGGAGGTAGAAAAAGGCCAGGAACATCAGGCCATTTCGCATATCGCGGTCGAGCAGCATGTGGGGCAAGCGGCGCGCGATCTGGCGCTGGAACACTATCAGCGGCTCTTCATCCACCATAACCGTGAGAATGTCAGCAGCAAGGCCGCCGTGCGCCTGCCCGGCGTCATCTGTCTGGCGGTGGAGCAACCGGAGTATCAGGCGCTGCAGGCGCAGCTGGCGCTGATCAACCGCCTGAAAGGCGAACTGGAGCAGATTATCACCGTCGATTCCGGCCTGGCGCCGGAGCAGCGTTTCGAATTCGTGCACACCCATTTGCACGGGCTGATTACCCTCAGCGCCTACCGCACCCTCACCGCCCTGACCAATCCCGACTCGGTGCGCTTCGGCTGGGCCAACAAGCACATCATCAAAAACGTCAAACGGGACGACATCCTGGCGCAGCTGGAGAAAAGTCTGAAAGCCGGCCGCGCGGTGCCGCCGCACAGCCGTGAACAGTGGGCCGCCCTGGTCAGCCGCGAAATAGACGATGTCAGCCGTCTGCCGCAGCATGCGACGTTGAAAATCAAGCGGCCGGTCAAAGTGCAGCCGATCGCCCGCGTGTGGTATCAGCAGCAGCAAAAGCAGGTGCAACACCCCTGCCCGCTGCCGCTGATCGCCCTGTGTCAGGTTGAAAGCGGCGCTGCGGTGCCGAAGATCGGCGAACTGCTCAACTACGACGCCGACGCAGTAAAGCATCGCTACAAACCCGACGCCAGGCCGCTGCGGCTGCTGGTGCCGCGCCTGCACCTGTATACCGACGGCACTACTCGCTGAGGGCATATACCCGCAGGCGATGACCGTCCGGATCCCGCGCCACAAAGGTGTAGCCGAATTCCATTTCGGTTGGCGTTTGCTCGATAGGCAGCCCGAGCTCGCGCCACTGGTTATAGCGCGCCTCCACCTCTTGCGGATCCTGGCATAAAAAGCCCAGTTCACCGCCGCCGCCGGTCAGCGTGGCGGCGGGTTTTACCCCCTGTTTGGCCCACATCCCGAGCTTGAAGCCGTTGTTGAGCACGAACAGGGCAAAGCCGGGAGAAAGCTCTACCGGCGCCTGCCCCAGCAGGCGTTGATAAAAGGCAGCGCTGTTGAGCGGGTTATCGACGTAAAGCAGGGTCATGCTGGGAAGGGTCATCGGTCTGTCCTCTGGGTGATGGGAACCGGTTGGTTCCCGATAGGCACAGACTAAAGGAGGCGACTGACAGTTTATGGCAGCAGCGTGTCGTTATTGTTCCGCAATGCCTTCGCTCAACCGCCACTCTTTCAACAGTCGCCGCCGGCCATGCGGATAACGCTGTTCAAGCGGCGTGGCGGCCTGAATGCGATCGAGGCGAAAATGACGAAAGGCCTGACGCAACTCACACCAGGCAACCAGCATCTGGAACTGGTCGAAAAAGCCCAGCGCAAAGGGCCACAGCAGGCGTTCGCTGCGCTGCCCCGCCAGGTCGAGATAGTCGATATGCAGCTTGCGCTCGCGGCGGATGCTGTCACGGATTAACACCCGCATCTCATCCGCCACCGGCGGCGACTGAGCCGGTGCGATAAGCAGCGTGTTGGCCTCCAACTCCTCCCGCAGCGCCGTCGGCAGCACCGCGGCGATCTTGGCGAGCGCCTGGCCCGCGGCGCTCGCCAACTGGCTGTCGCCGCGGCGGCTGACCCAGCGCATGCCCAGCACCAGCGCTTCTATTTCCGCTTGCGAGAACATCAGCGGCGGCAGCATAAAACCGGGGCGCAGCACATAGCCGAGCCCCGCCTCGCCGACGATCTCCGCTCCCTGCTGCTGCAGCGTGGCGATATCGCGGTAAAGCGTGCGCATGCTGATGCCCAGCGTCTGCGCCAACGCATGGCCCGCCACCGGATAGCGGTGGCTGCGCAGCAGCTGCATCAGATCGAGTAAACGTTGTGCGCGCGACATCTTAATTTCTCCATAAAAAAGGGGCTTACCTCAGTAAGCCCCCGGTTGCCTCACAGATCAATTATTTCTGCATGCTGCCGACCATCGCCTCTGGGCGCACCCATTCATCGAACTGCGCTTCGGTCAGATAGCCGAGCTTCAGCGCTGCGGCTTTCAACGTCAGCCCTTCCTTGTGCGCTTTCTTGGCGATTTGCGCCGCTTTGTCATAACCGATATGGGTGTTGAGCGCCGTCACCAGCATCAGCGATTCATTCAGCAACTGGGTGATGCGATCGCGGTTCGGTTCGATGCCCACCGCGCAGTGCTCGTTGAAGCCCTGCATACCGTCGGCCAGCAGGCGGATCGACTGCAGGTAGTTGTGGATCACCATCGGGCGGAACACGTTCAGCTCGAAGTTGCCGGAAGCGCCGCCGATATTCACCGCCACGTCGTTGCCCAGCACCTGCGCGCACAGCATGGTCATCGCTTCGCACTGGGTCGGGTTGACCTTGCCCGGCATGATGGAGCTGCCCGGCTCGTTCTCCGGGATAGAAATCTCGCCGATGCCGCAGCGCGGGCCGGACGACAGCCAGCGCACGTCGTTGGCGATCTTCATCAGCGAAGCCGCCAACCCTTTCAGCGCGCCGTGCCCCTGCACCAGCGCATCGCAGGTCGCCAACGCTTCGAACTTGTTCGGCGCGGTGACGAACGGCTGATGGGTCAACTCCGCCAGCGCTTTAGCGACGCGTACGGCGTACTCCGGATGGGTGTTCAGGCCGGTGCCGACCGCCGTGCCGCCCAGCGCCAGCTCGGCGATGTGCGGGATGCTGTCTTCGATGTGTTTCAGATTGTGCGCCAGCATCGCCGCCCAGCCGGAGATTTCCTGGCCCAGGGTCAGCGGCGTGGCGTCCTGCAGGTGGGTGCGGCCGATTTTGACGATGCCGCGGTAGGCTTCGGCCTTGTCGCTCAGCGTCTTGTGCAGCACTTTCAGCTCGGGGATCAGGTGCTCGCGCAGCGCAATCACCGCCGCCACGTGCATCGCGGTGGGAAACACGTCGTTGGAGCTCTGACTTTTATTGACGTCGTCGTTCGGATGCACCTTGCGCTCTTCACCTCGCACGCCGCCCAGCAGCTCGCTGGCTCGGTTGGCCAACACTTCGTTCATGTTCATGTTGGTCTGAGTGCCGGAGCCGGTTTGCCAGATGGACAGCGGGAACTGGTCGGCATGGCTGCCCGCCAGCACTTCGTCGGCAGCGTTGATGATGGCGGCGCCCCGCTCGGCCGGCAGCAGCCCCAGGTCCACGTTCACCTGCGCGGCGGCGCGCTTGGTCAACGCCAGCGCATGGATCAGCGCGGTCGGCATCTTTTCGGAGGAAATGCGGAAATGCGCCAATGAGCGCTGGGTCTGTGCGCCCCACAGCTTGTCGGCCGGTACTTCGATGGGGCCCATGGAGTCTTTTTCGATACGAACGCCTGCCATCATTGTCTCCTTAGCATAATTCCTAAAATTGTAGGGTTAGGCCGACGCGCTACCCCCCGTCGGCACGCATTCCCAGTATAGTGACATAATAATTATTCGCATTAAGAGAGTTATCTCACAGCACGATTCATCTCTTTTACCCATTCATGACGCGGTTATTTGCCGTCGGTTAACCCGCGCCGAAATAAAGGCGAAGAAAGAACCGGGATAATAAACGCGGAGATGAAATTAACGCGCGTGACGCGAATTAAAATTATTGATGCGCTGCGCCTGTAAGTGATTGAGTTCATCGATCCGCTGCTGTTGCAAATGATTGATCTCATCGTAGGCATCCTGCCGTTCATTATGGCGATACGCCCCGGTCGCCACCGCGCCGGCGGTGAGCGCCAGCGGATGTGCCACGGGTGCAGTTACGGCGGGAAGCGCGACCGGTGCGGGCGCAACGACGATCGGCGCCGGCGTTACCACCACGGCGCGCGGGGCCGCGTAGGGATAGGTGACGATCACCGCCCCCTGGGCCGCCCCGGTGCAAAGCCCCAACAACAGCAACCATTTTTTCATGCAACAGACCTCTCATTTCGTTAAATCGACTCGTTAACGGCTACGGTAAAGCGGTCTGTCGTTCAGGTTTAAGCTCGGCGTGTGATCGCCCGACTTGGCGCAAAAATAATAATAAGGGAATGGCTCAGAAGGTAAAAAATAAATTCCGCCGACATACTTTGACATGCCGATAAATAAATAATGACGTAGAAAGCCTGCGCTGTCGGCAATAATTTCTTTCCCTACAATCAACGATCGATTGGCGGATTTATCGGGCCCTCTTGAGGCCGGTGAGCCATTTGAGACGCCGATCGTTATCACGCTATACTCTGGCCGCGTGGCCGGACGCAACCTTATCCGGCGTTGTTTTGATCGCGCCCATGAGGGTTCCTGCCGACGCGGGCGTATGATGGTTGTCGGCACAGATGAAGCGAATCGTATAAAATCAGTAAGTTATTGCCATTAGTACGGCAATGACGCAAAGGACGTTTATCGACATGCAAAAAATGACCAACGCGGTACAGAATTACGCCTGGGGCAGCCACGATGCGCTGACCCGTCTTTACGGCATCGCCAACCCGGATAATCAGCCGATGGCCGAACTGTGGATGGGCGCGCATCCCAAGAGCCCTTCCCGCGTGCCCGGCGCCGATGGCGCACTGCGTTCGCTGCGCTGTCTTATCGATGAAGACCAGCCAAAGCAGTTGGGCGCTGACGTCGCCAGCCGCTTTGGCGAGTTGCCGTTCCTGTTTAAAGTGCTCTGCGCCGATCAACCGCTGTCTATCCAGGTCCACCCGAGCAAAGCGGCGGCCGAGATCGGCTTCGCGAAAGAGAACGCCGCCGGCATCCCGCTGAGCGCCGCCGAACGCAACTATAAAGATCCCAATCACAAGCCCGAGCTGGTCTTCGCCCTGACGCCGTTCCTGGCGATGAACGGCTTTCGCGAACTGACCGATATCGTCTCCCTGCTGCAACCGATCGCCGGCGCGCACCACGATATCGCCACCTTCCTGCAGCAGCCGGACACCGCCCATCTGTCTACCCTGTTCGCCAGCCTGCTGACGATGAGCGGCGAGCAAAAGTCGCTGGCGCTCGGCGTGCTGAAAGCCGCGCTCAACAACCAGCAGGGTGAACCCTGGGATACCGTGCGCTTCATCGCCGGTTTCTATCCGGACGACAGCGGCCTGTTCTCACCGCTGCTGCTGAACGTGGTGCAGCTCGCGCCGGGCGAGGCGATGTTCCTGTATGCCGAAACGCCGCACGCCTATCTGAAAGGCGTGGCGCTGGAGGTGATGGCCAACTCGGACAACGTGCTGCGCGCCGGCCTGACGCCGAAATTTATCGACGTGCCCGAGCTGCTGGCCAACCTGCAGTTCCGCCCGCAGCCGGCGTCCGGCCTGCTGACCCAACCGGAGCGGCGCGGCAACGAACTGTTCTTCCCGATCCCGGTGGAAGATTTCGCCTTCTCGCTGCACGATTTGACCGCCGCGCCGCAGGCGCTCGCGCAACGGAGCGCGGCTATCGTGTTCTGCGTCAGCGGCGAAGCGACGCTGGAAAAATCCGGGCAGCGCCTGACGCTCAAACCGGGTGAATCCTGCTTTATCGGCGCCTTCGAATCGCCGGTCAACGTCAGCGGCAGCGGCCGCATCGCCCGGGTTTATAACCAACTGGCCTAACCGTTGATAAATTTCAGCAAATTGCTTGCTGAAAGCGAGAGCTGCCCCCACAATTAAACGCCTGCGGGCGTTTTTTGTCGGCCCACATTTGCCCCCTCCCTCGCAACGGAGGGTTATAAGAAAAAAGGATGAAACAGAGCTATGAAAAAATCGTTAGTCGCTGTCAGCGTCATTGTCGTTCTTGGCGCAGCATGGACCGGGGCATCCTGGTACACCGGGAAACAGATCGAGCAGCACATGGGCGAAGTCGTCGACAACGCCAACGGCCAACTGAAAGCCTATCTGCCGAAAGCCGGCGTCAAGCTGAGCTATGAAAATTACCAGCGCGGCCTGTTCAGCAGCAAAGTGCGTTATGTGCTGCGCTCCGACGGCACGGATACCAGCGAAAACGCGGCGCTGAAAGCCGGTGAAGAAGTGGCGTTCCTGGAAACCATCGATCACGGTCCGTTCCCGTTCGCGCAGCTGAAAAAATTCAACCTGCTGCCGAGCATGGCGTCGGTGCATACCGAGCTGGAAAACACCCCGGCGGTGAAAGGCCTGTTTGAAACCACCAAAGGCAAATCGCTGTTTACCGCCGATTCGCGCATCTCGTACAGCGGCGATACCGCGTCCGCCATCGACTTTATCCCGCTGGACTACCAAAAGGATAAATCTTCGCTGAAATTCAGCGGCGCCACCATTAACGCCGACGTGTCCCGCGATCTGAAAAAATTCGCGCTGGACGCCAATAGCGACAACATCGTGTTCGCCAGCCCGAACGAATTTGGCCAAAACGAGCAGATCACCTTCCAGGGCTTCAACCTGAAAGGCAACAGCAACGAAAGCAAGTTCGGCGTGAAGCTCGGCGATCAAACGATGACGCTGAAACAGTTCAAACTGACGATCGACGGTAAAGACACCGTGGCGTTGGACGGTTTCAATCTGGTGAGCAAGTTCGGCGAGCAAGGCAGCAGCAATATCGGCGGCCAGATCGATTACACCATGGACGCGCTCAAGGTGCAGGGCAACGACTTCGGCGCCGGTAAACTGACGCTGAAAATCGACAACGTCGACGGCAAGGCGCTGAAAGACTTCTCCGACAGCTACAACCGCCAAACCATGGCGCTGCTGCAGCAGGGCGAGAACCTGGATCCGGACGTCTACGAACAGCAGACCTCCGAGATGCTGCAAAAGAACCTGCCGATGCTGCTGAAAGGCAACCCAAGCCTCAGCATCGCCCCGCTGAGCTGGAAAAACAGCAAGGGTGAGAGCATCTTCACGCTGGATCTGGCGATGACCGATCCGAGCAAGGCCGCCTCCCCGGCACAGTCGCCGGATCAAGTGATCGCTCAGGCGGTTAAAAAGCTGGATCTCAGCCTGACCATTCCGGAAGCGATGGCTACCGAAGTGACCGCGAAGACCGCCTTGTTGCAGGGTTACAATGAGGAAGACGCGCAGAAACTGGCGCAGCAGCAAGTGCAGGGCCTGGCGGCCATGGGTCAGATGTTCAAGCTGACCACCCAGAAAGACGGCGTGATCGCGAGCAAGTTCCACTACGCTGACAATCAGGTTGACCTGAACGGCAACAAAATGTCGCTGCAGGAGTTCATCAGCCAGTTCGCCATGCTGGGCGCCCCGGCGGAAGACGGCGAACCGGCGCAGGAAGCGGAACCCGCTCCGGCACCGGCGCAGTAATCGCCTGAAAGCCTTAACAAGGGCCCCCTGCGGGGCCCTTTTTATTTACGCCGCATAAACCGCATCGCGGATCTGCTGCGGGTAGCGGCCACACATGCCCTCAAATGCGGTATTGGTCAAGACAACCACGCTCAGCTGCGCCTCTGGATCAAAGAACCAGCTGTGGCCGTAAACGCCGCCCCAGGTCAGGGTACCGGCATGCTGCGGCGTCTGCGCAGCGTCTGGATCCACCAGCAGCGCGCCGCCAAAGCCGAAGCCCCAGCCCGGCCCTTGCGTTTGCGCCTCGACGCCGACGTGCGGGTGACGCAGCAACGCCACCGTATCCGGTTGCAAAATGCCCTGCCCGCCGCTGCGCAGCGCCTCCACCAGCCGCAGCACGTCGTCGGCATCACCGACCATGCCCGCGCCGCCGGAGGGATAGGCTCCGACGTTAAGCGCGCGCGCCGGCGAGAACGTCACTTCTCCCCCCGCCATGCCTTCCGGCAAGGCGATCCGCACGCCTTCCGGCATGCGCCGCGGCCCCTGCGGCGTATTGTAATAAGGCGTCGCCAGGTTAGCGGCATGGGTCGCATGGAACGCGGTATTGCCGAGCCCCAGCGGCCGCGCCACCCATTCGACAAACAGCTGCGGCAGCGGCATGCCCGTCACTCGCTCCAGCACCGCGCCGAGCACGTCGATCGCCAGCGAATAGTTGAAGCGCGCGCCCGGTTCCGACAGCAACGGCGCCTGCGCCAACAGCCGCAGGTTTTGCTCCAGCGTCAGCGTCGACAGCTCCACGCCGTCCTGGATCCCCAACTGATGGTAAACGCCTGCTGGCGGTTGGTTCAGCCGATAGTCGAGCCCGGCGGTATGACTCAGCAAATGACGAATCTTGATCGTCGGGCGCCGGCCGTCGGCCAGCGCCGGGGTAAACCACGGCAGCCAATCGCTGACCGCATCGTCGAGGCTCAGCTTGCCTCGTTCAATCAAACGCAGCGCCGCCAGCGTGGTATAGGGTTTGGAAACCGACGACAGCCGAAACTGCGTTTCTCGCCGCATCGGTTGCCGCGCTTCGCGATCGGCATAACCGGCCGCACCGGCGTAGCAAATTTCACCCCGCCGCGCCACCAGCACCACGCTGCCCACGATGCGCCCTTCGGCCATCGCCTGTTGATCGATCGCCGCGATCCGTTCTGTTAACGCCCGTTGTTCTGCCGACATGATTTTTATCTCGCTGAGGGAAAGTAAAAATCAGTCTAAAACGTTCGTCATAAATTAAAATAAGGCATAATTTAATGAATCATTAAGCACAGGTTATTGATAGATGAGTTCACTCCTGCAGCTGCTGCCCTATTTCGAAGCCGTCGCGCGGCTGGGCAACTTCACCCGCGCGGCCAACCAGCTGGGTGTCACGCCGCCGGCGGTGTCGCAAAACATTCAGGCGCTGGAGAATCAGCTGGGGGTGCGCTTATTCCACCGCACCAGCCGCTCGGTACGTCTCAGCGACGAGGGCCGACTGTTTTACCAGAAGGTCTCGCCGGCGATGAACCAGATAGACGTGGCGGCGGACGACGTGCGCGCCCTGGGCGCGCAGCCGGCGGGCCTGCTGCGCATCACGCTGCCGCAACTGGCCGCTTCGCTGCTGGTGATGCCGCACCTGGCGGAGTTTCAGCGGCGCTATCCCGAAGTGCAGCTGGAGCTGTTTACCGAAGACCGCTTTTCCGATCTGGTGCTGGGCAGTTTCGATGCCGGCATTCGCATGCACGCCATGCTGCAAAAGGACATGATCGCCGTGCCGATCGACAACGGCCAGCGCCGGGTGCTGGTCGCCTCACCCGATTATCTGACGCGTTGCGGCGCGCCGGCCACGCCGGACGATCTGCTCGCGCACCATTGCCTGCGCTACCGTTTTCCCGGCAGCGGCAAATTGGAGCCCTGGTATTTCAGTCGGCACGGCGATGAGCGGGCGCTGGACGTCAGCGGCAGTTTGATCTTTAACGAAGATCGGCTGATCAAGGATGCGGCGTTGGCGGGCCTGGGGATCGCGCAACGTTTTCAGGGCACGGTGGTGCAGGAACTGGCGCAGGGCGATCTGGTGGAGGTGCTGCCGGAGTATGCCAGCGAGGCATCGGGATTTTTCATCTACTTTCCCGCCGGCAGGCATCTGCCGCTCAAGCTGCGCGCTTTTATCGATTTCATGCGCGAACGGCGAGAGCGACAGCACCGGTAACAGGGGCGCCCCGACGGCGCCCCCCACGATCAGCGCTTATCCAGCGCTTGCACGATGCGGTAAGCCGCCTCGACCCGATCGTCGTTCGGGAACCATTTGTTGGCCAGCATCACCACGGCGATATTTTTCGCCGGGATAAACACCGCGTAGGTGGAGAAACCGCCGGTCGAGCCGGTTTTGTTATACCAACCGGCGCGCAGCTCCGGCTGCGGCGGCGTGATGGCGGTGGCCGGCGTGCCGTTCATGATCATCCCGGCGTTGTTGCCCTCGATCAGCCGCGACAGTTTCACCGGGTACGGGTAGTTCTCCCACATCAGATCCTGCGTGAACACGCCCGCTTTGTAATAGCCGACGTGCGTGGCGGCCAGCGCCTCGCGCCACGGCTGCGCGACCTTCGCCTGCTGCAGGTTGGCGTCCAGGTAACGAATCAGATCGCGGGCGTTGGATTTGATGCCGTAAGATTCGGCGTCCAGCGGGCCGGGATTGACGCGCACCGGCTTATCGTCCTTGTTGTAACCCTGGGCATAGTTGGCCATCTGCGCCGCCGGCACCTGAATGTAGGTGTGGCTCATGCCCAGCGCCGGCAGCATGCCCTGCTCCATGGCCTGGATAAACGGCCGATCGAGGCTCTTGGCGGCGATCATGCCCAGCATGCCGATACCGAGGTTGGAATAGACGCGGTAGCTGCCCGCCGGGTGCTTCGGCTGCCAGGCCCGGTAGTAAGCCATCAGTTGGGCGTTGTCGGTCACGTCGTCCGGCACGAACAGCGGCAGGCCGGATGTGTGGGTCGCCAGATTCAGCAGGCTGACGCCGTCGAAGGCGCTGCCGCGCAGCTCAGGCAGATAATGGCTGGCCGGATCGCTGAACGACAGCTTGCCCTGCTGCTGCGCATAGACCGCCAGCGTCGCGGTGAAGGTTTTGCTCAGCGACCCCACTTCGAACAGCGTCTGCTCGGTGATCGGTTTGCCGGTCTGTTTCGAGGCGACGCCATACGGGTAAATCTGCTGTTTGCCATCGACCGATACGGCGATCGCCATGCCCGGCACGCCGTATTTTTTCATCAGCGGCTGAATAACGGCGTCGATATCCTGCTGCTGCGCGGCGTGTGCGGTCGGCAAGATCAGTGCGGCGATCAGCGCGGCCGCCAGGCGGTTCATTTTCGTCATGATAGAGGCTCTTCGGTTGCAGGGCATCGGCCGCGGCCAAAAGTTTTTATTGGCGTTGCGCACGGCGCACTCCCTGATGGATGATGTCATTCCTTTACGGGCTCCGCCAATATTGCGGCAGCCGCGCCAAATATCGGTTTTTGCCGCCGGGTTGACAAGCGATAATAATTTCAGCCAGCATAAAGAAAAACTTATGGCTATCAACAATGCGCAATCGACTTCCCCTCAACGCCCTGCGGGCGTTCGAATCCTCCGCCCGCCACCTGAACTTCACCCGCGCCGGTCTGGAGCTGCGCGTCACTCAGGCCGCCGTCAGCCAGCAGGTGCGCATGCTGGAAGAACAGCTGGGCATTCAGCTGTTCCGCCGCCTGCCGCGCGGGTTGGATCTGACCGAAGAGGGCCAGGCGCTGCTGCCGGTGTTGAGCGATGCTTTCGATCGCATCGAGGCGGTGTTGCAGCAGTTCGAAGGCGGGCATTTCCACGAAGTGCTGACGGTGGCGGTGGTCGGCACCTTCGCGGTCGGCTGGCTGATGCCGCGGCTGGCGGCGTTCCGCGCGGCGCATCCGTTCATCGATCTGCGGGTGCTGACCCACAACAACCTGGTCAATCTGTCGGCCGACGGCATGGATTTCGCCATCCGTTTCGGCGAAGGTTTATGGCCCGCCACCCGCAATATCAAGCTGTTCGACGCGCCGCTGACGGTGCTCTGCTCGCCGGCGGTCGCCGCGCGGCTGCATACGCCGCAGGATCTGCAGCACGAACTGCTGATGCGCACTTACCGCCAGGATGAATGGGAACGCTGGTTCACGGCTGCGCAGGTGACGCCGTGGCGAATCAACGGCCCGGTGTTCGACTCATCGAGGCTGATGGTGGAAGGCGCGCTCCAGTGCGACGGCGTGGCGCTGGCGCCGGTCAGCATGTTCCGCCGCGAACTGGCCGCCGGCGCGCTGCAGCGGCCGTTCGCCGCCGAGGCCGCGCTCGGCGCCTACTGGCTGACCCATTTGAAATCGCGGGATCTGACGCCGGCGATGAAGGCTTTTATTGGCTGGATTTGCCGCGAAGCGGAAGAGGAACAGCGGCGGGATTAGGCGGAGCCGCGCCGGATCAGCGTCGGCGGCAAAATGACGTTCTGCGCCGGCAGATCGGCGTCATTGATGCGCTGCAGCAGGCGCGCGGCGGCGCTGCGCCCCACTTCCCGCGCCGAGCTGGAGACAAAGGTCAGCGGCGGTTCGGTCAGCTCGGCCTCCGGCACGTCGCCGAAACCGATCAGCGCCACCTGCCGGCCGTAGTAGGCGTCGACCCCGTCCGAACCGATGCTGCGGCCGCTGCGCGTCAGGCCAAAATAGGCGCCAAGCGCCACCGACGCCTTGTGGCAAACGACAGCGGTGATATTCGGGTAGTGGCGCAGCAGCTGTTCCGCCGCTTCCGCCGCCTCACGCTGCCGGCAATCGCACTCGACGATCCATTCGCTGCGAAACGGCAGGCCGTACTGCAACAGCGTGGCGCAAAATCCGCCCAACCTTTCGGCGCGCGTCAACGAGTCGCTCTGGCCGCCGAGATAAGCAATCTGGCTGTGGCCGCGTTTGATCAAAAATTCGGTGGCCAGCTTGGCGGCCTGCATATTGTCCGGCCGTACCACGTCCACGCCCTCGAGACCGCTGGAGCGCGCCACGCATACCAGCGGCACGCCCTGCTCGGCCGCCTTTTCCTTCAGCCCGGCCGCCGCGCGGATGCCGCCCGCCAGCACGATGCCGTCGACGCCCTGCGCCAGCAGCGCGTCAAACGCCCGCTGCAGCCCCTGACCATCGCGCCCGCTCTGGGTTAAAAACAGCAGTTTGTCGTGCGCCTCCAGCGCTTCACTCAGCCCGGCGGTCATTTCGGCATAGAAAGGTTCGCAAATGTCGCGCAGGATCAGGCCGATTACCCCGGATTCGCCGCCGCGCAGCGTCGCCGCCTGGCGATTGCGCACGTAGCCCAACTGCTCTATCGCCTGATTGACCTTCTCGACGGTGGTCGGCGAAATCCGCCCCTTGCCGCTCAATACCAGAGAAACCGTGGTGACCGAAACGCCCGCCTGTTGCGCCACATCGGTAATGGTGATCTTTTTGATGCTCATAGTCTCTGCGAACCCGTTCCTGGGCAACCCGCGCCGTAGTGATCAAGGGTATACCGAATCCGTCAATGCAGTAAAACGTTTTACTGCCCGCCGCATTGTCGCCAAAAACCGGGCGACAGATTTGTGATTGGCGGCGCATTTTTGCTAGGTAAAACGTTTTATCTTCTTTTTACCTAATCAGAAGTCCTCTTTTTGCTCGTCTTTTCGCCAGGAGAAGTCGGTTATGTCAGCAGCCAATAAACCCAAAATCACCCTCTGGGAGTTCTTCCAGAGCCTGGGCAAAACATTCATGTTGCCCGTCGCCTTACTCTCTTTCTGCGGCATCATGCTGGGGATCGGCAGCTCGCTGAGCAGCCGCGACGTGATCACCCTGATGCCGTTTATCGGCCATCCGATCTTCCAGCTGATCTTCACCTGGATGAGCAAGATAGGCTCCTTCGCCTTCAGCTTCCTGCCGGTGATGTTCGCCATCGCCATTCCGCTGGGCATGGCGCGCGACAACAAGGGCGTCGCCGCCTTCTCCGGCTTCGTCGGCTTCGCCGTGCTGAATCTGGCCACCAACTTCTACCTGACCGCCGCCGGCGTGCTGCCCACCAGCGATCCGCTGGTGCTGAAGGCCAACAACATCCAAAACATTCTCGGCATTCAGTCGATCGACACCGGCATCCTCGGCGCAGTGATCGTCGGCATCATCGTGTATCTGCTGCATGAACGTTTCCACACCATCCGGCTGCCGGATGCGCTGGCCTTCTTCGGCGGCACCCGTTTCGTGCCGATAGTCACCACCGTGACGCTGGGCCTGTGCGGCCTGCTCATCCCCCTGATCTGGCCATGGTTCGCCGCCGGCATCAACGGCCTGGGGCGCATGATCAATGGCGCCGGCATTTTCGGGCCGATGATCTTCGGCACCGGCGAACGCCTGCTGTTGCCGTTCGGTCTGCATCACATACTGGTGGCGCTGATCCGCTTTACCGAGGCGGGCGGCACGATGGAGGTGTGCGGCCACAGCGTCAGCGGCGCCCTGACCATCTTCCAGGCGCAGCTCTCCTGCCCGACCACCACCGGTTTCGCCGAAAGCGCCACCCGCTTCCTGTCGCAGGGTAAAATGCCGGCGTTCCTCGGCGGCCTGCCGGGCGCGGCGCTGGCGATGTACCACTGCGCCAAACCGGAGAACCGCCATAAAATCAAGGGGCTGTTGATTTCCGGCGTGGTGGCCTGCGTCGTCGGCGGCACCACCGAGCCGATCGAGTTTCTGTTTCTGTTCGTCGCGCCGTTCCTTTATCTGATCCATGCGCTGCTCACCGGGTTGGGCTTTACCGTCATGGCGCTGCTGGGCGTGACCATCGGCAACACCGACGGCAACATTATCGACTTCGTGGTGTTCGGCATTCTGCACGGCACCGCCACCAAGTGGTATCTGGTGCCGGTGGTGGCCGCCATCTGGTTCGTCGGCTATTACGCCATTTTCCGCTTCGCCATCCAGCGCTTTAACATCAAAACGCCGGGCCGCGAGAGCGACGGCGCCGTCAGCCAAAGCGCGCCAAGCGGCGCAGTGGGCAAATCCGGCTACAATGTGCCGGCGATTTTGGCGGCGCTCGGCGGCCCGGACAACATCATTACGCTGGACAACTGCATCACCCGCCTGCGCCTGTCGGTCAACGACATGAGCCAGGTGGACGACGCGGCGCTGAAGGCCAACCGCGCCATCGGCGTAGTGCATCTCAACGATCATAATCTGCAGGTAGTGATCGGCCCGCAGGTGCAATCGGTGAAGGATGAATTAGACTCACTGATAGCCACGGCGCACCCTGCCGCGGCGCTGCAGGGAGCCACCCATGTTTGATTTCTCTACCCCGATCGACCGCCACGGCACCTGGTGCACCCAGTGGGATTACATCGCCGATCGCTTCGGCAGCGCCGACCTGCTGCCGTTCACCATCTCCGATATGGATTTCGCCACCGCACCGTGCATTCTCGAGGCGCTGCAACAGCGCCTGCAGCACGGCGTGCTGGGCTACAGCCGTTGGCAGCATGAGGATTTTCTCGGCGCGCTGCGCCACTGGTATCAACAACGTTTCAACACCGCTATCGACACCACAACGGCGGTGTACGGCCCTTCCGTTATCTACATGGCGGCGCAGCTGATCCGCCAATGGTCCGTGCCGGGCGACTACGTGGTGACCCATACCCCGGCCTACGACGCCTTCTATAAGGTGATCCTCGCCAACCAGCGCCAGCTGCTGGCCTGCCCGCTGCACAAGGCCGCAGATGACTGGCGCTGCGACATGGCGCACCTCGAAGCGCTGCTGGCGCGGCCGCAGACCAAGATCCTGCTACTGTGCAGCCCGCATAATCCCACTGGCAAAGTGTGGCGCCGCGAAGAGCTGCAGCAGATGGCCGAACTGTGCGAACGCCACGACGTGCGCGTGATCAGCGATGAAATCCACATGGACATGGTCTGGGGCGCACACCGCCATACGCCCTGGAGCCAGGTGGCGACCGGCCCCTGGGCCTTACTGACCTCCGGCTCCAAGAGTTTTAACATTCCGGCGTTAACCGGCGCCTACGGCTTTATCAGCGACGACGCCAGCCGCGAAGCCTATTTCCAGCAGCTCAAATCCCGTGACGGCCTCTCCTCGCCGGCAGTGCTGGCGGTGGCGGCGCACGTAGCCGCCTATCGGCGCGGTGAACCCTGGCTGGACGCCCTGCGCGACTATCTGCAGGATAACCTGACCTACGTCGCCGAACGGCTGGCGGAGGCGTTTCCCGCGCTGGGCTGGCGCCCGCCGCAAGCCACCTATCTGGCCTGGATCGATCTGCGGCCGCTGGCCGTGGACGATCGGGCGCTGCAGCAGGTGCTGATCGAGCGTGAAAAGGTGGCGATCATGCCGGGCTTTACCTACGGCGAAGAAGGCCGCGGGTTCCTGCGCCTCAACGTCGGCTGCCCGCGCAGCAAGCTGGAAGCCGGCATGGACAAGCTGATCGCCGGGTTGAAGTTTGTGCTGGACGAGAAATAACGCGAGGGGGCGAGCCTCTGCCCGCCCCTCGGTTACGCCTGAACAGACGGAATTTCCTCCAGATGACGATAGACCGTCAATCCCCATTCGTTAGCCAACCGCACGTCGTTATCGGCCCCCGCAGACGCCCCTTCGATGCGATACACCGCCTGACACTGCGCAATCAGTCGGTGAGCCACCGGGTAAAGAAACGCCTCGCTGACCGCATCGCCAACCTGAGTGGAACCGGCCGCGGCCGCCAAAGGTAGCGCCAGCCATTCGCCGATCACCGGCACGTGCCCCCGTTGGTAGACCGCCAGCGCTGCCTGTTCGAGGCGCGCCAGATTGGCGGCGATACGCTGCGGATCGCCATCGGTGCCGCTGCGATAAGGGCCGGCGATCAAGATTTGTTGGGCTTTCATCGTTGTTCCTCCAACGTCCGATTCAAGGCGACAAACTGCAGCAGCATGATGGTTTTGGCGTCAACGATCGTACCCTGACGAACCGCCTGCAGGGCCTGCGCCAGCGGCAGCTCGATCACCTCCAGATCTTCCCCCTCCGCCGCCAGCCCGCCGCCCTCGTTGAGGCGATCGCTCGCCTGATATTCACCGACGAAAAAGTGCAGCTTTTCGGTGACCGAACCAGGGCTCATGTACGCCTCAAACACTTTCTCCACGTTCTGCACGAAATAGCCGGTTTCCTCTTCAACTTCGGCGCGGATGCGCGCCTCCGGCGACGCGTCGTCCAACAGCCCGGCGGCGGCCTCAATCAGCATGCCGTCATGACCGTTGACGAACACCGGAAAGCGGAACTGGCGCGTCAGGATCACCGTTTGCGCCTGCCGGTTGAACAGTAAAATGGTGGCGCCGTCGCCGCGATCGTAAGTCTCACGGCTCTGCCTTTGCCAGACGCCGTCGCGCCGCAGAAAATCAAAGGTGGTTTTTTTCAGCAGGTACCAGTCATCGGACAACACCCGGGTTTCGACAATGCGAACCCTGTCTTTGGTGGCTATCATCGGTTTACTCCGCCAGAGGAAGGAAATGGATACTATCGTGCAGTTTCGTGTATGATCAAGATATTTCGTGCATAGGAAATTTGAGAGGAAATGGCCATGTTGACCAGCCAGCGCAAGAAGATCATTTTGGAAAAACTGGCCCAGGAGGGTCAGGTCTTGGCCAAACAGCTCAGCGAGATGTTCGGGCTGTCGGAAGATACGGTTCGGCGCGATCTGCGCGAACTGGACGCCGAGGGGTTGCTGCAACGGGTGCATGGCGGCGCCCTGCCGGTTTCTTCCGCCATCGCCAGCTTCGCCGAACGCAATCAATTGGAATCCGGCGCCAAACGCGCGATCGCCAAAGCGGCGGCGGCGCTGATCGCCCCCGGCCAGGTGGTGATCATCGACGGCGGCACCACCTCCGCAGAGCTGGTCAGGCAACTGCCGGCCAACCTCAACGCCACCATCGTCACCCACAGCCCCAGCGTCGCCGTGGGCCTGGTCGATCACCCCACCGTCGAGGTGATCCTGATCGGCGGCCGACTGTATAAGCATTCGATCGTCAGCGTCGGCGCCGCTGCCGTAGAAGCGATGTCGCATATTCGCGCCGATATCTATTTTATGGGCGTGACCGGCGTGCACCCCACTGCGGGGTTGAGCACCGGCGATCTGGAAGAAGCCTACATCAAGCGCGCGCTGGCGGCCCGTGCGGCGGAAACCGTGGTGCTGGCTTCCGCCGCCAAGCTTAATGCCGCCTCGCAGTATGCGATCGGCGATATTACGCTGGCGCACACCATCATCGTTGAGCGGGCTACCGATGACGCGCTGATCGCGCCGTTGCAGCAGGCGGGCGTCAGCGTGTTGAAAGCCTGATTCACGACGAAAATGCGATACACCTCGCATTATTTGTGATGTAAGTCACTTTTTTATGCAACGCGATGGCAAGTTTCATCCATTTGTTTTTATACTGTTCTGCACTTTACCTACGATAATTAGCGAGTGCCCAGCATGATCGATCCCCGCCTACCGCTTACCGATATTCACCGCCATCTCGACGGCAACATCCGCGCGCAGACCATTCTCGACCTCGGCCGCCAGTTCAATCTCGCCCTGCCGGCCAACGATTTGGAGAGCCTGCGCCCGCACGTGCAGATCACCCATGCCGAACCGGATCTGGTCAGCTTCCTGCAGAAACTGGACTGGGGCGTGGCGGTGCTGGGCGATCTGGACGCCTGCCGCCGGGTGGCATACGAAAACGTCGAGGACGCCGCCAACGCCGGCCTGCACTATGCCGAGCTGCGTTTCTCCCCTTACTACATGGCGATGAAGCATCAACTGCCGGTCGCCGGCGTGGTGGAAGCGGTGATCGACGGGATCCGTTCGGGCTGCCGCGATCGTGACATCGACATTCGCCTGATCGGCATCATGAGCCGCACCTTCGGCGAGGCCGCCTGTCTGCAGGAACTGGAAGGATTGCTGGCGCACCGCGACGGCATTACCGCGCTGGATTTGGCGGGCGATGAGCTGGGCTTCCCCGGCAGCCTGTTCCTCAGCCACTTCAACCGCGCCCGCGACGCCGGCCTGCGCATCACCGTGCACGCGGGCGAAGCCGCCGGCCCGGAAAGCATCTGGCAGGCGATCCGCGAGCTGGGCGCCGAACGTATCGGCCACGGGGTGAAAGCGGTCGAAGACCCGGCGCTGATGGACTTCCTGGCGGAACACGGCATCGGCATCGAATCCTGCCTGACCTCCAACATCCAGACCAGCACCGTGCCATCGCTGGCGCAGCATCCGCTGGCCACCTTCCTGCGCCACGGCGTGCTGGCGTCGATCAACACCGACGATCCGGCGGTTCAGGGCATCGAGATCGAGCATGAATACCGCGTCGCCGCGCCGCAGGCCGGGCTGACGCCGGAAGAAATCCGCACCGCGCAGGAAAACGGCCTGAAGCTGGCCTTCCTCAGCGAGCAGGAAAAACAGGCGCTGCGCGCCAAAGTTCAGGGCTAAATCCCCCCAGGCGCCAAACGGCGCCTTCTTCTCATCCCCCGTTTTCTTCCGACTGCTCGTCTTTATCGCTGTGTTACCCCATGACTCTGCCGCAAGAGAGGAATTTCGCATGTCTGACAAAACACGCCGCATCGTGCTGACCGGCGGCCCGGGTTCGGGTAAAAGCACGCTCATCGACGTTCTTCATCGCCGCGGCTTTCCGCACTCGCAGGAAGCCGGCCGGGCGATTATTCAGGATCAGGTGAGTATCGGCGGCCATGCGCTGCCGTGGGGCGATCGCCAGGCCTTCGCCGAGCGGATGCTCGATTGGGAACTGCGCTCATGGCGCGAAGCAACGGGGGAAACATGCTGGTTCTTCGATCGCGGGCTGCCGGATATCGCCGGGTATCTCACGCTGTGCGGGCTGCCGATCCCCGCGCATTTGACGGCGGCGATCGGCACCTTCCGCTATGCCGAAAGGGTGTTCATCGCCCCGCCGTGGCAAGCGATCTACGCGCAGGACAGCGAAAGAAAGCAATCTTTCGCCGAAGCCGAGCTGACCTACCGGGCGATGGTGGCCGTCTATCGCCGCTATGGCTATCAGCTGCAAGAACTGCCGCGCGCCTCACCGGACGAGCGCGCCGACTTTCTGCTCGACGCGCTGGGCCGCCGTTAGCGACCTGCGGCCTATTTGGCCGCCAGCGCCTCCGCCTCGGCCCGCTGTTTGGCGGTTTTACGCGCATAGCGCTGCGCCAGCACCGCGCACACCATCAGTTGCACCTGGTGGAAAATCATCAGCGGCAGCACCATCGCGCCCACCGCCGCGGCCGGGAACAGCACGTTGGCCATCGGGATGCCGTTCGCCAGGCTCTTTTTCGAGCCGCAGAAGACGATGGTGATTTCATCGGCGGTGTTAAAGCCCAGCCAGCGCGCCGCGTAGGTGTTGATCACCAGCACCACCGTCAGCAGCACCAGCGACATCACCAGGATGGTCAGCAGCGACCAGCCGTCGATGCGATGCCAAATCCCTTCCACCACCGCCGCGCTGAACGCGGTATACACCACCAGCAGGATCGACGAACGGTCGGTCAGATTGATCAATTTGCGATGGCGATCGATCCACTTGCCGATCAATGGCCGCGCCAGGTGGCCGATCACGAACGGCACCATCAATTGCAAAATGATTGAACCGATGGCGTGCAGCACGTCGGTATTACCGCCCTGAGTATGCATCAACGCCCCCACCAGCAGCGGCGACAGGAACACGCCGAGAATGCTCGACGCCGAGGCGCTGCAGATCGCCGCCGCCACGTTGCCGCCCGCCGCCGACGTAAAGGCGATGGCCGACTGCACCGTGGCCGGCAGCGCGCACAGATAGAGGAAGCCGAGATAGACCGTCGGCGTCATGATGCCCGGCACCAACAGGTTCATCGCCAGCCCGAGCAGCGGGAACAGCGCAAAGGTGCTGAGGAACACCAGCAGATGCAGCTTCCAGTGACTCATGCCGGCGATGATCGCCTCGCGCGACAGCTTGGCGCCGTGCATAAAGAACAGCAGCGCGATGGCGGCGGTGGTCAGGTGTTCAAAGAAGGTTTTCCAGATGCCTTCGCAGGGGAACAGCGAGGCGACGATCACCACCAAAATCAGAACCAGCAAAAATTTGTCAATGCGCAAACGCTGCAACCAGGACATGAAACGGATTTCCTTGCACGTAGAGTCGTAAAAAGGCCCGACGTTGCGCCGGGCCACAGAAAAGTGGGCGGGATCAGACCACCGGCAGCGCCTGCTGCAGCCGGGCCGATTCCAGCCCCAGTTCGATCAATGCCATCACCGCGATGGCGTCGGCGGCCGGCACCGGATTTTCGCCTATGCCGGCAATCGCGTCGCGCACCGCCGCGTAATAAGCCGGGTAGTTGCCGGGAATATTGAGCAGCGGCTGTTCCGCCAGCAGGTCGCCGCGTGACAGCGTCACAACGCCCTCGCGCATGTCATAGCCCCAGTCGGCCTGCGGCAAGCGTTCGCCGGCCTTCAGCCGGTCTTCCTGCGGATCCAGGCCGTATTTGACATAGCTGCCGCGGGTGCCGTGCACCACATAGCGCGGGCTCTCCGCCGCCGCCAGCATGCTGGCGTGCAGCACCACACGGCGATCGCCATAGCTCAGCAGCGCGTGGAAATAGTCCACCGCCTGCGCCCCCGGCCGCAGCTCACCCAGATCGACAAACAGCCGCTCGGGTTTGCCGAAGAGTTGCAGCGCCTGATCGAGCAGATGCGGCCCCAAGTCGAACCAGATGCCGCTGCCGACGCCGCCCTGTTCGCGCCAGCGCTGACGCACCTGTGGCCGGTAACGATCAAAGTGCGACTCGAAGTACACCACCTCGCCCAGCGAACCGTCGTTCAGCAGCGCTTTGAGGGTCAGGAAATCGCTGTCCCAGCGACGGTTGTGGAACACCGACAACAGCAAACCGCTCTGCTGCGCCTGTTGCTGCAGCGCTTGAGCTTGTGACAATGTCACGGTAAACGGTTTGTCCACCACCACGTGCTTGCCGGCGGCCAGCGCCTGTTGCGCCAGCGGGAAATGGGTATCGTTGGGGGTAGGAATCACGATCAGATCGAGGGCCGGATCGGCGAACAGCGCCTGCGCATCGCCCACCACCGTCATCGACGGCCAGTCCGCGCGCACTTTGCCGGCATCGCTGCTGGAAACGGCGGCCAGCTCCAGCCCGGGCGTACCGGCGATCAGCGGCGCATGAAAGGTTTTGCCGGCGTAGCCGTAACCGACCAGCCCGACACGAATTTTCTCAGCCATGGGATTACCTCTTGCAGGCTCACGACACACCCTTTCGATTTGACACCATGCGGACGGCTGGAACAAGAAGTAAATGAGATGTTAATTCGAAGCGGGGTCGGAGTAGCCAAACGTGCGGCCCGGCCCCGCGACGCCGAGCTATCCGGTTGATAGGGATGACGAAGCCGGTATTACCCGCTAAGCTATGCCGCCTGTGATCCCCGATTCAATCAGGAAGCCGTTTTATGTCTCAAGCTGAATACTCTCGTATCGGCGGTTGGTTGCTGGCCCCGCTGGCCTATCTGATCGTCACCCTGCTCAGCGCCAGCCTGATGCTGCTCCTGTACGCCATGGCGATCTTCATGCCCGAGTCGCGCGACTATCTGTTGACCAACGCCCAGGCGTTTACCCTGCAATGGTACTTTTCGGTGTTGACCACGCTCTTGATGTGGGGCTTCACCCTGTGGCTGGTGTTTCTGTTTTGCCAGCGGTCGCAGCGCTTCCCTAAACTGTTCCTGTTATGGCTGCTGATCACGGTGATCCTGGCGGTGAAAGCCTTCGCCTTCGCGCCGGTGCCGGATGAAGTGGCGGTGCGCAGCCTCGGCTGGCCGCTGCTGATGGCGGCGCTGCTGGTGCCTTACATCAAGCGTTCGCAGCGGGTCAAAGGGACCTTTACCGAACGTTAAAGGCGATTGCAGCACGTTTTATTGGGTGATTTGTGTAAATTTTCACCAAAAAAGGCAATACCCCTGCGATTCATATGTTGTCGTCCGGCCGCCGATTCCCGATAATAGGCGGCTTTTATTTTTTTAGGCATCGCAATGACCGAATACCTGCTCCTGTTTGTCGGCACCGTACTGGTGAACAACTTCGTTCTGGTGAAGTTTCTTGGCCTGTGCCCGTTCCTCGGCGTTTCCAAGAAGCTGGAAAGCGCCATCGGCATGGGAATGGCCACCACCTTCGTCATGACGCTGGCCTCCGTCAGCGCCTGGGTGATCAACACCTTTATTCTGGTTCCGCTGGACCTGGTGTACCTGCGCACGCTCTCCTTCATTTTGGTGATCGCCGTGGTGGTGCAGTTCACCGAGATGGTGGTGCGCAAGACCAGCCCGGCGCTCTACCGCCTGCTGGGCATCTTCCTGCCGCTGATCACCACCAACTGCGCGGTGCTGGGCGTGGCGTTGCTTAACGTCAACCTCGGTTATAACTTCCTGCAGTCCGCCGTTTACGGTTTCAGCGCCGCCGCCGGTTTCTCGCTGGTGATGGTGCTGTTCGCCGCCATTCGCGAACGTCTGGCGGTGGCCGACGTGCCGGCGCCGTTCCGCGGCTCCTCGATCGCACTGATCACCGCCGGGCTGATGTCGCTGGCCTTTATGGGCTTTACCGGGCTGGTGAAATTCTAATGACTGCGTTGTGGATAGCTATCGCGGCTTTGAGCGCGCTCGGGCTGCTGTTCGGACTGGTGCTGGGCTACGCCGCGCGCCGTTTTGAGGTGGAAGAGGATCCGGTCGCCGAGCAGGTCGACGCGATCCTGCCACAGAGCCAGTGCGGCCAGTGCGGCTACCCCGGCTGTCGCCCCTATGCCGAGGCGGTGGCCAACGGCGAGATGATCAATAAATGCGCGCCGGGCGGCGAACAGGTGATGCTGAAACTGGCGGAGCTGCTCAACGTGGAGCCGCAGCCGCTGGGCAGCGAAGCCGCCGCCGAGCCGGAGCGTAAAGTGGCCTATATCGACGAGGCCAACTGCATCGGCTGCACCAAGTGCATTCAGGCTTGCCCGGTTGACGCCATCGTCGGCGCCACCCGCGCCATGCATACCGTCATTACCGACCTCTGTACCGGCTGCGATCTGTGCGTCGCCCCTTGCCCTACCGACTGTATTGAAATGAGACCGGTCGCCACCACCACCGCCAACTGGAAGTGGGACATGAAGACGATCCCGGTGCAAGTGATCCACGTGGAGCAACATGCTTAATCTGTTCGCCGCCTTTAAAAAAGACCGGATCTGGGATTTCGACGGCGGGATCCATCCACCGGAAATGAAGACTCAGTCGAGCGGCGCGCCGCTGCGTGTCGCCCCTCTGCCCAAGACCTTTATCATTCCGCTGCAGCAGCATCTGGGACCGGAAGGCGAACTGTGCGTCAACGCCGGCGATCGGGTGTTGAAAGGCCAGCCGCTGACCGTCGGCCGCGGGCGCACCGTGCCGGTGCACGCCCCGACCTCGGGCACCGTTAGCGCCATCACGCCGCACATCACCGCTCACCCTTCCGGGCTGTCGGAGCTGTGCGTGATTATCGAGGCAGACGGCGAAGACCGCTGGTGCGAGCGCGAGCCGGTGGCGGATTACCGCCAATCGCCCGCCGCGGAGCTGATTCAACGTATTCATCAGGCCGGCATCGCCGGTCTGGGCGGCGCCGGTTTCCCGACCGCCAGTAAACTGCAAGGCGGCATGAGCGGCGTGGAAACGCTGATCCTCAACGCCGCCGAGTGCGAGCCTTACATCACCGCCGACGATCGCCTGATGCAGGAACATGCCGATCAGATCGTTGAAGGCACGCAGATCCTGCAACACATTCTGCAGCCCAAGGTCACGCTGATCGGCATTGAAGACAACAAGCCAGAGGCGATCGCGGCGCTGAAACAGGCGTTGCGCGGCCAGACCGGCATTGCCCTGCGCGTCATCCCCACCAAATACCCGTCCGGCGGCGCCAAGCAACTGACCAAGATTTTGACCGGCAAGGAAGTGCCGCACGGCAAGCACTCCTCCGCTATCGGCGTGCTGATGCAAAACGTCGGCACCGCCTTCGCCATCAAGCGGGCGATCGTCGACGGCGAACCGTTGATTGAGCGCGTGGTGACCCTGACCGGCGAGGCGGTCGAGCGCCCTGGCAACCTGTGGGCACGCATCGGCACGCCGGTGCAGCACCTGCTTGATTTCGTCGGTTTCCGTCCGCAGGCGCAGCAGATGGTGGTGATGGGCGGCCCGCTGATGGGCTTTACCCTGCCCGCGCTGAACGTGCCGATCGTCAAGATCAGCAACTGCATTCTGGCGCCGACGGTGGATGAAATGACGCCGCAGGAACCCGAGCAATCCTGCATCCGCTGCGGCCTGTGCGTGGACGCTTGCCCTGCCGGGCTGTTGCCGCAACAGCTGTACTGGTTCAGCCGCGGGCAGGAGCACGACAAGGCGCGCAACCACAACCTGTTCGATTGCATCGAATGCGGCGCCTGCGCGTTCGTCTGCCCCAGCAATATTCCGCTGGTGCAGTACTACCGGCAGGAAAAGGCCGAAATCAAGGCTATCGATTTGGAAGCGGCGCGCACCGCCGAGGCCAAGGCGCGTTACGAGGCCAAGCTGGCGCGTCTGGAGCGCGAGAAACTGGCGCGCGAAGAGCGGCACAAAAAGGCCGCCGTCAAACTGACCGACGACGATCAGGGGGCGGTACAGGCCGCACTGGCGCGCGTACGCAGCAAGAATGCCGAAGCGGCGGTTACGCCGGTCGACGGCCTGCAGCCGGACAACAGCGAGATGATCGCCGCCCGCGAAGCGCGTAAAGCGCAGGCGCGTGAACGGCGCGCCCAGTTGGCGGCCGAAGCGGAACAAGCCTCGCCGGCAACCTCAGGCGACGACGCGCGTAAGGCCGCCGTGGCCGCGGCGCTGGCCCGCGTGAAGGCGCGCAAAGAGGCACCGGCCGCAGACATCACCGCCCATGCCGCGACAGAGGACGATCCGCGTAAAGCGGCAGTCGCCGCCGCCCTGGCTCGCGTGAAGGCCAAGAAAACGGCGCAGCAGGCGGACGCTCCTGCCGAGACAGAACCGGCTCCGGCTGCCGCCGAAGAAGATCCGCGTAAAGCGGCAGTCGCCGCCGCCCTGGCTCGCGTGAAGGCCAAGAAAGCGGCGCAGCAGGCGGACGCTCCGGCCGAGACAGAACCGGCTCCGGCTACCGCCGAAGAAGATCCGCGCAAGGCGGCGGTCGCGGCGGCTATCGCCCGCGCCAAAGCCAAAAAAGCGGCGCAGCAGGCGGACGCTCCGGCTGAGACAGAACCGGCTCCGGCTGACGCCGAAGAAGATCCGCGCAAGGCGGCGGTCGCGGCGGCTATCGCCCGCGCCAAAGCCAAAAAAGCCGCCAGAGAATCGCTGGCGGCGGAAACGGAAGACAAATGATGACGGCGGCGCCTGGCCTACGCCGGGCGCCGTTTAATCGATAGAGATCAGATAGGTGTAGTCCACTTCAATCTGACGCAGTTTGGACTCCGGGTTCCACTCTTTGGTTTGAATGATCTCCATTTCCATACTGCCGCGCACCTTATCCTTCAGCCCCGGCATCACATGCGACACCAGATAACCGAAAAACTGCAGACACTCCTTCGCCGTGCCCTTATGGTTGATGGAGATAAACTCGCGGCTCGGCAGATGGATGGTGTCTATCTGATGATTGGAAAGAATGTCCTTTTTATGTTCAGGATCGACCGCCATCACCAGCGTGGACGACAGCTCGTCGCCTTTCCCGGCCTGCGGGCAATAAATGCTGTAAATTCGCCGGCAGTCGACGTGCAACCCCTTGAAGAAGTCATTGAAAATCTCGTCCTTCATCGCCATGCAGGACGCGTACTCCAGCTCTTGTTCGGAGGCGAAATCCAGCCGGCGCGAGAAGCCGACCAGCTGCATCTCGGGCAGCGTCAGCCGCTTCACTTCCGGATAATATCCCGCGCCGTAGCTGGCTTCGAAGTTAAAGCGCGGCATCAGGTTTTTCACGTCCCAGTGCTCCATCGAGCGGTAGCGATTGGGCGTGGTGCCGAAGCGCTGCTTGAACATGCGAGTAAAGGTCTGCTGCGAGTCGAAGCCCAGCTCATCGGAGATGTCGATGATGGAGCGACGGGTGATGCGCAGCGCCACCGCGGCGCGCGTCAGGATGCGCGAACGGATATAGGTGGCGAGTTGAATGCCGGTAATACGCTTGAATTTACGCTGCAGATGCCACTTGGAATAGCCCGAAATACGCGCAACTTCATCCAGGTTTGGCCGTTTCTCCAGATGTATCTCCACCCACTCAATTAGCTCTTCAATAAAAAAAATGTCTTCATTTGTCATTATTATGGATTCACTGACTCAATAATGTTCGCGATAGTAACCTACACGTATTATGTGAAAGTTGTTATTTTGTGCGGAAATCTGGACAAAAATGATATTTCATTCATACGGTTACCCCATTTCTCAGGGGCGATGGCGGCACAAGTTCCACAGACAATTCCTCACGTTAGCCCATTTTCCGGCCAAAAAAAAATCAAATCGCGCCACGCCGATCTCAACGGGTGCGAAAAGCCGAATACCCCTATCATTAAGGCGTATTACCCTCGCATCGAATCAGGTAGAATGCTCGGCTATTATTTTTGCCGCGCCCGCAATTCGGCGCATCGAAACTGCCGCAGGCGCGGCGCAGAAGGTATCGTTACTCTATGAAGTTCAGGCCGGTATCACCCACAGCCGCCAAAGGCTTACACATCGCCAGCTCGCCGTTCACCCACAACCAGCAAAGCACCAGCCGCATTATGCTGTGGGTGATGTTGGCCTGCATTCCCGGCATCGCAGCACAGATTTGGTTCTTCGGTTACGGCGTGCTGATTCAGGTGGCGCTGGCGGCGATCGTCGCGCTGGCCGCAGAAGGCGCGATCCTCAGGCTGCGCAAGCTGCCGGTGCGCAGCCGGCTGGCGGACAACTCCGCCCTGCTGACCGCGCTGCTGCTCGGCATCAGCCTGCCGCCGCTGGCCCCGTGGTGGATGATCGTCATCGGCACCTTCTTCGCCATCGTCATCGCCAAACAGCTGTACGGCGGCCTTGGGCAGAACCCGTTCAATCCGGCGATGGTCGGTTACGTGGTGCTGCTGATCTCCTTCCCGGTGCAGATGACCAGCTGGTTGCCGCCGGATGAGCTGCGCGCCACCGCGCTGTCGTTCCACGACACGCTGCTGGCCATTTTCAGCGGCCATACCGCTCAGGGCGCGACGCTGCACGAATTGCAGATGGGCGTTGACGGCATCAGCCAGGCTACACCGCTCGACGGCTTCAAAACCGGTTTGCGCAGCGGCCACAGCGTTGAACAGGTGTTGCAGCAGCCGCTGTTCGGCGGCGCGCTGGCGGGCATCGGCTGGCAGTGGGTCAACCTCGGCTTTCTGGCCGGCGGCCTGTTTATGCTGGCGCGCCGCCTGATCCACTGGCAGATCCCCTTCAGCATGTTGGCCGCTATCGCCTTCTGCTCCGGTCTGGCCTGGTGGCTCGATCCGGCGCATCAGGCTTCGCCGCTGATCCACCTGTTCTCCGGCGCCAGCATGCTGGGCGCGTTCTTTATCGCCACCGACCCGGTCAGCGCCTCCACCACGCCGAAGGGCCGTTTAATCTACGGCGCGCTGATCGGCGTGCTGGTCTGGCTGATCCGCGTTTATGGCGGCTACCCTGACGGCGTGGCCTTTGCCGTGCTGCTCGCCAACATCACCGTCCCGTTAATCGACCACTACACGCAGCCGCGCGTGTACGGCCATCGCTAAGGAGCCGCCATGCTGAATTCCATGAGAAAGCACGGCACCACGCTGGCGGTGTTTGCGGCGGTCACCACCGGCCTCACCGCCGTGGTCTACGCCCTGACGAAAACCACCATCGCGCATCAGGCGGCGCTGCAGCAAAAAGCCCTGCTCGATCAGGTGGTGCCGCCGGAAAATTACGACAACGTCATGCAGAACGAATGCTTCCTGGTCAGCGATCCGGCGCTGGGCGACGGCGCGCCACACCGTTTATACCTGGCGCGCAAAAACGGGCAACCGACCGCCGCCGCGCTGGAAACCACCGCGCCGGACGGTTACTCCGGCGCCATCAAGCTGCTGGTCGGTGCCGATTTCAACGGCACGGTACTCGGCACCCGGGTGATTGAACACCATGAAACCCCGGGGCTGGGCGACAAGATCGAACTGCGCATTTCCGACTGGATTTCCTTCTTCAGCGGCAAGAAAATCGAAGGCCCGGACGACAAACGCTGGGCGGTGAAGAAAGATGGCGGCATGTTCGACCAATTCACCGGCGCCACCATCACCCCGCGTGCGGTGGTCAATGCGGTGCGCCGCACTGCGTTGTATATGGAAACGCTGCCGCCTAAACTTGAAAGCTTACCTGCGTGTGGAGCCAGCGAATGAGTGAAGCCAAAGAATTGATCGTCCAGGGGTTGTGGAAGAACAACTCCGCCCTGGTGCAGCTGCTGGGCATGTGCCCGCTGCTGGCGGTGACCTCCACCGTCACCAACGCGCTGGGCCTGGGGCTGGCCACCACGCTGGTGCTGACGCTCACCAACGCCTCCATCTCCGCGGTGCGTCGCTGGGTGCCAAGCGAAGTGCGTATTCCAATCTACGTCATGATCATCGCCGCGGTGGTGAGCATCGTGCAGATGCTGATCAACGCCTATGCCTTCGGTCTGTATCAGTCGCTCGGCATTTTTATTCCGTTGATCGTGACCAACTGCATCGTCGTGGGCCGCGCCGAAGCGGTGGCCGCCAAGAAACCGGTCGGCCTCTCGGCGCTGGACGGCATGGCCATCGGCCTCGGCGCCACCGGCGTCATGGTGACGCTGGGTTCAATGCGCGAGCTGCTGGGCAACGGCACGCTGTTCGACGGCGCCGATCAACTGCTGGGCGGCTGGGCCAAATCGCTGCGCATCGAAGTGGTGCACTTCGACAGCCCGTTCCTGCTGGCCATGCTGCCGCCAGGCGCCTTTATCGGCCTGGGCCTGCTGTTGGCGGTCAAGTATCTGATCGACGAAAGAATGAAGGCGCGCAAAGCCCGCGCCGTGGCGGCTGAACCGCTGCTGGAACAAGGACGTGCTGAGAAGGCCTGATGAACAAGCAGAAGCGACTGGAAATTCTGACCCGGCTGCGCGACAACAATCCGCATCCGACCACCGAGCTGGTGTACACCACGCCGTTTGAGCTGCTGATCGCGGTATTGCTGTCTGCGCAGGCCACCGACGTGAGCGTTAACAAGGCGACCGCCAAACTCTATCCGGTCGCCAACACCCCCGCCGCCATGCTGGCGCTGGGGGTTGATGGCGTCAAGGAGTACATCAAGACCATCGGTCTGTTCAACAGCAAGGCCGAAAACGTGATCAAGACCTGCCGCATGCTGCTGGACCTGCACGGCGGCGAAGTGCCGGAAGATCGCGCCGCGCTGGAGGCGCTGCCGGGCGTTGGCCGCAAAACCGCCAACGTGGTGCTCAACACCGCCTTCGGCTGGGCGACCATCGCCGTGGACACCCATATCTTCCGGGTGTGCAACCGCACCCACTTTGCGCCGGGCAAGAACGTCGATCAGGTGGAGGAGAAACTGTTGAAGGTGGTGCCCGCCGAATTCAAGGTCGATTGCCATCACTGGTTGATCCTGCACGGACGCTACACCTGCATCGCGCGCAAACCGCGCTGCGGCTCCTGCATCATCGAAGACCTGTGCGAATATAAAGAAAAGGTTTATCCGGAATCCTGAGTCAGTTGGGTGCGGCAAACCGCACCCGCCGCGTCCTCTTCCCTCGCCAACGCCGCTTTTTTATCAAAAATGTGATATCGCGCAGCAGTAACCCCGGCGTTATCACGGTTTTCAGTAAGAAACCCATCGCTGCGTTATTTTCAAGCAAAAAATTAGTCGAAAATTGCGGTGAACGTCACGCTTTCAGGATCACAAGGCGTTCACAAATGCCAGCCCCGTTTTCCTAAATTTCTATAATTTTACAAATCGCGCCATATACACAACATTCCAACGGATTAATAACCTCACGTACACTGATGCGCTAAAAAATAGCAATTCAGCAGAATATATCCCTGTTTAAAATTCGTATAGCTTTTAATCAAAACAAAAAATCGATAAACCACTAAAAGCCGAAAGTTAATACTGCATAACATTTGCAACATCGCGGCATAATCCTGCCGGCGTTAAATGTAACAGAATATGACAAACTGCTTGCCACGTTGACAAAGATAGTGAACATTAACCGCCGTCCCCATCCTATAACAACGCAAAAGGATGCCGTTCCGCATCAACTTTTGTACTTTCCCGTCCCCTAAAGACGGGCTGCGAAAAAACAGAGGTACCCGTGTCAACAGCAAACAACCAACACCAGGAGAGCGTGAGCCTTAACGCGTTCAAACAACCGAAAGCATTCTATCTGATCTTCTCGATCGAACTGTGGGAGCGCTTCGGCTATTACGGCCTGCAAGGCATCATGGCGGTTTATCTGGTCAAGATGCTCGGTCTGAGCGAAGCCGACTCCATCACCCTGTTCTCTTCTTTCAGCGCCCTGGTATACGGCTTCGTCGCCATTGGTGGCTGGCTGGGCGACAAGGTGCTGGGCGCCAAACGCGTGATCGTGCTCGGCGCGCTGGTGCTGGCCGCCGGTTACGCCATGGTGGCCTACTCCGGCCACGACATCTTCTGGGTCTACCTGGGCATGGCGACCATCGCCGTGGGCAGCGGCCTGTTCAAGGCTAACCCGTCCTCCCTGCTCTCCACCTGCTATGAGAAAGACGACCCACGTATCGACGGCGCCTTCACCATGTACTACATGTCGGTGAACATCGGTTCCTTCTTCTCCATGCTGGCTACCCCGTGGCTGGCGGCGAAGTACGGCTGGAGCGTGGCGTTCTCCCTGAGCGTGGTCGGCATGCTGATCACCCTGGTCAACTTTATGATGTGCCACAAGTGGGTGAAGAAAAACGGCTCCAGGCCTGACTTCAAGCCGCTACATCTGCCGAAACTGCTGATGGTGCTGGTCGGCATCGTGGCGCTGGTCGCCGTGTCCAGCTGGCTGCTGCACAACCAGGTGATCGCGCGCTGGGCGCTGGCCTTCATCTCCGCCGGGATCGTGATCGTGTTCGCCAAGGAAGCCTTCGCCCTGCATGGCGCCGCACGCCGTAAAATGATCGTCGCCTTCCTGCTGATGCTGGAAGCGGTGGTGTTCTTCGTGCTGTACAGCCAGATGCCGACGTCGCTGAACTTCTTCGCCATCCACAACGTGGAGCACAGCATCTTCGGCGTCGCCTTCGAGCCGGAGCAGTACCAGGCGCTGAACCCGTTCTGGATCATGCTCGCCAGCCCGATTCTGGCCGCGTTGTATAACAAGATGGGCGATCGCCTGCCGATGCCGCACAAGTTCGCTTTCGGCATGATCCTGTGTTCCTGCGCCTTCCTGGTGCTGCCATGGGGCGCCAGCTTCGCCAACGAACAGGGCATCGTGTCGGTCAACTGGCTGATCCTGAGCTACGCGCTGCAGAGCATCGGCGAGCTGATGATTTCCGGTCTGGGTCTGGCGATGGTGGCGCAACTGGTGCCGCAGCGTCTGATGGGCTTCATCATGGGTTCCTGGTTCCTGACCACCGCCGCCGCGGCACTGATCGCCGGTAAAGTCGCCGGTCTGACCGCCGTCCCCAGCGACATCAACGACGCGCACGCTTCGCTGGCCATCTACAGCCATGTGTTTATGCAAATCGGCATCGCCACCGCCGTCATCGCCATCCTGATGATGCTGACCGCGCCGAAACTGTACCGCATGACGCTGGACACCAGCGAAGACCTGAATCAGAAAGCGCAGGAAGCCACGGCGGCTCACTGATCGCCTGCGGATTGAGCGTAAATAGAAACGCCGGGGTTAACCCCCGGCGTTTTTTTATGCCCGCAAGAAACGTGTTTACGCTGGCTTGCGCTTGCCGCTCAGGTTAGCCCACATGAATTCGCTCACCAGCGCGCTGTGGAACGCCGCCTGTTGCTTGTCGGCGGCGGCACTGTGCCCACCCTCGGTATTTTCGTAGAAGTAAGCCTGCTGATACCCCATCGCCTGCATGCGCGCCGCCATTTTGCGCGCGTGGGCCGGGTTGACCCGATCGTCGCTGGTGGCGGTATAGAACAGCACCGGCGGATAGGCCGTTTTCGCCTGAATATTGTGGTACGGCGAGAAGGTTTTGATATAGGCCCACTGCTCCGGCTTGCTCGGATCGCCATATTCCGCGATCCACGACGCGCCGGCGGAGAGTTGGGTATAGCGCTGCATGTCCAACAGCGGCACTTCGCAGACGATGCAGCCGAACAGCTGCGGATACAGCGTCAGCATATTGCCTACCAGCAGGCCGCCGTTGCTGCCGCCGCGCGCGCCGAGATGCGGCGCGGAAGTCACCTTGCGAGCGAACAGGTCTTCGGCCACGGCGGCGAAATCCTCATAGGCGCGATGACGATTCTGCTTGAGCGCCGCCTGATGCCAGGCCGGACCATATTCACCGCCGCCCCGAATGTTGGCCACCACGTATACCCCGCCGCGCTCCAGCCAGGCCGGCGCCTTGCCGCCCAGATAGCCCGGCAGCAGCGGCACTTCAAACCCGCCGTAGCCGTACAGCAGCGTCGGCGTGCTGCCGTCCAGCTTGAGATCTTTGGCGGCGATCTGGAAATACGGCACGCGGGTGCCGTCCTTGGAGCGCGCGTAATGCTGGCTGACCTGATAGCCGGCGGCGTCAAAGTCCTGCGGCGCCTGTTTCAGCAGCGTCGCTTCCCCGCCGTCGAGGTTGCCCATATACAGCGAGGTCGGCTGCAGGAACCCGCTGACCGTCAGGAAATAGGCGTTGCTCTCGTCGTCGATGCCGCCGGCGGAAAGGGTGCTGATGGCGCCGGGGTTGCCCAGCGGGCGACGTTGCCAGCTGCCGCCCTGCGGCGTCAGCACTTCCAGTCGGTTGACCACGTTATCCATGATGCTGAGGATCAGGTGATCGCGAGTGCCGCTGTAGCCGCTCAGCGCCTGCTCCGCCGTCGGGGTAAACAGCGGCTGCAGCTCGCGCTTGCCCGCCAGATAGTCGTCGAAATTGGCCGCCAACAGCGAGCCGGACGGATAGCGCTTGCCGCCCACGTCCCAATCGCTGCTCGGCTTTATCAGCAGCCATTCTCGATGCGTATCCAGCTCGGCGTCGGCGGGGATGTCGATTTTTTTCTGCCGGCCGTCCTGAGTCAGCAAGAAATAGTCGCGGCGGTAGAAGTCCAGGCTGCGGCCGACGAAATCGCGCTCAAAGCCCGGCGTGCGGTCGTGATAGGCGAAGACCGCCATGTCCTCGGGCTGCGCTTCGTACAGCGTTTCGGCGGCGCTCAGCGGCGTGCCGCGCCGCCAGCGTTTGGCGATGCGCGCGTAGCCGGACTGGGTCATCGAGCCGGGGCCGAAATCGGTGGCGATGAACAGCGTGTCCCGATCGACCCAGGAAACCCGGCTTTTCGCCACCGGTACGTTAAAGCCGTCTTTGACGAAGCGTTTGGCCACCAGATCGAATTCGCGGATTTCGGTGGCGTCACCGCCGTCCGGCGACAGCTGCATCAGGCAATAGCGGTATTCCGGCGCCAGCGGCTGCGAGCCCTGATAGACCCAATCTTTGCCCTCCGCCTTGCCCAGCGCATCGATATCCAGCACCGTCTCCCAGGCCGGTTTGGCCTTGCGGTACTCGTCCAGCGTGGCGCGTCGCAGCAGGCCACGCGGGTTGGCCTGATCCTGCCAGAAGTTGTAATAGTACTCGCCGCGTTTGCTCACCCACGGGATCTGGGTGTCTTTATTGAGGATATCCAGGACTTCGCGCTCAATGCGCTGAAAGTCTTCGCCCTGGCCGAAACGTGCCACGGTGCGCTGATTTTCCTGCTGCACCCATTGCAGCGCTTTTTTACCCTGCAGCTCTTCCAGCCACAGGAATTCATCGCCGGCGGCCGCGCCGCCCTCCGCCGCCATCGCCAGGCGGATACTGTTGGGTAATGAAGTCATCGCGAATACGGCTCCTGCGGTTTGCGCACTGAGTTTAATAAACTGACGTCGATTGGTGACCGGCAAAATCAAGCTCCTTTTGAGTCGGCTGCAACGCCGCCCCGTCATGGGCGACAGCCTGTGAAATAAGAGTCATTTTCAACAAGGTAGGCGTTTGGCGGCGCGGAGTCAAAGCCCGCGGCCGCCGCGTTGAGTCAGGATTGAGGATAGTGGATCAGATCGTGAATGCGCACCGTGTGTGAACCGGCGTTGCGGTAGGCATGCGGCCGATCGGCCTGAAAGCGCATCGCCTCGCCGGCTGCCAGGCTGTGCCACTCGCCGTCTATCGCCAATTCCAACCGGCCGCTGATCACGATCACATGCTCAATCACGCCCGGCTCATGCGGCGACGATTCGCTGAGCGCGCCCGGCGCGAGATCGATGACGAACATGTCGAAACCCAGCTGGCGATCGTAGGGAAACAGCGGCACCACGCGCATATCGGCGTTGTCCTGATCGTACACCGGCAGTTCGCCGTAGCGGTGCAGCGTCGCCTGCTGCTGCGCGGGCGACGCCTCAAGAAAGGCGGAGAACGCCACGTTGAAACCGGTGGCGATCTTCCACAGCGTCGCCACCGTCGGGCTGGATTCGCCGCGCTCAATCTGCCCAAGCATCGCTTTGCTGACGCCGGTGTATTCCGCCGCCTGCGTCAGGCTCCAGCCGCGCTGCGCGCGCAGCGTGCGAAGGGTGTGCGCCAAATGGCCGGCAAGTTCCTGCATCCTGTTCTCCTCTGCATATCGCGCTCGATTATACCCGCTTGTGCGCTATAGCGCACGGTGCTATGCTGATTTCTTACCGTGCGTTATAACGCACACTCACCGATTGGAGCTCCTCATGCGCCCAGCCCTCTCCTTGCGCCATCTGACCCTGCCCGCCGTCATGGCCGGCTTTGTCGCCGTTCTGGTCGGCTACACCAGCTCTGCCGCCATCATTTTCCAGGCCGCCGCCGCCGCAGGCGCCACGCCGGCGCAGATCGGCGGCTGGCTGAGCACGCTTGGGATCGCGATGGGCGTCACCTCGCTGGGGCTTTCGCTGTACTATCGCACCCCGATCCTCACCGCGTGGTCGACGCCAGGAGCGGCGCTGCTGGTCACCAGCCTGCCCGGCACGCCGATCAATGAGGCGATCGGGGTGTTCATCTTCGCGTCGGGCCTGATCCTGCTCTGCGGCGTCACCGGGCTGTTCGCCCGCCTGATGGATTATATTCCGCAGGCGATTTCTGCCGCGATGTTGGCGGGGATCCTGCTGCGTTTCGGGCTGGACGCCTTCGCTTCACTGCAGCTCAATTTCCTCCTCAGCGCCGGTATGGGGCTGGCCTATCTGCTCAGCCGCCGTTACCTGCCGCGCTACGCCATCGTACTGACGCTGGCGATTGGGCTGGCGATCGCCGCGCTACAGGGCGATATCCATCTGGCGCAACAGGCGCCGGCGGTCGCCGTGCCGGAATTTATCGCGCCGCATTTCAGCTGGCCGACGCTGCTCGGCATCGGCGTGCCCTTCTTCGTGGTCACCATGGCTTCACAGAATGCCCCCGGGATCGCTACGCTGCAGGCGGCGGGCTACCGTGTTCCCACCTCACCGCTGATCGCCTGGACGGCGCTGACCGCGCTGCTGCTGGCGCCATTCGGCGGTTTCTCGGTGTGCATCGCCGCCATTACCGCCGCCATTTGCATGGGGCCGGACGTGCATCCCGATCCACAGCGGCGCTATATGGGCGCGGTGGCCGCCGGCGGCTTCTATTTGTTGGCCGGGTTGTTCGGCGGCGCCATCGGCCTGCTGTTCAGCGCGTTGCCGGTCGCCTTGATCCACACCATCGCCGGGCTGGCGCTGCTCGGCACCATCGGCGGCAGCCTGCAACGCGCGCTGCATGATGAAAAACAGCGCGACGCGGCGCTGATCGCCTTCCTCATCACCGCCTCCGGCGTCACGTTGCTCGGCATCGGTTCGGCATTCTGGGGCATTGTCGGCGGCACCATCGCGCATCTGCTGCTGTCGCTGCCGCGGCGAAACACCGTGACGTAACGGGCGGTCTACATTGACAAGCGGCGCCGTGGCGCCTTCACTTTCTCTGTCGTCTGAATGTCAATTCACATAATAAGTGACGCCGTCACCAAGGAAGCTTATGACCGAAAAAGCCGCGTTGTTAGCCCAGCGCTTGATACGCAATGTCGAACAGGTAGAGATGAAGCATGACCGGCGGCCGCCGCTGTATGACAGCGTCGGCGCTCGTCTCGGCACCGGCACCGCCGCCGACAAGCTGGGCGCCTCCTTCGATTGTGTGGCGCCGGGCATGCGTTCCTGCCCCTATCATTTTCACTACGCTCAGGAGGAAATGTTCATCATTCTGGAAGGCAGCGGAACGCTGCGGGTAGCCGGAGAAATGCTGCCGATCGTCAGTGGGGATGTCATTTTCATTCCGCCTGGCCCGGAATACCCGCACCAGATCATCAACACCTCCGATGCGCCGCTGAAGTATCTGTCCGTCAGCACGCGCGAACAGCCGGAAGTGGTGATGTATCCGGACTCAGGTAAATACCAGGCGATGGCGCGCGGCAATGACGGCGAGCAGGTGCGTTATCTGCAGCGTCCTTCAGCCTCGCTCGATTACTGGCAGGATGAACCCTGAATCGCCGTCCGGCAACGTGAGATCCAGCGCGCGCGCCGCCAGTTCAGCGACGCGAAAATCGATGTCCGCCGCCTGCCCATCTTCCATGAACCAGGCGGCGGAAAGCCCCGACCAGGCCAGGATCCATTGCAGCAAACGCCGGCGATCCAGCCCGGCCAACCGGCACACCTGTTCCACGCGGCGATGGAAAATGGCCGGATCGGTGGCGACGCCGTAGTTAGGATTGCAGAAGATGTTGGCGTAATCGAAGCCTCGTTCACCGTACAAACGCTTGGGATCGATCGCCAGCCAACCGCGTGCGCCAAAGTCCAGCACATTGTCATGGTGGATATCCCCGTGCAACACGCTTTCTTCTCGCGGGCTGCTCAACAGCTCCGCCGCCGCCGTGGCGCTGAGACGCAGCATGCCGCCGTGCGCCTGGGCCGCCGGCCACAGCGAGCTGAACCACTCCTGCAACGGGATAAGCTCAGGCAACGGCGCCGCCCGCGGCGCATGCAAGGCGGCGATCGCCCGGCACAGGATCTGCGTGGCTTGTTCATCGTCGCCGTCACGCACCAGCTGCGCCAACGACCCTTCGCCCTGCGCGCGCTCCAGCAAAATGCCGTCGTCGTGCCACGCCAGCACCTGCGCGGCGCCTTCTCCACGCCACCAGCACATCAGCTGCCCGCCGAAGCGCTCCTCCTGCTCGCGGGCGATCTTCAGCATGGCCGCCGCGCCCCGGTAACGCACCGGCATCAATAGACTGCTGTGGGTTTCGAAGGCTTTGCCGTCCTGCTCCAGCCGCCAGCGCTGCAGGTAAGGCGTAAAAAGCGGGTTCATCGTCTCTGCGTCCTTGTTGCCGATCTGCGCCGCACTGTCACATTCGCGTGAGAGACGGCGTATAACATAAAGGGGGATGATTCTCTCAGATATCATCGGCGTGCGGCGCTTTGCCGCGTTTTCTCCAGTATCCTAACCAAGTTTGTCGATTTTATTAACCGGTCTTGCGCGGGGTTTGACCATGACATCATTAAAACGCATTAATTATCCGCAATTGCCTACGCCGGGTGGCCCTTATGTGCACGCCGTGCGCCACGGCGATCGCCTGTACGTATCTGGCTTGACGGCCTTCGCCACCGACGCGCAGGGCTTGAGCGCGCCGCAGCAAACGCAGGAGATCCTTGAGCAGTTGGCGACCATCGCCGCCAGCGAAGGCGTCAATCTCAAGGCATTGATTAAAATCAGCGTGTTCCTGACCGACATCGCCGATCTGGCGAGCGTGCGCCCGGTGCTATTTGACTATTTCGACGGCGCGCTGCCGGCCTGTTCTTTGATGGCGGTCAGCGCGTTGTTCTCACCCGCAGTGTGCGTAGAGATAGAGGCGGTGATGGCGTTGCAATAAGGCGCGGCTAGAGCACAATGCTGATTCAGTTAAGCGTTTTTCTGCAGGCGTTCGTGACATTTTCGGTCGATAAAAGTGAGATGCCCCATGTGGCTCACGCACCTCGACCGAGCCAGGGGCCGAAGGCGCGGCCCCTGGCAACCCGCGCCTTTGCCCTATCAGACGGTTGGCTTTGCCAACGTTACTCAGCCCATCCCTGGGCCTCGCCCCTTCGGGGCCGCTGCAAGCAGCGTTCAAATCTGCTCCAGGCAGATTTGTCCTCTCTCCGCCATAGCACATTGAGGCCGGTTGCGACAGGCGTCCCTGCCTGTCTCACCTGAAACCGCCGTCCATGGCGGTTTCTCCTAATGCGCTATGCCTGCGTTCGGCGTCTTCAAGGGCGTCCAATACCGTGCTCATCTCCGATTTCTCTTCTCTGTCATAACCTCATAAGGGACAGGTTGCCCGGTAGCTGCCAGCTCGGGTGTTGACCTTTAGCGCGCATCACCGGCTGCCGAGCAAGACGGCATTGTCAGGGGCAACCGGCCAGGGAAGGCCGGTTGAGGCGAGACTAACAGGGACGTTTGTCGCAGCCGACCCGCCCGACAATGCAGACGCGGCGAGGGCATCCGCAAAGCGGACAGACGGTGTTAAGCAAGGGCGCGGGTGTAGGAGCCGCGCCATCGGCCCCTACAATTGCCGTTCATGTTGGCCACAAAGAAATGCGGAACATTGACGGCAATTCCCCTGCACAGAACGCCCAGAGGCTGGATAAGAAAAATGCCACTCAGGCTTAAGTGAGCGGCATTGCGGCTAGAGCGCACCTTCGTCCGGCACGCAGGGGCCGATCTTGAACCAGGCTTTGGCGATCCGCCCCTGTTCCACTTCGTAAATGGCGATGACATCCATTTTGCCGCGCCCCTGCGGGAAGTTGCGCGTCACCACCTCCTGATCGACCACCATATTCCCCACCGCCATGCGTTTTATTCGTTCGCCGTACAGGCTCGGCTCGCGAAAGCGCACCAGATGCCGTTCGCGGATCGCCGCCTTGCCGCTGGCCAGCAGCGTGTCGGGGTGTTCGTAATACTGCGCGTCATCCGCCCAACAGGCCATAAAGGCCTCGATATCGCGGGCGTTATAGGCGTCAAGCTGTTGTTGAACCACATCCTCCGGGCGTGCCGTCTTATCGTTCATCATGTTCTCCTGCCGAAGTTAACCGCCGCATGCGTCGAACCCATCACGTTAACCGCCCAGTGCTACGGCTTGATGATACAGCGCTAATTGAATAAAAACACGAAAATATCGAATAAATAACCTATCACACCCGATAAACAATACCAGCGTCCGCGCATAAATTTTCCGCGTACTCCGGGGTACGCTGAAAACCGCCTGACGGCGTGCGTTAATCTTTGCGGCAGTTGGGAGGATTCTGCTAATTTAGCGTGAACAGCCTGATGATAACGAAACGCTATGCAGCAAAAACCGGTGTTGGACGAAGCCAGACAGTTAAAACGACTCAACGCCGCCACGCGGCGCCAATCCCATATGTACAAATGGATCGCGCTGATTGCTGCGCTGGATGCGCTGTTGGTGTTTTGGTATGACCGGGATATGCGCAACGTCACCTTCTCGGGAGCGGTTGCGCTGGTGTGCGGCTATTTGTGGATCCGCGATCGCAACAAGGCTCGGGGTTACCGGCGCGAGTTTGACCGCAAATTCGGCAAGCACAGCGGCGATTAAGGCTGCATCGCTTCCAGCACTTTAGCGCTGTCGACAATCTGCACGAACTTCACGATCTTGCCGGCGCGCACCGTATAAATATGCGCAAAGGAGGCGCTGAAGGCTTTGCCGGTGGTCCGGTAAGTGCCGTGATAAAAACCCTGAGCAATCACGTTGTCGCCGGCGTCGTAAAAGTGATCGACATCGGCGCGGTAACCTTGCCATTCGCTGCCCAAACGCTGATGCACGTTCTTGATGATATTCTCCGGGCCGATATAGGTACCGGCGTAAGGGAAACCGGCGGCTTCGGTCCACTCGGCATCGGGGGCCAGCGCCGCCAGCAGATTACGGCCGTTTTCTTCGGAACTGCCTTCGTAAGTCGCGCGCACTATCTCAAGAGGGGTTGGCATGTCTCTTCTCCCATGGCTGATAAGGATATTCCGACCATCTCCGCGGACACAGGCTCTCACCAGGCGGAGACGGCGGAATGCGGCTATTCTAGGTTGCTTGTTTCGCTGCAAAAACCGCAGTTGTGACAATAGTAGGTTGCACTTTAGTAAACAATAGTCGTCTTCTGTCATTCCCTCGACCTCCGACGCGACTATGCTGATTGCCCGATTTCCCCCAACAGGAGCTGAACGTGTCTTTACCCTCGCTGACGCAAGAGCTGTTACAACCGTTTTCCCCCTACCAGACGCTGGCGCAAACGCTGCTGCCGCTCACCCTCGAATCGGACGATGGTTCGCACGATGTGGCGCACCTACACCGAGTCTGGAAGAACTGCCGCCGCATCAGCAAGCTGGAAGGCGGCGACCGGCGCATTCTCTGCGCGGCGGTGCTGCTGCATGACGCCGTGGCGGTGGAAAAGAATTCGCCGCAGCGTCACCTGGCTTCGCGCATGGCGGCGCAGCAAGCCACGCTGACGCTGACCCGGCTTGAATGGTCGCCGGCGGACATCGCGGCGGTGGCCCACGCTATCGAAGCACACAGTTTTTCCGCCGGCATCCCTCCGCAAACGCTGGAAGCGAAGATCCTGCAGGACGCCGATCGTCTCGACGCCATTGGCCTGATTGGCGTAGCCCGCTGCTTCTATATCGGCGGCCGCATGCGCAGCGCGCTGTATGACGCTGCGGATCCGCGGGCCGAACATCGTCAATACGATGACAAGCGTTTCAGCCTGGATCACTTCGAAACCAAGCTCTTCAAGTTGCAAGACGGCTTCCAGACCGCCGCCGGGCGACAGATGGCCGAGCAGCGCACCGAACGCATGCGGCGCTTTGTCGACGATCTGCTGGAAGAGGTGTAACCTGGGCTTACGGGGCATTTTCGTTATGCCCATAACATTTTCGGTCACATAACGCCGTTAAACTGAAAACCAACTTCACCGAACGGGCGGCAAAGATGAAAAAGTTGACGTTGAAAGAGATGACGGAAAGCGAGCAACGAGAAGTCAAAACCGAGCTGGACAAAGCGCGTAAAAGCCACGGCCGGCCGCTGACCAACGCCGAACAGCACAAGGTCAAAGATGAAGTGGTGGCGCGCATCATGGCCGCCAGAGCGAAGCTCGCCAAGGCAGAGCGCGCGGAACGCAAAGCCAACCGCTACCGGCCAAGCGGCGACACCTTCAGTTGGTCCGCCACCATCGGTACCCGCCCGCCGCGCTGAATCAGCCAAACAATCCCCGCCGCCGCGGGGATTGTCGTTTATTAGCCAAACTCATCTGCCCTCACCCATCATGAATAACAATGTTATCAATCTGTTGTAAATTGACAGCCTGATGAAGAATATTCATTATCACCCCACATCCTCTTTTCACGAGACTGCCATGGCCTATCCGCGCAACGTTAATACACCGATTCTCCCGGCGTTGCCCGTTGGCGGTTTGGCGGCGGTTACATCAAAGAAACAGACGCTCATTTGACCGGGGCGAGCTGTCCCGTCAGATGAGCTGACTGGATGGCCTGCAACGCCCCGCCTTCAATTTTCTCATCTGGCTTCTCTGTCGGTCACACAGAAGGAATATTTTATGGCCTCATTTTCGGGTATTTGGGTGGCGATGGTTACCCCTTTCAATCAAGATGCCGTCGATCTGCCGGCGGTTAAACGCCTGGCGCGGCACCTGCTCGACGCCGGCATCGACGGCCTGGTGGTCTGCGGCTCTACCGGTGAAGCCGCCGCGCTGAGCAAGGAAGAACAGCTGGCGGTGCTCGACGCCGTTCTGGAGGTGGCGCCCGCCCATCAGGTGGTGATGGGCCTTTCCGGCAATAACATGGCCGCCACGCTGCAGATGCAGCAAGCCATTCAACTGCGCGACATCGCCGGCGTGCTGATCCCGGCGCCTTACTACATCCGCCCTTCGCAATGCGGCCTGATAGACTATTTCACCCAGTTGGCCGACGCCTCCACCGTGCCGGTGATCCTGTACAACATTCCGCAGCGCACCGGCATCGCCATGGAGCTGGCCACGCTGCGTCGGCTCGCACGTCACCCGCGCATCACCGCCATCAAGGATTGCGGCGGCAACCCTGACGCCACCATGGCGCTGATCGCCGACGGCGAAATCGATGTGATGACCGGGGAAGACAATCTGATCCTCACCACGCTGTGCCTCGGCGGCACCGGCGCCATCTCCGCCGCCGCGCATGTTCACCCTGAACGTTTCGTCCAGCTGGTGCAGCAAGTCGCCGCCGGTGATCTGGCCGCGGCGCGCAGCAACTTCTATGAGCTTTTGCCGATGATCCACCAGATGTTCAGCTTCCCGAATCCGGCGCCGGTCAAGACCGTGCTGGCCCAACAGGGGCTGATCGCCAACGAACTGCGCTCGCCGATGCAGGTGGCGCCGCAGGCGCTGCAGCAGCAGATCGCCGCGACGCTGGCGCAGCTGCAGCCCGCCGAGGCGATCGTCGGTTAAATTTGTTAGCTAAGCCGCTGTAATTTTGGCGCTATGGGACTACGATGAGAGGTTAAGCATGCCCGTCATTCGTCATCAACAAGGAGCTTCCGATGAAACTGTTCTATAAAGCCGGCGCCTGTTCGCTGTCCCCGCATATCGTGCTGCGTGAGGCAGGGCTGGATTTTACGGCGGAGAAGGTCGATCTGGCGCAGAAGAAAACCGAGAGCGGCGCCGATTACCTCGCCATCAACCCCAAGGGACAGGTACCGGCGCTGCTGCTGGATGACGGCAGCCTGCTGACCGAAGGCGTGGCGATCGTGCAATACCTGGCGGACCGCGTGCCGGACCGTAACCTGATCCCGGCGGCGGGCACCCTGTCGCGCTACCACGCGATCGAATGGCTGAACTACATCGCCACCGAGCTGCACAAAGGGTTCAGCCCGCTGTTCAACCCGAAGACGCCCGAGGAATATAAAGCCATCGCGCGCGCCAGGCTGGAGCAGCAGTTCAGCTATCTGGATTCGGTACTGGCGAAGCAGCACTTCCTGTTGGGAAGCCGTTTCAGCGTGGCCGACGCCTACCTGTTCACCGTGCTGCGCTGGGCATTCGCCCTGCAGTTCGATGTGCGCAAGCATGCCCATCTGGCGGCCTGGTTCGATCGCGTTGCGGCGCGCCCGGCGGTAGATGCGGCGCTGAACGCCGAAGGATTGAAGTAAGGTTCAGCCCCGGCGGCTCTCGCCGGGGCCCGATGCCGCTTACAGTTTTACCGCTCTGAACTCGCTGCGCGGCTGCACGATCCGATCCTGCGCCGCCACCACCTGCAATTCATACTCGCCCATCGCCTGCGTGGTCAGCATCACCTCATACACGGCGGCGGTCACGTGCTCCAGCGCTTTATCCAGCGCCTCGCCCTTCAGCAGATCCACCAGCAGCAGACCACTGGTCAAATCGCCGACGCCGACCGGCTGACGCGCCCCGAAGTCCACCAGCGGCCGGCTGATGTGCCAGGCTTCGTCCGCCGTCACCAGCAGCATTTCGAAACAGTCGGTGTGATAGCCGGCACGGGCCAGGTGCTTGACCAGCACCAATCGCGGCCCCTTGGCGATCAGCGATCGAGCGGCCTGCACCGCATCGTCCACGTTGGCGACGGCCATCTGGCTCAGCATTTCCAGCTCCAGCAGGTTCGGCGCCACCATGTCGCTGCACGGCAAAGCCTGACGGCAGTGAAACTCGGCCACCCCCGGCGCCACGATGCAGCCCTTTTCAGGATGTCCCATCACCGGATCGCAGAAATACCAGGCGTTCGGATTCGCCTGCTTAACCTGACGCACGATCGCCAGAATATGGTCACCCTGCTCCGGCGAACCGATATAACCGCTCAGCACCGCATCACAGCGTTTCAGCTGATCGATATTGGCGATGCCCTGCGCGATCTCGCTCAGGTGGCTGGCCGGCATGACGCAGCCGGTCCACTGACCGTATTGCGTATGGTTGGAGAACTGCACCGTGTTCAGCGGCCAGACGTTGACGCCCATGCGGCGCATCGGAAACTCCGCCGCACTGTTGCCGGCGTGACCAAACACCACGTGCGACTGGATAGAAAGAATGTTTTTCATCGACAGAACTCGTTGGGAATGCGGCAGCCAGCCTGGCGGCTGCCCAAAAAGAAAGGGGCCGCCTGGGCCCCTTACCATCATTATACGCTTACTGCCAGTCCACCAGGCAGTAGTGTTTCTTGCCGCGGCGCAGCAGCGTGTAACGGCCAAACAGACGGTCTACATCGCTGAAGCGGTATTCGGCATCCGACTGTTTCTCGCCGTTGATGGTCACCGCGTTGGAACCGATCATGGTGCGCGCCTGGCCACGTGACGGCACCAGTTCAGCATTCACCAGCGCCTGCTGCAGATCGGCGTCGCGCTCAAGTTTGATGGTCGGCATGCCGTCCTGCGCCAGCTGGGCGAAGTCCGCTTCGGTCATGTCATGCAGCGCGCCGGAGAACAGGCTCTGGGTGATGCGCTTGGCAGCCGCCAGGCCTTCCGCACCGTGCACCATGCCGGTCACTTCTTCCGCCAGCACGTACTGGGCGCGCGGCGCCTTGCCGCTGTTCTTGTCTTCTTCTTCCAGCGCGTTGATCTCTTCCAGGCTCATGAAGGTGAAGAACTTCAGGAAGCGGTAAACGTCGGCATCGGCGGTGTTGATCCAGAACTGGTAGAACTTGTACGGGCTGGTTTTTTCCGGCGCCAGCCAGACCGCGCCGCCTTCGGTTTTACCGAACTTGGTGCCGTCTGCCTTGGTGATCAATGGCACGGTCAGGCCGAACACCTGCTTCTGATGCTGACGACGCGTCAGATCGATGCCCGAGGTGATGTTGCCCCACTGATCGGAACCGCCGATCTGCAGCTCCACCTGGTGGCGGTTGTACAGCTCGGAGAAATCGAAGCCCTGCAGCAGGTTGTAGGAGAACTCGGTGAAGGAGATGCCGGAGTCGTCGCGATTCAGGCGCTGCTTGACCGCTTCCTTGTTGATCATCTGGTTGACGGAGAAGTGCTTGCCGATATCACGCAGGAAGGTCAGCACGTTCATGCCGCCGAACCAATCGTAGTTGTTGGCCGCGATAGCGCTGTTGCTGCCGCAGTCGAAATCGAGGAACGGGGAAACCTGTTTGCGGATCTTCTCAACCCACTCGTTCACCGTATCGGTGGTGTTCAGCTTGCGCTCCGCCGCTTTGAAGCTCGGATCGCCGATGAGGCCAGTGGCGCCGCCCACCAGCGCTACCGGTTTGTGGCCGGCCAGCTGGAAGCGCTTCAGGCACAACAGAGGAACCAGATGGCCCAAATGCAAGCTGTCAGCGGTCGGATCGAAACCGCAATACAGTGCAATTGGCCCTTGCGCCAGTCGCTCCGCTAACGCTTCCTCATCCGTAACCTGGGCAACGAGGCCCCGCTCTTGCAGTTGTTTAATCAAGTTGCTGCTTGCCATCAATGACTCCATGTATAAACGAATGCACCTTTGCCGGTACACGGCCTTTCGCCCAGTGGCGAAATAAAAATTCAGGGTAGCGCATAGAATAAAGCGCCGGCGGCGTCAGCACCAGCGCTTAGAGGGGGATTTTACGTCTTCAAGGTGCCAGTCGGTCAATTTTCCAGTCATTCCCGTCCCGCTGATACAGGAAACGGTCATGCAGGCGGTGGGCGCCGCCCTGCCAGAACTCGACGGAGTCAAATTTCACGCGGAATCCGCCCCAGAAACTCGGCAACGGCACCTCGCCCTGCTGGAACTTCTGCTTCAGCTCGAGGAATTTGCTTTCCAGCACGCCGCGCGCGGAAATGCGTGACGACTGCTGCGACACCCAGGCGCCGATTTGGCTGTCCTTCGGCCGGCTATGGAAATACTTCAGCACTTCGAGGGTCGACAGGCGCTCCGCCTGACCGAGGAAAATCACCTGACGATCGAGCATGTGCCAGGGGAACAGCAGGCTGATATGCGGGTTTTGCGCCAGCTGCTGCGCCTTGCGGCTGCCGAGGTTGGTGTAGAACACCAACCCCTGCTCATCGAAATGCTTGAGCAGCACGATGCGCTGATACGGCTGGCCGCGTTCGTCGACGGTAGCGACGCACATGGCGGTCGGATCGGCCAGGCGCGCGTCGCAGGCCTGTTTCAGCCAACGCTCGAACAGCTCGAGCGGATTGGCGGTCAGATCGTTGCGGCGCAGGCCGCCTCGGGTATATTCACGGCGCAGGTCCGCAACATCAAACTCATTCTTTTCAATCATCTGGGTTATCGACCAACTGAAAAATCCGTCGTTACATTCTGCGCCTGCGGCGCCAGGAACTCAATCGCTCCGACGCCACCGCTGACCGTCACTCCGTCAACACGCAGTCGCTCATGACTACCTTGCCGTTGCGCTCAAGATAGGCATTGCGGTCTTTCGACCAAAAAGTGTATTTGCCGTCGCTGTATTTAGCGCCGGTCAACGCCAGCACCTGCTTGAGATGCAGCTGTTCGCCATCCATCAGCAGGCTGACTTCGCTCGCCTTGCCGTCGAGCGCCACCGTCAACGGCGTGGTGCCGCACTGGTAGTGCATCGTCTGGCTGCTCTGCGGCAGGATGTAGCTGCAGCCGGACAGCGCCAGCGCGCCGGCGACGAAAATGACTTTTTTCATGCTGTTGCTCCTTAGAAAAATCCTTCACAGGCTATCCTAACAGAGCTAGCGCCCCCCGAATGGCAAAACCGGATAAATCCCACCCAGCACCGTTTCACGGCTGGCGCCGGTCACCGAAGGCAGGTTGCCGGCCTGGCCGGACAGCGTGCGAAACGCCAGCCAGGCAAAGGCCAAGGCCTCCATATCGTCGCCGCTGACGCCGAAATCGTCGGTCAGCCCAACTTCCGTCCCCGGCAGCAGCGCCGACAGGCGCGCCATCAGCAGCGTGTTGCGCGCCCCGCCGCCGCAGACCAGCAGGCGCTCACACCCGCCGGCCAACTGCACCTGTTCGCTGATGCTGACGGCGGTCAGCTCCGTCAGCGTGGCCTGCACGTCGACCGGCGCAATCGCCGGTAATCCGGCCAGCTGACGCTCCAGCCAGGCGATGTTGAAATACTCGCGGCCGGTGCTTTTCGGCGCAGGCAGCGCGAAGTAAGGGTCCGCCAGCATCTGCTGCAACAGCGGCAAACAGACGCGCCCCTGCATAGCCCAGCCGCCGTCCTGATCGTAAGGTTGCGCGCGGTGGCGCCAGATCCAGGCGTCCATCAGCATGTTGCCTGGCCCGGTGTCAAAACCGCGCACCGGCGCACCGGGCAACAGCAGAGAGAGGTTGGCGATGCCGCCGATGTTCAGCACCATACGCCGCTCGACGGGATGCCCCAGCAGCGCCTGATGAAACGCCGGCACCAGCGGCGCGCCCTGCCCGCCGTAAGCCATGTCGCGCCGGCGGAAATCGCCGACGGTGGTGATATTGGTCAGTGCGGCGATGCGGTTGTTGTCGCCGAGCTGCATGGAGAAACGCGCGTCGCCTTCCGGTTCGTGCCATACCGTCTGGCCGTGGCAGCCGATGGCGGTGATATGATCCGCGTCGATACCGGTTTGCTTCAGCAGGCCGAGCACCGCCTCGCCAAACAGCGTGCCCAGCTGTGCGTCCAACCGGCCGACCGCGGCCAGCGTGGTTTGCTGCCCCTGGCACATCCCCAGGATCTCTTTTTTCAGCGCGATCGGCATCGGATGGCTATAGCTGGCCTGCTGCGCCACCATGCGATCGTCAATCGCGGCCAATACCACATCGATTCCGTCCAGACTGGTGCCGGACATGACGCCTATATAGCGGCCTGACTTCATAGCAACATCCTCTAACCCGCACGGTAAGCAAATTTTATCCTGACAAATAAACCAGAATTGACGAATTAACGCCATGAATTATGATGCTTTTTTTACGCGCCGTGAGCCAGGTGCGTCGCTGTGGCACATTTTATGTGTTAAACCGTGCGTTAACCGGCAACGGAATGTCGGTGAGGCTGTCATAAAGGTAAACCGCGGTTTATTATTGGTTGAACAGAGAAAAGTTAAGCTGCGTGCAGCGATGAGGCATGGCGCTGTATCAACTTTCAGCCATACTTTGTCTATCATTTTCACTGAATCTTGCCTGGTGAGCATTGCCAGGTTATGGACTACTACCATCAGGAGTTTTATATGATCAAGCGTCTTCTCGTCGTTGCCGTCGCCGCCGTTACGTTGGCTGGGTGTGCCAATGAATCCATGTCCGGCGATGTCTACTCGTCCTCGCAGGCCAAGCAGGTGCAGAACGTCACTTACGGGACGCTGGTTTCCGTGCGTCCGGTTAAAATTCAGGGCGGCGAAGGCTCCAACGCCTTGGGGATGATCGGCGGCGCGGTAATTGGTGGGCTGTTGGGCAACACCGTTGGCGGCGGCACCGGCCGTACGCTGGCTACCGCGGCGGGCGCTATCGCCGGCGGCGCGGCGGGCAACAGCATCGGTGAAGTGGCCGGTCGTACCTCAGGCTACGAGCTGGAAATCAAAACCGACCAGAAAGAGAACATCGTCGTGGTGCAGAAAGCAGGCGACACCAAGTTCAGCCCGGGTCAGCGCGTGCGCATGGCGCGCATGGGCGACACCATCACCGTCTCTCCGCTGTAAGTCAGCAGGCGGCACACGGCAAACCGGAGGCAATCGCCTCCGGTTTTATTTCTGATGCTGTGAAACTGTAATCGTAGAAAAATAAGAATATTATTATTTGTTCTGCAGTTCGGTGATATTTTGTTCTAACTTGCCAATCAGCCCTACCAACAGATGCACTTCGTCGGCGGTAATGCCGCTTAAAATCTCACTGCGCGTAGACGTGATCACACTGTCGACTTCCCTGATGATCGGATCGGCCGCTTCGGTCAGCTTGATGCGCTTCGCGCGGCGATCGTTGGCACAGGTGTGACGCGTGATAAGCCCCTTCTCCTCCAGTTGGTCCAGCGTGCGAACCAGTGACGGTTGCTCGATACCGATCGCCTTGGCCAGCTGGATTTGCGACTGCTCCGGCGGCAAGCGATTGATATTGTGCAACGTAACCCAATGCGTTTGGGTCAGCTCCAACGGCTTGAGCCGATGATCGATGAGCGCTCGCCAAACACGAACCAATCGTGCTAAATCTGAACCTAATGTTGACTCCACTTACCCCTCCTTATAATTAGCATGCTAACATTACCTCCCAGAGCTTAGACTATTTTGGGTAACTCACATTAAAAACACAAATGTATATAATGTATATTGTGGAAATAACCACTATTTTTAGCCGCTATTGTTTAATCGTTATGCAAATATTCAACATATTCACCCGTAGGGATTGTTAATGTGAATACATCATGGTTACACGCCTCATCGCCCTTACCCGATTTGGTCCTGGGGGCATCGCTTTATTTTCCACCCATATTTAAAGCTTTTTTGCTAGGACTGGTCTTATGGTTGCTGATTCATCAGCTGCTCAGGGACTGGATGTATTCCGGTGAAATCTGGCACCCCATGTTGATGGACCTGTCCATTTTCGTCCTGACCGTCAGCGGTTCCTTATGGATTTTAGCGAGTTGGTAACCCATGCAGCATAAAACATTAAAATACTTTTCTACGGTGATCGTCTGCGCCATTGCCGTCTGCGCCGGTTGGTGGCTCTGGAATTATTATATGCAATCCCCATGGACCCGTGACGGAAAAGTGCGCGCAGAACTCGTCAATATCACCCCTGAGGTTTCTGGAAGATTAGAGAAAATAAGTGCGAATGACAATCAATTCGTACCTGCGGGAAGTCTGATTTTTACCCTCGACCCGGTGCCTTATCAAATCGCGCTGGACAATGCCGAGGCCGCGGTGGCAAAAGCGCAATCGGATCTGGCCAAGGCGGACCACGAAGCCGCCCGACGCCGCGGGTTGCCGCGCAACGTTATTTCCGCTGAAGATTTGGATGAGTCCAATTTAGCCGCTCAGGCAATGAAGGCCGCCTATAAAGCCGCCCTGGCCAACCTGGAACAGGCCAAATGGAATTTGAGCAAAACTAAAATTTACGCGCCGACCGACGGTTATATCACCAATCTGCAGGCGCGGGTCGGGAACTACGCCAACGCCGGCACGCCTTTGGTCGCACTGGTGGATGTCCATTCGTTTTATGTACTCGGTTATTTCGAAGAAACCAAGCTGAAACATATAAAAGAAGGCAATAAAGCCGATATTGTCTTATATAACGGCAACACCCCGTTGCAGGGGGAAGTAGAGAGTATCGGCCGCGCCATTTACGATCAGAGCGTTGACAGCAACAACGATCTATTAATGGATGTTAAGCCCAATGTTCCCTGGGTGCGTTTGGCTCAGCGCGTGCCGGTGCGGATAAAATTGCTCAACGTGCCCGCCGATTTGACGCTGGTTGCCGGCACCACCTGCACCATTTCGATTCATCAGCGGAACTAAAGTGTGAACCTGCCCTTTCTGGAGTGGAGCCGTACCCCCTGGGGTAAGGCGACCGGCGGCCAATGGCGCTATGCGCTGCGCAACTCGCTGGCGATGTGTCTGGCACTGTGGGTGGCGTTCGTGCTCGAGCTCGACGAACCCTATTGGGCGCTCACCTCCGCTGCGGTGGTCAGCTTCCCCACCATCGGCGGCGTGATCAGCAAAAGCATCGGCCGCATCTTCGGCAGCCTGGTGGGCGCCGCCGCCTCGGTGGCGATCGCCGGCCACTGCCTGAACGATCCCTGGCTGTTCACGCTGTTCATCGCCGCCTGGATCGGGCTATGCACCTATATCTCCAACCATTATCAAAACAACGTTTCCTACGCGTTCGCGCTGGCAGGCTATACCGCCGCCATCATCGCCTTCGGTACGGTCAACGTCACCGATACCCAGCAGATCTTCGATATCGCCCAGGCGCGGGTTTGCGAAGTGATCACCGGCATTCTGTGCGGCGGGCTGATGATGATGATCCTGCCCAGCACCTCCGACGGCGAAGCCTTGCTGACTTCGCTGCGGCGCATGCAGCAGCGGCTGCTGGAGCACGCCGCCATGCTGTGGCAGCCGGAGGTCACCGCGCAGATGCGCACCTCGCACGAAGGGGTCATCGGCCAGATCCTGACCATGAACCTGCTGCGCATTCAGGCGTTTTGGAGCCACTACCGCCTGCGGCGGCAAAATAACCTGCTCAACTATCTGCTGCACCAGCAGCTGCGCATTACCAGCGTCATTTCCAGCCTGCGCCGCATGCTGCTGAACTGGCCGGATCGTCCCGCCAATCTGATGCCGGTGCTGACGCAACTGCTGGATGAATTGCGCGATCCCGCCACCGATAAATATCGCTTGGCGCGCCTGCTCCAGCAGATCGCCCCGCAAGATGCAGCGGACTACCGCCATCGCGCCTTCTGGCTGCGTTTGCGTGATTTCTGCTGGCTTTACCTGCGCTGCAACCGCTGGCTGCAGCGATTGGAAAGCGCCACGGCGGTCAGCGATCTCCAGCCGCCGCGCGTCACCTCGCTGGCGCGCCATACCGACAGCTACGAAGCCGCCTATAACGGCCTGCGCACCTTTTTATGCATCGTGATCGGCTGCGCCTACTGGATCAACACGCAGTGGGACGCCGGCAGCGCGGCGCTAACGCTCACCGCCATCAGCTGCGTGCTCTACTCCTCCACGCCTTCGCCGATCAACAGCGTCAGCACCTTGCTCAAGGCGGTGCTGCTGCTCTCGGTCGCCTGCTTCGTGGTGAAATTCGGTTTGATGATCCAGATTGACGATTTCTGGGTGTTCTGCGCCTTCCTGTTCCCGATCCTGGTGACCATGCAGATGCTCAAGCTGCAGAATCCGCCTTATGCCGCGCTTTGGGGGCAGTTGATCGTCTTTATGGGCTCATTTCTGACCGTCAGCAATCCGCCGAGCTATGACTACCAGTCCTTTATCAATGACAACATCGGTAAAATTGTCGGTGTGCTGCTGGCCGGGCTGGCGTTTCAGATCCTGCGCCCCAGCTCGGACAAGCGAAAGAGCCGCCGTATTATCCGCGCGCTGCGCCGCGACTTTATCGATCAGTTGAGCAAAAAGCCGCAGCAGAGCGAAAGCCAGTTTGAATCGCTGATCTACCATCGCATCAGCCAGCTCAATCAAAGTCAGGATCAGGAGGCGCGCACCTGGTTGCTGCGCTGGGGCGTGGTGCTGCTCAACTGCAGCCATATCGTCTGGCAGCTGCGCGACTGGCAAACCCGCTCAGATCCGCTGTCGGCGGTGCGCAACGTCTGTATCCACTGCCTGCGCGGCATCATGACGGAGAAAGGCGTACAGCACAGTTCGCTGGACGCCACGCTGCAAGAACTGCTGCGCATGAGCAACGCCCTGGCGCACCACCCGGAACAGGCGGCGCGCGATCTGGCCGGCCTGATTTGGCGGCTCTACTGCTCGCTGCAGCAATTGCAACAGGCCATTGGCCAGCCCGCCGCCACAGCGGCCGTCAGCGGCGGATGATCACTTGATCACGCCGCAGGCGAAGCGCTCACCACCCCCGCCGAGCGGCAGCGGATGATCCGAGTGATTATCGCCGCCGGCATGCACCATCAGCGCCTTGCCCTCAATTTCACTGATTTTTTTCAGCCGCGGCGCCAACACCGGATCGTTCGCCATGCCGTCGGCGGTCACATAGATGGCCGGCAAATCGCCCAGATGCCCGTCGGCATACGGCCCGAGGTGTTTCCCGGTTTTTTGCGGATCAAAATGCCCGCCGGCCGCCAGCGCCGCCACCGCCTTGCCGTCCTTCATGCCCGGCTCGCAGCTGCCTTTCTCATGCACATGGAAACCGTGCACCCCGGCCGGCAAGGCTTTCAGGCTCGGCGTGAACAGTAAGCCGTAAGGCGTTTCGCTGATGGCCACTTTGCCGATATCCTGACCGATGCCCTGCCCGGTCACCAAGTTCATCTCAACGTCGACCGTCGCCGCCTGAGCGGCCCCGCAGGCCATCAGGCCAAGCGCCGCATACCAATAACGTTTCATCAATCAGTCTCCTTAATGACTATATCGAGTTATCAGTATAGGAGAGCCAGCGCCAGCACTGTTAACCAACGCACAATCTCGCCAATTTGATTCGCGGGCCTAATATTTAGCACCAATAATAATTCTACCGATGTTGGTCCTCTGACCAGCTGTCGTTCGGCTAACGTTGTTTCCCTGTTTCCACCGCCGACGCGCGAGAGTTCACTTCCCGGCCAGGCGGCATACTTCATAAGGAACTGATATGGGCATCTTTAGCTATAAGGATCTGGACGAAAACGCGTCAAAGGCGCTGTTTTCCGACGCCTTGGCCATCTCTACCTACGCTTACCACAATATCGATAACGGCTTCGATGAAGGCTATCACCAGACCGGTTTCGGCCTCGGTCTGCCGCTGACGCTGATCACGGCGCTCATCGGCAGCACCCAGTCGCAGGGCGGCCTGCCCGGTCTTCCCTGGAACCCCGACTCCGAACAGGCCGCGCAGGACGCGGTGAACAATGCCGGCTGGTCAGTGATCGACGCCGCGCAATTGGGATACGCCGGCAAAACCGATGCGCGCGGCACCTACTACGGCGAAACCGCCGGTTACACCACCGCTCAGGCCGAGGTGCTGGGCAAATATGACAGCGAAGGCAATCTCACCGCCATTGGCATCTCATTTCGCGGTACCAGCGGCCCGCGCGAGTCGCTGATCGGCGATACCATCGGCGATGTGATTAACGATCTGTTGGCCGGGTTCGGGCCGAAAGGCTATGCCGACGGCTATACGCTGAAGGCCTTCGGCAATTTGCTGGGGGACGTGGCGAAATTCGCGCAGGCCCACGGGCTGAGCGGCGAAGACGTGGTGATCAGCGGCCACAGCCTCGGCGGGCTGGCGGTCAACAGCATGGCGGCGCAGAGCGACGCCAACTGGGGCGGCTTCTACGCGCAGTCCAACTATGTCGCCTTCGCCTCGCCGACCCAGTACGAAGCCGGCGGCAAGGTGATCAACATCGGCTATGAGAACGATCCGGTGTTTCGCGCGCTCGACGGCACCTCGCTGACCCTGCCGTCATTGGGCGTTCACGATGCGCCGCATACCTCCGCCACCAACAATATCGTCAACTTCAACGACCACTACGCGTCGGACGCCTGGAATCTGTTGCCGTTCTCCATTCTCAACATTCCGACCTGGCTATCCCACCTGCCGTTCTTCTATCAGGATGGCCTGATGCGGGTGCTGAACTCCGAGTTTTATTCGCTGACCGACAAAGACTCGACCATCATCGTCTCCAACTTGTCGAACGTCACGCGCGGCAGTACCTGGGTGGAAGATCTGAACCGCAACGCGGAAACGCACAGCGGGCCGACGTTTATCATCGGCAGCGACGGCAATGATTTGATCAGGGGCGGCAAAGGCAACGACTATCTCGAGGGCCGCGACGGTGACGATATCTTCCGCGACGCCGGCGGCTATAACCTGATCGCCGGCGGCAAAGGCCACAATATCTTCGATACCCAGCAGGCGTTGAAAAACACCGAGGTCGCCTACGACGGCAATACGCTTTACCTGCGCGACGCCAAGGGCGGCATTACGCTGGCGGACGACATCAGCACCCTGCGCAGCAAAGAAACCTCCTGGCTGATTTTCAGCAAAGAGGTGGATCATCAGGTGACCGCCGCCGGATTGAAATCGGATTCGGGCCTCAAAGCCTATGCGGCCGCCACCACCGGCGGCGACGGCGATGACGTCCTGCAGGCTCGCAGCCACGACGCCTGGCTGTTCGGCAACGCCGGCAACGACACGCTTATCGGCCATGCCGGCGGCAACCTGACCTTCGTCGGCGGCAGCGGCGATGACATCCTGAAGGGGGTCGGCAACGGCAATACCTTCCTGTTCAGCGGCGATTTCGGCCGCGACCAGCTGTATGGCTTCAACGCCACCGACAAACTGGTATTTATCGGCACCGAGGGCGCCAGCGGGAATATCCGCGACTATGCCACGCAGCAAAACGACGATCTGGTGCTGGCCTTCGGCCACAGCCAGGTCACGCTGATCGGCGTCTCGCTCGATCATTTCAACCCCGATCAGGTGGTGTTGGCCTAAAGACCGACGTAAAAAAAGCCGGGCGCTTTCGCCGCCCGGCTTTCCTCTTTCTACCCCGTCTCAGGGCACGTCATACCCCAACGCCGCCTTGCGAATGCGGAACCACTGCTGGCGGTTCAGCGCCAGTTTCTGCGCCTTCAACGCCGAACGCACCCGCTCGATCTTGCCGGAGCCGATAATCGGCAACGGCGAAGACGGCAGGCGCATCACCCAGGCGTAAACCACCTGTTCAATGGTCTCGGCGCCGATCTCTTGCGCCACCCGCAGCAGCTCGTCGCGCAGCGGCTGGAACTCGGCGTCGTTGAACAAGCGGCCGCCACCCAGGCAGGACCAGGCCATCGGTTTGATGCGCAGCTGCTGGCACTGGTCGAGCGTGCCGTCCAGGATCGCCGGTTGGTGAATCGGCGAAATTTCCACCTGATTGGTGACCAGAGAGAACGGCAGACGCGACTGCAGCAGTTGGAACTGCGCGGGCGTAAAGTTAGAGACGCCGAAATGGCGCACCTTGCCGCTTTTGTGCAGCGCGACAAAGGCTTCGGCCACGTCGTCAGCGTCCATCAACGGATCCGGGCGGTGGATCAGCAACAGGTCGAGGTAGTCGGTATGCAGATAGCGCAGCGAGTGTTCCGCGCTCTGTACGATATGATCGCGATCGGTGATGTAGTGGCCGATCGGGTTGCCGGGCTTGGCGGTGGTGGCGATGCCGCACTTGCTCACCAGCTCCAGCGACTGCCGCAACGCGGGCTTCAGGCGCAGCGCGTCGCCGAATGCCTGCTCGCAGGCATAACCACCGTAGATATCTGCGTGATCGACGGTGGTGACGCCCAGTTCGACATGCTGTTCGATAAACGTCAGCAGCTGCTGCGGCGACATGCCCCACTCCATCAACCGCCAGTAACCGCAAATCATGCGGGAAAATTCAGGCCCCTGCGGCGCGAGACGAATGCGTTCTACCATTGCGAAAACCTCATGATATTAGTTGTCAGCCAGCATACACAAGCCGGTGAGGCGCAGGGAAGCGCAAAGGCGCATGAACGTGCGGCAGATCAGGAAAGGGTCAAAACAGCGAAGGCTGTTCCGGCAGCGGCTCGTCGGGGGCTTTGTTGGCGCGCTGCAGGCGCAGGAAACGTTGGCGACACAGACGCAGCACTTCGCGCTTTTGCGCGTCGCTCATGCTCATCCAGCCGAACCGCTCCTCGCGGCTGCGCAGGCAGCCACGGCAGAAACCGCGATCGTCGGCCTGGCAAATGCCGCGACACGGGCTGGGGATGTCGAAAAATTCAAGCTGCTGTGCCACGGGCCCTCCTGCATTCTCCTGCTAATTGAAGACGTCATCGCCGCCGCTGGCAAGTCCCTTTTCGCCATTGCGGCGAAAATAGTCGCGCAAATAGCGCAGCGCCTGGCGGCTTTTCTCCGGCATAGTGCGTTCCAGCGTCAGCGCGTGCAGCCGCAGCGGCGCCGGCCGCCACTCCGGCAACAGCAGCAACAGCTCGCCGCGCTGCAGCTCGTCGCCAATTTCATACAGCGGCTGAACGGAAATGCCCAGGCCGGCGCGGGTAAAGGCGCGCATCACGTTCATGCTCTCGCTGACGATCTGCCCCTCCGCCAGCCGCAGCTTGACCTGCTGGCCGGATTGATGCAGCAAATCCAGATGGGCCCCGCTGTAGCCGCTGGAGATCCAGCGGTGCTGCACCAAATCCTGCGGCTTTTCCGGCACCCCATGCTGGCTGAGGTAACGCGGCGCCGCGCACAGCACCATCGGCCACGCCGTCAGCGGGTGAGCGATCATATTGGCGTCCGCCAGTTGACGATTGGCGCGCAGCGCAATGTCGACCCGCTGTTCTATCATGTCGACGATGCGATCGTCTGCCAGCACCCGCAGCGTCAGCTTGGGATGCGCCTGCAACAGCGGCGCCAGCGCCTCCGCCAACGAGCGGCCGCCGATGCCAACCGGAGTGGCGATGCGCAGCTCGCCCACCAGCGTGTCCCGCAGTTCCGCCAGCCGCTGCTCCGCCTGCTGCGCCTGTTGCAACATCGCCTCGCAGCCGGGATAAAACGCCGCCCCCGCCTCGGTCAACGCCAGACGGCGGGTGGAGCGGTGCAACAGCGGCACCCCGAGCGCCTTCTCCAGCGAGCGCATATGCTGACTGACCGCCGACGGCGTCATGCCCAGCCGCCGCGCCGCACCGGCCAACGATCCCTCCGCCACTACGGTGGCGAACACCGCCATTCGATTGAGTTTATCCACGATTATGAAGTTTTACTTAATCAAGAAAGCATGAATATGGCACTAATCACGGCTATTGTTAAGGACTAGAGTAGATCCCACGCAGCAGGCACATCGGCCTGCCTTACGATACTGACCCATCCCTGAAGGAGCATACAGATGAAAGTAGCCATTATTGGAGCAACCGGTTTTGTTGGCCGCCGTGTGGTGGATGAAGCGCTGGCTCGCGGCATTCAGGTAACGGCGATCGCCCGTCAGAAAAAAGATTTGCCGGACCACGCCAATCTGACCGTCGCGCTGGGCGACGTCGCCGATACCGCCTGGCTGGCGGGGCAATTGCACGGTCAGGATGCGGTGATCAGCGCCTACAATCCCGGCTGGGGCGAAGACAACCTGTATGAGAAGACTACGCGCGGCGCCCAGCAGATCCTTACCGCGGTCGAGCAGGCAGGCGTCAAGCGCCTGTTGGTGGTGGGCGGCGCAGGCAGCCTGGAAGTGGCGCCGGGCGTTGAACTGGTGGATACGCCGCAATTCCCGGAAAATATCCGCCCCGGCGCGCAGGCGGTGCGCGATCTGCGCAATAAACTGCGCAACGAATCAGCGCTCGACTGGACCTATCTCTCTCCGGCCGCCCTGCTGGAACCGGGCAAACGCACCGGCCAGTTCCGCCTCGGCACCACGCAGCTGCTGATGAACGGCGACGCGCCGGCCAGCATTTCGGTGGAAGATCTGGCGGTGGCTATCGTCGATGAGATTGAAAAACCTCAGTTTATTCGCGCCCAATTCACCGCCGCCTACTAATTCCCCTCACCGCCAGGCCACCGGCCTGGCGTTTTCCCGCGTTCGCCGCCGCCAGTATTCTGAATTTCTAAGGTTTTCTTAAGTTTCATCCGGTAGATTTCAAGGCATTATCTACTCTCAGGATCCAGATTTGGCAATGTGGTTACGTCAACGCTTACAGTGCAACAGCCTCGGTTTTATCCTCGCCACCGCCCTGTTCTTCACTCTGTTCCAAAACGCGTTATTCCTGCATCGCGCCTGGTCGTATATCACCTTCGATAGCGTCCACAGCGTGATATTCGCCGCCAGCATGCCGGTGGTGATCTTCTGTGCGCTGAATATTATCTTCAGCGTGTTGACCGTGCCCTACCTGCGCAAACCACTGATCGTCTTTTTCTTGCTCGGCAGCGCCGCAGCCAACTATTTCATGTACAGCTATGGCGTGGTGATCGACGGCAACATGATGCAAAACGCCTTTGAAACCAACACCCACGAAGCGACGGCGTTGCTGACGCCGCGCATGGGGCTGTGGCTGGCGCTGCTCGGCGTCCTGCCGGCGGCGGCGGTTTGCTTCACCCATATTCGCCAGACCCGCCCCTGGTGGTACATGGTTGGGCTGCGCGCCGCCAACGTCATGCTGTCATTGGTGGTGATCCTGATCATCGCCGCGCTGTTCTACAAAGACTACGCTTCGCTGATCCGCAACAATAAAAGCGTGGTGAAGATGTTGACGCCTTCCAACTTCGTCGCCGGCACCATCAAGTTTACCGAGCAGCGCTACTTCACGCGCAATCTGCCGCTGGTGAAGATCGGTGAAGACGCGCGCAAAGGGCCGCTGATCGCCGGACAGGCCAAGAAAACGCTGGTGATCCTGGTGGTGGGCGAAACCGCCCGCGCCGAAAACTTCTCTCTCGGGGGCTACGATCGCGAGACCAACCCGCGCCTCAAGCAGGACAACGTGGTCTATTTCAAGAACGCCAGCTCTTGCGGCACCGAAACGGCGATCTCCGTCCCCTGTATGTTCTCCAACATGCCGCGCAAAGCGTACGACGCAACTCAGGCGACGCACCAGGAAGGCATGCTCGACGTGCTGGCGCATGCCGGCGTCAACGTGCTGTGGCGCGATAACGACGGCGGCTGCAAAGGCGCCTGCGATCGGGTGCCGCACATCGACATGACCAAACTGAAACTGCCGCAGGACTGTGACGGCGAAGTTTGCATGGACAATGTGCTGTTGTACAAACTGAACGACTACATCAATAGCCTGAAAGACGACGGCGTGATCGTGTTGCACCAGATGGGCAGTCACGGCCCGGCTTATTACCGCCGCAGCACGCCGCAGTTCCAGACGTTTTCGCCGACCTGCAACAGCAATCAGATCCAGGATTGCAGCCATGAACAGCTGGTGAACACCTACGACAACTCGATCCTGTATACCGACGCGATGCTCGATGCCACCATCAAGCTGCTGCAGCAGTATGACGACCGGTTCAATACCGCGTTGGTCTACCTGTCCGATCACGGCGAATCGCTGGGAGAAAACGGCATGTATCTGCACGGCACGCCTTATGTCTTCGCGCCGAGCCAGCAAACTCACGTGCCATTCCTGATGTGGATGTCGGCCGACTATCAGCGCAATTTCGGCATCGATCGCCAGTGCCTGAGCGCGCTGGCGGAAAAGGACGACGTGTCGCAGGACAATCTGTTCCACACCCTGCTGGGCATGCTGAATGTGCAGACGCGTGAATATCAATCCCAGTTGGATATTCTGCAACGCTGCCGCAACGCGGCGTAAGCGCTTAACTTCCGCGTGCCGCTGAGGCACAATGCTTGAGACCAACCGGCGTTTTGTGCGCCGGTTTTTTTATTCCCATTGACCTAGACCAATCGGTCTATTATGCTCGGCGCCATGATGACCAAATCAACGCATTGCAACGTGGATACACGTGAACATCTGCTCGCCACCGGCGAAACCCTCAGCCTGCGCCTGGGCTTTACCGGCATGGGGCTGAGCGAACTGCTGGCCACGGCGGGCGTGCCGAAAGGATCGTTCTACCACTATTTCCGCTCGAAGGAAGCCTTCGGCGAAGCGATGCTGCAACGCTATTTCGCGCACTATGATGCGCAAATGCAAAAGCTGTTTGCCGACGAGCATACCGATGCCCGCCACCAGCTCTTGGGGTATTACGCCCAGGCCATCAGTTACCACTGCCGCAGCGAATGTCATAACGCCTGTCTGGCGGTGAAACTCTCCGCCGAGGTGAGCGACCTGTCGGAGCCGATGCGCCATGCGCTGGAAACCGGGACCGCCCGGGTGATCGGCCACCTGCAGGCGGCCATTGAGCGCGGCATCGCCGAGGGATCGCTGTCGGTAGCCATGAGCCCGGCGGCAACCGCAGAGACGCTGTATGCCCTGTGGCTCGGCGCCTCGCTGCGCGCCAAGATCCGGCGATCGTTGGCCCCGTTGACCAGCGCGCTGGAAAGCATCGAGTTGTTGCTGCGCCCGCCGCAGCCGTAACGCCACCGTCTTTTTTCGTGAAAATGCAGTTCGTGTTTTTTATCGCCCATAACTAGACGACCGGTCTATTAAATACAGGATGCACTATGAAGACTGAAAAATTGCTCTCTCCGCTGAAAGTTGGCGCAGTCACCCTGCCCAACCGCGTGTTTATGGCTCCGCTGACGCGTCTGCGCAGCATCGAACCGGGCGACATTCCCACGCCGCTGATGGCGGAGTATTATGCGCAGCGCGCCGGCGCCGGTCTGATCGTGACCGAAGCGACGCAGATTTCCTTCCAGGCGAAAGGCTACGCCGGTGCGCCGGGCCTGCATACCCCGGAGCAGATCGCCGCTTGGAAACACATCACGCAGGCGGTACACGACAAAAACGGCCACATCGCCGTGCAGCTGTGGCACGTAGGCCGCATCTCCCACACCAGCCTCCAGCCGGGCGGACAAGCGCCGGTCGCCCCTTCGGCGATCAACGCAGACACCCGCACCACCGTGCGTGACGAAACCGGCGCCTGGGTGCGCGTACCGACCTCTACGCCGCGCGCGCTGGAAACCAGCGAGATCCCGGGCATCGTCAACGATTTCCGCCAGGCGACCGCCAACGCGCGTGAAGCCGGCTTCGACTTTATCGAGCTGCATGCGGCTCACGGCTATCTGCTGCACCAGTTCATGTCTCCGGCGTCTAACCAGCGTACCGATCAATACGGCGGCAGCATCGAGAATCGCACCCGCCTGACGCTGGAAGTGGTCGACGCCGCCATCGCAGAATGGGGCTCCGAGCACATCGGCATCCGCATCTCGCCGCTGGGGCCGTTCAACGGCCTGGACAACGGTGAAGATCAGGAAGAAGCGGCGCTGTACCTGGTGGAAGAGCTGAACAAACGCAACATCGCCTATCTGCACATCTCCGAACCGGACTGGGCCGGCGGCAAACCGTATTCCGACGCCTTCCGTGACTCGGTGCGCGCCCACTTTAAAGGGGTGATCGTCGGCGCCGGCGCCTACACCGCTGAAAAAGCCGAAGCGTTGATCGAAAAAGGCTTCATCGACGCGGTGGCCTTTGGCCGTAGCTACATCGCCAATCCGGATTTGGTCGAGCGTTTCCGTCAACACGCCCCGCTCAACGAACCTAAGCCGGAAACCTTCTACGGCGGTGGCGCCGAAGGTTATACCGACTATCCGTTTCTGACGAAGTAACCCGTCCTGACCCTAAACGGCCACGCAACCGCCTGGCCGTTTTTTTATGCACGCAAAAAGGCCCGCACAAGGCGGGCCGACGTTCCCTGGTGTTGTTATCTGCTACAGGTCAATTTCTACACGGTTACGCGCGGAATTGATAATTGATTGTGCAGATCAATTACTTCGTATCGATCGGTACACTCGATCAATATTTAAACACCCATGGCGAGGGGGCAAAAAGTGACATCGTCACTAACTCGTCACGTTGAATTCCCTTGCGGGACAAGGCTATACTCGCTTGTGCTTCAATCCACCCGCCGTCTGCCACGGCACAGTCAATTCAGAGGAATTATGCGCTTACTCCATACCATGATCCGCGTCGGTGATCTGCAACGCTCCATCGACTTCTACACCAAGGTATTAGGCATGCGCCTGCTGCGCACCAGCGAAAACCCGGAGTACAAATACTCGCTGGCTTTTGTCGGCTATACGGAAGAGAGCGAAGGCGCGGTTATCGAACTGACCTATAACTGGGGCACCGACAGCTACGACATGGGCACCGCCTTCGGCCACCTGGCGCTGGGCGTGGACGACGTCGCCGCCACCTGCGACAACATCCGCCGCGCCGGCGGCAACGTCACCCGTGAGGCCGGCCCGGTGAAAGGCGGCACCACGGTGATCGCGTTCGTTGAAGATCCGGACGGTTATAAAATCGAGCTGATCGAAAACAAACACGCCGGCCAAGGCCTCGGCCACTAAGCCTCTCTCGGGGCGCGCCTGCGCCCCGCTGATTCTCCGCGCGATAGCGCCTGCAACCGGGCGCAAAATTTGCCATAATGCGCGCTGCATTCGATGAAGATAAGAAACTGATGGCCGAAAAAAGTGATCTTAACGCCCTGAGTGGTCGTTTTCGTGGGTTTTATCCCGTAGTAATAGATGTTGAAACCGCCGGCTTCAACGCCAATACCGATGCGCTGCTGGAAATCGCCGCCGTGACGCTGAAAATGGATGAAGACGGCTGGCTGCAGCGCGACGAAACCCTGCACTTCCACGTGGAGCCTTTCGAGGGCGCCAACCTGCAACCGGAAGCGCTGGCGTTTAACGGCATCGATCCGCACAACCCGCTGCGCGGTGCGGTCAGCGAATACGACGCGCTGCACGCCATTTTCAAAGCGGTGCGCAAAGGGCTCAAGGATCGCGGTTGCAACCGGGCCATTATCGTCGCGCACAACGCCAACTTCGATCACAGCTTCCTGATGGCCGCGGCCGAACGCGCCGGTTTGAAGCGTAATCCGTTCCATCCGTTCGCCACCTTCGACACCGCTGCGCTGAGCGGCCTGGTGCTGGGGCAAACGGTGCTGGCCAAAGCCTGCATCGCCGCCGGCATGCCGTTCGACAGCAGCCAGGCGCACTCCGCGCTGTACGACACCGAACAAACCGCCCTGCTGTTTTGTGAGCTGGTTAACCGCTGGAAGCGTCTCGGCGGCTGGCCGCTGCCCGCCGGCGATCTCGCCGAATAGGCCCAATAAAAAAGGCGGCCCAGTTTGCACTGGCGCCGCCCGTTACGCGATAACCGCAAGTCTGTCGATTAAGACTGCTGGTCTTCCTGCGCTTTATACTTTTCTGCCGTTTCTTTGATCAGCTGCTGCAATTCGCCGCGCTGATACATTTCGATGATGATATCGCAACCGCCGACCAGCTCACCGTCTACCCACAGCTGCGGGAAAGTCGGCCAGTTGGCGTATTTTGGCAACTCGGCGCGGATGTCCGGGTTTTGCAGAATATCCACATAGGCGAAACGCTCACCGCAGGCGGACAGCGCTTGCACAGCCTGCGCGGAGAAGCCGCAGCTCGGCAGCTTTGGCGAACCCTTCATGTACAGCAGAATCGGGTTTTCAGCGATCTGGTGCTGAATTTTTTCAAGTGTCGTCGTCATTTATTGCTTCCTCAAGCCACATTTCATGGCTACAACATGCATCACGCGGGCTATTGTAGCGGCTGGAACAGTCGCAAGAAAACGCCATCTTTTGCAAGGATATTCGCCCGCCGCCGATCGCGTTTCACCGGCCACGTCATTCCGGTCAAAACATACGTTGAGAATAACATTTTTAATCCGACCATTTCACTAATATATTGCGCCGCGATGACGGCGCGGCTTAATTATATCCGCTACCGCCGCCTGGCGCTTTTTTATACATCAACAGGCTGATTTTAAACCAAAAAAAATGTCATTAACGTTTTCTCACAATATGGATTATTATTTATGAGTTCTTCGCTGTTTTATATGGCGAAATTCGGGAATACTGTAACTCTTTCGATATCCGTTTCGGGGCCAAGGTTGGTGACGTCGACATGCGTTTAATTCTTACGCTCTTTGCGCTGCTGTTTACGCAGCTCTTCTTCAATTTGGCGCACGCTGCGCCACAGGCGCGTGTTGCCGCCGAGCAGCGTAAAAGCCATGCCAATGAAGCGCGGCCCGATGACCGCAGAAAAAAGAAAGCGGATAAAGCCGCCAAAAAAGCCAAAGTGACGGCCCCCGAGAAAAAAACCAAGACCGCCAAGGTCAAAAGCGAGAAAAGCGCGAAAAAGATCGTCAGCGCCAAACCCAAGGTCAAAGCGCAGAAAACCGCCAAAATTAAAGTCACCCCGCCGAAAAAGGGCTACAAAAAAGGCTATGGCCGCCACCGCGAAGCCGGTATGGCCACCGCCAAGCTGGCGCGTGATGAAAAACCATTGAAACTCAGCCCAGCGCACAAAAAGCGTTACCAGCACGCCAAGCAGACCGCGATGGCCAAGCTGATGGATCAGATGGGCAAGCCTTACCGCTGGGGCGGCAGCTCGCCGCGCACCGGCTTTGACTGCAGCGGCCTCATCTATTACGCCTATAAAGACGTGGTGAAAATCAAGATGCCGCGCACCGCCAACGAAATGTATCACCTGCGCGACGCGGCGCCGATCAAGAAAAGCGAACTGGAAAGCGGCGATCTGGTGTTCTTCCGCATTAACAACCGCGGCGTGGCGGATCATGTCGGCGTCTACCTCGGCAACGGCAAATTCATCCAGTCGCCGCGCACCGGCGAAGAGATCCGCATCAGCCAGCTTGATAACGACTATTGGCAGAACCACTACATCGGCGCTCGCCGCGTAGTGACGCCGAAAACCATCCGTTAATTCCCTGCTCTGCGCGGTTGCGGCCTCGGTCGCAACCGCCTGTTCAAGCTATCGCCTATCGCACCTCCCCACGCGCATTTCTGGCTTTTCTTCCTGTTTTTTATGATGAAAATTGTTAAGATTGAATGACCACAATAAAAAACGGCCCATATGACTCTCGCCCCGGCGGGAAGCGAATGGCGCTGTAAAGGAGGAAGCAATGTCGTTTGAATTACCTGCATTACCGTATGAGAAAAACGCGCTCGAGCCGCACATCTCCGCCGAGACCCTGGAATACCACTACGGCAAGCACCACAACACCTACGTGGTTAACCTGAACAACCTGGTGAAAGGCAGCGAGTTCGAGGGCAAATCGCTCGAAGAGATCATCAAGACCTCTAACGGCGGCGTGTTCAACAACGCCGCGCAGGTGTGGAACCACACCTTCTACTGGCACTGCCTGTCACCACAGGGCGGCGGTGAACCGCAGGGCGAACTGGCGGCGGCGATCGTCAAATCCTTCGGCTCTTTCGCTGCGTTCAAAGAGCAGTTCACCGATGCCGCCGTGAAAAACTTCGGCGCCGGCTGGACCTGGCTGGTGAAAAAACCGGACGGCGCGCTGGCGATCGTCAACACCTCCAACGCGGCCACCCCGCTGACCGGTGAAGACAAACCGCTGCTGACCGTTGACGTGTGGGAACACGCGTATTACATCGATTACCGCAATGCGCGTCCAAAATACCTGGAAAACTTCTGGGCGTTGGTCAATTGGACCTTCGCAGCGGAAAACCTGGCGTAAGCGCAGGCCTTGCCTAAGTGATGAGGCGCAGCTTGGCTGCGCCTTTTTTAAAACTGGCGGGAAATCAGTTCAACGCGGCGACAAAGCTGAAAGCGATGATCATCGCCAATGCGCAAACGGTGGTGAACAGCGACATCTTCAGATCGGTATCCATGACAACTCCTTTAAAATGGGCTTTCCTAAGGATAAAAGGCGCACAATTAGTACGTCAAATCATTTTCCCACAGTTCGCCGATAAAATCTTGTTATCATTTCCCGGTTTATAATCTCGATTACCTCTTCCACTTTTGTTCAATATGCGACAAAATTCGCAGTTCACAACTGCGTACCGGCATTCATGCCCCTCCTGATTAAGCGCTGACGACTTCAACACTAAAAACTCAGTTTTCGCTTCTCTGGAGAAGGATCTACGTAGGCAAACGATTAACATCACACTTACATGCTGTAAACATGTGAGTTCAGGAGTCATTCCTTACATGGCAACGATTAAAGATGTGGCCAAACGCGCGGGCGTTTCCACCACCACCGTTTCGCACGTCATCAATAAGACTCGTTTCGTCGCCGAAGAGACCAAAGCGGCCGTGTGGGCCGCCATCAAAGAGCTGCACTACTCGCCGAGCGCCGTGGCGCGCAGCCTGAAAGTCAATCACACCAAGTCTATCGGTCTGCTGGCCACCTCGAGCGAAGCGCCCTACTTTGCCGAAGTGATCGAGGCGGTGGAAAACAGCTGCTACAGCAAAGGCTATACCCTGATCCTGTGCAACTCGCACAACAATCTGGACAAACAGCGCGCCTACCTGGCGATGCTGGCGCAAAAGCGCGTCGACGGCCTGCTGGTCATGTGTTCCGAATACCCGGATCAGCTGCTGGGCATGCTGGAAGACTACCGCAACATCCCGATGGTGGTAATGGACTGGGGCGCCGCGCGCGGCGACTTCACCGACACCATCATCGATAACGCGTTCGAGGGCGGCTATCTGGCCGGGCGTTACCTGATCGAGCGCGGCCACCGCGATATCGGTGCTATCCCTGGCCAACTGTCGCGCAACACCGGCGGCGGTCGGCATCAGGGCTTCATGAAGGCGCTGCAGGAAGCGCATATCGATATTCGCGAAGAGTGGATAGTCCAGGGTGACTTCGAGCCGGAGTCCGGTTACAAGGCGATGCATCAAATTCTGTCGCAGAAACAGCGACCGACCGCGGTATTCTGCGGCGGCGACATCATGGCGATGGGCGCCATCTGCGCCGCCGACGAACTGGGGCTGCGGGTGCCGCAAGATATTTCCGTGATCGGCTACGACAACGTGCGCAACGCCCGCTACTTCACCCCGGCGCTGACCACCATTCATCAGCCGAAAGAGCGTCTGGGCGAAATGGCCTTCACCATGCTGCTGGATCGCATCATCAGCAAGCGCGAAGAATCGCAGGTGATCGAAGTGCATCCGAAGCTGGTCGAACGCCGTTCGGTCGCCGACGGTCCGTTCATCGACTACCGCCGCTGATCGTCCTCCCTACCGGAAGCCGGCACGGCTTCCGGTGCCGCCTCACTCAGCCACTCCTGATTCAGCGTCTCGCCATCGCCCAAATACGCCAGCAGCCAGCTCATCGCCGGTGACGGTTTATCCTGTTGCCAGGTCAGGCAGCAGGGGCTGGCGGGAAACGGCTGCTGCAACTGCAACGCCTTCAGCTCACCGCGCTGCACCCGCGGAAGCGCCAGATGCGCCGGCATCATGCCGACGCACAATCCGGCGCACAAACAGTCGAGCGCCGAGGTCCAGTCCGGCACCACCAGCCGCCGCTGGTTATCCAGCGTCCAGGTGACGCGCTTGGGCAGATTGCGCGAGGTGTCTTCCAGACAAAGCGCAGGGTACGGCCTCAACCGATCGTCATTCAACGGCCCTGCCAGCTGCGCCAGCGGATGCTGTGGGCTGACTACGCACAGCCAGTTCATATCCCCCATGTCGCGGAAAGCGAAGCCGCCGCCGACCGGCACCGCGCGGGTGGCGCCGATCGCCATGTCCACCCTGCCGTCCACCAACGCATCCCACACGCCGTTAAACACCTCGGGTTGCAGCATCAACTCGACGTCGGGGAAATGGCGGTAGAAATCCAGCACCAGCTGGCGGCTGCGCTGCGGTTTGACGATGATGTCCACCGCGATATTCAGCTGACCGCGCCAGCCGTTGGCCACCTGTTGACAGTGGCGGCGGGTGTCGAGCATTTTTTTGATAACAGCTCGCGCATCCTTGATAAACAGCGCGCCGGCCGGCGTCAGTTCCACATCTCGGTGACGCCGCTCAAACAGCGGCACCGCCAGCCATTGCTCCAGCTGCCGCACGGTATAACTTACCGCCGACGGCACCCGGTGCAGCTCCTGCGCCGCCGCGCTGAAACTGCCGGTGCGCGCCACCGCATCAACGACCTCGAGAGAATATTCAGACCACATCGCTTTGCCTTCAATTTTTTTAACAGCACTTTGCAAATATTACCGTTTCACAAGCAGAGATCCAGCCGGATACACTGGCCGGCGCTAAAAACCTGCGACACTAAAATATTAACGAGAAATACCATGCGAAATTCCTTTGGTTTTATGTTCTACCTCGCCGGCCTGAGCATGCTGGGTTATCTGGCGACCGATATGTACCTGCCCGCCTTCGGCGCCATGCGGGAGGAACTGCAAATTTCCGCCGGCGCGGTCAGCGCCAGCCTGAGCATCTTTTTGGCCGGCTTCGCCTTCGCGCAGCTGCTGTGGGGGCCGCTCTCCGACCGTCTGGGACGCAAACCGGTATTGTTGATTGGCCTGACTCTGTTCGCGCTCGGCTGCCTGGGCATGCTGTGGGTGGAAAATGCCGCGCAGCTCTGGATACTGCGCTTTATTCAGGCCGTAGGTGTCTGTTCCGCCGCCGCCATCTGGCAAGCGCTGGTGGTCGACCGCTATCGTGAAGGCCAGGCCAACCGCGTATTCGCCACCATCATGCCGCTGGTGGCGCTATCGCCGGCGCTGGCGCCGCTGCTGGGCGCCTGGCTGCTGAACCACGCCAGCTGGCGCGCGATCTTCGCCGTGCTGCTGGCCATCACCGCCTTGTTGCTGTTGCCGACGCTGCTGCTCAAAGAGAACGCCAGGCCAAAACCCGCCGTCGACGCGCCAAAAAGCAGCGTCAGTTTTTGGCAATTATTGAAATCCCCGGTATTCAGTGGCAATGTCGCCATGTACGCCGCCTGTTCGGCCGGTTTCTTCGCCTGGCTGACCGGCTCGCCGTTTATCCTCGGTGATATGGGCTACGGCCCGAGCGACATCGGCCTGAGCTATGTGCCGCAGACGCTGGCCTTCCTGCTGGGCGGTTACGGGTGCCGCGCCGCGCTCAAGCGCATCAATGGCAAAACCCTGCTGCCGTGGCTGCTGGTAGCTTATGCTGTCAGCATGGTGGCCCTGTATCTGGTGGCAACCCTGACCAATCCGACGCTCACCACGCTCCTGATCCCGTTCTGCGTGATGGCGCTGGTCAACGGCGCCGGCTATCCGATCATGGTGGCCAACGCGCTGATGCCGTTCCCGGACAGCAGCGGCAAAGCCGCCGCGCTGCAAAATACGCTGCAGCTGGGGCTGTGTTTCGTGGCGAGCATGCTGGTATCGACGTTTATTGCGCAGCCGCTGTTGGCGACGGTGACGGTGATGGTGTCCACGGTGATACTGGCCGCGCTGGGGTATTTCCTGCAGCGGGGAAAAGCGGCCAAGGCGCCGCAAGAAACGCCGCGCGAACATGCTAACTCAGCGTCATAATTGCCAAGCTAAATAATCACTTAAAGAATATGCGTGCCGAGTGCGATTTACAGTTGAGTCAATGCCTCGGCGCGCCTATACTCAAAAACAACCTTGTAAAGTAACACCTTATAATCTCTATATCTCAATTAGCTGTTGTGTACGCGTCTTGCGTCACACTCTTTTTTTGAAGAGGCGTTTATCCTGCGCCGTTTGCGTCGGGTCGCTTCTTTAAATTTCCTCTGTTCATAGTCGGATATCAGACGCCGCGGGCTTATTTCCCGTCGGTATACGTATGCACCCGCAGAAATTGTCTAAGCTGTTTCCTAACGGGTCATCAGTCAGAAGAAGGTGATGGAGAAGCTATGAGTTCATCGTGTATAGAAGATCTGAGCATCCAGGATAACCAGTGGTACCGTATCGCGCACGAAATGCTCGGTCTGGCCGGTATCGAAATTAACGGATCGCGCCCTTTCGATATTCAGGTTAAAAACCCCGAATTCTTTAAACGCGTTTTGCAGCAAGGCTCCCTGGGTCTCGGCGAGAGCTATATGGATGGTTGGTGGGAGTGCGAACGGCTGGATATATTCTTCCAGCGCGTGGTCAGCGCCGGGCTGGAGAAGAAGCTCCCCCACCACCTGAAAGATACCCTGCGTATCGCCGCGGCGCGCCTGACCAATCTGCAATCGAAAAAGCGCGCCTGGATCGTCGGCAAAGAGCATTACGATCTTGGCAACGATCTGTTTACGCTGATGCTCGATCCTTACATGCAGTACTCCTGCGGCTACTGGAAAGACGCCGCCACGCTGGAGGAAGCGCAAGAAGCGAAACTGCGGATGATCTGCGAAAAACTGCAGCTGCAGCCGGGCATGCGCTTGCTGGACATCGGCTGCGGCTGGGGCGGCCTCTCCGCCTACGCGGCGAAAAATTACGGCGTGTCGGTGGTCGGCGTGACCATTTCCGCCGAGCAGCAGAAGCTGGCTCAGGCACGCTGCGCCGGGCTGGACGTGCAGATCCTGCTGCAGGACTATCGCGATCTGCATCAGCAGTTCGATCGCATCGTCTCGGTCGGCATGTTCGAGCACGTCGGGCCGAAAAACTATCGCACCTATTTCAACGTGGTAGAGCGCAATCTGGCGCCGCACGGCCTGTTCCTGCTGCACACCATCGGTTCCAACAAGACCGACATGAACGTCGATCCGTGGATCAACAAATATATCTTCCCGAACGGCTGCCTGCCCTCGGTGAGGCATATCGCCGAGGCCAGCGAAGGCCATTTCGTGATGGAAGACTGGCACAACATCGGCGCCGACTACGATCGCACGCTGATGGCCTGGTTCGAGCGCTTCAAGCAGGCGTGGCCGCAGCTTGCTCCACGTTATTCCGAGCGCTTCGAGCGGATGTTCAGCTATTACCTGAACGCCTGCGCCGGCGCGTTTCGGGCGCGCGATCTGCAGCTGTGGCAGGTGGTGTTCAGCCCGAAAGGCGTTGAAGGCGGCATCCGCGTCGCACGCTGAACGCTCCCCTAATAAAAAAAGCCCCGGCAACCTCATCGCCGGGGCTTTTTTTGCTCTTTCGAACCAGGCGGCTTAGCCGCAGTAAACGCGGATGATTTTATCGTTGCTATCGCCGAGGAAGTTCAGACGGCGCAGGTTGAAATCCATGGTGACGGCAGAGTTGTACGGAATGGCGCGCACCTTGGATTCGATCCGCACGCCTTCCAGCGACGTCATCGGCTTGCCGACGTAGTTTTGATACTGCGAAGCGCCGCAGGTATCGTCCGCATCGGCCACTTGCGCGCCGCCGCCCTGCTCAGGTGAACTGCTGCAGGCGCTCAGCGCCAGCAACGCGGTTAACAACAACGTTTTCCCATAAAACTTCACGCGTTTCTCCTCTCTGCTTATGATTCGATTCCGGCGGCAACGCCCGAATCGCTGTCAGTCTTTGTGCGCCGGCGCCACCGCCGCCGCCAGCGTCGCTTCCCGATTGGCCAGCACGCGTTCGACGGTGTCCACTACCGCCTGCGTCTGCGGATCGATCTCGATGTTCACCTTATCGCCCAGGCGTTTTTTACCCAGCGTAGTGCGCTCCAGGGTTTCCGGGATCAGATGCACGCAGAAACGGTTATTCACCACTTCGCCGATGGTCAGGCTAATGCCGTCGATGCCGATGAAACCTTTGTGCAGCACATATTTCATCAATTCCGCATTCGGCATGCGCAGCCATACCTGACGGTTATTTTCCGAGGTATAAATTTTGGCCACTTCCGCCGTGCAGATAATATGGCCGGACATCAAATGACCGCCAATTTCATCATTGAATTTCGCCGCGCGCTCGATATTGACGATGTCGCCCAACGCCAGATCACCGAGGTTGGTCAGGCGCAACGTTTCCTTGATCAAATCGAAGCTGACGCGGTTGCCTTCCACCGCGGTGACGGTCAGGCAGCAGCCGTTATGGGCCACCGACGCGCCCAGCTCCAGCCCCGGCAGCAGTTCTGCAGGCATCTCGATCACATGGGTGCGGAAATTGGGTTTCTCATCAATGGCGACCAGCGGCGCGGTGCCTTGTACGATACCGGTGAACATATGTGCCTCTTCTTACTCAATAGATTAAAACGCTTCCGGCAGTTTGCCCCAGTTGGCGCTGAAAACCAAATCCGCGACGGCAAAAAACGCGTGCCTACGCATTTAATAACTATTTATCTGCGGCGTTTGCTTAACGACGCCGAGCAGGTACAATATTTTTGACAAAATTCCGCTATTTTAATTGTTGTCCTCTCGCGGCAGCCCTCCCTCCCACATATATAAAATAGAAAGGTGTATGCGTGCAGAAGTACTTAATTGAAGCGCGTAGTTTATTGGCTCTCGCTATCCCGGTGATCATCGCGCAAATCTCGCAAACCGCCATGGGCGTGGTGGATACCATCATGGCCGGCGCTTACAGCGCCACCGATATGGCGGCGGTTGCGGTCGGCACCTCTATCTGGCTGCCGGCCATCCTGTTCGGTCACGGCCTGCTGCTGGCGCTGACCCCAGTGATCGCCCAGTTAAACGGCGCCGGCCGTCGCGATCGCATCGCCCATCAGGTGCGTCAGGGCTTCTGGCTGGCCTCCGGCGTTTCCGTACTGTTGATCGTCGTGCTGTATAACTGCAAATTCGTCATCGACATGATGCACAACATCGATCCGCAGCTGGCGGATAAAGCCGTCGGTTATCTGCACGCCATCATGTGGGGCGCGCCGGGCTATCTGTTCTTCCAGGTGATGCGCAACCAGTGCGAAGGGCTGTCCAAAACCAAGCCCGGCATGGTGATCGGCTTCCTCGGCCTGCTGGTGAATATCCCGATCAACTACATCTTTATCTACGGCAAGTTCGGCATGCCGGAACTGGGCGGCGTGGGCTGCGGCGTCGCCACCGGCAGCGTCTACTGGATCATGTTCCTGATGATGCGCTGGTACGTGAAGCGCGCGCCGTCGCAGCGCGACATCAAGCGCCAGACAGGCGATCTCGGCGGCCCGGACTGGGCGGCGCTGAAGCGCCTGATCGGCATCGGTATGCCGGTGGCGCTGGCGCTGTTCTTCGAAGTCACCCTGTTCGCCGTGGTGGCGTTGCTGGTGTCGCCGCTCGGGATCGTCGCGGTCGCCGGCCACCAGATCGCGCTTAACTTCAGCGCGCTGATGTTCGTGTTGCCGCTGTCGCTGGGCGTCGGCGCCACCATTCGCGTCGGTTATCGTCTGGGAGAAGGGTCGGTAGAAGGCGCGCGCGTCGCCGCATACTCCGCCATCGGCGTCGGCATCACCATGGCCGTCTGCACTGCGCTGTTTACCGCCACCTTCCGCGAACCGATCGCCCTGCTGTACAACGACAGCCCGGCGGTGGTGGCGATGGCCTCGCAGCTGATGCTGCTGGCGGCGCTGTATCAAATCTCGGATTCAATCCAGGTGATCGGCAGCGGCGTGCTGCGCGGTTATAAAGATACTCGCGCGATCTTCTTCATCACCTTCATCGCTTACTGGGTGTTGGGCCTGCCGAGCGGCTATCTGCTGGCGCTGACCGATGCGGTGGTGCCGGCGATGGGGCCGAGCGGTTTCTGGATCGGCTTTATCATCGGCCTGACCTTCGCCGCCATCATGATGGCGCTGCGCATGCGCTGGCTGCAGAAACAGCCGACCACCGTCATCCTGCAGCGTTCTACCCGCTGAGTCCGTTCCCGGCCGGTTTTCTCCCCGGCCGGGCAGCGGGTTGCGGAAAAAAACGCCTGTCTGCGCACAACCTCAGCAATCGCGTGAAATACCGAATAAAATTGCGTTTTTCCCCTTGCCAGCACGCGGGTAGCTCGTTAATATTCGTCCCCGCTGTCAGCCATGACAGACAGGAAAAGATGCGTCCGTAGCTCAGTTGGTTAGAGCACCACCTTGACATGGTGGGGGTCGGTGGTTCGAGTCCACTCGGACGCACCAAATTCCAGAAGCAGTACAGTGCGTCCGTAGCTCAGTTGGTTAGAGCACCACCTTGACATGGTGGGGGTCGGTGGTTCGAGTCCACTCGGACGCACCAAATTTCAGAAGCAGTGCAGTGCGTCCGTAGCTCAGTTGGTTAGAGCACCACCTTGACATGGTGGGGGTCGGTGGTTCGAGTCCACTCGGACGCACCATATTGCTGATTCACCTCTCCCCCTATCGCGTTATAATTCTCGCTGTTTCGTCTCTGCCCGACCGCTCGATTTTTCATGTCGATTGCGCCGAACTACCGCCATCAGCCATCAGGAACGCCACATGACCACCTTCACCGCCAACACCCCCTTTTTACCGCTCGACAATGGCCTTGCCCGTCGTGAAGGCGTGATGAGCGACGGTTCGCCGGCAGCGGAAGTGCGTTTCGAGACCGGGGCCTTCGGCCAGCTGCAAAAGCCCGCGCACGCGCTGCAAACCCGGGTGATATCGGGTGAATTCGAGTTCACCCTCGGCGGCGACACGCGGATAGTGCGGACCGGCGAGAGCCTGACCCTGCCGGCCAACGTCGCCAGCGGCTGCTTCTGCCTGAGCGCCGGTGTGCTGCTGGAAATCCCGCAAACGCGCTAAGCCGTATTTACAGCAAGGTTATTTGCGCAACAAGCCGTACGCAACGCGTTGCATTTGCGCCACATTTGCCCTCGTTTTGACATATCCGCCGCACCGCCGCGGTTTTTTATTTTGTTTCCCGCCGCTTAGCCTTTATAATGCGCAACGTCTATCAGTTGAATGGTTTCAGCCCTTGATCTGCGAAAACGCAATAACAACACGATTTAATCTCACCCCGTTGCGCAGCATCCCCGCGCCCCCGCGCGGGCTGAATTTTTCCGCCCCACATCAACTGTCGTCACCTATCCTTAACTATGTTTTTCACCACCAGGCACGGCTCAAATTCCCTATCGGCGTAAACAACGCCGGTCAAATTCGTTTTTTTATCCATCACAACTTGTAGAAAACTCCGCCATGAAAAAGACCAAAATTGTTTGTACCATCGGTCCAAAAACCGAATCGGAAGAAATGCTGACCAACCTGCTCAATGCGGGCATGAACGTGATGCGTCTCAACTTCTCTCACGGCGACTATGAAGAGCACGGCAACCGCATCAAGAACATGCGCGCCGTGATGGCGAAAACCGGTATCAACGCCGGCATCCTGCTGGATACCAAAGGCCCGGAAATTCGCACCATGAAACTGGAAGGCGGCAAAGACGCCTCTCTGGTCGCCGGCCAAACCTTCACCTTCACCACCGACCAGAGCGTGATCGGCAACAGCGAACGCGTGGCGGTGACCTACGCCGGCTTCGCCGCCGACCTGAAGATCGGCAACACCGTGCTGGTTGACGACGGCCTGATCGGCATGGAAGTCACCAACGTGACCGAGAACGAAGTCGTTTGCAAGGTGCTGAACAACGGCGACCTGGGCGAGAACAAAGGCGTCAACCTGCCGGGCGTGTCCATCCAGCTGCCTGCGCTGGCCGAGAAAGACAAACGCGACCTGATCTTCGGCTGCGAGCAAGGCGTCGACTTCGTGGCGGCGTCCTTCATCCGTAAACGCTCCGACGTGCTGGAGATCCGCGAGCACCTGAAAGCGCACGGCGGCGAGCAGATCCAGATCATCTCCAAGATCGAGAACCAGGAAGGCCTGAACAACTTCGACGAAATTCTCGAAGCGTCCGACGGCATCATGGTTGCCCGCGGCGATCTGGGCGTTGAAATCCCGGTAGAAGAAGTGATCTTCGCCCAGAAGATGATGATCGAAAAATGCAACCGTGCGCGTAAAGTGGTGATCACCGCCACCCAGATGCTCGATTCCATGATCAAGAACCCGCGCCCTACCCGTGCGGAAGCCGGTGACGTCGCCAACGCCATTCTGGACGGCACCGACGCCGTCATGCTGTCCGGCGAAAGCGCCAAGGGCAAATACCCGCTGGAAGCGGTCAACATCATGGCGACCATCTGCGAACGCACCGATCGCGTGATGCCAAGCCGCATCGATACCCTGAACGATCGCCGCAAGCTGCGCATCACCGAAGCGGTATGCCGCGGCGCGGTTGAAACCGCCGAAAAACTGGACGCGCCACTGATCGTCGTCGCCACCAGCGGCGGCAAGTCAGCGAAATCCGTGCGTAAATACTTCCCGAACGCCGTGATCCTGGCGCTGACCACCAACCAGACCACCGCGCATCAGCTGGTGCTGAGCAAGGGCGTTATCCCGCAGATGGTCAAAGAAATCGCCTCCACCGATGACTTCTACCGCATTGGTAAAGAAGCCGCGCTGGCCAGCGGCCTGGCGCAAAAAGGCGACGTCGTGGTGATGGTTTCCGGCGCGCTGGTGCCGAGCGGCACCACCAACACCGCCTCGGTACACGTGCTGTAATATAAAACGTGACATAATTATCTTGATCAAAACGCCGCTTTGCGGCGTTTTTTTTATCGGCAGTAAACTATTTTTCTCAAAACGCAACCGCGATCTGCTCATTATTTAGCTAATAACAAATCGGAGTAGTCCCATGGAAGCCGGCTGTTTTCCCTCGTTTTTTTAACTAATTTGTAAAACCAGATGCAAGTTTGAGCGAACGATCAAAATAAAGCACCTCAACACTAAAAAATTATTCTCTTTCGAAAAAAGTTTGTGTAATACTTGTAACGCTACATGGAGATTAACTCAATCTAGAGGGTGTTATAATGAATCGTACTAAACTGGTACTGGGCGCGGTAATCCTGGGTTCCACTCTGCTGGCTGGCTGCTCTAGCAACGCTAAAATCGATCAACTGTCTTCTGACGTTCAGACTCTGAACGCTAAAGTTGATCAGCTGAGCAACGACGTGAACGCAATGCGTTCTGACGTTCAAGCGGCTAAAGACGACGCAGCACGCGCTAACCAGCGTCTGGACAACCAAGCTCACGCTTACAAAAAGTAAGATAGCTTTGGTTATTGAAAACGGCGCACATTGTGCGCCGTTTTTTTTGTCTGTTTGTCGGCCTGGGCTTTCCAGCGCGGCGGGCAAAAAAAAGAGGTTCAGCACGCTGAACCCCTCTTCGACCGCTCAATCCGGCAAACTTAGTTCACCGAGCTGATTGGCGCTGCCTTGAATGGGCTCTTATTCGCCGCAGGAGCCGCTGCAGGCGTTAAACTCACCTCAGACGGGCTCTCCCCTACGTTGACCAGCACCGGCATGCCAGAGCGGCGTACAACCGCGCTATCGAACACGGCGCGATCGGTTTGCCCATCGGCAGCAAAGGCTTTCTCCGCTTTAGACAACGCGATCGGCATGGTCTGCGGATCGTCGCTTTCCACCCGCGACAGCGGCTGGTGCACTTCCACATAGCGTTTGCCGTCCGGCTCGACCGAAATCTTCACCGGATCGTTGATCACTTGCACCCGCGTACCGCGCGGCACCATGTTGAACAGCGCCTCGATATCCGTCGGACGCAGGCGAATACAGCCGGAGCTGACGCGCATGCCGATACCGAAGTTGGCGTTGGTGCCGTGGATCAGGTATTCACCGCGCCCCATCGCCAGACGCAGGGCGAACAGCCCCATCGGGTTCTCAGGGCCGGCCGGCACCACCGCAGGCAGCGTCACGCCCTGGGATTGATAGCGCTTGCGGATGTTGGCGGTGGGCGTCCAGGTCGGGTTAGGGATCTTTTGGCTGATGGAAGTCACCTCCAGCGGCGTGTGCATCCCGGTCTGGCCGATACCGATCGGATAGACGATCACTTTATTCTCGCCTTTCGGATAGTAGTAAAGGCGCAGCTCGGCCAGGTTGACGATGATCCCTTCACGCTTGGTGTCAGGCAGCAGCATTTGGGTCGGAATGGTCAGCACCGTACCCGGCTTAGGCAGGAACGGATCGGTGCCGGGGTTGGCTTCCAGCATGCCCAGCAGGCCAATCTTGTAGTCGGCGGCGATCGCCTCCAGCGGACGGCCGTCGTTTGGCACGGTATAAGTGGTGTTTTCGCCGATCAGACGGCTGTCCGGCGGCGGCAGCGGGTATTCGGTCGCACTGGCGGCCTGCGTGCCGGCCAGTACGGTGGCGAAGACCATGCCCATTAAACTCAACGCACGTTTCATTATCATCCCTATATTTTTTATGACGGTTCGCCCCCAAGGCTAACGAGCGCCTGGCGGTGGGTAAATCAGACAATACCTGATTAATACTAGCAACGCTGGCATCAAAGGCAATAAGTTCTCTAAAAATCAACACGTTATAACGTAATCGCCGTCGTTGATTGTCAACGAAACGTCAATGGGTAAGCTGCTGAAATATCACTGAATTGGGGGATAATCCCTAGGGGAAACGGTGTATTGTAAAGACTCATTGACAAAGCGAATATATCAATGAGCCTTTAAAGAGCAGTGGCGTTAAGGATCAGGCCAGCTGAGCGGCTTTACTGCGAATGGCGCGGATCATCGCCTCCAGCCCCTGTGAGCGCGAAGGCGTCAGATGTTGGCTGAGCGCCAGCTCGGTGAAAAACGGCCGCACGTCGAGCTCGACGATTTGCTGTGGCGTCAATTGACGATAAAGAATAAACACCACCGCCAGCAGCCCTTTGACGATCGCCGCGTCGCTATCGCCATGGAATTCGACCTGCCCTTGCTCATCGCAGCGCATCACGATCCACACCTGGCTCTGGCAGCCGGAAATCAGGTTCTCGGCCTGCCGCTCGGCCTCGTCCAGCGGCGGCAATTTGGCGCCGAGTTCAATCACGTACAGGTATTTCTCCTCCCAGTTCAAACAGCGGGAGAAATTACGCACCAATTTGTCTTTGTCCGGCAAATTCGCCATGGGGATCCTTTTGTACCGCCGAGGACGCGCCCCGGCTAGCCTAACAGCTGATGAATGCGTTGCAGCCCGGCCACCAGCCGGTCCACCTCTTCGCGGGTATTATATAACGCCAGCGACGCGCGGCACATGCTCGGCACCTGATAAAACGCCATCAGCGGCATGGCGCAATGGTGGCCGGTGCGAATGGCGATGCCGTACTGATCGAGGAAGCTGCCGACGTCATAGGCATGGTGTTCCCCCAAATTGAAGGCGATCACCCCGGCCCGATGCGCTGGACCATAGATTTTCAGCGTCGGCACCTGCTTGAGCGCCTCAAGCGCGTAATGCATCAGCGACTGTTCGTAATCGCGGATCGCATTCAGCCCCAGGGCTTCGACGTAATCGAACGCCGCGCCCAGCCCCATGATGCCGGCGGTATTCGGCGAACCGGCCTCGAAGCGCCAGGGTGGATCGGCGAAGGTGGTGCCCGCCGTCAGGCTGACCTGACGGATCATCGAACCGCCCCCTTCCCACGGCGGCATCTGCTGCAGGAGCGCCTGGCGTCCATACAGCATGCCGATGCCGGAAGGGCCATACAGCTTATGCCCGGAAAATACGTAGAAATCGCAGTCCAGCGCCTGAACATCGACGCGCTGGTGCATCACCGCCTGCGCGCCGTCCACCAGCACGGTCAGATCCGGCGCCAGGGCTCTGGCGCGGGCGATGATGTCGCGCACCGGGTTGACGGTGCCCAGCACGTTGGAGACCTCGGTCAGCGCCAGCAGTTTACAGGACGCGTCGATCAGTTCCGGCAACTGCGCCAGATCCAGCGTGCCGTCGGGCTGCAGCGGCCAAACCCGCAGCTGCAGACCGCGCTCCTGCGCCAGCATCTGCCAGGGCACGATGTTGGCGTGGTGCTCCATCTCGGTGATGAGAATCGCGTCGCCCGGCTGCAGCCGGTGGCGGCCAAAACTGTTGGCCACCAGGTTGATGCCTTCGGTGGTGCCCTTGACGAACACCATCTCTTCCGCCGAGGCGGCGTTGATAAAGCGCGCCGCCTGTTCCCGCACCGCTTCCATCTGCTGAGTCGCCTCGGCGCTCAGGGTGTGGATGCCGCGATGCACTGCGGCATAGCCGTGGCGATAGAAATCCAGTTCGCGGTCGATCACCGCCTGCGGTTTCTGCGCGCTGGCGGCGCTGTCGAGGTAGGCCAGCGGTTGGCCGTTCACCTCGCGCGCCAGCAGCGGGAAGTCGCCGCGCACGCGTTCAATCGGATAACTCATGCAGCCTCCCCCGGCAGGCGCTGGGCGATGCGCGCCAGCACCCGTTCCCGGATGGTGTCGTTGGCGATGCCTTCGGTCAGCTCGGCGGCGAAGGCGAAGATAATCATCTGCTGCGCCGCGCGTTTGTCGATGCCGCGCGACTGCAGATAAAACAGCTGTTCTTCATCGATACGCCCCACGGTGGCGCCGTGGCTGCACTTGACGTCGTCAGCGTAGATCTCCAGCTGCGGCTTGGTATCCACTTCCGCCACTTTCCCCAGCAACAGATTGTGGTTGGTCATCTGCCCGTCGGTTTTGATGGCGTGTTTGGCCACTTTGATCATGCCGTTGAACACCGCTTTGCCGCGATCGCTGACCACGGTTTTATGCAGCTGGCGGCTTTCGCAGTAGCCCTTGTTGTGTTCCAGATAGGTGCGGGTATCGCAGATCTCCTTGCCCACCGGCAGCACCAGGCTGTTGATCACCAGATTGGCACCTTCGCCGTTCAGCTGCGCGCTGGTGTTGTGGCGCGTCAGGCCTGCGCCCAACAGGAAGCTGTCGCTTTTCACCCGCGCGTCGCGGCCGATGACCAGATCGTTATGGGCAAAGTGGTAGCTCGGCCGGCTTTCAAACGCCAGCTTGCAGTGCAACAGCCCGGCGTTGTCCGCCACGTTGGCGGTCAGGCGCGCGCCGGTAAAGTGCGCGGCCTCGCCCAGGCTGACATAGTGTTCAATCACTTCCGCCTCGGCCCCGCGCCCGATCTCCAGATGATGACGATGATGCACGGTATTCACTTCCCCCGTCACGCCGCGGCCGCTGCTGATATGCAGCAGGTACAACGGACGAGCCGGGGCCTTGCCGGCCGGCAAGCGAATCAGGCTGGTTTCCTGCGCCAGGCTTTCGGTCAGATGCAGGAAGACTTCGGGCTGAATGGGCTCCGGCAGCGCCTGCGGCGTGCCGTAGGCGGTCAGCTCGAACTGGTAGTCGCCCAGATCGCCATCGCTGAGCGCGGCACTGTAGCGGCCATCGATAAACACCAGCCGGCAGGCGTCGATACCGAGCGCCAGCGCCTCGAGCTGCGCGGCGTTCACGGATGCGGGCTGCGGCTCAAGGAATTGCTGCTCCAGCAGCCCCTCGAGCGGCGTGTATTTCCAGTTCTCATGTTTGCGCGTCGGCCAGCCGAGGCGCAGCGCCTGCTGCCAATGCGCCAGCGCATGGGGCGAACGCTCGCCGCCGCGGCCTTCGAACAGACGATACAGCTGCTGCAACGCGTTGGCGTTACTGTTGGTCGGTAAGCCAGCCATAGCCTTGCTCCTCCAACTGTTTCACCAGCGAGAAATCGCCGGATTTGACGATGCGCCCCTGGGACAGCACGTGTACGTAATCCGGCTGGATGTAGTCCAAAATGCGCTGGTAGTGCGTGACGATGATAAAGGCGCGCTTGCCGTCCCGCAGCGAGTTGACGCCGTTGGCGACGATTTTGAGCGCATCGATGTCCAGACCGGAGTCGGTTTCATCGAGAATGCACAGATCCGGCTCCAGCGCCGCCATCTGCAGAATGTCGTTGCGCTTTTTCTCGCCGCCGGAGAAACCGACGTTGACCGAACGCGTCAGCAGATCGGCCGGCATATCCAGCAGCGCGATCTTCTCTTCGATGAAATCGGCGAAATCGAAGCGATCCAGCGGCTCCTGTTCGCGGTATTTGCGCACCGCGTTGACCGACGTCTGCAGGAAGAAGTGGTTGCTGACGCCGGGGATCTCCACCGGGTACTGGAACGCCAGGAACACGCCTTCGCCCGCGCGATCTTCCGGATCCAGCTCCAGCAGATCCTTGCCCTTGAAGGTGACTTCCCCTTCGGTCACTTCGTACTCTTCACGCCCGGCCAGCGTGGCGGACAGCGTGCTCTTACCCGAGCCGTTCGGCCCCATGATGGCGTGCACTTCGCCCGGTTTGATCTCCAGATCCAATCCCTTGAGGATCTCGTTGCCTTCCACGCTGACTTTCAAATTCTTGATGCTTAACATGCTGTGTCCTCAGATAGCGCCGACGGCGCTAAAAATGCGGCGATTAGCCCACGCTGTGTTCCAGGCTGATGGCCAAAAGTTTCTGCGCCTCGACGGCGAACTCCAGCGGCAGCTCGGAGAAAACGTCCTTGCAGAAACCGTTGACGATCATCGAAATGGCGTCATCCTCGCTGATGCCCCGCTGCAAGCAGTAGAACAGCTGGTCGTCGCCAATCTTCGAGGTGGTGGCTTCGTGCTCCAGCTGCGCGCTGTTGTTGCGCGCTTCAACGTAAGGGAACGTGTGGGCACCGCTGTCCGGCCCGATCAGCATCGAGTCGCACTGGGTAAAGTTACGGGCGTTTTCCGCCCCCGGCAGGATTTTCACCAGGCCGCGATAGGTGTTCTCGCTGTGGCCGGCGGAAATGCCTTTGGCGATGATGGTCGACCTGGTGTTTTTGCCGATGTGGATCATCTTGGTGCCGGTGTCCGCCTGCTGATGGCCGCTGGTCAGCGCCACCGAGAAGAATTCGCCGATCGAATTGTCGCCCTGCAGGATCACGCTCGGGTATTTCCAGGTGATGGCCGAGCCGGTTTCCGACTGGGTCCAGGACATTTTCGAGCCGGCGCCTTCGCACAGCGCGCGCTTGGTGACGAAGTTGAGGATGCCGCCCTTGCTCTCGCCGCCGGAGAACCAGTTCTGCACCGTCGAGTATTTCACTTCGGCGTCTTTATGCAGGATCACTTCCACCACCGCCGCGTGCAGCTGATAGCTGTCGCGAACCGGGGCGGAACAGCCTTCGATGTAGCTGACGTAGCTGCCTTCGTCGGCGATCAGAATGGTGCGCTCGAACTGGCCGGTTTTGGCGGCGTTGATACGGAAATAGGTCGACAGCTCCATCGGACAGCGCACGCCCTTCGGCACGTAGACGAAGGTGCCGTCGGAGGCCACCGCGGCGTTCAGCGCGGCGAAGAAATTATCGTTGGACGGCACCACGCGCCCCAGATACTGGCGCACCAGATCCGGGTATTCCTGGATCGCTTCGCCGAACGAGCAGAAGATCACCCCGCTCTCCGCCAGTTTTTCACGGTAAGTGGTGGCGACCGAGACCGAGTCGAAGATAGCGTCCACCGCCACCTCGCTGCCCTCGCGCACCGGCACGCCGAGCTGGTTGAACGCCAGCTCCACTTCGCTGGTCAGGTAATCTTTTTCCGTCGCCGCGCCCGGTTGCTGCTCGGCGCCGGGCTGCGAACCGCAGGCGTCGTCGCAGCTGCCGCAGGACGGCGCCGAATAATAACTGTAGTCCTGGTAGTTAAGGCGTTCGTAATTGGCCTTCAGCCAGTGCGGCTCTTCCATCTGCAGCCAGGCGCGGTAGGCCTCGAGGCGGAATTCCAGCATCCACTCGGGTTCGTTGCGCTTGGCCGAGATAGCGCGCACCACCTCTTCGTTGATGCCCTTGGCCAACTCATCGGTTGCCAGCTGGGTGAAGAAACCTTCTTTGTAGCGACCTTCGCTGACCCAAGCCTGCACTTCATTAGGCATTTCTACATTGCTTCGTGTCATGTTGATTGCATCGCTCAAACGCCAAAACTCTCGCCGCACCCGCAGGCATGCTGAGCTTTAGGGTTATTGAATTTGAATATCTGATTCAGCCCTTCGCGGACATAATCTACCGTGGTGCCGTCAATAAACGGCATCGCCTTCAGCGGCACATAGAGTTTGGCGCCGTCGCGCTCAAACAGCAGATCGTCATCGGCGGGTTCGCGGGTCAGATCCAGCACATAGGCAAAGCCGGCGCAGCCGGATTGTTTTACCCCTAGCTGCAGCCCTTTCACCTGCGGATCCTGCTGCATCAGTTTCGTTATTTGTCGTACGGCGCTGTCGCTGAGCGAAATGCCTTGCCAGACATTCTCGTCCAAAGAAAAAGTGCCGACATTTTCCGTTTGCATAGGGTCTACCTCACACTCGTGTTTGGCCACAGCCAATCTGGGTTACTTATATGTTAGTGATAACGATTATCACTTCAACCGTTTGTTTTGCGGGGGTATCCGCCGCGAGCGCGGTTTTTCGCTGCGGCGTGCGGCAAGCCAGCGGGACATCCGTGGCGGCTTGCGGCGTGTGGCGGCAAGGCGTGCATGCTATCCCTATGAATTTGTTCTTTATCCTGCATCACCGTACCGCACTCCCCGGTGGCCCGTCAGCGTTACAGCGCCGCGGTGCGTTGCCGATCTAAACATTCATAGAAAATACCTATTTCTGCATTCTGTCTGTCGTAAATGTGCGTTTATCGGCATTTTGCGCCGCGGCGCAAGGCGCGGCCTTTAAGTTAAAGTTTAGTCGCTCTGGGTTAAGTTGGGCCGTCGATGGCCTTTTACCCCCATGGAATGAAAAAACGCCGCCACGGGGATTGATCGGCAACGCGGCAGTTTATATGATAATGATTATCATTCAATTTGAATTTGAGCGCGAAGCCAATGACTCTTTCGATCAACGCATGGTTGCTGGGCAAGATTGATGACTACAAATTCAGCGTGCGCGACGCCACGGTGGACTTTTATATGGCCGAAGCGGCGCTGCGCCGCCCGGAATGCAATATTGATCATCTGAAGCGGTACAACAGCGTCAGCCTCACCATGGCCAATCTTTGCCTGGAGAACGGCGATGATGACAGCTATCTGCACGCGCTCAGCAAGCTGCACAACCGGCTGATCGTCGAGATCAACAATCCGCAGCGCTGCCAGCTGTTTCGGGTGCAAAGCTACCACTTCGCCCGCCACACGCTGACGCTGATCTGCCAAAAATATGCGATGGAAGGCACCTGGGAGAAGGCGAACGCGTTTCAGAAGGACTTCGTCAAACGCGTGCCGTTTCAGCTGTAAAACGAAGCGCTCCGCAGGCCGATCGCCTGCGGAAACCGGCGGGGATCAGTCGATGACCGCCGTGGTCAGACGCGAGGTGCAGCACAGCCGATCGCGCGCGTCGAAGATCTCTATCTGCCACACCTGATGACGGCGGCCAACGTGCAGTGCGCGGCACACCCCGCGCACCTGGCCATCGAACACCGCCCGCAGGTGGTTGGCGTTGATCTCCAGCCCTACCACCTTCTGTTCGCCTTCGCTGCACAGGTAGCCGGCCATCGAGCCCATCGATTCCGCCAGCACCACCGACGCCCCGCCGTGCAACAGCCCGAACGGCTGCCGGGTGCGGCCGTCCACCGGCATGGTGGCTTCCAGGAAATCCTCGCCCAGCTGAGTAAACTCGATGCCCACATGGCTGACCATGCAGCCGTCGCCGGCGCGGTTCAGCTGCTCCAGCGATGTTTCACGTTTCCACAATTTCACTCAATCATCTCCAGAAGTGCCTGTAATGGGTGGCGCACGCCATTGCCCTCAATGCGTTTCACCTGGCTGCGGCAGGAATAGCCGGTCGCCAGGCAGCGCTGACGCGGCAAACGCTGCAGCGTCGGATGCCATGATAGCTCATAAATACCGAGCGAGTTTTGCAGGTTCTTGGCTTCATGGCCGTAAGTGCCGGCCATGCCGCAGCAGCCGACGCTGACGTTCTCCAGTTTGGCGCCGAAGCGGGCGAAGATCGCCGCCCACTGTTGGCCGCTGGCCGGCAGCGCGGTGGTTTCAGTGCAGTGACCGAACAGATACCAGGGTTCGCCGGTCGCCGGCTGTTCGGCGCGATCCGCGATCCGCTGCTGCAGCCATTCATGCACCAGCTGCACCTGAAAATCGCCGCGCTCGGGGCCGAGGATCTCGCGGTATTCGTCGCGATAGCACAGCACCAGCGCCGGATCGACGCCCACCAGCGGCATGCCGAGCTGCGCCACGCGGTTGAGGAAATCGGCGGTTTTGCGCGCGGTGCGGGCGAACCGCGTCAGGAAGCCCTTCACATGCTGCGCCTTGCCGTTCGGCGAGAACGGCAGCAGCACCGGTTTATAGCCGAGCTTTTCCACCAGCCGAACGAAATCCGCCACCACTTTGGCGTCGTAATAGCTGGTGAACGGATCCTGAACAATCAGCACGTGTTCTTCGCGTTGCTCGGCGTTCAACCCTTCCAACTGTTCCAGCGTCAGCGTGGTCGCCCGGTGGCCTGACAGCTGCTGACGCAGCGTCGGGCTGGACAACAGCGGCAGATCGACCATGCCGACGGCGTTGCGGCTCATCTCCCGCAGCCACGGCTGGCGGAAGAAGAAGTTGAACACCTTCGGCGCGCGGGCCATCAACGGGGTATAGCTCTCTACGCCGGCGACCATGTAGTCGCTCACCGGGCGCAGGTAGCGGGTATGGTAAAGCTGCAGGAAGCGCGAACGGAACCCCGGCACGTCAATTTTGATCGGGCACTGGGTGGAACAGGCCTTGCAGGCCAGACAGCCGGACATCGCCTCTTTCACTTCGTGCGAAAAGTCGTACTCGCCCTTGCCGGCATGCCAGCTGTTGCGGGTTTTCTCGATTAGACCGCGCAAGCTGAGGCGCTGCTGCGGCAGCTGTTTCTCCAGCGCCAACGGATCGACGCCCTGCTCGGCCAACAGACGCAGCCACTCGCGCACCAGCGTCGCCCGCCCTTTCGGCGAATGGATGCGGTTGCCGCTGATCTTCATCGACGGGCACATCGGGCTGCGCACGTCGAAGTTGAAGCACAGACCGTTGCCGTTACACTCCAGCGCGCCGCGGAACGAGGTGCGCACCTCGACCGGTATCTGGCGATCGAAGGTGCCGCGTTTGACCGCATCCACCTGCATCATCGGCGCATCCACCGCCAGCGGCGCACAGATCTTGCCCGGGTTAAGACGGTTATCCGGATCGAACGCCGTCTTGATGCGGCGCAGCTCCTCGTACAGCGTTTCCCCGAAGAATTCAGGGCTGTACTCGGCGCGGAACCCCTTGCCGTGCTCGCCCCACAGCAGGCCGCCGTATTTGGCGGTGAGCGCCACCACCCGATCGGAGATCTGCTTCATCAGCACTTCCTGCTGGGGGTCGCACATGTCGAGCGCCGGACGCACGTGCAGCACCCCGGCATCGACGTGGCCGAACATGCCATAGCTCAGCTTGTGGTCGTCGAGCAGTTGGCGGAACTCGACGATATAGTCCGCCAGGTGCTGCGGCGGCACGCAAGTATCCTCGGCGAACGGGATCGGCTTGGCGCGCCCTTTGGCGTTGCCCAGCAGCCCGACCGCCTTCTTGCGCATGTTGTAAATGCGCTCGATGCCCGCCAGGTCGCCGCAGATCTGGTACCCGATCACGCCGGCCTGCCGCTGGGCGATCAGTTCATCCAGCCGTTGGCACAGGGTCTCCATCTGGCCGTCGATCAGCGCGCGATCGTCGCCGGCGAATTCGACGATGTTCAGCCCAAGCATCTCTTTGTCCGGCACGTCGGCGATCAGTTCGCTTACCGAATGCCAAACAATATCTTCACGCGCCAGATTCAGCACCTTGGAGTCGATGGTTTCCACCGACAGCGCCTTGGCCTCAACCATAAAGGGCGCATTGCGCAGCGCCGAGTCGAAGGAGTCGTATTTCACGTTAACCAGACGACGCACCTTCGGCAGCGGCGTGATGTCCAGCCGCGCTTCGGTGATAAAGGCCAGCGTGCCTTCCGCACCGGTGAGGATGCGCGTCAGATCGAAGGTGTGCAGATCGTCGCTCAGCACGTGGCGCAGGTCGTAGCCGGTGAGGAAGCGGTTGAGTTTGGGAAATTTTTCCAGGATCAGCGCGCGCTGCTCGCGGCAGCGATTCAGCACCGTGCGGTAGATGCGCCCTTCGGCGGTCTCTTCCAGGGCAATCGTTTCCGCCAGCGCCGTCGGCATGGCGCGGGTGTCGATCATCTCGCCGCCCAGCAGCACCGCCCGCAGGCCCAACACGTGATCGGAGGTTTTACCGTATACCAGCGAGCCCTGGCCGGAGGCGTCGGTGTTGATCATGCCGCCCAAGGTGGCGCGGTTGCTGGTGGACAGTTCCGGCGAGAAGAAGTAGCCGAACGGCCGCAAATATTGATTCAGCTGATCCTTGATGACCCCGGCTTCGACTTTCACCCAGCCCTGTTCGACGTTGATCTCCAGAATGCGGTTCATATGACGCGACATATCGACCACGATGCCGGTATTTAGCGACTGACCGTTGGTGCCGGTGCCGCCGCCGCGCGGGCTGAAGGTCAGCGTATTGAAACGCTCTTCCCCCGCCAGGCGGGCGATCAGCGCCACGTCGGCGGTGGAACGGGGAAACACCACCGCATCGGGCAACAGCTGGTAAATGCTGTTGTCGGTGGCCATCGTCAGCCGGTCGGCGTAGCTGGTGGCGGTATCGCCGTTGAATCCGTTTTGCTTCAGTGCTTCCAAAAAGTCGAGCACCCGTTGAACGAGGCCGGGCGCCTGAGAAATCTGTGGGATCATTCGCTTTTTTGACCCTGTCCGTCTATTTTTTATGCGCTGATGTACGCTGAATCGGGCCTTTAATTCAGACCCACCCTATTTTTTAGTGACACTAAAAACTAACATACTCGTTTAGTGAAGGCATTCACATTATTACCGCCCTGCGAGCGCCGCCACAGGCGGCCGCCCGGCGGTGATAAACCGACCGACAGGCACCCCGATTCGCCGGTGCCAGGGATTTAATTGACCAGGATGAGAACCCACTGATGCCACTCCCGCAATCGCGTTACGACTTACCGCGAATTATTTTCGGCGTGCTGTTTATCGCCATCATGATCGTCGCCTGTTTCTGGGTGATCCAACCGTTTATTCTCGGCTTCGCCTGGGCGGGCATGGTGGTCATCGCCACCTGGCCGCTGCTGCTCAAACTGCAAAAGCTGCTGTGGGGACGCCGCTCGCTGGCGGTGCTGGTCATGACCCTGCTGTTGATCCTGCTGTTCATTCTGCCCATCTCCCTGCTGATCAGCAGCGTGGTGGATAACAGCGCGCCGTTGATCGCCTGGGCCAGCTCGCCAGGCAAGCTGCATATTCCCGACCTCGCTTGGCTGCAATCCGTCCCGATGATCGGCGACAAGCTCTATACCAGCTACCATACGCTGGTTAACGCCGGCGGCGCCGCGCTGCTGGCGAAGGTACAGCCATACTTCGGCCAGACCGCCACCTGGTTCGTGGCGCAGGCGGCGCATATCGGCCGCCTGCTGCTGCACTGCGCGCTGATGCTGCTGTTCAGCGCCTTGTTGTACGCGCGCGGCGAACAGGTCGCGCTGGGTATCCGCCACTTTGCGGTACGCCTCGGTTCCGCGCGCGGCGATGCGGCGGTGCTGCTGGGCGGCCAGGCGATCCGCGCGGTCGCGCTGGGCGTGGTAGTGACGGCGCTGGTGCAGTCGGTGCTGGGCGGCATCGGTCTGGCGATAAGCGGCATTCCGGCCGCCACCCTGTTGACGATGCTGATCTTCATCTGCTGTGTGGCGCAATTGGGGCCGCTGTTGGTGCTGGTGCCGGCCATCATTTGGCTGTACTGGCACGGCGACACCACCTGGGGCACCGTGCTGCTGGTCTGGAGCTGCGTGGTGGCCACGCTGGATAACGTGCTGCGCCCGGTGCTGATCCGCATGGGCGCCGATCTGCCGCTGCTGCTGATCCTGTCCGGCGTTATCGGCGGTTTGCTGGCCTTCGGCATGATCGGCCTGTTCATCGGCCCGGTAGTGTTGGCGGTGTCTTATCGACTGCTGACCGCCTGGATGGATGAAGCGCCGGAGCCGACCACCGCGCCGGAGCAAGTGATCGAAGAACTGGAAAAACGTTAATCGCCCTCCCTTCCGCCCGCATCGCCGGGCGGAAGAGTTTCCCCTCTCACTACGCCTACCTCATTCGGGTAATATCTTCGCCAAATATAATGCCGTTGTTTATTGATTAAGGCGCGGCAAATGGAAAGGTGCAATGTAAATCCGTGTTTGCTGCAAAATGCAAAAAGAGATAACGCCCGCAAATAAATGGTGATACCGCTATCGATTAGGATGATTCTTAATGACTAGTCGCGTTCAAATATCTAGTATTATGGCCATCTATTGCTTCAAATCACTGATTTTAAAGCAACCTTTCTGAACAATGTAATGCCATACATGTGAATTGCTGTGTGTAGTCTTTGCCCATCTCCTACGATGGGCTTTTTTTTATTCTTTTTTCGCCAAATTGATTATTTAACGCGCCGTTATTTACATTCAGAAATAAAAAGGCCGCAGCGTAAACTGCGGCCGGGTATTAATGCCTTAGCAACGCCGAAGCCTTATTTCTTTTTCGACAAGTTGATCCAGGTCTGCACTACGGTATCCGGATTGAGCGACAGGCTATCGATGCCCTGCTCCATCAACCACTCGGCGAAGTCTTCATGGTCGGACGGCCCCTGGCCGCAGATACCGACGTATTTGCCGTGGCGTTTGGCCGCCTGGATCGCCATCGACAGCAGCGCTTTCACCGCGTCGTTGCGTTCGTCGAACAGTTCCGACACCACGCCGGAGTCGCGATCCAGCCCCAGCGCCAGCTGGGTCATGTCGTTGGAGCCGATGGAGAAACCGTCGAAGTGCTCAAGGAACTGATCCGCGAGCAGCGCATTGGACGGGATCTCGCACATCATGATCACTTTCAGCCCGTTTTCGCCGCGCTTCAGCCCCTGACGCGCCAGCTCGGCCACCACCGCTTCCGCCTGCGCCACGGTGCGCACGAACGGCACCATGATTTCGACGTTGGTCAGCCCCATTTCGTTACGCACGCGTTTCACCGCTTCGCACTCCAGCGCGAAGCAATCGCGGAAGCTGTCGGCCACGTAGCGGCCGGCCCCGCGGAAGCCCAGCATCGGGTTCTCTTCGTGCGGTTCATACTTGTCGCCGCCCACCAGGTTGGCGTACTCGTTGGATTTGAAGTCGGACAGACGCACGATCACGCGCTTCGGCCAGAAGGCGGCGCCCAGCGTCGCGATCCCTTCGGTCAAACGACCGACGTAGAACTCGACCGGGTGGTCATAGCCCTGCATCAACGCGCGAATTTCGTTTTGCAACGCCGGCGTTTGCTGATCGAACTCCAGCAGCGCGCGCGGGTGCACGCCAATCATGCGGTTGATGATAAATTCCAGCCGCGCCAGGCCCACGCCTTCGTTCGGCAAACGCGCGAAGTCGAAAGCGCGATCCGGGTTGCCGACGTTCATCATGATCTTCAGCGGCAGATCCGGCAGTTCGGTCACTTCGGAGCTCTGCACGCTGAAGTCCAGCATGTCGCTGTAAACGAAGCCGGTGTCGCCTTCCGCACAGGATACGGTGACTTTCTGGCCGTCTTTCAGCACGTCGGTGGCGTGGCCACAGCCCACTACCGCCGGAATGCCCAGCTCACGGGCGATGATCGCCGCGTGGCAGGTGCGCCCGCCGCGGTTGGTGACGATCGCGGCGGCTTTCTTCATGATCGGTTCCCAATCCGGGTCGGTCATGTCGGTGACCAACACGTCGCCCGGCTGGATGCGATCCATTTCGCTGATGTCGTGGATCACTTTCACCGGGCCGGCGCCGATGCGGTGGCCGATGGCGCGGCCTTCCACCAGCACCGGGCTGGAGCCGTTCAGCTGGTAGCGCTCCATGGTCTGCTCGTTGGAGCGTACGGTCTCCGGGCGTGCCTGCACGATCAGCAGCTTGCCGGTATGGCCGTCTTTCGCCCACTCGATATCCATCGGGCGACCGTAATGTTTTTCGATCAGGATCGCCTGCTGCGCCAGCGCCTGCACTTCTTCATCCGTCAGCGAGAAACGGCTGCGCTGCGCTTCCGGCACGTCTTCGATGCGCACCTGCTTGCCGTGATCCTGCGACGGCGCGTACACCATGCGGATTTTTTTCGAGCCCAGGTTGCGGCGCACGATCGCCGGCTTGCCTTTTTGCAACGTCGGCTTGTGCACATAGAACTCATCCGGGTTCACCGCGCCCTGCACCACCATCTCACCCAGACCGAAGGCGGAGGTGATGAACACCACCTGATCAAAGCCGGACTCGGTGTCGATGGTGAACATCACGCCCGAGGAGGCCAGATCGGAGCGCACCATGCGCTGTACGCCCGCCGACAGCGCGACGCCGCGGTGGTCGTAACCCTGGTGCACGCGATAAGAGATGGCGCGGTCATTGAACAGCGACGCGAACACGTGCTTGATCGCCACCATCACGGCGTCGATGCCCTGCACGTTGAGGAAGGTTTCCTGCTGGCCGGCGAAGGAAGCGTCCGGCATGTCTTCCGCCGTGGCGGAGGAGCGCACCGCAAAGGAGGCTTCCGGTTCGCCGTCGGCGAGCTGTTGGTAAGCCTGATGAATTTCACGCTCGAACTCGGCGTGGAACGGCGTGTCGATCACCCATTGGCGGATCTGGGCACCGGCCTTGGCCAGTTGTGCAACGTCGTCAACGTCAGTCTGATCCAGTAACTGATAGATGCGCTGGTTAACACCGCTTTGTTCGAGGAAATCGTTAAACGCCTGCGCGGTGGTGGCAAAACCGTTCGGCACGGCCACGCCCAAATCGGAAAGATTGGTGATCATTTCACCGAGGGAAGCGTTTTTGCCGCCGACACGGTCAACGTCGTGCATGCCAAGCTGGTTGTACCAAAGCACATTACGCAAGTCTGGGCCATTGTTGGACATCGAGACAATCCTTATTGCTATCAGTAGGGTAAAGACGGATTTAATTCGCTTGCTTTACGGCGCCGCTAAACGCGGAGCCGAATCAGACTAGCACACTGATCCGGGGAAAATGGAAAGGTGAATCGATCAACCCACTGAAGAAAGTGGTTTTTAAGAGAATGTCCTAACCGGCTGATTTGCCTGGGAACCGTTCCCAAACGCACGAAAAGCTTAGTTCTCAACAAATTACGTTCTTTTTAAACTTCTGTTTTAATGACCGCGCAAACGCTACCGTTTTTGGTGAAAATAACGGCAAACTCGCGCTTCAGGTGGAAAAGCGCCGCTGGGCCGCACTTTTTATGGCCGCTAATCGCGCTTTCCGCCCGCGCCGCCGCATGGCGGTTTATCGCCCCGCCGTCACAATTTTTTCTCTCGTCCCTTTACCGACGGATCGTCTGCGGCCCATGATATTGACAGTGATGACAGCAGGAACACCGTTTTCAGGTAAGGAGCCTCGGGTGGAAAGAAGCGTTTTTTATATTTCGGATGGTACGGCGATCACCGCCGAAGTGCTGGGACACGCGGTGCTGTCGCAGTTCCCGGTCACGGCGACCACCTATACCCTGCCGTTTGTCGAAACCGAGGCCCGCGCGCGCGCAGTTCGCCAGCAAATCGATGATATTTACCATGAAACCGGCGTGCGCCCGTTGGTGTTTTACTCCATTATCTCGCCGGAAGTGCGCGATGTGATCGTCCAGAGCCAGGGCTTCTGCCAGGATATCGTGCAGGCGCTGGTCGGCCCGCTGCAGGGCGAGCTGGATGTGGAACCGACGCCGGTGCCGAACCGCACCCACGGCCTGACCGCCAGCAATCTCGGCAAGTACGACGCCCGCATCGCCGCCATCGACTATACCCTGGCGCACGATGATGGCATTTCGCTGCGCAACCTCGATCAGGCGCAGGTGATCCTGCTCGGCGTCTCGCGCTGCGGCAAAACCCCCACCAGCCTCTATCTGGCGATGCAGTTCGGCATCCGCGCCGCCAACTACCCGTTTATCGCCGACGATATGGACAATTTGCATCTGCCGGCCTCGCTGAAACCGTTTCAGCATAAATTATTCGGCCTGACCATCGATCCGGAGCGCCTGGCGGCGATCCGTGAAGAGCGGCGCGAAAACAGCCGTTACGCCTCCTTGCGCCAGTGCCGCATGGAAATCGCCGAGGTCGAGGCGCTGTTCCGCAAAAACCAGATCCGCTACCTCAACACCACCAACTATTCGGTCGAAGAGATCTCCACCAAAATCCTCGATATCCTCGGCATGAGCCGCCGCATGTTCTGATCTTTCCCCGCGGGGCCATCGCGCCCCGCCGCCTGCCGTTTATTTCAGCAGCAGCTGATTTTTTTGTGCTTTTTTTCGCGGCTTTGATCAACAGAACGCAATCTCTACGGTTGAATTCAGCGCTTTTTGCGTTATTGTGATCGCCATCACTTCCCGGCGCTCCTGCCGCAGAGAAGAACAGTTTCCAGGGAACAACATGCACAAAACAGATGAACTGCGGACCGCGCGCATCGACAGCCTCGTCACGCCGCAAGCGTTGGCGGATAAGCTGCCGATCTCGGCGGCCGTCGCCGATAACGTGACAGCGTCACGTAAACGCATTGAAAAAATCCTTACCGGTGAAGACCGCCGCCTGCTGGTGGTGATCGGCCCCTGCTCCATCCACGATCTCGACGCCGCCGTCGATTACGCCGGCCGGCTGAACGCCCTGCGCGAACGCTACCAGGATCGCCTGGAGATCGTGATGCGCACCTACTTCGAAAAACCGCGCACCGTTGTCGGCTGGAAAGGCCTGATCTCCGATCCGGCACTGGACGGCACCTTCCAGGTCAACCGCGGCATCGAAATGGCGCGCCGCCTGCTGCTGGAGGTGAACCAGCTCGGCCTGCCGACCGCCACCGAATTCCTGGACATGGTCGTCGGCCAATACATCGCCGATCTGATCAGCTGGGGCGCCATCGGTGCGCGCACCACCGAAAGCCAGATCCACCGTGAAATGGCCTCGGCGCTCTCCTGCCCGGTCGGCTTCAAAAACGGCACCGACGGCAACACCCGCATCGCCATCGACGCCATTCGCGCGGCGCGTGCCGGGCACATGTTCCTGTCGCCGGACAAACATGGTCAGATGACCATCTACCAGACCAGCGGCAACCCGTACGGCCACATCATCATGCGCGGCGGCAAAACGCCGAACTACCACGCCAGCGATATCGCCGCCGCCTGTGACAGCCTGCGTGAATTCGATCTGCCGGAGCACCTGGTGATCGACTTCAGCCACGGCAACTGCCAGAAGATGCATCGCCGTCAGTTGGAAGTGGCCGACAATGTCTGCCAGCAGATCCGCGCCGGCTCTGCCGCCATCACCGGCGTGATGGCGGAAAGCTTCCTGGTGGAAGGCACGCAGAAAATCGTCGCCGGCCAGCCGCTGACCTATGGCCAGTCGATCACCGATCCTTGCCTGAGCTGGTCCGACAGCGAACAACTGCTGGCGATGCTGGCGGATGCCATCGATAGCCGCTTCTAGCCTATCGCAGGCCGGGGCCACGCCCCGGCTTTATCTCCCCTGTTTCGCTCATCTATACTGATCGCAATCCTTTAACACCCGCCGCAACGCACTGGGAGCCCCGGCATGATTCACTCTCTGTTATCCATCCCCTGCGTCACGCTGCAGGGCGAGCAAAAAACGCTGGGCGATTTCCCGGCGCGCGCTTACCTGGTGGTCAACACCGCCAGCAAGTGCGGCTTCACCCCGCAATACCGCGGGCTGGAAAATTTGTGGCAATACTATCGCGAACGCGGGTTGATGGTGCTCGGCTTCCCTTGCAACCAGTTTGGTTCTCAGGAGCCGGGCAGTCCGCTTGAGATCGCCAATTTTTGCAGCCTCAACTACGGCGTCAGTTTCCCGCTGTTCAACAAAATAGAGGTCAACGGCCCCGGCGCCCATCCGCTGTTCAACGAACTGAAACGCCTGGCGCCCGGCATTCTGGGCAGCCGCCGCATCAAATGGAATTTCACCAAATTCCTGCTCACCGCCGATGGTCAACGTGTCACGCGCTTTGCGCCGATCACCAAACCTGAGCGTCTGTTCGACCGTATCGAAACCCTGCTGAAATAATCCCCTCTTTTTTACGGGCCGAGCGCGTTCGGCCCGTCGCCGGATGTCCGTTCGGCAAAAAGGTTCCATCGGTAAGAAAATTTTCCTTGATGTAACCTTTCCATCACATGATAATGATTCTCAATTTGATATTAATTACCATTTAATGGTCTGTTTTATAAGCACAAAGATGATGGATACTGCCAACACGCCAACTCCCGCCGCCGCGGCCCCGACCGAGCACAGCGCAAACGCGCCGCCCAGCTACGACAGCGCACAGCTGCTCGGCGCCGACGGCATCGCGTTCATTACCCATCAGGGCCAGCGCTATCAACTGCGGCAGACCAAGGCAGGGAAATTGATCCTGACCAAATAACCACAGAATCCTCAAACGCCAGCCACCCCGATCTTGTGATCCAGGCAGCCAGCAAATCTATTGATATGTTTCATTACATACGGAGAGTTGCACCATGCCTCTGACATTTTCCACCCGGCTGCGTTTTTCCGCGTTGAGTCTGGCGATTGCCTGCGCTCTGCCTACGGTGGCCTTGGCACAAAACACCAGCACGACACCCTCTTCTTCCCCCGCGACGCCGGCCAAAAAAGCCAAAGCCGCTGACGAAACCATGACCGTGGTCGCCACCGGCAATCAGCGCAGCAGCTTTGAAGCGCCGATGATGGTGACGGTCATCGAAGGCAGTTCGCCGGAAAGCCAAACTGCGGGGACCGCTGCCGATATGCTGCGCCGCGTGCCGGGCATCACCGTCACGGGCTCCGGCCGCAGCAATGGGCAGGATCTCATGATGCGCGGTTACGACCGACGCGGCGTGCTGACGCTGGTCGACGGCATCCGCCAGGGCACCGATACCGGCCATATTAACGGCACATTTTTAGATCCTGCGTTGGTGAAGCGCATCGAAATCGTGCGCGGCCCTTCTGCCCTGCTGTACGGCAGCGGCGCGTTGGGTGGCGTAGTGTCTTATGAAACTGTCGACGCCGCCGACCTGCTGTTGCCAGGCCACGACAGCGGGTTCCGCGTCTACGGCACCGCCGGCAGCGGCGATCACAGCTTGGGCATGGGCGCCAGCGCCTACGGCAAGACCGATAACCTCGACGGCCTGCTGTCGTTCGGCACCCGCGACGTCGGCAATCTGCGCCAGGGCAATGGCTTCGATGCCCCCAACGACGAAACCATCAACAACGTGCTGGCCAAAGGCACCTGGAAGATCGACGACAACCAGTCGCTGGGCGGCAACCTTCGTTACTACAACAACAGCGCCCAAGAGCCGAAAAACCCACAAACGCCAGCCAGCTCCGCTGGAAACTTAATGACCGATCGTTCGACGATCCAACGCGACGCGGCTCTGAGTTACAAACTGAAGCCGGTCGGCCAGGATTGGCTGGATGCTGAAGCGAAAGTGTATTACTCGGACGTGAAAATTAACGCGCACGCCAGCGGCAGCGAAGATGAAGCGCGCAAACAAACCACTAAAGGCGCCAAACTCGAAAACCGCACACGCCTGTTTGCAGATACTTTCGCTTCGCACCTGTTGACCTACGGCACCGAGGCTTACAAACAGGAGCAAACGCCGGGCGGAGCGACCGAAAGTTTCCCGCACGCAAAAATCAACTTCGCTTCAGGCTGGCTGCAGGACGAAATCACGCTGCGCGATCTGCCCGTCACCCTGCTCGCCGGCACCCGCTATGACAATTACAAGGGCTCAAGTGACGGCTATGCCGATGTGGATGCGAACAAATGGTCCTCACGCGGCGCAGTCAGCATTACCCCCACCGACTGGCTGATGCTGTTCGGCTCCTATTCTCAGGCGTTCCGCGCACCGACGATGGGTGAGATGTACAACGACTCCAAACACTTCTCCATCCCAATGGGGCCTACCACCATCACCAACTATTGGGTGCCGAACCCTAATTTGAAACCGGAAACCAATGAAACTCAAGAGTACGGATTTGGCCTGCGTTTCGACGATCTGCTGCTCGCCGATGATAGCTTGCAGTTCAAAGCGAGCTATTTCGATACCAAAGCCAAGGATTACATCACAACCGACGTCACCATGGAGCTGGGACGCGGCCCGCGCGGCCCTTACTGCATCAGTTGCACCACCTTCTCGACCAATATCGATCGCGCAAAAATCTGGGGATGGGACGCTACGCTCAGCTATAAAACCTCTTGGTTCGGCTGGGATTTGGCTTATAACCGCACCCGCGGCAAAAATGAAGCGACCGGTGACTGGTTGAGCAGCATCAATCCGGACACCGTCACCAGCTCGCTGGATGTGCCGCTGGGCGAAACCGGTCTGTCCGCCGGTTGGGTCGCCACCTTCGCCGAACGCGCCACCCGCGTGCAGACGGGGACGCCGGAGCAAGGCGGCTACGGGGTTAACGACTTCTATCTGAGCTACAAAGGCCGCGACCGTCTGCAGGGCGTCACCACCACCGTGGTGCTGGGCAACGCCTTCGACAAAGAGTACTACTCGCCGCAGGGCGTCCCGCAGGATGGCCGCAACGCCAAACTGCTGGTCAGCTACCAGTGGTGATCATTTGACTATCTGGCGGACATCCGGTGTGTCCGCCATTCGCATCACAGCGCAGGAGAATCCCGCATGAGCAACACCCTGTACGAACGTTACCAACAGGCTAAAATCGACCATCCCGGTAAATACGCCCGCGATCTGGCGGCGATCCTTGGCGTCAGCGAAGCAGAGCTGACGCACGCCCGCGTTGGCCACGACGCCCGCCGCCTGCAGGCCGACGCACGCACGTTGCTGACCGAACTCGAGCAAGTGGGCGTCACCAAGTCCATCACCCGCAACAGCTATGCGGTGCATGAGCAGATGGGCCGCTACCGCAACCAGCACCTCAACGGCCACGCCGGGCTGATCCTCAACCCGCGCGAGCTGGATCTGCGCCTGTTCCTCAACCACTGGACCAGCGTCTTCGCCATGAGCGAAACCAACAAGCGCGGCGTGCGCCACAGCATTCAGTTCTTTGACCCGCAGGGCGATGCACTGCACAAGGTCTACACCACCGAGGAAACCGATCTGCCGGCCTGGATGGCGCTGGTGGAACGCCACCTGAGCGAAGAAAACCCGGCGCTGGCGCTGCAGCCCGCCGAGGCGGCCACCTCCGATGAAGCCACGCAGGATCAGGCCAAAATCGACGCTGAATGGCGCGCGATGACCGACGTGCACCAGTTCTTCCAGCTGCTGAGCCGCAATAAGCTGACGCGTCAGCAGGCCTTCCGCGCTGTCGGCGACGATCTGGCCTATCAGGTGGACAACAGCGCGCTGTCGCAACTGCTGGAGGCGGCGCAGCAACAGCAAAATGAGATCATGATCTTCGTCGGCAACCGTGGCTGCGTGCAGATTTTCACCGGCCAGATCGAACGGTTGATGCCGCAGGAAGGCTGGATCAACGTGTTCAACCGCCGCTTCACGCTGCACCTGATTGAAAACGCCATCGCCGAAAGCTGGATCACCCGCAAACCGACCAAAGACGGCATCGTCACCAGCCTGGAGCTGTTCGCCGCAGATGGCACGCAGATCGCGCAGCTGTATGGCCAGCGCACCGAAGGCCAACCGGAACAAACCCAGTGGCGCGAGCAGGTCGCCGCGCTCGCCGCCAAGGACATCGCCGCATGAAATCCTCCTTGATCCGCCGCCTGGCGTTGATGGTGACGCTGACGCTGCCGCTCACCGCCGCCGCCGCGCAGCGCATCGTCTCGATCGGCGGCGACGTGACGGAAATCGCCTTTGCGCTCGGCGCCGGCGACGACGTGATCGCCCGCGACAGCACCAGCCTGCATCCGGAAGCGGTGAAAAAGCTGCCGGACGTCGGCTACATGCGCCAGCTGAACGCCGAAGGCATTCTGGCGCTGAAACCGACGCTGGTGCTGACGACCGAGCTGGCGCAGCCGGCGCTGGTGCTCAAACAACTGGCGGACAGCGGCGTCAAGGTCGTCAGCGTGCCGGGTGACACCACCCTGCAAGCGGTGCCGCAAAAAATCGCCGCGATCGCCGCCGCGCTGCAGCGTGATGAGCAAGGCAAGCAGTTGAGCGAGCGCTATCAACAGCAGCTGGCGGCGGTCGATACCACTCCGCTGCCGGTCAAGGTGCTGTTTGTGATGAGCCACGGCGGCATTACGCCGATGGCGGCCGGGCAACACACCGCCGCCGACGCGGTGATCGCCGCCGCCGGACTGAAAAACGCCATGCAGGGTTTTGACCGCTACCGTCCGCTGTCGCAGGAAGGCGTCATCGCCAGCGCGCCGGACCTGTTGCTGGTCACCACCGACGGCGTGCGCACCCTCGGCGGCGAACAGCAACTGTGGACGTTGCCGGGTCTGGCGTTGACGCCGGCAGGTAAGCAGCGTCGCGTGCTGATCGTCGATGACATGGCGCTGCTGGGCTTCGGTCTGGAAACGCCGGCGGCGCTGGCCAAACTGCGCCACGCGGCGGAGCAAAAGTAATGCGCTGTCGCACCTCGCCTCAGTTAGCCATCATCGGCCTGCTGGTGCTGCTGACGCTGCTGGCGCTGGTCGCCGCTAACCTGGGCGCGCTGACGCTGTCGTTTGGCACCCTGTGGCGCGAACCCTTCAGCGACGCCGCCTGGCACATCTGGCTGAACATTCGTCTGCCGCGCGTGCTGTTGGCGGTGGTGATCGGCTGTGCGCTGGCGGTATCCGGCGCGGTAATGCAGGGGCTGTTCCGCAATCCGCTGGCGGATCCGAGCCTGCTGGGCATCAGCAGCGGCGGCGCGCTGTTTGTCGCGCTGTTCATCGTGATGCCGCTGGCGTTGCCGGTGACGATCGCGTTGTATGGCCACATGCTGGCGGCGTTCCTCGGCAGCCTGCTGGTATCGCTGTTGATCTACGGCATCAGCCGCAGCGGGCACGGCAATCTGTCGCGGCTGCTGCTGGCGGGCATCGCGATCAACGCCCTGTGTATGGCTGCCATCGGCGTGCTCTCCTACATCAGCAGCGATCAACAGCTGCGCCAATTCTCGCTGTGGATGATGGGCAGCCTCAGCCAGTCGCAATGGCCGACGCTGGCCGTTTCCGCCTCGCTGATCCTGCCCACGGCACTGCTGACGCTGCTGCAGGCGCGTCGTCTGAACCTGTTACAGCTGGGGGACGAAGAGGCACACTACCTCGGGGTGAACGTTCAGCGCGCCAAGCTGCAGCTGCTGCTGTTGAGCGCCCTGTTGATCGGCGCGGCGGTGGCGATGAGCGGCGTGATCGGCTTCGTCGGTCTGGTGGTGCCGCATCTGGTGCGCATGCGCCTCGGCGGGGATCACCGCTGGCTGCTGCCCTGCTCTGCTCTGGGCGGCGCCTGCCTGCTACTGGTCAGCGACACGCTGGCGCGCACGCTGGTGGCGCCGGCCGAAATGCCGGTGGGATTGATGACCAGCCTGATCGGCGGCCCTTACTTCTTGTGGCTGGTGATGCGCCAGCGGGAGCGAACCAGTGGATAACGCCGCCAACCTCACGGCCCGGGAGTTGCGCTACAGCCTCGGTACGCGCCGCTTGATCAACGATGTTTCGCTCAGCCTCGCCGGCGGTGAAATGGTGGCGATTATCGGCCCTAACGGCGCCGGCAAATCGACGCTGCTGCGTTTGCTGACCGGCTATTTGACGCCGGACTGTGGCGAATGCCGGCTGCTTGGCCGCCCGCTGGAACACTGGGCGCCGCAGCAGTTGGCCAAAGTCCGAGCCGTGATGCGTCAATACAGCGATCTGGCGTTCCCCTTCAGCGTGGAAGAAGTGGTCAGCATGGGACGCGCGCCGCACGGCAAACGCGACGAGCACCAGGCGATCCAACAGGTTATGGCGCAGACCGATTGCCTGGCGCTGGCGCAGCGCGACTATCGTCAGCTGTCCGGCGGCGAACAGCAGCGGGTGCAACTGGCGCGGGTATTGGCACAGCTGTGGCAGCCGCAGCCGTCCCCCGCCTGGCTGTTCCTCGACGAGCCGACTTCGGCGTTGGATCTTTACCACCAGCAGCATACCCTGCGCCTGCTGCGCTCGTTGACGCGCCAACAGCCGCTGGGCGTCTGCTGTGTGCTGCACGATCTCAATCTGGCGGCGCTGTACGCCGACCGCATCCTGCTGTTGCATCAGGGGCGCCTGGTGGCGAGCGGCACACCGCAGGAAGTGTTGCAGACGGAAATCCTCACCCGCTGGTACCAGGCCGATCTCGGCGTGATTCATCATCCCGAAGTGTCGTTGCCGCAGGTCTATCTGCGCCAATGAAACGTTCAAGGGCGCCATGAGGCGTAATGCCGCTCAGTTAATCCTGAGTGGCATTTTTTTATCCAGCCTCTGGGCGTTCTGTGCAGGGGAATTGCCGTAAATGTCCCGCATTTCTCTGTGGCCAACATGAACGGCAATTGGAGGGGCCGATGGCGCGGCCCCTCCACCCGCGCCTTTGCTTAACACCGTCTGTCCGCTATGCGGATACCCTCGCCGCGTCTGCGTTGTCGGGCGGGTCGGCTGCGACAAACGTCCCTGTTAGTCTCGCCTCAACCGGCCTTCCCTGGCCGGTTGCCCCTGACAACGCCGTCTTGCTCGGCAGCCGGTGATGCGCGCCCAAGGTCAACACCTGAGCTGGCTGCTATCGGGAAATCTGTCGCTTATGAGGTTGTGGTAGAGAAGTTGGAGATGAGCGCGGTGTTGGGCGCCCTTGAAGACGCCGAACGCAGGCATAGCGCATTAGGAGAAACCGCCATGGACGGCGGTTTCAGGTGAGACAGGCAGGGACGCCTGTCGCAACCGGCCTCAATGCGCTATGGCGGAGAGAGGGCAGTTGGCAAAGCCAACCGTCTGACAGGGCAAAGGCGCGGGTTGCCAGGGGCCGCGCCTTCGGCCCCTGGCTCGGTCGAGGTGCGTGAGCCACATGAGGCATCTCACTTTTATCGACCGAAAATTTCACGAACGCCTGCATAAAAACGCTAACTGACCAGCATTACGCCATGAGGCGCCCTTTTTTCATCTCAGCTGGAGCAGGAAATCTCCAGATGTTTGCCCCAGTCCGGCGGCAGCGCGGCGAGATCGTCATACTCCGGCGCATCGTCGAACGGCCGCAGCAAGGCCTGATGCAACCGCTGCAAACGGCCGACGTCGTCTTTCTCCGCATCCTCAATCGCTTGCTGGGCCAGGTAGTTGCGCAGGATCAGTCGTGGGTTCACCGCCTTCATCGCCCGTTGCCGCTCCGCGTCGCTGACCTGCTCCTGCTGCAAACGCTGACGATATTGCTGATACCAGGCGTCGAAGGCCGCGCGGTCGATAAACTCATCGCGCAGCGGCGACTGCGCCTGTTGCTGTTCGGTTTCGCTCAACAGGCGGAACGTGCGGGTATAGTCCCGCCCTTCCTGGGCCATCAGGCTCAACAGGCCGGTCAGCACGTCGTTATCCTGCGCCGTCGGCGTGAAGAAGCCCAGTTTGGCGCGCATCTGTTCGCCATAGGCGCGCATCAACGCCGGTTCATACGCCGCCAACGCCTGCTGCAGCTGTTCGGCAGTCATCAGCCCCGACAAGGTTTGCGCCAGGCGATGCAGGTTCCATAACGCCACCGCCGGCTGATTATCAAAGGCGTAACGCCCTTGATGGTCGGAATGGTTACAGATATAGCCGGGCTGATAGTCATCGAGGAAGCCGTAAGGGCCGTAATCGATGGTGATGCCGAGAATCGACATGTTGTCGGTGTTCATCACGCCGTGGGCGAATCCGACGGTTTGCCAATGGGCGATCAGGCGCGCCGTGCGTTCGACCACGTCGGTAAACCACAACAGGTAACGATCGGCCTGATCCTGCAACTGCGGCCAGTGACGGGCGATGACGAAATCCGCCAGCTGCCGCACCTGCTCCGGCTGTTTGCGGTAATAAAAGTGTTCGAAGTGACCGAAGCGCACATGGCTTTCCGCCACCCGCAGCAGCATCGCGCCGCGTTCCGGCTGCTCGCGGTATACCGGTTGTTGACTGGTGACAATAGTTAACGCACGCGTGGTGGGGATCCCCAGATGGTGCAACGCCTCAGAGGCCAGAAACTCGCGGACAACCGAACGCAGCACCGCGCGGCCATCCCCCATGCGTGAATACGGCGTCAGCCCGGCGCCCTTCAGGTGCCAGTCACGGTGACTGCCGTCCGCCAGGACTTGTTCGCCCAGCAAAATGCCGCGCCCATCGCCCAGTTGCCCAGCCCAGACGCCGAACTGGTGGCCACTGTACACCTGTGCCAACGGCTGCATGCCCGGCAGCAGCGTTTCCCCCGCCCAAATCGGGGTTTTATCCTGAGTAAACCAACTGTCATCCAGCCCCAGCTCGCGCGCCAGCGGCTCACTGTGGTACAGCAGGCGCGCATCCTTGAGCGGCGTCGGGTTCAGGGCGGTGTAAAAACCGGGTAATTGTTGATAGTAAGCGTTATCGAATTGCGGCATAGGCCCTCCGTTTCAGCGTAGTGTAGAGCCTGAACGGGAGGATTAACACCGAAGGAATGCAGGGAGAACGCATCCGCCTGTCGCCAGAACGGATGCGGGAGGTTTCGCGTGAGGAAACGCGCTGAACGTCGGCTGACAAACGCGGTTATCAGCAAAACGTGGGGGAATAACGGCGACTGAATCACGCTAAACATCACCCCGTCGCTTATTTACCTCATTGTGTGTAGTTTTTTTGTATCACTTCTTAATTATTGAACTCGCTGGGCATCGCCAGCAAAGCTTGCAGATTATCCACACCAACGCTGGGCCATAAAAAACCTTGCAGGCCTAAAACACCGGCGTATCTGAGTTTATTAAAGTACTCTTTTTTCTCTATTCCTCCGACGATCACGCCTTTACACAACAGGTTGATATTCTTTAACAACGAGTCGATGACCACGTCATACCCCTGATGGGTAAACAGCTGCCAGTAAAAACGCTTGTCTATCTTTACGTAGTCAAACAAACCATCGTACAACGCGGTCAGCGTGGCTTTACCGGAACCGAAATCATCAAGCCATAGCGTAAACAATTCGCTTAATCGCCGCACGCTTGTATTGTTCTTTCCGGCAGAAAGATTCGGAAAACTCTCACTCATTTCAAATGCAATAAAAGGATATTGCCGGATCCTCTGGCACAAGGCCGGATCGGAAAGAATAAGCTCGACGATGGTTTCTTCGATATTGATGGTCAACTGCACGCTGTTACCGGTAAACCAGGCAGCATGCTGCTCCGCCAGTCTCAATTGCTCATTAAATAACTCAATCCTTTGTTCAGGCGCCAATAAATTAATCCCAATTTCGGCCGGCATGGCTAAATCACCGTCGAGACTGTTGAAACGGCTCAACATTTCCACCGCCAACAGCCCACCCTCCATTGAGTAAACAGGTTGAAAAACATAGCTACTAATAAAGTCAGCTTCGAGTTGGATGTTCATTTTAATGCCACAGGATGAATGGCTAGCGTATCATCGTATATCAATATATTTTATCGATCAATCCTTCTGGGATTAATCGGAAATATCAATGCAAATGTTCGTAAAATATCATTTAATTGATAGATTAAAGCTATACGACAATCGCGAACGGCGCAAAGAAAAGCAGCCGCACTTATGCCATTTTTCTCGTTCGGCGCGTGATGCGAAAAGATATTTGGCTTAAGTGGAATGGATTTGAGGCCAAATTTGACTTATCTCCTTTGTTTTAATTAAGAAAAATCCTAAATAAAGTAAAATAATCTTTCTGACTTAACGCCAATTTTTCCAGCCGTTAACGATGACTGATTAAATTTAATAACGCATCAATTCCGCCCGTTATTCGCCGCATTGAAAACCTGAAAAAATGCCCACCTTGATTTTCAGAAAATCTGCGCTACGCCCAGCGAAACGTCGCTTTCAGCGATAAAAAAAGGGATGAGCACGCTCATCCCCTCGCAGCCAGACCGCCCGGCTAGCGGATGGTATCGCTCAGCCATTGCCGCAGCTCGGTCAATTCAGCCGCCTGTTGCGGATAGGCCGCCACCAGGCGGTCGCAGCAGGCGGCGACGGGCTCACTGCGGTACGCGCAGCCCACCAGCATGTCCGCCAACCGCTGTAGCGGCGCCGGATTCAGGCTGTCGGTGAATACCTGCGCACGAACAATTGTCCCCTTCTCGACATCGAAGAACAGGTCCACGCCGCCCCAGACGAAGCGTTCATTTAGCAGATGGCTGAACGCCGGCGCCTTGCCGAAATTCCATTCCCAACTGCTCTGTTTGGCGAACTGCGCGGCAAAATCGGGCAGATCGGGGAATACATCCGGCGAAATGATCTCCGGCTCGGCCGTCTCGCCATAGTGGGCGAAGAAGGCCTGCACGATCGCCTCACACACCTGCTCATGGCTGATGCCCGGCAAAAACTCCGCCAGGTTGGCGACGCGTGAACGCACCGAGGTGATGCCCTTGGCCTGCAGTTTTTTGGGATCCGGATTGAGGTAGTCCGCCAGCCGCTCCAGATCGGCATTCAGCAACAGCGTGCCGTGGTGGAAACCGCGATCCTGCGTTTCGCGATAGGCGGAGCCGGATATTTTGCGCGGCCCATCGGCAGTTTCCATCACCAGGTCATTGCGCCCCGATGCGTCGGCCGTTACGCCCAACTGCCGCAGCGCTTGCAGAATGATGTTCGTAGAGACGCTTTTATCGTACCCCGGCTTGCCGGCCATAAAGGTGAAACAGGTGTTGCCCAAATCGTGGAATACCGCCCCGCCGCCGCTGCTGCGCCGCGCCAGCCGAATGCCATCCTGTTCCATACGCCGGGTGTTGCACTCTTTCCAGGGGTTCTGCGACTGGCCGATCACCACCGTTTCGGCATTGCGCCACAGGAAGAGGATTTTTTGCGTGGTCATTTCGCGGAAGATGCACTCTTCCACCGCCAGGTTGAACCAGGGATCGTAGGAGTCGGAGATCAGTAAACGCAAACTGTTCATGGCAGGCACCGTTCAAAACACGTGATGCCGCCATGATACACCAAATCAACGGGTTAAGGCTAAATGCGCCGCGCCTGCCAGTACACCCGTTTCCAGTAAACGTTATCGAGCGAGGAGCGGATCACCCCGCGGCTGGTCGAAGCGTGGATAAATTGGTCGTTGGTATCGTAAATGCCGACGTGCAAACCGTTCTCACCGCCGCCGGTTTTGAAAAACACCAGATCGCCCGGCATCAGTTCGTCGCGCGAGACCTTGGTGCCCAGCGAGGTTTGCTCTTCGGTCGAACGGGGCAGCTGCATATCGAAGCGATCGCGGAACGTGCGGTAAACAAAGCCGGAGCAATCCACGCCGCCGCGATCCAGGCCGCCGTAACGGTATGGCGTGCCGTACCACTGGCGCAGTTGTTCATTGAGCTGAGCCACCACCACGATAGAATCCGCCAGGCGGCCGCTGGGTGGCGGCGCATGGCTGCTGCAACCGGCGAGGATTAAACTGGCTAATAAAAACCACACACGCATCCGCATAATATCCCTTCATTGAACACGTTGCCGCATTATGCCATTCGGTACACCACTACACTGCCTGCGAGGCAAAGCCGGCACCACGTAAGGAAAGCGCTATTTCGCGTTAATTTATCTCCCGCACGGGGAAAAAGGCAAGCGCCATGAGGGAGATAATAGCAGGATCGCCGGTTTTGGCCCTATTGCGGCGATTTGGTCTCGGATTTGCTGTTAATCAGCCAGACGCCGAACAGAATAAACAGCGTGCCCAACGTTTTCAGCAGCGTAGCGGATTCGTTAAACCACGGCAGGATCACCGCCGCCAGGTAAACCAGCGCATAGCTGACGCTCAGCAGAGGATAAGCGCGGTTTAACGGCAGATGGCGCAGCGCAAAGAACCAACACAGCATCGACAGCGCATAGCCAAAGATGCCGCCGCCCACCGCCAGCAGCGGCAGCCAGTAGTCGCCGATCAGCGTCAGCGAGACATCGGCGAACGACATCAGCGGGATCTGAACCATGCCCCACTTCATCAGCAACTGCGCCAGCGTCACCAGCAGTACGCTGGCGGCGCCCCAGGCATAGCCCTTCATGAATGCACGCTCATCAGCAGGATCCCCAGCATAATCGACGCCACGCCACACCAATGGCGCGCGGTCGTCGGCTCATGAAACAGCCAGCGCGCGGCCAGCGTCACCATCACGAAGTTAAGGCTGAGCATCGGGTAAGCCAGGCTGAGCGGCAGGCGTTGCAGCACATTGAGCCACACCGCCATGCCCAGCCCCAGCAACAGCACCGCCAGCGCCAGCCAACGCAGCGTCTGCTTGAGCCGCGCCTCGTCCGCCCGTTCCCAGCAGTGCGCCGCCTGCTTCTGGCACAGCTGCCCACCACAGGTGAGCAGACTGACCACTATCACCAACAGAAAACCGATCATGGTTGCTGTTTATACCACATCAGCACCAGACGGTTCATGCGATCCACCTTGTCTGCGGCAGGCAGTTCCTGCGGCAGCGCTTCGCCGCGGGAGAGCTGCAACACCAGCGACACATTCCCCTGCTTGCGCGCCTGCGCCAGCCACTGCGGGAAGTCGGCGTCGCTGATCAGGTGCCCTTTGGCGTCCGGATACTCCAGACCATAGGCCACCTCGCCTTTCTGGCTGTACATCAACACGTCGCTGCGCTTGAGTTCCCAGGCCAGGCCGGCCGCCAGCCCGACGCTGTCGCTCAACACAAAGCGGCTGTCGCTCAGTTCGGCCATGGTTGCGCGGGCGAAGTTTTGCGGCAGTTTGGAATCGGTCACCTGTTGCGGGATGGCGTAACCAATCACCAGGCACAGCAACACCGGGCAAGCCGCCGCCCAGCGCCATTGGCGGCCGTTATCGCGCGCGGAGACCAGCGCGAACAGCAGCCAACCGCCGAACGCGATCAGGCCGAGAACCACTTTCGGCCACTCCTGCGGAGTAAACAGATGCGCTTTCGGCAGCAAACCGGCGCTCAACACCACCAGCGCCACGATGCCAATCAGCCCGAACAAGCCGTTCAGCCAGGCGTTGGCCTTAAACAGCCTGGCGCGCAGCGTGGCGGCATAGTCTTCCGCATAGGCGGTCATCAGCAGCGCCAGCGGCGCCATGCACGGCAGAATATAGGTCGGCAGCTTGCCTTTGGCGATGCTGAAGAAGATCAGCGGCATCATCGCCCAGCTCAGCAGGAAGAACAGCTCCGGGCGCTGCACGCGTTCGCGCCAACCTTTGAGCAGCGCGCCGGGCAGCAGCGCCAGCCACGGCAACACCGCCGCCAGCAGGATCGGCAGGTAATACCAGAATGGCGCCTTGTGCTGGGCGTTATCTTCGGCGAAGCGCTGAATGTGTTCGACCCAGAAGAAGTAATTCCAGAAATCGGGCTCACGTTGCGCGATCGCCAGCGCCCACGGCAGGCTGAGCAATGTGGCGGTCACGATCGCCACCGGGCCGTAGCACAGCAGATCCTTGATGCGACGTTGCTGAATGACAATCGGGATCACCGCGATCACCGGCACCGCCAGCGCCAGGAAGCCCTTGGTCATAAAGCCCATGCCGCAGGCCAAGCCCAGCAAGGCGTAGGCGCCCAGCTTGCCTTTGACCGAGGTGGCTTTCAGCGTCAGGTAATAGCTGACCATCGCCGCCGCCAGCCACAACGAAATCATCGGATCCAGCACACTGTAGGTACCGATGCTGAACACCAGCACCATCGACAGGAACATCAGCATCGCCAGGCTGGCGCGGCGCGCATTGCGCCACATCAGCATCGCCAGCGCGAACACCAGCAGCGCGGTCATGCCGGTGCTGAACACCGAGCCGAACCGCACCGCAAAGTTGTTTTCCCCGAACAGCCACTGGCTGATGTTATTGAACCAGTATCCCGCAACCGGCTTCTCGAAATAGCGCAGCCCCAGCAGGTGCGGCACCACCCAATCGCCGCGTTGCAGCATTTCACGACTGATCTCGGCATAACGCGTTTCATCCGGCTGCCACAGCAGGCGACCGTTAAGCGGGATCAGATAGACCAGAGCAAAAAAAACGGCCAGCAGAATGGCCCAGGATCCTTTTAGCGCCTTCATGTAACGTCCTTCACATCGGTTTGACAGCCCAGCCAACCTTCGCGGCCGGGGAAAGGAGCGCGCTTGATGCGGCCCAACGGCAGTGACGCCAAATCTTGCGGTAACAGCGCGCTCAGCGGGCAGAATTCGATGCCCTGCTGCCGTGCGCGTTGCAATAACTGTTCGAACATCGCCGCTTGCGACATGCCTTCCACTTCGGTGTGAATGGTGTACACCGGTACGCCGCGATCGTTCTCGATGGCGCGCAGAATGTAGTCGTTGAAGTCGGCCATGCTGACTTCGCTGCCGATCACTTCGTCGAAAGTCGGCAACGTCACCGGGATCTGCACCGTACCGTGACGCCCGTCGCTCAGCACCGGACGGAATGGATGGGTGCCGCGGCAATCGCTGTTGTAATGGAAGCCGAAGCGCTGCTTGACCTCCAGCACGCGCGTGTCGGCACGCCACCCTGCTACGGCGGAGCATTTCACCGGCTGGCCGGTGCTGGCGCTCAGGGCATCGACGCCCCGCTGCACCTGTTCGGTCAGCTGCGCCTCGCTCCACTTGCCGACGTTGGCCTGCCATCCCTGGTGATCCCAGGCATGCAGCCCGACTTCATGGCCGGCTTCGGCGGTGCGCTTCATCAGCGGCCCCAGCGCGCGTGAAATGTTGCGCCCCGGCCACGCGGTGCCGGCCAGCAGAATATCCAGACCGTACAGCGAAGCGGCGTTCGAGCGCAGCATTTTCCACAGAAATTTCGGACGCAAAAGGCGCCAAAGATGGCGCCCCATGTTGTCCGGTCCCACGCTGAAGAAGAAGCTGGCCTGAATGTCGTACTTTTCGAACAGGTCCAGCAATTGCGGCACCCCTTCACGGGTGCCGCTGAAGGTATCTACATCAACCCGCAGACCGACTTTCTTCATGCATCGTTCCCTTCCTGAACGGTAGTGCGCAGGAAGTAGTCCAGCGTATCGGCGACGGTTTGCTTCATCTCGATGGTCGGCTGCCAGCCCAGCAGGCGGCGCGCGTTTTTGATGCTCGGCGTGCGGTGCTCGACGTCCTGGTAACCTTTACCGTAGTAGCTGCTGCTCTCCACGTCCTTGAAGCCGGCAAACGGCGGGAAGCGGTCGCGCAGCGGGTGGTTGTTGAAGCTTTCCAGCAGCATTTCCGCCAGCTCGCGAATGCTCGCTTCGTTGGTCGGGTTGCCGATGTTGACGATCTGACCGTCGCACAGGCCGTCGCGGTTCTCAATGATGCGGAACAGCGCTTCGATGCCGTCGTTGATGTCGGTGAAGCAACGCTTCTGTGCGCCGCCGTCCATCAGTTTGATCGGCGAACCTTCTACCAGGTTGAGGATCAGCTGGGTGATGGCGCGGGAAGAACCGATGCGCGCGGCGTCCAGGTTATCCAGACGCGGCCCCATCCAGTTGAACGGACGGAACAGCGTGAACTTCAGGCCTTCTTTGGCGCCGTAAGCCCAGATCACCCGATCCAGCAGCTGTTTGGAGACCGAGTAGATCCAGCGTTGTTTGTTGATTGGCCCGACGATCAGACGAGAATGGTCTTCATCGAACTCTTTGTCGTCGCACATGCCGTACACTTCGGAGGTGGACGGGAAGATGATGCGCTTGTTGTATTTCACGCAGTCGCGAACGATCTTCAGGTTCTCTTCGAAGTCCAGCTCGAACACGCGCAGCGGGTTACGGGTGTATTCGATCGGCGTCGCGATCGCCACCAGCGGCAGCACCACGTCGCATTTCTTGATGTGATACTCGATCCACTCGGAGTGGATGCTGATGTCGCCTTCCACGAAGTGGAAGCGCGGGTTGTCGAGGAAGCGGCTGATGGCGTCAGAGCCGATATCCAGACCGTAGATGTCGTAACGATCGTCGCGCAGCAGACGCTCGGTCAGGTGGTTGCCGATGAAACCGTTGACCCCGAGGATCAGCACGCGGGTGCGGCGTTTCATCACGGCGTTGGGCTTGGCGGCCAGACGCACGTCGGTGACGATGCCCATTTCCTGCGCCAGGCGGCTGCCCTGCACGTACAGGCCACTTTCGTTCTGCCCGGCGACGATTTCCAGCGCGCCTTCGCCACAGGCGATGACCAGCGGGGCGGTGCTCAGCACGGTGCCCGGTTGTTTATCGTGTTGGGTATCCAGCACGCGGGAACGCCAGACGATCAGCTTGCGCTGGCCGAGGTAGCTGAATGCCCCCGGGTACGGTTCAGTGACGGCGCGGACCAGGTTGTTGATCTCTTTGGCGGATTTGTGCCACAAGATCTCGCCGTCCGCCGCGGTGCGGCGCCCGAAGTAGCTGGCCTGAGACTCATCCTGCTTGGTAAAAGTGGCGGTGCCGTTCTTCAGCTTCGGCAGCTGCTCTTTCAACACGGCCTGTGCGGCTTCCAGCACTTTTTTGTGCAGCGTCAGCGCGGTGTCGTTGTCGGCGATAGCCACTTTCTGCTGGCCCACAATGTCGCCGGCGTCAGGGCGTTTCACCATTTTGTGCAGGGTGGCGCCGGTTTCGGTTTCGCCATTCACCAACGCCCAGTTCACCGGCGCGCGGCCACGGTAGCGCGGCAGCAGCGAACCATGCAGGTTGAAACCGCCCAACGGGGCCAGCGACAAGATCTCGTCGCTCAGCATGTGACGGTAGTAGAACGAGAAGATCACGTCCGGCTGCAGTTCGCGAATGCGATCAACCCACAGCGGGTGGTTCACGTCTTCCGGCGCATAGACCGGCAGATCCAATTCGGCGCCCAAACGGGCCACGGAGGAGAAGAAGTTGTTCTCACCTGGGTCGTCGGTGTGCGTGAACACAGCCTGCACGTCATAACCCGCCTCAGTCAGCGCTTTTAGACCTGCGCAGCCAATATCATGGTAAGCAAATACAATAGCTTTCATCATTCTTCTTCCTGAGTATTGTGGTCTTGCTGTACGCCGACCACTTTCTGAACAAAATAGCGAGGACGTGCGCGCACGTCGGTATAGATGCGGCCGATGTATTCACCCAGTAGCCCCATGCCGACAAACTGGGCGCCGATAAAGGTGAACAGGACGGCGAAAAGCGTGAACACGCCGCCGGCGGCCCATTCAGGACCGAGCAGCAGACGCAGCGCGATCAGCACCAGCGCCAACACGAACCCGGACAGCGCCACGATGCTGCCGACCACGCTGAGCAAACGCAGCGGCGTAGTGGTCAGACAGGTGATCAGGTCATACATCAGGTTGATCAGCTTCATCAGGCTGTATTTGGAGTCGCCGAACTCGCGCTCGGCGTGACGCACGTCGATCTCGGTCGTGCGACGGGCGAAGGTATTCGCCAGGATCGGGATGAAGGTGCTGCGCTCATGACAGTGCAGCATCGCCTCAACGATATGACGACGGTAGGCGCGCAGCATGCAGCCGTAGTCCCCCATCGATTTGCCGGTGGCGCGTTGAATCATCATGTTGATTACGCGCGAAGCGCTTTTGCGGAACCAGGAGTCCTGACGGTTGGCGCGCACGGTGCCCACCACGTCATAGCCCTCTTCCGCCACGCTGACCAGCCGAGGGATTTCCTCCGGCGGGTTCTGCAGATCGGCGTCAAGGGTAATCACCAGATCGCCGGTCACCTGATTGAAACCGGCCATGATCGCTGAGTGTTGGCCATAGTTGCGGTTAAGCAGGACGGCAATCACGTGACTGTCCGGCTTTTCGGCCGCCGCGGTCAGCATGTCAGCGGAGTTGTCGCTGCTGCCATCGTCGACGAGAATGATTTCATAAGGTTGGGATAACTGCTTACAGGCGGCGGTAGTGCGCTCCAGCAACGCAGGCAGGCTTTCCTGCTCGTTGTATACCGGGATGACTATCGACACTTTTTTGATCGGTTCAACGCGAGACACGTAAAGACTCCACAACAGAAGACAAGGCATTGACCACGCGATCCACATCGGCGTCGGTCATATCAGGGAATAGCGGTAAGGTGCACAGCCGCGCCGAGTTCCATTCGGTATTCGGCAACGACAGCTGCGGATAGCGCTCACGGTAGAATTTCTGGGTGTGCGCCGCACGGAAATGCAGCCCGGTGCCGATGCCAACCTCTTTCAGGCGCTCCATCAGCTGGTCGCGATCGAGGCCGCAGCGCTCGGGATCGACGCGCACCATAAACAGGTGCCAGGCGTGGTCATGCGGATAATCCGGCACGCCCAACGGCTGGAACGGCGAGCCTTCCAGCGCGCTCAGGTAGCGCTGCGCCAGCGCCTTACGGCGCGCGTTCAGCTCGGCGAAGCGCGAAAGTTGCACCACGGCGATCGCCGCGTGAATGTCGGACAGGTTGTATTTGTACCCCGGCTCCACCACTTCGGCCTGCGGTTTGCGGCCCAGCTGCTGGCGATCGAAGGCATCGACGGCCAGGCCGTGGAACTTCAGGCAACGCAGGCGATCCGCCAGCGCATCGTCGTCGGTGGCGATCAGGCCGCCTTCGGCGCAGGTCACGTTCTTAATCGCGTGGAACGAGAAAATCGCCGTGCCGCGCGCGCCGACCCATTCGCCGTTGTAACGCGTGCCGACCGCATGGGCGGCGTCTTCGATCAGCGGCAGACGATGGCGTTCGGCCACGGCGCGCAAAGCGTCCATCTGCAGGGGGGCGCCGGCATAATGCACCGGAACAATCGCTCTGGTTTTCGGGGTGATGGCAGCCTCGACGTCGGCGGCGCTGACCATCAAGGTCTCACGGTCAACGTCGATCATCACTGGCGTAGCGCCCAGCAGTTCGATCATGTTGAGGGAGGAAACCCAGGTTTGGGAAGGGGTGATGACTTCATCGCCGGGCCCCACGCCCAGCGCCATCAAAGTGATGTGCATGCCCGCTGTGGCGGAACTGACGGCGATGGCGTGTTTACAGCCGAAGGTGGAACAGAAGTCGCTTTCCAGTTGCTGATTTTGCGGGCCGGTGGTGATCCAACCGGAACGCAACACTTTCTCTACCGCGGCGATTTCTTCGTCGCCGATGGCTGGACGAGAGAAAGGTAAAAATTGATCCATAGTTAACCCCAAACGTATCGGACTGCTTTTGATGACACTGTAAATCCCTTTCGTTTAACGAATATTAAACGCCAGAGAAGAATCGTTTCCGTGGATTAACTGCCAATGTAAGGCCGCAAGCTTAACTAAACCTTAAGACGAGACTTGTCATCAGTGGGAGAACTGATAGGAAGGTGCCGTCATCATTAATATAATTTTATTATGTAAATCAATTTCTTATATTTTTTAATAATTACTTACGTATTTTATTTTTGCCGAATCAAGCGTAGCACGTCATCGACGTTTTTCAAGAAAATCGGTATGAAAATGAGAGACCGCACAATATTCGCCGATGCTTATCTGACTATTTATATTCACTATGTTTAGTTTCCGTTTACGTTGCGCCCCGCCGACTGGGTTAATTAAGCCGTGCGGGTCATGATCCAACGCTGGTCCCCTACCCATTGCAGCTGGAAATCCACTTCATAAATCTGCGACAGCAGCGCGGGCGCCATCACTTCACGCGTGACGCCCTGCGCCACAAGCCGGCCGGCATGCAGCAACCAAACCCGATCGGCCTGCTGTAGGGTGTGATTCAGATCGTGCGCGCATACCAGCGCGCTGCGCCCGCTCTGGCAGAATTCGCGCAGCAGGCGATCCAGCGCGACTTTCTGCGCCACATCCAGGCTGTTGGTCGGCTCATCCAGCAACAACAGGCGGCTGTGCGGATTGACGCTGGGCCACACCTGCAGCAAGACCGCCGCCAGCCGCACCCGTTGCCATTCGCCTCCAGAAAGCTGCGTCAGCATGCGTGACAGCTTATCCACCAGCTTCAACCGCCGGCACAGATAGAGGATGGCGTGCTCCACATCGGTTTGCGTTGCCGCCGCAGGCCGGTGCAGCGCCAAATACTGAAACACCGGCATCAGCGACACCGGCGGCTGTTGCTGGCTGAGGTAACCGCGCCGGGATGCCAGTTCGCTCCCCGGATAATCGGAGAGCGCGCGTCCGTCCAGACGAACCTCGCCCAGCCCCGGCAGCATGCCCGCCACCCGCGCCAGCAGAGTGCTCTTCCCGGCGCCGTTTGGGCCGATCAGGTGAACCTGCAACCCGCCGTCAATCTGTGCCGAAAAAGGCGCCAGGCGCCCCGCCACCCCAACCTCAACGAGTTGCAGCATTCGCCTTACCCTGCCAGCGCTTGTTTCACCGCCGCCACCAGCGCCGGATCTTCCGGCGTGGTGTCAGGCGAGAAGCGCTGGATCACCGTGCCGTCGCGCGCGATGAGGAATTTCTCGAAGTTCCACAAAATATCGCCGGCGTGCTTCGGCGCACGCCCTTTGCTGGTCATCCGCGCCAGGAATTCGCTGCCCTGCGGCGCGACAGCAGCCGGCTGCGCGGCAATCAGCGCCTGATACAGCGGATGACGGTGTTCGCCGTTCACCTCAATCTTGGCGAACATCGGGAATTGCACGCCGAAAGTGCCGCGGCAAAACGCCAGGATCTCTTCGTTGCTGCCCGGCTCCTGCCCCAGGAATTCATTGGACGGGAACCCCAGCACTTCCAGCCCCCGATCGCGATAGGTTTCGTACAGCGCTTCCAGCCCTTCATATTGCTTTGTCAGGCCGCACTCCGAGGCCACGTTGACCACCAGCAGCACCTTGCCCTGATAGGCTCCCAGCGTGGTAGCCTGATTTTCGATGGTCTGTAACGGCAGGTTATAAATTGGATTGCTCATCGGTTGTCATCCTGTAGTTTTTTAATGGCAGGTGAATGAAGAAAACTACCTTACGCCTTTTGCCCGGGTCAGTAACCAGATAAATAGCGGCGCTCCCAGCGTAGCGGTCACCACGCCGATCGGCAGTTCGGCCGCCAGCAGCGCAACGCGGGCGATCACATCGGCCACCAGCAACACGCCGGCCCCCGCCAGCGCGCAGGCCGGCAACAGATAACGTTGGTCGGTCAGGCCGGTGAGCCGCAAAATATGCGGGATCACCAGCCCGACGAAGCCGATCACCCCGGCGAGCGCCACGCTGACGCCCACCAGCCAGCCGATCGCCAGCACCAGCAGGTTGCGCCACAGATGCAGCGACAGCCCGAGCTGCCGCGCCTGCACCTCGCCCAGCGCCATCAGGTTAAGCGCTCGCCCCTGGCCGCACAGCCACAGCAGCACCGGCAGCAGCGCCAACACCAGCCACTTTTGGCGCCAGTCGACGCCGCCGAAGCCCCCCATCATCCAGTACATCAACTGCCGCAGATCGAGACTGGTGCTGAAATAGACCGCCCAGGTCATCAGCGCGCTGCACACGATGCCCAGCGCCACTCCCACCAGCAACAGCCGCGCATTGGTCAGGCGACGCCGGCGAGCGAAGCCCAGCAGCAAGAACGTCATCGCCAGCGCGCCTGCTATCGCGGCGGCGCTCATCAGCGCTACCGGCAGCAGACCGTGGCCCAGCAGCACCGTCAGCACCAGCGCGACGCCGGCGCCGTTCGCCACCCCCAGCAGGCCAGGTTCCGCCAACGGGTTTTCAAACAGCGCCTGCATCACCGCCCCGGCTACCGCCAGGGCGGCGCCGACCAACATCACCGCCAGCGCACGCGGCAATCGCAGTTGCCAGACGAACAGCTGCGCCCGATCGCTGAACCATTCTGACGGCCATATCCATCGATCGCCGGCGCAAAGGCTAAACAGCAATGCCAGCACCACACCCAGCGCCAACAGAATGACCTGGCGTTTATCGCGGTAACGTTGATGTTGCAACAGTAAGGTGAAGGTACGGCTGGTTGGCATGGCGCGGCGATTCCCTGCCGGCCGCTGTCGTGGCCGGATAATTGACGTCTGAGTCAAATATTAGGGGGTTAACGCCGCAAGGGGAAGCCTTGCGTAAGCGATGGCGCAGGAAAGCAGCGGCTGGCTCTGCCCGTCATCGCCAGGATGATGGCAAAACCAGCCGCCGATAAACTCAGGGGTTAACGATGCGGGCCGGCGTTGCCCGGTGGATAAGGCTGACCACGGCCGTCATCGCGCCAGTCATGGTCACCCCGATCGTCATGACGGCGGTCGCGGTCGCGATTATCGCGATCGCCGTGGAACGGATTGCCGCTGCGTTCCGGCTCGCGATGCTCATAGCCACGCGGCGGCGAAGGTTGCCAGCGTCCGCCGTCCCAGTACAAACCGCGCGCATTGCGCTCACCCAGACCGCGGCCCTGGTGCGCATGCCACCACTGCGGTGGACGCCAGTCGTAGCCGTCCCAGTAGTAGCCGCGACGGTCCTGATCCCCCAGATGCAGGGAAACACCCGGCACGTTGATATCGACGGACACATCGGCCTGCGCCGCCAGCGGCAGCAACAGCGGGAAACACACCAGCAACAGGATCTTTTTCATTTTACCTTCTCACTCTATTTTTCTTGCTGCAGTGGTTATATCAGCGTGCTTATTTAACGACTATCTCATCGATGCCTATTTTCAGATCGTTTTCGACGGCCTTACACAATCCCTACACTGTTTGCCGCCGCCTTTAATTATCATAACCACTGACAAGGTTTAACGAATAACTGACGTCTCTCAAGCCGCAAGACAATTATAATTAAATGGATTCCCACCGGAGGATAATAAGATGATTAAACGTATAGGTATGTTGCTGGCCTTTGTGGCCCTGGCCTCAAGCCTCAGCGCCTGCTGCTGGGGGCCGCACTGGGGCGGCGGCCACCGCGGCGACGGCCCAGGCCATTATTACGGCCGTTATTGATTTGATAAATAAGGTCATCAACTAAATAAAATAAGATATAAGAATATTCCGCAATTAACATAAAATAAATTTTCGCCGTGGCGTTTTAATGAATAATGTTAATTCTTACTTAGCCCATTAGGAATAAACTGAATTTTTCCAAAAAAAGAAAAAGGCCGCGCAAGCGGCCTTTTTTGATGTCACGTCATTCACCCTTTCGGGCTGGCGTTTTCTACCCGGCTTTTCAGCTTCTGCCCCGGACGGAAGGTCACCACGCGGCGCGCCGTAATCGGAATGTCTTCGCCGGTCTTCGGGTTACGCCCCGGACGTTGGTTCTTGTCACGCAGATCAAAGTTGCCAAAACCCGACAGTTTTACCTGTTCGCCATTCTCAAGGGCCCGACGGACCTCTTCAAAGAACAGTTCCACCAGGTCTTTGGCGTCCCGTTTGCTAAGCCCAAGCTTCTCAAACAGGTGTTCTGACATTTCAGCTTTAGTAAGCGCCATAGGTTCAATCCCTCAAGGATGCTTGGAATCGCTGTTTTAGAGCCTCTACGCATTTTGCAACGGTAGCGGCTATCTCCTCTTCTTCCAGTGTACGAGCGGTATCCTGCAATACCAGACTGATAGCCAGGCTCTTGTCACCTTCTGCCACGCCCTTGCCACGGTACACGTCAAACAAGTTTACGCCAACTACCTGATTTGCGCCAACTTTCTTACACTCGGCCAAAATATCTTCTGCGGGGACGTTTTCAGCCACCACAATGGCGATATCACGGCGGTTTGCCGGGAAGCGCGAAATCTCCCGCGCCTGAGGCACGGCGCGGCTCGCAAGCTTGTTCCACTCCAGTTCAAACACCACGGTGCGGCCGTTAAGATCCAGTTTACGTTCAAGTTCCGGGTGAACCACACCGATGAAACCAACGCGTTCGCCGTGCAAATAAATCGCCGCACTTTGCCCTGGATGCAGGGCCGGATTGGCTTCCGCCCGGAACTGAATTTCGGATAATTTACCGGTCAGCTCGAGGACAGACTCCAGATCCCCTTTTAAATCATAGAAGTCGACGGGCTTGCGCGCCAGATCCCAATGTTCATCGTGCGTATGGCCGGCGATCACGCCCGCCAGCATGACGTCCTGACGGATACCCAGATCTGCCGCACTATCAGGCACAAAGCGCAGGCCACTTTCGAACAGGCGCAGGCGCGTCTGCTGGCGGTTCTGGTTATACACCACCGCAGACAGCAGGCCGGTCCACAGCGACAGACGCATCGCCGACATTTCGACCGAAATCGGGCTCGGCAGGATCAGCGCTTCTTCATTCGGGTGCAGCAGCGCCTGCACTTTCGGATCGACGAAGCTGTAGGTGATCGCTTCCTGATAACCGTGATCGACCAGCATGGTCTTCACGCGCTTGAGCGTCAGATCGGCTTCGCGATGCTGGGTCATCACCAAATCGGCGCGCACCGGTACATCCGGAATGTTGTCGTAGCCGTAAACGCGCGCCACTTCTTCCACCAGATCCTCTTCGATCTCCATATCGAAACGCCAGCTCGGCGCGACCGCTTGCCAGCTGTCGCCCTGTTCGGTCACCTGGCAACCCAGGCGGCGCAGAATGTCGCTGACCTGCTCGCTCGGCACCACGTGGCCGATCAGGCGATCCAGCTTCTCGCGGCGCAGCGTGATGGTGGCGCGCTTCGGCAGTTCATTCTCGTGAGTCACGTCGATAATCGGGCCTGCCTGGCCGCCGCAGATGTCGAGCAGCAGGCGCGTGGCGCGCTCCATGGCTTTGTACTGCAGCGCCGGATCGACGCCGCGCTCATAGCGGTGAGAAGCATCGGTGTGCAGGCCGTGACGGCGCGCGCGGCCGGTGATCGACAGCGGGCTGAAGAAAGCGCACTCCAGCAGCACGTCCTGGGTTTCGCCGTTGACGCCGGAATGCTCGCCGCCGAAGATGCCGCCCATCGCCAATGCTTTTTGGTGATCGGCGATCACTAAGGTGTCGGCGTTCAGTTTGGCTTCGTTGCCGTCCAACAACGTCAAGGTTTCCCCTTCTTCCGCCATGCGCACCACGATGCCGCCGTCGATGCGGCTCAGATCGAAAGCGTGCATCGGCTGGCCAAGTTCCAACAGCACATAGTTGGTGACGTCGACGACGGCATCGATAGAACGGATACCGCAACGACGCAGTTTTTCACGCATCCACAGCGGGCTTGGCGCCTTGACGTTGATGCCTTTCACCACGCGGCCCAGATAACGCGGGCACGCCTGCGGCGCGTCAACGCGGATCGGCAGCGTGGCGTCAATCGTCGCGGGCACCGGGCTCATGTCCGGCTCGGTCAGCGCAACCTGGTTCAGTACGCCCACGTCACGCGCGACGCCGATGATGCCCAGGCAGTCGGCGCGGTTCGGGGTGACGCTGATCTCGATGGTGTTGTCGTTCAGTTTCAGATAGTCACGGATGTCGGTGCCGATCGGCGCATCCAGCGGCAGTTCGATAATGCCGTCATGATCGTCAGAAATGCCCAGTTCGGAGAACGAACACAGCATGCCTTCCGAAGGTTCGCCGCGCAGTTTGGCGGCCTTGATTTTGAAATCGCCCGGCAGCACCGCGCCCACGGTGGCGACCGCCACTTTCAGGCCGGTGCGGCAGTTCGGCGCGCCGCAGACGATGTCGAGCAAGCGGTCGCCGCCAACGTTGACCTTGGTGACGCGCAATTTGTCGGCGTTCGGGTGCTGACCGCACTCGACCACTTCACCCACCACGACGCCGTTAAACGCGCCGGCAACCGGATCCACGCCGTCCACTTCCAAACCGGCCATGGTGATTTGATCGGATAATGCTTCGCTGCTGATGGCCGGGTTTACCCACTCGCGCAACCAGAGTTCACTGAATTTCATGTGATATTCCCGCCTTACTTAAACTGTTTGAGGAAACGCAGATCGTTTTCGAAGAATGCGCGCAGGTCGGTGACGCCGTAACGCAGCATCGTCAGGCGCTCCATGCCCATACCGAAGGCGAAGCCGGAGTAAACTTCCGGATCGATGCCCACGTTGCGCAGTACGTTCGGATGCACCATGCCGCAGCCCAGCACTTCCAGCCATTTACCGTTTTTGCCCATCACGTCCACTTCGGCGGACGGCTCGGTGAACGGGAAGTAGGACGGACGGAAACGAACCTGCAGGTCTTCTTCAAAGAAGTTATTCAGGAAATCGTGCAGCGTGCCCTTCAGGTTGGTGAAGCTGATGTCTTTATCAACGATCAGCCCTTCCATCTGGTGGAACATCGGGGTGTGAGTCTGATCGTAGTCGTTACGATAAACGCGGCCCGGCGCAATGATGCGGATTGGTGGCTGCTGGTTCTTCATGGTGCGGATCTGCACGCCGGAGGTCTGAGTGCGCAGCAGGCGCGTGGCGTCGAACCAGAAAGTATCGTGGTCGGCGCGCGCCGGGTGGTGCCCTGGAATGTTCAGCGCGTCGAAGTTATGGTAATCGTCTTCAATCTCCGGGCCGGTAGCGACGGAGAAGCCCAGCTCGCCGAAGAAGGTTTCGATGCGGTCGATGGTGCGGGTCACCGGGTGCAGGCCGCCGTTTTCCATGCGACGGCCCGGCAGGGAGACGTCGATGGTTTCAGCCGCCAGGCGCGCGTTCAGCGCGGCGCTTTCCAGCGCGTTCTTGCGCGCGTTCAGGGCGTCTTGCACCTCTTGCTTGGCCTGGTTGATCACCGCGCCGGCCGCCGGGCGGTCTTCCGCCGGTACGTCGCGCAGAGACTGCATCTGCAAGGTGAAATGACCTTTCTTGCCAAAATATTCGACGCGTACCAAATCTAACGCGGCAACATCCTGGGCATCTTCTACGGCTGCCTTGGCACTGGCAACCAGCTCTGCGAGATGTGGCATTGCTTTCCTCTTCCTCTGGCCGGGATGGCCCTAAGTAATTGTTATCTATTATTCGAACACGCCTTTGAGCAATCTTCAAAGACTTTTCAATGCGTTGTCGGCCGGATGGCTCACCTGCGCGGCACAGGGCCGGCTGAGTACCCGCCGTTCTCACCGCAACGCTTTGCAAGGCGGGACGATGGCCAAAAACAAAAAAGCCTCCACGAGGGAGGCTTAGGCGCTACTTTTCGTTTCTTTTCTTACGCGCAAAGCCTCCTGAAGTCAGGCGCTAAAGTAAAAAAAGAAACGAAAAATAGCTGCGTGCATGATTGCGGTACCTTGTCGATGATTGTCCACCAGTGATATAGCGGCGGGCAATGAAAGTCAATATTTGTCGCTGAAAACAAAGATTAAAAGAGGGAGCAAGCTCCCTCTTCTACTGACTTACGCCAGAGCTGCTTTCGCTTTCTCAACCAGTGCGCCGAAGGCCACTTTGTCGAAGACTGCGATGTCAGCCAGGATCTTACGGTCAATTTCGATCGAGGCTTTTTTCAGGCCGTTGATGAACTTGCTGTAAGACAGACCGTTCTGACGAGCAGCTGCGTTGATACGTGCAATCCACAGCTGACGGAACTGACGCTTACGTTGACGACGGTCACGGTAAGCATACTGACCTGCTTTGATTACTGCCTGGAAGGCAACACGATATACGCGCGAACGGGCACCGTAGTAACCTTTCGCCTGCTTCATGATTTTCTTGTGACGTGCGCGTGCAATTACACCACGTTTTACGCGAGCCATATGCTCTCTCCTAAAGTCTTATTCTAAATTCAAAAAAAATGGCTTATGCGTACGGCAGGCACGCGGTAACCAGGACCAGATCGTTTTTAGACACCATGCCTTTCGGACGCAGGTGACGTTTACGCTTGGTTGCTTTTTTGGTCAGAATATGACGCAGGTTGGCATGTTTACGCTTAAAACCACCGCTGCCGGTTTTTTTGAAGCGCTTGGCTGCACCACGTACAGTTTTAATCTTTGGCATTTTAATTAAATCCACTTCGCATTGTTAAACAACGAATCAGTTGGGCGAATAAAACCCACACAGCGCAAGCGCCGCGCGGGTTCCATTACTTGTAAGCCTTACTGTTTCTTCTTAGGAGCGAGCACCATAATCATCTGGCGGCCTTCGATCTTCGTAGGGAAGGACTCGACCACTGCCAGATCCATATCTTCACACAGGTCTTTACGGACGCGGTTAAGCACTTCCATGCCGATCTGCTGGTGCGCCATCTCACGCCCGCGGAAACGCAGGGTGATTTTGGCTTTATCGCCATCTTCCAGAAAGCGAATCAGGTTGCGTAGTTTGACCTGATAGTCGCCATCATCGGTGCCAGGACGGAATTTGATTTCCTTAACCTGGATAACTTTTTGCTTCTTCTTCTGTTCTTTCGTCGACTTGCTCTTCTCGTAGAGGAATTTGCCGTAATCCATGATTCGGCAAACTGGCGGTTCGGCATTTGGGCTGATTTCTACTAAATCAACGCCCGCTTCCTCAGCTTTTTCAAGAGCTTCATTCAGACTGACAATACCAATCTGCTCGCCATCGACGCCGGTTAGGCGAACTTCTTGCGCGCGAATTTCTCTGTTAATGCGATTAGGACGCGCCGGTTGAACTCGTTTTCCGCCTTTAATACTTTATTCCTCCAGTTGATGAAGACTACGGCTGCGAATCTCTTTCAGCAGCTTGTCTACGACTTCGTTTACGTCCAGGCTTCCCAAGTCTTTGCCACGGCGGGTACGAACGGCAACTTTGCCTGCTTCGACCTCTTTGTCACCGCACACCAACATGTAAGGGACTCGACGTAAAGTATGTTCGCGAATTTTAAAGCCAATCTTCTCATTTCTCAAGTCCGCTTTCACGCGAATACCTGCATCCTGCAGTTTTTTGGTCAATTGCTGGACGTAATCAGACTGGCTGTCGGTGATATTCATCACCACCACCTGCACCGGAGCGATCCAGGTCGGGTAGAACCCGGCATATTCTTCGGTAAGGATACCGATGAAGCGTTCCATGGAGCCCAAAATGGCGCGGTGAATCATTACCGGCACGACGCGATCGTTGTTTTCGCCAACGTACGATGCGCCCAAACGGCCCGGCAAGAAGAAATCGAGCTGCACGGTACCACATTGCCATGCGCGATCCAAACAATCATGCAGGGTAAATTCAATTTTCGGTCCGTAGAAGGCGCCCTCGCCCGGCTGGTACTCGAACGGAATGCCGTTCTCGGTCAGCGCGGCGGCCAGGTCTTCTTCCGCACGGGTCCACATGTCGTCGGTGCCGATGCGTTTTTCCGGGCGAGTGGACAGCTTGACGGCGATTTTGTCGAAGCCGAAAGTGCCGTACACGTCATAGACCATGCGAATGCATTCGTTCACTTCGGCGCGCACCTGCTCTTCGGTACAGAAGATGTGGGCGTCATCCTGCGTGAAGCCGCGCACGCGCATCAGGCCGTGCAGGGAACCCGAAGGCTCGTTGCGGTGGCAGCTGCCGAATTCGCCCATGCGCAGCGGCAAATCGCGGTACGACTTCAGGCCCTGGTTGAAAATCTGCACGTGACCCGGGCAGTTCATCGGCTTGATGCAGTATTCGCGGTTTTCCGACGCGGTGGTGAACATGGCGTCTTTGTAGTTTTCCCAGTGGCCGGTTTTTTCCCACAGCACGCGGTCCATCATGAACGGACCTTTCACTTCCTGGTACTGGTACTCTTTGAGCTTCATACGCACGAAGGCTTCCAGCTCGCGGAAGATAGTCCAACCGTCGTTGTGCCAGAACACCATGCCCGGCGCTTCTTCCTGCATGTGATACAGGTCGAGCTGTTTGCCGATCTTGCGGTGGTCGCGCTTGGCCGCTTCTTCCAGGCGTTGCAGGTAGGCGTTCAGCTGCTTCTTGTCTGCCCAGGCGGTACCGTAGATACGCTGCAGCATTTTGTTTTTGCTGTCGCCGCGCCAGTAAGCGCCGGAGGTTTTCTGCAGTTTGAAATGGTGGCAGAAACGCATGTTCGGCACGTGCGGACCGCGGCACATGTCGACGTATTCTTCGTGGTGATACAGGCCCGGACGATCGTCATGGCTGATGTTCTCATCCAGGATCGCCACTTTATAGATTTCGCCGCGCTCAGCGAAGGTGTCGCGGGCTTCTTGCCAGCTGACCTTCTTCTTGATGACGTCGTAATCCTTATCGGCCAACTCGTGCATCCGCTTTTCCAGCAGATCCAGGTCTTCCTGCGTCAGGGTGCGATCGATGTCCACGTCATAATAGAAACCGTTGTCGATCACCGGACCGATCGCCATTTTGGTATCCGGCCACAGCTGCTTGATCGCATGACCCAGCAGGTGCGCGCAGGAGTGGCGCATGATTTCCAGACCGTCTTCGTCTTTGATGGTGATGATGGCCAGCTGCGCATCTGATTCGATCAGATCGCCGGCGTCGACCAGCTCGCCGTTGACACGGCCGGCGATACAGGCTTTCGCCAGGCCAGGGCCAATATCGCGCGCGACATCCATCGGGGAAACGGGGTGGTCGAAATGACGCTGACTTCCGTCAGGAAGGGTAATAACAGGCATTAATAATTCCTTATCTACAGTGGTGACCCACACGACAGATCACATGCAGTACGAAAATTGGATTTTGGGTTTGGTCAGCCAGGTTTCAGATCTCGCCCACAATTGCCAGATTGAAACCTCACTGGGTATACAGAATGGAACGCATACCTTCTCAGCCGCATTCGGCTAAGCGAATAGTATCACTAAAATTGTTCCGGATAAATAAAGCGCCGCCGCCCTCACACTTTCGCTCTATCCGGCGCAAACACGCCTTTCAGATAGCTAAGGGTGGCCAGCAGGCACAGGCCGTAGCCCAGCAGTTCGCATCCCTCTTCCACCATGTTTTTCACCACCCGGTTGTAACCGTCCAGCATCAGCGTTTGCCACAGCGCGCTCATGCCGAACAGGCGTGAAAACACCAGGATGCACAGCAGGCCGGCGCACATCATGCCGTAGCCGGGGTGCGACACGATATAGACCAGGCCGCGCGCCGTAGCCGCAATATGCCTTGCGGCATGCCACAGACAGGCCAAGGCGACCGCCAGCGCGAACCACACCCAGGCGCCGTGCCACAACGCATCGAAAGCGAAGTCCATCTCGCGGATCAGCATGCAGAGAAAGAAGCCGCCAACCAGCAGCCAGGCGGAACGACGCTCGGCCTGTCGCCGAGCCGCGGCGAAGAAACCGCCGGAGATGGCAAGCAGCAACAGCTCCTGCGCCGCTTCGGTCAACGAGGTTTCATGCACGAAGTTATGCAGCCAGTGCACATCGATAAACACCAGGCCGACCAATGCCCCCATGAAGGCGGCGGAAAGCGCGAATGCGCCGATTTTCCCCAGTAAAATATGCAGTTCTTGTTTCATAATCACACTCATTATTATTTACAGCGCATCTATGGTATCCACCTGTTCTCAGGGATCGTGGCAATTGATGCCTAATGCCCTGCGCCGCGCGAAAGGTGGTCGTTAATTACGCCGAAACAATAAAAAACCCCGGCACCTGGGCCGGGGTGAGGCCAGTCTTTCCTGGCAGTCACTTCATCGTCGTCAGTATTCCAGGCTCTCATCCCTATATCATCGAGACGCGCAAAGGAGCCTGAAGATTACGCCTGCGCAGGTGATACCGCGATACGGCGGACATTGGTGTTAACGCCCCACAAGCCGGCCAACGCACTGACCACTGCGCCAATCAACAGCGCAAAGAACGACCACAATGCGGCCCGCGACAATTCGTCCGCAGCAGCGGCAGCCTGCTCGCGCGCCTTCTGTTTCAGCTCCACATACTCCTGTTTTGCCTGATTGATTTTTGCTTCGGCGTCATCCAAACGCTGATTAACCAGCTGGGCAGTTTTATTTTTGGCTTCGACCAAATTCTTCACCGTCTGGTCCACTTCCTGCGGCGTCATATCGGTATTTTCCGCCAAGGCCTTTTTCAGGGCGTCTTGATCCACATCTTGCGAGATGGCCTCACCCTGTTTTTTAAGCTTGGCGACCAGTTGATTAATAATGGCGTCGCTATTGTCAGGCTGAAGTGCCAGAGCTTTTACTGCGTCCGCCAAATCAGTTTTGGCCGCATTCAACTGCTGTTGCATGAATTCAGGCTGTAATGACGGGATACCGCTTTTTTTAAGCGCCGTAACCACATCGCCTTGCAACTGTTCAGGTTCCAAGGTTGTGTCAATGCCCAACTTGTCAAACACTTTACCGCCGGCGTCCGCCAATCCGGATGCCCCTTTGCCAATCGCTGAACCGGCGCCGGAGAGCAAGCTGCCGGAGGTCGAAGCGATAGCGCCCAGCGCATTGCCGGTCGCCTTCACGGCAGACCCGACCAGCATCCCCCCCAGCACCGCCGCCACAATCAGTGAGGTCGCCCATACCAGGAAGCCATGAATAAGTCCGTCATTAGCAGCCAAACGCCCGGCAATAAAAGCGCCGGCGGCCAAACTAATAATGATTGAAACAGCGGACCAAATCACTACGGTGGTACCGGCGCCGTTTATCGGATCGTCTGATGTCGGATCCACGATGGAGAATCCAAGACTGGTGCCTAACGTCGACAGCAACAGTGAAACAGCCAATACGGTGATCACGCCGCCGATGACGCTGCCCCAGGAGATTTTTTTCGCCGCTACCCATTCTTTTGCCACTTCCATAGTAAAACTCCTTTTAAGTTTTCGATTATAAAGAAATGCCAGAAAGCCTTACCATTATAGACTCGCTTCATCGATCAGGCGGTTAAAGGGTGAAAACAGTTAAAAATAATTAATGATAATGACTTCAGACGTGCGTTTACTTTCAGCGGCGCTACGCTGACAGGCCGCCTTAGCGTCACTATTCTTACGCTATCCACCAATGAACAAGGTCTTAGCGCACAACATGAACCGGTTACTCGCAGCCCTCATCGTGGCGTGCGCAGCATTGGCGACGTTATATGGGCTGGTGCATTTTGGCGCACGTTCGGTGCCGCGCGCGATTGCGGTCAACGAGGCGCCGCTGGGGTGTGAGGATGAACCTGAGCTCGCCGGCGAGTGCAGCGATGACGATGAGTCTCCCGCCGACGAATTTCTCCGGCCGGCGATGCTGAACGCCCGGGCCGACGGTTAATTAACGTTACGAGCTATCCCCATTGCCGCCAGGCGTACGGCAGGCTAGGCTGTTCAGCTCATGGGCCGCCGTTTGGCGGCTTGAACGTTGCACAGGGAGTCTATTTTATGACGGGTATTTTGCAGTTATTCCAGGCCATCGGACTGGGTTTGGTGCTGCTGTTGCCGCTGGCCAACCCGCTGACCACGGTGGCGTTGCTGCTCGGATTGTCCGGCAATATGACGCGCGAAGAGCGTAATCAGCAGTCGCTGATGGCCTCGGTTTATGTGTTCTGCATCATGACGGTGGCGTTTTACGCCGGGCAGGTGGTGATGAACACCTTCGGCATTTCGATCCCCGGCCTGCGCATCGCCGGCGGCCTGATCGTCGCCTTCATCGGTTTTCGCATGCTGTTCCCGCAGCAGAGCCCCGAAGACGCGCCGGAGGTGGAGAGCAAGTCGCACGAGCTGCGCCACAAGACGTCGGCCAACATCGCCTTCGTGCCGCTGGCCATGCCGAGCACCGCCGGGCCGGGCACCATCGCGATGATCATCAGCTCGGCGTCGAGCGTCAAAGCGAACTCGCTGGGTTTTGAACCCTGGGTGTTGGCCGTGGCGCCGGTCGCCATCTTCCTGACGGTCGCGGTGATCCTGTGGGGCTGCCTGCTCAGTTCCGGCGCCATCATGCGGTTGGTCGGGAAAAGCGGCATCGAAGCGATCTCGCGCCTGATGGGCTTCCTGCTGGTCTGTATGGGCGTGCAGTTCATCATCAACGGCGTGCTCGAGATCATCTCCACCTACACACCAGCCGCCTGACGATAAAAAACGGGCGCGACATCGCGCCCGTTGCCGTTATTTCCCCGCCGGCGCCTGCGCGCCCAAAATGCCCTTGCCTTCCGGCACTTCGGTAAAGCGACTGAGGATCTCGCTGTAGGTCTTGGCCGGATCCAAATCCGGGAACTGCGCCGGATAGATAAACTTCGCCAGATACTCCAGCCCGACGATGTTGTACGGGTGGTTGTAGAAGTTATGGTAGATGCCGTAGAACCGCCCTTCCTTCACCGCCGACAGCTGCGCGAACCCTGGGCGCTGCTTCATGCGGTTGAAAGCCTCATCCACCTGCTGCTGCGTCACGCCATAGCCGAACGGCACTGCGGCGTTGGTCTTGCTGGCCCACTGTGAGCCGGAAACGATGTAGGCATCCGGCTTCATGGCGATCACTTTTTCCAGCGCCACGTCGCCGGTCGCGCCCGGCAGCAGCGCAGAGCCGATGTTGCGCGCGCCGACCGCCTCGACCAGTGCCCCCCAGCCGACGTGCGCATGGGTAAAGCAGCAGGACTCCAGTCCGTTCAGGCCGGCCTTGGCTTCAAAGAACACCAGCGGCTTGGGTTCCACCGCCTGCGTTTTGGCTAGAATGGCCTGATAGTGCTGCTGATAATAATCGGTATATTGCTTGGCCTCGCTTTCGCGGTTGAGGGTTTCCCCCAGCAGCGTCACGCTTTTGGGCGTGTTTTCCACCGGCTTGAGCATGGTATCGATAAACAGCACCGGCACGTTCAGCGCCTTTAGCTTATCCAGCACGCCGGTTTGGCTCAGGGACGGTTTGGAGCGCAGCTGGGCGATCATCAGATCGGGCCGCTTGGCGATCACGCTCTCCAGATTCACTTCACCCTTGTCGCTGAAGCCCATATCGATGATGTTTTTCGCCGCCGGCCATTTGCTCTGCAAGATATCCCAGGTCGCCGCGTCGCTTTTCTTCAATAAGTTATTCCAGGCCACCAGCCGGCCAAACGGGTTGGCGCGATCGAGCAGCGCCAGCGTGAGAATGTCGCGCCCGTCCTGCACCACGATGCGTTTCGGTTCTTGCTGGAGGGTGAGCGTCTGGCCGGACGTGTCGGTCAGGGTCAACGGATAGGTGGTGGCCATCGCCGGAGAGGCGAGTAAGGCGGCGCAAACCAGCGCCGGCAAAGTGATTCGACGGTGCACGAAAAGCTCCTTAGTCATGAACGCAATCAGGAAATACTAATGAGAATGGCTTGCATTATCAAAGATAACGCCCGGCAACCCGGCGATTAATTGCAAAGGGATGTGTAAAGAGAGGTTGAGAGGCGCGCCAGTGGCGGCGCGCCCAGGGGATCATACCAGGCCGTAGATCAGCGCCGACAGCGCAATCAGGCCCATCACCAGCACGAAGACGTTGCTCGCCGCGCGGTATTTACGCATCGCCGGCACCGCACGCACCGCGTACATCGGCAGGATGAACAGGATCGCCGCAATCAGCGGGCCGCTGATGGTTTCAATGATGTGCAGCGCGCTGGGGTTCCACACCGTCGCCGCCCAGGTCAGCAGGAACAGCGCCACCGCCGAGATTCGGTGCGTTATACGCGAGCTGAGCGGTTTGCCGACCGCGCGCGTAACGCCGTCGATCAGGCTGGTCGCCCCTTCCGTTACCCCCAGCGAGGTGCCGAGATAGGATTTAGCCATTGCCAGCATCGCCATCACCGGGCCGAGATAGGCGATCAGCGGGTTGGAAAACTTGTTGGCCAGGGTGGTCAGCACCGTGATGTTCTGAGCTTTGGCCTGCTGCATGTCTTCATGGGACAGGCTCAGCACGCAGCTGAACACGAAGAACAGCACGGTAACGCAGATCAGCACATAGCTGTAGCGCATGATGCGCGCGCAGCGGCGTTCCGCCTTGTCGCCATACAGGCTCTTCTGGGTCGAGGCGAAGGAAGAGATGATCGGCGCATGGCTGAAGGAAAACACCATCACCGGCACGGCCAGCCACAGCGAATGCCACAACCCCGGCGTGTCGAAGCGGGTGGCGGCCAGGCCATGCACGAAGTTGGCGGTATTCCAGCTCGGCATCAGATAGAGCGAAATGCCCATCAGGAATACCAGCAGTGGGAACACCAGCATGCCCATCGCCGCCACGATGCTGTCTTTGCCGCGCAGCAGCACCAGATTGAGCACCACCACCACGGCCAGGCTCAGCCAGAGGCGCGGCAGCGGCGCCACGTGAAACTGATGGATCAGGAAGCTGTCCAGCGCGTTGGTGATCGAAATGCTGTACACCAGCACGATCGGGAAGAACGCCATCAGATACAGCACCATGATGATTTTGCCGGCCAGCACGCCGAAGTGTTCCACCACCACATCGTGAATGTTGCCGTCGCGGCTGGAGCCGGAAAGCACGAAGCGGCTGAGCGCGCGGTGCGGCAAATAGGTCAGCGGGAAAGCGAACAGCGCCATCAACAGCAGCACCAGCGGGCCGTTCAGGCCGGCGTTGATCGGCAAGAACAACGTACCTGCGCCCACCGCAGTCGCATAGAGACCGAACATCCAGACGGTGTCGGTTTTGTTCCATTTGGCAGTCTGAGCGGCCGTCAGCGTGCCTGAATCGGGAGAAATCGTACTCATGAGACAGTCTACCTTAATCTGCGGCGACAACGATTGCGCCTAACGGGATATCCTTCTCCGCGAGTTTTTTAATAATAATCAGTGAATTAAAGCGATATTTCATACTTACGCCTGATGAAAGGACGGCAAAGGATAATGAAAAATCCGCTGCGGGTCTATGTTTTATCGGCTGAACGGACGATTTGCGAACACAATCTGCTGAAAAAGCAGGCGGCGGCAGAAAAACTAAGGGCCCCTTGCGGAGCCCTTAAACGGTTTACTTCTTCGCGTCCGGATGATCCGGCACCTCGGCGCTGCCCATCTCCTTCTCATCGCGGATCATCGAGCGGTCTTTACGCACGTCAGCCACGTCGGAGGCGCTCACCGGTTTGGCGCTGTTGCCCCAGCTGGAGCGGATGAAGTTCACCACGTCCGCCACCTGCTGGTCGTTCAAACGCCAGCCAAACGGCGGCATGGTGATGTTGGACACCGCGCCCTGCACCGCCGGCGTGGTGTTGCCGGTCAGCACGATGTGGATCAGCGAGGTCGCGTCCTCGGTCTGCACCACCGGATTGCCCTTCAGCGACGGGAAGGCGCGCTTGTAGCCCACGCCGTCGGTGCGGTGGCAGGCCGCGCAGTTATCAACATACAGGGCCGCGCCGGGCTTGCTGTCATTCCCGCGCCACAGATCCTTGGCCACGCTGTCTTCGACCGGCGCCGCCTGCTGCTTGCCGTCTTTCGGCGGCAGCGATTTCAGGTAGCGCGCGATGGCGGTCAGATCGTCGTCGCTCAGGTATTGCAGGCTGTGCTCCACGACGTCGCTCATGCCGCCGAACACGATGGCTTTGTCGTTACGGCCGGTTTTCAGGAACTCGGTCAGCTCGGCTTCGCTCCAGCTGCCCAGGCCGTCCTTGCGGTCACCGCGCAGGCTGGAAGCCACCCACCCGTCGATCGGTGCGTTGCTCCCGGACAGGTAGTCGTCGCTTTCGCTGTTGCTCAACGCTTTCTCCTGCATGGTGATGCTGCGCGGGGTATGGCAGGCGCCGCAGTGGCCCAGGCCTTCCACCAGGTAGCGGCCGCGCTCAATCACCGGATCGGCCTTGGCGTCGGCGACAAAATCCGCCGGCGACGGCGCAAACATGCCGCGCCAGATGCTCAGCGGCCAGCGCATCGACAGCGGCCACGGGATGTCGGAGTCCTTGTTGGCTTGCTCCACCGGCTGCACGCCGTGCATGAAATAGGCATACATGGCGCGCATGTCGTCCTCTTTCACCAGCGCGAACGACGGGTACGGCATCGCCGGGTACAGGGTGCTGCCGTTTTTGGCTACGCCCTTACGCACCGCGTTGTCGAAATCCTCGAAGCTGTAATCGCCGATGCCGGTTTTCTTGTCCGGCGTAATGTTGGTCGAGTAGATGGTGCCGATTGGCGTCTCCATCGCCAGGCCGCCGGCGAAGGTCTTGCCGTTCTTGCCATCGGTATGGCAGGCCACGCAGTCACCGGCGCGCGCCAGGTACTCGCCGCGCTTGATCAGCTCGCTGCTGACGGTGGCGTCCTGCGCCCAAACGGAGAAACTCACTGCACTGAGAACCAGTGCCGGTACAAATGCTTTCATCGTTCGCCGTCCTTATGCCTGCACCAATGGGCCTGGGTTTTTCAGATACTGCTCTCGAATGGCGCGGGCAGACCAATAAGCCAGCGCCGCCACGGTGCCGGTCGGGTTGTAGCCCAGCCCTTGCGGGAAGGCCGATGCGCCGATCGAGAACACGTTGTGCACATCCCAGCTCTGCAGATAGCGGTTGACCGCGCTGGTCTTCGGATCTTCCCCCATCACCGCACCGCCGTTCATGTGGGTGGTCTGGTAGCTGGTGGTATCGAAGTGGCTGTTGGCGTTTTTCGGGCTGCCGGCGATCAGTTTCGGGTTCATCGCCTTGGCGATCGGCGCCATCTTGTCGTACATGAACTGCGCCATCTTGATGTCGTTTTCCTGCCAGTCGAACGTCATGCGCAGCAGCGGCTGGCCGAACACGTTCTTGTAGTTGGGATCGAGATCCAGATAGTTGTTGCGGTACGACTGGTGCGCGCCGTGGGCATCCATCGAGACGTGGTGGGTGTAGGCATCCGCCACCGCCGCTTTCCACTTGCTGCCCCAGGCCGGGGTACCCGGCGGGGTCGGCAGGCCGGAGATCGGCTTGGTGCCCGCCTGGTTGACCCAGAACGGCGAACCGCCGACGAAGCCTTCTTTGGCGTGATCGAAGTTGTCGGCGTTGAAGTCATCCACGCCCACGCCGTTGCCGCCGGCGCCGATGAACGGGTTGGTGAAGACGTCTTTATCAAAGAACGCCTTGATGGTGGTCATGTTCTGGTAGGCGAAGTTGCGCCCGACCACGCCTTCGCCGGTCACCGGATCGTAAGGCTTGCCGATGCCGGACAGCAGCATCAGGTGCACGTTGTGGAACTGGAACGCGCCCAGGATCACCAGGTCGGCCGGCTGTTCAATCTCACGGCCCTGCGCATCGACGTAGTTCACGCCGGTGGCGCGGGACTTGTCATCAGTCAGGTTGACCTTCAGCACGTTGGCGTTGGTGCGCAGCTCGAAGCGTTTCTCCATGCGCAGCGCCGGCAAGATGTTGACGTTCGGCGAGGCTTTGGAATACATGTAGCAGGCGTAGCCGCTGCAGAAACCGCAGAAGTTGCACGGACCCATCTGCGCGCCGTACGGGTTGGTGTAAGAGTCCGAGGTGTTGGCGGACGGCAGGTTGTAAGGGTGGTAACCCACCTCCAGCGCCGCTTTCTCGAACAGCTGGGCGGAGTAGGTGTTTTTCTGCGCCGGCAGCGGGAAGTCGTCGGAGCGATCCGGCGCAAAGCGGTTGCCGCCCTTCTGCGCCACTTTCTGCCCTTTGATGGTCCAGGCGGTGCCGGAGGTGCCGAACACTTTCTCCGCTTTGTCGAAGAACGGTTCCAGCTCGTCGTAGGTCACGCCGAAGTCCTGGATGGTCATGTCCTTCGGAATGAAGTTTTTGCCGTAGCGCTCTTCATAATGGCTGCGCATGCGCAGTTCGATCGGATCGACGCGGAAATGCACGCCCGACCAGTGCAGACCGGCGCCGCCGACGCCGGTGCCCGGCAGGAACGCCGCCAGCTGGCGATAAGGCACCGCGGTCTGGCTGCTGTTGTGGCGAATGGTGACGGTGCTTTTCGACAGATCCTGGAACAGCTTGCGTCGAATGTTATAGGTCAGCTCGTCGATCACCTGCGGATAAGAACCGTCCGGGTAGGTGTCGCGCATCGGGCCGCGCTCCAGCGCCACCACGTTGAGGCCGGCCTCGGTCAGCTCTTTGGCCATGATCGCGCCCACCCAGCCGAAGCCGACGATCACCGCGTCTACTTTTTTCATTACCGTTGCCATGGTTAGCCCCTCTCCCCACGAATCGAGACCGGCGGGAAGGGATAACGCTCCCCTCGCTCAACCCAGTCCATAAAATCGGCGCGCGCGCCCGGAAAATTAATCAGCTTCCAGCCAACCATGTCTTTGTTGCCGCCATGGATCGGATCGCTGAAGAAACCTTCACGGGTGTTTTGCAGCAGATAGGAGAAGAACAGTTTCGACGGCAGTTGCTGGAACTCCGCCTCGCCGGACTCGAACTTTTGCAGCAGGGCGTCTTGCTGCGCGCCATCCAGTTCGGCGAAAGGCTTGCCGGCGGTTTTCTTGCTGTAGGCGTCGGCGTCATGGATGCCGAGGTTGTAGATTTGCTTGGGCACCAGCGGCAGCTGGTAGCCCATCTCCTTCGGCACATCGGGGTTGAACGGCCCCTGCATGTACCAGATGGAACCGGTGGCGTACGGCGTGTTCATCTGGCGATCGATAAACTCCGGCACGCCGGCTTCCAGCGCGCCAGGGCCGCGTTCGTCGGCCGGGATCAGGCGCGCGACGGCGGCCTTGATGAAGGCCCACTCTTCCGGGGTGAAAAAGGTCGGTTGGTAATCGTTCTGCGTTGAAGTGTTCGAGGCAGCGACCGCTGGTGCTGGGGCCGTCAGCGCGCCAACGCCGCTGCCACCAATTACCGCCGCAGGAATTAAGGTCATCGATTTCAACAAGAAATCGCGCCGCGAATTGTTGGTTTTATGATTCGACATGTCACATTCCATCCAAAGATAGTCACAACTATTTAACCGCAACCTTGCGATCGATACGGGTTTTTAAAATAATTTGTTACTTATTTGTCTATTTATTGAAGGTCAGAATGCGAGCAAAAGCAAAAATGTTACCGGTAACTTATTGAATGAACGTAAAGATTTATCTGCTAACGTAAATTTAACTTTTTGTGCGGTTTTTCTGATAAGCGATGAGGAAATAACGAAAAATGAGAGGCGGGTCGCGCTAAAAACTGACGCCGAAAACAAAATCGGCCGCGTTCGGCGGCCGATTCAAAGGATGGGATTACTGCGACATCGCCTGATAAGCGGTGGTCACTTTCCATAAATAGCGCGGCGCCTGCGGTGCCGGGTGCTTTTTCTGGATGTGCTGATAAAACTCATCCGGACTCATCTGATTGATGCGATTAACCGCCACGCGCTTGTCCGAGGAGAAAGTGCGCAACATGGCGCCCGCCCCGTTCACATACGAAACGATGGTGGCGTAACGCAAAGTCTGTGGGTTGTTGATCCCGGCTAGCTGCTGGCTTTGAAGAATATTGATATAGGCCGTTCCCAGATCAATATTGACCGCCGGATCCTTCAGCTCACGCGAGCTGGGTTGCCCGCTTCGTCCTTTCATGCGATAGGCGTCGCGGCCGGCGGTAGAAGCCTTCAGCTGCATCAATCCCACTGCGTTCGAGGTGCTGACCACGTTCGGGTTAAACCCGGACTCCACCTGAATAATCGCTTTAATCAGCGTTTCGTCGACGCCGTAGTTGCTGGCGGCCTGACGAATGTAATCGTTATAAGCAACCGGGGTGCCTGTGCGGTTTACCGGTGCCTGCGGAGGGGGTTTTAACCAACCGCCGCGCGTTGTGCCACTGCCTGAAATATTGCTCGCCGTTTGCGGGTCTTTGGCGCACCCCGACAAAAGCAAAATTGCCGTAAGGCAACCTATTTTTGTTTTCACAGAATCCCTCACTCCTTTCAATGAGTTGCGTAGCATATACAACTTGTAAGGACACCTGCAGTAATTTTTTGGACTAATCTCAAGCTATCCATATACCAAGAGGTGATTTATGAGTCAATCTGCAACAAGCTGCTTTGTGGTGACTTTTCGCTATCAGGAAGCGGGACTGACCGACCTGGCCAAGCTGACCGGGCAATTGACCCGTGAAGGTTTTGTCACGTCGGTGACAGACGAAAATGGCGTTCATCATGAGCTCGGCAGCAACAGTTTTGCGTTCATAACCGTTCTGGATCAAGAGGATGTGCAGCGACTTGCGCAGGGGTTCGGGCAGTTGGCGTTGGGAAAACAGCCGGAGGTGGCGATCTGCACCTGTAAGGACTACCTTCAGCGGTTACATACTGATACATAAAATGCTATAACTCCCCGGACGGAATTATTTTTCAGTTGGAGAAATAGCCCCGCCGGCGGTGGGCAAGTGACGCTTGACTTCGCTTCAATTGATATTGATAATCATTTTCATTTGAACCAGGAGACGTCATCATGCCATTGATAACTTGCGCTTTTCGTCGCAGTCGCCCTCCCCGCGCTGCCGCACTGTTACGCCCCTTCACGCTCGCCTGTTTGCTGCTCGGCGCCGCTCTGGTCAGCCAACCCGCGCTGGCGGAAAAAAAGCTGCGCGTGGTGACCACTTTCACCATCATTCAGGATATCGCCCAGAACGTGGCGGGTGACGCCGCCGTCGTGGAATCCATCACCAAACCGGGCGCCGAGATCCACGATTACCAGCCCACCCCGCGCGATATCGTCAAAGCGCAGCACGCCGACCTGATCCTGTGGAACGGCATGAACCTGGAACGCTGGTTCCAGCGCTTCTTCGAGAACATCAAGCAGGTGCCGGCGGCGGTCGTGACCGAAGGCATCACCCCGCTGCCGATCCGTGAAGGGCCCTATAACGGCAACCCGAACCCGCATGCCTGGATGTCACCGAGCAACGCGCTGGTATATATCGAAAACATCCGTAAAGCGCTGGTGGCGCACGATCCGGCCAATGCGGAAACCTACAACCGCAACGCCAAGGCCTACGCAGAGAAAATCGGCGCGCTGGACGCTCCGCTGCGCGAACGCCTGGCGCGCATTCCGGCCGCGCAGCGTTGGCTGGTGACCAGTGAAGGCGCCTTCAGCTACCTGGCGCAGGACTATCAGCTGAAAGAAGTCTATCTGTGGCCGATCAACGCCGATGAGCAAGGCTCGCCGCAACAGGTCCGCCGGGTGATCGACGCGGTGCGCGCCCACCATATTCCGGTGGTGTTCAGCGAGAGCACCATTTCCGACAAGCCGGCCAGGCAGGTGGCGAAAGAGACCGGCGCCAAATACGGCGGCGTGTTGTACGTGGACTCGCTGTCCACCCGCGATGGCCCGGTGCCGACCTATATCGATCTGCTTAACACCACCGTGCAAACCATCGCCAAAGGATTCGATCAATGACCCATGAGCTGTTTGTCCGCCCTGAATTGAGCGTGGACGACGTCACCGTGACCTACAACAACGGGCACACCGCCATTCATAACGCCAGTTTTACCCTGAGCGGCGGTTCTATCTGCGCGCTGGTGGGCGTTAACGGCAGCGGTAAATCGACGCTGTTCAAAAGCATCATGGGGCTGGTCAAGCCCACCAGCGGCCGGGTGTCGCTGAGCGACAAACCGGTGGCGGACGCGCTGAAAAAGAACCTGATCGCCTACGTGCCGCAAACCGAAGACGTCGACTGGAACTTCCCGGTGCTGGTGGAAGACGTGGTGATGATGGGCCGCTACGGCAAGATGAATTTCCTGCGCATTCCGTCGCGCGAGGATCGCTTGCGGGTCGACAAGGCGCTGGAGCGCGTCGGCCTCAGCGAGCTGCGCGGCCGGCAGATCGGCGAACTCTCCGGCGGTCAGAAGAAGCGCGTGTTTCTGGCGCGCGCCCTGGCGCAGCAGGGCACGGTGCTGCTGCTGGATGAGCCTTTCACCGGCGTGGATGTGAAAACCGAGAATGCCATTATCGATCTGCTGCGCTCGCTGCGCGACGAGGGGCATTTAATCCTGGTTTCCACCCATAACCTCGGCAGCGTGCCGGAGTTCTGCGATCGGGTGATCCTCATCAACCGCACGGTGTTAGCCGCCGGCCCGACCGAAACCACCTTCACCCAGAGTAATCTGGAGCTGGCGTTCGGCGGCGTGCTGCGCCATATCAACCTCTCCGGCCCGGATCTGCACGACGACAACGATCCGCGCACCGTCACGGTGTTGACCGACGATGAACGCCCGGCGGTGTTCTATGGCCACACCAAGAGCGATCCGCCTGCCAACAGTCAGGCCAGGGAGAAACAATCCTGATGCTGGACCTTCTGCTGCAACCTTTCAGTTATAACTACATGGTGAAGGCCATCTGGGTCAGCGCCATCGTCGGCGCCGCCTGCGCGTTTCTGTCCGCCTACCTGATGCTGAAAGGGTGGTCGCTGATGGGCGATGCGCTGTCGCACTCGGTGGTGCCCGGCGTGGCCGGCGCCTATGCCCTCGGCCTGCCCTACGCCGCCGGCGCCTTCTTCACCGGCATGCTGGCGGCGCTGGCGATGACGCTGGTGCGCCACATCACCCGGCTGCGCGAAGACGCCATCATCGGCTTTATCTTCTCCACCTTCTTTGCCGTCGGCCTGCTGATCGTGTCGCTCAACCCCACCTCGGTCAACGTACAGTCGATCATCTTCGGCAATATCCTCGGCATCGCCGACGAAGACGTGCTGCAGGTGGAAATCATCATCGGCGTTTCGCTGCTGATCCTGTGCCTGGTGTGGAAAGATCTGCTGGCGGTGTTCTTTGACGAAAGCCACGCGGTGTCGATCGGCCTGTCGCCGCTGAAGCTGAAGATCCTGTTCTTCACCCTGCTCAGCGCCTGCACCGTCGCCGCACTGCAAACCGTCGGCGCCATTTTGGTGATCGCCATGGTGATCACGCCGGGCGCCACCGCCTATCTGCTGACCGACCGCTTCAGCCGGCTGGTGATCATCGCCATCATCATCGGCGCATTGACCAGCGGCATCGGCGCCTACCTGAGTTTCTTCCTCGACGGCGCCACCGGCGGGGTGATCGTCACCCTGCAAACGCTGGTGTTCCTGGCGGCGTTCTGCTTCGCGCCGAAACACGGCCTGCTGGCGGCAAAACGTCGCGTAGCACAGTCACCAACCGGAGGCCGCTGATGGACACGCTCTACCAACTGCTCAGCGAACCCTTCGCCTACCCGTTCATGCAGCGGGCGATCGTCGCCGCCATCGTCACCGGCGTGGTATGCGCCGTGCTCTCCTGCTATCTGGTGCTCAAGGGCTGGTCGCTGATGGGCGACGCCATCTCGCACGCCGTCTTGCCCGGCATCGTAGTGGCGTTCGTCATCGGCATTCCGCTGGCGATCGGCGCCTTCCTCTCCGGCATCTTCTGCGCGGTGGCCACCGGCTACCTGAAAGAGAACAGCCGGGTGAAAGAAGACACGGTGATGGGCATCGTTTTCTCCGGCATGTTCGCCTTCGGCCTGGTGCTGTTCTCGCGCATCGACACCGACCAGCACCTGAGCCACATTCTGTTCGGCAACATGCTGGGCATCACCGACGGCGAGCTGAAGCAAACCCTGCTGATCGCCGGCTTCACCCTGGCGGTGGTGTTGCTCAAGCGCAAAGACTTCATGCTGTACTGTTTCGACCCGCACCACGCCCGAGTGATTGGCCTGCCGGTCAAGCTGCTGCACTACGGGCTGCTGTGTCTGCTGGCGATGACCATCGTCGCCTCGCTGCAGGCTGTGGGGGTGATCCTGGTGATCGCCATGCTGATCGCCCCCGGCATCATCGCCTTTATGCTGTGCCGCCGCTTCGATCGCATGCTGATGGTGGCGACGGTGGTGTCGGTGTTCTCTTGCGTGCTCGGCACGCTGATCAGTTTCCACATCGACGGCGCAACCGGGCCCTGCATCGTCATTGTACAGGCCGTGCTGTTCGTTATCGCCTTACTGTACGGTAAACTGCGTCCGTTACAGCGTAACCAAACCGCCCTGGGCGACAGTTAAACGCCCTCCTCTGATGCGGCGGCGCTCTCCGCCGCATCCTGTTTCCTCTGCCCCCTTATCCGTTGTCATCAAGTTGCAACCGGTATTGCGCTTAAATTAATCAATAGGGTATATACTGTGAGCTGGCGGGATGCTGAAAAAATCGCCGCCTTTGACGCCGGCTGTGCGCCGCGTCGTGTTTTCACCACGGGAAAGACGCTAACCTAATGAATTATCAGGCAGCACAGAGGGGGAAATACCATGTGGCAAGCCGTTAGCCGTCTGTTAAGTGAACATCTTGGCAGCGCAGAGATACGCGAAAGGATTGAACTGCCCGGGGGCGACATTCACCCGGCGTGGCGCGTGAGTTACGGTGACAACGAGGTGTTCGTGAAATGCGACGCCCGTGAACAACTGCCGATATTCACCGCCGAGGCCGATCAGCTGGCGCTGCTGGCGCGCAGCAAAAGCGTGCGGGTGCCGGAAGTGTACGGCGTCGGCAGCGATCGCGACTACAGCTTCCTGCTGCTGGAGTATCAGCAGTTGAAACCCCTCGACGCCCATGGCGCCTACTGCCTGGGGCAACAACTGGCGCATCTGCACCAGTGGAGCGAGCAACCGCAGTTCGGTCTCGACTTCGACAGCGATCTGACCACCACCCCGCAACCCAACGCCTGGCAACGCCGCTGGTCGGAATTCTTCGCCGAGCAGCGCATCGGCTGGCAGCTGCAGCTGGCGGCGGAAAAAGGCATGACCTTCGGCGACATCGACGACATCGTCGATCGGGTGTATCTGCGCTTGCAGCACCACCAGCCGCAGCCTTCCCTGCTGCACGGCAACCTGTGGCCGGGCAACTGCGCGATGACCGCCAACGGGCCGATACTGTTCGATCCGGCCAGCTACTGGGGCGACAGAGAGTGCGATTTGGCGATGCTGCCGCTGTATCCGGAGCTGCCGCCGCAGATCTACGACGGCTATCAGAGCGTGTGGCCGCTGGGGGCCGGATTTATCGAACGCCAGCCGCTGTATCAGCTGTACTACCTGCTCAACCGCAGCAATCTGTTCGGCGGCCAGCATTTGGTGGCTGCCCAACGCGCGGTGGAGGCGCTGTTGCAGCCCGAAGCGTCATAACGTTCCGGGGCGCCGAGCGGCGCCCCGTTCATGGTTCAGGCCGCGCCGGCCAACTGCCCCAACAGGCGGATCACGAACCAGGCGATCACCGCAATCACGATCGGCAGGATGTACAGCGGGAAGTACTGCAGGAAGATGGTGTGGTGCGGCAGCGTAATGCGCTCCTCAAGCTGTTGGCGCGTGTGCCCTTCGCTGCCCTTGGCCTGCTCCAGGATCATCTGGTCTTCCAACCCTTCGCGGATGAACTTGACCTGACGCGACATGCGCGCGCCGGAAGCCTGCAGCGCCAGCCCGACGAAGATCAGAATATAGATGATGATGAACATCAGATTGGCGCCGCTGAACAGGCTTTTATCCACGTCGGGCACCGGTGAGTTGTACCAGAAAAGGTTCAGGAACGGCGTGTTGAAACGCACCATGTCCACCATCACGTGGACGAAATCCAGCATCACCGCGTTGATGCCCTTGGTTTTTTCACTGTGCTGATAGATAAAACCCAGCACGGAAATCAGCGTCGACAGCAACGCCGGGATAAAAACCACCCATCCGAGAATGCGTTTCAAAATGGCGAGACGCCCGGCCTGTTGATACGTCATGTGTTCCCCTTGTTAGCGACGTAACCGAATCGGCTAAGTCTACCTGCTGTTGGCGAAACTCGCCCACCGTTTTCTTCACTCCCGCTGTGCTACAAGCTTAGCCGAATTAGTCGAAATCAAAAACTTAACCGCGCCGGCACACTATCATTGAAGAGATAACGTTATCCATTCGGGCAGAGGCCGCCATGATTCGACTGATTATCTTATTGCTGGGCGCGCAGGCGCTGCACGGTCAGCGCCGTCTGTTGGTGCTGTTCGGTTGGCTGTGGATAGCCGCAGGGGCGCTGATGCTGTTCGACATCCTGCAGGATGGCCGGTCGGTGCTGGCGCTGGATGCCCTGGCGGTCATCCTGGCGCTGGAGGGGTTGGTGGCGGTATCCGCCGCGCTGGTGATCGGCTCTTCGGCCAGCAGGCCGGTGCTGCTGAAAGGATTGGGTTTTGTCTTTATGGCCTTTTTAATGCTGGACGTGCCCGCAGACGATAACATCGTCGCCACCGTGGTGTTTGGCAGCGCGCTGCTGCTTGACGGCGCCGTGCGCATCGCCTCCTCCACGGTGATTCAACACAGTCGATGGAAAGGCGTGGCGCTGGCGGGCAGCGGCGAGATCCTGCTTTCGTTGATGATTTTTGTCGGCTGGCCGGCGCCGCATCGGATGACGGTGCCCTTTTGCCTCGGCGTGATGATGGTGCTTTCCGGTTGGGCCTTATTGCGTATCGCCCGGAGACTGACAAGCTTCTCTCTGAATCAGCACCCCGCGCGGCAGCCACCGCACCCGGAGGATGAGACTGCGCCGCTCACGGTGTATGTCTGGACACCGATTGGTGCGGCTAAAGATCCGCGCCGGCGTTACATCGTCGACCGATACATCGCGGCGGTCGACGGCGGCGGCAATATCTCCACCGGTCACGCCGCCCTGGCGCTCGCGCCGGATGTGTATATCAGTCACTACCCGCTCAACGACATCAGCCATTCCGTTCAGGATTTCCGCCAGTTGTTGCATGCCGGCGAACAGAACAACGTCGACGGGCGTTTCCTGCCCGACCTGGCGGGCGAGATCGCCGCCTGGTGCCCCCCGGACAAGAAAATTCAATTCTACCGCTATAACCCGGCGGCGCTGCGCGCATTCTGGCTGCGTTATCGGCAGGACGCCACCTACAATCTGACCCGGCGCAACTGCTCCACCACGGTCATCGGCGCGCTCGACAGCGCGTTGGAAGGCGTGCTGGGCGATAAACATCTGTGGCGCCGCTTTCTGTTGCTGGTGCTCGATCCCAACCTGTGGATGCTGGCGGTACTGCGCAGCCGCGGCGAAAGCATGACCTGGACGCCGGGTTTGGTGCTGGACTACGCACGCATGTTGCAACAGGTCACCGAGCGTCAACACCAGCGCTGGTGGCTGAAATTGCGCGAGGTGTGGAATATCCTGCGTTTTGGCAAAAGCCAAACGCGCAGGCAAAGGTTTTAGTCTCGTCACCGGCGATGATAAAGTGTCGGGCACATTCACCCGCGCCGGCAGGAGTTAACCGTTAATGGCTTATTCGCAACGCATTGAAACCGCAATTTTTGATATGGACGGCTTGTTGATCGACTCGGAACCGCTGTGGCTGCAGGCTGAGTTGGATATCTTCGGCGCGCTGGGTTTGGATCTGTCCGACCGTCACAAGCTGCCGGACACGCTGGGGCTGCGCATCGATCTGGTGGTGAAAATGTGGTATCAGGCGATGCCGTGGCAAGGGGTTTCGCTTGATGAGGTGTCGGCGCGGATTATCGAGCGCGCCATCGAGCTGGTGCACGAGACGCGTCCGCTGCTGCCGGGCGTTCAGCAGGCGCTGGAGCTGTGTCGCAGCCAGGGGCTGAACATCGGTCTCGCCTCCGCCTCGCCGCTGCACATGCAACGGCAGGTGCTGAAGATGTTCGAGCTTGAGGATTACTTCGATCAGCTGGTTTCCGCCGAATACCTGCCGTACAGCAAGCCGCACCCGGAGGTCTACCTGATCGCCGCCGAACGCCTGGGCAGCGATCCGCTGCGCTGCATCACGCTGGAAGACTCGTTTAACGGCATGATCGCCACCAAGGCCGCACGCATGCGTTCCATCGTGATCCCGGCAGCCGAATACCGTCACGATCCGCGCTGGACGCTGGCGGACCACAAGCTGGACACCCTGGAACAGCTCACCCCCGCCCACTTTGCCTGACCTGCGGCGCCGGCCATCGGCGCCCTGGGTTTGCCGCTCTGCGTCATAAAAGGGATCCGCACCGCAAAATAAACGAAACACCGTTTCATTTTATTGAATTGGCATGACGTTCTCATTATGCTGCATGGCAGGGAAAGCGACGGCCCGCGGCGCGTTGTCACTGCCACGCAGCGCGGTTCAAGGCCGCCGCTTCCTCCCGCCACACGCCGAGCAACCGTCTTTTTTCTCACCGCCATACGCCCCCCATCGCCCGCTTTTTGTTCTCGCGCGTCAAAATCGATGCTTTGTTACCCATTGCCGTAACAAGCCGTTGTAAAACAGGGGAAAATAAACAATTGGTTACAGGGTAACTGCTTCCACTACTGGGAATTTTCCCATATACTGGATAAATTAACAGTTTACCAGTCGGAATCGCAACAGCATGACTGCGGAAGGACACCTTATATTCTCTGTCGCTTGCGCGATCTTCGCCAAGAAGGCGGAAGTGACGCCAGAGCTGGCTACCGGCGACTGGTGGCACATCATACCCGCCGCGCTGCTGACCTCACTGCTGCCGGACATAGATCACCCCAAGTCGGTGCTGGGCCAGCGTCTGCGCTGGATCGCCATTCCCATCGCCCGCGCCTTCGGCCACCGCGGTTTCACCCACAGCCTGCTGGCGATCGCCGGCGGCATGGCGCTGTTTCAGCTTGATGTGCCGCGCAGTTGGCCGATCCCGGCCGACGCGCTGCACGCCATGATCATCGGTTACTTCAGCCATCTGCTGGCCGACATGCTCACGCCCGCCGGCGTACCGCTGCTGTGGCCATGCCGCTGGCGTTTTCGCCTGCCGCTGCTCAACTCGCAAAAAGGCAACCAGCTGGAGCGGGTGCTGTGTCTGTGCCTGGTGGCGTTTGCCATCTGCTGGCAAGGTGATTTCACCCTGCCGGTGCAATCCTATGTCGAGCAAATCAGAAATATCAGACTCTGATCACAAAAAAACGCTTAACCCATCACCTTGAAGTATATAAAACGAACAAAAACACACAAAAAGCTATATCAAATTCCATTTGGATATAAGTGGGCCACTCGGCAAACTGTTACGATATTTACATCGCGACATACGTGATGCGTTGTCGTTTTTATAAGAAAGATTATTGGAGACATTGGGGATGAATCTTCCGCTCGTGATTAACGTGCTGGTGTTTGTCGCGCTCCTTTTGCTGCTGGCGCAAACCCGCCACAAGCAATGGAGCCTGGCGAAAAAAGTGCTGGTCGGCCTGGTGGTCGGCGTGGTGTTCGGTCTGGGCCTGCAGCTGGTGTACGGCTCCGACAACCCGGTACTGAAAGAATCCATCAGCTGGTTCAACATCGTCGGCAACGGCTATGTGCAGCTGCTGCAAATGATCGTCATGCCGCTGGTGTTCGCCTCGATCCTGAGCGCGGTGGCCAAGCTGCATAACGCCTCTTCTCTGGGCAAAATCAGCGTACTGACTATCGGCACGCTGCTGTTCACCACGCTGATCTCCGCGCTGGTGGGCGTGCTGGTCACCAACCTGTTCGGCCTGACCGCCGAAGGCCTGGTGCAGGGCGCGCAGGAAAGCGCGCGCCTGACGGCGATCCAGACCAACTACGTGGGCAAACTGGCCGACCTGACCGTGCCGCAGATGGTGCTGTCGTTCATCCCGAAAAACCCGTTCGCCGATCTGACCGGCGCCAGCCCGACGTCGATCATCAGCGTGGTGATTTTCGCCACCTTCCTCGGCGTGGCGTCGCTGCAGCTGCTGAAAGACGACAAGCCGAAAGGCGAGCGCGTGTTGGTGGCTATCGACACCCTGCAGGCCTGGGTGATGAAGCTGGTGCGTCTGGTCATGAAGCTGACGCCGTATGGCGTGCTGGCGCTGATGACCAAAGTGGTCGCCGGTTCCAACATTCACGACATCGTCAAGCTCGGCAGCTTCGTGGTGGCCTCCTACATCGGCCTGGCCATCATGTTCGTGGTACATGCCATCCTGCTGGCCTTCACCGGCGTGAACCCGATGAAGTTCTTCCGCAAGGTGTGGCCGGTGATCACCTTCGCCTTCACCAGCCGCTCCAGCGCCGCCAGCATTCCATTGAACGTGGAAGCGCAGACCCGTCGTCTGGGCGTGCCGGAATCCATCGCCAGCTTCTCGGCGTCGTTCGGCGCCACCATTGGCCAGAATGGCTGTGCGGGCCTCTACCCGGCGATGCTGGCGGTGATGGTTGCGCCGACCGTCGGCATCAACCCGCTGGATCCGGTGTGGATCGCCACCCTGGTCGGCATCGTCACCATCAGCTCCGCCGGTGTGGCGGGCGTGGGCGGCGGCGCCACCTTCGCCGCGCTGATCGTGCTGCCGGCGATGGGCCTGCCGGTGACGCTGGTCGCGCTGCTGATCTCGGTCGAACCGTTGATCGACATGGGCCGCACCGCGCTGAATGTCAACGGCTCGATGGCGGCAGGCACCATCACCAGCCAGCTGATGAAGCAAACCGACAAAGCCGTGATGGACAGCGAAGACGAAGTCGAACTGGCTCACCGCTAACGCCGTCTCAGAACAAAAAAACCGGGGATTATCCCCGGTTTTTTTATGCCCCGCTTTCGGTCGTTACGGCCGCTCGCCGTTCGCCAGCCGCCGGTTGATATCGGCGATCACATCCGGTAATTGCGCCAGCGTGTCTATCACATAATGCGCGCCCGCCGCGTACAGCTTATCGGCGGCCGCCGTGCGGCGCTGCGCTATTTCCCCCGCCGCCATTTGACGGTACTCCGACCAGGTAGCGCCGAACTCGTTGCCGGACAGCGCCAGCCCGACGCTCCACATCCCGGCGTTCAGCCCTTCGGCAATGCCCGGCACCGCGTCATCCACCTTCACGCAGTGCGCCACCGCATCGATGCCCAGCACGATGACGTTCTGCAACGCCATCCACGGCCCCGGCCGCCCGCCGGCCGCGAGATCGTCAGTGGCGACCCAGTAATCCGGCGCGTAACCGCGCTGCGCGGCGGCCGGCGCCAGCACCTCCATCACCGCGCGCGGATAACCGGAGCAGGAGCCGATTTTAATGCCCTGTTCGCGCAGCCCGGCAATCACCTGCGGCACGCCCTCAATGGGATCGGCGAAGTCGATCACTTTGGCGATTTGCAGCGGCATAAACGCCTGATACAGCGCGTCGATGTCTTGATGGCTCATCGAGCGGCCCAGCTTCTGTCGCCAACGCGCGTCGACCGCCGGCAGTTTGCCCAGCGCCTCGATGTGCTGCCATTTGCCGAGGCCCATCGGAATGCGCGCTTCCGCCAGGCTAATATCGATATCGAAGGTGTGTTTGAACGCCTCGACGAAAATCTGCGTCGGCGCAAAGGAGCCAAAGTCCACCGTGGTGCCGGCCCAGTCGAGGATCACTGCGTTGATCTGTTTCATGGTCAATCCTTATTGATTCCAGTACATCGCCTGCCCGACGGCCGCCAGCAAACGTTCGATATCCTGCGGATAAATTTCCCCGATGTTGCCGATGCGGAAGCAGTCGCTCTGCGACACTTTGCCGGGATAAATCACGAAACCTTGCTGCTTCAGGCGCTGATAAAACTCGGCGAAGCGGTAAGTGTCGGCCTTCGGCGAATAGAACGCGGTGATGATCGGCGAATGCAACGCATCGTCCAGCAGGGTTTCAAAGCCCAGCTCGCGCATGCCCGCCACCAGCCGACGCTGATTAGTCTGATAGCGGTGGTGGCGCGCGGCAATGCCGCCCTCTTGTTCCAGCTCTTTCAGCGCCTGCGCGAAGGCCAGCACGGTGTGGGTCGGCGACGTAAAGCGCCATTTGCCGGCCTGATCCTCCATACAACGCCACTGGGCATACAGATCCAGCGACAGCGAGCGTGAGCGGCCGGCGCATTTCTCCAGCTCGCTGCGGCGGGCGATGACAAAAGCGAAGCCCGGCACGCCTTGAATGCATTTGTTGGCGGAGCTGATCAGAAAATCGATGCCCAGCGCGTCCACATCCAACGGAATGCCGCCGAAGCTGCTCATGGCGTCGACGATAAAGGTCTTGCCGTTGCGCGCCGCCAGACCGGCAACCTTCTGCAGCGGGTTGAGCATGCCGGTGGTGGTTTCACAGTGCACCATGGCGATATGGCTGATGCGCGCATCGCTTTTCAGCACCGCCTCCATCGCCGTCACATCCGGTTCATTCACCTCACCGCAGTCGAAAGCGTGGTGGTCGATATCCATCAGCCGCGCCATTTCGATCATCCGCGCCCCGTAGGCGCCGTTATTGACGATCAGCAGCTTGTCCTGCGGGCCGATGACCGTGCCCAGCACGCCCTCTACCGCGAAGCTGCCGCTGCCTTGCAGCAGCACCGAGGTATAACCGGCGGACGGCGTCGCCAGCGCCACCAACCGTTGGCGAATGCGCTGCACCACGCCGAGGTTGTAATCTTCATCCCAGGTGCAGCTGTCATACAGCATCGCCTCTTTCACCGTTTTCGACGTGGTCAACGGGCCGGGGGTCAACAGCAGGTAGTTACGATCGGACATGTTATTCACCTATTGGTCTATACCAGATTGTGCGCATTGTGGCGGCAAATTCCTGCCTCGGTCAAACGACAAAGCGCGGTGAAACAAAAAATTCATCTGGCTATGTATAATAAGCGCGTGCCGGAATGTCGGGCCGATGCCATAGCGAGACGAAATGAAAGAACATCAGGGCGATATGCCTCACTACCTGCAGATCAAGGATCAGCTTCAGGCGCGCATCACCCGCGGCGCGCTACAGGCCGGCGATAAGCTGCCTTCGGAGCGCGAGCTGTGCGCCATCTTCTCCACCACCCGCGTCACCATTCGCGAAAGCCTGGCGCAATTGGAAGCCACCGGCGCCATCTACCGCGCCGATCGCCGCGGCTGGTTCGTCACGCCGGAACGGCTGTGGCTGGATCCGACGCAGAACACCAACTTCCACCGTCTCTGTCAGGAGCAAGGGCGCACGCCGCGCACCGCACTGCTGTCCGGCGAAAAAACCACGGTGCCGCTCGACGTGATGCAGCCGCTGGCGCTCGAACCGTTCGATCAGGTGTATCTGCTGCGCCGCGTGCGGTATGCCGACGGCCGCGCCATCTGCTATTGCGAGAACCACTGCCTGCCGCAGCGGGTGCCGGCACTGCTCAGTCACGATCTCAACGGCAGCCTGACCGAGGTTTATCAACAGCATTACGATTTGATTTACAGCAACATGCACCTGTCGTTCTACCCGACCGCCCTGCCTTATCGCGCCGCCAACGCGCTCGGCGCCATGGTCGGCCTGCCCGCGTTGCTGCTGCGCCGGTTGAATTACGATCAGCACGGCCGCATTCTCGATTTCGATATCGAATACTGGCGCCACGACAGCCTGCGCATCGAAGTCGATACGCTTTAACCCCCTGCATGCCGGGGCTGCGCCTGCCGCTCCGCCTTTCTCTCCCACGCCTAATCCCCGTCTCCGGCAACTATATTTTGCCGCTTTCATTTGTTTGTCATATTTGCCGATTAGCTTGGCCGCATATCTGGTGTATACCAGTTTCGCATAAACCCGCACAGTGAGGCTGAAGCTATGAAATTCTCTCGTCTGGTCGTGATGACCGCCATCGCACTCGGCGCCGCGCCGGCCTGGGCCGCCGACGCGGTGGTGACCGTCTACTCCGCCGATGGTCTGCACGACGGCGATCACAGCTGGTATCAAACCCAGTTCGACGCCTTCACCAAGGCGACCGGCGTCAAGGTGCAGTACGTCGAAGGCGGCTCCGGCGCCATCGTGGAACGCCTGTCGAAGGAGCGCAGCAACCCGCAGGCCGACGTGCTGGTGACGCTGCCGCCGTTCATCCAGCGCGCCGCCGCGGAAAAACTGCTGCAGGATTTCACCCCGCAGGATGCGGCGCAGATCGCCGACGCCCAGCCGCAGTTCGTGCCGCTGGTGAATAACTACCTGAGCTTCATCTATAACGCCAAACTGCTGCCGCAGGCGCCCGCCAGCTATCAACAACTGCTGGACGCGCAATTCCGCAATAAGCTGCAGTACTCCACGCCGGGTCAGGCGGGTGACGGCACCGCGGTGATGCTGCAGGCGTTTCACAGCTTCGGCAGCAAAGATGCCGGTTTCGACTACCTCGGCAAGCTGCAAAACAACAACGTCGGCCCTTCGGCCTCCACCGGCAAGCTGACCGCGCTGGTCAATAAAGGCGAGTTGCTGGTGGCCAACGGCGATCTGCAGATGAATCTGGCGCAGATGCGCAGCAACCCGAACGTGAAGGTGTTCTGGCCAGCCGGGCCGGACGGCAAACGCAGCACGCTGGTGCTGCCTTACTACATCGGCCTGGTGCAAGGCGCGCCGCAAAGCGCCAACGGCAAAAAACTGATCGACTTCCTGCTGAGCAAAGAAGCGCAGAGCAGCGTCAGCGCCATTTCCTACGGTATGCCGGTGCGCAAGGACGTCACCCCGACCGACGATAACTTCAGGCAGTCGCAGGCGGCGCTGAAAGGCGTGGACATCTGGGCGCCGGACTGGGACCAGGTGGTGAGCAGCCTGTCCGCCGATATCTCCCGCTGGCGCCAGGTGACCGAATGACGCTGACGATGCCTTCTACCCTCTCTTCCCGCGCCGAGGCGCGGGATAGCAGCCTCGACATCGCCGGGCCGTCGGGCATTCAGCTCAACCGCGTCAGCGTGTCGTATCGCGGCACCGAGGTGCTGAAACCCCTCACGCTCACCATCGCCCCCGGCGAAGTGCTGGCGCTGATCGGCCCCTCCGGCTCGGGCAAAACCACCGTGCTGCGGGCGATCGCCGGATTCGTGCAGCCCTCCGCCGGACGCATCGCCATCGGTGACATCGATGTCACCGACGTGCCGCCCTATGAGCGCGGCCTGGGCATGGTGGTACAGAACTACGCGCTGTTTCCGCATATGCGCGTCGAGGACAATGTGGCGTTCGGCCTGCGCGCGCAAGGCAAGCCGCGCGGCCTGACCGCCGAGCGCGTCGAAGAAGCGTTGGCCATCGTCGGCATGTCCGCCTACGCCAAGCGCTATCCCAGCCAGCTTTCCGGCGGCCAACAGCAGAGGGTGGCGATCGCTCGCGCCATTGCGGTGCGCCCCAAAGTCTTGCTGCTGGATGAGCCGCTGTCGGCGCTGGACGCGCAAATCCGTCACAGCATGGTGGAAGAGATCGCCCGCCTGCACCGCGAGCTGCCGGATCTGACCATCCTGTACGTCACCCACGATCAGGGGGAAGCGCTGACGCTGGCGGACAAGATCGGCATCATGCGCGACGGCCACCTGATCGCCCACGGTGAAACCCGCGCGTTGTACCACCATCCGACGAACCGCTTCGCCGCCGAGTTTCTCGGCCGCGCCAATCTGCTGCCGGCCACCGCCCTTGAGACTACCGCGCAGCAAGGCATGACCACCGTCAGCTGCGCCGGCAAAGTGATCGGTTGTTTCACCTACGGCGCACAACGCGGCTTCGACAAGCTGCTGTGCATCCGGCCGCAGCATATTGCGCTTGATGCCGACGCCCAGCGCAGCAACTGCCTCATCGGCACGCTGCGCGATATTCATTGGCAGGGGGAGCTGACGCACCTGCAGTTCGAGGTACAAGGCCATTCGCTGCGCGTGGTCACCACCCATCGCAGCCGGATGCCGCAGATCGGCGAGCGCGTGCCGCTCTATTTCGCCCCCGACGATGCGGTACTGATCGAGGACTGACATGACCGACTCTACGCTTACTCGCCCGGCCCAGCGGCTGCGTTTGCCGCGCCGCCTGTGGATCCTGTTGCCGCTGCTGGCGCTGGCGACGCTGTTTTTCTACCCGCTGGCGTTGATCGTCAAACAGGCGTTTACCGACGAACAAGGGCTGTTCAGCGCCGCTGCGCTGCAGCAGGCGTTCGAATCACGCCGCTTTGTCGGCGCCCTTCTCAACACGCTGCAGATCGCGCTGCTGGCGACGCTGGGCTGCCTGGTGCTCGGCACCCTGCTGTCGCTGCTGCTGGTGTTCACGCCGTTCCCCGGCAGCCGTCTGATCGCCCGGGTGATCGATACCTTTATCGCCATGCCGACCTTCCTCATCACGCTGGCCTTCACGTTCATCTACGGTTCCGCCGGCCTGCTGAACGGCACGCTGATGGCGACCTTTGGTTTCACCCTGCCGCCGGTGGATTTTCTTTACTCCATTTGGGGGGTGATCCTGGCGGAAATCACCGTGTTTACCCCGCTGGTGATGCGCCCGCTGATGGCGGCGCTGTCGCAGATCGACCGCAGCCAGCTCGAGGCCGCCAGCATCCTCGGCGCCCGGCCGGGGCGCGTGGTGCGCCAGGTGATTTTGCCCGCCGCGCTGCCGGCCTTGCTGGCCGGCGGCAGCCTGTGTTTGCTGTTGACCACCAATGAGTTCGGCATCGTGCTGTTTATCGGCGCCAAGGGCGTCACCACGCTGCCGATGATGGTCTACTCCAAAGCGATTCTGGAGTCGGATTACGCCGTCGCCTGCACGATCGCCGTCGTGAATATCGCGCTATCGCTCGGGCTGTTCTCCCTTTACCGCTACGCCGCGGCGCGCGCCGGGCTGAGGAACTGACAATGTTGATTTGGTCCCGCACCGGACGCACCCTGACCTGCACGTTGACGATCACGCTGTTCGCCCTGTTCTTCTGCCTGCCGCTGGCGGTGATCCTGATGTCCAGCCTCAGTGAGCAGTGGAACGGCGTGCTGCCGAGCGGTTTCACCCTCAACCACTTCCGCCAGGCGTTCAGCGGCGCCTCCTGGGACGCACTGATCGCCAGTCTGGCTATCGGTTTCAGCGCCAGCCTGTTCGCGTTGTTGTGCGGCACCTGGGCGGCGTTGGCGCTGCGCCACGTGCCTGAACGCGGCCGACGGCTGCTGGGCACGCTGTTTTTCATTCCCAGCGCGGTGCCTTCGGTCTCTATCGGTTTGGGGATGCTGGTGGCGTTCAGCCAGGGGCCGCTGCAGATGAACGGCACCTTCCTGATCGTGCCCGCCGCCCACTTCGTGCTGATTTCCGCCTTTACCTTCGGCAACGTCATGGCCGGGCTGACCCGGCTGCCTGACGACTACGAGAACGTCGCCGCCAGCCTGGGCGCTTCGCCGCTGTTTCGCCTGCGCCACGTCACCCTGCCGATGATCGCCCCCTACATGATCTCCGCCTTCGCGCTCAGCCTGTCGCTGTCGATGGGGGAGCTGGGCGCGACCATGATGATCTACCCGCCGAGCTGGGCGACGCTGCCAGTCACGATCTTCAGCCTGACCGATCGCGGCAGCATCGCCAATGGCGCAACGCTGACCATGATCCTGGTGGCGGCCACGCTGTTGCTGATGTTGGTGCTGGAGCGGATTTCTCAGCGGCTGACGCCCGGCGCAAAATAACAGCAAGGCGCCGTCATGGCGGCGCCTTGCTCATCGAAACGCAGGTCAGAACGGGTAGTCGTGATAGCCCTGCTGTTCGGAAATGCGTCGGGCGGCGACGTGCAGCAACGCCACATACTCCTCCCGCGCCGCTTCGGAAAAGCGCAGCGTCGGGAAAGAGATGCTCAGCCCGGCGATCGCCACCCCGAACCTGTCAAAAACCGGTACCGCGATGCAGCGGATCCCCGCATCTTGCTCTTCGGCATCTTCGCCGTATCCCTGCGCACGCACCCGATCCAGCACCGGCAACAGTTCGGCGGCGCTGGTCAGGGTATGCTCGGTGCTGCGGGTAAATTCAATCTGCGACAGGATCTGCGCCACCTCATCCCGCTCGCGCCAGGCCAGCAGCACCTTGCCGATGGCGGTGCTGTGCAGCGGGTTGCGGCGGCCGATGCGCGAATACATGCGCAGGTTGTACATCGCGTCGATCTTATGGATGTAGACGATGCCATCCTCGTCCAGGGCGCCGAGGTGGATGGTTTCACGGGTATGATTCGACAGCTCGCGCATCTGCACGTCGGCGCTACGGATCAGATCGACGTTCTGCAACGATTTGGCGCCCAGTTCGAACAGCTTGAGCGTCAGCGCATACTTTTCCGTCTCGCCCTCCTGTGAAACGTAACCCAGCGCTTTCATGGTCTGCAGAAACCGGTAGACGGTGCTTTTAGACATCATCACCCGCTGGGACAGTTCGGTAATGCCTATCTCGCGCTCATCGCCGAGCGCCTGCAAAATGCCGAACACTTTCATCACGGATGAGACGGCATCCGGTTGCTTGTCTGAATCTGCGTTAGCCATGGCGAATACCCTACTTAACGGTTTTGTTTCAGGAAATTTAAACAAGGGTTTCAGTATAATCGGAACAGATCGCGACGCGCAACGCAGCTGAAGGCTAAGCGATTGAAGCCAAATGAATAACCGCCTGCCGCTCACCGCCGTTTACAATTAAGCGGACAAGGGGCATGCAATCGCAGGCGAATATGATTAGCATGATAATACTCTCCTGAATAAATACCGCTGAGACCTGCATGCGTCCTTGTTCCGACGGCCTCCCCGTCCCGCAACGCTATGGGGCGATCCTCGCCATCGCCCTCGGCATTACCGTATCCGTGCTCGACGGCGCGATAGCCAACGTGGCGCTGCCCACCATCGCGCGCGATCTCAACGCCAGTCCGGCCAGTTCCATCTGGGTGGTTAACGCCTATCAACTGGCGATCACCGTCTCTTTGCTGTCGCTGGCGTCGCTCGGCGATCTGGTCGGCTATCGCCGCATCTATCAGGCTGGATTGCTGGTGTTCAGCATCACCTCACTGTTCTGCGCCCTGTCCGACTCGCTGCTCACCCTGACCATCGCCCGCGTGCTGCAGGGCTTTGGCGCCGCCGCCATCATGAGCGTCAACACCGCGCTGATCCGCATCATCTACCCGCAGCGTTTTCTCGGCCGCGGCATGGGCATCAACTCGCTGATCGTCGCCTGCTCCTCGGCGGCCGGGCCGACGGTGGCGGCCGCTATCCTGTCGGTCGCGTCCTGGCAATGGCTGTTCGCCATCAACCTGCCGATCGGCATCGTCGCGCTGCTGCTGGGGATGAAATTCCTGCCGGCCAACGGCCAAAAAAGCGATAACCGCCGTTTCGATCCCACCAGCGCCGTGCTGAACGCGCTGACCTTCGGCCTGCTGATCACCGCCATCAGCGGCTTCGCCCAGGGCCAGAGCCTGACGCTGATCTTCAGCGAGATCGCCGCGCTGCTGGCGATTGGCGCGCTGTTCGTGCGCCGCCAGCTGCGCCAGGAATTTCCGTTGCTGCCGGTCGATCTGCTGCGCATTCCGATCTTCGCCCTGTCGATGGGCACCTCAATCTGCTCGTTTGCCGCGCAAATGCTGGCGATGGTGTCGCTGCCGTTCTTCTTGCAAAGCGCATTGGGCCGCGACGAGGTGGCGACCGGGCTGCTGCTGACGCCGTGGCCGCTGGCGATCGTGGTGATGGCCCCGATCGCCGGCCGGTTGGTGGAACGCGTGCATGCCGGCCTGCTGGGCTGCATCGGGCTGGCGGTGTTCGCGCTCGGGCTGTTCTCGCTGGCGCTGCTGCCCGCGGCGCCGTCGAATATGGACATCATCTGGCGCATGGTGCTGTGCGGCGCCGGTTTCGGCCTGTTCCAGTCGCCCAACAACCACACCATCATCTCCGCCGCACCGCGCAACCGCAGCGGCGGCGCCAGCGGCATGCTGGGCACTGCCCGTCTGCTGGGACAAACCTCGGGAGCCGCCCTGGTGGCGCTGATGTTCAACCTGTTCCCGGCCTCCGGCACCCACGCTTCACTGATCCTGGCTGGGGTGTTCGCCACCCTGGCGGCGGCCGTCAGCAGCCTGCGCATCACTCAACCGACGACGCAAACGGCGCAGCCCAGCCGCGAGGTGAAATAGCGCACATAAAAGAGCCGAGCCCCATCGATTGTAAAACCGACGGGACCAGCACTGGCGGCCGGGCCGCGTCGGGTGCGGTGCCGGGAGCATGGCAGGCCAGGCGTCAGTCGCCGCGCCTCAACGGGCTGCGGCCTTGTCGTAAACAGGCTAAATAGGCGTCGTCATCCGGATACCAGCCAACAAGGCGTTGGCCGTCGTTATCCATCCCCTCGAAGGCCTTGAGCAGGCCGGGGGCGAACATGCGCTTTATCAGATCTTCGGACTGCGCGCTGTCGATGCGGCAGTCGCAGCGCGTCTCTCCGTCAACCTGAACGAAGTTCTGCAACGAAGCGAGACATCGCGCGTCGAGATCGCCATGAACATGGATAAACTCCCCCGTTTCTACCAGGGTGAGCGCGGTCAGGTCTCCCCCCACCACGAACGCGCCGTCGTTTCCTGAGCTGCAATAGGCATGGCGTATGCGGACATCGTCACGCACGACCAGCCCGCCCCAGCAAATCAGCGTATCCGCCTGCAGCCGCCCCAGCACGACAATGCCGCCGTCCTCTCGCTGCGGTGACACCGCCAGGCATCCCTCCACGATCACATCGCCGTCCACGATCAGGTAATCGTAATCGTGGCCGTCGTGCTCGTCGGGGAAAAACGCCGGCTGGCGCAGATCGCCTGAATGCCAGCGAATAACCGGTGGCTCATCATCGTCATCATGCCGGTTCAACAATTCCGCAACCGCATCGGCGACACCGCCAGCCAATGCGGCCAGGCGCGCCGACACCTCATCACCGTTGAGTAAGGGAAGGTGGTTGATTTTCATAGGGCCTCAGGGACAAATGTCATTGTGCCAAAGCATATAACATGCGCTTCCAAAGCCAAACAGGCGGTCGTGACCGGGCCCGATGCGGCTTGCCCTCTCACCGGGTGATCTGGCACCGCGCCAGCCCAGGCTGAGAGGCCGAAAGACGCGGTTTGCAGGTGGGCTTCAGCGACTTCGGGCGCTGCTGCACGGCATTTACGCCCGCAAACTTTGGTGAAGCGCTCACCCCATTCATTGCCGAATTTCATTGTTGAATCCGTCGCCGCCGCTGAAAAAGCGGTTCAGGCATGCCATAAAAAAAACCCCGGCAAGCCGGGGTTTTTCATTTCATTCAGCCGATTACTTCAGGTACTGACCGGTGCGCAGCGCTTCGATGCGCTTGTCGAGCGGCGGGTGCGACATGAACAGCTCGCTGAACGACTTGGATTTGCCGTTGATGCAGAACGCCATCATGCTGCCCGCTTCCTGCGGTTCATAGCTGGTTTTCAGACGCTGCAAGGCGGCGATCATCTTCTCGCGGCCCACCAGTTTGGCGGAACCGGCGTCGGCATAGAATTCGCGGTGACGCGAGAACCACATGGTGATGATGCTCGCCAGGATGCCGAACACCAGTTCCAGCACCATCGACACGGCGAAGTAAATCATCGGGTTGCCGTTGCCTTCCCCTTCACCGTCGCGGTTGCCCAGGAAGCCGGCGGCAACCTGTGCGATCAGGCGCGAAATGAAGATGACGAAGGTGTTCACGATCCCCTGGATCAGGGTCATGGTCACCATATCGCCGTTGGCGACGTGGCTGATTTCGTGCGCGATAACCGCTTCCGCTTCGTCGCGGCTCATGCTCTGCAGCAGGCCGGTGCTGACGGCGACCAGCGAAGCGTCGCGCCGTGCGCCGGTGGCGAAGGCGTTGATGTCCGGCGCGTGGTAGATAGCGACCTGCGGCATGGCGATGCCCGCCTGCTGCGATTGACGGCGCACCGTTTCCAGCAGCCAGTTTTCGGTTTCGTTACGCGGCTGTTCAATCACTTCCCCGCCCACGGAGCGCAGCGCCATCCATTTGGACATCAGCAACGACACGAAAGCGCCGCCGAAGCCGAACAGACCGGCCATGATCATCAGGCCCTGAACGCTACTGGATTGGATTCCTGTCAGGCTGAGCACCAGCCCGAAAACCAACATCACCGCCAGGTTGGTGAGCAGGAACAGAGCTATACGCATCATAAAATGTTTACTTCCTCATAAATGTTAACAAAACACTGTCCAGATACCCTGGATCGTATGGGCATTCGTCACAGTTTCAAGAGTTGCGCGCCATTAACCTACTAAAAATACGAAACTTTACAAAAACGACGCGCGACCGGGATTTGGCAAATTGTAAACGATTGTTGCGCAAGGCGGAGGGATTTTGCAGAAAAATTTCTTTGCCCGCACGCCATGACAACGAGAACCGTTATCCTCACGCTTTATAGGCCAATATCCGCTCAGCGCGTTTCATCATGCCCCGCCTGATTCAGCGGCGACGAAAGTTTGAATCTCGCGATTAATTGTTACATTATAACATCACAATTAATCGTAAAGGGATGTCAATCATGTTATCGCGTATCGTCTGGATGCTGGCGACGTGGCTGCTTTTCTGCCAGGTCGCGCACGCTGAAATTCACCTCACCGACGTTGAAGGACGCCAGGTTACCCTGGCCGCCCCCGCACAGCGCGCCTATATCGGCTTTTACTACGAAGATTTTCTGGCGGTGAACGGCCCGGAGAGTTATCAACAGGTCGTCGCCTTCTCCAAAAGCGACTGGGCGTTGCGCGCCAGCCAATGGACGCGCTATCAGGCGGCGCTGCCACGGCTCGCTCAACTGGTCGATGTCGGTTCGCTCTATAACCAGAGCTTCGATTTTGAACGCCTGCTGACCACGCGGCCAGACCTGCTGATCCTGGCGAAGTGGCAGCTCGACGGCTTCGCCAACTACCTGCCGGTGCTGCAACAGCTCAACATTCCTTACATCGTCGTCGACTTCAATCAGGGCGTTGAAGTCAAGCTCGCCAGCATCCGGTTAATGGGCCAGGCGATGGGCCACGCCGAGCGAGCGGAACGGCTGGCCGACGAATATCGCCAAAGTCTCGAGGATACCCGGCGGCGCATCCGCCAGGCGCAGCTGCCGCCGCCGGTCACCTACATTGAGCTGGGGGACAAGGGCCCCGGCGAGTACGGCAGCAGCTATGGCGCATCGATCTGGGGGCCGCTGCTGCAGCTGGCCGGCGCCGACAATATCGCCGCCGGAGTCGTCGGCAGCCCTTCCCCCTTGCGCGCCGACTATGTCCTGACCCAACGGCCCGAGGTGATTTTTCTCGCCGGTGGCGACTGGGAAAACATGCCGAACGCCGTGCCGATGGGCTACGGCACGCAGGCAGCCCCCCTACAGACGCGCCTGACGCAATACGCCCGGCGGGCGGGATGGCCGCAACTGCCGGCGGTAAAAAATCAGCGTCTTTATGCGCTTTACCATGGCGGCGCGCGCACGATTTACGATTTTATCTTTGTCCAGTATCTGGCGAAAGCGCTCTATCCCGCCGCGTTTGCCGATGTTGATCCCGCGCGCAATCTGGCGCAGTTCTACCATCAATATTTGCCGATAGAGGCGGACGGCGTCTTCTTGCAACGCTGGCAAGGAGAATAACCGTGGCCCACACAGGACGTGCGTTTTTGCGACGGCGCAGGCTGCGCCGCGGGCTATTGACGCTGGCGCTGCTCGGCGCGCTGCTGGCGGCGACCGCCATCGATCTCACCGTCGGCGCCGCGCAACTTGGCCTCACGGATATCGTGCGGATGCTTTGGCCCGGCTCTGCCCCCGGCAACGCACTGCATCAGGCGGTTTTCTGGTCGATTCGCTTGCCGATGACGCTCACCGCCTTGGTGGTCGGCGCCAGCCTGGCGCTGGCGGGCCTGCTGATGCAGACCGTGCTGGCCAATCCCCTCGCCAGCCCCTATACGCTGGGGATCTCTGCCGCGGCGGGGTTCGGCGCGGCGCTGGCGATCCTCACCGGCTTCAGCCTGGGCGGCGCGTTGGCGCTGGGCACGCCGCTGCTGGCTTCGCTGATGGCGCTGTTGGCTTGCGTGCCTGTCTATCTGCTGGGACAACGCCGCGGCATGACGCCGCAAATATTAGTGTTGAGCGGCATCGTGGTGCTGTTTTTCTTTCAGTCGCTGCAATCGCTGCTGCTGTTTCTGGCCTCGCCGGAAGCCATGCAGCAAATTGTCTTTTGGCTGTTCGGCAGCCTGCTCAAAGCCAATATGCACGGCGTGGCGATCACCGGCGTCGTGTTGCTGTGCGCGCTGTTCGTCAGTCTGCGGCTCGCCTGGCGGCTGACGGCGCTGTCCGCCGGCGAAGAGCAGGCCCAGGGGCTGGGCATCAATGTCAGCGCCTTGCGCAAGCTGGCCTTTCTGCTGGCGACCTTGCTGACGGCCGCCTCGGTCTCGTTTGTCGGCACCATCGGGTTCGTCGGGCTGATCGCCCCGCATTTCGCCCGCTTTCTGGTGGGTGAGGATCAGCGCTACCTGATCTGCATTTCCGCCCTCTGCGGCAGCCTGCTGCTGCTGTGCGCCTCGATCGTCGCCAAGCTGGTGATGCCGAACGGCGTGGTGCCCATCGGCATCGTTATCGCCCTGATCGGCGTGCCGGTGCTGTTTTACTTCGTCACTCGACAGGTTAAACGCCCATGACTCAACTGACCCTCACCCGCGTCGGCGTCTCGCTGCATCGCCGCTCGCTATTGGCAGACGTTTCATTGAGCTGGCCGGAGGCGCAGCTCGGCGGCATCATCGGCCCCAACGGCGCCGGCAAATCGACGCTGCTGAAAGCGATTAACCGCATGGTGCCGTGCAGCGGCGAGATCGCTTACCGCGAGCGCCCTCTCGATCCGAAAACCAGCCGTATCGCCTATGTGCCGCAGCTTAATCGCTGCGATTCGGCATTGACCGCTTTTGACATGGTGCTGCTGGGCAAGGTACGCCAGTTGAGCTGGCGCGTCAGCGCCGCCCAGGCCGATGCGGTCGAGCAGGCGCTTACGGAATGCGGCATTTCCGCGCTCGCCGATCGCCCCTTCAACCGTCTCAGCGGCGGCCAGCGACAGTTGGTGATGCTGGCTCAGGCCTTCGTCTCTCAGCCGCAGATCATTTTGCTCGACGAACCCACCAGCGCGCTGGATATCCACCACCAGCTGCGCGTGCTCAATCAGATCGCCGACTACGGCCGGCGCCACCGCTGCATCACGCTGCTGGTGATCCACGATCTGGGATTGGCGCTGCGCTATTGCCACTCACTCACGCTGCTCGCGCACGGACGCGTCGTTTGCCACGGCGATACCCATCAGATGATGGGACATCCGATGGTGTCTCGCGTATTTGGCGTCGGCATCGAAAACGGCGTCAGCCCGCAGGGCTACCCCTATCTGCTGCCGACACAGCTGTTACACGCACACGGAGAATCCCCATGTACACTCTGACCAAGGCGGACATGCTGGCGCAACTCGCCGGCTTGCAACAGGAAATTCACCAGCTTCACCGTTCCGCCCGGCAAGATCGGCGCCATTTTTCCCTGCTGGAACGTCGTTTCAGCCGCCTGCAGGCCTTTAACGACGAACCGCAGCTGCAGGCCTATCGTCAAAAGCTGGAAAACGACCGTTTGATAACGGCGCAGATCACCCAACTGCGGGCGACGGCCAACGCCGCGTTGTGCGACTACGAGAAGCATCGCGTCTCGGCGCTGTGCCGGGAACCGGCGCAAACCAACGCCTACCTGAACAGTTTCGACCGCGCGCTGCAGCTGGAGATCGCGGCCGCCGACATTAAACCCGGCGAACGGGTGCTGCTGGTGGGCAGCGGCGCATTGCCCACCACGGCGCTGGCGCTGGTCGCCAGGCTCTCCGCCACCGTCATTTGCTACGATTGCGACCCGGCGGCCCAGCGTTTTGCCCGCCGGCTCACGCGCCACCTGGGGCTGGTGCAGCAGATGCCCTGCATCGACAAGCTGAACGGCCTGACGCGCAACGATATCGATCACATCATCATCGCCTCCCTGGTGGCGGACAAGCAGGGTTTGCTGAAGGCGCTGCGGCCTTTGCTGCCCCAGTGCGGCAAATTGCTGGTGCGCTATGGCAATGGCCTCAAGTCGATCTTCAACTGCCCTTACCACCACCAGGCCGCCGGCTCGCCCTGGCGCGTCAGCGGTAAACCGCTCACCACCCCGCTGTACGATCTCTTGATTTTGGAGCCTCACCGCCATGAATAATGCCTTTCCCACCCTGATCCTCGGCGCCGGCCCGGCGGCGATCCAACTGGCTGCGGACATCAAGGCCGCGGGCAATGCGCGCATCGGCCTGTACAACCGCCCCAGCGAAAAAGGGCGCCGCCTGAAGCAACATCTGGCGCACACGCCCAGCCTGTGGCTGACGGGCGCCGGTAAGGCGCAGCGCACCCAAGACGATGCGCAGGTGACAATTGACCGCTATTGCGATGATCTGGCGCTCGTCGGCGGCGACTGGCGCAGACTGATCCTTGCCGTCCCCGCCGATCAATACCATGACGTGCTGCGACAGGTACCATGGGCGGCGTTGCCCCAACTGCGCTCACTGATCCTGCTCTCTCCCTCCATCGGCTCCGGCTTGATGGCGCAAAGCCTGCTGCAGGAGGCCGGGCAATCCCACGTCGAGGTCATCAGCCTGTCGAGCTACTACGCCGACACCAAATACCAGAACGCCGAACAGCCTTACCGCGCCTACACCAAGGCGTTCAAGCAGCGGATTTATCTGGCCGGCGCAGGCGCAAGGTCAGACTGCGCCGAACTCGACTGGCTTTGCTCGCTGCTGGCGCGTCACGGCATTGACGCCCAACGCTGCAGCAGCCTGCTCGCCGCCGAGCGCTTCAGCATCACCAATTATGTTCATCCTCCGCTGGCGCTGGCCGAAACCACGCTGCAGGCGATATTCCAGCCGCAGGCGCCGATCCAGTACCTGTATAAAACCCACCCCGAGGGCCCCATCTGTCCCGAGGCGATCGCCGACATGCTGGCGCTCTCGCAGGATTACCAGCAGCTGCTCAACCGGCTCGGCATCGAGGCCATTAACCTGCTGCGCTTTTTGAATGACGACAACTACCCGGTTCCGCCCCGTATGGTGAGCCGCCGCTGGATTGACCAATTCCCGCAGCTCACGCCGACGGAGCAATGCTATGCGCTGTTTACGCGTTATACCGCGCTGCTGGTCGACCCCTATTCCGAGCCGGACGCGCAGGGCCGCTACTATGATTTTTCCGCCGTCAGGGTCGCCCGCGTCTTCCAGGATGCCCAGGGGCGCTGGCGCCTGCCGCGCGTGCCGCAAGAGGACGTGCGCAAACTGCGCGTCCTGGTCTTGCTGGCGCAGCGGCTTGACGTCGAGATGCCCGCCGCCCAGCGTCTGTTGGCCCGCTTTCAGCAGGCGCTGCAGCACTTCGTCACCCGGATCGGCGCCGAGCATTGCCATCGCTCGTTGCTGGACGATACCTGCGACGAGCAGGCGGACATCATTTACCGACAATGGCGGAGGCAAGCATGAATCAGGGTGCGCTACTGGCCATTTTTGCCTCGTTGATTTTCAGCGTCATGAACGCGCTGGTTAAAACTATCTCCGATGCTATTCCCACCGGTGAAATCGTGTTCTTTCGCAGCAGCATCGGCTGTGTGCTGGTTCTGCTGCTGATGTACCGCCACCGCATCGCCTTCAGCCGCGTAGACCGGCCGCTGCTGGTGTTGCGCGGCACCATGGGCGGGCTGTATCTCATTTGTTATTTTTACAGCATCGCCCATCTGACGCTGGCCGACGCCAGCATGCTGGCCTACCTGTCGCCGTTTTTCTCCATTTTGCTCTCCTTGCTGGTGCTGCGTGAACGGGTCAGCGCCTGCACCGCGTTTTGGCTGGCGATGGTCATCATCGGCGCCGTGCTGCTGGTGCGGCCGTGGCACTTCTCGGCCTATACCCTGGCGTCGCTGGTCGGCGTGATGAGCGCGGTGTTCGCCTCGATCGCCTATCTGTCGGTCAACAAACTCAGCAAGCGCCACCACAACTACGAGATCGTGTTCTACTTCCTGTTCATCGCAACGCTGATCTCGCTGCCGCTGATGTGGAACGCGTTCGTTTGGCCCAACGCCTATCAGTTCGCCATTCTGCTCGCCATCGCCCTGGTGTCGCTGTTGGGGCAGGTCGTCTTAACCCAGGCCTTCTCTTCCGATAACCTGATCGTGGTCTCGGTGGTGCGCTATATCGGCATCGTGTTCAACATCGCCTGGGGTTGGCTGTTCTGGCATGAGATCCCGCTGCTGCTGTCGCTGTTCGGCTGTCTGCTGGTGGTGGTTTCCTGCATTCAGCTCGGGCTGCGTCACCGTAAGAAACCGGCTTAAGCCGGGCTTGCCGCAACCAAAAAAAAACGCACCCGAGGGTGCGTTTTTCACAGGCAAAGCCGTGGCCTTATTTGGCCGGCGTCGGCTGCTGGGCGGGCTGATCCTTTTCCAGATGAGCCAGGTCCAGCGCGATATGCACGGTTTCATCCAGATACGGATCCGGCTCCTGGTAATCCTTCGGCAGATCGTCGAGCGATTTCAGCGGCTTCTTGCCCGCACGTTCCAGACGCTCGTTGATGCGTTTCAGACGGGTCGCGTCGTCATCGTGATTCTCTTTCTCGCGCACCGCCAGATTGAGGGACACGATGTTGCGTTTATCCTTCAGCGCCTTGTAATGCGCGATATCCTGCGCGATGTACTGGAACTCCGGATTTTGCGCGATGCGCTGCTGGTGATCTTTCAGCAGCTCCGGCTCGAACGGCGCCATATCGCCGGTCTTGCTGTAGGTCGCCGCATTGATGCTGTCCCACGGCATGGCGTTGTCTTCAAACGCTTCGCCGGTTTCCGCCGGATCGACGCCGGTCGGCATCAGAATGTCCGGCGTCACGCCCTTGCGCTGGGTGCTGCCGCCATTGACGCGGTAGAACTTCTGTATGGTGTACTGCACGGAACCGAGCGCCGGCCACTCAGGGCGCAGCATCTGATCGTAGATACGGTTCAGCGAACGGTACTGCTGCACGGTACCTTTACCGAAGGTCGGCTCGCCGACAATCAGCGCGCGGCCGTAATCCTGCATCGCCGCCGCGAAAATTTCGGAGGCGGAGGCGCTGAAGCGATCGACCAGCACCACCAGCGGGCCTTTATAGTAAGTCACGCCGTCGGTGTCGGCGTCTTCGCGCACTTTACCGTTGTTGTCGCGCACCTGCACCACCGGGCCGCTAGGAATGAACAGGCCGGACAGCGACACCGCTTCGGTCAGCGCGCCGCCGCCGTTGGTGCGCAGATCGATGATCACGCTCTTGACGTTCTGCTTGGCCATCTTCTGCAGCTGCACTTTCACGTCATCGGTCAGACCGACATAGAAGCCGGGGATGTCGAACACCGCCACCTTCTCTTTGCCGACGGTCTTGATGGTCATTTTCACCGCGCGGTCTTCCAGACGGATGCGCTCGCGGGTCAAGGTGACCACGCGGGTTTTGGTGCCCTTGCCGGCCGGCAGGATCTCAAGGCGCACCTTGCTGCCCTTCGGCCCTTTGATCAACGACACCACGTCGTCCAGGCGCCAGCCGATCACGTCCACCATCGGTTTGCCGGCCTGGCCGACGCCGACGATGCGATCGCCCACGGTGATCGCTTTGCTCTTCGCCGCCGGACCGCCCGGCACCATCGAGTTGATCAGGGTGTAGTCGTCATCCATCTGCAGCACCGCGCCGATGCCTTCCAGCGACAGGCTCATCTCGGTGTTGAACTGCTCGGTGTTGCGCGGAGACAGATAGTTGGTGTGCGGGTCGATTTCATGCGCAAAGGCATTCATCGCCAGCTGGAAGACGTCTTCGCTGTTGCTTTGCGTCAGGCGCTTGATGGCGAACTGATAGCGCTTGGTCAGCGTGTCGCGGATTTCTTTGTCGGTCTTGCCGGTCAGCTTGAGGTTCAGCTCGTCATACGTGACTTTCGCATCCCACAGGCTATCCAGCTCGGCCTTGTCTTTCGGCCACGGCGCTTTGCTGCGGTCGAGATCGATAGTGCCGTTGCCGGTGAAGTTCATCGGCTTGTCCAGCAACGACAACGCATAGGTGTAACGCTCAAAGCGGCGTTTCTGCGCCAGATTGAACAGCGCGTAGAAGGTGTCCAGCTTGCCGGTTTTCAGCTCTTCGCCAACCTGATTGCGTTTGCCGGCGAACTGCGCCACGTCGGAGGCCAGCAACACGTTATGATTGTAGTCCAGCATGTTCAGGTAGCGATCGAAGATCTTGCCTGAAAATTCCGCATCGAGGGCGAACTGGCGGTAATGAGAGCGAGTGAAGCGCGAGGTGACGCGCTCACTCACCGTAGCGTGCTGGGGTTCCTGTTGCAGTTGGGGCAGTTGGCCGATGCGGATGTTGGCTGTTTCCGCGCCGTAACTGACACCCGCCCACAGCAGCCCTGCAATCGCTGTTAATCTGACGAATTTGTTCATGCCTGGGTTGGCCTCCGTATCAGAACTGCAAGTGTTCTGCGCGCACAATCATCGCCAGACCGGAAGAGAGCTGCACACGTACGCCATCTTTAGCGATTTCGAGTACGGTAGCATCCATCGCGCTCTTGCCTGCTCTGACTTTGATTTCCTGGCCAATTTGCAGTTTAGAGATATCCGTGACTGGCGCATAACGCGGCTGGCTTTCCTCTTTGGCTGCACGAGGTTGGCGAGCGGGCTGTGGGCGAGTTTGTGGGCGCGGCTTGCGGTTTTCCGGCGCGGCTCCGCCTTCGCGACGCGCAGCGGGCTTTTTACCGGCTGGACGCGGACGGCGCGGAGCGGCATCGGCGGATTCGCCGGCGGCTTCACGTTTTTTGGCGTTTTGTTCGGCACGCTGTGCCTGAACGCGCGCTTTGGCTTCTTCAAGCTGCTGGCGAGCATGATCGACATGCTGCTGCTCCAGTTCACCGCACGGATTGCCGTCCAGATCGACGCGCTGCGCGCCCACCTTGACGCCGTACAGGTAACGCCAGCTTGAGGTGTATAGGCGCAGGGCAGAACGCAATTGCGTTTTGCTGAGATTCTCTTCCCCCTGCACGCGCTCTACCAAATCCTGAAAAATACCGATTTTCAGCGGACGAGCTTCGCCTTCGGCGCTAAAGCAGAGCGGAAAACGCTCGGCAAGAAAAGCAATGACTTCTTTACTAGAGTTCAACTTAGGTTGATTTTCCATGAAATTTCCTGATTACAACGGTATTGCCAACAAGCCACAGGCATGAACAGGCGTCATTATAATGACGCCATCGGTAATTGCCACGTTAACCGTCGATCAACTTGCCGCCACAGTCACATATTTCGCACTGTCACACTGTTCCAGTTGCTCACAAAGCCCCGCCACCACTGCTTTCAGGCCCACTTCGTCCTGTTCGTCGAAGCGTTGATAAACCGTGCTATCGATATCCAAAACGCCGATCGCTCGGCCGCCAACCACCAGCGGCAGCACGATTTCCGCGTTACTGGCCGCATCGCAGGCGATATGGCCCGGAAACGCATGCACGTCGCCGACGCGCTGCACGCGATTTTCCGCCACCGCCGTGCCGCACACGCCCTTGCCCACCGGAATGCGCACGCAGGCGATCTTGCCCTGGAACGGCCCCAGCACCAGTTGGTCGCCATCCATCAGATAGAAACCGACCCAGTTCACGTCATCCAGACGCTCGTTGAGCAACGCGCTGGCGTTGGACAGCGCCGCGATAAAGTTGGTTTCCCCGCCGAGCAACGCGCTCAGGTCACGTTTTAATTCCGCGTAGAATTGTTCTTTTGTCATGTGTTAACCATTGAAACAGTGAAGATGGCCAGAAGCCCAAAGCTTAGGCCCTATAAAATAAGCATTAAATGCGTATAGCCACAAGGTTAATCATCTGTTGCTTCACAAAACCCCGTCGCTCGGGGTATGTTTGCCGCTCAGAATCCCGGTTTACCTCGTTTTACCGTCCGGCGCCCGATCGCCGGTGACGCGGCCGGTTTATTTTTCAGCTACGCTGACAGTTCCGGCGGGCTCAAGGGCAGCTACTTGTCAAAAATGAAAATACACGCGATCACCGCCCCCCTTTCCAAAGCGCGCCACCAACGCTGCTGCGAGTGCGACCTGCTGTTTGTGCTGCCGCCGCTCAGCGGCAATCAGGCCGCTTATTGTCCGCGCTGTAACGCCAAGGTGGTGAGCGGCCGCGACTGGTCGATGACGCGCCTGACCGCCATGGCGATCGCCATGCTGCTGCTGATGCCGTTCGCCTTCACCGAACCGCTGATCAGCATTCGTCTGCTCGGCACGCGCATCGACGCCAGTTTGCTGGAGGGCATCTGGCAGATGAGCCGCCAGGGCGATCCGCTCACCGCCAGCATGGTGGCGTTTTGCACCATCGGCGCCCCGCTGACGCTGGTGCTGTCGCTGCTGTACCTGCGTTTCGGCCATGCGCTCGGCATGAACCTGCGCCCGGTGCTGCTGATGCTGGAGCGGCTCAAAGAGTGGGTGATGCTGGACATTTATCTGATCGGCATGGCGGTGGCGGCGATCAAAGTGCAGGATTACGCCGACATCCAGCCCGGCAGCGCGCTGATCGCTTACCTTTCGCTCACGGTGCTAAGCATCCTGACGCTGATACACGTCAATCTGGAGCAGCTGTGGGAGCGCTACTATCCGCAGGAACAGCCGGAAGGCCCGCCGACGGCGCTGCACATTTGTCTGTCCTGCCACTATACCGGCTATCCCGACGCGCGCGGCCGCTGCCCGCGTTGCCATGTGCCGATGTGCCATCGCCAGCCCTACAGCCTGCAGAAAACCTGGGCGGCGCTGATCGCGGCGATGATCCTGCTGATACCGGCCAACCTGCTGCCGATCTCCATCATTTACGCCAACGGCACGCGGCTGGAAGACACCATTTTCTCCGGCGTGGTCTCATTGGCCACCTCCGGCAACGTGCCGATCGCCGCCATCGTGTTCATCGCCAGCGTGCTGGTGCCCTTCACCAAGGTGATCGTGCTGATCGTGCTGTTGCTGAGCATCCACTTCAAAACCTCGCACAGCCTGAAGACGCGCATTCGTCTGCTGCGCCTGGTCACCTGGATCGGCCGTTGGTCGATGCTCGATCTGTTCGTTATCGCCTTGATGATGTCGCTGGTAAACCGCGACCAGCTGTTATCTTTTACTATGGGACCGGCCGCGTTTTACTTTGGCTCGGCGGTCATTTTGACTATTCTTGCCGTTGAATGGCTCGATAGCCGATTGATTTGGGATGCACATGCAACAGGAAACGCCGACTACACCGACTGAAGCGCGGGTCAAGAACAAACGCCGCATTTCACCGTTCTGGTTACTGCCGTTCATCGCCCTGCTGATCGCCGGGTGGCTGGTCTATAACAATTTCCAGGAGCGCGGCACCACCGTCACCATCGATTTCCAATCGGCGGCGGGCATCGTCGCCGGCCGCACGCCGGTGCGCTACCAGGGCGTTGAGGTCGGCACGGTGCAAAAAATCAGCCTGAGCAAAGATCTGCGCAGCATCGTGGTGGAAGCCAGCATCAAAAGCGATCTGGAAGACTCGCTGCGCGAAGGCACTCAGTTCTGGCTGGTGACGCCCAAGGCCTCGCTGGCCGGGGTATCCGGGCTCGATGCGCTGGTCGGCGGCAATTATATCGGCATGATGCCCGGCAGCGGCAAGGAGCAAACCCACTTCACCGCGCTCGATACCCAGCCGAAGTACCGCCTGAACACCGGCGAGCTGATGATTCACCTGCATGCCGACGACCTGGGTTCGCTCAACAGCGGCTCGCTGGTCTATTACCGTAAAATCCCGGTCGGCAAGGTGTATGACTACACCATCAGCGAAGGCAACAAGGGCGTAACCATCGACGTGCTGATCGACCGCCGCTTCGCCAACCTGGTGAAGAGCAACAGCCGCTTCTGGAATGTCTCCGGCTTCAAGGGCGATTTCAGCCTGTCCGGCGCCACGGTGCAGATGGAGAGCCTGGCGGCGCTGGTCAACGGCGCCATCGCCTTCGACTCGCCGGCCGATGGCCAGCAGGCCAAGGGCGATCAGAACTATACCCTTTACCCGGACCTGGCCCACAGCCAGCGCGGCGTCAATATTCTGCTGGATCTGCCGAGCGGCAACAATTTGAGTGAAAACCGCACGCCGCTGATGTACCAGGGGCTGCAGGTCGGCACCCTGACCAAGCTGACGTTGCAACAGGACAGCAAAGTCATCGGTGAACTGACCATCGATCCTTCGGTGGTCGATCTGATGCGCAGCGGCACCCGCATCGTGATGCGCAGCCCGCGCATCAGCCTCAACGACGCCAAGCTCAGCCAACTGCTGACCGGCACCACGCTGGAACTGGTGCCGGGTGAAGGCGAACCGCAGCAGCGCTTCAACGTGCTGGACAGCAGCGAGACGCTGTTGCAACAGCCGGGCGTGTTGACCGTCACGCTGACGGCGCCGCAAAGCTACGGCATCGACGTCGGGCAACCGCTGGTGGTGCACGGCGTGAAAGTCGGCCAAATCCTGAGCCGCACCTTGACCGCCGGCGGCGTGGTGTTCACCGCCGCCGTTGATGCGCAATATCGCGGCCTGCTGCACAAAGACAGCAAATTCGTGGTCAACAGCCGCCTCGACGTCAAGCTGGGAATAGACGGCATGGAAGTGCTCGGCGCCAGCGCGCAGGAGTGGGTAGACGGCGGCGTGCGCATTATCCCCGGCAGCAAAGGGGAGCCTGGCGGCCAATACCCGCTGTACGCCAACAGCGAAAAAGCCGAGGAAGGCATCGTCGGCAACGCCCCTTCCACCACCCTAACCCTCAGCGCCACCAGCCTGCCGGACGTGCAGGCCGGCTCAGTGGTGCTGTATCGTAAATTCCAGGTGGGCGAGATCGTCAACGTTCGGCCGAAGGCCAACGAGTTTGAGGTGGACGTCTACATCAGCCCGGAATACCGTAAGTTGCTGACCCGTGAAAGCATCTTCTGGGCCGAAGGCGGCGCCAAGGTGCAGCTCAACGGCAGCGGCCTGACGGTGCAGGCTTCACCGCTCAACCGCGCGCTGAAAGGCGCCATCAGCTTCGACAATCTGCAGGGCGTGACGCTGAACAAAGGCGCCAACCGCGTACTGTACGCCAGCGAAACCGCCGCCCGCGCGGTGGGCAGCCAAATCACGCTGAAAACCTATGACGCCAGCAAGCTGTCGGCGGGCATGCCGCTGCGTTACCTCGGCATCGACGTCGGCCAGGTGGAGTCGCTGCAGCTGGCGCCGGAGCGCAACGAAGTGTTGGCCAAAGCGGTGCTGTATCCGGAATACGTGCAGACCTTCGCGCGCCTCGGCAGCCGCTTCTCGATCGTGTCGCCGGAGATCTCCGCCGCCGGCGTCAGCAACCTCGATACCCTGCTCCAGCCTTATATCAACGTGGAGCCGGGCCGCGGGCGCGAGCTGCGCACCTTCGAACTGCAGCAGGCCAGCATCACAGATTCGCGCTATCTGGACGGCCTGAGCGTCGTGCTCGACGCGGCCGAAACCGGCTCGCTGCAGATCGGCACGCCGGTGCTGTTCCGCGGCGTAGAGGTCGGCACTATCACCGGTTTCTACCTCGGCGCCATGTCCGATCGGGTGCACGTCGCGCTGCGCATCAGCAAGAAGTACCAGCATCTGGTGCGCAACAACAGCGTGTTCTGGCTGGCGTCGGGTTACAACCTGCAGTTCGGCCTGACCGGCGGCGTGATCAAGAGTGGCACCTTCCAGCAGTTCATCCGCGGCGGCATCGCCTTCGCCACGCCGCCAACCATTCCGCTGGCGCCGAAAGCGACGCCGAACAAACACTTCCTGCTGAATCCGGAAGAGCCGAAGGACTGGAAAACCTGGGGCACCGCCATTCCGCGCGATTAACTTTCGCGTTTTCCTCAGGGCCCGGCAATGCCGGGCCCTGTTTTTTTCCGCTTTGTGATAAACTCTCGCCCTTGTCTTTATTGCACCCTGAGAGTTCGCCCCGTGGCCAAATCCACCGCCGTTTTTCTGCCCCCCGCTTTCCTCGACGCCACCCGCGCCATCATGCCCGCCGAGCTGGCGATGGACGATTTTATCGCCGCTTGCCAGCGCCCGCTGCGCCGCAGCCTGCGCGTCAACACGCTGAAAATCAGCGTCACCGACTTCCTGGCGCTGGTGCGGGACTACGACTGGCGATTGGAACCCATTCCCTGGTGCGCGGAAGGTTTCTGGATCGAGCGCGACGATGAAGAGCTGCGATTGGGCAGCGCCGCCGAACATTTGAGCGGCCTGTTCTACATTCAGGAGGCCAGCTCGATGCTGCCGGTCAGCGCGTTGTTCGCCGGCGGCGCAGCGCCCCATCGGGTGCTGGACGTGGCGGCCGCGCCGGGCTCCAAAACCACCCAGATCGCCGCGTTGATGGATAATCAGGGCGGCATCGTCGCCAACGAATACTCCGCCAGCCGGGTGAAAGTGCTGCACGCCAATATCAGCCGGTGCGGCGTGAAGAATACGGCGCTGACCCACTTCGATGGCCGGGTGTTCGGCGCCGCGCTGCCGGAGAGTTTTGACGCCATTCTGCTCGACGCCCCCTGCTCCGGCGAAGGCGTGGTGCGCAAAGATCCGGACGCCATGAGCAACTGGTCGCCGGAAAGCGTCGCCGAGATCGCCGCCACCCAGCGCGAGCTGATCGACAGCGCGTTTCATGCGCTGGCGCCGGGCGGCGTGATGGTTTATTCCACCTGCACCCTCAATGCGCAGGAAAATCAGCAGGTGGTGCGCTGGCTGCTGGACACCTATGGCGACGCGGTCAGCGTCGAGCCGCTGGGTGAGCTGTTCCCCGGCGCCGACAAGGCGTTGACCGCCGAGGGCTTCCTGCACGTCTTCCCGCAGATTTACGACAGCGAAGGTTTTTTCGTCGCCCGCCTGCGTAAAAAACACGCCGTGGCGCCGTTGGCGAAGCCGACCTATAAAGTCGGTAAATTCCCGTTCAGCCCGCTGTCCGGCAAAGAGGCGGCGCTGATCGCCCAAGCCGCCGCCGCATCCGGCTTAACCTGGGGCGATGACAGCCGGCTGTGGGAGCGCGACAAGGAAATCTGGCTCTTCCCGGCCGAGCTGGAGCCGCTGTTCGGCAAAGTGCGCTTCTCGCGTATCGGCCTCAAGCTGGCGGAGCGCTTCCCGAAAGGTTTCCGTTGGCAGCACGAAGCGGCGATCGCCCTCGCGGGCGCCGACGGCAAACAGCATTTCGAGCTGGACGCCGCGCTGGCCCAGGAGTGGTATCACGGCCGCGATCTCTACCCTGAGCAGCCGCCGGCGGGCGACGAGTGCATCGTCACCTATCAGGGGCAACCGCTGGGCATCGCCAAACGCATCGGCAGCCGCATCAAGAACAACCTGCCGCGCGAGCTGGTGCGCGACGGCGCGCTGGATTTTCACCTGTAATCACCCTGGCGCCGGGGAGCCGCTTTCCCCGGCGATAAATAAAGATAACAATATTCCCATCGCCATTCGTTATTATTCTAATCATTTCACCATCACGTTATTTCACCCACGCACGCTTGCCCTGTGCCAATTAAAAAGTTTTGACCTTTGATAAAGACAATTTCACGTTCTTATCCTATTAATTTAAATGTAAGTAAATAAATGCGTGCAACTCAGCTCTGGGTGGCGTTTTTGCGGACTTTCTCTGACATGGCAAGGAATCATGATGAAAAAAACTCTGCTGGTTTTGCTCTCGTTAACACCTCTGCTGTGCATCAGTGGCGCAGCCAACGCAGCGGGCACCATTCAGGGCACGGTGGGCGTGACAATGACCATCGGCGCCGGGTGCGTGGTCACCGGCGGCAACAGTTCCGGCACCACCAACGACTTTGGTTCCATCAGTTTCGGCACCTACTCGTCGCTGGCTAACGTCATCACCGCCAGCGCCACCGGCAGCGGCGGCACCGGCACCTTGGGGCTGAACTGCACCACCGGCACCAACTACACCGTGGCGCTGGACAACGGCCTCAACGCCTCCGGCAGCCAGCGGCGCATGGCCAGCAGCGTGCCCGCTTACATCAGCTATAACCTCTACCAGGACAGCGCCCACGCCGTGCCGTGGAACAGCACCACCGGTGTGCTGACCGGCACCGGCACCGGCTCGGCGGTCCCGTTGATCGTCTATGGTCTGGTGCCCGCCGCGGGCACCACCCCGGCGGCAGGCGCGTACAGCGATACCGTCACCATGACCGTCACCTGGTAAGCATGACGCGCCTGGCCGTCACCTGCATGCTGCTGTCGTTGGCAGGCGCTTGCCGCGCCGACGTCAGCACTGCGACGGTCGGCGTCAGCGCCACCTTGGTCAAATCCTGTGTCGCAGGCACCACCAGCGGCGGCAACACCACGTTCGGCACCTTTAACTTCGGCACGGTTTACTTCCTCAATACGGCAATAAAAGTGACCGGCCAGGCGAACGCCGGTGCACTGCAGATCAACTGCAACAACGGCACCAGTTACACGGCGCTGCTCAGCGGCGGACAGAGCGGCAATACCGCTTCGCGCTATCTGCAAAGCGCGGCGGGCGCCCGCGTGAACTACAACCTGTATACCAGCGCCAGCTACGCCACCGTCTGGGATAACGTCACCGGCGTGACGCAGACCGCCACCGGTCAAAGCGTCTGGCTACCGGTGTACGGCATGATTCCGGTGCAGGCGACGCCGGCGACGGGCACTTATACGGACACGGTACAGGTGACGATAAATTGGTGATTAACGGAACGCTGCGCACCCTGCTGCTGACGGCGCTGTTTGGCGCTCCGGCGGCACATGCCGATACCGTCAGCCAGGGCTTCACGGTCAATGCTTCGATCATCAAAGGCTGCGTGCTCGGCAGCGGCGTCACCAACGTTACCTCGTTCGGCAGCATGAGCTTCGGCCAGGTGGCGTCTTTAAGCAGCCCGATAAAAATTGTCTCGAGCGCCGGCGCCGGCTCAATCCTTATCCGCTGCAACCCCGGGCTCAGCGTCACCCTGGGATTGAACGTCGGCAATAACGTGACCGGCTCCATCGCCGGCGGACGCAAGCTGTTGAACTCGGTCACCTCGGAAACGCTGATTTACCAGCTCTACCAGGATGCCAACTACGCCGTTTTGTGGGGAGACGGCGGCAACGGCGGCGCCGCCCAAACCGTCTCCTCCACCGGCAGTACGCAGGAAATAAAAATCTACGCCAGTTTAATGGCGAGCAGCACCTTGCCCACCAGCGGCACCTACAACGATACGGTCTTAGTGACGGTGAGTTATTGAGCTTTTAAAAGGATCACATTATGCGTACTACTCTGCTTCGCCTGCCTCTGCTGGCAGGATTGTTGTTAGCCGGCCAGCCGCAGGCCTTCGCCGCCGCCTCCATTCTGATTTGGCCCATCGATCCGGTTATTGAAGACAACCAGCAGGCGACGGCCCTGTGGCTGGAAAACCGCGACAGCAAGCCGGTTTACATGCAAATTCGCGTGCTGGGCTGGCAACAAACCGGCGGTAAGGACGATTACCGCAACCAGAGCGAGGTGCTCGCCAGCCCGCCGGTCGCCACCATTCTCCCCGGCAAACGCCAACTGATTCGCCTGATCAAGCAGACGCCGGCCGCCGCCGGACAAGAGCGGGCTTACCGCATCCTGGTCGATGAAGTGCCGATCAAAGATAAAGATGGCGCAGCGCCCGACAAAGGCGCGCAGATGGGGCTGAAATTCCAGATGCGTTATTCGGTGCCGCTGTTCGTCAGCGGCAAAGGCGTCTGGACCAAGCAAGACTTCGAACACCCGCGCGACTACGCCACCGCCAACCAGCCGAAGCTCAGCTACCGGCTGCTGCAACAAAACAGCCAGCGCTGGCTCGACGTGCGCAATGACGGCATCGTGCATGCTCGCCTGTCGCAGGTCAGCATTCAGGGCAAGCCGCTCAACAACGGGCTGCTGGGCTATGTGCTGCCGGGTTCGCAAATGCGTTTCGCCCTGCCGCCGTCGGGCAGTTTTGCCGCCGGCAAGCTGCAGGCGATGGTCAACGACAATAAACAGCCCGTAACCCTCCCGTCTTACTGAGCCCGAGGCGCAGGTGATGCGGATGTCGCCATCGCCCTCACGCGGCATGCAGCTCAAGCCGCTGGCCCTGGCCGTACTCTGTATGGCGGTAGAACTGTGCCCGCCGCCTGCCGCCGCCGACGATTTGCCACCGCCGCCCCGCGCCGTCAGCATGCCGGATACCACGCTGTATCTGGAGCCGGTGGTGAACGGCCGCCCGACCGGCAAAGTCGTGCCGGTCGCCTACCGCGGCGGCCATTACTATTTAACGCCTCAGCAGCTGATCGATGCCGGCCTGCCGGTGACGGACAAACAGGTGAAAGAGATCGCCGTCGATCAACTGGATAAGGTCGACGTCACCTACAGCGGCGAAACGCAGCAGTTGCTGATCTCGGTGCCCAACGATTGGCTCCCCAGGCAAACCCTCGGTGACGCCAACCCGGAGCAGCGGCTGCCGGCGCAAAGCAGCCTGGGCTTCTTGCTGAATTACGACGCCTACGTCAGCCAAAGCGGCGGGCGCGGCAATCCGGGCTATTTTTCCGCCTGGAGCGAACAGCGCCTGTTCGACGGCTTCGGCGTTATCGCCAACACCGGCATTTTCCGCAGCAGCTTCAACGGCGAGACCGCCGCGCAGCAGAACAATCGCTATATCCGCTACGACAGCAGTTGGCGCTACAGCGACGACGACACCATGCTCAGCTACACCGCCGGCGATCTCACGACCGGCTCGCTGCCCTGGACCAGTTCGGTGCGCGTCGGCGGTCTGCAGGTAGCGCGTAATTTCGCCACGCGGCCGGATCTCATTACCTACCCGCTGCCGCAGTTCTCCGGCCAGGCCGCCGTGCCGAGCAGCGTCGATCTGTACATCAACAGCTATAAAAACACCTCCGCCAACGTGAATCCCGGCCCGTTCACCCTGAATACCGTGCCCTACATCAACGGCGCCGGTCAGGCGACGGTGGTGACGACCGATGCGCTCGGCCGCCAGATCAGCACGACGGTGCCGTTCTATGTCGCCAGTTCGCTGCTGCAGGCCGGGTTGAGCGATTTCAGCCTGTCGGCAGGCGCGCTGCGCCAAAACTACGGTTACCGATCCGCGGACTACGGCCAGTGGGTGGCCAGCGGCAGCGGGCGTTACGGCGTCACGGACTGGCTCACGATCGAAGGGCGGGCGGAAGGTGCGGCGGAGTTGGCGGTCACCGGCGCCGGCGCCGGCATGCGCATCGGGCAGTTAGGGGTGCTCAACGCCTCCTACAGCTACAGCCAGGCGGGCCGCGACGCTTTCAACGCCCCTCCGGTCACGCCGCGGTATTACGATCCGGTCACCGGCCAACCGGTGCAGCAACCGGATGCCGGTCCGGTCTATCAGTACGCCGGCCGCCACGGCGATCAAACCAGCCTGAGCTACACCTACAGCAATCAGTATTTCAGCCTCAACGCTCAACGGGTGCTGCGCAGCGCGGACTTTGGCGATCTTTCCACCTATAAGAGCAGCTATCGGCTGAGCCGCCGCACCGATCAGCTGACCGGCAGCATCGGCCTGAGCCGCTTCGGCAGCCTGGGCGCCGGTTATTTCGACGTGCGCGACGCCATCGGCCAGCGCACTCGCCTGGTCAACCTGTCGTACAGCCTGACGCTGTGGCGCAACATCAGCCTGTACGCCTCGGCAAACCGCGAGATTGGCGGTGACGGTTACAGCTCTCAGCTGCAGATCAGCATTCCGTTCGATACCTGGGGCACCGCCAACGTCAGCACCGCCCGCGACGCCGGCAACCGCTGGAGCGAACGCGTGGCTTACAGCCGCGCCGCGCCGACCGACGGCGGTTTCGGTTGGAATCTGGCCTATGCCGGCGGCCAGGGCAGCAACAGCGATTATCGTCAGGCGGATGTGACCTGGCGCACCTCGCTGTTGGAAACCCGCGCCGGGCTGTATGGCAACCGTAACGACTACACCCGCTGGGGCGAAGTCAGCGGTTCTCTGGTGGCGATGAACGGCGGCGTTTATGCCACCAACACCATCAACGATGCCTTCGCGCTGGTATCGACCGACGGCTACGCCGGCATTCCGGTCAGCTACGAGAACCAGCGCATCGGCGTCACCAACGACAAAGGTTATCTGCTGGTGCCCACCGTCACCTCGTATTACCACGCCAAGTTCCAAATCGACCCGCTCAATTTACCGGCGGACGTTAACCTGCCGGCGGTCGAAAAAACCGTCGCCATCCGCGATCACAGCGGCTACCTGGTCGAATTCCCCGTCCAGCGCCTGTCCGCCGCCGACGTGGAGCTGGTCGATGCGCAAGGCAAACCGCTGGCCAACGGCAGCCAGGTGGCGGTGCTCGGCGGCAATCAACAAAGCTACGTCGGGTGGGATGGCATGACCTATATCGATCCGGTGCAGCAATACAACCGATTAAGCGTAATCCCGGCCGACGGCGGCCCGCCGTGCCAGGTCAGTTTCAGCCTGGCCAACCCGCAGGGGCTGCAACGCGTCGGCCCTCTCGTCTGCCAGTAACACACGGAGAAGAAGAATGATGTCTCGGCAAGTGAAAATCTTTTTGGCGGCGCTGCTGTTGATGTGTGGACAACGCGCGCTGGCGGACTGCGCCACCACCAACGGCACGGTTACCCTGCCCAGCAGCAACTCCTTCGCCGTCTACAACGGCCAGATAAGCGCCCAAGGCACTGCGGGGCTGAACTGCACCGGGCTCGGGCTCAATTTGCTGACGCAAAACACCGTCACGGTCAAGATCGCTTCCACCACCAACAACATGGCTCTGCTGAATGGCAACGGCTCAGGCGATAAAATTTCTTATTTGATCTACCCGGATTCGAACTACCAGTATCCGTATAGCGTCGGCCAGACCATCGATTACAGCTCGCTGAATCTGCTGTCGCTGATCCTGATCTCTTCCAACGTCAACTTTCCGGTGTATATCAAAACCGTCGTCGGCGCGAACGTCAGCGCCGGCACCTATACCGATACCATCAACCTGGTGTGGAACTACCATATCTGCGGCCTGGGCCTGATAGGGCTTTGCATCTGGTGGGACGGCACCAATCAACCCAGCACCGTGACCGTCACCGCGGTCATCACCAAGAGTTGCCTGATCAACACCGCCAACAACGTCAACTTCGGCAGCATGGCCTTAGTGGGGCAATTCAATCCGATCAACCAAAGCATCACGCTGACCTGCACCAAATCCCAGTCTTACAGCTCCTATTTCACCAACGGCAACAATCCGATCACCGGCTGGCGGCGAATGATCAGCGGCACCAGCAACTTCCTGCAGTATCAGATCTATTTGCCCAATACCAGCACCGTGTGGAGCAGCACCAACGCGCAAAGCGGCACCGGCACTGGCCTGGCGCAAAGCATCCCCTTTACCGCCGCCGTCAATC
>NZ_JBQZFS010000005.1:0-318644 GCF_052691795.1 Serratia sp. TSA_130.1
GCCGCGCCCGACGGTGCAGTCTTTCAGCGGCGCAGAAGTGCCGATCGCGATCGACGCCGAGTTGACGCAGGCGCTGCGTCAATTCAGCCGACAGCATGGCGGCACGCTGTTTATGACGGTGCTGGCGGCCTGGAGTCTGGTGCTGGCGCGCATGGCCGGACAGCAGGAGCTGGTGATCGGCACGCCGGAGGCCAACCGCAGCCGGCTGGAAACCGAATCGCTGGTCGGTTTCTTCGTCAGCACGCTGGCGCTGCGCATCGATCTTCGCGACGATCCGGATCTGCCGACGCTGCTCGAACGGATCCGCCACACAGTGCTGGCGGCGCAGGAAAACCGCGATCTGCCGTTCGAGCAGGTGGTGGAGCTGGTCAACCCGCCGCGCCATCTGGGCTATACCCCACTGTTCCAGGTGATGCTGGCCTGGCAGGACGGCTCGGTGCGCAATATTCCGCTGCCTGGACTGCAGGCCGAGAGCGCCGAGTTGGGCTATCGGATCGCCAAGTATGATTTGACGCTCGATCTGGCCGATAACGGCGAAGGCATCAGCGGCACGCTGAACTTCGCCACGGCGTTGTTCGATCGCGCCACCGCCGAGCGTTACGGCGCCTATCTGGTGCAGGTGCTGCGGGCGATGGCGACAAACGCTTCGCAGTCTGCTTCGCATATCGACCTGCTGCCGGCCGCTGAGCGCGAACTGCTGTTGTATGGCTGGAACCGAACCGCGGAAGCTTATCCGGCGCAGAACCCTGTTCACGTCCAGTTTGAACAGTGGGCGCGGCGCACGCCGGATGCCATCGCGTTGGTAAACGAGGCGGATAGCCTTAGCTACGCGCAATTGAACGCCCGCGCTAACCAACTGGCGCACCAACTTATCGGACAGGGCGTACGCCCCGGCGACCGCGTGGCCACGTCGCTCGAACGCAGTTTCTCTCTGGTCATTGCCCAGTTGGCGATCCTCAAGGCGGGCGCCGCTTATGTGCCGCTCGATCCGCACCTGCCTGTTGCGCGGCAGGCGTGGATCATCGGCGACAGCGGAACGACGTTGATCCTGTGCGATCGCGATCTCGATCGCGAGATAGCCGGCGAGATCGAATGCCTGCGTATCGATCGTTTGCGGCAGGATCCGACCCACGATCCGGCGGTGGCTCGCGCCGGCGACGCACCGGCTTACATCATGTATACCTCGGGCTCGACCGGCACGCCTAAAGGCGTGATGGTGACGCATCAAGGCATCCTCCGGCTGGCGATTAACAATCGGTTTGCGGCGTTCGAACGCGGCGATCGCTTTGCTTTCGCCGCTAACCCGGCATTCGACGCCAGCACGTTGGAAATGTGGGGCGCGTTGCTCAATGGCGCCAGTCTGGCGATCATTGCGCCGGAGGTATTGACGGATGCCGATGCGTTGGCGGCAGCGCTGGTGCGGCAAGAGATTAACGTCTTGTTCCTGACCACGTCGTTGTTTAACCAATATGTCCATAGCATCGCCGCGACGTTGGCGCAGTTGAAATATCTGATCAGCGGCGGTGAAGCTGCGGATCCGCACGCCTTTGCTCGTATGCTGAAAGAGGCGGGGCCGGTGCGTCTGGTCAATGCCTATGGGCCAACGGAAGGCACCGTTATCGCCACTGCGGCGATAGTTGAACAAGTGGGGCCATGGCAACGCCTGCCGATCGGCCGGCCGATCGGCAATACGCACATCTATCTGCTGGATGAGCATTTGCAGCCGGTGCCGCTCGGGGCCACCGGTGAGCTCTATATCGGCGGTGCCGGCGTGGCATTGGGTTATCTCAATCGCGCCGAACTGACGGCAGAACGGTTCCTGGCGGATCCCTTCAATCCCGGAGACCGGATCTATCGTACCGGCGACCTGGCGCGCTACCTGCCGGACGGCAATATCGACTACCAAGGCCGTAACGATCGGCAGGTGAAAATTCGCGGCTTCCGCATCGAATGCGGTGAAATCGAGGCGCGAGTGGCTGGTCATCCGGCGGTGCGCGAAGCGGTGGTGGATGTCCTCGGCGAAGCGAACAATAAACGGCTGGTGGCGTGGGTGGTGCCGGAGGCTGAAGCGGACCGCCAGACGTTGGCGGTGACGCTGCGGCAGTATCTGGCGGGCATGTTGCCGGAGTTTATGCTGCCGACGGCCTGGGTTGCGCTGGATACGCTACCGCTGACGCCGAACGGCAAGTTGGATCGGCGCGCGCTGCCTGAGCCGCAAGAGGACGCCTACGTGCGTGAGGTTTACGCCGAACCGGAAGGCGAGCTGGAAACGCTGCTGGCGGGGATCTGGCGCGAGTTGCTGGGCATTGAGCGTGTAGGACGTCACGATAACTTCTTCGAACTGGGTGGCCATTCGTTGCTGGCGGTCAAACTGATGGCGCAGCTGCGCCGTGTGGGGTTGAGCGCCGGGGTACAAACGCTGTTCACCGCGCCGACGCTGTCGACGTTGGCGCAGACATTGGTCACGCAGCAAGAGGTGAGCGTGCCGGCCAACGGTATCCAACCGGGTTGCGCTTCCATTACGCCGGAGATGTTGCCGCTGGCGGCGCTGAGCCAGCCGGAGATCGACGCGGTGGTGGCGCAGGTGCCGGGCGGTGTGGCCAACGTACAGGACATCTACGCTTTGTCGCCGCTGCAGGAGGGGATTTTGTTCCACCATCTGCTGGCGGAGCAGGGCGATCCGTACCAGCTGTCCGCGGTGCTGCGTTTCGACAGCCGTGCGCGTCTGGATGCCTGGCTGGCGGCGATGCAGCAGGTGATCGACCGCCATGACATTCTGCGCACCGCGTTCATCACCCAGGGCGTGTCTTCGCCGGTGCAGGTGGTGTGGCGCAAGGCCGAGTTGTCGCTGCAAGAACTGCGGCTCGATCCGGCGCAGGGCGATATCGGTTCGCGGCTGACGGCGTTGTTTGATCCGCGCCGCGTACGGCCAGACCTGACGCGCGCGCCGTTACTGAGCTTTGTCGCTGCACGGGAAGAGGAGGGCAGTTGGTGTGTGCTCCAGCAGTGGCATCACCTGATCGGCGACCACTCGACCCTGGCGGTGATGCAGGAGGAAATCAATCTGATCCTGGCCGGACGCGGAGACGAATTGGCCAAGGCGCCGCCGTTCCGCAACGCGGTGGCGCAGGCGCGGCTCGGCGTCAGCAACGCTGAACACGAGCAGTTCTTCCGCACTCTGCTGGCGGATATCGATGAACCGTCGCTGCCGTTCGGCCTGAGCGATGTGCATGGCGAAGGGCGAGATATCTCGACGGCGCACCTGGCATTGCCGCATGCGCTCAATCAGCAGCTGCGGCGGCAGGCGCGACGGATGGGCGTCAGCCTGGCCAGTCTGTGCCATCTGGCCTGGGCGCAGGTGCTGGCGCGCGCCACCGGCCGCGATGAGGTGGTGTTCGGCACCGTGTTGCTGGGCCGCATGCAGGCCGGAGACGGGGCGGAACGGGCGCTCGGACTGTTTATCAACACCTTGCCGCTGCGGCTGGATGTCAATGAGGTTGGCGCAGAATCGGCGGCGTTGCAGGCGCATATCCGGCTGAGCGGACTGCTGGCCCATGAGCATGCGCCGCTGGCCTTGGCGCAGCGCTGCAGCGGCGTCGCCGCGGGCACGCCGCTGTTCAGCGCCCTGCTGAACTATCGGCATAACAGCGGCGAGGAGACTGCCTTGCCGGCCGGCGTGACGCTGTTGGATAGCCAGGAACGCACCAACTATCCGTTCGTGCTGTCGGTCGAGGACGGCGGCGATTCGTTGGGCCTGACGGCGCAGGTCAGACAGCCGATTGAAGCGCTGCGCGTGTGCGGTTACATGGCGCAGGCGTTGAGCGCCTTGGCGCAGGCGCTGGAAGAGGCGCCGCAGACACCGATCTGCGAACTGGACGTGATGCCGGATGAGGAGTATGCGCTGCAGCTGTGCAGTTGGAATCATACGACGGAACCTTACCCGGCGGATACCTGCGTGCACGAACTGTTTGAACAACAGGCGCAGTTGACGCCACAGGCCGTCGCCGTGATCCAGGGGGCGCGGCAGCTCAGTTACGCGCAGTTGAATGCGCGCGCTAACCGGTTGGCGCACCGGCTGATTGAGCGCGGCGTACAACCGGGCGATCGGGTCGCGGTGCGGCTGACGCGCAGCATCGAACTGGTTTGCGCCCAACTGGCGATCGTCAAGGCCGGTGCGGCGTATGTGCCCCTCGATCCGCAACTGCCGACCGCGCGTCAGGCGTGGATCGTCAATGACAGCGGCGCGTGTCTGATGCTGGCAGAGACCGCCGGCAATGAGGGCATTCCGCAGCTGCCGGTCGAGGATTGCGAAGGCAATGACGGTAATCCGGCGTTGCGATTGTCGAGCGGCACGACGGCCTACATCATGTATACCTCCGGTTCGACCGGTACGCCGAAAGGGGTCATGACGCCGCACCAGGGCATTACTCGTTTGGTGCGCAACAATCGCTACGCCGCCTTTGACGCTGAAGACCGCGTTGCCTTTGCCGCCAACCCGGCGTTTGACGCCAGCACGATGGAGGTGTGGGCGGCCCTGCTGAACGGCGGTGCGCTGGTGGTGATAGCGCCGGAGGTAATGATGGAAGCCGAACGTCTGGCGGCCGAACTGCAGCGTCATCGCATCACCACGCTGTTCTTGACCACCGCGTTGTTCAATCAGTATGTGCACAGCATCAGCGGCGCGCTGGCGCAGCTGAAATATCTGATCAGCGGGGGGGAGAAAGAGGATCCGGGCGCTTATGCGCGGTTGCTGCAAGAACAAGGGCCGGTGCAACTGATCCATGCCTATGGGCCGACGGAAACCACGACCTTTGCGACCACGGCGCGTATCGAGCGGGCCGAAGGGGAGGCGCGTTTGCCGATTGGTAAACCGATCGGCAATACCCGCACGTACTTGTTGGACGCCCGTGGGCGCCCGGTGCCGATGGGGGCGATAGGAGAACTGCACATCGGCGGCGTGGGGGTGGCGTTGGGATACCTGAACCGGCCGGAACTGACGGCGCAGCGTTTCCTGAGCGATCCGTTCAACCCGGTCGGCGGCGGCCGCATGTATCGTACCGGCGATCTGGCGCGTTATCTGCCGGACGGCTGTCTTGAATACCAAGGGCGGTGCGACCAGCAGGTCAAGTTGCGCGGGTTCCGCATCGAACCGGGCGAGATCGAGGTGCAGCTGGCAGCGAGCCCGTGGGTGCGGGAAGCGGTGGTGCAGGTTTGTTCGACGGAGCACCACCCGCGTCTGGTCGCCTGGATCGTACCGGCGGCCGAGGGGGAACGCAGCGCGCTGCAAGGGCAGTTGCGGGCCTATTTGAGCGAACGGTTGCCGGAGTACATGGTGCCGTCGGCTTATGTCTGGCTGGATGCGCTGCCGTTGACCGCCAACGGTAAGTTGGATCGGCGCGCCTTGCCGGAGCCGGAGTGTGCGGCAGTCGGCGCTCGGGAGTATGCGGCGCCTCAGGGTGAGACCGAAACGACGCTGGCGCGGGCATGGTGCGAGCTGCTCGAGATTGGCCAGATAGGACGCCACGACAATTTCTTCGAGCTCGGCGGCCATTCACTGCTGGCGGTGCGTCTCTCCAGCCAACTGCGTCAGCAAGGCATCACCTTGCCGGTACAGGCGATCTTCAACCATCCGATCTTGGCCGAATTGGCCGAACGGATCGATCGTCGCACCGCCGAGGCTCCGCTGTGCAAAGCGGTGCCGGCTCGCAGCAGCGGCAGCCGACCGCCGCTGTTCTTCGTCCCGACCGGCTTTGGCGATCACTCTTATGTATTTGAATTGGCCAAGGAGATCGATGAAAGCTTCCCGGTCTACGCTGTGCCGTGGCCGGCGGTGGAGGAGAAGCCGGCGACCATGAGCGACATGGCCGCCAGCGCCGTGGCGTTGATTCGCGAAGTGCAGCCGCAGGGGCCCTACCATCTGGCGGGGTACTCTTCCGGCGGGGTGTTGGCCTATGCCATCGCCGAGCAACTGCAATCGAGCGGGGAAGCGGTCGCTTTCCTGGGGCTGATTGACACGTTGCGGCCGGTGGAGGCGATGCACAGCCCGGTCCAGCTGTTGCTGAACTGGGTGGAATCCACGCAGGAGAGGCCGGATCCGCAGTTCTGTCAGCAGTTGGCCGAGCTGCCGTTACCGGAGGCGATAGCGGCCGTGCAACGCGCTGGGATCAAGACTCAGCGTGCGGAAGTGGCCGACGAGGCGGCTCTCTGGCAACAGCGACACCATTACGCCAAGCTGGTGGAAGCGACTCAGGTGCAGCCTGCATCGCTCAAGATCCATCTTTTCAAGGCGAAGCAGGAGCAGGTTTCCGCCAATTCGCAGAACGAGCAGTTCCAGGCGTACTGGCAGAAGATCAAGCAGGCGGGATATTGCCGCGAAGACGCTTCCGCGCTGGGATGGGATAGGCTGTTGCCGCCGGCGACCGTCCGCGTCAGTCAGGTCAACGGCGACCATGTGTCGATGATGGAGCATCCGGTTCACCGGCGTGAGCTGGGCCAGCACTTCAATCTGGCGTTGCGCGATCTCGGACAGGCGTAAGTCGGCGGGATAGACGATCAGAAAGCCCTCGCAAGAGGGCTTTTTTTATCCGGTGACAACGCCCCGATGGCGCCGATGAACCTTTGTTTACCCGTTGGCGGCTTTGACGAGTTCCACCACCAACGGTGAAAGCTCGCCGCGCAGCGCGGCGCGTTCCGACTGGAACAGCGTGGCGGCGTAAAAACGCCGGCCCGGCAGTTCGATGGCGCGTACGTCGCCTTCGGTGTCGTGGCCGCTGATGATCAGCGGGAAACGCTGCAGATCGGCGACGAAGTCCGGATTCACGCCGAAGTTGCAGTGGTAGCCTTCATGGGCGTTCAGGCTGCCGTAGGCCTGCGCGACGCGGGTGTCAGGCTGAAAAACGATGTCGCCGGTTTTTTCCACCAGCGAACAGCTCAATGGGGCGATCACCAGCCGGCCACCGCTGTCGGTTTCCGCATGACCAGCGTCGTGCCAGCCCATCACATTACGGGCGTATTCGACGATGGCGTATTGAAAACCGCCGCAGGAGCCGAGGAACGGCACGTCGTTTTCCCGCGCATGACGGATCGCCATAAAGGCGCCGTCGTCGTGACGATACGGGCTGCCCGGCACCACCCAGATGGCGTCGAAATCTTGCAGCGCGTCGGGGGAGGTCAGGGTTTCGGTCGGGAGCCACTGGGGCTGAACGTCGATGTCGAGGTGGGCGGTGGTGAGCTGGAGCGCCACGGGGATGGCCTGGTGGGCCACGGCTTGCGGGTTGTAATCACCGACCAGAGCAATGCGGACTTGAGCTTTCATCATTTCCTTTCCTGTGCGGGTAAAAAAGGAGATTACAGGAAAGCGGGATCCCGAGCCGCAGATTTTTTAAACGCGGCGCACAAAAAAGCCCGGCGTTGGCCGGGCTGAAAAAAGAGGGTCAGTACAGCGAGGGCGCGCCAGCCGGTCGGGTTTTGAAACGGCGGTGCAGCCACATGTATTGCTCCGGCGCCCGCATGATCTCTTTCTCGATCACTTTGTTCATGTAAGCCGCGGCCGCCTGTTCGTCGCTCAGCGGATAGTCTTCCAGAGCCGGTTGGATCAGCAGGTCATAGCCGCGGCCGCCTTCGCGGCGGATCAGCACCACCGGCACCAGCGCCGGGTTGGCCATGCGCGCCAGCATGAAGGTGCCGCTGGTGGTGGCGGCCTTATCGACGGCGAACAGCGGCGCGAATACGCTGCCGCGCGGGCCATAGTCCTGATCCGGCGCGAACCACACCGCCTCGCCGCGCTTGAGCGCATGCACCATGCCGCGCAAATCCTTGCGATCGATCATCGCCTTGTTGGAACGCATGCGGCCTTTGGTCTGCGCCCATTCCATCGCCTTGTTGTTATGCGGACGGTACATCGCCATCATCGGCTGACACAGGCCCATCGCCCGGCCGCCCAGCTCCAGCGACATAAAATGCACGCCGATCACCAGCACGCCGCGATCGTCGCGCTGCGCCATTTTGAGGTGGTTGATGCCGGAGACGTTGAACCAGCGCTTGACGCGTTTATCTGACCAGAACCATGCCATGCCGGTTTCCAGCAGGCCCATGCCGAGGGATTCGAAATTGCCCACCACTTTGCGCTCGCGCTGCGCTTCGTCCATCTCGGGGAAGCACAGCTCGAGGTTGCGACGGGTGATGGTGACGCGGCGCTTGAGAAAACGCATCGAGGTGCGTCCCATCCACACCCCCAGACGGTAGAGCAGCGGATAGGGGAGCTGTACCAGCAGGAACAGCAGAGCGAGGCCGAACCAGGTTAGCCAGTAGCGCGGGTGCAGCAAGGCCAGTTGAAATGCTTTGGCTGATTTCATAGAAACTCGTTTTATACGTTAAAAGGGGCAGCAAGCTGTAACGCATAAAGGTTCCACTCGATAGCGATACGACTACTCAGACACCCGGGTACGGCCAGGGTTTAGTCGGAATTCCATAATTGACTAAACATTTACATTCGAAGGGCGGTTTGCGCTGCTATCAGGCTTCGGAGGGATAGCTGTTGGCCAGCGGAGGCGGCTCTAGGAATGCTTATGCTACACAGGGTACGGGGTGTGGCGGAAGAGGGGCATGCGAATATTCTCATTCACGTTGCCCCTGAGTTGAGGATTGGCGAGTTTTACAGGCTGGGAATGATAATCGCGGCGAAGATCGCGGCGATCACCAGCCATTTCAGCAGGTAGTAACCGCGGCGGTTGCGCGCTTTCAGGCGTTGGCCGGCATCGCGCACCGCGTTGACGTATTTGAAGATGCGGTTGATGCCGCCGGTGCGGTCCTGATCGTCGTTCGGCGAACTGGCCGCCGACATCAACGTAGCGCCGACCCAGTGGTTGACCGCCTGTGCCCAGCGCCATTTCATCGGCCGCTCGACGTCGCAAAACAGAATGATGCGCGTCTGATCGGTGGCGTTCTGCGCCCAGTGCACGTAGGTCTCGTCGAAGATCACCGCCTCGCCGTCGCGCCAGCTGTGCTGCTCGCCGTCTACTTCGATGAAGCAGCGATCGTCGTTGGGCGTCATCAGCCCCAGGTGATAGCGCACCGAGCCGGCGTAAGGATCGCGGTGTTTACCCAGGTGGCTGCCGGGCGGCAGCTCGGCGAACATCGCCGCCTTGACCGACGGGATGCGGTTGAGCAGCTCGACGGTTTTTGGACACAGCGTCTGCGCTGAAGGGTGACTGTCGCTATACCATTTCAGATAGAAACGTTTCCAGCCGCGTTTGAAGAAGGTGTTGAAGCCGGCATCGTTATGCGACTGCGCCTTTTTGATGTGATCCTGCAGGCGCACCGCTTCTTCGCGGATCGTCTGCCAGTTGTCGGTCAGCGTCTGCAGCTCCGGGAAGCCTTTTTCGTCGAAATAGGGCTGTTTGGCGGGCAAACGGGAGAAACCGGTCATAAACATGTTGATCGGCCCCATAAACGTGGAGTGATCGAACAGCTGACGGGTAAGCTTTTGTTTCTCTTTGCCGCGGGAGTGTGCGTAGAGGAAGCTGATGATAAAAATGCCGATAATGATTGCGGCAACCATAGAATCCATCCCTGTTAGTGCTTGTTAAAAATTCGTACAAATTATAGTTTTGTGACAGGAAAAATTTAACTTTTTCGTGCGCTTTCCCCGCTCATGCTGCTTAGTGGCATAAAAAATCAATAAAACTGTTTGTAATAAAATTTTATATCGATTTTTTTGGTTTTAGTCCTATTCTTAAATCGCTCAAGGGGCGTTTCATGCCATCTTGTTTCATGACGAATGGCACGTATCTGAGAAAAGAGGGACTTATGAAGAAATCAATCATTGCCTTGTCTGCACTGCTGCTCGCTTCCCCGGTTTTCGCTGCTGAAACTGCGACCGACACCGCCGCTCACGCCAGCAACGAGGTCGTCGCTGAGGCGCATAAAGGGGCGGATACCGCCAAAGAAAAGCTGCACCAGTCTCAGGACAAGGGTGAAGAGCTGAAGCTGAAAGCCAAGCACGCCGCCGAAGGCAAGAGCGATAGCGTCGGCAGTAAAGTGAGCGAAGGCTCGCAAAAAGCCTGGCACTCCACCAAACAGGGTACGGAGAAGGCTTGGGACAAGACCAAGCAAGGGGCGGAAAGCCTCAAAAACAAAGCGACCGAGTAAGGTCTCCGCTTTTTACCCCAAGGGCCGCGTTGCGGCCTTTTTTATTGCCTGCAAACCGGGCGTGCCCCAAAGAAAAAGGCGCTTATCAAATGAGATAAAGCGCCTTTTCAACACGTTAACTGACTAGTATCAGTTCATGCCGTATTTTTTCAGCTTCTTACGCAGCGTGCCGCGGTTGATGCCCATCATCAGGGCTGCGCGGGTTTGGTTGCCACGGGTGTATTGCATCACCATGTCCAACAGTGGCTGTTCAACTTCAGCCAGTACCAGCTCATACAGGTCATTTACGTCTTGACCGTTCAGTTGAGCAAAATAGTTCTTCAGTGCTTGTTTAACCGAGTCACGCAGAGGCTTTTGAGTCACCTGATCTTGTGAGTTAACGGTAGAAACGGTCAGTACGTCAGAATTTACGCGTTGTTCGAACATAGTTCTGTCAGCTCTTTTTTTACGCTAAGATTTTCGAAATATGCCTCCAACGCCTCCAGCTGTTCGCTGGCATCCTCTATGGCGTTGAATGTGCGCCGAAACTGGTCATTCGGAGCGTGTTCCTGGAGATACCAGGACACGTGCTTACGAGCAATCCGGAATCCCTTGCCTTGGCCATAGAAGCCGTGCAATTCCCGAATGTGCCCAATCAACAAGCGCTTCACCTCGCCAAGCGGCATCGGCGGCAGCAACTCCCCAGTGTCCAGATAATGCTGGATTTCCCGGAAGATCCAGGGTCTCCCCTGAGCAGCGCGGCCTATCATCAGGGCATCGGCCCCGGTGTAGTCGAGCACTGCTCTGGCTTTATGCGGGTCAGTAATATCCCCATTCGCGATAATCGGAATGGAAACACTCTGCTTAACTGCCCGAATGCTGTCGTATTCCGCGTTGCCGTTAAACAGACAGGCGCGGGTTCGGCCGTGAATCGTCAGGGCCTGAATACCACAGTCTTCGGCCAGTTGGGCAATCTCTACACAGTTACGGTGCTCTGGCGCCCAGCCGGTGCGAATCTTCAGCGTTACCGGCACATCCACCGCGTCGACCACCGCGTGGAGGATCCGTTTAACCAGATCCGGGTACTGCAACAAAGCGGACCCGGCAAGCTTCCGGTTCACTTTTTTGGCCGGGCATCCCATGTTGATGTCGATGATCTGCGCGCCGCTGGCCACGTTGATACGCGCGGCGGCGGCCATATCATCAGGATCGCATCCGGCAATTTGCACGGAGCGGATCCCAGGTTCATCGCTATGCACCATACGCAGACGCGACTTATCCGTCCGCCACACCTCCGGGTTGGAGGAGAGCATTTCGGATACAGCCATCCCAGCACCCATTGCATGACAGAGGGTTCTGAACGGGCGATCTGTAATACCGGCCATCGGGGCCGCAATCAGGCAATTAGTAAGCTGGTGGTGTCCAATGCGCATAGACAAAGAGTGACCATACTGTGTCCGCAAGGGCGCGTATATTACGCATTTTTGCGTCGAGATGAAAGGCCAAACTTTAACCAATTGGCCCGATATTAGGACGAAAAATACGCTACGCGGCGATTCATAAAAATATTATATATATTTTACAATAAGTTGACGAAAAGTGCTTATTTTGTGTGCGGCAAAATATTCGCCTTTGCGCAGGATATTATCTGCATTCGCCCGCTATTTTTGCCGGGATAGCCTGCCTGGAAGGCGCATTCTCAGGGCGATCCGTCGTTGAGCGGCGAAAAATTGCATAAAATTTTGTGCCGCCCGAGGGCCGATCGCCGGACAAAAAAAATCCACCGGCGCAGGGCCGGTGGACGAGAGGGGCACTATACCGTGACGCTTACTTGCGGCGACCGGTAATGCGGCACCACTCTTCGCGCTCGGCGACCGGGTCGAGCGTGAACTTCTCTGCGTAGGCTTCCGCTACGCTGCTCGCCTGGCTGGCCAGCACGCCGGACAGCCCCAGATGGCCACCGGCCTTCGGCAGACAGCCGATCAGCGGCGCCAGCTCGCGCAGCGGGCCGGCGAGGATGTTGGCGACCACCACGTCCGCCAGCAGGTCGGCAGGCTGGTCTTTCGGCAGATACAGCTCCAGACGCTCTGAAACGCCGTTACGCTGCGCGTTGTCGCGGCTGGCCTGAATGGCCTGGGGATCGATGTCGATGCCGATAGCGCGCGCCGCACCCAGCTTCAGCGCGGCGATCGCCAGGATGCCGGAGCCGCAACCGAAGTCGATAACGGTTTTGCCGGCCAGATCGAGGCCGTCCAGCCACTGCAGGCACAGCGCGGTGGTCGGGTGGGTGCCGGTGCCAAACGCCAGGCCCGGATCGAGCATCACGTTGACCGCGTCGGGATCGGGCACGTCACGCCAGCTCGGGCAGATCCACAAGCGCTCGCCGAAGCGCATCGGATGGAAGTTGTCCATCCACTCGCGCTCCCAGTCCTTGTCTTCCAGCTGTTCTATCTTGTGGCGGAAACCGGCGCCCAGCAGCGGGTGCTGTTCCAGCATCGCCACCACCTCGGCCATATCGGTTTCGGCGTCGTACAGGCCGATCACATCGGTATCGCCCCACAGCAGGGTTTCACCCGGCAAGGGTTCGAACACCGGATTGTCGTGGGTGTCCTGGAAGGTCACCGACACGGCGCCGCTTTCCACCAGCGCGTCGCTCAGGTCTTCCGCCTGGCTGCCGGTGGTGTTCAGTTTGAGTTGGATCCAAGGCATAGCAATTCTCTTCAAGAGGGTAATGATGACGCCGCCCGGCGCTTTTCGCCGACGACGTTACCGAGATAAAACGCCAACAGGCTGAGCAACAGCGAAGGCACGATAGGGTGCAGCCCCGCCGGTTGCAGGTTGAAGCTGGCCAATAGCGTATAGCATACCGCACCCGACACCATTGAGCTAAGCGCTCCCTGTGCATTGGCGCGTTCCCAATACAGGCCCAGCACCAGCGGCCACAGGAAGACCGCCTCCAGCCCGCCGAAAGCCAGCAGGTTGAGCCAGATGATCATCTCAGGCGGCCGCCAGGCCGCCAGCAGCACCAGCAGACCGAGGATCAGCGTGGTCAGGCTGGAGAAGCGCTTGATCAATCGCTCGTTGTGGATCTGCTGCGGCCGCACGCCCAGGTAGAGATCCTTGATGATGGTGGCGGAGGATTGCAGCAGTTGGGCGTTGATGGTCGACATGATCGCCGCCATCGGCGCCGCCAAAAAGATCCCGGCGGCGTACGGCGGCAGCACGGTGATCATCAGCGTTGGGATCACCTGATCGGGGATCTTGAGATCGGGCAATACCGCGCGGCCGAGCGCGCCGGCCAGGTGCATGCCGAACATCAGCACCGCCACCACTACGGTGCCGAGCAGAATGCCGCGATGCACCGCCTTGCTGTCCTTGTAGGAGATGCAGCGCACGGCGGTGTGGGGCAGGCCGATCACCCCAAAGCACACCAGGATCCAGAATGACGCCATAAACGGCAGGCTGAGGATCTGATCGCCGCCCTGCGGCGACACCAGCGCCGGATCGATCTGCTGCAGTTTGCTTACTGCGCTGTCCAGTCCGCCGGCGGCATGGATCACCGCCACCAGCAGCAGCACGGTGCCAAGCAGCATCACCAGCCCCTGCATGGCGTCGTTCAGCACGCTGGCGCGGAAGCCGCCGAAGGCGGTGTACAGCGCGATGCTGATGCCGAAGATCAGCAGGCCGGTGTCATAAGGAATGCCGGCGGCGGTCTCCAACAGGCGGGCGCCGCCGATGAACTGCACCGTCATGGCGCCGAGGAACGCCACCAGCAGGCTGAGGCTGGCCAGCCACACCAACAGGCGGCTTTGGTAGCGGCCATACAGCATGTCATTGAGGGTAATGGCGTTGTAGCGCCGCGCCAGGATGGCGAATTTCTTGCCCAGCACGCCGAGCGACAGCCACACCGCCGGCAGTTGGATCATCGCCAGCAGTACCCAGCCCAGGCCGTATTTGTAGGCGGCGCCGGGCCCGCCGATAAACGAGCTGGCGCTGATGTAGGTGGCGGTCAGGGTCATCGCCAGCACAAAGCCGCCCATCGAGCGGTTGCCGAGGAAGTATTCGCTGAGGAAATTTCCGTTCTGACGGCGGCGATAGGCATACACCGACAGGCCGAACACCAGCAACAGGTAGGCGACCAGCGGCAGGATCACTTCAGTTTGCATCGCTGTCCTCCAGCGAAATGTCGCGGAACACCGTGCGCACCATCAGCCAGCACAGGCCGATGAACAGCAGCGGCACCAGCAGGCAGGCCATTTCGAACCAGTGCGGCAGGCCGGTGACGCCGATGGCGCTGTCCGGCAGGTAGGCCGCCAGCCCCCAGGCCAGCAGGTAGAGCAGCGTCAGCCCCAGCGCCCAGCGCGCTTCGCGGTGCGCCTGAATAAAGCGTTTGTCCATCCGTGTCTCCCATAGGTTTACGGTGATGGATTCATCAAAGGTAGGGAATTTTACGGCATGACGGCGTTTTGCCAAGCCGTTACTGGCGTCAGCGCCAAAGAAAAAGGCCGGTGATTAACCGGCCTTTCGTCAGACGATGCTGCGTGCCTGCTTAGGTTTCCTGCAGACCCAGCTTCTTCTCCAGATAGTGGATGTTGGTGCCACCGTGCTGGAAGTTTTCGTCGTTCATGATCTTCTGCTGCAGCTCAACGTTGGTTTTGATGCCGTCGATGATCAGTTCAGCCAGGGCGTTTTTCATGCGGGCAATCGCCACGTCACGGTTTTCGCCGTAGGTGATCAGTTTGCCGATCATGGAGTCATAGTACGGCGGTACGGTATAACCGGCGTAGATATGAGATTCCCAACGCACGCCGAAACCGCCTGGCGCGTGGAAGCGGGTGATCTTGCCCGGGCTCGGCAGGAAGGTGTTCGGATCTTCGGCGTTGATACGGCATTCTACCGCATGGCCGTGGATCTTCACTTCTTCCTGTTTGATCGACAGCGGCTGACCGGCAGCGATGCGCAGCTGCTCTTTGATCAGATCCACGCCGGTGATCATTTCGGTAACCGGGTGCTCTACCTGAATACGGGTGTTCATTTCGATGAAATAGAACTCGCCGTTTTCATACAGGAACTCGAAGGTGCCCGCACCGCGATAGCCGATTTCCACACAGGCTTTCGAGCAGCGCTCGCCGATATAGCGGCGCATTTCGCTGGTGATGCCGGGCGCCGGCGCTTCTTCGACCACTTTCTGGTGGCGACGCTGCATGGAGCAGTCGCGCTCGGCCAGATAGATGGCGTTGCCCTGGCCGTCGGCCAATACCTGAATCTCGATGTGACGCGGATTCTCCAGGTATTTTTCCATGTACACCATGTCGTTGTTGAAAGCCGCTTTGGCTTCCGCTTTCGTCATGTTGATGGACTGCTCCAGGTCTTTGTCGCTGCGCACGACGCGCATGCCGCGGCCGCCGCCGCCGCCGGAGGCCTTGATGATCACCGGATAACCGATGCGCTTGGCGAAGGCACGGTTTTTATCCATGTCATCGGTCAGCGGGCCGTCGGAGCCCGGTACGCAGGGCACGCCGGCTTTTTTCATGGCGTTGATCGCGGAAACCTTGTCGCCCATCAGGCGGATGGTTTCGGCTTTCGGGCCGATAAAGATGAAACCGGAGCGTTCAACCTGCTCGGCGAAGTCGGCGTTCTCGGACAGGAAGCCGTAGCCCGGGTGGATCGCCACTGCGCCGGTGATTTCCGCCGCCGAGATGATGGCCGGGATGTTCAGATAGCTTTTTACCGATGGCGCAGGACCGATGCAGACGGTCTCGTCGGCCAGCAGAACGTGTTTCAGATCGCGGTCGGCCGCGGAGTGAACCGCAACGGTCTTGATGCCCAGTTCTTTACAGGCACGCAGGATGCGAAGCGCGATCTCGCCGCGGTTGGCGATAACAATTTTATCAAGCATGGGGGCGCCTCGTTATTCGATGACGACCAGCGGCTCGTCATATTCGACCGGCTGGCCGTTTTCCACCAGGATGGCTTTCACGACGCCGGACTTGTCCGCTTCGATCTGGTTCATCATTTTCATGGCTTCAACGATGCACAGGGTATCGCCGGCGTTCACTTTCTGGCCCACTTCCACGAAGGCTTTCGCGTCCGGGCTTGGGGTGCGGTAGAAGGTGCCTACCATTGGGGAACGAACGACGTGGCCACTCACGGCCGCCGGTGCTGCAGGGGTTTCTGCCGCAGGCGCGGTGGCAACGGCGTTAGCCAGGGCTGGCTGCTGCTGTGCCGGCATCGCGTAGGCCTGCTGCATGACGGGATAAGCCTGCGCCGGTGCGGCACGGCTGATGCGAACCGATTCTTCGCCTTCAGAGATTTCCAGTTCAGAAATGCCTGATTCTTCAACCAGTTCGATCAGTTTCTTGATTTTACGAATATCCATGAGTGTGATTCCGTACTCTTTTTGTGGAGCAATTAGTGGGTTTTCGACAGACGGTTAACCGCTGCCTGTAAAGCGAAAGCGTAGCCATCCGCGCCGAGGCCGCAAATCACGCCTACCGCTACGTCTGAGAGATAAGAGTGATGGCGGAAAGGTTCGCGGGCGTGCACGTTGGACAGGTGGATCTCGATGAACGGGATCTGCACCGCCAGCAACGCATCGCGCAGCGCCACGCTGGTATGCGTGAACGCCGCCGGATTTATCAGAATGAAATCGGTATTGCCGCGCGCCTGATGGATGCGATCGATCAGCTGATGCTCGGCGTTGGACTGCAGATGGCTCAGGGTAATATCCAATGCGGATGCCTGGTTTTCCAATCCGTTAACAATCTCTGTCAGCGTCGTGCTGCCGTACTTCTCCGGCTCACGCGTCCCCAGCAGATTGAGATTGGGGCCGTTCAGAAGCAAAATGTGAAACTTATCCGCCATTGTGCTGGTATCTCCGGCAATAAAACCATCATCGTAGAAAATAACCCGATGTTACCGATTTGTCACCTGTTAAGGGGCAAATTCACCCTGAGAACAGAAACAAGGTCGGGCATTATAACGATATCGTAGCAATTCGCAGCTAAATACTGGTCTTATCAGCGAAGATATTCAACCCCAAATCGACGAACTCGGGGAGCCGTGACAGGAATATGAGCGCTGGAACACAAAAAAAGTTCCCGCCGGCGGCGCGCGTTTTTCAGCGGCAATCCCACGCGCCGCCGCGCGATTCAGCGCCACCAGGCGCGGAATTTCTTGTAACGCAGGCCCAACAGCGCCACCGCCAACAGCGCGTAAATGAACGGCTGGGGTGAAAACGTTTTGACCGACCACAGATAGTGGATGGGCGCGAGGATCGCCGCCAGATAGACGAAGTTGTGCAACGTTTGCCATTTGGCGCCCAGTTTGCGCATCGCCCACAGCGTCGAGGTGGCCGCCAGCGCCAGCAGGATCAGCCAGGTGAGGATGCCGAGCGTCAGATACGGGCGGTTCACCAGCTCGCTGCCCAGCAGGCCGAGATTGCTCAGCCCCAGTTCCAGCGTGGAGTAGCTTATCAGGTGCAACGTGCCCCAGGCAAAGCACCACAGCCCGACCAGGCGGCGGCAGCGGATCAGCAGCGGTTGCCGGGCGTAGCGCGCCAGCGGGGCGATAGCCAGCGTGGCCAGCAGCAGTTTCAGCGTCATCCTGCCGGTAAAATGCTGAATGTCCTTGGACGGATCGGCGCTGAACCAGCCCTGATCCACCGCCAACACCAGCCAGAGAAAGGGCAAAAACGCCGCCAGATGCAGGGCGGCTTTCAGCCATTTGATATGAACAGGCGTCAGGCGCACTTAGAAATTCTCCCGCAGGTCCATGCCGTGATACAGCGACGCCACCTGATCGGCATAGCCGTTAAACAGCAGGGTCGGTTGGCGTTTGACGTCGAGTATGCCGCCGGCGCCGATGAAACGCTCGGTGGCCTGCGACCAGCGCGGATGATCGACGTGCGGATTCACGTTGGCGTAAAAACCGTACTCGTTCGGCGCAGATTGGTTCCAGGTGGTCGGCGGCTGATCGCGTACCAAACGGATATGCACGATCGACTTGATGCCTTTGAAGCCGTATTTCCACGGCGTAATCAACCGCAGCGGCGCGCCGTTTTGCGGCGGCAGGGTTTTGCCGTACACGCCGACGGTCAGCAGCGCCAGCGGATGCATCGCCTCGTCCAGCCGCAGCCCTTCGACGTAGGGATATTTCAGGCCGCCGCCGATAAAGCGATCTTTCTGGCCGGGCATCTGTTCCGGATCGTACAGCGTCTGGAAGGCCACGTAGCGCGCGTTGCCGTTCGGCTCGGCCAGCTTGAGAAGCTTGCCCAGCTCGAAACCGATCCATGGCACCACCATCGACCAGGCCTCGACGCAGCGCATGCGATAAATGCGCTGCTCCAGCGGGAAACGCTTCATCAGATCGTCGATATCCAGCGTTATCGGCTTCGCCACTTCGCCGTCGATGCGCACTTTCCAGCCTTCGGTCTTCAGCCCGCCGGCGTTGGCGGCCGGATCGGCCTTGTCGAGGCCGAACTCATAGAAGTTGTTGTAGCCGGTGACCTTGTCTTCCGGCGTCATCGCCAGCTGCGCCTGCCAGGCGGCCGGTTTGCTGAATTCCAGCGCTTTGCCCGGCGGCGCCTTGGGACGATCGTTGCCTTTGAACCACGACAGCAGGTCCGCCTGTGCGCCGGTAGGCAGCGCCAGCGTGGCGGCGGTGATGCCGAGCGCCTGCAGCACTTTGCGCCGCTGGTGGAATACGCTCTCCGGCGTGACGTCGGCCTCGGTCAATTTGGGGTGTTTGTTCATGCTTATGTTCTCCGCGACTGATGCCCGCCACCCGCGAGCGGTTAACGGGGCTCCATGAAATAAGCATGGCGCTAAAGCCGGCCGGAAGCGAGGGGACGCGGGAAAATATGAAATTTCGCAGACGCCGGTGAGCCCCCCGTCGCCGGGGGGAGTCCGTCAGCGGATTTTCACCAGAGTGCGGCCGGTGATTTGGTTGTTCAGCAGCGCGGCGGCGGTGGCCGGCGCCTGTTCGAGGGTGATTTCGTGCGTGGCCTGCTGATAGAAACTGTCCGGCAGAATGCCGGCCAGCCGTTCCCAGGCGGTTTGGCGGCGATGCAGCGGCGTATGCACCGAGTCCACCCCTTGCAGGCGCACATTGCGCAGAATGAACGGCATCACGGTGGTCGGCAACTGATAGCCGCCGGCCAGGCCGCAGGCGGCGACGGTGCCGTTATAGTTCATCTGCGCCAGCACCCGGGCCAGCAGTTTGTCGCCGACGGTGTCCACCGCGCCGGCCCACAGCTGTTTCTCCAGCGGACGCGGCGTGTCGATATAGCCATCGCGCGACATCACCTCTTTGGCGCCGAGCGCTTTCAGGTAGTCGGTATTGCTGTCGCGGCCGCTGATGGCGGTCACCCGGTACCCCAGCGCCGCCAGCAGGGCGATGGCGGTGCTGCCCACGCCGCCGCTGGCGCCGGTAACCAGGATATCGCCGTCGTCCGGGTGTACCCCGCCTTCCTCCAGCGCCATCACGCACAGCATGGCGGTAAAGCCGGCGGTGCCGATGATCATCGCCTTGCGCTCATCCAGGCCGTTCGGCAGCGGCACCAGCCACTCGCCGGAGACGCGAGCCTGCTCGGCCAGGCCGCCCCAGTGGTGTTCACCCACGCCCCAGCCGGTGAGCACCACGCTTTGCCCCTCTTTAAAGCGAGCGTCACCGCTGTGGCGCACGGTGCCGGCGAAGTCGATGCCCGGCACCATCGGGAAATGACGCACGATCTTGCCTTTCCCGGTGATCGCCAGCGCATCCTTGTAGTTCAGGCTGGACCAGTTGATGTCGACGGTAACATCGCCTTCCGGCAACCGATCGCTGCCGATATCTTTGATATGAGCCAGAGTTTGGTCGTCTTGTTGTTCCAATAACAGTGCACGCATGTCACTCTTCCTCTCGTTTACACTTTTCTATCAATGGCTGAATCACATTTATTTGACTATATGCATAATAAGCGGCCCAAGTCCTGATAAAGGACAAAAACGGCGCTTGCAGGTTTAATTCCTCAGCAAGGCTTGTTAGGGTTGGACGGCCCCTTTTAGCTAAAGGGTGAACACTCACTTAACCATAGCGGACAAGGCACAGGGATGCGATTTACCACCAAACTCTCTGCATTGATCACTCTGTTGGTCGCGCTGGCGATGTTTTTGATGCTGATGGGATGCTCATACAGCTTCTTTTACGTTACCCAGGATCGCCAGGAGCGTCGCTTTGATTCGCTGGTCACGTCTCTCGATCAAGCCATGTTGCGCGAGTCGCCGCGCGATCAGGAGAAATGGTTGCCGATTGTCATGCGCCCGCTCGGCATTGTGTCGATCCGCGTAGAGGCCGGCGCCAGCAAGCTCCTCGACTATAAATTGCCGACGGCGAAAAAAGAGCCCTGGGATGCGCTGAACGGCTATCGTCAGGTCTCGCGCCCGCTGTTGCAGCACCCGGGCAGTACGCTGCAAATCACCTACCTCGATCCCTTCGCCAGCGATGTGCGCACGTTGCAATCCACGGCCGCCGTCACGCTGTCGATCGTCGTTATGGTGGTGATTTTGCTGTTCAGCCTGCGCTGGCTGCGTGAACAGGCCGACGGCGAGGATCGTCTGGAGCGCCGCGCGCGGCGCATTCTGAACGGCGAGCGCGAAAACGTCATGCAGGGCGACGTGCGCGAATGGCCGGCCAACGTCAGCGGGGCGCTCGACCGCCTGCTGGCCGATCTGGCGGAAGCCCGGGAGGAGCGCAGCCGGGTCGATACGCTGATCCGCGCCTTCGCCGCGCAGGACGCCAAAACCGGGCTGAACAATCGCCTGTTCTTCGATAACCAATTGACCACTCAGCTGGAAGAGGAAGGCTCGCACGGCATCGTGATGATGGTGCGGCTGCCCGATTTCGAGACCCTGCGCGACACGCACGGCAGCGTAGCGGTGCAGGAGCTGATGTATTCGCTGGTCAATCTGCTGTCTACCTTCGTGATGCGCTATCCGTCGGCGCTGCTGGCGCGCTATTTTCACAGCGATTTTACCGTCTTGCTGCCGCATCGCACGCTGAAGGAGGCCGACGGCATCGCCTCACAGCTGGTCAACGCCATCGATGCCTTGCCTTCCACGGCGATGATCGACCGTGAGGCCTTCCTGCACATCGGCATCGTGGCGTACCGCAGCGGCCAGACCACGGAGCAGGTGATCGATTACGCGGAGCAGGCGACGCGGCACGCCACGCTGCAGGGCGAAAACGGTTGGTACGTGTACGACAGCCAGGTGCCGGAAAAGGGGCGCGGCAGCGTCAAGTGGCGCACGCTGCTGGAACAGGTGCTGGCGCGCGGCGGCCCGCGGCTGTATCAGAAACCGGCGGTGACCGTGGAAGGCGAGGTGCACCACCGTGAGATCATGAGCCGAATTTATGACGGCGCCCAGGAATTGCTGCCGGCGGAATATATGCCGCTGGTGGAGCAATTGGGGTTGGCGGAGAGTTACGATCGCCAACAGGTGAGCCGCATCATCCCGTTGCTGGCGCAGTGGCCTGAAGAAACGCTGGCGTTCCCGCTGTGCGTGGACTCGATTTTGCAGCGCTCTTTCCAACGCTGGCTGCGCGATACGCTGTTGCAGTGCGAAAAAAGTCAGCGTCGACGAATTCTGATTGAACTTGCGGAGGCAGATGTGTGTCAACATATCGACCGTTTGCGTCCGGTGCTGAGGTTGCTGTCAGGGCTGGGTTGCCGCCTGGCGGTGTCCAAAGCGGGGTTAACCGTGGTCAGTACGTCCTATATCAAGTCGTTGCAGGTGGAGATCGTCAAGCTCCACCCGGGGTTGGTGCGGAGTATCGATAAGCGGGACGAAAATCAGCTGTTCGTGCAGAGCCTGACCGGCGCCTGCGCGGGCACGCGCGCTCAGGTGTTCGCTGCCAGCGTACGTACGCGCAACGAATGGCAGACGCTGAAAGAGCGTGGGATCCATGGCGGGCAGGGCGACTTTTTCGCGTCGCCGGAACCGATCGACGTGGGGCGTAAAAAATATTCACGTCGTTATCGTGTTTAAGCTGATTGACGGACAAAAATTGACGTAGAATGAGGACCGGATCCATCTGGGCCTCGTTACCGTCTTTTTGGAGTTTTTTCCAAACTGCCTGCGACAACAACGCCTATTTGAGATAGGCTCTTGTCTGCCTTTATCTGGTTGACGTTGGTAGGTGCTTACCACCGGCGGCAATCAGGGAATATGTTAGATTTTATGAGCTGTGTTACGCCGTTTCGTGCGTTGACAGGGTGGTAAACTGAGCCTTTGTTCAGGGAATTCAGGCCTCATCCAATTTCCGTGCATTCGAGCAGAAACAATACAGACTATTTTTCACCGAAGTAGAACGTTTTTGCGCCTTGTCGCTGCTTCGTGTGGTTGGTAAAGTAGGCGGATTTTATTTTCCGCCCCCAGCTTGCAGGATTATCCTTTCGTTATGTTTAAGAAATTTCGTGGCATGTTTTCCAACGACTTGTCCATCGACTTGGGTACCGCCAATACCCTGATTTATGTTAAAGGGCAAGGCATCGTACTGAATGAACCTTCGGTGGTTGCCATTCGCCAGGATCGTGCCGGCTCCCCAAAGAGCGTAGCGGCCGTCGGTCATGACGCCAAACAGATGCTGGGCCGCACCCCCGGCAACATCGCGGCTATTCGCCCGATGAAAGACGGCGTGATCGCCGACTTCTTCGTGACCGAAAAAATGCTGCAGCACTTTATCAAACAGGTTCACAGCAACAGCTTTATGCGCCCAAGCCCGCGCGTGCTGGTCTGTGTGCCGGTCGGCGCAACCCAGGTTGAACGCCGCGCTATCCGCGAGTCCGCCCAAGGGGCCGGCGCGCGTGAAGTGTTCCTGATTGAAGAGCCGATGGCGGCGGCGATCGGTGCAGGCTTGCCGGTTTCCGAAGCGACCGGCTCCATGGTGGTGGATATCGGTGGCGGTACCACTGAAGTGGCGGTGATCTCGCTGAACGGCGTGGTGTACTCCTCTTCCGTGCGCATCGGCGGTGACCGTTTCGATGAAGCCATCATCAATTATGTGCGCCGCAACTATGGCTCGCTGATCGGCGAAGCCACCGCAGAGCGCATCAAGCACGAAATCGGTTCTGCCTATCCGGGCGACGAAGTGCGCGAAATCGAAGTGCGCGGCCGTAACCTGGCTGAAGGCGTACCGCGCGGCTTTACCCTGAACTCCAATGAAATCCTCGAAGCCCTGCAAGAGCCGCTGACCGGCATCGTCAGCGCGGTGATGGTTGCGCTGGAGCAGTGCCCGCCAGAATTGGCCTCCGACATTTCCGAACGCGGCATGGTCTTGACCGGCGGCGGCGCGTTGCTGCGCAACCTCGATCGCCTGCTGATGGAAGAAACCGGCATCCCGGTCGTGGTGGCGGAAGATCCGCTGACCTGCGTGGCGCGCGGCGGCGGCAAGGCGTTGGAAATGATCGACATGCACGGCGGCGATTTGTTCAGCGAAGAATAGTCAGCCCCTGGAAGGAGGAATCGTATCGGATGAATGCGCACAGCGAAAATCGGGTACGGTTCCTCTTTCTGTTGTCGAGGAACTCGCATAATTTATGAAGCCGATTTTTAGCAGGGGGCCTTCCCTGCAACTGCGACTTTTTTTGGCGGTGATCGCGGCCATTGGCCTGATCGTTGCCGACAGCCGGCTCGGCACGTTCGTGAAGATACGTAACTACATGGACACCGCAGTCAGCCCTTTCTATTTTCTGGCCAACGGGCCGCGTAAAGTTTTGGACAGCGTGTCGGAAACGCTGGCCACCCGCCAACAGCTGGAGCTGGAAAACCGAGCTCTGCGGCAGGAACTGCTGCTGAAAAACAGCGATATTCTTCTTCTTGGCCAATTCAAGCAGGAAAACGCCCGCTTGCGCGAGCTGCTGGGTTCCCCGCTGCGCCAGGACGAACACAAGATGGTCACCCAGGTGATCTCCACCGGTTCCGATCCGTACAGCGACCAGGTCGTTATCGACAAAGGGTCGGATAACGGCGTCTATGAAGGCCAGCCGGTGATCAGTGACAAGGGCGTAGTTGGCCAGGTCGTGGCGGTGGCGAAGGTGACCAGCCGCGTGCTGCTGATCTGCGATGCCTCGCACGCGTTGCCGATTCAGGTGCTGCGCAACGATATTCGGGTGATCGCCGCAGGCAGCGGCTGCGCCGACGATCTGCAGCTGGAACACCTGCCGAACAATACCGATATCCGCGTTGGCGACGTGCTGGTGACCTCCGGCCTCGGCGGCCGTTTCCCGGAAGGGTATCCGGTGGCGGTAGTCTCTTCGGTCAAGGTCGACAATCAACGCGCTTACACTGTGATTCAGGCACGGCCGACCGCCGGTCTGCAGCGCTTGCGCTACCTGCTGCTGCTGTGGGGCGCCGATCGCAACGGCGACATGCCGTTGCCGCCGGACGAAGTTCACCGCGTGGCCAATGAGCGCCTGATGCAGATGATGCCGCAGGTGTTGCCGCCTGCCGGTTCGGTCGGGCCGCAGCTGCCGGCGCCGGCCACCGGCGTGGCGCCGCAAACCGTCGCTCCGGCGTCTGCCCAGCCTCCAGCCCAGCCTGCCGCGGCGGGAGTGGTGCAATGAACAGTTACCGCAGCCACGGGCGCTGGATCATCTGGCTGTCGTTCCTGGTGGCGTTGGTGCTGCAAATCATGCCGTGGCCGGAACAGATCTACATGTTCCGGCCTTCGTGGCTGGTGCTGATCCTCATTTACTGGGTGATGGCCTTGCCGCACCGCGTCAACGTCGGCACCGGTTTCGTGCTGGGGTTGATCATGGATCTGATCCTCGGCTCCACGCTGGGCGTGCGCGCGCTGGCGCTGGGCATCATCGCCTACCTGGTGGCGTTCAAATTCCAACTGTTCCGCAATATGGCGCTGTGGCAACAGGCGCTGATCGTCGTGCTGCTGTCGCTGTCGATGGACGTGGTGGTGTTCTGGGCTGAGTTTTTAGTGATCAACGTCTCTTTCCGCCCAGAGGTGTTCTGGAGTAGTGTGGTAAACGGCATTTTGTGGCCGTGGTTATTCCTGTTGATGCGCAAAATCCGCCGTCAGTTCGCCGTACAGTAAGGGTATCTCAATGACTTCGCTTTATCTGGCCTCCGGCTCCCCACGTCGACGTGAACTGCTGACCCTGCTGGGCGTATCGTTCGACATCCTGTTGACGCATACCGAAGAGCAGCGCCGGGAAGGCGAAGCCGCAGAAGCCTATGTGCGCCGCCTGGCGCAGGACAAGGCCAAAGCGGGCGTGGCGCTGGCGCAGGAAGATCGGCCGGTGCTGGGCGCCGACACCATCGTGGTGCTCAACGGCCGGGTGCTGGAGAAGCCGCGCGACGAAGCCCATGCGGCACAGATGCTGGCGGCCCTGTCGGGCAAACAGCATCAGGTGATGACGGCGGTGGCGATCGCCGATCGCCAAGACGTGCGTTGCCAGCTGGTGGTGACCGACGTGACGTTCCGCAGCCTGTCGCAACAGGATATCCGCGACTATATTGCTACGGGCGAACCGATGGATAAAGCGGGCGCCTACGGCATTCAAGGAAAGGGTGGTTGTTTCGTCAGAACGATAACCGGGAGTTATCACGCGGTGGTCGGTCTGCCACTGGTCGAAACACATGAGCTGCTCAGTAATTTTGTCGCATTACGTGATGTAAGAACCGGTTGATGGGCGCTGCCATTATCGACCGGCTCTGAGGAGAAGGCATGACAGCTGAGCTACTGGTTAATATCACACCGTCTGAAACGCGGGTCGCCTATATCGATGGCGGCATTCTGCAAGAGATTCATATCGAACGCGAATCCAAACGCGGCATCGTCGGCAATATCTATAAAGGGCGCGTCAGCCGCGTCCTGCCGGGGATGCAGGCGGCGTTCGTCGACATCGGCCTGGACAAGGCCGCCTTCCTGCACGCCTCCGACATCATGCCGCATACCGAATGCGTCGCCGGCGACGAGCGGAAAAACTTCCACGTGCGCGACATCGCCGAGCTGGTGCGCCAGGGGCAAGACCTGATGGTGCAGGTGGTGAAAGATCCGCTCGGCACCAAGGGCGCGCGTCTGACTACCGACATTACGCTGCCTTCGCGCTATCTGGTCTTCATGCCGGGCGCGGCGCACGTCGGCGTGTCGCAGCGCATTGAAAGCGAAGCCGAGCGCGAACGCCTGAAGTCCATCGTTGCGCCGCACTGCGACGAGCTGGGCGGTTTTATCATCCGCACCGCGGCGGAGGGCATCGGCGAGGAGGAGCTGGCGCAGGACGCTGCGTTCCTCAAACGCCTGTGGACCAAGGTGATGGAGCGCAAGAAGCGCAACCAGACCAAATACAAGCTGTACGGCGAGCTGGCGCTGGCGCAGCGCATCCTGCGCGACTTCGCCGGCGCGGCGCTGGATCGCATTCGCGTCGATTCGCGGTTGACGCACGATCTGCTGGTGGAGTTTACCGGCGAGTATATCCCGGACATCACCCGCAAGCTGGAGCTGTATACCGGCAGCCAACCGATTTTCGATCTGTACGATGTGGAAAACGAGATCCAGCGCGCGCTGGAGCGCAAGGTGGAGCTGAAGTCCGGCGGTTATCTGATCATCGATCAGACCGAGGCGATGACCACCGTCGACATCAACACCGGCGCCTTCGTCGGCCACCGCAACCTCGATGAAACCATCTTCAATACCAACATCGAGGCGACGCAGGCCATTGCCCGCCAGCTGCGGCTGCGCAACCTGGGCGGCATCATCATTATCGACTTCATCGATATGAACAACGAAGAGCATCGCCGCCGGGTGCTGCACTCGCTGGAGCAGGCGTTGAGTAAAGATCGGGTAAAAACCACGATCAACGGCTTCTCTCAGCTAGGCTTAGTTGAAATGACGCGTAAACGAACGCGTGAAAGCATTGAACATGTGCTCTGTCACGATTGTCCTACTTGCAATGGGCGCGGCACCGTGAAAACGGTGGAAACCGTGTGCTACGAGATCCTGCGCGAAATTGTGCGCGTGCATCACGCCTACGATTCCGATCGCTTCCTGGTGTACGCCTCCGCGGCGGTCGGCGAAGCGCTGAAGAGCGAAGAGTCGCACGCGCTGGCCGAAGTGGAGATCTTCGTCGGCAAACAGGTGAAGGTGCAGATCGAACCGTTGTACAGCCAGGAGCAGTTCGACGTCGTCATGATGTAGCCCGCCCGACATCGGTAGGGGCCCGGCACGCCGGGCCCGTCAGTGCATAGATATTCCCGTTGCCAGGCAGCGGAGCAAGGAGAACTGCGTGAGGCGACTGCCTGGGATTCTGTTAGCAACAGGCGCCACCCTAATTGTGATTGTGGCGCTGCTGATCAGCGGGCTGCGCCTGATGCTGCCGAAGCTGAATGACTACCGCCCCCAACTGCTGGCGCAGGTGGAGAAGCTGTCCGGCGTGCCCGTGCGGATGGATTTCGTGCAGGGCAGCTGGGAAACGTTCGGCCCGCAGCTTGAAATGCGCAACCTGAGCGCTACGCTGCCCAAAAGCGATGTGCATATCGAGCGCGTGACGCTGGCGTTGGACGTGTGGCAGTCGCTGCTGCACTGGCGCTGGCAGTTCCGCGATCTGACCTTCTACCAATTCCGCCTCGACTTGAACGCCACGCTGGGCGGCGACCAGCAGGGCGAAGGCCTTGAGCCGGGCAAAATCAGCGATCTGATGCTGCGCCAGCTCGATCATTTCGATCTGCGCGACAGCCGTATCTCGTTCCTGACGCCCGCCGGCGCGCGCGCCGAATTTGACATTCCTCAGCTGACCTGGCTCAACGGCCGCGATCGCCACCGCGCCGAGGGGCAGATCAGCCTGTCGACGCTGAACGGCCAACACGGCGTGGTGCAGCTGCGCATGGACCTGCGCGATAATCAGGGCCTGCTGGATACCGGCACGGTCTACCTGCAGGCCGATAACATCGATATGAAACCCTGGTTTACCCGCTGGCTGCGCGCCAACACCGGGCTGGAAAGCGCCGACTTCAGCCTGGCGGCCTGGCTGCAGGTGCAGAACGGCCAGATCGCCGGCGGCAATGCGTTGCTCAAGCAGGGGGCGGCGAACTGGGACACCGGCGCCGCGCAGCACCGGCTGGACGTGGATAATCTGGCGCTGTCGCTGCGCCGCCAGGGCACCGGTTGGCAGCTCGACGTGCCGCAACTGCGGTTGAGCACCGACGGCCAGGCCTGGCCGCAGGGGGGGCTTTCCGCGCTGTGGCTGCCGGAAAACACCGAATTCATGGGGCCGGCGCAGAATGAAGAACTGCGTGTGCGCGCGACTGATATTCAGCTGGAGCGTCTGTCGGCGCTGCTGCCGACCTTCTCGTTCCTCAGCCCGGACGTGCTCGACCGCTGGAACGATCTGCAGCCGCAGGGGCAATTGGAAGCGCTGGCGCTGGACATCCCGCTCAAGCAGCCGGAAAAGAGCCGTTTCCAGGCGCTGTGGCGCGATGTCAGCTGGCAGCGTTGGGAACTGCTGCCGGGCGTTAACCACTTCTCCGGGGCGTTGAGCGGCGGGGTGGAGAACGGCCGCCTGACGCTGGGGCTCACCGACAGCACCCTGCCTTACGGCGACATGTTCCGCGCCCCGCTTGAAATCAGCAGCGCGCGTGGCGCGCTGACCTGGCGCTATAACGATCAGGGCTGGGAACTGGCGAGCCAGGGGCTGGACGTCAAGGCGAAGTCGCTGTGGGTCAACGGCGATTTCCGTTATCAGCAGCCGGCCAAGGGCGATCCGTGGCTGAACATCCTGGCGGGCATCCGCCTGTATGACGGCGCCGACGCCTGGCGCTATTTCCCGGAACCGTTGATGGGCAAGCATTTGGTGGACTACCTGAGCGGCGCCATTCAGGGCGGCCAGGTGGATAACGCCACGCTGATTTATTCCGGCGATCCGCAGCACTTCCCGTATCGCAAAAACGAAGGACAGTTCGAAGTCTTCGTACCGCTGCGCCATGCCACCTTCCAGTTCCAACCGGGCTGGCCGGCGCTGACCGATTTGGCGATCGATCTCGATTTCGCCAACGAGGGGCTGTGGATGCATGCGCCGCAAACCCGGTTGGGCAAGGTGGCGGGTAAAAATATCAGCGCGGTGATCCCGGATTACCTGAAAGAGCGATTGCTGATCGACGCCGAAGTCGCAGGTGCGGGCAGCGATGTGCATGACTACTTTATGCAGACGCCGTTGCACGATTCGCTGGGGGCGGCGCTGGAGCAGCTGCAGATCGGCGGCGATGTCAGTGGGCGCTTACATCTAGATATCCCGCTGGACGGCGAGCAGGTCAAAGCCACCGGTGAAGTGGCGCTGAACAATAATTCGTTGCTGATAAAACCGCTGGAAAGCGAGCTGCAGAAGCTCAGCGGCAAATTCCGTTTCAACAACGGCAATCTGGAGAGCGACACCCTGTCGGCCAACTGGTTTGGGCAACCGGTGGCGGTCAACTTCACTACGCAGGAAGGCGAGCGTGACTACAAGGTCAACGTTGGTCTGAAAGGAGACTGGCAGCCGGGCAAGTTCCCCGGCCTGCCGAAAGAGGCCGCCGATGCGCTCAGCGGCAGCGCGCCCTGGCAGAGCCAGGTGGCCATCACGCTGCCGCACCAAGGTTCGGCCAGCTACGATATCGGTCTCGACGCGGATTTGAAGAAAGTGAGCAGTCACTTACCTTCGCCGCTGGACAAGGCGCCAGGAGAGGCGCTGCCGGTGAACGTCAAGGTCAAAGGCGGTTTGAACGGCTTCATGTTGACCGGTAGCGCGGGCAAACAGAACCGTTTCAACAGTGAATGGAACTTCGATAAAAAACAGGTGAATCTGGCGCGCGCCGCCTGGCAAACCAACGGGGGCGGCACGCCGCCGCTGCCGGCCGGCAAGTCGATGACGCTGAATCTGCCGGCGTTGGACGGTGAGCAGTGGCTGGCGCTGCTCGCGCCGGCGCTGAAACAGGGCGGCGGCAGCGGCCAGGTGGGCGGTTTCAGCTTCCCCACCACCGTGGCGCTGACCACGCCGCAGTTGCTGTTGGGCGGCCAGGCCTGGCATAAGCTGACGCTGTCGGCCGAGAAACAGCTTGGCGCTACCCTCGTGAGCGCCAAGAGCGACGAAGTGGACGGCAGCCTGCGGGTGGCCGATCGCGGGCCGTGGCGCGCCGATATCAATTATCTGTATTACAACCCGCAGTTCGCAGAGACGAAAAGCGCGGCGGGCACGCCGCCGCCGTCGACCGAAAAAGTTTCCTTCCGCGACTGGCCTTCGCTGATGTTGCGCTGCAAGTCGTGCTGGGTACTGGGGCAGAACCTCGGCAAGGTCGAGGCGGATCTGACTAATCGGGGCGATACTCTGACGCTGGATCACGGCCTGGTCGATACCGGCCAAGGGCGCATGACCGCCACCGGCCTGTGGAAACAAAACGCGCAAGAAGAGCGCAGCTCGCTGAAAGGCAAGCTGCTCGGCGGCAAGATTGATGAAACCGCCGCCTTCTTTGGCATCACCATTCCGCTCAAGGGAGCGCCTTACGACGTGGATTTCGATCTGTACTGGCATGGCACGCCGTGGCAGCCGCGGGTCGATACGCTGAGCGGCGCGTTGCAGGTCAAAATGGGCAAGGGCGAGATCGACAGCATGGGCGGCGGCCGCGCCGGTCAGCTGCTGCGGCTGGTCAGCTTCGACGCTTTGCTGCGCAAGCTGCAGTTCGACTTCAGCGATACCTTCGGCAAAGGCTTCTACTTTGATTCCATCCGCAGTACCGCCTGGCTGAAAGATGGCATAATGCATACTGATAATCTATTGATCGACGGCTTGGCGGCGGATATCGCTATGAGCGGCCAGATCGATTTGGCGCGCCGCCGCATCGATATGGAAGCGGTGGTGGCGCCGGCGATTTCAGCGACCGTCGGCGTGGCCACGGCGTTTGTCGTTAACCCGATCGTCGGCGCGGCGGTGTTCGCCGCTTCGCAGGTGCTGGGGCCGCTGTGGAGCAAGATTTCGCTGATTCGCTACCATATCGGCGGCGATCTCGACCAGCCGAAGATCAATGAGGTACAGCGTAAGTCAAAGGAGGATAAGGCGTCATGAGGAATGCTAACGTTGCGTTGTTGCAGTTGTGCAGTGGCGATCAGGTGCGCGATAACCTGGCCCAGATTGAACAGCAGATTAAGCAGCTCAATGCCGGGGTAAAACTGGTCATGACGCCGGAGAACGCGCTGCTGTTCGCCAACTCCGCAGCCTACCGCCAACAGGCGGAAAAACAGGGCGATGGCCCGCTGCAGAATGCGGTGCGCGAACTGGCGCGCCGCTATGGCGTGTGGTTGCTGGTGGGCTCGATGCCGCTCGTCAGCCGTGAGAACCCGGAGCTTATCACCACCAGCAGCCTGTTGTTCGACGAGCAGGGCGAGATCCGCGCCCGCTACGACAAGCTGCACATGTTCGATGTGGACATCAACGACGCGCACGGCCATTACCGCGAGTCGGATACCTACCAGCATGGGCAGCACCTGACGGTGGTGGATACGCCGGTCGGGCGTTTGGGCATGACCATATGCTACGATCTGCGCTTCCCCGCGCTGTTCCAGGCGCTGCGGGCGCAGGGCGCCGAACTGATTTCGGTGCCGGCGGCCTTTACGCGGGTAACCGGCGAGGCGCATTGGGAAATCCTGCTGCGCGCCCGAGCGATCGAGAACCAGTGCATGATCCTGGCGCCGGCGCAGGTGGGGCGCCACGGGCCGACCCGTCGCACCTGGGGCCACACGCTGGCCGTCGACGGCTGGGGCAAGGTACTGGCCGAGAACCCGGACGCCGTGGCGGCACTGAAGGTGCGCGTGGACGCCGCAAGCCTGAAAAATATTCGTGCGCAGATGCCGGTGCTGCAGCACAACCGATTCCAGACGTCGCTGACGGCGCCGTCTGACAAGTTATCCTCCAATCAAGAGTGAAACCATTATGAGTCTGACGTTTGTCAGTGAGCAGTTACTCGCTACCAACAAGCTGAGTCATCAAGACCTGTACTCGGTACTGGGTCAACTGGCAGAACGCCGTATCGACTACGCCGATCTCTATTTTCAGTCCAGCTATCACGAAGCCTGGGTGATCGAGGACGGCATCATCAAGGATGGCTCTTACAATATCGACCAGGGCGTCGGCGTGCGCGCCGTCAGCGGTGAGAAGACCGGGTTCGCCTATGCCGATCAGATCACTCTGAATGCGCTGCAGCAGAGCGCCCAGGCGGCGCGCAGCATCGTGCGCGAGCAGGGCGACGGGCGGGCGCATACCCTGGGCGAAATCGGTTATCGAGCGCTGTACCCGCTGCTCGATCCGCTGCAAAGCCTGCCGCGCGAAGAGAAAATCGCCCTGTTGCACCGCGTCGACAAGGTGGCGCGCGCCGCCGATGCGCGGGTGCAGGAAGTGAACGCCAGCATCACCGGCGTTTACGAGCAGGTGTTGGTGGCCGCCACCGACGGCACGCTGGCGGCGGACGTTCGCCCGCTGGTGCGCCTTTCCGTCAGCGTGCTGGTGGAGCAGGACGGCAAGCGTGAGCGCGGCTCCAGCGGCGGCGGCGGCCGTTTCGGCTATGACTACTTCCTGGAAACCGTCGACGGCGACGTGCGCGCCGACGCTTACGCTAAAGAAGCGGTGCGCATGGCGCTGGTCAACCTCGGCGCGGTAGCGGCGCCGGCCGGCAATATGCCGGTGGTGTTGGGTGCCGGCTGGCCGGGCGTGCTGCTGCACGAAGCGGTGGGCCATGGCCTGGAAGGCGACTTCAACCGGCGCGGCACCTCGGTGTTCAGCGGCCATATGGGCGAGCGGGTGGCGTCTGAGCTGTGTACCGTGGTGGACGACGGCACCCTGCAAGGGCGCCGCGGTTCGCTGGCGATCGACGACGAAGGCGTGCCGGGCCAGTACAACGTGCTGATCGAAAACGGCGTGCTGAAAGGCTACATGCAGGACAAGCTCAACGCGCGCCTGATGGGCGTCGCGCCGACCGGCAACGGCCGCCGCGAGTCCTACGCGCATCTGCCGATGCCGCGCATGACCAATACCTACATGCTGGCGGGTAAATCGACGCCGGAAGAGATCATCGCCAGCGTTGAGTACGGCCTGTACGCGCCGAACTTTGGCGGCGGCCAGGTGGATATCACCTCCGGCAAGTTCGTGTTCTCCACCACCGAAGCCTATCTGATCGAGAAGGGCCGCATCACTAAACCGGTGAAGGGGGCGACGCTGATCGGCTCCGGCATCGAGGCTATGCAGCAGATCTCGATGGTCGGCAACGATCTGGCGCTCGATAAAGGCGTGGGCGTGTGCGGCAAAGAAGGCCAGAGCGTGCCGGTGGGCGTCGGCCAACCGACGCTGAAACTGGACACGCTCACCGTCGGCGGCACGGCGTAATTTTTCCTCCAGGGGCCACGCGTTGGCCCCTCAATCATGCTCCATTTTGCGGCCTTTCTCGCATTCGTAACGCTAAGCGCGGCAGGACGCCGTAGCCTGCACGATATAATGGAATAAAATTGACGTGGCGAAAAAACAGAGCAATACGATGATGACGCGTCTGGCTATACCCGCCCGGCGTTGGCTGCTGGCGCTGGGCGTCCTGTCCCTGACGGGCTGCGCCCGCTCCGATGCGCTGTGGGGCGTGGTCGATAAGCTTTGCATGGCCAATTATCAGCAAAAGCGCGATCCGGCGCCCTGTGAGCAGATTTATATGCCGCAGGGGAAGGCCCAGGGCTTTAGCGTGCTGCAAAATCCGCGTTACCCCTATCATTTTATTCTGGTTCCGACGGCGCCGCTCTCCGGCATCGAAAGCCCGCAGCTGTTGGCCGGGGAACGGACGGACTATTTTGGCTATGCCTGGCTGATGCGTTATCGGCTGGCCGCCGAATATGGCGGGCCGGTGCCGGATGATATGTTGGGCATGGCGATCAACTCCGCATACGGCCGCAGCCAAAACCAATTGCATATTCACCTGACCTGTCTGCGTGAGGACGTGCGGCGTCAATTGCAGGCGGAACGTCCCTACATACAGGAACAATGGCGGCCCTTGCCGGATAAGCTGTTGCGCCACACCTACTACGCGCGCCGCGTGATGCAGCCAACCGCGATGGGCGTTTACCCGATTAAGGATCTGGCGGATTATTTCCATCTGTCGCCGCCGCAGATGGCGGAATATGGCGTGGCGTTAGTGCCCACTACGTTTGGCGGCCAACGGGGGTTTATTTTGCTGGCCTCGAAGCGCGGCTGGGACGTCGGCAACCGCGCTTCGGTAGAATCGCTGCTGGATAAAGAGTGCGCGATTTTGCCGCGTTAATTTTGCGACATAAAATGACGCAGGTGAGAGCGGCGAAGCATCGCTCTCACCTCGTTGTCCCTACCTGAACCGCGCATCCCGCGCAAACAGAAAAGCGGCTTCCCGCTGGCGAGCATCGGCTTGTGCCTGATCCCCCTGATAGCGCAAGATCATGATCAGCGTGGCGTAGACGTTGGCGTCGATGCGGTGCTGCAGATAGGCATTGGCCCACTGCCGATAGCCGGTCAACAGGGCATCATCGCGCGTTTGGTTATAGACCAGCAGCGCGTGAGATTGCTCGTCGAAGGTTTTGCGCTCCCGGTAGATCCAGGCGGCCGGCGGCGGCATCTGCTCGATGCTGTCGATGTTGGCCAGCATAGTGCGCTCCGACTGAGTGAGCGCCATGCGCCCTTGCCAGGCGAAGGCCGCCATCACCAGCACGCCGAGCGCCGCAAGCGCCACCGGCAGGCTCAGGGCTTTGGCGAACGGCAGCGGGCGGGGCTCGCCGGTTTGGCCGTCCAGCAGCGCCAGCAGCAGCAGAAACGCCAGCCAGTGCGGCGCAGACAGATAGAAAGGGTATTCCAGCTGAGTGTGTATCAGCATCGGCAGCAGCACCAGGAACAGGCCGACGCGCGCACCGTTCTGCTGTTCTCGATCCCGTTGCCAGGCGCTTTTCAGCAGCCGTACGCCGGCGGCAAGGACGATAGCGATACCCGCCAGCGCCGTCAGGCCGCCCTCGACCCACCACAGCAGGATTTCATTGTGCGGATGCCCGGCGACTTCCAGCACTTCTCTCCAGGGCATTGTCTGCAGGCGGAAGTGCGCGAAGCTGTATTCAAAGCCGCCGTAGCCCCAGCCCAGCAGCGGCTTGGCCAGGATCATGGCGCCGACGTCGTGCAGCATGGTCAGGCGCGCGCTGTTGGAAAGCTCCCGTCCGATCAGGCCAGCGCGGCCATCCAGACCAAAACCGGTGAACAGCACCGTCAGACCGATCGCGGCGCCCAGCAGCAGCGCGCCGCCGGCCCAGCGGCTTGCGGCCGGGCGTTGGCGGGCAAAGCGCCACAGCAGCAGCGCCGCCGCCAATGCGGCCCCCAACCAGGCGGCGCGCGACTGGATCAGCACCAGCAGGGCGGAGAAAGCGGCCAGCAGCGCGAGCAGCGGGATTTGCCGCCGTGTCGGCGCAGAGAAGGGAGCCAGCAGCAGCCAGAGCGCCAAAGCCAGCCCGGTGGCGATAAAGCTGCCCAGCACGTTCGGCTGCTGAAAGACGCCGTAGACCCGGCCGCCGTTAGGGGATACCCAGGCCAGCGCGGGGGCGAACAGCTGTAAAGCCGCCAACAACGCCTGAATGCCGACGGCAAACAACAGGCCGAACAGCAGCAGCTCGCGCTGCCGTGCGGTGACGCGCAGCTGCAGGCAGGCGACATAGAACAACCAACCGCCGAGCAAACCGGCGCAGCGCCACAGGGCGTCTTCGCGCCATTCGGGGCGGGTATACAGCAACGGCAGCGCCAGCACGGCGATGCCGAGCAGCAACAGGCGCGCGGTGGGCGTGAGCGAAAGGTGGATGCGACCCAGGCAAACGGTAAACGTCACGATCAGCGTAGTGAGCGCCATGACGCCCCAGGCCAGAATGTTTTGCGGCAGCGCCAGACCGTCGCCGCCCATGTTGGGATGATAGACCGGCAGGACCGCCGCCATCCAGATCAGCAGCAGGGGCAGCACGGCGATGGTCGCTGCGTTAGCGGGAGATTTATCGGCCATGGTTAACCTGCCAAGGCCTGATAGCGTTTATTAAATGCATGCTTTGATTATTCCCTATCCTTTATCCTGGTGTTGAAATGCGTGTAATGTTGAAATCGAAAATGTCTCACGGGAAATTTAAACCGTCTTTATGGTAAAGCGATAAATAATATTTGCCCTGAGAATGCGCGAGGCTGTTTGCCCAAAGAAAGGTTAAGCCGTATTTTTCACTCGCAAAAGGCATTTTTGTTGTTTGCAAAAACAGACGCGCTATTTTCTCAAATCTATTGTGATTCAGTCAATTTTTAATCTTAATGTTGTTTTTATTAATTAAAATCAATGGGTTGTTTGTGGTTCTTGCGTGTGTGGATATCGTGGGGTATCCCGGCAACGGCCTAGATTGGCAGGCAGTGTGAAGAATAAAAGAGGTATCTGCTTGTTTAATTGATGCCGTCAATGGCGGCGTGACGGTGGAGATTTACTTCATCGTTTTCCATTGCTGATTTTTAAATTCAATGTGATTTTCATGGTTTTAATTTTATTAAGATTCTTCCTGTCTTTATCTGTTTTTTTAAATTTTCATGAAATAATTTATTATTAGGATTGTTCTGCTGCATTGGAAATAAAAGCGGTTATGACTTGAGCCTCCCCGTTGCCGCGGCAGAATACAGACTAACGCGCCTGCCCAAGCGCGTTAATCTCGTCTCTTGTGCGCTTACTCCACGTCGCCGATCCGCTCCAGCGCATCCACCACCAGATCCCAGAATTTATCCTGATCCAGTTTGACCGCGACCTGGGTGTGGCAGTCCGGCGGCGGCGGCGCGCGGAAGTCCGCGACCGTCATGCCCAACGTCAGGGTGCCGGTCAGCTCGATATCCACCGGCACTTTGCGCACCGACATAACGCTCGGATCGATCACATAGGCCACTGCGCAAGGATCGTGCACCGGCGGGGCGCTGAAGCCCTGCGCCTGTTGGTACATACGGCCAAAGAATGCCAGCAGTTCGCCGACGAAGGTGGCCGGCCGGGTGCCGAGGGTGGCGATGCGTTCGCAGACTGCCGGCGTGGCCAGCGCCTGGTGGGTGAGATCCAGCCCGACCATGGTCAGCGGCCATTTTTCATTGAACACGATGTGCGCCGCCTCGGGATCGATTTTGATATTGAACTCCGCCACCGCGCTCCAGTTGCCCACATGATAGCCGCCGCCCATCAGCACCACTTCCTTGACCCGCTCGGCAATGCGCGGCTCTTTACGCACCGCCATGGCGATATTGGTCAGGCCGCCGGTCGGCACCAGCGTCACGCTGCCGGGCGGGTGGGCCATCACGGTATCGATGATCAGATCCACCGCGTGGCGCGAGTCCAGCTGCAGGTGAGGCTCCGGCAGCACCGGGCCATCGAGGCCGGAGTCGCCGTGAATGTCGGGTGCCACTTCGATATTGCGCACCAGCGGGCGCGGGCAGCCGGCGGCGAAGGGCACGCCGGTGATATTGGCGATGCGCGCCACCGCGAGGGCGTTGCGCGTCACTTTGTCCAGCGTTTGGTTACCCACCACGGTGGTGACCGCCAGCAGGTCGATCTGCGGATTGCCCCAGGCCAGCAGCAGGGCGATGGCGTCGTCATGCCCCGGGTCACAGTCCAGTATGATTTTTTTCATGGTTATTCCTGATGCAGGGAGAGGTGCCCGCAGCATAACGCAGCGCAGCGGCGTGGGATAATGCCGATGATGCTTTTGTTAACGGCATCAAAGCCTTGCCATTATTACGATGTAATGAAACGTAAATCCTCATCGCCGGGCTTTACCCTGGAGTTTACTCCAGGGTTTACAGTGAGCTTCAGCGTGAATGCACAGAGGAGAGGCGGGATGAGCTTACTGAAAAGGTTGTTGGGGCAAGGCGGTATTAACGGCGGTCATCGGCGCGCGGGCCACGGCGGTGGCCACCATGGCAACCGCTATAGCCAGCATGGCGAACAGGGGCCGCAGTGCCCGGAATGCCGGGCCGTGAATAAGCCGGGCGCGCGTTATTGTCACCGCTGCGGCCAGCCGTTTGCTGCGGTGAGCGCCACCTGCGGACAGTGCGCCGCGCCGTTGCCGCCGGGCAGCCGCTTTTGTCCGCAGTGCGGCGGCGGTGTGCCGTGAATCGGGGCGGCTGGACGGTCGCGCTGCTGCTCGGCACCATGGCGCTGTGGACGTTGCTGGCCTGGGGCGTATCCGGCCTGCTGACCTGGCTGCCGACGTTGGCGGAGGCGGCCGGAAACGCAACGTTGCCGGTGAACGGTGCGCTGAGCCTGGTGCCGCAGACGGTGTTGGACACTTGGCTGCCGTGGCTGAAACAGCTGGGCAGCGGGCTGGCGAGCTATTTTCCTCTGCTGCTGGCCTGGGCGGGCTACGCCGTCTGGCTGCTGTGGGGCATCGGCATGTTGGCGCTGATGCTGCTGGCCGCGCTGGCGCGCCGCTATTTAAGCGCTGCTCAGCGATAACCCTGATAGACCGCCGCTACGCGTTCGAAATAGTCGGTTAAATAGTTGATGCACACCTGTACCTTCAGCGGCAGTTTGTCCTTCTCGGTATAGAGCGCGTAGATCGGCCGCGGATCCGAATGGTAGCTTTTGAACAGGATCTCGATCTCGCCGCGTTTGATCTCTTCGATCACCCACATCAGCGGGGCGTAGGCGATGCCGGCGCCGTTTTTCAGCCAACGGATCATGGTGGAGGAGTCGTTGGTGACGAAGCGCCCCTGCGGGGAAATGCGCGTGGTGATGCCTTCCGGCGACATCAGTTCGAATTCGCTGTCGGGCCGCACGCTGTACTCCAGCCAGGAAAAGTTGACCATGTCGCTCGGCTTCTGCGGCGTGCCGTGCTGGCTCAGGTAGCTTTTGGCGGCGCACACCACCATCGGCATCTGCCCCAGGCGGCGCGAGAACAGACTCGAGTCTTGCAGCGCGCCGGTGCGGATCACCAGATCCAGACCGTCGGTGATCAGATCCGGCGCCGGTATACCGGTCACCAGGTTGACCGTCAGACCCGGGTACTCTTTCATCATCTCGGCGGTCATGTTCGCCAGCACGTTTTGCGCCATGGTGGACGAGCTGCCGATGCGCAGCGTGCCGGCGGGCGTATTGTTAAACGCGTACAGCTGCTCATGCACTTCGCTGACTTCCTGCAGCATGCGTCGGCAGCCCTGATAGTAAATCTTGCCGGCCTCGGTTAGGCCGATGCTGCGCGTGCTGCGGTTCAACAGCTTGACCTGCAGCTCATTTTCCAGTTTCGAGACGGTTTGGCTGATCGATGAAACGCTCATGTCGAGTTGGCGCGCGGCCGCGGTAAACGACCCGAACTCAACCACTTTGGCGAATACCGACATGCGTTTTAATCTTTCCATTATTCACTCTGGCTTAAAAGTGATTTAGATCACAGATTGTTGATGCCTTGATAGTAAGCAGGCTAATATAACGTGGTCGGGTGAATAGACCTCACCAACGTGCGAGAGCGAGCGGCGACGTCATCCTGCCGCTCCTCCGGCACCCTCGCAATCCCTGTCGTGGATGTCTGCCCCAAAGTTTAACCTTTTTTCGGGTTCGTGACCTGGACAAGCTGCCTGGTCAAGATTTGTGGCGCGCGCACGCTAAAATGTAAAGAGAATGTGAATGGCGAGACCTGTCTTTCCCCGGCGCAGTGAACAATAAGGAAAAAGTGATGAGTTTGCTTCCGGTTATGGTCATCTTCGGACTGTCGTTTCCGCCGGTGTTTTTCGAGCTGCTGGTGTCGCTGGCGCTGTTTTTTCTCTTGCGCCGCCTGCTGCAGCCGACGGGGATTTACGATTTTGTCTGGCATCCGGCGCTGTTTAATACCGCGCTGTATTGCTGCTTGTTTTATCTGATTTCGTGTCTTTTTGTTTGAGGTCGCTGTGAAAAATTTTTCGATAAAAATAACCCGAATCGCGATCACTTTGATTCTTGTGCTGCTGGGCATTGCCGCGGTATTCAAGGCCTGGGTGTTCTACACCGAGTCGCCGTGGACGCGTGACGCCAAGTTTACCGCCGACGTGGTGGCGATCGCGCCGGACGTCAGCGGCCTGCTGACCGACGTGCCGGTGGTGGACAACCAACTGGTCAAGAAAGGCCAGGTGCTGTTCGTGGTCGATCGGCCGCGTTATGAGCAGGCCTTGGCGGAAGCCGGCGCCGACGTCGCCTACTATCAGACGCTGGCGGCGGAAAAACGGCGTGAGGCCGGCCGCCGCGTGAAGTTGGGCGTACAGGCGATGTCGCAGGAAGAGATTGACCAGTCGAACAACTCGCTGCAGACCGTGCAGCACCAGCTGGCGAAGGCCATTGCGGCTCGCGAGCTGGCGCAGTTGGATCTGGAGCGCACCACGGTGCGCGCCCCGGCCGATGGCTGGATCACCAACCTCAACGTACACGCCGGTGAATACATCACCCGCGGGTCGGTCGCGGTGGCGCTGGTGAAGAAAGATTCCTTCTACATCCTGGCGTACCTGGAAGAGACCAAGCTGAACGGCCTGAATAAGGGCGATCGCGCGGAGATTACCCCGCTCGGCAGCAACCGCATCATGCACGGCACCGTCGATAGCGTGGCGGCGGCGGTGAACAACAGCAGCAGCACGGTGAACAACAAAGGGTTGGCCTCGATCGACAGCAACCTGGAGTGGGTGCGCCTGGCGCAGCGCGTGCCGGTGAAGATCCTGCTGGACGCCAAGGACCAACAGCATCCGTACCCGGCCGGCACCACCGCCACCGTGGTGATCGTCGGCAAGAACGATCGCAATGCCGACAGCGGCTCGCCTTTTGTGCGCCTGATGCACCGGCTGCGTGAGTTCGGCTAATGAGCAGCCCAACCTTTATCCGGCTGAGATTTGCCTTCAAACTCAGCTTCGCGATTGTGTTTGCGCTGTTCGTCGGCTTCCATCTTAATCTGGAAACCCCGCGCTGGTCGGCGATGACCGCCGCCATCGTCGCCGCCGGCCCGGCCTTTGCCGCCGGCGGTGAACCCTTCTCCGGCGCCATTCGCCATCGCGGCTGGCTGCGCATCATCGGCACCTTTATCGGCTGCTTCGTCGGCCTGCTCATCATCATCACCACCGCCCGCGCGCCGGTAGTGATGCTGATGCTGTGCTGCATGTGGGCCGGTTTCTGCACCTGGCTCTCTTCGCTTATCAAGGTGGAGAACTCCTACGCCTGGGGGCTGGCCGGCTATACCGCGCTGATCATCATCGTGACGGTCGCCACCAGCGAGGCCCACCTGCTGGAAGCGCCGCAGTTCGCCATCGAGCGTTGCAGCGAGATCGTGCTGGGGATCGTCAGCGCCGTGTTGGCCGATCTGCTGTTTTCGCCGCGTTCGATCAAGCAGGACATCGATCGGGCGGTGGATAAGCTGCTGGTGGATCAATACCGCCTGATGCAGATGTGCATCAGCCATGCCGATAAAGAGGACATCGACCGCGCCTGGAGCAATCTGGTGAAGAGCACCACGGCGCTGGACGGCATGCGCAACAACCTGATGATGGAATCCTCGCGCTGGCAGAAGGTCAACCGACGGGTGAAAGCGCTGCATACCCTGTCGCTGACGCTGATCACCCAGGCCTGTGAAACCTATCTGATCTTGTTGAATCACCCGCAGGCGCTGAAAGAAAGTTTGCGGGAACAGCTGATGGTTCCGGCGGAGACCCCGCAGGAGATCCACAAGCGCATGAAGCTGTTGCGTCAGGTGCTGACCACGCATCGCTCCGAGGAAACGCTGCCGACCATCACCGGCTGGGTCGGCGCGGCGACGCGCTACCTGCTGCTGTCGAAAGGCGTGCACACCAACTGCAGCATCAGCGCGGTGGAAGAGGGCGTCTTGAGCAACGAAACCGTGGTCAAGCCGACCTCGGCGGAAGGGCATCACGCGATGATCAACGGTCTGCGCACCTTTGTGGCGACGGCCTTCGGCTGCCTGCTGTGGCTGTGGACCGGCTGGACGTCCGGCAGCGGTTTTATGGTGATCATTGCGGTGATCACCTCGCTGGCGATGCGCACCCCGGCGCCGCGCATGGTGGCGATGGATTTCGTGCTGGGCATGCTGGCGGCAATCCCGGTCGGTTCTCTGTTCTTCATGGTGATCCTGCCGGCGACCCAGCAGAGCATTTTGCTGCTGTGTCTCAGCCTCGGCCTGCTGGCGTTTTTCATCGGCATCGAGGTGCAGAAGCGGCGGCTCGGTTCGCTGGGGCTGTTGGCGGGGACCATCAACATTCTGGTGCTGAGCAACCCGATGGAGTTCAACGTGACCCAGTTTCTTGACGGGGCGCTGGGCCAGTTCCTCGGCAGCTGCGTCGGGCTGATGGTGCTGCTGCTGATCCGCGATAATTCGCGCGAACGCACCGGCCGCACGTTGCTCAACCAGTTCGTCAGCAGCGCGGTGTCGGCGCTGACCACCAAGGCGGCGCGCCGTCGGCAAAACCACCTGCCCGCGCTGTATCAGCAGCTTAATCAGCTGCTGATGATGTTCCCGAACGACATCGCCAAGTATCGTCTGGCGCTGAACCTGATCATCGCCCACCAGCGCATGCAGCGAGCGGAAATTCCGGCCAGCGAAGAGCTGTCGGCCTTCCACCGCCAGATCCGCAGCACCGCCGATCGGGTGGTCTCCGCCAAGAACGACGTCAAGCGCGCCTACTACTACGATCGCTTGCTGGGCGAAATGAACGAGTACCAACAGAAGCTGGTCGACAATCAGGCGCCGCTCAGCGTCACCGGGCCGGTGAAACGCCTGGCCGACATGCTGCACCGCTATCGCCACGCCTTGATCGATTGATGCGTTCCCTCCTGTTGCGCCGCGCTGTGCGGCGCCTTCCCTGACTATACTGTAAGCAGTCGTTGTTCGGCGGGCCGTCTCAGAGCAGGCGGCTCGTTTTCAGAGAGACTCCGAGTGCCAGAACGGCTGGAAAGTGGCATCATTGACATGAATGGATGAAACCCTCACCGCCGCGAAAACGCAACGTGTCGGTCATCTTAGTTTCATCCAGGTCGACTATATACCTAACTAGCCTGGGGGAGCTGCGGCGCCTCCGGCGGCATAATTTCAGGGAATGTCATGAACAAGCGGATTCTGTTGGCGATTGTCATCGCCGTGGTCATCGCCGTCTTCAGCGCGTTGCGCGGCAACGAGCACCGTGCGATCGGCGGCAATGCGACGGTGGTGCAAGCGCCGGCGGGGCAGCAACAGAGCATCGATCGGCTCACGCAGCAGCAAACGGTGGTGAGTTACCTGCAGCAGCATCAGCGGCTGCCGGATTATTACATCACCAAGAAGCAGGCGCGCGAGCAGGGCTGGGACCCGCGTTCAGGCAACCTCTGTTCGGTATTGCCGGGCAAGGCGATTGGCGGCGATCGATTTTCTAACCGTGAAGGGCAACTGCCGAGCGCCGGCGGCCGGGTCTGGCGTGAAGCGGACATCAATTACCAGTGTGGCCGGCGCGGCGCCGATCGCCTGCTGTATTCGAGCGACGGTCTGATCTTCGTCTCGCGTGACCATTACAAAAACTTCATTCGTGTGGAGTGAGTTTGATGGCAAAAGTAGAGTTTGATTTTGAGCAGATCCAGGATGTGCCGGCCTTCTACCGCGATTTCGCGCATAAGTTTGCTCTGGACGAGGGGTTTGGCGCCAACCTCGACGCGCTGTGGGACGTGGTGACCGGCGATATCGGTCTGCCGGTGGAAATCGAGTTCACCCACCTCAATGCCCGCAGTAAACGTCGTTTTGGCGCGATCATTCTGCTGTTTGAAGAAGCGGAAGAAGAGCTGGAAGGCAGCCTGCGTTTCAATATCCGCGAAAGCAGCGGTGAACCGGCGCATCACCGGGGATGAAACGGGTTCATCCCGGGATGGCGGCGGCGTTTAGTCAGCCGCTTCGGCCAGCTCGCGCAGGTATTGGAAGATCTGGCGGTAAGCCTTAGGCGGCTTGTTGGCGGCCTTCTCTTTCTGCGCATTGCGCACCAGTGAACGCAGCTGTTGACGATCGGCGGCCGGATACAGATCCAGAATCGACGGAATGACGTCATCGCCTTCTTCCACCAGGCGGTCGCGCAGCGCTTCCAGCTTATGGAACAGCGAAACCTGTTGGTTGTGGCGGTTTTTCAGCTTGTCGAGCGCGGTCTGGATCGGCTCGATATCGCGGGCGCGCAGCATCTTGCCGATCAGCTGCAGCTGACGGCGACGGCCTTCTTTCTTGATCTTCTGCGCCAGCTCGATGGCGGCGCGCAAATCTTCGTCCAACGGAATGCGATCCAGCGCGTTTTTGCCCAGATCGACCATTTCGGCCCCCAGGTCTTTCAGCGCTTCGGCATCACGTTTAATTTCACTTTTACTGACCCAGATAATCTCGTCATCGTCCTCGTTTTCATTCTCCGGGACATCGTCGAGCCAGTCTTCAGGCTGTTTGTTCATGGTAGGCTCCGTTAAAAAGAGGCTAATCCTAACAGGTTGCCGGCTTTATGCGAAATTCAACGCGGTTCCTGTTAGACTCAACGGCAGAGATCTCAGGATTTTTGCGCGCCGCCCCGCGTGCACAACTACGCCGCTCCGGCACTTTTCTCAACGATTTTCTGATTAATTATGGCAGATTGATGAAAGTAGTCACTCAAGTTGCAGAACAGCGCAAGGCGCTGGAACAGGCCGTTTCTCAGGCTCTGGAGCTGGCACGCGCCGGTTCCGACGCGGCGGAAGTCGCGGTCACCAAATCGACCGGTATCAGCGTCAGCACCCGCTTCGGCGAGGTGGAAAACGTCGAGTTCAATAGCGATGGCGCGCTGGGCATCACCGTGTATCACCGTCAGCGTAAAGGCAGCGCCTCTTCCACCGATCTCAGCCCGGATGCCATCGCCCGCACCGTACAGGCGGCGCTGGACATCGCGCGTTACACCTCTGAAGATCCCTGCGCCGGCCCGGCGGAGAAAGATTTGTTGGCGTTTGAGGCGCCGGATCTCGATCTGTTCCACCCGACCGAGCTGGACGCCGAGCGCGGCATCGAGCTGGCGGCGCGCGCCGAGCAGGCTTCGCTGGCGGCGGACAAACGCATTACCAACACCGAAGGCGGCAGCTTCAACAGCCACTACGGCATCAAGGTGTTCGGCAACAGCCACGGCATGCTGCAAAGCTACTGTTCCAGCCGTCACTCGCTGTCCAGCTGCGTCATTGCGGAGCAGGACGGTGACATGGAGCGGGATTACGCTTACACCATCGGCCGTGCGATGGGCGATCTGCACAGCCCCGAGTGGGTGGGGCAGGAGTGCGCCCGCCGCACGCTGGCGCGTCTCGCGCCGCGTAAACTGTCGACCATGAAGGCGCCGGTGCTGTTCGCCTCCGAAGTGGCCACCGGGCTGTTCGGCCATCTGGTGGGGGCCATCAGCGGCAGCAGCGTCTACCGCAAATCCACTTTCCTGCTGGACGCGCTCGGCAAGCAGATCCTGCCGTCGTGGCTGACCGTCGAGGAACACCCGCATCTGCTGAAAGGGCTGGCGTCAACGCCGTTCGACAGCGAGGGCGTGCGCACCCAACGGCGCGATATCGTCAAGGATGGCGTGCTGCAAACCTGGCTGATGACCAGCTACTCGGCGCGCAAGCTGGGCCTGCACAGCACCGGCCATGCCGGCGGCATCCATAACTGGCGCATTGCCGGGCAGGGCGCAGACTTCGCCGGCATGCTGAAACAGCTTGGCACCGGCCTGGTGGTCACCGAATTGATGGGCCAGGGCGTCAGCGGCGTCACCGGCGATTATTCTCGCGGCGCCGCCGGTTTTTGGGTGGAAAATGGCGAGATCCAGTATCCGGTCAGCGAGATCACCATCGCCGGCAACCTGAAAGACATGCTGCGCAACATCGTCAGCGTCGGCAGCGATATCGAAACCCGCAGCAATATCCAGTGCGGTTCGGTGCTGCTGCCGGAAATGAAGATCGCCGGCCAGTGATCCTCTGTGCGGTCGGCGCCCGCCGGCCGCGCGTTATACCGCCTCAACCTTGCTTACAAATCTCCGGTTTCGATTTTGCCCGGCCTTGCCTATGGTAGCGGTGGGTTAACTAAAACAATAACTGGAAGGTGAGCAAACATGCAGAATACCCTGAAAGCGCTGGCGGCGTTGACGCTGCTGGCGGCCAGTTCGCTGGCGGCCGCCGCCGATCTGGGCGACGATATGGACACCCTGGCGGAAAACTACAAAACGGTGCTGAATACCGACTCCGCCGCCACCCTCAAACAGAGCCTGCAGAACATGCGCGCCGCCGCGCAGGATGCCAAGCAGGGTACTCCGCCGAAACTGGAGAGCAAAGCCGCCGACAGCCCGGAGATGAAAGATTTCCGCAGCGGGTTGGATACCCTGATCGGCCAGATCGATCAGGCGCTGGCGCTGGCCAATCAGGGCAAAGTCGCCGAAGCCAAGCAGCTGGCGCAGGGCTTCAAGCAGACCCGCGACGCCAACCACAAGAAATTCCGCTAACCCGTCAACCGTCGCGCCCGTCTTCCGTCAGATAGGAGGAGGGCGCCTGCCCCAGCACGCGGCGAAACATGGTTGAAAACGCCGCGCTGCTGTCATATCCCATCTCCATGGCCACCTGCGTCACGCTGCGCCCTTCGGCCAGCAGCGCCAACGCCAGCACCACGCAGGCGCGCTGACGCCATTGCGAAAAAGGTAGGCCGGTCTGCGCGCGAAAGAAGCGGCTGAAGGTGCGAATGCTCATGTACAGACGAGGGGCCCATTGCTGCGCGGAGTCGTGGGCGTCGGGGTGCTGCAAAAAGGCGCGGCACAGCTCGCCCAGCCGGGGATCGGCGGGCAGCGGGATGTGCAACGGCAAGGGTTGCAGCCGGGCCAGCTCGTGCAGCAGCAGCGTCGCCAGCGCCCCGTCGCGTCCCTCCCGCTCATACTCCAGCGGCATGTCCACCGCCGCCATCAACAGTTGGCGCATCAGCGGGGTGACGCTAACCACCTGGCAAACCTGAGGCTGTTCGGCGGGCAACGCGCCCGGTTCGAGGTACAGACTGCGGGTAGTGACGCCGACCATCCTCACCGCGTGCGGCATCTGCGGCGGCAGCCACACCGCGTGCTGCGGCGGGACGATCCAATTGCCTTGCTGCGTGAAAACGTGCATGACGCCGGTGGCGCCGTACAGCAACTGCGCGCGCCGGTGGCTGTGCATCGGCAGCAAATGCCCCGGCGGATAATCGGTGCCGATGGCGATCACTGCGCGTGCTACGTGGTCGATGTCATCAATGCGGACGTTGCGCATGTGTCCCCTTTGGCGGCAGGTTGGCCGAAACGCAATGATAGTTGGCCTTTCATATAAAGCAAGCCAGCGGAGGTCGCCCTACTATCGGGGCAGAAAAATAACGCTTGTCCGGGGCGCCGTTATTTTATCGGCCATAAAGCTCGCGCAAGTTTTCACACCGGGGTGAGAAGAAGGTTTTCGTTCTCGCAATACAAGAAGTTAATAAGGAATAAATCGTCATTTTATTCCAACACCTGAAGCAATAGTTCTTAGCGCAGTTCAATGACTATAAGGTGATATTTCATGTATAAGTTCGGTGTGATTGGCGGCGGAGCCGCCGGCATCTCTTTTGCGTATAACTTTATAAAAAATAAGTCGGTTAATCATTGCAAAAGGCCGCTTTCCCTGACGGTGTTCGACAAGCAGGGCTTCAAGGGCGGTATGGCATACAGCAGCGATTTTGACAGCCATATATTAAATATGACGCCGGAAAATATGTCGGCGGATATTTTCGACGACGCGCACTTCGTCGATTGGATCGCCATGCATTTCCCGCAGTTTTGCCAGGATCGTTATCCGCCGCGTTGGCTGTATCGGGAATATCTCGATTTTATTCGCGACATGACGATGTATATGGCGGCGGACAGCAACGTGGCGCTGAATTTCGTGACCGCCGAAGTGAATGCCATTGCGCCGCACGAGGCAGGCTATCGGCTGACCACCGCCTGCGGCGCCGCCGAACAGATGAACGCGCTGGTGCTATGTTCTGGGCATAACCCGCCGGAATGTCTCTATCCGGTGGACGGGGTGATCGCTTATCAGGCCCACCGGGATCTGCCGCCGATCAACCCTTACTCAACCATCGGCGTGATCGGCTGCAGCCTGACGGCGATCGACGCCATCGTTGAACTGATGGAGCGCCTGGGGGCCACCGATATCTGCGCCCTGTCGCGTTCGGGCCTGTTCCCCAGCGTGCAACCGGCGTTGATGCGTCCGCCGCCGGAGGCGTTTGTTGAGGGGCTGCGGCGCTTTGTCGCCGGTAACGATTTTATTGATGCGCATCAGCTGGTGCATGCGATCAATGCCGCGCTGGCGCGTCACTATCCGGGGCCGGAACGGTTGACGGTACTCTCGGCGCTGAGGGAAAGGCGCGATTGCTACCGCGATCTGGCGGACAGCCTCGACCGGGCGCGCTTTGCCCGTGAGCACATCTGCAGCTACCTGGCGGCGATCCATCCGACGGTGTGCGCCGCCTGGGTCAAAATGGATGCCAACAACCGGCAGATCTTCATGCGCTTTTACAACTCCTCCTGGATGCGCAATCGGCACGCCATGCCGATCAAGAACGCCTATAAGATCGTGGCGGCGTTGGAGAGCCAACGCCTGCGCGCCTGCGGTGGCCTGGCGGATATCAGCAAGGGGGCGGACGGATTTATCCTTCGTTGCCATGAGACGCGGGTGCATGCGCAGTATCTGTTCAACTGCACCACGCCTTCTTATCAACTGCCGCCCAACCGCCTGAGCCATCAACTGCTGCAAGACGGGGTGGTGCAGGAGAACCTGTTCGGCGGCGTGAAGTGCAACCCGCACACGCTGAAAATCGCCGATCGCCGCGGCCGCGAGCAGCATCTCTACTCGCTCGGCGCGCCCGCCAAGGGCGACCTTTTTTACACCTCGGCGATGGAATCCATCACGCGAGATATCAGCAAAATCGTGTTTAACAACCCTATTTTCAACGCAAAGAAGGCTGAAGCATGAAAAACGTAGCGCTCTTTGTCGGCAACGACATTTTCTCCTGGCTGGTATGTCAGGATCTGATCGCCGCCCTGAAAGGCGAGTGTGCTTTTACGGTGTATTTCCCCCTGGCGAAAAGCGGCGGCCGCGCCCAGGAGCCGGCGGTTCGCCGCCTGGGGCTGTATGAGCGCGAGGTGCTGAACGATTTCGTGTTCCCGTTCGTTGGCCGCAACGCCGCCGCCTGTGAGGGCGCCTATCAGCCGCCGGCACTGTTCCTGGCCGCCGCCGGGGTCAAAGCGCATCGCGTTCTCGACATCAATGACGCCGCGTTTATCAGCAGCCTGGGTCATATGGACGGGGTGATTTCTTTGCGCTGTTATCAGAAATTTTCCGCCGACTATGTGCGCGCCTTCAGCCGGCGCGGCAAGCTGCTGTGGAACCTGCATCCGGGTGACTTGCCGCGCTATCGCGGGGTGATGACGTTGTTCCGCGCGATGATGAACGGTGACAAGGACTGTGCGGTGACGCTGCATGAAATGGACGAACATTGGGATGCCGGCCCGGTGCTCGCCCGCCTGCCCGCCGAGCTGCGCCACGACCTGTCGTTCCTGGAAAACATGATGTTGCTGGGCGTGCAGAGCGGCACCTTCCTGGCGCGCCAGCTGATGCGGGCGGAACGGAGCGAAGCGATAGCGGCGGAAAAGCAGGGCGATTCGCGCTATTGGGGCTTCCCGGATGCGCAGACGCTGGCGCAGGCGGAACAGGCGGGCATTGAGCTGGTGGATCACGACGCCGTGCGCGAGCAGTATCTGGGGCTGTTTGTCGGCGATCGTTTCCACCCGCTGGCGGGGCAGTTCTGCGCCGGGTTCGACGACTTCGTGCGGGCGCACGGCCATGATTGAAATGTTAATCGTTCTGGGTGCCGGTTTTCTGACCGGCATCACCACCATTCTGTTTGGCTTCGGCGGCGGCTTTGTGGTGGTACCTTTCGTTTACCATTTGATCTCCGCCTCAGGCGAGCAGCCCGGCCAGGCGATGCATATTGCGGTGGCGACCTCGACGGCGGTGATGATCCTCAACGCGGGGTACGCCACCCTGACCAACTGGCGCAGCGGCAACCTGCTGCGGGAAACCATCGTGCCGCTGATCTTTTTCATCGGCATCGGCGCGGCGCTGGGCGCGTTTGCCTCCTCGCTGCTGGCGGACGGCGTGATCCGCGTGCTGTTCGTGGCCTATATGGCGGTGACCATCGCCGACTGTCTGTTCCGCCGGGGGTTCCTGACCAAACCGGCGCGCGCTGAACTTTCCCCTGCCACGCTGTGGGGCGGCGGGCCGCTGATCGGCGGCATCGCCACACTGCTGGGGGTGGGCGGCAGCGTGATGACCGTGCCGCTGCTGCGCCGCCATGGCTATGACATGAAGTATTGCGTCAGCGCCGCCAACCCGCTGTCGATCCCGGTGGCGGTGATCGGGGCGCTGATGTATATCGTGTTGGGGTGGCGCGAGATGAGCGGGCCGCAGTATCTGGGCTACGTCAATCTGAACATTCTGGGGCTGCTGGTGGTGGCGGGGATTGCGGGGATCGTGTTTGCCAGGCGCTGTTTGCCGAAGGTGAGCGATGCGCTGCATGCCAAAATCTATGTGCTGCTGCTGATCGCCGTGCTGATCGCTATCTGCCTCTGAAACAGAAAGGGCGGCCGGATGCCGCCCTGAGAACCGCTTAACGGTGGTATTCGCCCGCCGCTTCCGGCTGGTACAGCAATTCCAGCACTTCAATCCGCGCTTCTTCACCGTTCGGCAATTGCCAGGAGATCTGCTTGCCGACGTGCATGCCGAGCAGCGCTGCGCCCAGCGGCGCCATCACCGACAGCTGATCGTGGCTGTCTTTCAGCGAGGCCGGGTAAACCAGCGTGCGCACGTGCTCTTCATCGGTGTGCAGATCGCGAAAACGCACGCGGCTGTTCATGGTCACCACGTTGGCCGGCATTTTCTCCGGCGGCAGGATTTCCGCGCGATCCAACTCGTCGTTCAGCGCGGCGGCGACGTCGGTGTTGGCAAAGGCCGGTTGTTCCAATAGCGCATCCAGGCGTTCCGCATCCAGCTCATTAATAGTAATGATGGGTTTGGTCATTCCACTCTCCAGTCAAATCAAAGGGCGCCAGTCTGTGCACCCATAAATTCGGAAAAACAACACAAAGCAACACCCCCGCGCCAGAGGAGCGGGGGTGTGGGTAATGTCGATTTGTCCCATTGATAGTAGGCGGTTGGGGCGAGAAAAGAAAGAGATCCCGATCACGAAGGCTTTTATCGTCAATCGAGGCAAAAAAAACCGTTAGCCGGGTTATGTAATTGTTATCTCATTTACTTTTTCGCCTTAGCGCCGTTTTGCGAAATGGATCTCCGCGCGTCATTCGATTTCCACTTCGAACTGGAAAAAACCGGTCTCCACAGAAAATCTTACCGGGGGTAGGGTAAAGACATCACAGAAAGCGGGTTATTCAGGTGATGCGCTTTACGGCTTACTGATTAATGTGGGATCTAGGGGTACTGAAAAGTGAATGATGGATCTGCTTCGATAAAAGAAATTGAACAATCCGATATCAGCGAAGCCGGTGAGATCACCGCTCGGGTGCTGGCGGATATTACCGCGATGCTGAATGCTGAGAATATTTATACCAATGCGGTGCAGCAACAGATGCTGGAGTCGCATATTCGCGCCATGGTGCTGCGCTCAATAACCGGTGAGCCGTTGCCGGAGGTGGATAAATCACTGTTCGACGAAATTTCCGCCGAGTCCATGCAAATGGCGGAGCGCGTGGTGGATCAGTTTGGCACATTGCCTATCGAAGAAGCCTATTTGCTTTCAGTGCACTTCGAAGTGGCGAAAGATAATAACGCATAGCGGTTAACGCATCGATTTCAATCAGGAGAATATACCATGGGTCAAATTACCGTAGTGATCGGCGATCGTTTGGGAAAAGGGCAAAAAGTCGGCCAGGGCGTTGAAAACGCAGGCGGAAAAGCGGTGGTTATCCCCGGCGTGGCGGCGGATATGAAGCTGGGCGACGTCATGAAAGCGGAAAACGCGCAGCTGGGCATCTCTTTTTGCGGCAGCGGCGGCGCCGGCGCGATTACCGCGCAAACCAAATACGGCTACAAAGCCAAATACGGCATGCGTTCGGTGGAAGAGGGCGTGACGGCAATTAACGAAGGCTGCAACGTGCTGGGGTTCGGCTTTATGGATAAAGAAGAGCTGGGCCAGAAACTGGTGGAAGCCTACGTCAAAAAACATGGCAACCCATAATGAAAGAGCAATATACCACATCGGTAAAGGTGGAGGGTAAAGGCGACAGCAAAGCGAAAGCTTTTGCTTCCGCCTTGGCTAATGTGCAGGGCGCGGTATTAAAGTCCACCAACAATATTCTGCTGCGCATCGAGCCGCAGGACGTCAGCGTGGTGAAAGCGGAAGAGAAAATAACAAAAGAGAAATTTCTTTTCTTCTTTTTGCCGCGTGAAAGAAAGAGCTATGCCGTTTCTCTGGAAATAACCGTGAACGTAACCATTATCAATACCGAGAAGGTTGTCTTCGTCACGAAATAAAAACGTTAGCATAAATGAAAGGGTATACTGATGTTTTTAATCATCTTATTTAAATCGATTATTATCGGTGGGCTGGTGGGGGTTGGCGTAGGGGCCGGCGCCGCACGCATGTTCCACGCGCCGACAACACAGGGCATGGGGGCGTTTCGCACCCTGGGCGAGCTGAACTCCTGCGAGGGCGATCCGGCTTCCCACTTCTCATTCGGTCTGGGCTTCTTCTTCAACGCCTGGGCGTCTTCCGTGGCGGCGGGCTCCTTCACGCAGGACGTCGATCACCGCATCATCCCGCACTGGGGCGCGGCGGCCCTGATGGTCAAGAACCGCAATCTGGCGCAAACGCTGCACGATCCGAAAAAAATGGCCATCGCCTGCGGCATCATCGGCATGCTGGTGGTGGCTTTCCTCAATACCACCGCTTCCGCCGTGCCTGCCGCGCTGCAGGTCACCGCGATCAAGGTGCTGGTGCCGGCGGCCAACCTGCTGGTGAACACCGTGATGCCGGTGATCTTCTGGCTGGCGGCGATCGACGCCGGGCGCCGTTCCGGCTTCTGGGGCACCATTTTCGGCGGCCTGGCGCAGCTGATCATGGGCAACGCCGTACCGGGCCTGGTGCTGGGCATTCTGATCGGCAAAGGCGTGGAAGAGAGCGGCTGGAACAAAATCACCAAGATCATGATGGCGGTGATCGTGCTGCTGTTCGTGCTGAGCGGCTTCTTCCGCGGCTTCGACATGAAAGTTCTCGAGTCCTTCAGCCTCGGCGTGCCGGGCTGGCTGGACGCCATTCACAACACCCTGAGCGGTAAATAAGGAGCGGGATGATGGAAGAGCAAACCCAAAAAGGCTTCTGGTACGCCGACTGGTCATTCCCGATTTTTGTTGGCCTGCTGTCCTCCGGCGTGTTCGCCGGGACGCACATGTACTACCTGTACGGCATCGGCGCCTTTAACGAAGTGGCCTTCGTCTCCATGCTGCGGGCGGGGATGGATACCGGCGTGTACGGCGCGGTGGCGGCGTTCGGCGCCAGCTTCCTGTTCGCGCGTATCATCGAAGGTTCGCTGGTAGGCATCCTCGACATCGGCGGCGCGATCCAGACCGGCGTCGGGCTGGGCGTACCGGCGCTGCTTTTGGGGGCCGGCATCGTGTTCCCGGTCGCCAACTTCGTCGCTTCGCTGGCCACCGGCCTGATCATCGGCCTGGCGATCGGTTATGTGATCATTCTGGCGCGCAAATTCACCATCAATCAGAGCAACTCCACCTACGGGGCTGACGTGATGATGGGCGCGGGCAACTCCTCGGGCCGCTTCCTCGGGCCGTTGATCATCCTGTCGGCGATGATCGCCTCGATCCCGATCGGCATCGGTTCGCTGCTCGGCGCGCTGCTGTTCTATATCTGGGGCAAACCGATCACCGGCGGAGCGATCCTCGGCGCGATGATCCTGGGGGCGATCTTCCCGGTAGCCATTTCTTAAGAGGCCTGCGCCAGGCGCCGCCCGAAACTGCGGCGGCGCCCGGGCTAACAGGAGCAATGCGGTATGTATGACTTAGTAATCAGAGGCGCCAGACTGGCGGACGATACGCTGATCGATCTGGCGGTGAAAGACGGCAAAATAGCCTCGGTGGGGCGGTTGGCGGCGGATGTCAGTGCCGTTCGCCAGCTGGATCTGGCGGGCAACTGCCGCCTGAGCGCCGGTTGGATCGATGCGCACGTGCACTGCTATCCCGAATCGCCGATCTACCATGACGAGCCGGATCGGGTCGGCGTCGCCAGCGGCGTCACCAGCGTGGTCGATGCCGGCAGCGCCGGTGCCGACGATATCGACGCCTTTTATCAGCTGACGCGCAGCGCCAAAACCAACGTTTTCGCCTTCCTCAATATTTCGCGCATTGGCCTGCTGCGGCAGAACGAGCTGGCGGAGTTGACGGACATCGACAAGCGCGAGGCCGGCCAGGCCATCGCCAACCATCCCGGTTTCATCATCGGCATCAAGGCGCGCATGAGCAGCAGCGTGGTGGGCAAGAACGGCACCCGGCCGCTGGTGTTGGCCAAAGAGATCCAGCAGGAAAACCGTCGGCTGCCGCTGATGGTGCATATCGGCAACAACCCGCCGGATCTGGACGATATCGCCGATCTGCTGACCCGTGGCGACATTATCACCCACTGCTACAACGGCAAACCGAACCGCATTCTGACGCCGGCGGGCACGCTGCGCGAGTCTATCCAGCGCGCGCTGCGGCGCGGCGTATTGCTCGACGTAGGGCACGGCACCGCCAGCTTCAGCTTCGAGGTGGCGCGCCAGGCGATCAAACTGGGCATTTTGCCGCACACCATCAGCTCCGATATTTACTGCCGCAACCGCATGAACGGGCCGGTGCACAGCCTGGCGACGGTGATGTCCAAATTCTTCAGCGTCGGCCTGACGCTGCCGCAGGTGATCGCCTGCGTGACGGAGAACGCCGCATCGGCGCTGCAGCTGAGCGGCAAAGGGCGGCTGGAGCCGGGCTATGACGCCGATTTCACGCTGTTTGAACTGCGCCGCGAACCGCAGGTCTTCGCCGACGCCGAAGGGCAAACCGCCGAGGGCGAACAGCTGTTGGTGCCGCTGGCCGCGGTGGTGGCCGGGGAAATCCTATTAACCGAACAAGGGGAGGCAAGCCATGTCTTCGATTTATGAAAAATACGGTTTGAAGCAGGTGATCAACACCTCCGGCCGCATGACCATTCTCGGCGTTTCTACGCCGCGCCAGGACGTGATCGACGCCGTTGATTACGGCCTGAACCATTATTTCGAAATCAAGGATCTGGTCAACAAGACCGGCGCCTACATCGCCGATCTGCTCAACGTGGAGGACGCGGTGATCGTTTCCTGCGCCTCGGCGGGCATCGCCCAGTCGGTGGCGGCAGTGATCGTCAAAGATAACGCCAATCTGCTGGTGAACCTGCACTCGGCGCCGGTGACCGTGCCACGCGAGATCGTGCTGCCGCGCGGCCACAACGTCAACTTCGGCGCGCCGGTGGACACCATGGTGGCGCTGGGCGGCGGCAAGGTGGTGGAGGCGGGTTACGCCAACGAATGTTCGCCGGAGCAGATTGAAGCCTGCATCACGCCGCAGACCGCGGCGATCCTGTACGTCAAATCGCACCACTGCGTGCAGAAAAGCATCCTGTCCGTCGAACAGGCGGCGGTGGTGGCGCGCAAGCATAACCTGCCGCTGATCGTCGACGCCGCGGCGGAAGAAGATCTGATGTGTTACTACCAGATGGGGGCCGATCTGGTGATCTACAGCGGCGCTAAAGCCATCGAGGGGCCGACCAGCGGTCTGGTTGTCGGCAAGAAACAGTACGTCGAGTGGGTGAAGCTGCAATCCGGCGGCATTGGCCGGGCGATGAAGGTCGGCAAAGAGGGCATCCTCGGCCTGACCCAAGCGATTGAAAGCTATCTGACGCTTGAGAAAACCACCGGGCAACAGATGGTGGAGCGGATGACGCCGTTCCTCGACAGCCTCAACACCCTGACCGGCGTCAGCGCCAGGACCGTCTGGGACAGCGCCGGCCGCGATATCGCTCGCGCCGAGATCGCCTTTGACGAAGCGGTGCTGGGGCGGTCGACCTATGACATCGTCCAGGCGTTGAAAACCGGCGATATCGCCATCTACTTCCGCGGCTACAAGGCCAACGAGGGCAAGATTGAGGTCGACGTGCGCAGCGTCGACGAGCGGCAACTGATGACCGTCTTTACCTGTATCAAAAATCTGTTTACGGAGAAACAAGCATGAAGCTGCAGCCTAACTACTATCGCGACCGCGTCTGCCTGAACGTGCTGGCCGGCTCCAAAGCCAACGCGCAGGACATCTACGCCGCGGCGGAAGGCCATGTGCTGGTGGGCGTGCTCTCCAAGAACTACCCGGATGTCGATAGCGCGGTGACCGACATGCTGCGCTATGCGCGCCTGATTGAAAACGCGCTCTCGGTCGGCCTGGGCGCCGGCGATCCGAAGCAGTCGGCGATGGTCAGCCTGATCGCTCAGCAGGTGCAGCCGCAGCACGTTAACCAGGTGTTTACCGGCGTCGGCGCCAGCCGTGCGCTGCTGGGCCAGAACGACAGCGTGGTCAACGGCCTGGTGTCGCCGACCGGCCGCGTCGGTTGGGTGAAGATCTCTACCGGCCCATTAAGCGCCGCGGCGCCGGACGGCATCGTGCCGGTGGAAACCGCCATCGCCCTGCTGAAAGACATGGGCGGCAGCTCCATCAAGTATTTCCCGATGGGCGGCCTGAAGTGCAAGGACGAGTACCAGTACGTAGCCAAGGCCTGCGCCGAGCATGACTTCATGCTGGAGCCGACCGGCGGTATCGATCTGGAGAACTTTGAGCCGATCGTCGAGATCGCGCTGGCGGCCGGCGTGAAACGCGTGATCCCGCATATCTACAGCTCGATCATCGACGCCGCCAGCGGCGATACGCGTCCGCAGGACGTGAAAGCCCTGCTGGCGATGACCAAAAAGCTGGTGGGTTGAACGCGTAATGGGATGAGGTAAACGCTGGGAGGCGAAGGTTTTCCCGTGGCGCGGCATGCCGCGCCGTTACCTATATTGAGGACTACTATGCGAAACTGGCAGGCTCCAACCCGACGCGCCGCGTTGTTCCTGGCGCTGCTGGCCGTGACCGGCCCGGCGCTGCATGCTGAGGATGCAATGAACTCCACGTCATCTCATTTTGCCTATATCGGCACCTACAATCCCAACGGCGAAGGCGTTTACCGAGTGCGGGTCGATCCGGCCAGCGGCGCGTTGAGCCAGGTTACGCTGGTCAGCAACGTGCCGAATCCGGCGCAGCTGACGTTGAGCACTGACGGCAAGACGCTGTATGTCGCCAGCGAAGTGGCCGATTTCAACGGCGGCAAGCACGGCGGCATCACCGCCTACCGGGTCAATCCGGCCGATGGCGCACTGACGCAGCTCAACCAGGTGGATTCGCAGGGGGCAGGGCCGGTGTATCTCACCTCGACGCCGGACGGGAGGCATCTGCTGGTAGCGAACTACGTCAGCGGCAGCGTGGCGGTCTTCCCGATTGAAGCGGACGGCAGCCTGGGCGCCGCCAGCTCGGTGCAGCAGCAACAGGGCCCGGCGGGCGCGGCCAAACCGGCGGCAGCGGTGAACGGCAGCTTCGCCATCAGCGATCACAACGGCCCGCATGCCCATATGATCGCCAGCGATCCGAGCGGCAAGTTCGTGTTCTCCACCGATCTGGGGTTGGATCGCATCTACCAATGGCGCTTTGACGCCGCGAGCGGCCGGCTGACGCCGAACGATCCGCCGTGGATCGCCGCCTCTTCCGCCGGCGCGGGGCCGCGTCACTTTGTGTTCCATCCGGACGGCGAAACCGTGCTGCTGGTGAACGAAGAGGCCTCGACGTTGACCAGCTACCGTTTTGATCGCCAAAAAGGTACTCTGAAACAACTGCATGCGGTTTCCGCGCTGCCCGCCGACTATCAGGGCACCAGCTTCGCTTCGGGGCTGGCGCTCAGCAAGAACGGCGACACGCTGTACGTCGCCAACCGGCTGCATAACAGCATTGCCCAGTTCAGCGTGGGCGCCGGCGGTGAGTTGAAACCGGTGGCGGAAACCTGGACCCGCGGCGATTATCCGCGTTCGCTGGCGCTGAGCCCGGATGGCCGCTATCTGTATGCGTTGAACCAGCGCAGCGATAACGTCACCCGCTTCAGCGTCAACCCGACGGACGGCAAACTCAGCTTTGTGGGCGGCTATCTGCCGATCGGCAGCCCCTCGCAAATGGCGTTCCTGCCGCCGCCGAAGTAACCTGTGGCCCGCCCGGTTCACCGGGCGGGCCGCCTGATTGACGGACACAGAATGGTGCGATTTCCTTACCCGCGTTTGGCTTACTTGTTCGATGCTTTGCAAACCGAGACTTTGCCGCAGGATGAGCTGGCGAAGCGTTTCGCCGTGTCCACCCGCACGGTGCGGGCGGATATCACCGCGCTGAACGAGATCCTGGACAAATATGGCGCGCGCTTCGTGCATAGCCGCGGGGCCGGCTATCGTTTGCAGGTCGATAATGCCGCGCTGTTCAGCGCCCTGCAGCATCAGGAGCGCCGCAAACACGCCACCCCGCGCAGCGCGCAGGAGCGAGTGCATTATCTGCTGGTGCGTTTTTTGACCTCAGCCTTCTCCCTTAAACTGGAAGATTTGGCTGACGAGTGGTTCGTCAGCCGCGGCACGCTGCAAAACGACATGGCTGAGGTGAGAGAGCGTCTGGCGCACTATCAATTGACGATCGAAACCAAGCCGCGCTACGGCATGAAGCTGTTCGGTGCGGAGATGGCGATCCGCGCCTGCCTGACCGACCTGCTGTTCCAGCTGCAGTTGGCCGACGCCGAGAACCCGCTGCTCAACAACGAGATCCTGCTGCAGCCGCAGGTGGCGGCGTTCGCCGGATTGCTGCACCCGCTGCTGTCGCAATATGCCATTCGTCTGACCGACGAGGGCGAGCAGTACCTGATTTTCTACTGTGCGGTGGCGCTGCGGCGCATCAACGATGGCTATCCGCTGTCGGACTTCGAGGTGGAGGACGGCGACGAGGCGGTGCGCCAGGTGTCGACCCGCCTGGCGGCGGAGCTGCGTGCGGCCTCCGGCAAAGAGATCTCGATGGCCGAAGAGGCCTATCTGCGGGTCAACATCGCCGCGCGCCGCGTGCAGGACGTGCAGCCGACCGAAATCAACGCCGACGATGAAGAAGCGCTGGTGGACTACATTCTTTCCTACATCAACGCACACTATAACTACAACCTGCAGGGCGACGAGCAGCTGCGGGCCGATCTGCTTACCCATATCAAGACCATGATTACGCGGGTGAAATACCAGATCAACATCCCCAATCCGCTGTTGGCCAACATCAAGCAGCACTATCCGATGGCTTACGACGTGACGCTGGCGGCGGTCTCCAGCTGGGGCAAGTACACGCCTTATACGCTGAGCGAGAACGAAATCGGTTATCTGGTGTTGCACATCGGCGTGGGGCTGGAGCGACATTACAACATCGGTTATGAACGCCACCCGCAGGTGATGCTGGTGTGCGACACCGGCAACTCGACGGTGCGCATGATCCAGGCGCAGATTGCGCGCAAGTACCCGCAGCTGGTGATGACGCGCATCGTCTCGCTGCGCGATTATGAGATGCTCGCGCACATCGACGAAGACTTCGTGATTTCCAACGCCCGCATCGGCGAAAAGAACAAGCCGGTGGTGGTGATGTCGCCGTTCCCGACCGATTATCAGCTGGAGCAACTGGGCAAACTGGTGCTGGTGGATCGCACCCGACCGTACATGCTGGAGAAGTTCTTCGACGCCGAGCATTTCATGGTGCTCAACGAGCCGCTGACGCAGGCGGAACTGTTCAGCCGGGTGTGCGGCCAGCTGGAGCGGGAAGGGTACGTCGGCGCGGACTTTTATCCGTCGGTGGTCGAACGCGAGGCGATCGTCTCCACGCTGCTGGGCGAAGGCATCGCGCTGCCGCACTCGCTGGGGCTGCTGGCGAAAAAGACCGTGGTGGTGACGCTACTGGCGCCGCAGGGCGTCGCCTGGGGCGAGGGCGAGGTCGCGCACGTGATTTTCCTGCTGGCGATCAGCAAGAGCGACTATGAAGAGGCGATGGCGATCTATGAGCTGTTCGTCACCTTCGTGCGTGAACGCTCAATGAGCCGCCTGCTGGGCAGCGACAGCTTCGACAGTTTTAAGGCGGTGGCGCTGGACTGCCTGAGCCGGAGTTGAGGGGAATTAATCCGCTTCCGGCAGGAACAGGGCTGGGGGCAGATTGAAGCGTTTGGCCAGCGCCATAATGTGCGGAATGGTCAGCGATCTTTTGCCGTTCAGGATTTGGTTGACCAACGACTTTTTGCCGATCTCATGTTCAAAATCACTTTGGCTGAGTTGGTGCTGTTCCATCAATACGCGAAGCGCGGCCACCCCCTGCGGGAGTTGGGCGATACGCTGGTTGAATGCGGTAAATTCGGCGCTGTTGTCTTCATATTCGGCGATTTTTTTTGCCAACATGTCAATCAGCGGATGGCGTTCATCGTTTTCCAGCAGATATTCCACCAATTCGAGCGCTTCTCGGTAGTCTTGCTGAGCGTGGCTGCCCTGCAATAAGGGTACGGCGCGCAGTAGCGCATCGGCCGCCTTAATGGCATCTGTAATCATGACGAACTCCTTCGATAGTGCTGCATCAGCTTGTCGTATTCGGCGTGGCTAACGATATGCTTTATGAAGACTTTCTGTGTCTCGAAGCTGGCAAAGAACAAGATCCGCAGGTGGTTGCCGCCGACGTCAATGACCCACCATTTCTCTTTGTACTTCATACGATCGAGCGAAGGAAAAAGCGCTTTTAACTCGTCCGGCGTGCGGAACTCACCCCGTCGCAACGCTTTATAAATGGCCTCGAGAGCAGTGGCTTCATTGGGATATTGCTTCGTTGCGTTATTGAACGGTTCCCTGGAAATGATATGCATCGTTCCTTCGATTCCTACCCGGTGAACATTATAGCGACTGCCGGTGAAGTTCACAAATTGTAAACTTTCTGTTGTCCCGCAAGCAAAGCGTGGGGAAACATCCGCCTGTTGTCTGTTTTTGCGTTACACACTATTGCGATTACCGTGGTGGGGGTAAATCCATAACGTGAATTTACAGGCGGTTACGGCTGCTTCTGGAAGCGGATTCGCAAAATGAGAAACGGGAGGGCTACACTATGGGAAGGGCGGAGGCAACACATGCGCCGAGGCGACGCATGGGAAGAGTCTCAGCGACTAATCTTCATCAAACCCGGAGTTGAACAGCTCGACCACCGCCGCCAGCGCGTTGACTTCATCGGGGCCGGTCGCTTCGACTTCGATGTGCCGACCCTGGGCGGAGTCCAGCATCAGCAGCGCGATGACGCTGCTGGCTTCGGCTTCGGTGCCGCTTTCGTTGCGCAGCATCACTTCGGCGTCGAAGCTTTGCACCAGTTCGAACAGTTTCATCGCCGGGCGCGCGTGCATGCCCAGCTTGTTTTTGATTTCAACCGTCTGTTTGACCGTCATTGTTTGCGCTTTTCCAGCGTGCGGTGGCGCGATTGCACGTTCTTGCCGCGCGAGCGGAAGTAATCGGCCAGCTGTTCCGCCACGTACACCGAACGGTGTTTGCCGCCGGTACAGCCGATGGCGACCGTCAGGTAGCTGCGGTTGTTGGTTTCCAGCATCGGCAGCCACTGTTCCAGATAGCTGCGGGTCTGGTAAATAAAGTTATGCACTTCGGTATGGCGATCGAGGAACGACGCTACCGGCTTGTCCAGACCGGTCATCGGCCGCAGCTTCGGATCCCAGTGCGGGTTAGGCAGGAAGCGCACGTCGAACACGTAGTCGGCGTCGATAGGAATACCGTGCTTGAAGCCGAAGGATTCGAACACCATCGTCAGTTCGCGCTCGCGTTTGCCGAGCAGGCGGGTGCGCAGCATTTCGGCCAGTTCGTGCACCGACATTTCCGAGGTGTCGATAATCAGGTCAGCCCGCGAGCGCAGCGGTTCGAGCAGATCGCTCTCTTCGTCGATCGCGCTTTCCAGCGACAGGTTTTTGCTGGAGAGCGGGTGCAGGCGGCGGGTGTCGCTGTAACGGCGGATCAGCGTGTTGCGATCGGCGTCGAGGAACAGCAGCTGCGGCGAGAAGCTGTCCGGCAGCTGAGTCATCGCGTATTCGAACACTTCCGGCGATTCCGGCATGTTGCGCACGTCGATGCTGACCGCCGCGGAGATATTGCGTTCCGCCAGCGTATTGGCGAGCTGCGGCAGCAGAACCACCGGCAGGTTGTCAACGCAGTAAAAACCCATGTCTTCCAGCGCCCGCAAGGCGACGGATTTTCCGGAACCGGAACGGCCGCTGACAATCATCAGCACCATGTGGCAACTCCCCTGGCATCGCGGCGGCGTTCATCGCCACCGTTAAACTTTGTTATTCCGGCCGTAGCCGGATCCATCATCGTAAAACAGTATCGTTATCCGGGCTGGAAGTCACGCCGGCCGGGCATCACTCGGTGATGATTTGGTAAAGTTCTTCGTCGCTCTGCGCGGCGCGCAGGCGGCGGCATACGGTTTTGTCTGCCAGGCGTTTGGCGACCAGCGACAGCGTATGCAAATGGGTTTTGCACTGATCGGCAGGCACCAGCAGCGCAAACAGCAGATCGACCGGCTGATTGTCGATAGCGTCGAAAGCGATGGGTTGGTCGAGACGGATAAACACGCCAACGGCCCGCAGTGTGTCCTCTTCCAGTTTGCCGTGGGGAATGGCGATACCGTTGCCGATACCGGTGCTGCCCATGCGCTCCCGGGTGAGAACCGCGTCAAACACCACCTGCGAAGGCAGATTGAGCTGTTTGGCGGCCAGTTCGCTGATAATTTCCAAAGCCCGCTTCTTGCTGGTGCAGTGTACCGAGCTTTTGGTGCACTCGATGTTTAACACCGAGCTTAATTGCATATATTCGTTGTTCATCTCATCTTCACTTAAAACCGCGCCGCCGGGCGAACCCGGCAAGGCGGTTTTTCGTCGGTTTTGACCCTGATTACCGTTCGGCGCGTCACCCATGCGGGTCACGCGCCGAAGGGAGAGGCGGCGACGGATGCCGCCTCACGGAATGGGTCAGGGTGTCAGTGTTGCTTCAATTTGTCTTTATGTTTGTTCAATTGACGTGCCAATTTGTCGATCAGCGTATCAATTGCGGCATACATATTCTCGTCTTCCGAGGTGGCGTGCAACTCGCCTCCATTCACGTGCACCGTTGCTTCCGCAATTTGCTGCACTTTTTCCACACTTAATACAACATACACCTGATTGATGCGATCAAAATACTGTTCGAGTTTGGCGAACTTGTTGTTCACGAACTCGCGCAACGGATCGGTGATTTCGATGTGGTGTCCGGTAATGTTGAGCTGCATAGTGTCTTCCTTCTCAATAGAGGTCAAACCAACTGTTTGCGCTGGTTCGACGGCGGGATGGACAAAGACTCTCGGTACTTGGCGACGGTGCGCCGGGCCACGATGATCCCCTGATCGGCGAGCAGGGTGGCCAGCTTGCTGTCGCTGAGTGGTTTGGCGGGGTTTTCCGCCGCAATCAATTTCTTCACCAACGCGCGGATCGCCGTCGAGGAGGCTTCGCCGCCGCTGTCGGTATTCACGTGGCTGGAGAAGAAATATTTCAATTCGAAAATGCCGCGCGGGCTGTGCAGAAACTTCTGCGTGGTGACGCGCGAGATCGTCGATTCATGCATCTCCACGGCCTGGGCGATATCCGCCAGCACCATGGGTTTCATAAACTCTTCGCCTTGCTCGAAGAACGCCTGCTGCTGGCTGACGATGCAGCGGGTGACCTTCAGCAACGTCTCGTTGCGGCTCTCCAGGCTTTTAATCAGCCACTTGGCTTCCTGCAGGTTGCTGCGGATGAACTGGCCGTCGGCTTCGCTGCGGGCGCTGTTACCCAGCGCGGCGTACTGCTGATTGATCTTCAAACGCGGCACGCTGTCGCCGTTGAGCTCGACCGTCCATTTGTTCTGCGTCTTGCGCACCAGCACGTCCGGGATCACGTATTCCGATTCGCCGGTATTGATCGACTGCCCCGGGCGCGGATCGAGCGACTGAATCAGCAGCATCGCTTCTTTCAGTGTATCTTCTTTTAGCCGGGTTGATCGCATCAGGCTGCGAAAGTCGTGGTTGGCCAACAGATCCAGATGCTCGCTGATGATCAGCCGCGCTTCGGCCAGATAAGGCGTATCTTTGGCGTATTGGGAGAGCTGCACCAGCAGGCAATCGCGCAGATCGCGCGCGGCGACGCCGATCGGATCAAAACGCTGCACGCGCTTCAGCACCGCCTCGACTTCCTCGAGGGTCACGTTCTCGTCGCCCAGGCTTTCCAGAATGTCTTCCAGCGGGACGGTGAGATAGCCGGTGTCATCCACCGCGTCGACGATGGAAGTGGCGATGGCGGCGTCGGTATCGGAAAACGGCGTCAGATCCACCTGCCACATCAGATAATCCTGCAGCGTTTGGGTGGTCTCGCCCTGATAGACCGGCAGCTCGTCGTCGCTGTAGTCGGTGCCGGTGCCGGACGGCGTGCCCGCGGTATAGATTTCATCCCAGGTGGCGTCCAGCGGCAGCTCTTCCGGCATGTCTTTCTGCTCCAAGGCCTCGCGGGTATCGAGCCCCTCGGTCTCCTGGGTTTCTTTGGCGTCGATTTCGTCGTGCAGATCGGTCTGTTCAAGCAGCGGATTGCTCTCCAGCGCCAGCTGGATCTCTTGCTGAAGCTCAAGCGTGGACAACTGCAGCAGGCGGATCGCCTGCTGGAGCTGAGGTGTCATGGCCAGCTGTTGGCTGAGCCTGAGTTGCAAACCTTGCTTCATAGTTTTCTGTCTACTTCCGTTAACGGTGTCGTCCCGCAGGACGCGCCGGCGCTTAGAGGCGGAACTCTTCGCCCAGATAAACGCGTTTAACCTGCTCGTCGGCCAGAATAGCATCCGGCGTGCCGTGGGCAATCAGTTTGCCCTGGCTGACGATGTAGGCGCGTTCACACACGTCCAGCGTCTCGCGCACGTTGTGGTCGGTGATCAGCACGCCCAGGCCGCTGTCACGCAGGTGCTCGATGATTTTTTTGATGTCGATAACGGAAATCGGATCCACCCCGGCGAAGGGTTCGTCCAGCAGAATGAATTTCGGGTTGGCCGCCAGCGCGCGGGCAATTTCGACGCGGCGGCGTTCACCGCCGGACAGCGCCTGGCCGAGGCTGTCGCGCAGATGGGAGATATGGAACTCTTCCATCAGCTCTTTGGCGCGGTCTTCGCGCTGTTCGCTGGTGAGATCGGGACGGATCTCCAACACCGCCATCAGGTTGTCGTACACGCTCAGGCGGCGGAAGATCGACGCTTCCTGCGGCAGGTAACCGATGCCGCGGCGCGCACGGGCGTGCAGCGGCAACAGGCTGATGTCTTCCTCGTCGATCACGATGCGCCCGGCGTCGCGCGGCACGATGCCGACCACCATGTAGAAAGTGGTGGTTTTACCGGCGCCGTTCGGGCCGAGCAGGCCGACGATCTCGCCGGATTTCACTTTCAGGCTGACGTCTTCGACAACTTTACGGCCCTTGTAGGCTTTCGCCAGATTTTCTGCGATGAGTGTTGCCATAAGTGATTAGTTACTCTTTTTTTGCCCGTTTTTGTCTTGCAACTGCGACGGTACCAGAACCGTTGTCACGCGTTTGCCTTTGTCGCTAAACGCCTGCATTTGCTGCTGTTGCACCAGATAGGTGATGCGATCGCCTTTCACGTTGCTGTCGAGCTGCTCCAGATAGGCGTTGCCCGTCAGGGTCACCAGCTGGGTCGCCACGTCGTAACGCACTTTCTGCGCGTGGCCTTTGACCGGCTTGCCGCTGTCCTGCATCTGGTAGAAGGTTACCGGGTTGCCGAACGCTTCAATATAGGTCTTATTCTGATCTCCGCCCGGACGGGTGACCACCACCTTGTCAGCGCGGATATCGATGGTGCCCTGTTTGATCACCACGTTGTCAGTAAAGGTGCTGACGTTGCTTTGCATATCCAACGACTGCTTGAGCGAGTCGATGCTGACCGGCTGGCTGGAGTCGGATTTCAGCGCCAGAGCAGGGGCGCTGGCGGCCAAAACTAAGCTGCCGATCAACAGATTACGGAGTTGGTTTTTGGTTCTGGATTTCATAGTTGGTCTTAACCTTATCAATCAGCTCAGCGGTTTTGGTCCGCAGGTTCCCACGCATTTTCATGCCGTTAGAGGTAAAATTGGTCCCGTAAAGCGTGACTTCGTCATCGGAGGTGACGTCCTGGGTGACCAGGTTTACCTGAGCGTTGTCCGTCTTAATTTTTTCCAGCTGCGAGGTGGTGGTCAGGCTGTTTACCTCGACGTGGCCATACAGATACAGCATCCGGTCCTTCGTCAGTTTGGCGCGATCGGCGCGAACTGACCAGGTGGCCACCGCATTCTCGTCGAACAGCGTCATCACCGGCTGGGTGAACCAGCTCAGCTCGCCGGCGGTGTAATACTTCGCGTCTTCCGCCACCAGCTTATAATTCAGTTTACCGGCCGGATTGTACACCACGGTGACCGTGTGCTGGCTCTGGTAGGTCGGATCCTGATCGTTAGCCGGGCCAGGAGCCGTATCGTCGCTGAAGTCCGTCATGTTCCAGCCGATCAGCGCCAGAACGATCACCGTCAACAGGATGGTGATCCAAAGTTTGGTTTTACTCATATCGACAGCCCTTTGGCGTCCTCCAGCTTATTTTGAGCCAAAAGAATGATGTCGCACAGTTCGCGCACCGCGCCGCGGCCGCCGGCAATGCGGGTGACGTAGTGGGCTCGCGGCGTCAGCAGCGGATGAGCGTCTGCGACCGCGACCGCCAGGCCCACCTGCGCCATCACCGGCCAGTCGATCAGGTCATCGCCGATATAGGCGACCTGATCCGCCGTTAACGACAGTTTATCCAACAGTTCGCGGAAGGCCAAAAGCTTATCGGATTGCCCCTGATACAGATGGGTGATGCCGAGCGTTTGCGCGCGGTCTTCCAGCAGCTTGGCGGAGCGACCGGTAATGATCGCCACCTCGATGTCGGAGGTTTTCAGACAGCGGATGCCGTAACCGTCGCGCACGTTGAACGCCTTCAATTCTTCACCGTTGTTGCCCATGAAGATCAGGCCGTCCGACAGTACGCCGTCAACATCGCAAATCAACAGGCGGATGTTCCCGGCACGCGCCATAACCTCTTGTTCTACCGGCCCGTAGCAGGTTTCTACCATACCCATTCCGTTCTATTCCTTAATTAAACGACGCCGGCACGCAGCATGTCATGCATATGTACCACACCCAGCAACTGGTCGCCATCGGCAACCAGCAACGCGGTGATGTGGCGTTGCTGCATCAGATTCAGCGCATCGACCGCCAGGAGGTTGGGACGCACCCGCACGCCGCCCGGCGTCATGACATCGGCGATCTTGGCTTCGTGCAGGTTGATGCCCATATCGAACACCCGGCGCAGGTCGCCATCGGTAAAGATGCCGGCGATTTTCATCAGATCGTCGCAGATCACCGTCAGACCCAGATTTTTGCGGGTGATTTCCAGCAGCGCGTCGCGCAATGAGGCGTCGGCGCTGACGTGGGGCATTTCGTCGCCGCTGTGCATGATATCGCTAACCCGCAGCAGCAGCTTGCGGCCGAGTGCGCCGCCCGGATGCGACAGCGCGAAATCTTCCGGCGTGAAACCGCGCGCCTTCAGCAGCGCGACGGCCAACGCATCGCCCATCACCAGCGTGGCGGTGGTGCTGGTGGTCGGCGCCAGCCCCAGCGGGCAGGCCTCCTGCGGCACCTTGATGCACAGGTGGATGTCCGCCGCCTTGCCCATCGAACTTTCCGGATTGTTGGTCATGCAGATGAGGGTGATCCGCTGCCGTTTCAACACTGGGATCAGCGCCAGGATCTCGCTGGACTCACCGGAGTTGGAGATGGCGAGCACGATATCCTGCGGAGTGACCATGCCCAAATCGCCATGGCTGGCTTCCGCCGGGTGAACGAAGAATGAGGGGGTGCCGGTGCTGGCGAAGGTCGCGGCGATCTTGCAGCCGATATGGCCGGATTTGCCCATGCCCATCACCACTACTTTGCCGCCGCAGGCGGCGATCGTTTCGCAGGCGCGGGTGAAGTCTGCGTTGATGTAGCTGTCGAGCTGAGCCAGCCCGTCACGCTCTATCTGAAGCACTTCTTTGCCGGCCTGTTGAAAATCGAAGCCCGGTTGCAACTCAATGTTCGACATACTCATTCCCGTCGGTTTAGCCGAAAGTACTGAAAGGGTTAAAGAACAGCACCGCAAGATACGCAATAAAGCCGCATAATAACAGCGCGCCGGCCAGGTGGCCGATGCGGTGTTTGCGGCCGATGCACAGCACGCTCAGCAGCACGCTGGCCGCCAGCATCACCCAGTAATCGCGCTGGAAGGCGGCGGCGTCCACGCTGCCCGGCGACAGCAGGGCGGGGACGCCCAGCACGATCACCGTGTTGAAAATATTGGAGCCGATGATATTGCCAATCGCCATATCATCTTCGCCCTTTAATGCTCCGGCGATGGACGTGGCCAGCTCGGGCAGGCTGGTGCCGATGGCGATAATGGTCAAGCCGACCACCAGTTCGCTCAGGCCGAAATAGTGCGCGATCACCGTCGCGTTATCGACCACCATTCTGGAAGAGAGCGGCAGAATGATAAACGCCAGCACCAGCCACAGCACCGCTACGGTATTGCTGCTGTCCTGCGGCAGTTCGGCGATCTGCTCCATGGTCAGGCTGTCGCTGCCCTCGCGCTGCGCCAGCCGGGCGATTTTCAGCATCAGCAGGATGAAACCGGCGGCGGCGGTCAGCAGCAGCACGCCGTCCAGCCTGCTCAGGGTGCCGTCCATCAACACGAAACCGCACAATACTGTGACCGCTAACATCAGCGGCAGTTCGCGCCGCAGTATTTCCGATCGTGCAGCCAGCGGGTGAATCAGCGCTGCGACGCCCAGGATCAATAAAATGTTGGTGATGTTGGAACCTAATACGTTGCCAACGGCCATATCTATCTGCCCGTTCAGCGCGGCGGTGGTGGACACGATCAGCTCCGGCAGTGAAGTGCCGATGCCGACGATGGTCATGCCGATGATCAACGGCGGCACGCCAAGCGAACGGGAAATCACGGCAGCACCATAAACTAAGCGGTCTGCACCATACACCAGTAGAAATAAACCAACGATTAATAATGCTATTGCGAGAAACATGCAGGGTCCTTTGTCGGGTATTATCCCGGTTCGTTGGTTAAAGCCGTCAATGCGGCGGTATTGCTTGCCCTCCGGTGCGTGCGCTTGAGCGCAGCAACGGTTTTTCCCGGCTAATTGTTGAACACTTTCGTTTTTTTTCGTTATGGCGCCAATTTTGACCGGGTGGCGCGGAAAAGTAAAACCAATGGCATCATTGGTTGCGAAATGGCAGTAAGTTTTTGTAAAGATGAGACGGATTGCGCCCATTGCTTTAACATCACGGGTAGATTCAGCAAAAGATGAGTCGTAAAGGGTCCATTAACATGCTCCAAAAGGCAGATAATTTGGTCGAAGTGCGCGACATGAGCTTCTCGCGCGGCGACCGGCGGATATTTGAAGACATCAACCTGACGGTGCCTCGCGGTAAGATCACGGCGATCATGGGGCCGTCGGGCATCGGCAAAACCACGCTGCTGCGTCTGATCGGCGGTCAGCTGACGCCGGACCGCGGGGAGATTTGGTTTGACGGCGACAACATTCCCGCATTGTCCCGCCGTCAGTTGTACGACGCGCGCAAAAAGATGAGCATGCTGTTCCAGTCGGGCGCGCTGTTCACCGATTTGACCGTATTCGAAAACGTGGCCTACCCGTTGCGTGAGCACAGCAACCTGCCTGAGCCCCTGCTGCGCAGCACGGTGCTGATGAAGCTGGAAGCGGTCGGGCTGCGCGGTGCGGCGCAGCTGATGCCCAATGAACTCTCCGGCGGCATGGCGCGCCGGGCGGCGTTGGCGCGCGCGATCGCGCTGGACCCGGAGATGATCATGTTCGACGAACCTTTCGTCGGCCAGGATCCGATCACCATGGGGGTGCTGGTCAAGCTGATCGACGAGTTGAACCATGCGCTGGGCATTACCTGCATCGTGGTGTCGCACGACGTGCCGGAGGTGCTGAGCATCGCCGACTACGCATATATCGTGGCCGATCACCGGGTGATTGCCGAAGGCACCACGCAGCAATTGCAGAACAATCCTGATGCGCGCGTGCGTCAGTTCCTGGATGGTATAGCGGATGGACCGGTGCCGTTCCGCTATCCGGCCGGGGATTATCAGACTGAACTGCTAGGCTTAGGGAGTAAATAAGCTCATGTTATTAAGAGCGTTAGCGTCTCTGGGGCGCAGTGGCATCAACACCAGCGCCAGCTTCGGCCGCGCCGGGTTGATGCTGTTCAACGCATTGATTGGCCGGCCGGAACCCGGCAAGCAGTGGCCGCTGTTGTTGAAACAGCTTTACAGCGTCGGCGTGCAGTCGCTGCTGATCATCATGGTTTCCGGGCTGTTTATCGGCATGGTGCTGGGCCTGCAGGGGTATATCGTGCTTACCACCTACAGCGCTGAAGCCAGCCTCGGCATGATGGTGGCGCTGTCGCTGCTGCGCGAGCTGGGGCCGGTGGTGACGGCGCTGCTGTTCGCCGGCCGCGCCGGTTCCGCGCTCACGGCGGAAATCGGCCTGATGAAGGCGACGGAACAGATCTCCAGCCTGGAAATGATGGCGGTCGATCCGCTGCGGCGCATCGTGGCGCCGCGTTTCTGGGCGGGGATGATCAGCATGCCGCTGCTGACCATCATCTTCGTGGCGATCGGCATTTGGGGCGGCTCGGTGGTCGGCGTGGATTGGAAAGGCATCGACAGCGGCTTCTTCTGGTCGGCGATGCAAGGCGCCGTAGAGTGGAAAAAAGATCTGCTCAACTGCCTGATCAAGAGCGTGGTGTTCGCCATTACCGTAACCTGGATTGCCATTTTCAACGGGTATGACGCCGTGCCTACCTCTGAAGGGATTAGCCGGGCGACGACGCGTACCGTGGTGCATTCGTCACTGGCGGTGTTGGGATTGGATTTCGTGCTGACCGCACTGATGTTTGGGAATTGATTCGATGCAAACGAAGAAGAGTGAAATCTGGGTTGGGGCATTCATGCTGATCGCGCTGTGCGCCATCGTGTTTATCTGCCTGCAGGTGGCGAACCTTAAATCGATCGGCAGCGAGCCGACCTACCGCGTTTACGCGACGTTCGACAATATCGGCGGCCTGAAACCGCGTTCGCCGGTGAAGATCGGCGGCGTGGTGATCGGCCGCGTGGCGGACATCGAACTCGATCCGAAAACCTACACGCCGCGCGTGGCGCTCGATATCCAGAAAAAGTACGACGAAATCCCGGATACCAGCTCGCTGGCGATCCGCACCTCCGGCCTGCTGGGCGAGCAATATCTGGCGCTTAACGTGGGCTTCGAAGATCCTGATATGGGCACCACCATTCTGAAAGACGGCGGCACCATCCAGGACACTAAATCAGCCATGGTTCTGGAAGATCTGATCGGCCAGTTCCTGTATAAAAGCGGCGGTCAGGACAGCGCCAAACCGGGAGACGCGGCCGCTGAGCCGGCTGCCGGCGCTGCACCGCAACCCGCTGTTCCAAATCATTAAGAGAGGATACCTGCATGTTTAAACGTTTACTGATGGTGGCTCTGCTGGTGGTTGCGCCGCTGGCGAGCGCAGCCGACCAAACCAATCCTTACAGCATGATGCAAGACGCGGCGCAGAAGACCTTCAGCCGTTTGAAGAACGAACAGCCGAAGATCAAGCAGGACCCGAACTACCTGCGCTCCATCGTGCATCAGGAACTGATGCCGTTCGTGCAGGTGAAATACGCCGGCGCGCTGGTGCTGGGCCGTTACTACAAAGATGCGACGCCTGCGCAGCGCGAAGCTTACTTCACCGCTTTCCAGGCTTACCTGGAGCAGGCTTACGGCCAGGCGCTGGCGATGTACCACGGCCAGACTTACCAGATCGCGCCTGAACAGCCGCTGGGCAACGCCGACATCGTGGCCATTCGCGTCACCATCATCGACAACGGCGGCCGCCCGCCGGTGCGTCTGGATTTCCAATGGCGCAAGAACAGCAAAACCGGCTACTGGCAGGCGTATGACATGATCGCCGAAGGCGTCAGCATGATCACCACCAAGCAAAACGAGTGGGCGTCTACGCTGCGTACTCAGGGCATCGACGGCCTGACCAAACAGCTGCAGGCCGCTGCCGCGCAGCCCATCTCGCTGGACAAGAAAAACTGATGTCGGCAGCGCTCAGCTTCGAATCAGAGCAGCAGACGCTGATCCTGCGCGGTGAACTGGACCGTGAAACGCTGCTGCCGTTGTGGCGGCAGCGCGACGCGCTGATGGCGGATAAAACCGCGATCGACGTGGCGCAACTGCAGCGCGTGGACTCCTCCGGGCTGGCGCTGTTGCTGCATCTGCAGGAAGAGCAGCGCCAACGTGGCGTCGCGCTAAAAATTTTCGGCGTCACCGAGCGTCTGAAAACGCTGATCGCGCTCTACAACCTGCAGGCGATAATGCCTGTCGATACCGCCGGTTAGCGGCGTTTTACACCGCCTTTGCGTGGTTAAACGATACAAAGCCCCTGTTATGCAGGGGCTTTTTCTTTAGTTTAAGAAAACATCGTATTCCACTAAGATACTAGGCTGTTTATGATCCTTTAGCGGCAGAACTGGATACTATGGAAACCAACGAGATTAAAGACGTGCTGATGCAGGCATTGGCACTGGATGAAGCGCACGTGACGGGCGACGGCAGCCATTTTCAAGCGATCGTGGTCGGCGAACTGTTCGCCGGCATGAGCCGCGTCAAAAAACAGCAGACGGTTTACGCACCGCTGATGGAATACATTGCGGACAACCGCATTCATGCCTTGTCTATCAAGGCGTACACCCCTGAAGAGTGGCAGCGAGACCGCAAACTCAACGGATTTTAAGGCTGTTTGCCCTGCCGGGCGGGCAGCTTCAGATTAGATAACAGAGAGTAGTCAGATGGATAAATTTCGTGTGCAGGGTCGGACCCGCCTGAGCGGTGAAGTGTCTATTTCCGGGGCCAAAAACGCCGCCCTGCCGATCCTGTTCGCCGCCCTGTTGGCGGAAGAGCCGGTCGAGCTGCAGAATGTCCCCAAGCTGAAGGACATCGACACCACCATTAAACTGCTCAGCCAGTTGGGCACCAAGATTGAGCGCAACGGTTCGGTCTTCGTGGACGCCAGCGGCGTGAACGAGTTTTGCGCGCCTTACGATCTGGTGAAAACCATGCGCGCTTCCATCTGGGCGCTGGGGCCGCTGGTGGCACGTTTCGGCCGCGGCCAGGTTTCCCTGCCGGGCGGCTGCGCGATCGGCGCGCGTCCGGTCGATCTGCACATCACCGGCCTGGAGCAGTTGGGGGCCGAGATCAAGCTGGAAGAAGGTTACGTCAAGGCGTCCGTCGATGGCCGTCTGAAAGGCGCGCACATCGTGATGGACAAGGTGAGCGTGGGCGCGACCGTGACCATCATGAGCGCCGCGACCCTGGCGACCGGCACGACCGTTATCGAGAACGCCGCGCGTGAGCCGGAAATTGTCGATACCGCCAACTTCCTCAATACGCTGGGCGCGAAGATCAGCGGCGCAGGCAGCGACAAGATCACCATCGAGGGCGTCGAGCGTCTGGGCGGCGGCGTGTATCGCGTGCTGCCTGACCGTATCGAGACCGGTACCTTCCTGATCGCCGCCGCGGTTTCCGGCGGCAAAGTGATGTGCCGCAACACCCGTCCGGATACGCTGGATGCGGTGCTGGCCAAACTGCGTGAAGCCGGTGCCGATATCGAAGTGGGCGAAGACTGGATCAGCCTGGACATGCACGGCAAGCGCCCGAAAGCGGTCACCGTGCGCACCGCGCCGCACCCGGGCTTCCCGACCGACATGCAGGCCCAGTTCAGCCTGTTGAACCTGGTGGCGGAAGGCACCGGCGTTATCACCGAGACCATCTTCGAAAACCGCTTCATGCACGTGCCGGAATTGATCCGCATGGGGGCGCACGCGGAAATCGAGAGCAACACCGTGATCTGCCATGGCGTTGAACAGCTGTCCGGCGCTCAGGTGATGGCGACCGATCTGCGCGCTTCCGCCAGCCTGGTGATCGCCGGCTGCATCGCCGACGGCGTGACCGTCGTCGATCGCATCTACCATATTGATCGCGGCTATGAGCGTATTGAAGACAAGCTGCGCGCGCTGGGTGCGAACATCGAGCGTGTGAAAGGCGAGTAAGGCATTAGCGCCGGCGCGGCTGCGTCGGCAGGATGAAAATCAAAGGGCCGGCTATCAATGCCGGCCCTTTTTTAATTGCTGTCTTCCGGGAATTCACCCACCGTCATTTTCAACGTAATGCGTTTGCCGTCGCGCAGCACGATAACCGGTATCTCGGTGCCTGGCCTGATCTCCGCTACCTGGTCCATGGTTTCCAGCACGGATACCGCCGGTTTGTTATCCACGTTGATGATGATGTCGTTGATCTGGAAACCGGCGCTGCCCGCCGGGCCGTTCGGGGTAATTTCGGTCACGATGATGCCCTGCAGGCGATCGATGCCGGAATTCGAGGAGCGCAGCGGAATGATCTCTTTGCCCTGAATGCCGAAATAGCCACGGATCACACGGCCGTCGCGGATCAGCTTGTCCATGATTTTGGTGGCCAGTTCGATCGGAATGGCGAAGCCGAGGCCCTCCGGCGTTTCGCCGTCGGTAATTTTGTCATAGGTCAGGGTGTTGATGCCGATCAGCTCGCCCAGCGAGTTGACCAGCGCGCCGCCGGAGTTGCCGCGGTTGATGGAGGCGTCGGTCTGCAGGAACGTCTGTCGGCCGGTGGTGCTCATACTGATGCGGCCGGTGGCGCTGAGGATGCCCTGTGTGACGGTCTGCCCCAGGTTATAGGGGTTGCCGATCGCCAGCACCACGTCGCCGACGTGGGCAACGCGATTTTTATTGGTCGGGATCACCGGCAAATTGCCGGGATCGATCTTCAGCACCGCCAAATCGGTCAGGCCGTCCGAGCCGACCAACAGCGCTTCGTAGCGGCGGCCATCCTGCAACACCACGGTGATCTGCTGAGCGTCTTTGATCACGTGGCGGTTGGTGATGATATAGCCGCGTTCATTCATGATCACGCCGGAACCGAGCGACAGCACGTTGGCGGCGCCGTTCAGGTTGCGGTTGTAAATGTTCACCACGGCGGGCGCGGCGCGGCGCACCGCTTTGTTGTAGCTCACTGGCGTTTCGTCGCTGGTGCTCTCAGGTTTGTCTGCAAACAGGCCGTTGGAAGAACGCAGCATGGGCAGTGCGGCCAACAGCAGGCCGGCAACGATGAGACCGATAACGACAGAACGCAAGAGCTTAGCAAACATGGAGTTTTCGTGGTGTGGTGAACGATGTTCGGAGGATAGCATGAGTTAACCGGGCGCAGTATGTCACCGAGCCCGGTTTTTGCACAAATTAACGCAGCAGCAGATAAATGGTTTCGTTGCCGCGCACGATATTGAGCGCCATCACCGGTGGCTTGGCCTCCAACACTTTACGCAGCGTGGTGATGTTGTCCACGCGCTGACGGTTGACGCCGATGATCACGTCGCCTTTCTGCAGGCCGATCTGCGCCGCCGTTGACCCTTTATCCACGTTCTCCACCTTCACGCCCTTGTCGCCGCTCGGCAACGCGCCATTGCTGAGGGAAACACCCTGCAGCGCCGGCGACAGCGTTTCGGCGTTGGTCGAGGCGCTCTCGCTATTGTCCAGCGTGACCGAGACTTCCTGCGGTTTGCCGTCGCGCAGCAGGCCCACTTTGAGGGTTTTGCCCGGCGCGGTGGTGCCCACCTTGGCGCGTAGCTCGGCGAAGCTGCTTACCGGTTTACCGTCGACGGAAACCAGAATGTCCCCGGCCTTGATGCCGGCCTTGGCGGCGGCGGATTTCGGCAACACTTCGCTGACGAAGGCGCCGCGCTGCGCGTCGGTGTTGAAGGCTTTGGCCATATCCGGGGTCATTTCGCTGCCCTTGATGCCCAGCAGGCCGCGTTTCACTTCGCCGAATTCAATCAGCTGTTGGCTCAGGTTCTGCGCCATATTGCTCGGAATGGCGAAGCCGATGCCGACGTTGCCGCCGCTCGGCGCCAAAATGGCGGTATTGATGCCGATCAGCTCGCCGTTCAGGTTAACCAGCGCGCCGCCGGAGTTGCCGCGGTTGATGGAGGCGTCGGTCTGAATGAAGTTTTCCAGCCCTTCCAGATTCAGGCCGGAGCGGCCCAGCGCCGAGATAATGCCGGAAGTGGCGGTTTGGCCCAGGCCAAACGGGTTGCCGACCGCGACGGCAAAGTCGCCGACGCGCAGCTGATCGGAGTCGGCCATCTTGATGGCGGTCAGGTTTTTGGTGTCGCTGAGCTGCAGCAGGGCGATGTCGGATTGCTCATCGCGGCCGACCAGCTTGGCGTCCAGCTCGCGACCGTCGTTCAACTGCACGCGGATTTTATCGGCGTTGTTGATGACGTGGTTGTTGGTCAGCACATAGCCTTTGGCGGCGTCGATGATAACGCCGGAACCCAGCCCTTCAAACGGACGGGAGCTTTGCTGCTGGCCGGGGAAGTTAGGGCCGAAGAAGCGCCTGAACTCTTCCGGCAGTTGTTGACGCTGCACCTGAGTGCCGGCGACATGCACGCTCACTACGGCGGGCAAGACTTTTTCCAGCATCGGCGCCAGGCTCGGCAGAGGCTGCCCCTGAACGGCGACGGGCAGGGCCGCGTTGGCCACCGGTACGGAGCTGAGCGTCAGGCCGAGGCTCATTGCCAATGCACTAAGAATTAACGACTTTTTCTTCATTGATTATAACTCTCTCAATACCTGCCGATGAAAATTTGATGATAAGGCAATCACCTTGTCATAGTGAAGGGTAAGACCGTGAATTTGCGTGCAAAGTTCAGTAAAGGTAATGCGAGGGAAGGTCAAGACGGTAAACGGAGGAAGCCCGCGGGTGGCCCCGCGGGCGAAGGGGGTCAGTCGCGGCGCGCGCTTTGCCCGCGCAGCAGGCCGGAGGCGCCTTCCGAATAGTCGCGCGGCATTTCCACCGGCGCTTGATCGTTGTCTGCTTCCGCTTCGGTCAGGCGATAGCGGAACGGATTTTCCTGCATCGGCAGATCCGGCAGCAGGTTGTTCGAGCTTTTCGCCATGTGCTGATACAGCTGACGATAATCGCGCGCCATGTTGTCCAGCAGCTCGGCGCTGCGGGCAAAGTGGCCGACCAGCTCCTGACGGTACTCTTCCAGCTCGGTTTTGCTCTTGTCCAGCTCGTTCTGCAGGACTTGTTGTTGACGTAATTTACGGTTGCCAAAACGCATCGCCACCGCACCAATCACGATACCGACGACCAAACCAATCAGCGCATACTCCCAGGTCATGATGACTCCTATTTTGACTTCGTTGTTCCGCAGGGATTTTTCACTTAATAATATCCACTATAACCGTTAACCTTGTCCGAGTGGAATCCTGATGCGCTTCCACCTAATTTTTACAGGGTTTTCAGCGGCGCCCGCAGCGGGCATTTGTGGCGATAACGGTGCGAATCGGCATCAACTTGCCGCCAACGTTGGCTAAATAATTTCTAAGCGTTCTTAGGGAACATCGAACAGATGCAGGCACTATCACCGTTATCTCGCTACCAGCAGGCGCTGGATGCGGGGGAATATCAGGCCGATGAGGTTCAACGCCGGGCCGTCACTCAACTGGATCGCATTTATCAGGCTCTGTTGCAAAAGCCGGCGGCGAGCGCGCCTGCCGGCGGGCTGCGCGGTAAGCTCAGCCGCTTGCTGGGCAAGGGCGGCGACACGGCGCCGCAGCGCCCGGTGCAGGGGCTGTATATGTGGGGCGGCGTCGGGCGCGGCAAAACCTGGTTGATGGATATGTTCTTCCACAGTTTGCCGGGCGATCGCAAAATGCGTCTGCACTTTCACCGCTTCATGCTGCGGGTGCATGAAGAACTGACCGAGTTGCAGGGGCGGGAAAACCCGCTGGAAATCGTCGCCGACGGCTTTAAGGCCGAGACCGACGTGCTGTGTTTCGACGAATTCTTCGTGTCCGACATCACCGACGCCATGCTGCTGGCCACGCTGCTGCAGGCGCTGTTCGCGCGCGGCATTACGCTGGTGGCCACGTCGAACATCCCGCCGGACGATCTGTACCGCAACGGTCTGCAGCGGGCGCGTTTCCTGCCGGCCATCGATCTGATCAACGAGTACTGCGACGTGATGAACGTCGACGCCGGCATCGACTATCGTCTGCGTACCCTGACCCAGGCGCACCTCTACCTGACGCCGCTGAGCGACCAGACGCGCGAGACGCTGGATCGGATGTTCGTCAAGCTGGCGGGCAAGGCGGGGGAGGACGCGCCGGTGCTGCAGATCAACCATCGGCCGCTGCAGGCTATCCGTTCGGTGGACGGCGTGCTGGCGGTGGATTTCCACACGCTGTGCGAAGAGGCGCGCAGCCAACTGGACTACATCGCACTGTCGCGGCTGTATCACAGCGTGATCCTGTATAATGTGCGGGTGATGGGGCCGCTGAAAGAGAATACCGCGCGCCGTTTCCTGGCGTTGGTGGACGAATTCTACGAGCGGCACATCAAGCTGGTGATCGGCGCCGAAGCGTCGATGTTCGAGATCTATCAGGGGGTGCAGCTGAAATTTGAATTCCAGCGCTGCCTGTCGCGCCTGCAGGAAATGCAGAGCGAAGAGTACCTCAAGCTGCCGCATTTGCCCTGAGTCTGCCGGGCTTGCCGCCGCCGTATCGCCGGTTGTCCGCCGCCGGCGATAAATTTATTTTCCATTCAAAAACCGTTCGATCTTTGTGAGCGACTTCTCTATAATCTTGCGACCCCACGTTACAACAAAGTTTTTTTTCCCAAAAACTTTATAGTGCCGGCAATGGCTATTCGAAGGGGTAGGTTTGCTGGACTTGTATGGTCGTGTGAGCCTCAACTGTTTTCGAGCGTTTGGGTGTTCACCAACGTGTAACTAATTATTGGGTAAGCTTTCTAATGAAAACTTTTACAGCTAAACCAGAAACCGTAAAACGCGACTGGTACGTTGTTGATGCAGATGGTAAAACTTTAGGCCGTCTCGCTACTGAACTGGCTCGTCGCCTGCGCGGCAAGCATAAAGCGGAATACACCCCGCACGTGGATACCGGTGATTACATCATCGTTCTGAACGCTGACAAAGTTGCTGTAACCGGCAACAAGCGTACAGACAAAGTGTACTACCACCACACCGGCCACATCGGTGGTATCAAGCAAGCGACCTTTGAAGAGATGATTGCCCGCCGTCCTGAGCGCGTGATTGAAATCGCGGTTAAAGGCATGCTGCCAAAGGGCCCGCTGGGTCGTGCTATGTTCCGTAAACTGAAAGTTTACGCGGGCACCGAGCACAATCACGCGGCACAGCAACCGCAAGTTCTGGACATTTAATCGGGATTAATGGCAATGGCTGAAAATCAATACTACGGCACTGGTCGCCGCAAAAGCTCCGCCGCTCGCGTCTTCATCAAGCCGGGCAACGGTAACATCGTTATCAACCAGCGCAGCCTGGAACAGTACTTCGGTCGCGAAACTGCCCGCATGGTAGTTCGTCAGCCGCTGGAACTGGTCGACATGGTTGGCAAACTGGATCTGTACATCACCGTTAAAGGTGGTGGTATCTCCGGTCAAGCTGGCGCCATCCGTCACGGTATCACCCGTGCACTGATGGAGTACGATGAGACTCTGCGTTCTGAACTGCGTAAAGCTGGCTTCGTCACCCGTGACGCTCGTCAGGTTGAACGTAAGAAAGTCGGTCTGCGTAAAGCACGTCGTCGTCCGCAGTTCTCCAAGCGTTAATTTCCGCTGCTTCGGCAGTGCGATTTACGCAAAAAACCCGGTGCTTCACCGGGTTTTTTTATGCCTGAAATCCGCCGTCCCCGACTAAAATCTGTGGTATATCAGACAATTCAACATGAATTCGCCGCAGCGCCCCCACAAAACAAGCAAAATCTGGTAAACTATCACCCACTTTTGCGCCTGTTCGCCGTGCAGTTGACCTCCTGGGCCGGTTTTTTATGGGTTCGGGTCGCGCTGCGTGCTGCCGGCCTGCGGCAAGATTATTCAGGATAGCAGCCTGTCAGTTGGCTATTCGCAGTATTTTCTAGATAACTTGGAGGTTTTCATGGCTGTCGCTGCCAACAAACGTTCGGTAATGACGCTGTTCTCTGGCCCGACCGACATTTTTAGCCATCAAGTACGCATCGTACTGGCGGAGAAAGGTGTCAGCGTCGAGATCGAGCAGGTCGAAATGGATAACCTGCCGCAAGATCTGATTGACCTCAACCCTTACCAGACGGTGCCTACGCTGGTCGATCGCGAACTGACCCTGTATGAATCCCGCATCATCATGGAATACCTGGATGAGCGCTTCCCGCACCCGCCGTTGATGCCGGTTTACCCGGTTGCCCGTGGTGAGAGCCGTCTGATGATGCTGCGCATCGAGAAGAACTGGTACTCGCTGATGGACAAGATCGAGAAGAGCAGCGGTCAGGAAGCAGAATCCGCCCGCCGCCAACTGCGTGAAGAGCTGCTGGCGATCGCGCCTATTTTCGGCCAGGCGCCGTATTTCATGAGCGAAGAGTTCAGCCTGGTGGATTGCTACCTGGCACCGCTGTTGTGGCGGCTGCCGCAGCTGGGCATCGAGTTGAGCGGCGCCGGCTCCAAAGAGCTGAAAGGCTACATGACCCGCGTCTTCGAACGCGACGCTTTCCTGGCTTCCCTGACCGAAGCCGAGCGTGAAATGCGCCTGCAAACCCGGGGCTAAGCGCGATGGACATGTCTCAGATGACGCCGCGTCGCCCGTATCTGCTGCGGGCGTTCTACGACTGGCTGCTGGATAACCAGCTGACGCCGCACCTGGTGGTCGACGTGACTCGCCCTGATGTTCAGGTGCCGATGGAGTTCGCGCGCGATGGCCAGATCGTGTTGAATATCGCGCCGCGCGCGGTAGGCAACCTGGCGTTGGGCAACGAAGACGTGCAGTTCAACGCGCGCTTCGGCGGCGTGCCGCGCCAGGTTTCGGTACCGATGGCCGCCGTGCTGGCGATTTATGCGCGTGAGAACGGCGCCGGCACGATGTTTGAACCGGAAGCCGCCTACGACGAAAGCGAAGGCGTGTTCGAAGCTTTGGACAATGAGACGATCCCTTCGGAAACGTTGATGTCGGTGATCGACGGCGATCGCCCGGATACCGCGGAAGATGACGGCTCGGACGACGAACCGCCGCAGCCGCCGCGCGGTGGCCGCCCGGCGCTGCGCGTGGTAAAATAAGCCCGCGTGAACAAACGAAAAAGCACCCCGTGGGGTGCTTTTTTTTGCCCGGACGAAGCGGATCAGCCTTTCAAGGCGGCAATGCAGGCATCGCGCGGCGCGCTGAGATCGCCTACGCGCACGGTGGACAGCGCGCGGGCCGCGCGCTCACGGAAGCTGGTGATGGCGGTGTCGCCTTGCACTTCCGGCGGCGCGGTGCAGATGTCATTGAGCGGCAGATCGTTGCCTTTGTTGAGCGCCTGCAATACCGCCGCCGGGTTGTAGATCAGGGCGGCGGAGAGGGCAGATTTAATGCCGGCGGTAAATCCGGCATTGCCGCCGCCGGCCAGCTTGGGTGCCAGGGCAATCCAGTTGTCGTCCCCCAACCGGATACTGTTTTCCACGGCGCTGAACTGCCCGGCCTTGCCCAACTGCGCCACGACCGGCCGTGCGCCGCGCGCTTCGATATTGTAACCGACCTCCTGCGAATCCAGCGCCAGGGCTGAGGCGCTGAAACTGACGGCCAGCAGTGCGCCGGCCAACAGGGAAATGGAGCATTTCATGTTCGCTATCCTTATCTCGGTGTCAGGCGCAGCCGCGCCCTGCAATGGTGCTAACTCAATACTATAGCGCGTTGAGGCAGTGAGTAGGGGGGAGGTTGTTACAAAGCGTGGCCGGTTAAAACAAAGGCCCGGCAATGTGCCGGGCCTTTGGCGGTACGGAAGGTTTACACTTCCAGGTAGTTCATGATGCCGTCTGCCGCTTTGCGGCCTTCGGCGATCGCCGTCACCACCAGGTCGGAGCCACGGACCGCGTCGCCACCGGCGAAGATTTTCGGGTTGCTGGTCTGGAATGCGTTGTCGCTGCCTTCCGGCGCCACGATGCGGCCCTGTTTATCGAGCTGCACGTCGTGCGCCGCCAGCCAGTCCATGCGGTGTGGGCGGAAGCCGAACGCCATCACCACCGCGTCGGCGTCGATCACGTGCTCGGAACCCGGCACCTGCTCCGCCGCCTGGCGGCCGTTGGCATCCGGCGCACCCAACTGAGTGCGCACCATTTTCACCCCGGCCACGCGGCCGGCGCTGTTCAGTTCGATGCTCAGCGGCTGCAGGTTGAACTGGAAGTCCACCCCTTCTTCCCGGGCGTTCTTCACTTCGCGCTTGGAGCCCGGCATGTTGGCCTCGTCGCGGCGGTAGGCGCAGGTGACCTGCGTCGCGCCCTGACGCACCGAGGTGCGCACGCAGTCCATGGCGGTATCGCCGCCGCCCAGCACCACCACCCGTTTGCCTTCCATGCTGACATAAGGCTCGTGCTGCTCGGTTTCATACCCCATCAACTGCTTGGTGTTGGCGATCAGGAACGGCAGCGCGTCGTACACGCCCTGCGCATCCTCATTCTCCAGCCCGCCACGCATCGATTGATAGGTGCCGACGCCGAGGAACACCGCATCGTACTCGCTCAGCAAAGTCTCCATGCTGACGTCTTTGCCCACTTCGGTATTCAGCTGGAACTCGATGCCCATCTCGCTGAAGATGCCGCGGCGTTTGACCATCACTTCCTTTTCCAGCTTGAAGGCCGGGATGCCGAAGGTCAGCAGACCGCCGATCTCAGGATGACGATCATACACCACCGCCTTAACGCCGTTGCGGGTCAGCACGTCAGCGCAGGCCAGCCCGGCGGGGCCGGCACCGACGATCGCCACGCGCTTGCCGGTCGGTTGCACGTGCGACATGTCCGGCTTCCAGCCCATTTCGATGGCCTTATCGCTGATGTAACGCTCGATATTGCCGATGGTGACCGCGCCGAACTCGTCGTTCAGGGTGCAAGACCCTTCGCACAGGCGATCCTGCGGGCATACGCGGCCGCACACCTCCGGCAGGCTGTTGGTCTGATGCGCCAGGTCCGCCGCTTCCATGATGCGGCCTTCGTTGGCCAGCTTCAGCCAGTTCGGGATGTAGTTGTGCACCGGGCACTTCCACTCGCAATACGGGTTGCCGCAGGACAGACAGCGGTCCGCCTGGGCTTTGGCCTGGGTTTCCGAAAACGGTTCGTAGATCTCGACGAACTCGATTTTGCGGATCTTCAGCGGTTTCTTAGGCGGATCAACACGCTGCAGGTCGATAAATTGATAAACGTTCTGGCTCATTAATGACCTACCTCTTACTGCGCCTGCACCCGCAGCTCGGCTGCGGAACGGCTACGGTGACCCAACAGCGCTTTGACATCGCTGGACTTCGGTTTGACCAGGGCGAACTTCGGCGCCCACTCGGGCCAGTTGGCCAGGATCTCTTCCGCGCGGGAAGAGCCGGTCGCCTGCACGTGTTCGGTGATCAGGCCGCGCAGATGCTCCTCATGGATCGCCAACTGATCGACATCCAGCACTTCCACCAGCTCCGGGTTCACGCGCTTGCGGAACTCGCCGTCTTCGTCCAGCACGTAGGCGAAGCCGCCGGTCATGCCGGCGCCGAAGTTGATGCCGGTTTTACCCAGCACGCAGACGATGCCGCCGGTCATGTATTCGCAGCCGTTGTCGCCGATGCCTTCCACCACGGTGATGGCGCCGGAGTTGCGCACCGCGAAACGCTCGCCCGCGCGGCCGGCGGCGAACAGCTTGCCGCCGGTGGCGCCGTACAGGCAGGTGTTGCCGACGATGCTGGCTTCATGGCTGCGGAAGGCGGAGCCGATCGGCGGACGCACCGCGATGCTGCCGCCGGCCATGCCCTTGCCGACATAGTCGTTGGCGTCGCCGGTCAGGGTCAGCTCGACGCCGCCGGCGTTCCAGACGCCGAAGCTTTGCCCGGCGGTGCCGGAGAAATGCGCCTTGATCGGATCGGCCACCATGCCCTGATCGCCGTGCACGTTGGCGATAGCGCCGGACAGCATGGCGCCCACGGAGCGGTCAGTGTTGCGAATGTCGAAGTAGAAGGTTTTACCCTGTTTCGCTTCGATATGCGGCTGCGCCTGCGTCAGCAGCTCTTTGTTCAGCAGGCCCTTGTCGAACGCCGGGTTGCTGCTTTCGGTGCAGTACACCGCTTTGCCCGGATGCGGCGTGGCGGTTTTCAGCAGCGGCGACAGATCCAGCTTGTTCTGCTTGGCGGAGATGCCGTCCAGCTCGGTCAGGAACTCGGTGCGGCCGATCAGATCCACCAGTTGGCTCACGCCCAGCTGGGCCATGATCTCGCGGGTTTCACGTGCGATAAACTGGAAGTAATTCGTCACGCGTTCCGGCAGGCCGTGGTAGTGATCGCGGCGCAGCTTGTCGTCCTGAGTCGCGACGCCGGTCGCGCAGTTGTTGAGGTGGCAGATGCGCAGGTATTTGCAGCCCAGCGCCACCATCGGCCCGGTGCCGAAGCCGAAGCTTTCCGCGCCCAGGATCGCCGCTTTGACGATGTCCACGCCGGTTTTCAGGCCGCCGTCCACCTGCAGGCGGATCTTGTGGCGCAGACCGTTGGCCACCAGCGCCTGCTGGGTTTCCACCAGGCCCAGTTCCCATGGGCAGCCGGCATATTTCACCGAGGACAGCGGGCTGGCGCCGGTGCCGCCGTCGTAACCGGCGATGGTGATCAGATCGGCATAGGCTTTCGCCACGCCGGTGGCGATGGTGCCGACACCCGGCTCGGACACCAGTTTCACCGAGATCACCGCCTTCGGGTTGACCTGCTTCAGATCGAAGATCAGCTGCGCCAGATCTTCGATCGAGTAGATGTCGTGGTGTGGCGGTGGGGAGATCAGCGTCACGCCCGGCACCGAGTAACGCAGTCTGGCGATGTACGGGGTGACTTTGTCGCCCGGCAGCTGGCCGCCTTCGCCCGGCTTGGCGCCTTGCGCCACCTTAATCTGGATCACGTCGGCGTTCACCAGGTAGGCCGGCGTTACGCCGAAGCGGCCGGAGGCCACCTGTTTGATGCGCGACACCTTGTTGGTGCGGTAGCGCGCCGGATCTTCGCCGCCTTCGCCGGAGTTGGAGAAGCCGCCGAGGCCGTTCATGGCGATCGCCAGTGACTCGTGCGCTTCCGGGCTCAGCGCGCCGATCGACATCGCCGCCGTGTCGAAGCGTTTGAACAGCGATTCCGCCGGTTCGACCTGATCGACCGGGATCGGTTCGCCTTTCGGCGTGATGGCCAGCAGATCGCGCAGCATGGCGACCGGCCGCTCGTTCACCAGCTTGGCGTAAGCCTGATAGTCGCTGTACTCGCCGCTGTGTACCGCTTTTTGCAGCGAGTTCACCACGTCCGGGTTGTAGGCGTGGTATTCGCCGCCGTGCACGAATTTCAGCAGGCCGCCTTGCTCCAGCGGTTTGCGTTTCAGCCAGGCGCGCTTGGAAAGGTTCTGCAGATCCTGCTGGAAATCGCTGAAGCTGGCGCCGCCAATGCGGCTGACCACGCCCTGGAAGCACAGATCCGCTAGATCGCGGTGCAGGCCGACCGCTTCGAACAGCTTGGAGCAGCGGTAAGAGGCGATGGTCGAAATGCCCATCTTGGACATGATCTTGTACAGGCCTTTGTTGATGCCGTTGCGGTAGTTCAGCATCACGTCGCGGTATTTCTTGTCGATCGCCTGGCTGTCCACCAGCTTGGCCAGGGTTTCATAGGCCAGATACGGATAGATGGCGGTCGCGCCGAAGCCGAGCAGTACGGCGAAGTGGTGCGGATCGCGGGCGCTGGCGGTTTCAACGATCAGGTTGGCGTCGCAGCGCAGGCTTTTTTCCACCAGGCGGGTTTGCACGGCGCCGACTGCCATCGGAGCAGGCACCGGCAGGCGGCCGGGCGCGATGGCGCGGTCGGACAGCACCAACAGCACCGCGCCTTCGCGCACCTTACGTTCCGCTTCGTCGCACAGGGCGCGAATGGTCTGCTCCAGATCCTGCTGCTGCGGATCGAAGGTCAGATCGAGGGTCTCGGCGCGATAGTATTCGCCTTCCAGCGTGGTGAGCTGTTTGAAATCGGAGTACAGCAGGATCGGCGATTTGAAGCTCAGGCGGTGCGCCTGGCCTTCGGCTTCGCAGAACACGTTCATTTCGCGGCCGATGCTGGTGGCCAGCGACATGACGTGCGCTTCACGCAGCGGATCGATCGGCGGATTGGTGACCTGCGCGAACTGCTGGCGGAAATAGTCGTAAACGATGCGCGGCCGGCTGGAGAGCACGGCGAACGGGGTATCGTCGCCCATCGAACCGGTGGCCTCCTGGCCAATTTCGCCCAGCACGCGGATCACCTGATCCAGCTCTTCACTGCTGTAGCCGAACTGTTTCTGATAGGTTTCGAGCTGCGCGTCGTCGAGCTCGCGGCTGCCGACCTGATCGTCCGGCAGATCTTCGAACGGCACCAGGCGTTTGACGTTTTTCTCCATCCACTCTTTATACGGGTGGCGGCTTTTCAGATCGTTGTCGGTTTCCGCCGAGTGCAGGATGCGGCCGCTGCGGGTGTCGATCACCATCAGCTCGCCGGGGCCGACGCGGCCTTTTTCCACCACTTCATCCGGCTGGTAATCCCAGATGCCGACTTCGGAGGCGCAGGTGATCAGCTTGTCTTTGGTGATCACGTAGCGCGCCGGGCGCAGGCCGTTGCGATCGAGGTTACAGGCGGCGTAGCGGCCGTCGGACATCACGATGCCGGCCGGGCCGTCCCACGGCTCCATGTGCATCGAGTTGAAGTCGAAGAAGGCGCGCAGATCGCCGTCCATGTCCGGGTTGTTCTGCCAGGCCGGCGGCACCAGCAGGCGCATGGCGCGGATGAGATCCATCCCGCCCGCCAGCAGCAGCTCCAGCATGTTGTCCAGCGAACTGGAGTCGGAGCCGGTTTCGTTGACGAACGGCGCGGCGGCCTGCAGATCCGGGATCAGCGGCGTTTGGAATTTGTAGGTACGGGCACGCGCCCATTGGCGGTTGCCGGTGATGGTGTTGATTTCGCCGTTGTGCGCCAGGTAGCGGAACGGCTGCGCCAGCGGCCAGCGCGGCACGGTGTTGGTGGAGAAGCGCTGGTGGAACAGGCAAATGGCCGATTCCAGGCGCAGGTCCGCCAGATCGAGATAGAAGCGCGGCAGATCCGCAGGCATGCACAGGCCTTTATAGATCGTCACCAGGTTGGAGAAGCTGCAGACGTAGAAGCTGTCGTCCTGCACGCGTTTCTCGATGCGGCGGCGCGCCACGAACAGGCGGCGCTCCATATCGCGCGGGCGCCAGCCGGCCGGGGCATTGACGAAGATTTGCTCGATGCGCGGCAGGGAGGAGAGGGCGATTTCACCCAGCACGTCCGGGTTGGTCGGCACTTCACGCCAGCCGACGATCGACAGCGTTTCGTTTTGCAGCTCTTCTTCCACGATGCGGCGGCTGAGGCGCGCTTCCTCTTCATTCTGGCTGAGGAACATCATGCCGACGGCGTAGTTCTTGGCCAAACGCCAGCCGCGCTCTTCCGCCACCATGCGGAAGAAGCGATCGGGTTTTTGCAGCAACAGGCCGCAGCCGTCGCCGGTCTTGCCGTCGGCGAGGATCGCGCCGCGGTGCTGCATGCGGGCCAGCGCGTGAATGGCGGTGCGCACCACCTTGTGGCTAGGTTCGCCTTCTATATGGGCGATCAGGCCGAAACCACAGTTGTCCCTCTCTTGGGATTTATCGTACAACATATCGTGAACCTCCCCAGGCTCTGCGTGACTCTCACAACCTACTGCGAGGGGGCTTCCCAATTTCAGGCAGAAGTCCAATCAGCAAGTTAACCCCGCCAATCTGCTTTTCCGCCCTCCATCAATGGCCTCTCGTGACGGTCTCACAAGTGGTATAGGACTTGTTTTAAGAGGGAGTCTTCAATTACTGCATAAATATGACGAGACGTTTGCCCGTCCAGAAAGCTTCCAGCGGACTTCCAACTTAGCGAGAAAGAATTCGCAGGTCAAATGTGGGCTTAAGATAGATTCTTATCGAATTACTGATGTTTATTTATTTGATAAATAAGTAATTTAATGCATTTTTGCACTATCGTGGGGCAACGCCGATCCCTGCAGAAGTGTGAGCTGTCTCACTATAGTGCAACCTCTTAATCTCTGCACCATGCTAGTGCGGGGGGTAATGCCAGAATTTTATTCTATAAGATATTGCTTAGCTGATGTTTATGACTATTTTTCACCGTGTTGTCATATTGCCGTTAACGGTTGCGTGACGATTAGAATAATTCATCAGAATTAGAGTGAATTGATTTGCGTTTATGATGAATAGTTATGCCTGATGGCGCCTTGCGGGGAAAGCGTTGATCTCTGTCATCGCGGGAAAAACCGTTTCTTATTAGCATCGCGGCTTTGAACACAGAGAACCACCAAGATTATGCAGTTGCCGCAATTAGTCAATATGTTTGGCGCGGATCTCCAGCGCCGCTATGGCGAAAAGATCCATAAACTCACGCTGCACGGCGGATTCAGCTGCCCTAACCGCGACGGCACGTTGGGGCGCGGCGGCTGTACGTTCTGCAATGTCGCCTCGTTCGCCGATGAAGCGATGCAGCGGCAGAGCATTGCCGAACAGCTGGCGCAGCAGGCCGCGCGGGCCGATCGGGCGCGGCGCTATCTGGCCTATTTCCAGGCCTATACCAGCACCTATGCGGAGGTTGAACGGTTGGAGACGATGTATCGGCAGGCGTTGGCGCAGAGCGCCATGGTCGGCCTGTGCGTCGGCACCCGGCCGGACTGCGTGCCGACCGCCGCGCTGGATCTGCTGACGGGATACCGCGAGCAAGGCTATGAAGTGTGGCTGGAGCTGGGGTTGCAGACGGCGCACGATAAAACGCTGAAGCGTATTAACCGCGGCCATGATTTTCGCTGTTATCAGCAGACTGCGCGACTGGCCCGGCAGCGCGGGCTGAAGGTGTGCTGCCATCTGATCGTCGGGCTGCCGGGGGAAACTCAGCGCGATCATCTGCTCACGCTGCAGCGGGTGACGGAGACCGGCGTGGATGGCATCAAACTGCATCCGCTGCACGTCGTCACCGGCAGTACCCTGGCGCGGGCGTGGCATGCCGGGCGGTTGCCCGAACTGGCGTTGGAGGACTACGCCGCCAACGCCGGGGAGATGATCCGCCATACGCCGGGCGGGGTGGTGTACCACCGTCTTTCCGCCAGCGCCCGTCGGCCGACGCTGCTGGCGCCGCTGTGGTGCGAAAACCGCTGGAGCGGCATGCAGGCGGTCGGTGCTTATCTGCAGCAATACGGCGGGCAGGGCAGCGCGCTGGATGAAAAGCGGCGCTACCGCCCCGGAATGCCGCTCTGAAGTGCAATCTTTGCCACACTTCGGCGTTTGCCGCCTTATCTCATTGCGGTTTTACGGTATGATTCAAAAGATTGTGTCTGATGGGAGCCGCTATGAAGCAAATCCGGGTGTTGGCCCAGTACTACGTTGATTTAATGGTGAAACTGGGGTTGGTGCGCTTCTCGCTGCTGCTGGCCTCGGCGCTGGTGGTGCTGGCGATGGTGGTGCAGATGGCGGTGACCATGCTGCTGCGCGGCGAAGTGGAAAGCATCGACGTGGTGCGTTCAATCTTCTTCGGTCTGTTGATCACCCCGTGGGCGGTCTACTTTCTCTCGGTGGTAGTGGAACAGCTGGAAGAGTCGCGCCAACGGCTGGCGCGGCTGGTGGACAAGCTGGAAGAGATGCGCCACCGCGATCTGGAGCTTAATCAGCAGCTCAAAGACAATATCAGCCAGCTGAATCAGGAGATCGCCGACCGTATCAAAGCGGAAGAAGAGCGCCTGCAGGTGATGGAAAAGCTGACGGAAGAGATGGAGCAGCGCGAGCAGGCGCAGATTGAGCTGGGCCAGCAATCGGCGCTGCTGCGTTCCTTCCTCGATGCCTCGCCGGATTTGGTCTACTACCGCAACGAAGATAAAGAGTTTTCCGGCTGTAACCGCGCGATGGAACTGCTGACCGGCAAAAGCGAGAAACAGCTGATCGGCCTGACGCCGTTCGACGTCTACGGCCAGGAGATCGCCGAAAAGGTCATTGAGACCGACGAGAAGGTGTTCCGCCACAACGTTTCGCTGACCTACGAACAGTGGCTGGTGTATCCCGACGGCCGCAAGGCCTGTTTCGAGCTGCGCAAGGTCCCGTTTTACGACCGGGTGGGCAAACGCCACGGGCTGATGGGCTTCGGCCGCGATATTACCGAGCGTAAGCGCTACCAGGACGCGCTGGAGAACGCCAGCAGGGAGAAGACCACCTTTATCTCCACGATCAGCCACGAGCTGCGTACGCCGCTTAACGGCATCGTCGGCCTGAGCCGCATTTTGCTTGATACCGAGCTGAACGACGAGCAACTGAAATACCTGAAGACCATTCACGTCAGCGCCATCACCCTCGGCAATATCTTCAACGACATTATCGAAATGGACAAGCTCGAGCGGCGCAAGGTGCAGCTCGACAACCAGCCGGTGGACTTCACCGGTTTCCTGGCGGATCTGGAGAATCTCTCGGGCCTGCTGGCGCAGCCGAAAGGGCTGCAGTTCATCATGGAGCCGCAGACGCCGCTGCCGCAGCAGATCGTGACCGACGGCACGCGCCTGCGGCAGATCTTGTGGAACCTGATCGGCAACGCGGTGAAATTTACCCAGCAGGGGCAAATTGTGGTGCGCGTGCGGCGCGAGGCGCAGGAGAAGCTGGTGTTCGAAGTGGAAGACTCGGGCATGGGCATCCCGCAGGACGAGCAGGACAAGATCTTCGCCATGTATTATCAGGTGAAAGATCAGCGCGGCGGCCGTCCGGCCACCGGCACCGGCATCGGGCTGGCGGTCTCCAAACGGCTGGCGCAGAGCATGGGCGGCGACATTACCGTGCGCAGCGAACAAGGGCACGGTTCTTGCTTCACTTTGACCATCAAGGCGCCGGCGGTGCAGGAAGCCGTCAGCGCGGCGCCGGAGGAAGAGGAGCTGCCGTTGCCGGCGCTGCACATCCTGCTGGTGGAAGATATCGAACTGAACGTGATCGTGGCGCGCTCGGTGCTGGAGAAGCTGGGCAACAGCGTCGAGGTGGCGATGAACGGCCACGACGCGCTGGCGATGTTCGATCCGGACGAGTTCGATCTGGTGCTGCTGGACATCCAACTGCCGGACATGACCGGGTTGGATATCGCCCGGGCGCTGCGCGAGCGTTACGCCGGACAGGCGCTGCCGCCGTTGGTGGCCCTGACCGCCAACGTGCTGAAAGACAAAAAAGAGTATCTCGAGGCGGGCATGGACGATGTGCTGAGCAAGCCGCTGTCGGTGCCGGCGCTGACCAAGGTCATCAAACACTATTGGGATCATCAACCTTCTCACACTTCTAAGAAAACGGAGCACAAGGCGATGCAGATTAATGAGTCGTTACTCGATACCGCGATGCTGGAGCAGTACATGGACCTGGTTGGCCCGCAGTTGATCCATCAAAGTCTGGAGATGTTCGAACAGATGATGCCGGGTTATCTGGCGGTGCTGGATTCCAATATGACGGCGCGCGATCAGAAAGGCATCACCGAGGAAGGGCACAAGATCAAGGGCGCCGCCGGTTCGGTCGGCCTGCGTCACCTGCAGCAGTTGGCGCAACAGATTCAAACGCCGACGCTGCCGGCCTGGTGGGATAACGTGCAGGACTGGGTAGATGAGCTGAAGCAAGAGTGGCGCAACGACGTGCAGGTACTGCGGGCTTGGGTAGAGAACGCTGAAAAAAAATGACCCCGACGTGAGCCGGGGTGCGCGAATATTGCGCCAACACCAGGGAAATTGTGAACCTGCGTATTGGTTTCAGTGTTCTGGTCGAGCAGGTTGTAGCGAATTCCTAAACATCATACAGCCAACAACATAGCAAATGTAAGCGCTCTTGTTAGAAGATTCATTAAAATGTGTGATGTAGATTAGTGTTTGTCAACTCCGAGCACGAACCAGTTGACAGCAGCGACAGGAGGAAGAGTGATGAAAAAGGTGGGTGTAGTCCTCAGCGGCAGCGGCGTTTATGACGGTACGGAGATCCACGAAGCGGTGCTGACGCTGCTGGCGCTGGACCGTGCCGGCGCGCAGGCGGTGTGTTTTGCGCCTGATAAACCGCAACGCCATGTTATTAATCACTTATCTGGTGAGGAGATGGCGGAATCGCGCAACGTCCTGATTGAATCGGCGCGCATTGCCCGCGGCGCAGTGCAGCCGTTGGCGCTGGCGGAGGCCGCGCAGCTGGATGCGCTGATTGTGCCCGGCGGCTTTGGCGCCGCCAAGAATCTCAGCAATTTCGCCGAGGCCGGCGCGGAATGTTGGGTCGATGAAGCGTTGGCGCGTCTGACGCGCGAGATGCATAAGGCCAACAAACCAATTGGCCTGATGTGCATCGCACCGGCGCTGTTGCCGAAGCTGCTCGATCAACAAGCGCGGCTGACCATTGGCAACGATCCCGACCTGGGAGAAGTGATTGACGCCATGGGCGGCGAGCCGGTGATTTGCCCGGTGGACGACATCGTGGTGGACAGCGAGCACAAGATCGTGACCACGCCAGCCTATATGCTGGCGCCGTCGATCGCGCAGGCGGCCGTCGGCATCGATAAACTGGTGGTGCGGGTGCTGGAACTGGCTGAATGAGCAAATCGGTCGGCGGATGGCGGCGGCTGCGTCCGTGGTATTGGCTGAAACGCGGCGTCATCGCGATTATCGGCCTGTGGGTGTTGGGCATTGTGGCCTTCGCCTTCCTGCCGGTGCCGTTTTCCGCCGTGATGGTGGAGCGGCAGATCAGCGCCTGGCTGAGCGGCGACTTCGGCTACGTCGCTCATTCGGACTGGGTGTCGATGGACGACATTTCGCCGCAGATGGCGCTGGCGGTGATGGCGGCGGAAGATCAGAAGTTTCCAGACCATTGGGGCTTCGATGTGGCGGCCATTGAAAAGGCGCTCAGTCACAACGAGAAGCGCCCGACGCGCATTCGCGGCGCGTCCACGCTGTCGCAGCAGACCGCCAAGAACCTGTTTCTTTGGGATGGCCGCAGCTGGCTGCGCAAAGGGTTGGAGGCCGGGCTGACGTCGGGCATCGAGCTGGTGTGGACCAAGCGGCGTATTCTGACGGCGTATCTGAACATCGTGGAGTTCGGCGACGGGGTGTTCGGCGTGGAAGAGGCTTCACAGCGCTTTTTCCATAAGCCGGCCAAGCGCCTGACCGCGGCCGAAGCGGCGCTGCTGGCGGCGGTATTGCCGAATCCGCACCGCTTCAGGGCCGATGCGCCGTCCGGTTATGTGGTGCAGCGTCAACAGTGGATTATGCGCCAGATGCGCCAGTTGGGTGGGGAAGGTTTCCTGAAAGAGAACAAGCTGGATTAACCAAGCGATACCCTGCTTTCGGGCAAGGTATCCCTCTCTTCGGTGGCTAATGCCGCATCAGGGCTTTTCGCTGATAAATGCAGTTAAATCCGCGTGCATCTTTTTAAGCGATAGTTCATCCACGTACGGCATATGCCCGGTGTCATACCAATAGAAACGGATATTGTCGCGTAATTTGGGCGACACGGGCAGATGGCTCATCTCATATTTGGCGACGAAGTAAGGGGTGGCCAGGTCGTAAACCCCGCCAATCACCATCACTCTCATTGTCGGAGTCATTTTCATCACTCGCGACAGGTTCGGCAACACGTTAAATGATCTGTCCCGGCTGTTGCTGGACATGTTCCAGTCATAGACCTCATTGGAAAATGCGCGATAGTTTTGGTCGGCGCTAAAATGCAGCGTTTTGCCAAGATAATCGTGGAATTGCGCGACGTAGGCGGAAGTAATTGCACTGACGTTGGGATCGTAGTTGGACGTTTCAGCGATATTATCCAGCGACGGCCCACGATAGCGGGTATCGATTCTGCCAATGGTCTCGTCTTGGCTGCGCAACAGTTGCTTGGCGAAGACCGGTCCACTCAGGCGCAAATTGGCCTTGAGCCAATAATCGGCCGGAATGCCGGTAAATTGGTAAAGCTGCTCGGCGAGCGTTTGGCGATCTTTTTCAGGCAGATTGGCACCTTGCAGCAAGGCTGGGGCATAAGTCCCCAGCGCAAACTGCTCGGCCTGGTCTAACAGGGTTTTCAGGCTCTGGTGTTTGCCCGGCAGCCGCTGGTGGTACCATGCGCTGGCTGCGTAGGTTGGGAGCGCCAGATAGTAAGGTTGATCGACGCCAGGGTTTTGATTGGGATCGTCGACGTTATTGTCGTAGTTCAGAAACTGCGACATCAGGATAATACCGTTAAGATCGATATTCTGATTTTTTAGCGTCTCGGCCAATACCACCGAGCGGGTAGTGCCGTAGCTTTCACCCAATAAATATTTAGGTGAGTTCCAGCGTTGGTAATGCGTTAAAAACTGAACGATAAATTGAGAAAAAGCCTGAGCATCGCCGTTGACGCCATAGACGTTGCTGGCACTCTGTGCTTTTTGCTGCGCTCTCTCCGGCTGGCTGGCGGCACTGCTGGAAAAGCGGCTGTAACCCGTTCCGGGGGCATCGATAAACACCAGATCGCTGACGTTGAGCAGACTGTATTGGTTATCGGTGAGTTGGTAAGGCGCCAGCTGTGTTTTCTCTGGCTGAGTAGCGATAACCCGTTTAGGCCCCAGCGCCCCCATATGCAGCCACAGCGAGGCGGAGCCCGGCCCGCCGTTGTAGATAAAGGTAATCGGCCTGCTCTCGTTCTTATTCTCATTCTTTTTGAAATACGCAACATAGAACATGCCGGTCACGGGATCTTCCGGATCATCTCTGCTCAATTCCAGCACCCCGGTTTGCGCCTGATAATTGATTTTTACCTGGTCGACCGTGATCGCGCCTTCAGTAGCAACGGTTTGACCGGTCATCGGGGGCGGGGCATGTTCGGCGCGGGGTGTATCCTGAGTGGGATTGGCGGCGGAAACTCCGGCGGTGAATAAAGAAACGGCAGTGAGAAAACCGATTAAAATTCTGTCCATTTGAATTTTATCCGTAATGAAGTGAGAGATTACTTTAAACGCGGCTCATTAAACCAGAGTAAAACAGCGGGAAGCGTACAGAAAAGCGGCAAGGGGAAGCCCCCTTGCCTGAAGGATCATTTCACATAGGTAAAGGCGGTGGTGACGTGCTTCACGCCGCTGACCTGGCTGGCGATCTGCGCCGCCGACTGCCCTTCCTGCTGTGTGACCAGGCCCAGCAAGAACACTTCGCCGTTTTCGGTGGTGACTTTCACGTTGGACGATTTCACCGTATCGCTGGTCAACAGCTGCGAACGCACCTTGGTGGTGATCCAGGTGTCGGAGGACGCGGTGCTCAGGCTGACCGGCGTGCCCTGGCGAATTTCGTTATACACTTCGGTCGTGCCTTCCACGCCCATGGCGATCTGCTTGGCGCGCGCGGTGAGATCGGCGTTAGGCGACTGGCCGGTCAACAGCACCTTGCCCTGATAGGCGGTGGCGACCACCCGGGCCTCTTTCTTCAACTGCTGGTCTTTGCTCAGGGCGCTTTCTACCCTGGCTTCCAGCGTGCCGTCATCCACCTGGGTCCCTACGCTGCGCGGGTCGGTGGCGGTTTTGGTGGCGACGGCCGCACTGCCGACGACGACGCCGGCGATACAGCCTTGCAACAGCAGGGCGCTGGACAGCACTGCAAATGTGGCTTTTAGCTTCATCTCAGTTCCTTAATCGTCCTGGTGGGGGAATAACGTATTGTCTATCAGGTCGCACAGGCAGTTTACGGTCAGCATATGCATTTCCTGAATGCGCGAGCTGCGGTGCGACGGGATGCGGATCTCGACATCCTGCTGGCCGAGCAATCCGGCCAGCTCGCCGCCGTCGTAGCCGGTGAGCGCGACGATGGTCATATCGCGCGTGACGGCCGCCTCGACCGCTTTCACAATATCACGGCTGTTGCCGCGGGTGGAAATCGCCAGCAGCACGTCGCCGGTGTGCCCGAGCGCGCGCACCTGCTTGGCGTACACTTCGTCGTGCAGGCGATCGTTGCTGATCGCGGTCAGCACCACGTTGTCGGCGTTGAGCGCGATGGCAGGCAGGCTGGGGCGCTCGGTTTCAAAACGGTTGATCATGCTGGCGGCGAAGTGCTGTGCGTTGGCGGCCGAAGTGCCGTTGCCGCAGCACAGGATTTTGTTGCCGTTGAGTAAGGATTGAACCAGCGTCATCGCAGCGCGGGAAATGGCGTCAGGTAACGCTTCCGCCGCCGCGATCTGGGTTTGGATGCTTTCGGTAAAACAGACTTTAATTCTATCCAGCACGTTGTATTAATCCACTAAGTCAAAGGGCCGGTCTGCGCCGCAAAACCCCAATTAATCCGCATTGAAGGCGTTGGGTATCCATTCTAACTGGCTACCGGTAATGGCCAAAACATCAAAACGGCAAGATGATGTGTCAAAACTGGCGCCGCGCCCCGCCAGCCAGACGGCGGCGGCGTGCAGCAACCGCTGTTGTTTGCGAGAGGTAACGCTGGCGGCCGCGCCGCCGAAGGCGTCGTTGCGGCGGTAGCGCACTTCGACGAACACCCAGGTGGCGCCGTCGCGCATGATGAGGTCGAGCTCGCCGCCGCGCACCGCAACGTTGGCGGCGCAGAAGGTGAGCCCGGCGCGTTCCAGATGACGGCGGGCCAGTAACTCATAGCCCGCCCCGGCGGCGCGTGGGTTCAAGAGACCGGCACGACCGTACCCTGACGATATTGCAGCCAAGGCAGCTTGCGGTTGATCACGCAGTTCGGCGACGCGCTCAGCGTGCCGGTGGTGCCGGAAACCTGGAAGCCCGGCAGCTGGCGCATTTCAGCAAAGTGGTTGGCCAATGTCCAGGCATCCATCCCCATCGCATACAGGCGCACCAGCGAGTAATCGTTGCGGAAACGTGCGCTGGCCTGCTGCAACAGCTGAGGGTTTGAGCCCGCCAGCAGAGGAATATCGCTGAACTGCAGACCTTCCATTTCCAGACGGAAGTCCGGGCCGGCGCCGGCCTGGTAGCTGCGCGAGCTGGCGTACATCGCCGGTTTGCCGCGCGAGCTGGTGGCCATGTCGATCATCGGTTTGATCAGCGTCAGTTGGGACTGGGTAGCGACGATATACACCGCGTCGACGCTGCCGCCGGTAGCGGCGGGCACGTCGCTCGGCGGCGCCGGAATGGTCAGCCCGGCGATGGTCACGCTCTGCGGCGCCGGGGCGCTCGACATCGGCGTGCCGGTCATGCGGATGCCGCCGCTGTTCACCATCTGGCGCAGTTCACCGGCGGAGCCGATGTCCTGACGCAGCACGGTTTGTCCACCTTGCTTCTGCCATTCCTGGTTAAAGGCCTTGGCGACGCGATCGCCGAAGGCGCCGCGCGGCACCAGCAGCAGCGGTTGACGCTTCTGTTGTTCCCAGATGTGGCGGGCGGCGTCGCGCGCTTCATCTTCCGGCGACAGGGCGAAGTAACAGATGTTCAGATTGTCCTTCGGCGTTTCGGGCTGGTTGAGCGCCAGCACGTTCAGCGTGGTGGTGCTGGCGGACAGCTGATCGACGTTCTCTTTCAGCAGCGGCCCGACCACCAGAGTGGCGCCATCCTGCTGCGCCTGGCTCAGCAAGGCGGCCAGCGGCTGGCTGGTGGTGTCGTACACTTTGACCTGCGCATTAGCGGCCTGCAGCGGCGTTATCGGCGCGCTGGACGGCGTAGCGGGTTGCGCGGCGGTCACGGCCGGCTGGCTCTCTTGCGCCGAAGGGCTGACCGCGCCGTTGGCGTTGATGTCACCGGCAGCGGCCTGATCGGCCGGCGCCGTTTGGGCCGGCGCGCCGACCGGTTGCGCGGCTTGAGGCTGCGGCGCCGGCAGGGAACCGCCGTTTTTCGCCGCTTCGAACCCTTGCTGGATGGCGTCGGCGAACACTTTCGCCTGGCCGTTCAACGGCAGCAGCAGGGCGATTTTCGAGGTGGAGGCCTGGGTGAAGTTCAGCACCTGATTCAGGCGAGCCGGCAGCGTTTTGGCCGCCGGGTTCTTCGGATAACGGTTCTGCCAGTCTTTGATGCCGGCCTTCAGCAGATCGGGATCCTGCTTGTTGTCCTGATAGACGCGCAGCAGATCCAGCCAGCCTTGCAGCACGTTCTCGTCGGCGTTGATCACCAGGCTGTTCATCTCCTGCGGCGTCAGCTGCAGCAGGGCCTGCCAGGTTTGATCCAGATTGTCCTGGTGCGCCTTGCCGGTCAGCAACGGCTCCTGAGCGATATAGGCGCGGATCAGCGGCAGCGATGCTTTGCCCTGGTTGGCGGCGATCTGCGCCTGGTAGTAACGCACCTTCTGATTCGGCGACAGCGTACCGCTGTCCAGGTGGCCCAGCGTACTGCGGGCGCTGACGTAGCTCTTGTTGGCGATCTGCAGTTCGGCGGTCAGCAACTGGCGTTCGGTCTGCTGTGCGCCGCTGAGGTTTTTCGGCAGCTGATTCAACTGGTCGCCGGCCTGCGGCAGTTTTCCTTCACGCAGCAAGGCGCGAATAGCAAGTAATTGCCAGTCAGCCTTGTTATCATCGCTGCTTTGCTGCAACTGCTGCAGGTAGTAATCGGAGCTGGCGCTCGCTTCGTCCTGTATATTGGCGGGCGGCGTTTGCGGGGCCCGACTCGGACAGCCTGCCAGGAAAAGGGCGGCCGCGATGACTGCGGTAAGTCGGACAGGCTTGGAACGCCCTGCTTTGGTACGAACGAATGTTGAGGAAAGCATACTGTATCCAGTGATGTTTTTTTCAAGATGCTCAATATTAAATCGGCAACCCGGATGAAACAATGAATCAACACCAACAATCAGTCATTTCTGCATCAACGCTGTATGTGGTGCCCACCCCAATCGGCAATCTGGGCGATATTACCCACCGCGCGTTAGAGGTACTGAAAAGCGTTGATCTGATCGCGGCGGAAGACACGCGCCATACCGGATTGCTGCTGCAACACTTCGCGATCAACGCGCGTCTGTTCGCGCTGCACGATCACAACGAACAGCAAAAGGCCGATCAGCTGCTGGCGAAACTGCAGGAAGGCCAGAGCATCGCGCTGGTTTCCGACGCCGGCACGCCGCTGATCAACGATCCCGGCTATCACCTGGTGCGCCGCTGCCGCGAGGCCGGCATTCGCGTGGTGCCGCTGCCGGGCGCCTGCGCCGCCACTACCGCGCTGTGCGCCGCGGGCGTCGCTTCCGACCGTTTCTGCTACGAAGGTTTTCTGCCGGCGAAAACCAAGGGGCGCAAGGATACGCTGATGGCGCTGGCGGAGGAACCGCGCACGCTGATTTTCTACGAATCCACTCACCGCCTGTTGGAAAGTCTGCAGGACATGGTCACCGTTTGGGGCCCGCAGCGTTATGTCGTGCTGGCGCGTGAGCTGACCAAAACCTGGGAATCCATCCACGGCGCGCCGGTGGGTGAGCTGCTGGCGTGGGTGCAGGAAGATGAAGTGCGCCGCCGCGGCGAAATGGTGCTGATCGTCGAAGGCCACAAGGCGCAGGAGGATGCGCTGCCGCTTGAGGCGCTGCGCACGCTGGCGCTGCTGCAAAAAGAGTTGCCGTTGAAAAAGGCGGCGGCGCTGGCGGCGGAAATCCACGGCGTGAAGAAAAATGCGCTGTATAAGCACGCGCTGGAGCAACAACAGCCGTAAAGCGGTTGACCTGCCGCCGCCGCGACGCTACTATCCGCGCCGGAGTTGACCAGACAGTCGCCGCTTCATTGCCGTCCTCTTCGGGGAGACAGATGGAGGGGAGGAAAGTCCGGGCTCCATAGGGCAGGGTGCCAGGTAACGCCTGGGAGGCGCAAGCCTACGACTAGTGCAACAGAGAGCAAACCGCCGATGGCCCGCGCAAGCGGGATCAGGTAAGGGTGAAAGGGTGCGGTAAGAGCGCACCGCGCGGCTGGCAACAGTTCGTGGCACGGTAAACTCCACCCGGAGCAAGGCCAAATAGGGGTTCACATGGTACGGCCCGTACTGAACCCGGGTAGGCTGCTTGAGCCAGTGAGCGATTGCTGGCCTAGAGGAATGACTGTCCACGACAGAACCCGGCTTACCGGTCAACTCCCTCGACAAAAGAAAACCCCGCGCAACGTCAGTTGCGCGGGGTTTTTCGTTTTCCGGCCGGCTTACACCGGCAGATCAATCAGCAGCGCGCGCAGCGGCGTCTCGGCGCGGATCGTCAGGCGATTCTCCTCGCGCACGAAGGCGCCGTCGCCGCAGGTCAGGCGTTGTTCCTCGTGGCGCTCGCCGGTGGCGGCGATGGTGCCGTGTATCGACTGCAGATAAGCGCGCGGCCCGTTAATCGTCAGCGTTTGTTCTTCGCCCGGCTGCAGATCGAGATGATGGATCCAGACCTGTTGACGCAGCTGCAGGCTGCCCTGCGCGCCGTCCGGCGAAGCCAACAGCAGGCTGCCCGCCGCCGGCAGCGCCAGGCGCTGCACCCGTTCGTTGCTGCGTTCCGGGCAGGCGTCCAGCCACAGCTGCAGGCGGGTGAGCGGCGTATCGCTGCTGACGTTCTGCTCGCTGTAGCTCAGGCCCGGGTGGGTGGCCAACAGCAACGCTTCGCCGGCTTTAACCCGCGTGGTGTTGCCGTCGCTGTCGCGGTATTCCGCCTCGCCCTGCAGGATCAGGTTCAGGATATCCACGTTGGGATAGGTGCGCGGCTGGAACGACGCGCCCGGCGCCAGCACCTCCTGATTCAGCACCCGCAGCGACGCGTAGCCCATCAGTTTGGGATCGAAGTAGTGACCAAAGGAAAAGGTGTAGCGAGCCTGCAGCCAACCAAAGTCAGCTTGCCCGCATTGTTGTGCTGTTCTGCATGTAATCATGGCAATCGGCTCTCTAAATTCATTATCCAAATGGTAAGCATCTGGACGTCGGATTGTTAGCCAGTTAATCTGGTCGGCATATTCAAATTTCCTGACAGAGGGATGCGATGGCCAGAGATCGGGCGCTCACGCTTGAGGCACTAAGGGTGATGGATGCAATCGACCGGCGCGGCAGCTTCGCCGCGGCCGCCGACGAATTGGGCCGGGTGCCGTCGGCACTCAGCTACACCATGCAAAAATTGGAAGAAGAATTGGACGTGGTGCTGTTCGACCGTTCGGGCCACCGCACCAAGTTCACCAACGTGGGGCGCATGTTGCTGGAACGTGGTCGGGTGCTGCTGGAGGCGGCCGATAAGCTGACTACCGACGCCGAAGCGTTGGCGCGCGGTTGGGAAACTCACCTGACTATCGTCAGTGAAGCGCTGTCGCCACCGAGCCTGCTGTTTCCGCTGGTCGACAAGCTGGCGCTGAAAGCCAACACCCAGGTGTCCATTTTCACCGAGGTGCTGGCGGGCGCCTGGGAGCGGCTGGAGCAGGGGCGAGCCGACATCGTGATCGCGCCGGACATGCATTTCCGCGCGTCGTCGGAGATCAACACCCGCAAACTGTATAAGGTGATGAGCGTTTATGTCGCCGCGCCGGATCACCCGATCCACCTGGAGCCGGAGCCGCTGTCCGAAGTGACCCGCGTGAAGTACCGCGGCATTGCGGTGGCCGACACCGCCCGTGAGCGCCCGGTATTGACCGTACAGCTGCTGGACAAGCAACAGCGCCTGACGGTGAGCACCATTGAAGACAAACGCCTGGCGCTGCTGGCCGGGTTGGGGGTGGCGACCATGCCGTACCCGATGGTGGAGAAAGATATCGAAGCCGGGCGGCTGCGCGTGGTCGGGCCGGAATACAGCCGCGAAGCCGACATCATCATGGCCTGGCGGCGCGACAGCATGGGGGAGGCGAAAGCCTGGTTCCTGCGTGAGATTCCGCGCCTGTTCGCGCAGCGTTAACGTCGGTTGGGTGAGATCCCCTTGCCGGGCGGCAAGGGGATTTTTTTCACCTTAACCGAAGCGCTGGTCGCGGCCGTGCGGCTCGTCCAGATCCTGCGCCGGCCCGATGGAAATGATGCCGTGCGGGTTGATGGTGGCGTGGCTGCGGTAGTAGTGGTTGCGAATGTGCGGCAGGCTGACCGTCTCGGCGATGCCCGGCATCTGGTAGATGTCGCGCAGGAAGCCGTACAGATTGAGGTAGTCGCTGATGCGGTGTTTGTCGCACTTGAAGTGGGTGACGTACACCGGATCGAAACGCACCAGCGTGGTCCACAGACGCAGATCGGCTTCGGTCAGCCGATCGCCGGTCAGGTAACGATGCTGCCCCAGGATCTGCTCCAGGCGTTCCAGCGCGTTGAATACCCCGTTGACCGCTTCGTCATAGGCTTCCTGGCTGGTGGCAAAACCGGCCTTGTACACGCCGTTGTTCACTTGATCGTAAATCCAACCGTTAAGCTCATCGATCTTGCCGCGCAGCGCGGTCGGGTAGTAGTCGCCTGCCCGAGCGCCGACGCCGTCAAACGCGCTGTTGAACATGCGGATGATGTCGGCGGACTCGTTGCTGACGATGGTTTGCCGCTGTTTATCCCACAGCACCGGTACGGTCACGCGCCCGCTGTAGTGCGGATCGGCCCGCAGGTAGATCTGGTACAGGAAGTCGGCGTGATACAGCGGATCGCCGGTGGTTTCAGGAAAATCCTGGCCGAAGGTCCAGCCGTTTTCCAGCATCAGCGGGTGCACCACCGAGACCGGAATGATCTGCTCCAGCCCTTTCAGTTTGCGCATCAGCAGCGTGCGATGCGCCCAGGGGCAGGCGAGAGAAACATAAAGGTGATAACGGCCCGCTTCGGCCTGGAAGCCGCCCACGCCGTGTTCGCCCGGCTGACCGTCGGCGGTCACCCAATTGCGAAACTGAGCGGTTGAACGTTTGAAACGGCCGCCGGTAGATTTGGTGTCATACCAGATGTCTTGCCAAACGCCATCGACGAGTTGTCCCATGGGAATCTCCTTGGTGTCCGAGTTAAAAAACGACAAGGCCCGGCATGCCGGGCCCTGAATGACAGTTTAGATTACCATTTCTTGTTCAGAAGACGGTCGATGCTGAAGCCGCCCGGGCCTGCGACCGCCAACACGATGAAGCCGCCGGCGATGGTCAGGTTTTTCATGAACATCAGCTGGTTTACTTCGTTCGCAAAATCAGTGTGGAACAGCAGCGCGGTCAGGATGGTGAAACCGGCGGTGAACAGCGCCACGGTGCGGGTCAGGAAACCGAACAGGATCGCCAGACCGCCGCCAAATTCCAGCAGGATGGTCAGCGGCAGCAAGAAGCCAGGCACGCCCATCGATTGCATGTACTGTTGGGTACCGGCGTAGGCGTCACCCATTTTGCCGTAGCCTGCCACGATAAACAGGATTGGCATCAGAATACGAGCAACCAACAAACCTGTATCTTCTAATTTTTTCATCATCTACTCCAAAGTGTTTTTGTATGCCTGTTCGGCGGAAGCCATGTCAACGAGCGGTATATCAGGACATTCGTCCTGTCCGGCTCGTATCGTATTGATGGAGTGAATGTTAAGCGGGAAGTGCTCAGGTTGTTAGCAAGTAAAACTGTCGTAATTTTTCAAAAAATCTGAATCTTTAGCGTGCTAATAAAATGCCGCCGATCAGCAGGTTGCCCGGCCCCGGGGTTGGACGCGTTGTATCAAGGGAGAAAATGCGGGCAGAGCAACAGGAGGTTTGAAGGAAAGACCAAGCGGCTTACTTGGCGGAAAACGTCTTTTTAAACAGACGGATAGCGCTCCAGGCGCCGAAAGCGCGACGCGACCAGCGGATCATCTTGCTGGGGTGGCGGATGCCGTACAGCGCCATGACGCTGGAACCGAGCACCAGATAGCGGCGCAGGCCAAACACCGTTTGCCAGCCGCGGTCGATGCGTTCGGTCTTTTCGAGCCACAGAGACTTGTGTTCGGCCAGATCCAGACGCTGTTGCTGGATCTGCCGAATCAGCCTCTCTTTTTTCCATTCCAGATAGCGGCGGCGGCTCATGGCTCTCGCTCCAGTTCGGCGCGATCGAGCTCCAGTTGCTTGCGCGTGGCGCCCAGCAGCGTGGTGCGACGGGCCTTGACCAGCGTCCAGATGGTGCCGACTACGGCGAGGAACAGCAGCACGCCGGTTGTCGCGCCCAGCGCCACCAGCCGATAGACCGGATCGATGGCCCAGAAGATCAGGATCAGCAGGCTCATCAAACCGAAGGCGGTGAACAGCAGCGTCATGCCGGCCATGATCAGCAGCTGAATGAGGTTGGCTTTCTCCTCTTCCAGCTCGACTACCGCCAGCCGGACACGGGTTTCCACCATGCCGACCAGGATCGTGATGATGCGCTGACCGATATCCAGGACCCCTTTAGCGGGGCCCTGTGCACGCACTTGCGGTTGTTCAGCCATGATTAACGACGCGCGAGCAGCACGCCCAACACCACGCCGACCGCCGCGCCGATACCGATGCCGGTCCACGGGTTGTCGCGCACATAGTCGTCGGCCTGGCCGGCGATCTGTTTGGTTTGCGAAGCCAGCTTGTCACCGGCGTCGCTCAGGCGAGCGCGAGTCTCTTTCAGCGCGCCTTCCGCCTTCGATCGCAGCTTCTCCAGCTCGGCTTTCGGCTTGTCGGTGGAGGAGTTCAGCACTTCCTCCAGCGTATCGGCTAAGGACTTCAGTTCAGCGCGTAAGTTTTCTGCATTTGAATCATGTGCCATGTGATTATTCCTTAACGTTTATTTCGACAGACTTTTAACATAGCGGATTTTTTCGCCGGAGCAAAGGGGTGATGACCAGCAGATAACACCAGACATCAATTCCATATGCTTAAGAAATCCCGTGTGATGGGGCTCTCATCGATAAATCCGCTGGTGTAAAAAAATTATTCCGCCTGGGCGCGTTTCAATTCAGCCTGCGCTTCGGCCAGCTTTTGCTGCTTCTTGGCGACCTTGTCCAGCTTGCCGGTTTGTTGCGCTTCTTTCAGCTCTTCCCGGCGCTCGTCCACCTTGCGCTGTTTCTCTGCGATATTTTTCTGGCGTTCGGCCTGCAGGCCGGCTTCGGTGCAGTGGGTCTGCACTTCGCTCAGCGCTTTTTTCAGCCCATCCACGCGGTGGGTGTTGCCGTGCTGAGTCGCGTAGTCGATTTGCTGCTGGATATTTTGCGCTTTGGCGGCGCAGCCGCCCTCAGCGGCCGAGGACAGCGTCGGCAGCGCGCAGAGTGGCAGCAGCAGTAACAGTGAGTGGCGAAATTTCATTTCTCAGTTCCTTTTCATGGGATGCCTGAACAGGCATCCGCTTTCCTGACTGCCGGAGGCGGCAGCGCGAGAGGAGGGCGTTCATCGCCGGCTGAAGTTATCCTTCAGCATAGCCATGAAACCGGCGCGCCCCCAAAGAATCAGCCGAAATTCGGCGCGACTGATTGTTTTTTGAGCTAAATGATGCGAATGAAAATGAAGATAACGGCAATGAAAGGAATCCCCTTCATTTGAAGGGGATTATCCCAGATTGAGGGGGGAGCGCGCAAATTCGCGCACCCAATGCGTTGGCACGGGAGATTCGCTCAGCGCGATGTGGTAACCGGGAGGCAGGATGGTTTGCAGCGCTTCGCGCGCCAGCAACTGCTGCTCCGGCGAATCCAGACGGATAACCAAGCCATCGCCTTCCGGCGTGATGCTTTTGATGCGGATACCGCGCTCATCCAGGCGCTGGTAGACATAAAAACCGTCGGGCAGCGACAGCCCTTGCTGGCTGGCGCGAATGCGCAGCTCGCTCTCGGTGCGCACCATGCAGGGCACCAACAGCGTCGCCAGCGCCAGCAGGGCGAGCGCGATCATCAGGACGTATTGCCAGCGCGGGCGCTTTGCTGTCACGCCCCTTTCCCCGGGTTCTGGCCGCTGGCGCGTTTCTTGCGCCACAGCACGATCAGCGAGCCGACCAGGCCGACCACCAGCAACACCAGCGGCAACATCATCAGGCAGAACATCAGCTGATCTTCATACTTGCGGAACACTGGGGTTTTTCCGAGGGCGAAGCCCAGCGTCGTCAGGATCAAGACCCACAGCAGGCCGCTCATCCAGTTGAAGAACTGGAAGCGTGCGTTGCTCAGGCCGGACAGGCCGGCGATGGTTGGCAGCAGGGTGCGCACGAAGGCCAGGAAGCGGCCGACCAACAGGGCGGAAAGGCCGTGGCGGTGGAACAGGTTATGCGCACGCTGATGGTAGTGGGCCGGCAGATGCGAAAGCCAGCCTTGCACCGTTCGCGTATTGCCGAGCCATCGGCCCTGTATGTAACTGACCCAGCACCCCAGGCTGGCGGCGACGGTCAGGATAACGATGGTCAATGGGAAGCCCATGGTGCCTTTGGCGATCAGCACGCCGACCAGGATCAGCAGGCTGTCGCCCGGCAGAAAAGCGGCCGGCAGCAGGCCGTTTTCCAAAAACAGGATCATGAACAGCAGGATGTAGAGGGTCCACACCAACGAAGGGTTCGCCAGCGTCTCAAAATCCTGCTGCCATAAGGCATGTATCAGTTCTTTAATGATGTCCATCCGGTGTTCCTAAAACGTCATTGTTTATTTTTATCTCAGCGGCGGAGCGGGCGTGGGCTGAAAGCGCGCGGCGATCCTGAATGCTGATAACGATGAAACGGCGTTGCTTTAAGGTTTCTAAGCGGTGCGACACCGGTCATAGGTGGTAAGTCAGCGTGCCACGGTACTGCATGTTGCTTTCTTTCCAGCCGGCCTGCCGACTTTGTTGCCTGGAGGCGTCCAGCATCCAGTCGACCTGGGCAAGCCGGTTGGGGGCCGGGGTGTCCTGGCGGGGGAAACGAATTCGGTAGCCCGGCTCTGCGGCCAGGGTATAGACCGGCGCCGGCAGGGAGGACGCGAGCAGCGAACCGGGGAAAGAGTACGCTCTGGGCAGCAGCAGCGGCAACTTGCCGGGCGCTTTGCGGCGCGCTTCGGCCGGTGCCCGATACACATGATCATAGGGGGAAAGCGCCGGCTCCGCCAGCAGCGGCAGGCTGCTCAGCGCGCTGGGGGTGGGCTTGGATGACGCCACGCATAGCTGTTGGCCGGAGACCGAACCGGTCCAGCAGAAAAGAGCAATCAGCATGGCAAACAACCAGCGCATTTATTCGCGTCCCGCCCCCGCAGCAATGGGTAAAAAAGTGGGCTAACTCTACCAAAATAGCACGATTGGCAACAGGGAAATCTACGTTGCCGACGGTGAAATAGTACACGGCAAACGGCGGTTCCGGCATCGATTCAGCGGATTTTACATTACCTGACATAAGCCGACGGTTTTTGACCGCCGTGGCTATTTCGGCTCGTGGCTCACGCCGTCCAGATGCACCACCGGGTTCTCGGCGAACAGATAGCGGTCGGCGTTGTATTCGAAGTCGTCGCTGGTGGCGTTGAACAGCATCTGCTTGGTGTTCTCCAGGTGCTGCCACATCGCCAGTTTGGCGGCGTAAGGATCTTTGCGCATCAGCGCCTTGAGGATCTGATCGTGATCGTCGCACCAGCTGGCGATCGAGCGTTCGTCGATATGCTCGTGCAGTTTCTTCCAGTAAGGGTTGTTGACCCGCTGTACCCACATTTTTTCCACGATGGTGGCCATGGCGGTGTTCTGGGTGGCCAGCGCCACCTGCACGTGGAACTTCAGATCCCACTGCGAGTCGCGGAAACGGTCTTCTTTGCGGGCGTGCTCCTGGATCTCCATCAGTTGCACGATATCCTGCTTGGTCACCTGGGTGGCGGCGAATTCGGCGATGTTGCTTTCTATCAGCTGGCGCGCCTGCAGCAGCTCAAACGGGCCGGCGGTGGCGAACTCGATGCTGTCGCCCGGCACCACCAGGTGCTTTTGCTGGTTGGACACCACGTGGATCCCGGATCCCTTGCGCACGTCCACATAGCCTTCCACTTCCAGCATGATGATCGCCTCGCGCACCACGGTGCGGCTGACATTCATCTCTTCGGCGATGTATCGCTCGGCCGGCAGCTTGTCGCCTACCGGGTAACGGCCGCTTTCGATGCGTTGCTTCAGCTCGGCGGCCAGTTGCTGATACAGGCGTCTGGTTTCAGTGAATTCCATAGTGAATGCTCTATACGGTGCGGTGGGAAGGGGCGCGTGGCCATCGGATTTGTTATACCACTTATTCGGCACCGCTGCCAGAGGAGCAAGGGGCCCGGCGCAGCGGCCGGGCGGGGGATCAGCTGCGCGCCGGGGCAGGCTGCAGCGCGGCCGGCTGCGGTTCGGCGGCCGGGCGGTTTTGCAGCACCGTCCAGATGACGATGGCGCCGAGAATGTCGAACACCGACAGCGCGGCGAACAGCGGGCTGAAGCCGAGGGTGTCTGCCAGGGCGCCGACCACCAGGGCGAACAGCGTGCTGGCGGTCCAGGCCGCCATGCCGGTCAGCCCGTTGGCGGTCGCCACCTCATTGCGGCCGAACACGTCGGAAGAGAGGGTGATCAACGCGCCGGACAGCGCCTGATGGGCGAAGCCGCCGACGCACAGCAGCGCGATAGCCGCGTAAGGGCTGGTGAACAGGCCGATCATGCCGGGGCCGATCATCAACACCGCACCCATCGTCACCACCAGCTTGCGCGAGACGATCAGGTTGACCTTGAAATACTTCTGGAACAGCGGCGGCAGATAACCGCCGACGATGCAGCCGAGATCGGCGAACAGCATCGGCATCCAGGCAAACATGGCGATCTCTTTCAGGTTAAAACCGTAGGCCTTGAACATGAACAGCGGGATCCAGGCGTTGAAGGTGCCCCACGCCGGCTCCGCCAGAAAGCGCGGCAGCGCGATGCCCCAGAACTGGCGGTTGCGCACGATCTGCCAGGCGGACATCTTTTTGGCGTTAGAGGTCTGGTGCTGCGCTTCCTGGCCTTCGAGGATGTAACGGCGTTCTTCCTGGCTCAGTTTCTTCTGATCTTTCGGGTGTTTGTAGAACAGCAGCCAGCAGATAGCCCAGATCAGGCTCAGCACGCCGGTGATGATGAACGCCATCTCCCAGCTGTGCGCGACGATGGCCCATACCACCAGCGGCGGGGCGATCATGCCGCCGATCGACGAGCCCACGTTGAAATAGCCGACGGCGATCGAACGCTCTTTGGCCGGAAACCATTCGCTGCTGGCCTTCAGCCCGGCGGGGATCATCGCCGCTTCCGCCATGCCGACCGCGCCGCGCGCCAACGCCAGCCCGCCCCAACTGTTGGCCAACGCGGTGCCCATGCAGAACAGCGCCCACAGAATGGCGAACATGGCGTAGCCGACCTTGGTGCCCAGCACGTCCAGCACGTAGCCCGCCACCGGTTGCATCACGGTGTAGCACGCGGAGTAGGCGGCGACGATATAGGAATACTGTTGGGTGGTGATGTGCAGCGTATCTTCCAGCGTCGGCGCCGCCACGGCGATGGCGTTGCGGGTCAGATAACCCAGCACGGTGCCGATGGTCACCAGTCCGATCATGTACCAGCGTAACCCTTTAATTTTACGCATCCGAAGTGTCTCCCCGTTTGAAGGTGTGGCCGTCGATGCGGCTGGCGAGACAATAACCTGTCATACAAGTTTAAAAGTTGAGTGATATCACAAAAGGAATTATTCGCCTGAGTGATACTGTGGCCGGTGAAACAGGGCATTTTTGCCGGTAAATTGAGCGAAAAAGGGCGTAGAGAGAGGATGAACGGCAGACATCGGGAAAAATTTGCTGGACGCTAGCAAAAATTGGTGTGATAACTTTTGTGATTCGAACCCCGTGCCGCACGGCAAGTAAGGAGCCCGAGATGGCGACGTTTTTAAGCGAAGATTTCCTGCTGGACAGTGAATTTGCCCGGCGCTTGTATCACGACTACGCGGCGCAGCAGCCGATTTTCGATTACCACTGCCATTTGCCGCCGCAGCAGATCGCGGAGAATACCCGCTTCAGCAACCTGTACGATATCTGGCTGCGGGGCGATCACTACAAATGGCGGGCGATGCGCACCAACGGCGTGGCGGAGCGGTTATGCACCGGCGATGCGGGCGATCGCGAGAAATTCGACGCCTGGGCCGCCACGGTGCCGCACACCATCGGCAACCCGCTCTATCACTGGACGCATCTGGAGCTGCGCCGCCCGTTCGGCATCACGGATATGCTGTTGTCGCCGGCCACGGCGGATGAAATCTGGCAGCGCGGCAATGCGCTGCTGGCGCAGGATGCGTTTCGCGCGCGCGGCATCATGCAGCAAATGAACGTGAAAATGGTCGGCACCACCGACGATCCGATCGACGATCTGCGTCATCATCGGGCGATCGCCGACGATCGCAGTTTCGCTATCAAAGTGCTGCCGAGCTGGCGGCCGGACAAGGCTTTCACCATCGATGCGCCCGGCTTCAACGACTATCTGCGGCAGTTGGAGGCGGCGGCGGACACCGCTATCGGCCGCTTTAGCGCGCTGTGCGACGCCCTGTACAAGCGCATGGATCACTTTGCCGCCCACGGCTGCAAGGTGGCCGATCATGCGCTGGACGTGGTGGTGTTCGGCGAGGCCGATGAAGCGGCGCTGGATGCGATCCTGCTGCGCCGCCTGAACGGCGAGCTGCCGACGCCGGAACAGAGCGCCCAGTTCAAAAGCGCGGTGCTGCTGTTTTTGGCCGGCGAATACCGGCGTCGCGGCTGGGTGCAGCAGTATCACATCGGCGCGCTGCGCAATAACAACAGCCGCATGTTGGCCGCCGTCGGGCCGGATATCGGCTTCGACTCGATCAACGACCGGCCGCTGGCGGAACCGCTGTCGCGGCTGCTGGATGCTCAGGCGCGGCAGGGCGGTCTGCCGAAAACCATTCTCTATTGCCTCAATCCGCGCGATAACGAAGTGATCGGCACCATGATCGGCAATTTTCAGGGGGAAGGCACGCCGGGCAAGATGCAGTTCGGCTCCGGCTGGTGGTTCAACGATCAGAAGGACGGCATGCAGCGCCAAATGACGCAGCTGGCCCAGCTCGGGCTGCTGAGCCGCTTCGTCGGCATGCTGACCGACAGCCGCAGCTTCTTGTCTTATACGCGCCATGAATACTTCCGCCGCATCCTTTGCCAGATGCTCGGCCGCTGGGTGGCGGACGGCGAAGCGCCGGCGGATATCGCGCTGCTGGGCGAGATGGTGAAAAACATCTGTTTCGACAACGCCAAAAACTATTTCGCCATTGAACTGGCGTAGCCGTTATCCGGGACCGGTTTATGCAAAGTACGATAAAGATTCACGAGCAGGATAACGTGGCGGTGGCGCTGCGCGATCTGGCTGCCGGAGAGCGCGTTGAGCTGGAAGGCGCGGTCGTCAAACTGGCGCAGCCGGTGGCGCGCGGGCACAAGTTTGCACTCGGCCCGATCGCCGAGGGTGAAGACATCATCAAATATGGCCAGCCGATCGGCCATGCGCTCGCGGCCATTGCGCCTGGGGAGCATATTCATTCGCAAAACGTCAAAACCAACCTGAGCGATCTGGACAGCTACCGTTACCAGCCGCAGTTCCCGACGCTGCCGCCGCAGGCGGCGGATCGCGAGGTGCAGCTGTACCGCCGGGCCAACGGCGAAGTGGGGATCCGCAACGAGCTGTGGATCGTGCCGACCGTCGGCTGCGTCAACGGTATCGCTCGCCAGATCCAGCAGCGCTTTTTGCAGCAAACACAGGCGGACGGGATCGACGGCGTGCATCTGTTCAGCCACCCGTTCGGCTGCTCGCAGCTGGGGCAGGATCATGCCAACACCCGCATCATGCTGCAGAACATGGCGCGCCATCCCAACGCCGGCGCGGTGCTGGTGATCGGGCTGGGGTGCGAGAACAATCAGGTGGATGCCTTTCGCGCCACGCTGGGGATAGGGGACGAGCGGCGGTTGCGCTTTATGGTGTGCCAACAGCAGGACGATGAAGTGGAGGCCGGGCTGGCGCTGTTGCACGAGCTGTATCGGGAGATGCGCCACGATCGCCGCGAGCCGGGCCGCCTGAGCGAGCTGAAGTTCGGCCTGGAATGCGGCGGTTCGGACGGGCTGTCGGGCATTACCGCCAACCCGCTGCTGGGGCGCTTTTCCGACTATGCGATCGCCAACGGCGGCACCACGGTGCTGACCGAAGTGCCGGAGATGTTCGGCGCCGAGCGCATTCTGATGAGCCGCTGCCGCGATGGAGAAACCTTCGACAAAACCGTCGACATGATCAACGATTTCAAACGCTATTTCATCGCCCATCAGCAGCCGATTTATGAGAATCCGTCGCCGGGCAACAAGGCCGGCGGCATCACCACGCTGGAGGAGAAGTCGCTTGGCTGCACCCAAAAGGCGGGGCTAAGCCAGGTAGTGGACGTGCTGAAATACGGCGAGCGGCTGCGCGTGCCGGGGCTGAATCTGCTCAGCGCGCCGGGCAACGACGCGGTGGCGACCAGCGCGCTGGCCGGCGCCGGCTGTCATATGGTGCTGTTCAGCACCGGGCGCGGTACGCCGTACGGCGGCTTTGTGCCGACGGTGAAGCTGGCGACCAACAGCGAGCTGGCGGCGAAGAAACCGCACTGGATCGATTTTGACGCCGGCAGCCTGGTTCACGGCGTGGCGATGGAGACGCTGCTCAGCCGCTTCATCGATCTGATTGTCGAGATTGCCAACGGGCGTCCGGCGCGTAATGAAACCAACGACTTTCGCGAGCTGGCGATCTTTAAAAGCGGGGTGACGCTGTAAAGCTGACAAAAAAGGCGCTCGAGGGAGCGCCTTTTTATGAAGCAACGCGCGATTAACGCACCTTCAGCGGGTCTTCGTTTGCCAGCCGCTGGTCTTCCGCCTGGCAGGCGGCGGCGGTGAACAGCACGTCGGTGGAGGAGTTGAGGGCGGTTTCCGCCGAATCCTGCAGTACGCCGATGATAAAGCCGACCGCCACCACCTGCATCGCCACGTCATTCGGAATGCCGAACATGTTGCACGCCAGCGGGATCAGCAGCAGCGAGCCGCCGGCCACGCCGGAGGCGCCGCAGGCGCACAGGGCGGCCACCACGCTCAGCAGCAGGGCGGTCGGGACGTCCACCGCGATGCCCAGCGTGTTTACCGCCGCCAGCGTCAGCACGGTGATGGTGATCGCCGCGCCGGCCATGTTGATGGTGGCGCCCAGCGGGATGGAAACCGAGTAGGTGTCCTCATTCAGGTTCAGCTTTTTGCACAGCTCCATGTTCACCGGGATGTTGGCGGCGGAGCTGCGGGTGAAGAAGGCGGTCACGCCGCTCTCGCGCAGGCAGGCGAACACCAGCGGATACGGGTTGCGGCGGATCTTCCAGTACACGATCAGCGGGTTGAGCACCAGCGCTACCAGCAGCATGCAGCCGATTAACACCATCAGCAGTTGCGCATAGCCCCACAGCGCGCCGAAGCCGGTTTCCGCCAGCGTGGAGGCCACCAGGCCGAAGATGCCGAGCGGCGCACAGCGGATCACCGCGCGCACCACCAGCGTGACCGCATGGGACATGTCGTTGATCAGCCCCTTGGTGGTTTCGGAAGCGTGGCGCAGCGCCAGCCCCAGCCCGACGGCCCACGCCAGAATGCCGATGTAGTTGGCGTTAATCAGCGCATGGAACGGGTTGGCCACCACGCTCATCAACAGGCCCTTCATCACGTCCACGATGCCGCCTGGCGGGGTGATGTCGGTTGCGCCGGTGGTCAGCGCCAGCGTGGAAGGGAAGATAAAGCTGACGACGACCGCCACCAGCGCCGCAGCGAAGGTGCCCAGCAGGTAGAGGAACAGGATGGGGCGAATGTTGGTTTTCTGCCCCTGTTTATGGTTGGCGATCGAGGCCATCACCAGTATCAGCACCAGCAGTGGCGCTACCGCCTTCAGCGCGCCGACGAACAGGGTGCCGAGCAGGCCGACGGCCGCCGCGGCCGCCGGCGAAACCAGCGCCACCAGAATGCCGGCCACCAGGCCGACCATGATTTGTTTAACCAGGCTGCCCTGAGTCATCCTTTGTAGTAGTTTTTGCATAGTGCTTCTCTTCCTGATGTTATCTGGCCGCCGCGGCGGGAACGACGCCGGGCAGCTTTATATGATTCTGTAACTAAGTGTGTTTGCCGAATCAGTATTCAGTAATCGAATGATGTTGGAAAGAGGCGAGGGTGAAATTCTGAGCGCGGATCAACACTTGATAACATACTGGTTACATTTGTGTGATCGTAATAACGTTTGGCGTTTTGGGGGAATTGCCAAACAATCGCGGGGCGACTAGCGCCCCGGATAACAGATTATGGTTATTTCTTCGCCAGGCGATCGTTGCGGCGATTGACCCAGGCGTTGATCAGCAAGGTGAGCGTCAGGATGCCCGCCACCACGCCGAGCGAGATACCGATCGGGATGTGGAAGAAGTCGATTATCAGCATCTTGATACCGATAAACACCAGGATCACCGACAGGCCGTATTTCAGCATCGAGAAACGTTCCGCCACGTTGGCCAGCAGGAAGTACATGGCGCGCAGGCCCATGATGGCGAACAGGTTAGAGGTCAGCACGATGAACGGGTCGGTGGTCACGGCGAAAATCGCCGGGATGCTGTCCACCGCGAAAATCACGTCGCTCAGTTCCACCAGGATCAGCACCAGCACCAGCGGGGTGGCGAACAGGATGCCGTTGCGGCGCACGAAGAAACGCTCGCCTTCCAGGCTGTCGGTCATGCGCAGGCGGCTGCGCAGCCATTTCACCAGCGGCTTGTCGCCGATTGCCGAGTCGTCTTCCTTCGCCAGCGCCATCTTGATACCGGTGAACAGCAGGAAAGCGCCGAACAGGTACAGCAGCCACTGGAACTGGCTGACCAGCCAACTGCCGGCGAAGATCATGATGGTACGCAGCACGATCGCCCCCAACACGCCGTAGATCAGCACCCGCCGCTGCAGGTTGGCCGGCACGGCGAAGTAGCTGAACAGCATCAGCCAGACGAACACGTTATCCACCGCCAGCGCTTTTTCGATCAGGTAGCCGGTCAGGAAGGCCAGCGCCTGGGTATCGGCGACGGCGCGCCCGGCGGTTTCATTCAGGTAGTACCAGAAACCGAAATTGAACAGCAGAGAGAGGCTGACCCACACCAGCGACCAACTGGCAGCCTGCTTCATAGTCATGGTGTGCGCGCCTTTACGGCCCTGCAACAGGAGATCGATTGCGAGCATCACGACTATGACGGCGGCGAAGCTGCCCCATAACCACGGTGTGCCAACGGAATTCATCATCAGAGGTATCCTTCAAAAACAAAAACGGCCAACGTCGGAAGACGCCAGCCGCTCTGTGAACGCTGCAAGCAAACCTCGCCTTCCGGCAAGGTCTCACTTACAACGTTGATGAAGGTGGTTACACCTTTGACATCAGGTTGCCCGGTAACCGGATGCTTGCGCATCGTAATGACGATTAACCGGCAATGAAGTTACTCCCCTTTGCAGAGCAGAAAGTAATGCAAAATGTGTCGGCGGTCAACGTGAATCGCGTTAGCCGGCCAACGCTTTTTGCGCGCCCAGGCTGACGACGAATCCCTGCAGCAGCAGGCGGCTGAACGGCGTGTCGCTAACCTGTTGTTGTTGTTGCTGATAGCGGGCCTGCTGCTCGGGATGCAGCTCGCCGAGCCACTGCAGATACTGGCTCATCACCGCGCCGTTGAATTCCGGGTGGAACTGGGTGGTCAGGGCATGATCGCCATAGCGCAGGATCTGGTGCGCGTCCTGCTGCGAACGCGCCAGCGTCTGCGCGCCGGCGGGCGGCGTCAGCACGCTCTGCGAGTGGATCAGGTTGGCTTTGAAGCGCGGCGGCAGCAGGGTGAGCCGCCGGTCTTCGGCCGCGGCGGGCAGCAGTTCGATCTCCAGCGTGCCCACCTCCATGCCCTGCGGGTGGTAACCCACTTCGCCACCGAGCGCGTAGGCCAACAGCTGGTGGCCGTAGCAGACGCCGAATAGCGGCAGTTTGATCGCCATCGCCTGGCGCAGCCACTCGGCCGCCGCCTCGCTCCACGGCAGCTGTTCGGTCACCATCGCCGGCGAGCCGGTGATGACCACGCCGCAATAGGCGGCCGGCGGCAACGGCCGCTCGCCGGCGGGCAAGTGTACGATGTGCGCGCGTTCGGCGTCGATATTGCCCTGTTGCAGGAACATGCCATCAAAGTTGGCCAATTCCTGACGAATGGCCTGCGGCGCGTCGCCGGTTTGCATCACGAGCAGCGGTTTCATCTCATTCTCCGTCGGCGGGGAAGACGACGCCGGTCTGGCGGCGGATATCGGTCAGCAGGCGGGCGACGATCAGCGAATTCTCCAGCCCCGGATGTTCCACCTGACGTTTCTCAACCAACTCGGCGAAGGCCAGCGCTTCATACAGCATGGTGTTGATGTGCTGCGGCTGGCTCAGATCCTGGCGGTTGCCGCCGCGCGGCGTCAGCGCCACGCCCTGGCACTCGGAAATCTTGTCGATAATCAGCGTGCCTTCCTCTCCCTGGATCTCGCTGGGGATCGCCGAGTCGCTGACCTTGGAATGGGAAAGCGTGACGTCGAAATCGCCGTAGTTCAGGCAGACGGTGCCGTGGGCGTCCACGCCGGTCTCCAGCAGCGTGGCGCTGGCGAGCACCGACTGCGGCGCGCCGAACAGCGCCACCGCGCTGGCCAGGCAGTAGTAGCCGATATCCATGATGGAGCCGTTGGAGAACTGCGGGTTAAACGTGTTGGGGTTCTCGCCGGCCAGGTAGCGCGGGTAGCGCGAAGAGTATTGGCAGTAGTTGATGAAGGCTTTGCGCAGCCGGCCGACTTTCGGCAATGCCTGCTGCAGCGCCAGAAAATTCGGCAGATAGGCGCTTTTGAACGCTTCGAACAGCACCACCTGATTTTCCCGCGCGCAGGCCGCCAGCTGTTCCGCTTCGCGCTGGTTGGAGGCCAGCGGTTTTTCACAGATCACGTGCTTTTTATGGCGCAGGAACAGCAGCGATTGCGGGCAGTGCAGGGAATTGGGGCTGGCGATATATACCGCGTCTATGGCGTCGGACTGGGCCATCGCCTCGAGCGAGTCGAAAAACTGCGTGACCTGATAGTTGGCGCCAAACGCCTGCGCCTGTTCCAGCGAGCGTGAATACACGGCGCTCAGCGTGAGTTTGCCGCTTTCATGGGCGGCATCGATAAAACGTTCCGTTATCCAGTTGGTGCCGACGACGGCAAAGCGAATCATGGCGAGCTCCGGTCCAGGCTTAAAACCGCAGATTATCACGCCCTCACTCGCTATGCATACAGCTCGCCGAACAGCGAAAGGTGCGTCAGATACAGCCGGGTATCGAACTCCAACTGGTGGTAATCCGGTTCCATATGGCAACACAGGCTGTAGAACGCCTTGTTGTGATCTTTCTCTTTCAGGTGAGCCAGCTCATGCACCACGATCATGCGCAGGAACGGTTCGGGCGCGACCTTGAACACCGTCGCCACGCGAATTTCCGCCTTGGCTTTCAGCTTTCCGCCCTGCACGCGGGAGATGGCGGTGTGCAGGCCCAGCGCGTGCTTCATGACGTGGATCTTGCTGTCGTAGGCCACCTTGCTCAGCGGCTGGGCGTTGCGCAGATACTGGTTTTTCAGATCGACGGTAAACTGATACAGCGATTTGTCGGTGGTGCAGTCGTGCACCTGCGGATAGCGCTGCAGCAGCACGTCTCCCAGCCGGTTCTGGTGGATCAATTGCTGCACCTGACTTTGCAGATGCGCCGGGTAGCCTTGCAGGTAGGCGAGTTCGATGTCATGCATGAGTGATATTGCGTCCCAGTATTTCTTTGATTGGCCGCAGCCGCACACGCTGCGCATCGGCCTGTCTGGCTTCCCAGCGATCGTGTGCCGCCTGCAGGTTTAGCCAAAAGTCGGCGGTCGTTTCGAACAGATCGGCAAACAGATTGGCCTCGGCAACGCTCATGCGTCGATGCCCGTTGCACAGGCGATTGACGGTGGCGCGGGTGACGCCCAATACCTTTGCCAGTTCTTCTTGGCCGATGCCTAACGGCGTTAAATATTCTTCCTGCAGCACTTCTCCCACCGTGGTGGGTTCGCGAGTCGTGGTTTCCAAAATAGGTTCCCCCTCGTTCAGGTATCTTGGTGAGGATCGAGGTAAATTTTTTCGGCGGCATCATGCCGCCACTGGAACATCAGCCGCCAGTGCATATTGACGCGCAGACTCGACCATCCCTGAAATGGCCCGGATAGCCGCTTGTAATAGTTACCCTTGGGGTGATGCAAATCACGCTCTTGCTGCGCGGCGGCTAACATATCGAGCTTTCTGGCCAACTGCCGCTCGAGCGCGCCGGGGATAAGACGGCTGCGCCTGCCTTCCAGATAGAACTGCTCCAGATAGCGATCGCGGAAAGATTTAATCATGCTTTCCCCCTTCCATAGGGACTGGCAGTGTAACATTTAAAGTTACACCCCGTCAGGTTAAAAAAACATCGGCATGGGTGCTCGGGAGGGAAAGGTTAATGTTGTTGAAGGAGAAAAGGGGCGCAGGTTTTCAGATACGCGGCGCAATACGCAATTTATCCGAAAAAACATTTTACTGACGGGCGTTTTTAGGGGATAAACAGCCCAAATTTTATCAGTCAGGAGGGGCAATGAGCCAACTCGATCTGGGAACACAGCAACTTGAGCTGGAGCGTTATCCCCAACAGGAAGAATCCACCCAACTGCAGGCGTGGGAAGCGGCGGACGAATATCTGCTGCAACAGCTTGAAAACGTAGATATCGGTGGCCGCCCGGTGCTGATTTTCAACGATAACTTCGGCACCCTGGCCTGTGCGCTGCACGCGCATCGTCCTTACAGCGTCAGCGACTCGTACATGAGCCAGCTGGCGACGCGTCACAACCTCAAGCTCAACGGTCTGGATCCTGAGCAGGTCACACTGTTGGACAGCCTGGCCGAGCTGCCGGCGGCGCCGGCGGTGGTGCTGATTCGCGTGCCGAAAGCGCTGGCGCTGCTGGAACAGCAGCTGCGCGCGCTGCGCCACGTCGTGACCGAAGACACGCTGATCGTCGCCGGCGCCAAAGCGCGCGACGTGCATACTTCGACGATGCAGCTGTTTGAAAAGGTGCTGGGCCCGACGCGCACCAGCCTGGCGTGGAAGAAGGCGCGCCTGATCTTCTGCCAGGCGGCGGACATCGTCCCGGCGGCGGCGGCGGAAACCACCAACTGGACGCTGGACGGCACCGATTGGCTGATCCACAACCACGCCAACGTCTTCTCGCGCGGCAGCCTGGATATCGGCGCGCGCCTGTTCCTGGATCATCTGCCGCGCGGCCTGAACGGCCATATCGTCGATCTGGGCTGCGGCAACGGCGTGATTGGCCTGACGGCGCTGGCGCAGAATCCGGACGCGCAGGTGACTTTCGTCGATGAATCCTACATGGCGGTGGCCTCCAGCGAGCTGAACGTGGAGCACAACCTGCCGCAAGAACTGGACCGCTGCCAGTTTGAGGTGAACAACGCGCTGGCGGGCATCGAGCGCGAAAGCGTGCAGGCGGTGCTGTGCAACCCGCCGTTCCACCAGCAACACGCCATTACCGATCACACCGCCTGGCAGATGTTCTGCGACGCCAAGCGCTGCCTGCAAGTGGGCGGCGAACTGCGCATCGTCGGCAACCGTCACCTCGACTACCATCAGAAGCTCAAACGTTTGTTCGGCAACTGCACGCTGGTGGCCTCGAACAAGAAGTTCGTGATCCTTCGAGCGGTGAAATCCGGCGCGCGTCGCTGAGCGTGAATAACAAGGGGCGCGATGCGCCCCTCAGGCTGTAGACAAAGGGGGAAAAAGCGTGGTTTTTCCCCCTTTGTGGTTATCAGCCGAAAATCAATAAATTGATTTTCCTTGTTTTCTATTCGCTGCTCTCTGCCACCCCGGCATAGGGATGAGGTTTGTCATCAATATCAGGGGCGCGGTGCGCCCCTTTTTTACAGCGCCATCGCCAGCCGCGTGCCCTGATCGATCGCGCGGCGGGCGTCCAGCTCGGCGGCCACGTCGGCGCCGCCGATCAGATGCACGGTTTTCCCCATCGCCAGCAGCGGCTGCTGCAGTTCGCGGCGCGGTTCCTGCCCGGCGCAAATGACCACCGTGTCCACCGGCAGGCAGCTGTCTTGCTCGGCGCGGGTGATGTGCAGCCCTTCGTCGTCGATCAGCCGATAGCTGACGCTATTGAGCATCTTCACGCCGCGCATCGCCAGGCTGGCGCGGTGGATCCAACCGGTGGTTTTCCCCAGGCCTTCGCCCACCTTGCTGGTTTTGCGCTGCAACAGGTAGATCTGCCGGGCGGCGCGCGGTGCCTGCGGGCCTTGCGCCGCCAGCCCGCCGCGTTGTTCAAGGCGGCCGTCGATGCCCCATTCGCGGTTGAATTCCGCCTGATCCAGGCTGCTGGAGACGCCGTGCTGGCTAAGGTACTCGGCGGTGTCGAAGCCGATGCCGCCGGCGCCGATGATCGCCACCCGCTGGCCGACCGGTTTTTTATCGCGCAGCACATCCAGATAGCTCAGCACCTTGGCGTGCCCGATGCCGGGAATATCCGGGGTGCGCGGCACGATGCCGCAGGCGAGGATCACCTCATCGAATTCGCTTAAATCCGCCGCCTCGACTTTGGCGCCCAGTTTGACCGTCACTTCACGCAGCGCCAGCTGACGGCGGAAGTAACGCAGGGTTTCATGGAATTCTTCCTTGCCGGGGATTTGCTTGGCGATGTTGAACTGGCCGCCGATCTGCTCGGCGGCGTCGAACAGCGTTACCTGATGACCACGGCTGGCGGCGGTGGTGGCAAACGCCAGCCCGGCGGGGCCGGCACCGACCACCGCCAGTTTTTTCGGCTTTTCCGCCATCGTCAGCGGCATTTCGGTTTCACGGCAGGCGCGCGGGTTGACCAGACAGGAAGTCAGCTTGCCTTCAAAGATCTGGTCGAGGCAGGCCTGGTTGCAACCGATGCAGGTATTGATCTCGTCGGCGCGCCCCTCGGCGGCTTTCTGCACAAAGGCGGCGTCGGCGAGGAACGGACGCGCCATCGACACCATGTCGGCGCAGCCGTCCGCCAGCACCTGCTCGGCCACCGCCGGATCGTTGATGCGGTTGGTGGTGATCAGCGGGATGCTGACCTTGCCCATCAGCTTGCGGGTCACCCAGCTGAATCCGGCGCGCGGTACCATGGTGGCGATGGTCGGGATGCGCGCTTCGTGCCAGCCGATGCCGGTATTGATGATCGTGGCGCCTGCCTGTTCGACCGCCAGCGCCAGCTGCTCGATCTCCTGCCAGCTGGAGCCGTCTTCCACCAGATCGAGCATCGACAGCCGGTAGATCAGAATGAATTCCGGGCCCACGGCCTGGCGTACTGCCCTGACGGTTTCGACGGCGAAGCGCATGCGGTTGGTGAAGCTGCCGCCCCATTGGTCGTCGCGCTGATTGGTGCGCGTCGTCAAGAATTGGTTGATCAGATAACCCTCGGATCCCATCACCTCAACGCCGTCATAGCCGGCCTGCTGCGCCAGCGCCGCGCAGCGGGCGAAGTCGGCGATAGTCTGCTCGATCTCCGCTGCGCTGAGCGCGCTCGGCGTAAACGGGTTGATCGGCGCCTGCAGCGCGGAAGGGGCCACCAGCTTGGGTTGATAGCTGTAGCGGCCGGTGTGCAGGATCTGCAGCGCAATTTTGCCGCCCGCCCGGTGGACGGCTTCAGTCACCGGGCGGTGGTGAGGCAATTGCTCCTCGCTGTTGAGGATCGAACCGCCGCGAAACACCACGCCCTGTTCGTTCGGGGCAATACCGCCGGTGACGATCAGCGCCACGCCAGCGGCGGCGCGCTCGGCATAGAACGCGGCCAGGCGCTGCGGGCCGTCGGGCAGCTCTTCCAGGCCGGTATGCATCGATCCCATCAGCACCCGGTTTTTCAGGGTGGTGAAGCCGAGATCCAGCGGCGCCAGCAGGTGAGGGTAATTGCTCATTGCACTCTCCATCGTTCATCCCCCGCCTCTTTCAACCTGCAGCGTTGTTGCCTGCGTTCGCTCGCCCCAGTCACTTACTTGAGTAAGCTCCTGGGAACGCCCGAACTTGCCGCCTAGCTGCAGGTTGAAAGCGATTGGGGATGAGCATCTGTTATTATTATGTGAACACAAGTGGTCGGATGAGATAAATCTAGCCGTTGTCGCGCCGCTTGGGAATCTGCGTTGCGCCGAATGTGATAGATGTCATGAATCTCAGACTCTGTTTGCATAACGAACAAAAGATCGGTTAGCCTTTACGCGTTGTAAATTCCTTCTCTCTGCGGAGCCATTACCGAAAATGAACACCCACACCTGTTGATATCGTGTCCCACGCTGTGCGCTCTCGCGCCCTGTGGGGATGTTTTGATCTCATTCAGGAGTGCTTATGGCTCATTCAGCGCAGTCCCCTTATTTCGTTTTACATCAACTGACCTGCCAATTTGCTGACGGCGAAACGCTGTTCGGCCCGCTGGATCTTGCTTTCGACCGGCAGCGCTGCGGCCTGGTAGGGCGCAACGGCGTCGGCAAAACCCAGCTGCTGCGCCTGATCGCCGGGCTGGATCAACCGGGCAACGGGCACGTCGAATCCCATGCCGCATTGGCTTACGTTGCGCAGCAGCTGGAGATCGCCGCGGACACCACGCTGGCCCAGCTGCTGGGCTATGGCGAGGTGTTCGCCGCGCTGGCGCGTCTCGAGCAGGGGCAGCCGCTGGCGGACGATATCGATCGTCTGGAAGGGCGCTGGGATCTCAACGATCGTCTGCAAAACGCCTTTGTCGCCGCCGGGCTGCCGGCCTTCGATCCGTTGCGATCCGCAAGCTCTCTGAGCGGCGGCGAGCGGATGCGCGCGGCGCTGTGCGGCGCGTTGCTGGGCGAAGCGGATTTTCTGCTGCTGGACGAACCGACCAACCACCTCGACAGCGTCGGGCGCGCCTGGCTGTATCAGCAACTGGATCAGTGGCGGGGCGGGTTGCTGATCGCCAGCCATGACCGGCAGCTGCTGGCGCACATGGAGCGCATCGTCGAACTGACGCCCGGCGCGCTGCGCAGCTACGGCGGCAACTATGATGACTACCGTCGCCAGCGCGATACGGAGCAGCAGGCGGCGCGCGCCGATCTGGAGCATGCGCGCGAGGAGCGCCGCCGCACCCGCGCCCGCCAACAGAAAGAGCACGACATGAGCCAGCGGCGCTCGGCGCAAACGCTGCGCGTCGTCGATACGCTGAATATCGCCTCTTTCGAGCGGGTGGCCTACAAGTCGGCGGCGAAAGAGAGCCTCGGCACGCTGCGCAAACAGCATCAGGATCGGCGCGACAGCCTCGATGCGGCGGTGCGCGAAGCCTACCAGCGGGTGGAAGAGGAACAGCCGGTGTTGCTGGCGCTGCCGGGCAGCGAAGTGAACGCGAACAAGCAGGTGCTGGTGCTCGAGCGGCTGCAGCTGCCGTTCGTCAGTGCGCCGCCGCTCGATCTGCGTATCGACGGCCCGATGCGCGTGGCGTTGACCGGCCCCAACGGCTGCGGCAAATCCACTTTGCTGAAGACTATTCTCGGCCGGCTGGCGACGCTTTCCGGCCATTGTCATTGTCCGCTGTCGACCGCCTACCTCGATCAAACCCTGTCGCAGCTCGACCCGAATCTGTCGGTGATGGAGCATCTGGGGCTGCAGGATTCACCGTTGGCGGAAGGCGCGTTGCGCACCCGGTTGGCGCAGTTGCAGCTTGGCGCGGATCGCATCGCGCTGCCGCTGGGCTCGCTGAGCGGCGGCGAACGGCTCAAGGCGGCGTTGGCCTGTGCGCTGTGGCGGCGACAACCGGCGCAGCTGCTGTTGCTGGACGAGCCGACCAACCACCTGGATCTGGCGTCGTCGCTGGCGATCGAAACCGCCCTGGCGGATTTCCCCGGCGCGATGCTGGTGGTGTCGCACGACGAAGACTTCCTGCAGGCGCTGCGGCCGACGCACCGCCTGAACCGGCAAGCGGACGGCTGGCGGCTTCAGGCCTGGTGAGGCAGGTGGGCGGCGCTCTGACTTAGTGCGGGGCGTTGATGCACGCCAGCAGTTGGGTAAAGGCGGCGGCCATCTGCTCTTCCGGCACGCAGGCAAAACCCATCAGCAGGCCGCGCCGCCGATTGGGCAGCATGTAGTAGCGCGACAGCGGCCGCACCAGCACCCCTTGCGCGCCGGCGGCGGCGGCGATCGCCACGTCGTCGGCCTCGTCCGGCAGGTTGAGGATCAGGTGCAATCCGGCGTTGCTGTTGAACTCGCTGAGCGCCTGTTTGCCGAGGTGCCGTTCGATCAAGCCGGTCAGGAAGGCGCGCCGCCGGGCGTACAGCAGCCGCATGCGGCGGATATGCGCGGTGTAGTGCCCCGCCTGGATGAACTCCGCCAGCGCGCTCTGGATCAGCAGGTGCCCGCCGCGGTACAGCTCGGCGTGGGCGGTTTTCAGCGCCTGCACCAGTGGCGGCGGCAACACCACATAGCCGAGGCGCAGCGCCGGGTAGAGTGTTTTGCTGAAGGTGCCGATGTAAATCACCGGCGCGTCGGCTTCCAGCCCTTGCAGCGCCGGGATCGGTTGGCCGGAAAAGCGGAATTCGCTGTCGTAGTCGTCCTCGACGATCCAACCGCCGGCGTTGCGCGCCAGCGCCAGCAGCCGTTGGCGGCGCGCCAGGCTCATCACCGAGCCGAGCGGATACTGGTGCGACGGGGTGACGAAGATCAGCCGCGGCGGGTTGGTCGGCTGCTCCGGCGGCACCAGCCCGGCTTCGTCCACCGCCAGCGGGCAGATGTTCAGCGCATTGATGCGCAGGATATTGCGGATCCCCCAATAGCCCGGCTCTTCGATCCAGGCGTCATCCCCCGGATTGCACAACATGCGCGTCACCAGATCGATCGCCTGATGGATGCCCTCGGTGATCAGGATCTGTTCCGGCGAACAGCGCACCGAGCGCGCCACCCGTAAATACTCCACCAACGCATGCTGCAGCTCCGGGCTGCCGCCCTGATTGCTGTAGGTCAGCCGCTGCGGCGTCGGGCGGCGGCTGAGGCGCGCCTGGATCTTGCTGAACAGCTGATGGGGAAAGGCGTTGACGTCAGGCACGCCGGGAATGAACGCCCCCCACTGTTTGGGGCTGGCGCTGGCGTGGTGCAGCAGCGTGGCGCCGCGCTCCGACAGTTCGACGCGCCGCGGTTGCCCGCTGCCGTCCGCCGGGGCGCCGCCGGTGGAGAGGCAGCTGTCCGGCACCGTGTCGGCGACGAAGGTGCCGCTGCCGGCGCGCGCCGACACGTAGCCTTCCGCCAGCAGTTGTTCATAAACGGTTAACACGGTGTTGCGGGACAGGCTGAGTTCCTGCGCCAGATCGCGTGAGGCGGGCAGGCGGCTGGAGGGCGGCAGGCTGCCGTCGAGAATGCTGGTGCGGATCGCGTTGTAAAGCCGCTTGTGCAGCTTGTCATCGGGCTGTTCGCCGAGGCGCTGCAGCAACAGATCACCACTCAATGAGCGCAATTGGATCCCTCAATTATTCGTAACTGGCACTCGATTATAGGGCCACATCCTGTGTAAATAAACGGCATTGTTTCACGAATGTGAACGAAACGTGTAACTGGCACCGACCGGAGAGAACAGCATGAAAAACGCAGAATTGAACCAACGCCGTCAGGACGCCACCCCGCGCGGAGTGGGCGTGATGTGTGGTTTTTACGCCGAGCGCGCAGAGAACGCCACGCTGTGGGATGTGGAAGGCAAAGAAGTGATCGACTTTGCTTCGGGGATCGCCGTGCTGAACACCGGGCACCGTCACCCGAAGGTGATCGCCGCAATTGAAAAGCAGCTGCAGGCCTTCACCCACACCGCCTATCAGATCGTTCCTTACGAAAGCTATGTTTCTTTGGCGGAGCGCATCAACCAGCGCGCGCCGATCGCCGGCCCGTGTAAAACCGCTTTCTTCACCACCGGCGCGGAAGCGGTGGAAAACGCGGTGAAGATCGCCCGCGCTTACACCGGCCGTCCGGGCTTGATCACCTTCGGCGGCGGCTTCCACGGCCGCACCTATATGACCATGGCGCTGACCGGCAAAGTGGCGCCTTACAAACTGGGCTTTGGCCCATTCCCCGGCTCGGTGTTCCACGGCCAGTATCCGAACGCGCTGTACGGCGTGACCACCGAAGACGCGATGAACAGCCTGGATCGCCTGTTTAAAGCGGATATCGATCCCAAGCAGGTGGCGGCCATTGTGCTGGAGCCGGTGCAGGGCGAGGGCGGTTTCAACGTGGCGCCGGCCGATTTCATGCAGGCGCTGCGCACGCTGTGCGACCAGCACGGCATCCTGCTGATCGCCGACGAAGTGCAGACCGGCTTCGCCCGTACCGGCAAGCTGTTCGCCATGGAGCACTACAGCGTTAAGCCCGATTTGATCACTATGGCGAAAAGCCTGGCGGGCGGCATGCCGCTGTCGGCGGTGGCGGGCCGCGCCGAGGTGATGGACGCGCCGGCGCCGGGCGGGCTGGGCGGCACCTATGCCGGTAACCCGCTGGCGGTGGCCGCCGCGCACGCGGTGCTGGACGTGATCGACGAAGAGCAGCTGTGCCAGCGCGCTCAGCGCTTGGGTCAGCACCTGGTGGAAGTGCTCCAGCAGGCGCGCAAAACCAGCCCGGCGATCGCCGATGTGCGCGCGCAGGGATCGATGGTGGCGGTGGAGTTCAACGATCCGGCTACCGGCAAGCCTTCGGCGGAGATCACCCGTCAGGTGCAGCAGAAGGCGATGGAGGAAGGGCTGCTGCTGTTGAGCTGCGGCGTGAACGGCAACGTGATCCGCTTCCTCTACCCGCTGACCATCCCGGACGATCAGTTCACCAAGGCGATGGGCATTCTGTCCCGCGCGCTGGCCCACTAAGGAGCGATCGGCATGAAATTGAATAATCCCGAGCTGTTGCGCAGCCAGTGTCTGATCAACGGCGAGTGGTGCGATGCCCTGAGCGGCAAACGTGAAGCGGTGATCAACCCGGCCACCGGCGTCGAACTGGCCAGCATTCCGCTGGTCAGCGAAGAGGAAACCCAGCAGGCGATCGCGGCGGCGCAGCGGGCGCAAAACGACTGGAAACAGCTGACCGCCAAGCAGCGTTCCGCGCTGCTGTTGGCCTGGGCCGACAAGGTGCTGGCCGCACAGGAAGATCTGGCGCAGCTGATGACCGCCGAGCAGGGCAAATCGCTGGCGGAAGCGCGCGGCGAAGTGGCGTACGCCGCGTCGTTCATCACCTGGTTCGCCGAAGAGGCCAAGCGGGTGGACGGCGCGGTATTGCAGGCGCCGCAGGCTTCGCAGCGTCTGGTGGTGGTGAAGCAGCCGATCGGCGTGTGCGCGGCCATCACCCCGTGGAATTTCCCGGCGGCGATGATCACCCGCAAGGTGGCGCCGGCGCTGGCGGCCGGTTGCGCCATCATCGTCAAACCGGCCGAGCAAACGCCGCTGACCGCGCTGGCGTTGGCGAAGCTGGCGCAGGACGCCGGCATTCCCGCCGGCGTGTTGCAGGTGGTGACCGGCGAAGCGGCGCAGGTGGGCAAGGTGCTGTGCGACAGCCCGGTGGTGCGCAAGCTGAGCTTTACCGGTTCGACCGAGGTCGGCCGCATCCTGATGGCGCAGTGCGCGCCGAGCATCAAGAAACTGTCGCTGGAGCTGGGCGGCAATGCGCCGGTCATCGTGTTTGACGACGCCAATCTGGACGCGGCGGTAGCGGGCATCATGGCCTCCAAGTTCCGCAACAGCGGCCAGACCTGCGTGTGCGCCAACCGTATCTACGTGCAGGACGGCATCTACGAGCGGCTGGCGGAGAAACTGGTGGCGGCGGTCGAGCAGTTGAAAGTGGGAGACGGCAGCCAGGAAGGCACCACCCAGGGGCCGCTGATCGACAGCGATGCGGTGGCGAAGGTGCAGAGCCATATCGACGACGCGCTGATCAAAGGGGCGCAGATCGCCACCGGTGGCCAGCCGCACGCGCTGGGCGGCACCTTCTTCCAGCCGACGGTGGTGACCGGCGTGACGCAGAAGATGCGCTTCGCCAAAGAAGAGACCTTTGGGCCGGTGGCGCCGCTGTTCCGCTTCCATGACGAGGCGGAAGCCATCGCCATGGCCAACGACACCGAATTCGGCCTGGCCGCCTACCTGTTCACGCAGAACGCCCCGCGCCAGTGGCGCGTGCCGGAAGCGCTGGAGTACGGCATGGTCGGCATCAACACCGGGCTGATTTCCAACGAAGTGGCGCCGTTCGGCGGCGTGAAACAGTCAGGGCTCGGGCGTGAAGGATCGCGCTACGGGATAGAAGAATATCTGGAGCTGAAATACCTGTGTATCGATGTGAGCTGTTGAGCGTCAGGACGTTAACCCATCCCGGCGGCCAGCGTCGCCGGGCGATAAAGGATGATGCATGTCTGATAATATCTCTGTTTCTCCGGCGCTTGCCGCCGGGGTGCGAGCACCTGCACCCGCCAAATCGTTAAGTTTCCTCGAAGGGGTGGCGATGATCGTCGGCACCAACATCGGCGCCGGCGTGCTCTCCATCGCCTACGCCTCCAGCAAGGCCGGCTTTCTGCCGCTGCTGTTCTGGCTGGTGCTGGTGGGAAGCCTGACCACCATCACCATGCTGTACGTTGCTGAATCTACGTTGCGCACCCGCGCGCATCTGCAGCTGAGCGGGCTGGCGAAGCGCTACGTCGGTGGCCTGGGCGCCTGGCTGATGTTCGCTTCGGTATGCGTCAACAGCGTCGGGGCGCTTACCGCCTACATGACCGGCAGCGGCAAGCTGCTGCAATCGCTGTTCGGCATCTCCCCGGCGCTGGGCAGCCTGCTGTTCTTCGTGCCCGCCGCCGGCGTGCTGTACCTCGGTTTGAAAGCGATTGGCCGCGGCGAGAAGTTCATCAGCATCGGCATGGTGGTGATGTTGACCGCCCTGGTGGCGGCGACGCTGCTGAAAGACACCACCCAGATGCGCAACCTGTTGGACGGCGACTGGCGCTATATGGTGCCGGTGTTCAACGTGGTGGTGTTCTGCTTCTCGGCGCAGTACATCGTGCCGGAAATGGCGCGCGGCTTTGCCGACAAACCGGAGCAACTGCCGAAGGCGATCATTGTCGGCATGGTGGTGACGTTCATTTTGCTGGCGGCGGTGCCGATGTCGGTGATTGCGCTCAGCGGGCTGAATGACATCTCCGACGTGGCCACCATTTCCTGGGGCCAGGCGCTGGGGCAGTGGGCGTTCTTCTCCGCCAACATCTTTGCGCTGTGCGCGATGCTGACCTCGTACTGGGGATTGGGCGGCAGCTTCCTGACCAATATTTTCGACAAGTTCCGGCTGGGCAACGACGAGCTGCCGCTGCGCCGCTTCGGCGTGCTGCTGCTGGTGGTGGTGCCGCCGTTCGCGCTGGCCTACAGCGGGCTGGTGTCGTTCGTCAACGCGCTCTACTTCGCCGGGGTGTTCAGCGGGGTGATCCTGTCGATCATGCCGATGCTGATCCTGCGCGGCGCGCGCAAACACGGCGACCAAACCCCACGCTGGCAGTGTAACTGGATCACGCATCCGCTGCTGCAGATCAGCATTGTGTTGCTGTACCTGGCCAGCGCGGTGTACGCCATCGCTTCATTGTTAGGCTATCTGCCCTCTGGATGGTGATTTGCCTTCCCTCAAGCAGTGATGTTGTTTCTCGGCATTGAGAACGGCGGCGTCGTGGCCGCCGATTTTTTTCTCACGCGCGCCGCTTTTCCGACAACGCCAGCCAGGCCTGCACCGACGGGCGCTGCCACTGCTTGTGCGCATAGTGGCGCACGCGCTCCGGCACCGGATCGCCGTGCATCACCAGCCGGTTGAGCATCAGCGCCAGATCGGTGTCGGCGATGCACCACTCCCTGAACAGATTGTCCTGCCCGTGGCTCAGCAGCTTTTCCACGGCGGCGATCAGCTTGCGCGCGGCCTCCTGCGCGGCTTCGGACAGCGGCGGGAACTTGCCGTTGTTGAACACCACCTCGGTCGAGCGCTCGGCGCGGATCGGCAGCAGATCGCTGCGCAGCCAGGCCTGGATCTCGCGCGCCTTGGCGCGCAGCTTCACGTCGCGCGGGTATACGGCGTGGGCCGGGTGGATGTCTTCCAGGTATTCGGCGATCGCCGAAGACTCCGAGAGCTGGAACTCGCCGATCGCCAGCGTCGGCACCCGGCGGGTGAGCGACAGCGCCGCGTAGGCCGCCTCTTTGTTCTCTTCTTTCGCCAGGTCCACCGGCTTCACGGTGAACGGAATGTCTTTTTCCGTCAGCACGACAAAGGCGGACATGGCGTACGGGCTGAAAAATTCACTGTCGGTGTAAAGTTCGATGATCGGTTGAGACATCGGCGGTTCCTCGGGGTTAAGGGGGGAACATTCATCATTGTTGAGGGGAGGCTAAAAATCAATCTGTTAGCCTAAAAGTTCTTTTATGACGCGGCGGACGGCGGCGCTGGCGCGACGTGATATATTTGTTGCCAACACGTGAATTGAGCCGTATCGGGTAACATGAAGACGCAGTGGATAGAACGGGTAAGAGTGGGAGTTGCGCGCCTGTGGCCGCACCCGCTGGCGGTGGGCAAGCGAGAGATGCTGATTTCCAGCGTCGGCGCCGGTTTGGGGCTGATGCTCGCCGGCTGGATCAGCCACTTTATTTTGGGTGAGGTGAACCTGTGGTTTATCGCGCCGATGGGCGCTTCGGCGGTGCTGCTGTTCGGCGTGCCCAACAGCCCGCTGGCGCAGCCCTGGTCGATCGTCGGCGGCAATGCGCTGGCGGCGACGGTGGGCGTCAGCGCCGGTCTGCTGATCCCCGATCCGGGCCTGGCCTGCGGCGTGGCGGCGGCGGTGGCCATCGGCCTGATGTTCAAGCTGCGCTGCCTGCATCCGCCGGGCGGCGCGGTGGCGCTGACCGCCATCCTCGGCGGCCCCGGCATTCACCAGATGGGCTATCACTTTGTGCTGTACCCGGTGCTGCTGAACTCGGTGCTGCTGGCGGCGCTGGCCATTCTGTTCAATAACCTGGCCGGGCGACGCTACCCGCACGCGCTGGCGCCGGCGGAGGCCAAGCCGGCCAATCTGCCGATCGATGCCGTTTCCATCACCCGCGCCGATCTGCACGAGGCGCTGATGGAGGGGGATCTGTTCGATATCGATGAGGACGATCTGCAGGAGATCCTGCTGCGCGCCGAGCAGCTGGCGCATCAGCGGCAAAGCAAGATCGCCTGATCAGCCCAGCATTTTGCGGTAAAACACCACCCGTTCCGTTTCGGCAAAGCCCAGCGCCGCATGCAGGCGTTGGGAGTCCAGATTGGCGATGTCGGTATCCGACGCCAGCTCGCTGCACCCCTGTTGCTTCGCCCACTCCTGCACCTGCGCGATCAGGCGCGCGGCCCAGCCCTGGCGGCGGGCGCGTTCGACGGTGTAAATCCCTTCCAAAAACGCCACCGGCGACGATTCGCAGCCGTTGACGTAATCGTAGCGCAGCGCGATCTCGGCAAAGCCAACGAAAGCGCCGTCCAGCCCCCGCGCCATAAACGCGGTGTGGTGCGGCGAAGCCAATATTTCGCGCATTTCTGCGCGGTGTTCTTCCCGCAGGCAGGTGGGCCACAGCGCCGAGCGCAGCGCCAGCCAGGCATCAAGGTTGTCGTGGTCGCAGTTGACGATCATGCAGGGGCCTTATGAGTCGGAATAAATCAGGAATGCCGAGAGGGAAGTGTGGCACGGCAGCGGGAAACAAAAAAGCCATTATGCCGAGGGGCGCCCTTCATTAGGATGAAAGGGGTGTTGATATTTTAAGCGAAGTTAGTATAGGGTACGGCCAGGGCGCTGATAAGGGATTGTTATGGATGCGAAAGCCGTAGCTCAAGGAATTCTTGAGGGAATAGAGTCTTTACCAAGGAGCATTGCCTATAGTGCTCGTGGGACATGGCAGGGAGCAGGGCTCGGCGGTCGAGAGCTTAAGCGCCGCAATGAAATCGAAACGGAACGGTTCATCAAGGTCGTTCGTGCCGGCTATGGTATCGAAGCCCCGCTACGTGAGCTGATAGCGGTGATTATCCGTGACTGCTATCAGCGGATGGATCTGCAAACACAAACCGTGCTAAGCCAAAAATTAAACCATGTAGAGGGTTATCTTACAGGACGTATGGGGACGCAGTTCATTCTGGTTCAGCAAATCACACACCATATTTTGAAAAAGGTTATCGGCAGCACACTTTTCAAATGGGTATTCAAAGGTGTCACCATTGCTGGGCTAAACATCATTCTTTTACAAGGAATTATTGAACAGGCCTCCGTTTCTTCGCGTCGTTTGCGGGAACAATATCCCTCAACGTACCATAAGCTCACGCCACGAAATTTGGACATGATCTACTTTCTGGCGGAGGAGTATCTTGAACCCTTTGTTGCCTATACCAGCAAATCGAAAATGTTCTGTGAAGGTGTGAATCATGAGCTATCTAAAGTCTTGGGGCAGTAAGCTCGGTAAAGGATTGTCGCACCTTGTGGAAGCGATTTTGGGCGGGATATTTTCTGTCGCTGCGTTTGGCTCACTGTTCTGGTTCGACGAATGGTGGCAACGAATTCTGAGCGCGGCAATATTCCTGTTGCTGGTGTTTGTCACTATTGCTTTGTGTAGCCTTGTGAGAGGCGAGCGATAGCGGATAGATCAATCAAAAGCCAGCGGTTGGATTTTAACTAATGGTTAAGTGATGATGACTTCCTATCGTTAAGTAATAAAATCAATGAACTGGCTAAAATCCTTTCTTGTGAAGTTCGTTAAATTTGTTGGCCGACAAACTGCTGACTTGGCTGAGTCCATAGTCATTGGCCTGTTCTCTATAGCGGCATTTGTTGCCTTGTTCTGGTTTGATGAGTGGTGGAAATCTATCGCTGCGGCTGTCGCGATCTTCTTTGCCGGCTTCCTGGTAAGTCTGTCTATAGGCTGGTTAAGAGGGGAAAGATAGCTGAGAGTGTTGGCATACTGCCGCCATTTTACCGCCACTGTGAGCAAGAAATAAAAAAGCCACTTCGAGAAAAGTGGCTTTTTTATATGATTTTAAAGCTAAAATTTGGTGGCCCCTGTTGGGTTTGAACCAACGACCAAGCGATTATGAGTCGCCTGCTCTAACCACTGAGCTAAGGGGCCAAGCCGCGAGATTATAGGGAATCCTTAAGCGGCGGTCTACTGTTACCCGCCCGTATGTTGCTTTTCTGCGCAGTTCTAGCCTGTTGTAATTGCTGGCGGATTTTGCGATAACCGCAGTAAATCCCTGCAATGGACTCACGATACTCATGGAACTTCTGGCGCCTGGCCTGCGGGTGGTGTTTTGCGGCATCAACCCCGGCCTTTCTTCCGCCCATCAGGGCTACCCTTTCGCCAACGGCAGCAACCGCTTCTGGAAGGTGATCCATCAGGCCGGCTTTACCGAGAGCCAGTTGGCACCGGAGCAGTGGCAGCAGTTGAAGGACAACGGCTGCGGCATTACCGCTCTGGTGGCGCGCCCGACGGTGGCGGCCAGCGAGCTGTCGCGCGACGAGTTGCGCAGCGGCGGCGAGGCGCTGCAAGAGAAGATCCTGCGCTATCAGCCGCGCGCGCTGGCGATTTTGGGCAAGCAGGCGTTCACCACCGCCTTTGGGGTGAAAAACGCGCCCTGGGGCAAGCAGACGCTGACGCTGGGGGAAACCGAGGTGTGGGTATTGCCCAACCCCAGCGGATTGAACCGCGCCACGCTGGAGCAGCTTACCGCCAGCTATCGCGAGCTGTTCCTGGCGCTGCAATGACATAAGGGAGTATGCGATGACATCGATGATGAAAGGTTGTGTGATGGCGCTGCTATTGGTGACCGGTGCTGCGCAGGCGGGGCATTCGCCGCAGGAAGCGCGCAACAAGCAGAACGTGCTGGAGTTTTATCGGCAGGGGCTGAACAACAAGGATTTTGCGGCGGCGCGGCCGTTTTTGGGCGAGCAGTACAAGCAGCATAACCCTAATGCCAAAGACGGCGTGGCGGGTTTTCGTCAATTTGTCGAGCTGCTGAAAACGCGTTACCCCAACTCGCACAGTGAGGTAAAACAGGCGTTCGTCGACGGTGACTATGTGATTTTGCATGTGGAAGTCAGCGGGCGCGAGGCCGGCAAGACAGCGGCGATCATCGATATCTTCCGTCTCGACGGCGCCGGAAAAATCGTCGAGCACTGGGACGTGACGCAGCCGGTGCCGGAGAAGACCGCCAGCGGCAACAGCATGTTCTGAGGCATAAAAAAACCCCGGCAGGCCGGGGTTTTTGTTTTGAGTGCAACCGCCGGACTTAGTCGTCCAGGAAGCTGCGCAGCACTTCGGAGCGGCTTGGGTGACGCAGCTTGCGCAGCGCCTTGGCTTCGATCTGACGAATACGCTCACGGGTAACGTCAAACTGCTTGCCAACCTCTTCCAGCGTGTGGTCGGTGTTCATGTCGATGCCGAAACGCATGCGCAGCACTTTCGCTTCGCGCGCGGTCAGGCCGGCCAGCACGTCGTGGGTGGCGGAACGCAGGCTTTCCGAGGTCGCGGAATCCAGCGGCAGCTCGAGGGTGGTATCCTCGATGAAGTCGCCCAGATGCGAATCTTCGTCGTCGCCGATCGGCGTTTCCATCGAGATTGGCTCTTTGGCGATCTTCAGCACTTTGCGGATCTTGTCTTCCGGCATCAGCATGCGCTCGGCCAGCTCTTCCGGCGTCGGCTCGCGGCCCATCTCTTGCAGCATCTGGCGCGAAATACGGTTGAGCTTGTTGATGGTCTCAATCATATGCACCGGGATACGGATGGTGCGCGCCTGGTCGGCGATGGAGCGGGTGATAGCCTGACGGATCCACCAGGTGGCGTACGTCGAGAACTTGTAGCCGCGGCGGTATTCGAACTTGTCTACCGCTTTCATCAGGCCGATGTTGCCTTCCTGGATCAGATCCAGGAACTGCAGGCCGCGGTTGGTGTATTTCTTGGCGATGGAAATAACCAGACGCAGGTTTGCCTCAACCATCTCTTTCTTCGCGCGGCGAGCTTTCGCTTCACCGATCGACATGCGACGGTTGATGTCTTTGACCTGCTCGATGGTCAGGCCGGTTTCTTCTTCGATCTGACGCAGTTTCTGCAGGCTGCGCTGCACGTCTTCAGCCACGTCTTTCAGCTTTTCCGACCATGGCTTGGCCATCGCCAGTGCGGCTTCGAACCAGGAATCGCTGGTTTCGTTGCCGGCGAACAGGGTGACGAAGTTTTTCTTCGGCATTTTGCACTGTTCAACGCACAGCTTCATGATGATGCGTTCCTGGGTGCGAACGCGGTCCATCATGGTGCGCATGCTGTTGACCAGGAAGTCGAACTGTTTCGGCACCAGTCGGAACTGCTTGAACACTTCAGACAGCTTCAGGATCTCGTCCGCGGCGCTGGCGTGGCTGCGGCCGTTCTTTTTGATCACCAGACGCGTCGCTTCATACTGATCGCGCAGTTCGGCGAACTTCTGACGCGCCAGCTCAGGATCGATGCTGTTGTCGTCTTCGGTGTCGTCGTCTTCGGCATCCTCATCTTCTTCGTCGTCGTCTTGCTCTTCGCTCGACAGTTCGGAACCGATGTGGGTCGCGGTTGGGGCGATGTCCTCTTCCGCGTTAGGATCGACGAAGCCGGTGATCAGATCGGACAGGCGCGCTTCGCCCGCTTCGACGCGATCGTACTGCTCAAGCAGATAGGTAATGGCTTCCGGGTATTCGGCAACCGAGCACTGCACCTGGTTGATGCCGTCTTCGATGCGCTTGGCGATGTCGATTTCGCCTTCGCGCGTCAGCAGTTCGACGGTACCCATTTCGCGCATGTACATACGCACCGGGTCGGTGGTGCGGCCGATTTCGGATTCCACGCTGGACAGAACCTGTGCGGCGGCTTCTTCCGCATCTTCGTCCGTGCTGTTCGAGTTTTCGGCGAGCAGCAGGTCATCGGCGTCCGGTGCTTCTTCCATCACCTGGATGCCCATGTCGTTAATCATCTGGATGATGTCTTCGATCTGATCGGAGTCGACGATATCTTCCGGCAGATGGTCATTGACCTCAGCATAGGTCAGATAGCCTTGCTCCTTACCACGGGTGACAAGTAGCTTCAGCTGTGACTGCGGGTTTTGCTCCATAAGACGGTATCCACACTTCAGAGTATTTAGGTTGGTGTCGGTCGGCGAAACCGCCAACAATAGCATTTGGGGCGTTTTCGTTATCGCCGCGGCCCACTATGGCGGCACTGTGCAGGGCTCTGCCCTCGCAATTATCGGCACTTAAGCCGTTTGGTATTCAGTTTTTCTTCGCTAAAACCTGGTTGAGGGAACGGACTTCTTCACGTTCCTCCGGGCTCAGGCCGCGCGTTCTGGCCTGCGCGATCAGCGTTTCCAGCCGTTGCTCGAGCACCGAGTCGTACAGGCTGGCCAACGTATCCAAAAAGGTCTGTTCGACCATGTCCTCAACGATCATATGGTTCCAGGTCGCCAAGGTTTCAAGCTGCTGGCTGAATTTGTTGTCGCGATACAGCTCCAGCAATTGCCCGGTTGTCAGGCCCGGCTGCGCCAAACAGGTCTGCACCAGTTCGACGAACAGCGGCAATCCCGCCTGTTTGGTCTGCTCCAACCCTTCCAGCGAAGGGATAAGTGTAGCCAACTGCGGATTTTGCACCAGTAACCCTATCAGTATACGCATGGTTGTGCGTTTTAGCTGGGGCGCCTGATAAGGATTCGCATTTTCAGCCTGCTTGGGCATCAGCTTGTCGAGCTGGCTGTCGTCCAGCAGCCCCAGCTTGTTGCCGAGCTCCTGACGCAGGTACAAGCGCAACGTTTCGCCCGGCACCTGAGTAATCAGCGGCAGCGCCAGCGTGCTCAGCTTGGCGCGCCCGTCCGGGCTGCTCAAATCCACCTGCGGCAGCAGGCTTTCGAACAGGAAAGTGGACAGCGGCTGCGCCTGCTCCATTCGCTGCTCGAAGGCTTCTTTGCCTTCCTTGCGCACCAGGGTGTCCGGGTCTTCGCCATCGGGCAAAAACATGAACCGCAGCTGGCGCCCGTCGTTCAGGTACGGCAGCGCGGTTTCCAGCGCCCGCCAGGCCGCTTCGCGGCCGGCGCGGTCGCCGTCGTAACAGCAGACGACGTTGTCGGTGGCGCGGAACAGCAGCTGAATGTGTTCAGCCGTCGTCGAGGTTCCGAGCGAGGCGACGGCATAATCGATGCCGAATTGCGCCAACGCCACCACGTCCATATACCCTTCCACCACCAGCAGTCGCTGCAGGGTAGGGTGATTCTGCTGTGCTTCATACAGGCCGTACAGCTGGCGGCCCTTATGGAAAACTTCGGTTTCCGGCGAGTTCAGGTACTTGGGCATGCCGTCGCCCAGCACGCGGCCGCCGAAGGCGATGACGCGCCCGCGCTTGTCGCGGATGGGGAACATCACCCGTTCGCGGAAACGGTCGTACGAACGCCCCTGATCGTTAGTCACCAGCATGCCGGCATCGTTCAATGCGCGGCGCGAGTCGGCGTCGCGGCCGAAACGCTTCAGGGCGTTGTCCCATCCCGCCGGCGCGAAGCCGATGGCGAAATGGCGAATAACGTCGTCACTTAATCCGCGCTGCTGCAAATAGCTGCGCGCCGGCGCCCCGGAGGACTGCTGCAGTGACTGTTGATAGAACACGCTGAGCTGTTCCATCAGTTGGTATAGGCTCTGGCGCTGATGGCGTTCGATCTGGGTCGGCCCGGTGCCCGCTTCGTAAGGCACTTCCAACCCGTGCATGGTCGCCAGCTCTTCGATGGTTTCGACAAACTCGAGTCGGTCGTAATTCATCAAAAAGTCGACGGCGTTGCCGTGCGCACCACATCCAAAACAGTGATAAAACTGCTTTTCGCCATTAACGGTAAATGAAGGCGTCTTTTCGTGGTGGAACGGACAGCACGCGTGGTAGTTCTTGCCTTGCTTCTTGAGCTTCACGCGGGCGTCGATCAAATCGACGATGTCGGTGCGAGCCAGCAAGTCATTGATAAATACGCGCGGAATTCGTCCAGCCATAAGCCCTTACTTCATTAGCCTATAAACGAGAACAAGCCGCGCATTCCTTTCGGAAAGCACGGCCTTCGTATGCAACTACTCGGTCTGCGCGATTTTGAAAATCAGAAATTCACGCGGTGGGGTTGCCCCCGAAGAATTAATACAGACGAGTGCGGCGTGCGTTTTCGCGAGCCAGTTTCTTCGCGTGACGTTTCACAGCAGAAGCTTTAGCGCGTTTACGTTCGGTAGTTGGTTTTTCATAAAACTCACGACGACGAACTTCAGCTAAAACACCTGCTTTTTCGCAAGAGCGTTTGAAACGACGCAGAGCAACGTCAAATGGCTCGTTTTCACGTACTTTAATTACCGGCATGTGCCTCTCACCTCAATAAAATTCGGTTTGTTGCTGGCCAAGCGCCAGCCTTTTCAAAATGGTGCGGAATTTTACTCCAATGGATGCTGCTTTGTAAAGCATCACAGCAAATTGAAACCCGCGTCGCTCTGCCGCAACGTGCGCAATTTTGCACCGGGCGCTGATTATAGACTAATCAGAAAAAAATGCTCGTGTTTAATCGCTCGGGCATTTTCTGGATGAATCATCGACATAGGCGCAAGCCGGTGACAAGATGCGCCGCATCGGCGGTAAATGCGGCGGAATGTGGTAGACTGGCGGCCGCACGTGAATGATGGGAAATGTAATGCGAGTACTGGGTATAGAAACGTCCTGCGATGAAACCGGAATTGCAGTGTATGACGATCAAACCGGTTTGTTGGCCAACCAATTATACAGCCAGGTGAAGCTGCACGCCGACTACGGCGGCGTGGTGCCGGAACTGGCCTCCCGCGATCACGTGCGCAAAACCGTGCCGCTGATTCAGGCGGCGCTGAAAGAGGCCAACCTGACCCCGGCCGATATCGACGGCGTGGCTTATACCGCCGGGCCGGGCCTGGTAGGCGCGCTGCTGGTCGGCGCTACCGTCGGGCGCGCGCTGGCGTTCGCCTGGAACGTGCCGGCGGTGCCGGTGCACCACATGGAAGGCCACCTGCTGGCGCCGATGCTGGAAGATAACCCGCCGGCGTTCCCGTTCGTCGCGCTGCTGGTCTCCGGCGGCCACACTCAGCTGATCAGCGTCACCGGCATCGGTGAATATGAACTGCTGGGCGAGTCGATCGACGATGCCGCCGGCGAAGCGTTCGACAAAACCGCCAAGCTGCTCGGCCTGGATTATCCCGGCGGGCCGATGCTGTCGAAGATGGCGCAGCAGGGTACGGCGGGGCGTTTCACCTTCCCGCGGCCGATGACCGATCGTCCGGGGCTGGACTTTAGCTTCTCCGGCCTGAAAACCTTCGCCGCCAACACCATCCGCTCCAACGGCAACGACGATCAGACGCGTGCCGACATCGCCCGCGCCTTCGAGGATGCGGTGGTGGATACGCTGGCGATCAAATGCAAACGCGCGCTGGAGCAAACCGGCTTCAAACGCCTGGTGATGGCCGGCGGCGTGAGCGCCAACCGCACGTTGCGCGCCAAACTGGCGGAGATGATGCAGAAACGCGGCGGGGAAGTGTTCTATGCCCGCCCGGAATTTTGCACCGACAACGGCGCGATGATCGCCTATGCTGGCATGGTGCGGCTGAAGAGCGGCGCCAACCCGGAGCTGAGCGTGTCGGTGCGGCCGCGCTGGCCGCTGGCGGAACTGCCTGCGGTATAAAACAAAGGGCCGGATTATCCGGCCCTTACGTTATTCGTCTTTCGGCTGGTCGCCGTTATCCTCATCCGCGTCGTTTTTCTTCTTGCGGAACTTGCCCCAAATCTTGCCTTCCTGGCCGCGCCACAGGCGCTGAATATTGTCGTGATGCCGCATCAGGATCAGGCAGGAGAGCATCGCCACCGGGAAGGTGAACTGCGGTTTGAACCACCAGACGTAGAACGGGGCGATCAGCGCGCTGACGATGGCGCCGAGCGAAGAGTAGCCGCTGAGCAACACCGTCAGCAGCCAGGTGCCGGTCATCAGGCCGGTCAGATCCCAGCCGATAGGCGCGATGGCGCCAAATGCCGTCGCCACGCCTTTACCGCCGCGGAAGTGGAAGAACACCGGATAGATGTGCCCAAGACAGGCGGCGATCGCCGTCAGGCCCAGATACAGCGGCGGCACATTGAGTTTGTAGGCCAGCCAGACCGGCAACATCCCTTTCAGAATATCGAACACCAGCACCGCCGCCGCCGCCAGCCGGCCGCCGATGCGCAGGACGTTGGTCGCCCCGGGGTTTCCTGAGCCATGTTCACGCGGGTCCGGCAGCCTGGCGATCCGGCAAACCAGGATCGCGCTCGAAATCGAGCCGCACAGATACGCGAAGATAATCATGCCAAGCGCGGTAGCACTCATAACGCGGTTCCGTTTAATAATGGTCGTTTTACTCGCAACATCTATGGATAATACGCACATTCCGCTGGAAGTGGTATCCGGCAAGGCCAAAAACAGAGAATGACGTGATGGATATCGTATTTATTGAAGAGCTTACCGTAATTACCACCATTGGCGTTTATGAGTGGGAACAGGGCATTCGTCAGAAGCTGGTGTTCGATATCGAAATGGGCTGGGATAACCGGCCGGCCGCCGCCAGCGACGACGTAAATGACTGTCTGAGCTATGCCGACGTCAGCGATGCCGTGATCCAACACGTGGAGTCGAACCGGTTCGCGCTGGTGGAGCGCGTGGCGGAGGAAATATCTGAAATTTTGCTCCAGCGCTTCAATTCCCCCTGGGTCCGTATTAAGGTCAGCAAACCGGGCGCTGTAGCACATGCCAATCGGGTCGGCGTGATCATTGAGCGCGGCACCCGTCCCGCATGATTTTATGTCATCTGCTTGCAACGAAAGACCGTTAACCTGGTCTTAATCCTGAGAATTGTTTTAGCGGCATTGTCTTTAAGCATTGCCGCTTTTTTATGTGATAGCCGTTATTTTATGGGGTGAGCGAAGCACATGGCAGACATGCATTCACTGTTTATTGCGTTTGTTCTTGGGGTTGTCGAGGGATTAACCGAATTTTTGCCGGTGTCTTCCACCGGGCATATGATCATCGTCGGCGAGTGGCTGGGCTTTACCGGCGACAAAGCCAAAACCTTTGAAGTCATTATCCAGCTGGGGTCGATCCTGGCCGTCGTCGTGATGTTCTGGCGCCGGTTGTTCGGTCTGATCGGCATCCATTTCGGCGGCAAGCCGGTGGAGCACGAAGGCAAAACCAGCGGCCAGCTGAAGCTGGGGCACATCCTGCTGGCGATGATCCCGGCGGTGGTGCTGGGGCTGGCCTTCCATGATTTCATCAAGTCGCTGTTTGCGCCGAAAAACGTGATGTACGCGTTGGTGGTCGGCGGCCTGCTGCTGCTGGCGGCGGAATGGCTGAAGCCGAAGAAGCCTAGCGCGGAAGGGTTGGATGACATCACTTACCGTCAGGCGTTCATGATCGGCTGCTTCCAGTGTCTGGCGCTGTGGCCGGGCTTCTCCCGTTCGGGTTCCACTATCGCCGGCGGCATGCTGGTGGGCGTGAACCGCTATGCGGCGTCCGAGTTCTCCTTCATTCTGGCTGTGCCGATGATGATTGGCGCCAGCGGCCTGGATCTGTACAAGAGCCTGCACTTCCTGACCTGGGGCGACCTGCCGATGTTCGCCGTCGGTTTCGTCACCGCCTTCGTGGTGGCGCTGGTTGCGATCAAGACCTTCCTGTCTCTGATCAAACGCATCTCGTTCGTGCCGTTCGCTATCTACCGCTTTATCGTGGCGGCCGTGGTTTACATGGTGTTCCTGTAAGCCTTCACACCAAGAAAAAACCCCGCTCCGCGGGGTTTTTTTATGCCTGATCGTTGATGATGGTTTGGGTGAGCTTCCACTCGGCCAGCGCCTGCTGGCGGCGGCGTTTGAGCTCGTCGCGGATCGCGGTGCCCTGCAGCCCGCTGGCCACCACCTCTTTAATCGATACCGCGTTCGCCACCTGATACGCCTGGCGCAGATAGTCGCCCTGTGGATAGGGATTCTCCTCAAAGCCGGTACGGCCGCGCGCGTCCGCCTCGCTGGTCAGGATCATCTGCTCCAGCCGGTGCGGCTTGCGCCAGACGTCGATGGCGTCGAACAGCTTCAATAGGGTCTCCGGCCGCAGCTTGTTCACGGTGTGGATCAGATCATGGTACTCGGCCACCAGCTTGCTCAGATCGCGCACCGGGTTGGGCACCCGCAGCCGCTGGCACAGCGCCTCAACCAGCCGCACACCGGCCGGGCCGTGGCCATGGTGATGCGGCCAGAACTCTTTTGGCGTCAATCCCTTGCCGAGGTCATGGCACAGGGTGGCGAAGCGCACGTCCACCTCCGGCGTGAGGCGGGCGGCGATCGCCAACGCCATCAGCGTGTGCACGCCGGTGTCGATTTCCGGGTGCCACTTGGCGGGAGCCGGCACGCCGAACAGCGCGTCGATTTCCGGGAACAGCACCGCCAGCGCATCGCAGTCGCGCAGCACCTGAAAATAGACCTGCGGGCTCTGGCTTTGCAGCGCCTTTTCAGTTTCTTTCCAGACGCGTTCGGCGGTCAGCGCGGCCAGTTCACCGCTGTGCGCCATCCGGCGCATCAGGGCGAGCGTTTCGTCGGCGATGCGAAAACCCAGATGGGCGAAGCGGGCGGTGAAGCGCGCCACGCGCAGTACGCGCAGCGGATCTTCGCCGAAGGCGTCGGAAACGTGGCGCAGCACGCGCGCCTGCAGATCGGCCACGCCGCCGTAAGGATCAATCAGCTCCCCCTCGGCGGAACGGGCGATGGCGTTGATGGTCAGATCGCGCCGCAGCAGATCCTCCTCCAGCGTGACGTCCGGCGCGGCATAGCAGGTAAAACCGGTGTATCCCTGGCCGGATTTGCGCTCGGTGCGCGCCAGCGCGTACTCCTCGTGGGTGTCGGGATTGAGGAATACCGGAAAGTCTTTGCCGACCTGCTGGTAGCCCAATGCCAGCAGCTCGGCCGGCGTGGCGCCCACCACCACCCAATCATGATCGACCACCGGAATGTCGAGCAGGCTGTCGCGAACGGCGCCGCCGACCAGATAAATCTGCACTGTTGACTCCTGAATATCGTGTAAGGCTCTGTCTATCAGATTACATGAATTGGCCGCGGGATGTCGGCGCCAATGAAAAGGGCGCCCGCAGGCGCCCATACTCAAACTGAACGATACTGAGATCAGTTCATCCAGCGATTGTTGTTCTTGCGGCGCGGGATCAGGTGCGGCAACAGCAGGCCCAGCAGCAAGCCGACGCCGGCGACGCCGCCGCCGTACATGAACCACTGCAGAATAATGGTGCGCTGTTTGTCGTCGAGCTGCAGGTTAACGGCGTTAACCTTCTTCTGCGCGACCACCAGCTGGTTTTTCAGATCCTGGTTTTCCTTCTGCAGGCTGCTGATGGTGCTGTCGCTGCCCGCGACTTTTTCCTGCATTTCCGCCGTGCGCTGGTTCCAGGTGTTATCGATGTTGGCCAGCTTGTCGGTCAGGGTTTTCACCTGCTGTTCCAGCTCGGGCACGCGGGTGCGCAGGCTCGGCGTCTGGCTGAGCTGATCGAGTGGGATCCAGGTGGTGCGGCCTTTCGGATCGCGGATCTGGCCGTAGTTGGTGCTGTCGTTGACGCTCAGCAGGGTGACTTCTTCACCGGCGTTCAGAGTGCCGACAATACGGTACTGATTACCTGGGCCGCTATGGACGTAAGTGCTTAACTCATCGGAGATATAGCGTTTATCTTCGGCATGTGCGCCCCAAGTGATGCTGAAGCTCAGCGCGGCAAGGCAAATCAGGCGTAATTTCTGCATTAGTTCATCGTTTCTTGGTGAATTTATGGAACGATAGTAGAGCGTTCAGTCTGACGACGCAACGCCAAAACCGGAATGAGAACTATCTTACTGTGGCTGATTCTGTGAGTTGCGCGGCGTTTTATAACGTAACAGGTTTTTTCTACAGTTAGCAGGGTTAAGGCGCCGGGAATCGCGGTAAGATAACGGCAACTGTGCGTCATTGGGCAGTATGCGGCGGCCGAACGCGCCGCGCTGAAACAGACGTGAATGCATAACTTATTGGTGTTAAAGAATTATGACCGTTGAAATTGAACTGAAATTCATCGCCGCGCCGCAAGCGGTGGCCGCTCTGCCGCAATGGCTTGCCGCCTGGCCGCATCAGCATTCCGCGCCGCAAAAACTGACCAACATTTACTTCGAAACGGCCGATAACTTCCTGCGCAATCACGACATGGGGCTGCGCATTCGCGGTTTCGACGATCGTTATGAGATGACCATCAAAACCGCCGGTAAAGTGGTGGCCGGCCTGCACCAACGTCCGGAATACAACGTCGCTATCGCCGAGCCGCAGCTGGCGCTGGCGCAGTTTCCTGCCGACATCTGGCCACAGGATTGTGATATCGCGGCGCTGCAGCAGGCGTTGCAGCCGCTGTTCCGTACCGACTTTGCGCGTGAAAAGTGGGTGGTCACTTACGGCCAAAGCGAGATCGAGATTGGCTTGGATCAGGGAGAGGTGCGCGCCGGTGACCTCAGCGAAGCCCTGAGCGAGATCGAACTGGAGCTGCTGAAAGGCAACACCGCCGATCTGCTGGCGTTGGCCGGCGAGCTGGCGGCCCATGGCGGGCTGCGTCAGGGCAGCCTGAGCAAGGCGGCGCGCGGCTACCACCTGGCGCAGGGCAATCCGCCGCGCGAGGTGCGCCCGCTGCGGGTGCTGAAGCCGGCGGCGAAGGCGACCGTGGAGCAGGGGATGATCGCCGCCTTCGAGCTGGCGCTCAGCCATTGGCAGTACCATGAGGAGCTGTGGCTGCGCGGCGATGCGCAGGCGCGCGGGGCGGTCCTCGAAGCGGTCGGCACTATCCGCCAGGCGCTGGTGATCTTCGGCGGCCTGGTGCCGCGCAAGGCCAGCGCCGATCTGCGCGCCCGCCTGACCGAGCTCGAACCGCTGTTGGCGGACAAAGCCGCGCAACCGGAGAACCTGTGCTACAGCGCGGCCTATCTGCAATGTAAGTTGGCGCTCACATCATGGCTGGTGCGCGGCGCCTGGCGGCCGTTTATCGACGCCAAAGGGCAGGCCAAACTGGACGGTTCTTTCAAACGCTTCAGCGACATCATGCTGGGGCGCAGCGGCGCGGAGCTGAAAGAAGCCTTCAGCCGTACGCTGAACGAAGATGAATATCAGGAACAATTGCCGCGCCTGACGCGTCAGATTTCGGCGCTGGTCCTGCTGTCGGGCGCTTACCCCGACGAGCAGACCGGGCCTTATATCGACGCCTGGCGCGAGCTGCAGGCGGCGCTGAGCGAGCGCCGCCAGGGCTGGTATGAAGCCAGCCGCAAACAGGCCTTATCGCATGCGCCATTCTGGTTAAACGGCGCGCTTCGTTAATCCAGCCGGCCCGCCAGCCGTGGGCCGCAGAACGGGTCAAACACTATGTCGCCACTTTCAGCCGCGTTACAGGCTCAGGCACAGCAGGTTGTGCAGCGTTTTCAGGAAGTTCACGGCGCGGACTGCGCCTTTAGCGAGCAAGAGCAGTGGGTGCTGGCGTCGAGCGACTTCGTCAGCGACGCGCTGCTCGCCCAGCCGGCCTGGCTGGCGACGCTGCGCGAACAGCCGCCGGCGCCCGGCGAGTGGCAACACTACGCCGCCTGGTTGCAGGACGAGCTGGAAGAGGTGCGCGACGAAGCGCAACTGATGCGCACGCTGCGTCTGTTTCGCCGCGAAACGCTGGTGCGCATCGCCTGGGCGCAGGCGCAGGGGCTGTGTGCGACCGAAGAAACGTTGCTGCAGCTGAGCGGGCTGGCGGAGACGCTGATCGTCAGCGCGCGCGACTGGCTGTACCAAACCTGTTGCCGCGAGTGGGGCACGCCGTGCAATGCCGACGGCGAACCGCAGCCGCTGCTGGTCCTCGGCATGGGCAAGCTGGGCGGCGGCGAACTGAACTTCTCGTCGGACATCGATCTGATCTTCGCCTACCCGGAAAACGGCCAGACTCAGGGCGGACGGCGCGAGCTGGACAATGCTCAGTTCTTCACCCGCCTTGGCCAGCGGCTGATCAAGGCGCTGGATCAACAGACCATCGACGGCTTTGTCTATCGCGTCGACATGCGGCTGCGGCCGTTCGGCGACAGCGGCCCGTTGGTGATGAGCTTCGCGGCGCTGGAAGATTATTATCAGGAGCAGGGGCGCGACTGGGAGCGCTATGCGATGGTGAAGGCGCGCCTGATGGGCGGGGCGGAAGACGCCTACAGCCAGGAGCTGCGTAAAACGCTGCGGCCGTTCGTGTTCCGTCGTTACATTGATTTCAGCGTCATTCAGTCTCTGCGCAACATGAAGGGCATGATCGCCCGTGAAGTGCGGCGGCGCGGCCTGAAGGACAACATCAAGCTGGGCGCCGGCGGCATTCGCGAAATCGAATTCATCACCCAGGTATTCCAGCTGATCCGCGGCGGCCGTGAACCGGCGCTGCAGGGGCGTTCGCTGCTGCCGACGCTGCAGGCGGTGGGCGAGCTGGGGCTGCTGGAAAGCAAGCAGGTGCGGGCGCTGAGCGCCGCCTACCTGTTCCTGCGGCGGCTGGAGAACCTGCTGCAGGCGATCGGCGATCAGCAAACCCAGACGCTGCCGCAGGAGGCGCTCGATCAGGCCCGGTTGGCCTACGGCATGGGGTTGGCGGATTGGCCGGCGCTGATGGCGGCGCTGGACGTGCACATGCAGGCGGTGCGCGCGGTGTTCGACGACCTGATCGGTGACGATAGCCCGGATGTCGGCGAAGATCCCGATTACCAGCACTATCACAGTCTGTGGCAGGACGCGCTGGAGGAGAACGAGCTGGCGCCGCTGACGCCGCACCTTGACGAAGAGGCGCGTCGACAGATGCTGCGCACCATCGCCGATTTTCGTCACGACGTCGACAAGCGCACCATCGGCCCGCGCGGCCGCGACGTGCTCGATCAGCTGATGCCGCGCCTGCTGGCGGAGGTATGCCCGCGGCAGGACGCGCCGACCGCGCTGGTGCGGCTGGCGCAGCTGCTGCTGAGCATCGTCACCCGCACTACCTATCTCGAACTGCTGGTGGAGTACCATGCGGCGCTCAGCCATCTGATCCGCCTGTGCGCCGCGTCGCCGATGGTCGCCAACCAGCTGTCGCGTTACCCGCTGCTGCTGGACGAGCTGCTGGATCCGGCCACGCTGTATCAGCCGGTGGCGCTGGACGCCTACCGCAGCGAGCTGCGGCAGTATCTGCTGCGGGTGCCGGAAGACGACGAAGAGCAAAAGCTGGAGGCGCTGCGTCAGTTCAAACAGGCGCAGCAGCTGCGCATCGCCGCTGCGGATATCGCCGGCGCGCTGCCGGTGATGAAAGTGAGCGATCACCTGACTTATCTGGCTGAGGCGATCATCGACGCGGTGGTGCAACAGGCCTGGAGCGACATGGTGGCGCGCTACGGCCAGCCCACCCATTTGCAGGAGCGGGAGGGGCGCGGCTTTGCGGTGATCGGCTATGGCAAACTGGGCGGCTGGGAGCTGGGGTACAGTTCCGATCTCGATCTGGTGTTCCTGTTGGATTGCCCGCCGGAGGTGATGACCGACGGCGATCGCTGCATCGACGGCCGCCAGTTCTACCTGCGGCTGGCGCAGCGGGTGATGCATCTGTTCAGCACCCGCACGTCCTCGGGCATTCTGTATGAGGTGGACGCGCGCCTGCGGCCTTCCGGCGCCGCGGGGATGCTGGTCAGCACCGTCGAGGCGTTCGCCGACTACCAGCAAAACGAAGCCTGGACCTGGGAGCATCAGGCTCTGGTGCGCGCGCGCATCGTGCACGGCGATCCGGCGCTGCATCAGCAGTTCGACGCGATCCGGCGCGAGATCCTGTGCAAAACGCGCGATGCGCAGACCCTGAAGCGCGAAGTGCGCGAGATGCGCGAAAAGATGCGCAACCATCTCGGCAACAAGCAGCGCGATCTGTTTGATATCAAGGCCGATGAGGGCGGCATTACCGACATCGAATTTATCGCCCAATATCTGGTCTTACGCTATGCGCCGGGTGAACCGCGCCTGACGCGTTGGTCGGACAACGTGCGCATCTTCGAGCTGATGGCCAATTACGACATCATGCCGGATGAAGAGGCGCGCGCGCTGACCCAGGCCTATGTCACCATGCGCGACGAGATCCACCACCTGGCGCTGCAGGAACATTCCGGCAAGGTCGGCAGCGGGCTGTTTGCCGCCGAGCGCGAGCAGGTGCGCGCCAGCTGGGCCAAATGGCTGGATTAATACCTTTTTGCGGGTATTCCGGCGGTCTGTGGTAATATCTGCGCCACTAAAATTTTGTTCTTTTTTGGAGTTATCGGATGAAAGTTACGCTGCCTGATTTTCGCCGCGCCGGTGTGCTGGTGGTCGGTGACGTCATGTTGGATCGCTATTGGTATGGGCCGACCAGCCGCATTTCACCGGAAGCCCCGGTGCCGGTGGTCAAGGTCGATACCATCGAAGAGCGTCCCGGCGGCGCGGCTAACGTGGCGATGAACATCGCTTCGCTGGGCGCCACTTCCCGTCTGGTGGGCCTGACCGGCATCGACGATGCGGCGCGGGCGCTGAGCGCCAAGCTGAATGAAGTCAACGTGCGCTGCGACTTCGTCTCGGTGCCGACCCATCCGACCATTACCAAGCTGCGCGTGCTGTCGCGCAACCAGCAACTGATCCGTCTCGACTTCGAAGAAGGCTTCTCCAACGTTGATCCGCAGCCGATGCTGGAGCGCATTCAGCAGGCGCTGCCGCAGATCGGCGCGCTGGTGCTGTCCGATTACGCCAAGGGCGCGCTCAGCCAGGTGCAGGGCATGATCCAACTGGCGCGCGCCGCCAAGGTGCCGGTGCTGATCGATCCGAAAGGATCCGATTTCGAGCGCTATCGCGGCGCGACGCTGCTGACGCCGAACCTGTCCGAGTTCGAAGCGGTGGTGGGCCACTGTAAGGATGAAGCGGAACTGGTGGAACGCGGCATGAAGCTGGTGACGGATTTCGAGCTGTCGGCGCTGCTGGTTACCCGTTCCGAACACGGCATGACGCTGCTGCAGCCGGGCGTTGAGCCGCTGCACTTGCCGACCCAGGCGCAGGAAGTGTTCGATGTGACCGGCGCCGGCGACACCGTGATCGGCGTGCTGGCCGCCTCGCTGGCCGCCGGCAACTCGCTGGAAGAGTCCTGTTTCCTGGCCAATGCCGCCGCCGGCGTGGTGGTGGGCAAGCTCGGTACCTCCACCGTGTCGCCGATCGAACTGGAGAACGCGGTGCGCGGCCGCGCCGAGACCGGTTTTGGCGTGATGACCGAAGCGCAGTTGAAACAGGCCGTCGCGCAGGCGCGTCAGCGCGGCGAAAAAGTGGTGATGACCAACGGCATCTTCGACATTCTGCATGCCGGCCACGTCTCTTATCTGGCCAATGCTCGCAAGCTGGGCGATCGCCTGATCGTGGCGGTGAACAGCGATGCGTCGACCAAACGCCTGAAAGGGGAAAAACGCCCGGTCAACGCGCTGGAGAACCGCATGATTGTGCTGGGCGCGCTGGAAGCGGTGGATTGGGTGGTGCCGTTCGAGGAGGACACGCCGCAGCGCTTGATCGCCGACATCTTGCCGGATCTGCTGGTGAAAGGCGGCGATTACAAGCCGGAAGAGATTGCCGGCAGTGCGGAAGTGTGGGCCAACGGCGGCGATGTCAAAGTGCTGAACTTTGAAGACGGCCTGTCGACCACCAACATCATCAAAGCGATCAAAGACGGGCGCGGCTAACGCCGGGCGACGTAAAGAACAAGGGCGCGCGGTGCGCGCCCTTGGCGGGAATTATTCGTCTTCCTGTTTGGCGGCCGGCGCCGCGCTCAGCTTGCTTTCCAGCTCGGCCATGCGCTGTTCCAACAGCGCCAGCTTTTCGCGGGTGCGCAACAGCACCTGAGTCTGCACGTCGAACTCTTCGCGGTTAACCAAATCCAGGCGGGTCAACTGCGACTGCAGCACCTGACGGATTTTTTTCTCAACGTCTTCCCCGAATTCACGAACGCCTTTAGGCATGGACTCATGAACCTGGCGTGCGATTTGTTCGATTTTTTTCGGGTCAATCATGGCGTATCCCTTTCAGAGTTTAATAGCTGCCGCTTAGTGTAATGCGAGTTGCCCGCCGGATAAACACCATTAAGCGCATTCGCCGCGCGTGGCCGAATTGTGCTTTTGCCAATTGCCCTGTCTATCCATTAGCGTTATAGTCATCTTGCTTATTCTCAGGGCGGGGTGAAAGTCCCCACCGGCGGTAAATCACCTTCTACGGTGAAAGCCCGCGAGCGCTCAGCCAGCCTGTAAAGGCCGGTTAGAGGTCAGCAGATCCGGTGTAATTCCGGGGCCGACGGTTATAGTCCGGATGGGAGAGAGTAACGGTATCTGCCGGGCATGCGCCCGCTTGCGTTATTTTTTTAGCTATTGCTAGCTACTCCTCAAGATCGCCCTGGTTCTGGTAATCCATAATTTTTAATGAGGTTTTTTACCATGAATCAGACGCTACTTTCAGACTTCGGCACGCCGACAGAACGCGTTGAACGCGCGATCGACGCACTGCGCAACGGGCGCGGCGTGATGGTGCTCGATGATGAAAACCGTGAAAACGAAGGTGACATGATCTTCGCCGCGGAGACCATGACCGTTGAGCAGATGGCGCTGACCATTCGCCACGGCAGCGGCATTGTGTGCCTGTGCATCACCGAAGAACGCCGTCAGCAGCTTGAGCTGCCGATGATGGTGACCAACAACTCCAGCCAGTTCCAGACCGCCTTCACCGTGACCATCGAAGCGGCGCAGGGCGTAACCACCGGGGTTTCCGCTTCCGATCGCCTGACCACCATCCGTGCGGCGGTGGCAGACAGCGCCAAGCCGAGCGACCTGAACCGTCCGGGCCACGTGTTCCCGCTGCGCGCGCAGCCGGGCGGCGTGCTGAGCCGTCGCGGCCACACCGAAGCGACCATCGATCTGGTCTCCATGGCCGGTTTCAAACCTGCCGGCGTGCTGTGTGAACTGACCAACGACGATGGCAGCATGGCGCATGCGCCGGAAGTGATCGCCTTCGCCAAACAGCACGACATGGTGGTGCTGACCATCGAAGATCTGGTGGCCTACCGCCAGGCGCACGAGAAAAAAGCCAGCTGATAGCCGGCCGCTTTCAACGATAAAAAAGCCGCGTAATGCGGCTTTTTTGTATCTACCGTTCTGACAGGCGTTCGCTGATGCGGCTGGCGTAATTCATCACGTGGAAGGTGTAGTTCTCCTCAACCGTACCCTGGAACAGATGTGCCCAGGGGCCGATGGCGTAGATGCCGAGATCTTCCCCGCCGTGCGTCTCGCTTTTCAGCGGCACCAGCGCCGGCTGAATAAAGTCGGGCGCGGTGGTTTGCTCCATGGTCAATGCCGGGCGCTCGGTCAGCGGGATCGCGCCGCCGGGGCCGTTGGCGAAACCGAGGGTGGTGTAGGGCTTGCCGTCGCTGCCCAGCCGAGGTTTACCGTCGACGCCGACGGAAATGCCGAGGATAGGATTGCCGCGCTTGGCATAGCCGGCGATGGTCAGCGTGTGGCTGTGATCGCCGGTCACGATCACCAGCGTTTCGTCCAGCTTGACCTTGCCGACAATGGTTTTCACCGCCTCGTTCAGGGCGACCGCGTCGCTTAGCGTGCGGTAGGCGTTGCCGTTATGGCTGCCGTGATCGACGCGCCCGCCTTCCACCAGCAACAGATAGCCTTCGGGATTCCTGGCCAGAATATCGATGGCCTTGCCGGTCATTTCCGCCAGCGAAGGCTCTCCCGCCGCGTCTTGCCGCCGGTCATGCTCGAAGTTCATGTGCGACGGCTCGAACAGGGCCAGCAAATGGTCGACGTTGCCCGGTTCGATTTTGTCGAACTGGGCCTGATTCCAGACGTATTGTCCGCGCTCGCCGTAGCGTTGCAGCCAGGCCTGCGTCAGGTCACGGCCGTCCCTTCTGGCGCCTTTCTTGCCGGGATATTCCGGATCGCTCACGCTGTCGGGCAGGAAGTTGGCGCGCCCGCCGCCCATCGCCACGTTCAGGCCGTTGCTGTATTTCATTTCCACCAGCTGGCGCGCGATGTCGCGGCAGCCTGCGGCCAGGGCATCCGCCGGCATTTTGGCGTCAGACTCCCAGTCGCGGTTGGCGATATGGGCATAGGTGGCGCCCGGCGTGGCGTGGGTAATGGTCGCGGTCGTCACGGCGCCGGTGGACATGCCGAGCGTTGCGGCCATCTCCCACAGCGTGGTGACGGCCTTGGTTTGCTGATCCTCGCAGTTGTTGAGGGCGGCCGTATGGTTGAGACCCATCAGATCGTTGATGGTTTTGACGCCGGTGGTCATCGCCACCGCGCTGGGCGCGGAGTCGGTGATTTGGGCGTCGGCGGAATAGGTTTTGGCTGCCGCCAGATAGGGGAAGGCTTCCCAGGCCAGCACGTTGGATTCGCCGTCCACGCCGCGCTGCTGTCCTTCAAAAATACGGGCGGCGGTCACGGTGGAAAACCCCATGCCGTCACCGACCACCAGAATGACGTTTTTAGCGCGGTTGGTGTTTGGGGTCTGTTTCAGTCGCTGTTGCAGCTGAGCTTGCGCCTGAAGGAAGTAAGGGTCTTCGCGCTGCGTCAGCGGCGCGTTGTCCGTCGCTTTGGCGGCTGCCGCCCCGGTGGCTAACAAGGACATGGAAAGCGCCAGGCGGGTTGCCAGTGTGAGTCTGAACATGAATTCCTCCTTGGTGAGACGTGATTCCCGTAGCGCCGACGGGCTGCCAACACCCTGTCGACGGCAGGAGGAGTGTATCGATTGTGTTAACAAAAAATACATAAATTGTTCACAATTTAGATCTGTGTGGCAGTAATGCCATGGTATTCATGATTTTTATTAATCATTTGAAAATCATTCATTTTTTAACTTTTTGTTTGCCGGTGCATTTTTGCGATTTTTAATTCAAATTTATTGAATATCTTCATCACGGTTATCCGGCTGTGTTGCTGCGGCAAAGCGCGTAATGTAACGCCATAGCACAATTTGAACTAAGGATCGCTCTATGAACACCTCTCGTATGCCGGCACTGTTTCTTGGCCACGGTAGCCCGATGAACGTGCTGGAAGACAACCGCTACACCCAGGCATGGCGTGCGTTGGGTGAGTCATTGCCGCGTCCGAAGGCGATCGTGGCGGTTTCTGCGCATTGGTATACCCGCGGCACTGCGGTCACCGCGATGGAAAAACCCAAAACCATTCACGACTTCGGCGGGTTCCCGCAGGCGCTGTTTGATACCCGCTACCCTGCGCCGGGTTCCCCCGCGCTGGCTGCGCAGCTGCAGCACATTCTGGCGCCGGTGCCGGTAACGGCGGATCTCGGCGAGTGGGGGTTGGATCACGGCACCTGGGGCGTATTGATCAAGATGTATCCCAATGCCGATATCCCGGTGGTGCAGCTCAGCGTCGACGGCACTCAGCCGGCGGCTTACCACTATGAGCTGGGCCGCAAACTCGCGGCGCTGCGGGATGAGGGCGTGATGATCGTCGCCAGCGGCAACGTGGTACACAACCTGCGCATGGTGAAATGGCAGGGCGATACCAGCGCCTATCCGTGGGCGGAGTCTTTCAATAACTTTGTCCGGGATAACCTGCGTTATCGGGGCGATAACCACCCGCTGGTGGATTTCATGCGCCATGAGGGCGCGGCGCTGTCGAACCCGACGCCGGAACACTATCTGCCATTGCTGTATGTGCTCGGCGGCTGGGATGGAAAAGAGGCCATCAGCGTGCCGATCGACGGTATCGAAATGGGAGCGCTGAGCATGCTGTCGGTGCAGGTGGGCTAAAGAAAAACGCCAGTCAGAGACTGGCGTTTTTGCCTTCAGCGGGGCGATCAGCCGAGGATGGTGTGCGGATAGAAGCGCGACAGATCCTGCGTGATCAGTTCGCGATCTTCGCGCAGGCCGATGCCGCAGGGTTGATCGTTCACCAGCCAGCTGCCGATCAGCGTGTAGCTGTCTTCGAACTTCGGCAGCGGATGGAACTGCTGCACGATCATGCCTTCTTCACCGTACGGCCCATCGACGCGCGCCACTTCCTGACCGTTTTCGACGATCTGGATATTGGCGCCTTCGCGTGAGAACAGCGGTTTGGTGACGTAATGATCCATCGGCGGATGATCGTCTTGCGCGAAATAAGCCGGCAGCAGGTTAGGGTGATTCGGGAACATTTCCCACAGCAGCGGCAGCAGCGCCTTGTTGGAGATGATGCTTTTCCAGGCCGGCTCCAGCCAGCGCACGCCGGCGTCTTCCAGCTTTGTGGAGAACATCTCGCGCAGCATGAATTCCCACGGATAGAGCTTGAACAGGTTGCCGATCACCTGATCCTGCAGATCGGTGAACTGGCCTTTCTCGCCGAGGCCGATCTCTTCCATGAACAGGAACTCGGTCGGCAGACCGGCTTCCTGCGCGCAGTCCTGCAGGTATTGCACCGTGCCGCGATCTTCTTCGCTGTCCTGGCAGCAGGCCAGGTGCAACAGGCCGAAGCCGTGATGCGCTTTCAGCTCGGCGAAACGCTCGATCAGTTTCTCCTGCAGGCTGTTGTACTGATCCGATTCCGGATCCAGCTTGCCGGCGTTGATCTGGTCTTCCAGCCACAGCCATTGGAAGAAGGCCGCTTCATACAGTGAGGTGGGCGTATCGGCGTTGTTCTCCAGCAGCTTCGGCGGATTGACGCCGTCGTAGGCCAGATCGAGACGCGAATACAGCGACGGCTGGTTGGTGCGCCAGGAGCTGCGCACGAATTCCCAGGTGTGTTTCGGGATGCAGAACTTGGCCATCAGCTCGTCGCTGGCGACCACTTTCTCCACCACCTGCAGGCACATCTGATGCAGCTCGGCGGTGGCATTTTCGATCTCTTCAATCTGCGCCAGCGTGAACTGGTAATAGGCGTCTTCACACCAGTACGGCTCGCCGTACATGGTGTGGAAACGGAAGCCGAACTCGGTCGCTTTTTCGCGCCAGTCCGGGCGCTCGGTAATGGCAATACGTTTCATGCATCAACCGCCCATGCTGCGAGAGCCGGAGTTGGAGGTGGCGCTGCTGCGCTGCATGCTGGTCTGCTTGGCCACGGTCTCGCCGAAACCGCCGCGGGTCACGGTGTTGGTGACCGCAGGCTTCGGCGCCATGGCGGTTTTCGGCACCGTCATGGTGCGACCGCCGGCGGTGGCCGGGCCGTAGCTCTTGCCGCTGGCGTCGACAAACTTGCCGTTCGCCGGGCTGGCGGCGTTCTTGGAGGTGAACAGCGGCTGCTGCGCGAAACCGGAACCGCCCATCAGGCGGCCCATCATGTAGCCCGCCATCAGCGGCATCCAGAAGCTGCCGCTGCTTTGCGATTCCGCCGCCATGCCGGCCTGCGCCGGAGCCGGCGCCTGGGTGCACTGCGCTTCGCCGAACTCGGCGACGCAGTCTTCGCGGGTGGCGTATTTCGGCGCGGTTTTCGCCGCTTCTTTCAGGGCGTTGTTGTAGGCGGTGGTGCACTGCTCGCTCATCGAAGGGTTGGCGCGCGAACAGTCATCGGCATTCTGATACAGGGAGACCGTTTCATCGCTCTTCTCGCAGCCGGCCAGCATAAAGACGGCGCTGATCGCCAAGGCCACGGGCGCGACACGGTAGCTGCGCCAGGATTTGCGGAACGTCTCTTGGTTGATGTTTTTTGTCCGTTTCATCGTTATCAATCCCATCATGCGGGCTGTTTTCGCCCTTTCCCAGTAGTGGCGCTAAGGATAGGGGAAACATGGTCAAAATTAAAGCTGAAACGCCCGCAGAATCCACTCTTTACGCAGTTATACGTTGGGGTGTGCGCCAGTTCGCTTTCGCGGCGAAAAAACGCGCATTGGCGTTTCATCATGAAACGTTATCGCTATGATGATGTTCCATAATGGAACAAAAATCGCGTGGCTCGCCAGGCGGGCGGCAGGCGCTCATAGTCGAAGCACAACAACAAGCCGGCGGCGAAGTCGGCGCGTCATCACCTGATATCTGAACGTTACCATCGCCAACTCCCTACAAGGATCCGGTTATGTTGAGAATCATCCAGTCACCAGGCAAATACATTCAGGGCGCCAATGCGCTGGCCGCCGTCGGCGAATACGCCAAATCCCTCGCCGACCATTATTTCGTGATCGCCGACGACTTCGTGATGCAGTTGGCGGGAGACACCCTGATGGGCAGCCTGCAGCAGCACGGCGTGAAACATCATGCGGCCCGCTTCAACGGCGAGTGCTGCCGTAAAGAGATAGACCGGCTTGGCCGCGAGCTGCAGACCCACGGCTGCCGCGGGGTGATCGGCGTCGGCGGCGGCAAGACGCTCGACACCGCCAAGGCCGTCGCCCACTACCAACGGCTGCCGGTGGTGCTCATTCCCACCATCGCCTCCACCGATGCGCCGACCAGCGCGCTGTCGGTTATCTACACCGAACAGGGCGAATTCGCCGAATACCTGATCTACCCGCGCAACCCGGACATGGTAGTGATGGACAGCGCCATCATCGCCAAAGCGCCGGTACGCCTGCTGGTAGCCGGCATGGGCGACGCGCTCTCCACCTATTTCGAAGCGCAGGCCTGCTTCGACGCTCAGGCCACCAGCATGGCCGGCGGCAAATCGACGCTGGCGGCGCTCAGTCTGGCGCGGCTGTGTTACGACACGCTGCTGGCCGAAGGGGTGAAGGCCAAGCTGGCGGTCGAGGCCGGCGTGGTGACGGAAGCGGTGGAACGCATCATTGAGGCCAATACGTATCTGAGCGGCATCGGCTTCGAGAGCAGCGGGCTGGCGGCGGCGCACGCCATTCACAACGGTTTCACCGTGCTGGAGGAGTGTCACCACCTGTATCACGGCGAAAAAGTGGCGTTCGGCACCCTGGTGCAGCTGGTGCTGCAGAACAGCCCTATGGCGCAGATTGAAACCGTGCTGGCGTTTTGTCATGGCATCGGCTTGCCGATCACGCTGGCGCAGATGGGCGTTACCGGCGACGCGGCGACGAAGACGATGGCGGTGGCCGAGGCCAGCTGCGCCGCCGGCGAAACCATTCACAACATGCCGTTCAAGGTCACCCCTGCCGGCGTGCAGGCGGCGATCCTGACGGCGGATCGGCTCGGCGCCGCCTGGCTGCTGCGTCATTGATACCGTTGGGGCGCGGTGCGCCGCGCCCCTGGCTTACAGAGGAAACCATCGTGAAAAAACTGATTAATCAGGTCGAGTCGGTGTTGGAAGAGCAGTTGCAGGGGCTGGCGGAGGCTCATCCCGAGTTGCTGGTGCATGCGGATCCGGCGTTCGTCACCCGCGCCGACGCGCCGGTAGCGGGCAAAGTGGCAATTCTGTCCGGCGGCGGCAGCGGCCACGAGCCGATGCACTGCGGTTTCGTCGGTGAAGGGATGCTCGACGGCGCCTGTCCGGGCGAGATTTTCACCTCGCCGACGCCGGATAAAATGTACGAGTGCGGTCAGGCGATCGACGGCGGCGCCGGGGTACTGCTGCTGATCAAGAACTACACCGGCGACGTGCTCAACTTCGAAACCGCCACCGAGCTGCTGCACGACAGCGGCGTCGCGGTGGCGACGGTGCTGGTGGATGACGACGTGGCGGTCAAGGACAGCCTGTTTACCGCCGGGCGGCGCGGGGTGGCCAACACCGTGCTGATGGAGAAATTGCTGGGCGCCGCCGCGGCGCGCGGCGACGATCTGGACAGCGTGGTGACGCTGGGGCATCGCATCAACAACCACGGGCATTCGATCGGTATCGCGCTGGGCGCCTGTACCGTCCCCGCCGCCGGCAAACCGTCGTTCACCCTGGCGGAGAACGAGATGGAGTTCGGCGTCGGCATTCACGGCGAGCCGGGCATTGCGCGCCGTCCGTTCACCACGCTCAACGCGGCGGTGGATGACATGTTCCATACGCTGATCGACCACGGCCACTATCAGCGCACGATCCGCGTCTGGGATCGCCAACAGGGTGAGTGGCGCGACGAGATGCAGACCAAGCAGCCGCTGACGCGCGGCGATCGGGTGATCGCGTTGGTCAACAACCTGGGCGCCACGCCGCTGTCCGAGCTGTACGGCGTGTACCATCGGCTGGCGGAGCGCTGCGCCGAGGCGGGCATCATCATCGAACGCAACCTGGTGGGCGCGTATTGCACTTCGCTCGATATGCAGGGCGTGTCCATCACGTTGTTGAACGTGGACGACGAACTGTTGTCCTTGTGGGATGCGCCGGTGAAAACGCCTGCGCTGCGTTGGGGTTGCTGAGGAGGAATTATGGCGTTGACCAAACCACAGGTCGTCGATTGGCTGATGCGTTGCGGCGAAGTGTTCAGCCGAGAGCGCGATTTTCTTACCCAACTGGACACCGAGATCGGCGATGCCGACCACGGCCTGAACATGAATCGCGGTTTCAATAAGGTGGTGGAAAAGCTGCCGTCGGTGGCGGACAAGGATATCGGCTTTATCCTGAAAAACACCGGCATGACGCTGCTGTCGAGCGTAGGCGGCGCCAGCGGTCCGCTGTTCGGCACCTTCTTCATCCGCGCGGCGCAGGCGGCGAACGCCAAGCAAAGCCTGGATCTGGCGGAGCTGCATCAAATGATGCAGGAAGGGGTGGAAGGCGTGGTGATGCGCGGCAAGGCGGAGCCGGGCGACAAGACCATGTGCGATGCCTGGTGGCCGGTGGTGGAAAGCCTCGGCCAGTCCGCGCAGCAGAACCTGAGCGTGGCGGAGGCGCTGCAGCGCGCCGCCGACAGCGCCGAGCGGGCGGTGGAGAGCACCATCACCATGCAGGCGCGCAAGGGGCGGGCCAGTTACCTGGGCGAGCGCAGCATCGGCCACCAGGATCCCGGCGCCACTTCGGTGATGCTGATGATGAAAACGCTGGCCGAGGTCGCCGGCAGTTAGCAGGAGGCGAGATGATTAATATCGTGGTGGTGTCGCACAGCGCGTTGCTGGCGCGCGGCGTTGAGCAACTGGCGCGGCAGATGATGCGCGGCGACGGCTGCAAGTTGGCGCTGGCGGCGGGCGTGGATGACGAAGAGCACCCGATCGGTACCGACGCGGTCAACGTCATGGAGGCGATCGAAGCGGTCGCCGACGGCGATGGCATTCTGGTGCTGATGGATCTGGGCAGCGCGCTGCTCAGTGCCGAAACCGCGCTCGATCTGCTGGATCCGGAGTTGGCCGCCAAGGTGCGGCTGTGCGCCGCGCCGCTGATCGAAGGCACGCTGGCGGCGGTGGTGGCCGCCAACTCCGGCGCTTCGCTGGAGCAGGTGGTGGCGGAGGCGCAGGGGGCGCTGCAGGCCAAGCAGGCGCAATTGGGCGAGGCTTCACCGGCCGCGAAGCGCGCGGCCTTGCCGCTGGCGCAGGGCAAAAGCGCAACCTGGACGGTGCAGAACCCGCACGGACTGCACGCGCGCCCGGCGGCGCGGCTGGTCGAAGCGCTGGCGCCGTTCAAGGCTGAGCTGGTGCTGGAAAAACAGGGGCAGTGCGTCGATCCGCGCAGCCTCAATCAGCTGGCGCTGCTGCAGGTGCGCCACGGCGACACCATCCGTTTGATCGCCGACGGCGCGCAGGCGGACGAGGCGCTGGCGGCGTTCAAAACGCTGGCGGAGCAGCATTTCGGCGAGACGGTCTCCGAGCGGCAGCAGCCTTCGCTGCACGGCATTCCGGTGGCGGAAAGCGTCACCAGCGGGCCGGTGTTCCAGGCCCGCAGTGTCTGGCCGTCAGCCGCCGAGCGCCGGATCGGCGCGGACGAGGTGTTGGGCGAACAGCAACGCCTGCGGGAGGCGCTGCAGCACACGTTGAGCGATCTCAACCGGCTGGCGGAGCGCACCGGCACGCTGATCGGCAAGCCGCAGGCGGCTATCTTCGGCGCCCACAGCATGCTGCTGGACGATCCGGATCTGCAGCAGGCGGCTTACACCCGCATTGCGCAGCAGTTGTGCAGCGCCGAGCAGGCTTGGCGGCAGGTGCTGGAGGCGATCGCCGAAGAGTACCGCGAGTTGGATGACGACTACATGCGGGCGCGCGAACTGGACGTGCGCGACATGCTGCGCCGCACGCTGTGCCACCTGCAGGGGCAGCCGCTGCCGACCATTGCGCTCGCAGAGCCGTCAATACTGGTGATGGATGAGCTGATGCCCTCAGAGGTAGTGATGCTGGATCGCCGACTAGTGCTCGGCATCTGCCTGAGCGGCGGCAATGCCCTCTCGCACAGCGCCATTCTGGCGAAGGCGATGGGCATTCCGATGGTGGTCGGCATGCAGGATTGCCTGAGCAAAACCCGCAGCGGCCAGAAGGCGATGCTGGACGCCGCGCGCGGGGTGTTGCAGCTCAGCCACTAGGCGCGCAGCTTGAACTGGCGGATGTCGATCCCGTGCTGTTTGATCTTCCGCCACAGCGTGGTGCGGCCGATGCCCAGCAACTGCGCCATTTCCGTCAGTTGGCCGCGGCTGACGGTCGCCGCCCGCAGGATCGCCTGGCGCTCCATGTCCGTCAGCGTCAACAGCGGTGCGCCGGGCTGCGGATCGCTTTCCAGCAGCGACGGTTGGCCGAGCAGGTGCGCCGGCAGGTCCGCCAGCTGGATGTGGTGGCCGTGGCAAATCATTGCCGCGCGCTCCACCACCCCTTTCAGTTCCAAATCGTTGCCCGGCCACAGATAGAGCGCCAGCTGAGCCATCACCTCGTCATCCACCTGGAAGCGACACTGAAAATGTTGCTCCAGCGTGCGCAGATGATGTTTGACCAGCAGCGGAATATCGCTCAGCCGCTGACGCAGCGGCGGGATTTGGATCTCGAACGCCTGCAGGCTGTAAAACAGCTGGCGGCGGAAGCGGTTTTGCTGCACCAGCAGCGGCAGGTCGGCGGCGCTGCCGGCGATCACCCGCACATCGACCGGGATCACCCGGCTGGAATTGAGGCGGATCACCACGCCGGTTTTCAGCACCTGCAGCAGCGCCGACTGCATCTCCGCCGGCAGGTATTCGATCTGTTCCAGGTACAGCGTGCCGCCGTTAGCCAATTCGAATTTACTGAGCTGGCCCGCCTCTTCTTCGCTGGCGTCGCTGCCCAGCAGCTCACGCAGCCCCTGCGCCTGCGGCAGCAGTTGGCAGTTGAGGGCGATATACGGCCCGGCGGCGCGTTCGCCGGCGTTGTGGATAGCCTGGCTGAGCAGCTCTTTGCCAACGCCTTCTTCTCCGCGCAACAGGATCGGATGCTGGCCTTTGGCCGCCTGCTGCCCGTAACGGATCAGTCGCCGCATTTCCAGCGAGGCGGAAGGCATCTGTTCGAAGCTGTGGCTGACGCGCCCCAGCTGGCTGCTGACATATTGGCGCAGCCGTTCGAGCGGGTGCAGCAGGGCGATGAAACTGCAGCGATCGCCGTCGAAAATCGGCTTGAGCGTCAGCAAGGCGGCGATAAACTGCCGCTGGCTTTCGAAGGTGACTTCGACGTGTTGCAGCGGTTGGCGATCGGCGATGGCGCGCTTGAGCAGCGCGGGCAGCGTCAACAGCTGCGCCAACGGTTTGCCCTGGCTCTGCTGTTCGTCCAGCTTCAGCAGGCCGGCGGCGCGTTGGTTGATGTATTGCAGGTAGCCGCGGTGATCCCAGGCCATGACGCCGTCGTCGACGCCGTCCAGCAGGCCGTAAAGCTGATTCAGATGGCGGTTGGATTCCGCCAGCAGGCCGTCGGCGTTCAGCGAGTTGCCGATTTCGCGGGCGATGGCCAGCGTCAGCGACAGATCGCCGGCGGCGCAGTCGGCCAGCAGGCAGCCCAGCGCGATCGAGCCGCGCTGGCGGCCGCTGTTGTCGTAGACCGGCGTGGCGCAGAACGACCAGCCGTGCAGCGCTCGGCGCACGTGTTCTTTACCGCTCACCCGCACCGGGTGGCCTTCCGCCGCCGCCAGCGCCGGGGCATTGGTGCCTATCTGTCCTTCGGCCCAGTAAGCGCCGGGGGCGAATCCCAGTTGCTGCAGATGTTCCCAGGTTTGGGCGTCGCCGCAGCGCCACAGCATGCAGCCGCTCTCGTCGAGGATCATCAGCAGGCAACGCCGCGGCTCCATGTATTCACAGGCGTCTTCCAGCGCCGCCTGGCCGAGCGTCAGCAGATCGTTCTTGCGGCGGCAAATCGATTCGAAGGTGGCGCCCTGCGCACGGTGCGGCGCTTGCCAGACATCGGGCTGCATCAGGCTGCGGCAACGCAGCCAGGAGGCGTACACCGCCGGCGTCGGGCGCAGCGGCGGCGGCAGTTCGCCGTCGTTAATCAGTTGCTGCCAACGTGAATCGTTGTCCATCGAACCTCATCCAACTGCGAAAACGAGAGTGACGATGATATCACCTGGCGCAGCGGCGGCTGTGAGGCGGCGGGCAGAAGCGGGGAAAATCGGGACAAAAAAAACGGGGCGCGGCGCAGGCCGGACCCCGTGTTTATCAGCGTGCGGACATCAGTTGCGGAATGGGTTGCCGCTGTGGCGAGCCGGTTGGCTGGTGGTAACGGCCGGCGCGGATGCGCGAGTGGCCGCCGGTGCCGGCGCCGCAGTCTGTTGCATCGGCGCATTGTCCTGATAACCGTCCGCATAGGCGTCCTGCGCGCGGTTTTGCGGTGCGACGGCGTCAGGCGCGGTCGATACCGGCTTGCCCAACGCGCCGTTCAGCAGCAGCAGATCGTTCTGGTTCAGCGTGCCGAGCGCCGACTTGATGTTCAGCTGGTTGATCAAATAGGTATAACGCGCATCGGACAGCTGACGTTTGGCGTTATACAGCGTGGTGGTGGCGTCCAGCACATCGACGATGGTGCGGGTACCGACCTGATAACCGGCTTCCATCGCGTCCAGGGAGCTCTGTGCGGAGATCACCGCCTGTTTGTAGGCGTTGATGCTGCTGATCGAAGCGTTAACGTTGTTGAACGATGAACGCACGGTCTGCACCACGCTGCGGTGAGCGCTTTCCAGCTGCTCGCTGGCGCCGACGAAGCCGTACTGCGCTTGTTTAACCTGCGAGTTGGTCGCGCCGCCGCTGTACAGCGGCAGGTTGAAGCTGATGCCCACTTTATTTTGGCCCGCATCGGAGTCGCTGTAGCGTGCGGCATTCGCGCCGCCGGTGTTTGAGCCGTTGTATTTGGTATTGCTGATGCCGGTTGACGCGCTGACGTCAATCGTCGGCATATAGCCGGTCTGTGCGGCACGGATCTGTTCGCGCGCCAGATCCTGGCTCAGGCGGGCGGACAGCAGGCTCAGGTTGCGCGCCTCCGCTTCTTTCAGCAGGTTGTTCACCGCTTCCGGGCGCTGGGTGCTGAAGCGATCGGTGTTCAGCGAGGCCAGCTCCGGGTAGAAGGCCCCGGTCACCTGGCGCAGCGTTTCCAGCGCGTTATCCAGATCGTTGCGGGCGGAGACTTCGGCCGCCAGCACGGTGTCATAGTTCGAGCGGGCGTTCTGCACGTCGGTGATCGCCACCAGGCCCACGTTGAAGCGTTGGGTGGTTTGATCCAGCGTGCGGTACACCGCGTCTTTCTGCGCCTGGGTGTACGACAGCGTGTCGATCGCCTTCAGCACGTTAAAGTAGGCGGTGGCGGTGTTGAGAATCAGCGACTGCTCTGCGGTCTGGAAGGTGACGTCGGAGATGCCGGCGCTCTTTTCCTGCAGCGTCAGCTGGCGCCATTTCGACATGTCGAAGAGGGTCTGCGTCAATGCCAGCGAACCGCTGGTGACGTTGCTGTTAACGCCATTGCTGTCACGATAACCGTTGGTGTAATCGTAACCTGCGGTTAAACCGAGCTGCGGCAGCAGCGGGCTGCGCGCTTCATTGATCTTTTCGAATGCGGCGTCGCGGTCAGCAGCACTTTTGCGCAGATCCGGGTTACTTTCCCTGGCCTGTTTGTAGACCTGCAGCAGGTTCTCTGCCTGGCTCATTGCACTGAAGCCGCCCAGGCTCAGTCCGATAAGAAGGGGGAGCAGTTTCTTCATTTGCATTCCTTGTTGTGCAGCAATATTGCTATGTTAGCGCTGACGATAGACGAAATAGTTGCCGATTCTAGCAGAGTCTGCGGTACGCATCAGGTGGCTGAATGTGCCATCTCACGTAACTTTTACCTTTCAGACCGCCCATTTACCTTGGCGTACTGCCCGGGCCGACTGCAGCTGATATTATGGCTGACAATCAGGATTGTTTCCCGCTATTACCCGCGAGCGCACAAACGCGCCGCGTCCGGCGGCGAAAAACAGCCTAACATAAAGCGGCGGCGGTGAGACCCGCTGTTTCTGTCATCAAAACCGTTTATTTTATCGGCATACTCACGCAGGAGAATTCGCGCATGAACCGTTCGCAGCCGTCACCCGTCACCTTCGATAAAAAAGATGTAGAAATTATTGCACGCGAGACGCTGTACCGTGGTTTTTTTTCACTCAATTTATACCGGTTTCGCCATCGCTTGTTCAATGGCGAAATGAGTCCTGAAATCACGCGTGAAATTTTCGAGCGCGGCCATGCGGCGGTGCTGCTGCCCTACGACCCGGTGCGCGATGAAGTGGTGCTGATTGAACAACTGCGCATCGCCGCGGTCGATACCAGTAATTCGCCCTGGCTGCTGGAAATGGTGGCGGGTATGATCGAAACCGGCGAAAGCGTCGAAGACGTGTGCCGCCGCGAAGCGCAGGAAGAAGCCGGCGTGGTGGTCGGGCGCTGCAAGCCGGTGCTGAGCTATCTGGCCAGCCCCGGCGGCACCAGCGAACGCTTGTCGATCATGGTCGGCGAGGTGGACGCCGGCACCGCCGAAGGCATCCACGGCCTGGCGGAAGAGCATGAAGATATTCGCGTCCATGTGGTCAGCCGCGAGCAGGCTTACCGCTGGGTGGAAGAGGGCGCGATCGATAACGCCGCATCAGTGATTGCATTGCAATGGCTGGCGTTGCACCATGAATCGTTGAGAAAAGAGTGGGCCAACTAATGAAACAGCGCTATACCCCTGATTTCCCCGAAATGATGAGATTGTGCGAAACCAACTTCGCGCAATTGCGCCGCTTGCTGCCGCGCAACGACGAAGCGGGCGAAACGGTGACTTATCAGGTGAACGGCGCTAGCTATCGTTTGACCATTGTTGAGTCCACGCGTTACACGTCGCTGGTGGAGATCGAGCAGATCTTTCCGGCGGTCAGCTACTGGAGCCTGCCCGCGATGACGGTGCGGTTATACCATGACGCCATGGTTGCGGAAGTGTGTTCCAGTCAGCAGATCTACCGCTTTAAAGCGCGTTATGATTATCCTAATAAAAAGTTGCATCAACGCGACGAAAAGCATCAAATTAACCAGTTTCTTGCTGATTGGCTGCGCTACTGTTTGGCGCATGGAGCGATGGCGGTTCCGGTTTGTTAGACAGACTGAAATAACAAAGGACACCATTTGGAAAGCCTGTTTAAACTGCCCGTGGCGAGTGGGGCCGCGGTCAGGATTCTACAAATAACAGATACCCACCTTTTTGCCGGCGAACACGAGACGTTGCTCGGCATCAATACCTATCGCAGCTATCACGCGGTGCTGGACGCCATTCAGGCGCAGCGCCGCGATGTCGATTTGATCGTCGCCACGGGAGATTTGGCGCAGGATCATTCGCAGGAGGCGTACCGCCACTTCGCCGCCGGCATCGCGCAACTGCCGGCCCCGTGCGTGTGGCTGCCGGGCAACCACGATTTCCAACCGGCGATGGTCGACGCGTTGGCCGCCGCCGGCATCGCCCCTTCCAAGCAGGTGCTGCTGGGCGATAACTGGCAGGTGCTGATGTTGGACAGTCAGGTGTTCGGCGTACCGCACGGCGAGCTGAGCGAATACCAGCTCGAGTGGATGGAGCGCTGCCTGCAGGCGCACCCCGAGCGTTACACGCTGTTGCTGCTGCACCACCATCCGCTGCCTTCCGGCTGCACCTGGCTCGATCAGCACAGCCTGCGCAACCCGCATATGCTGGGCGCGATCCTGTTGCGCTACCCGAAGGTGAATACCGTGGTGTGCGGTCATATTCACCAGGATCTGGATCTGGAATGGCAGGGCCGGCGTCTGTTGGCGACGCCGTCCACCTGCGTGCAATTCAAGCCGCACTGCACTAACTTTACCATCGACGACGTCTCCCCCGGCTGGCGTTACCTCGATCTGCTGCCGGACGGCCGCGTCGAGACGCAGGTGTTCCGCCTGGAAAACGACGATTTCCGCCCCGATATGGACTCGGATGGATACTGATGCCTTCGACACTGCTCTACCTGCACGGTTTCAACAGCTCGCCGCAGTCGGCCAAGGCGGTGGCCTTCAAGGCCTGGCTGGCCGAACACCATCCCGCTATCGAGATGCTGGTGCCGCAGTTGCCGGCCTTTCCGGCGGAGGCCGCCGAAATGCTGGAAAATCTGGTGCTGGAACGCGCCGGACAAACGCTCGGATTGGTGGGGTCCTCGCTGGGCGGCTATTACGCCACCTGGCTGTCGCAGTGTTTTTCGCTGCCGGCGGTGGTGGTCAACCCGGCGGTCAAGCCGTTTGAGCTGCTGGTCGACTATCTCGGCGCCAACGAGAACCCCTACACCGGCCAGCAATATGTGTTAGAGTCTCGTCACGTTTACGATCTGAAAGTGATGCAGATCGATCCTTTGGAGTCGCCGGATTTAATCTGGCTGCTGCAGCAAACGGGCGATGAAATTCTCGATTACGGCCAGGCAGTGGCGTATTACACCGCGTGTCGGCAAACGGTGGAGTCGGGTGGAAACCACGCCTTCGTCGGTTTCGAGCACTACTTCCCCCAGATTGTGGATTTTTTAGGGCTAAACGCGGTCTGACGGACCGTTCCGGCACCTCCCTTTAACCACGAAAAAATAATCAACGATGACTCAATCCAGCTATAACGCTGATGCCATTGAAGTACTCAGCGGTCTAGAACCAGTGCGCCGTCGTCCCGGCATGTATACCGACACGACGCGCCCAAACCACCTCGGCCAAGAGGTGATCGATAACAGCGTCGACGAAGCGTTGGCCGGACATGCCAAGCGTATCGACGTGATCCTGCACGCCGATCAGTCGCTGGAAGTGATCGACGACGGCCGCGGCATGCCGGTGGACATCCACCCGGAAGAGGGCGTGCCGGCGGTTGAGTTGATCCTGTGCCGACTGCACGCCGGCGGTAAATTCTCGAATAAAAACTACCAGTTCTCCGGCGGCCTGCACGGCGTTGGGATCTCGGTGGTCAACGCCCTGTCGAAGCGGGTGGAAGTCAACGTGCGCCGCGACGGCAACGTCTACGGCATCGCCTTCGAAAACGGCGACAAAGTGCAAGATCTGACGGTGACCGGCACCTGCGGCAAACGCAACACCGGCACCAGCGTGCACTTCTGGCCGGACGAACAGTTCTTCGACAGCCCGCGTTTCTCGGTATCGCGCCTCACTCACCTGCTGAAAGCCAAAGCGGTGCTGTGCCCCGGCGTTGAGATCTATTTCATCGACAAGGTGAACAACACCGAGCAGCGCTGGTGCTACCAGGACGGCCTGACCGACTACCTGATGGAAGCGGTTAACGGCCTGATCACCCTGCCGGAAGCGCCGTTCGTCGGCAATTTCGCCGGTGATACCGAAGCGGTGGACTGGGCGCTGCTGTGGCTGCCGGAAGGCGGCGAGCTGCTGACCGAAAGCTACGTCAACCTGATCCCGACCATGCAGGGCGGCACCCACGTCAACGGTCTGCGTCAGGGGCTGCTGGACGCGATGCGCGAGTTTTGCGAATTCCGCAACATCCTGCCGCGCGGCGTGAAGCTGTCGGCGGAGGATATTTGGGATCGCTGCGCTTACGTGCTGTCGGTGAAGATGCAGGATCCGCAGTTCGCCGGGCAGACCAAAGAGCGTCTCTCTTCGCGTCAGTGCGCGGCCTTCGTTTCCGGCGTGGTGAAAGATGCCTTCAGCCTGTGGCTGAACCAGAACGTTCAGGCGGCGGAACAGCTGGCCGAGCTGGCGATTTCCAGCGCCCAACGCCGTCTGCGCGCCGCCAAGAAAGTGGTGCGCAAGAAGCTGACCAGCGGGCCGGCGCTGCCGGGCAAGCTGGCGGACTGCACCTCGCAGGATCTGGCCATGACCGAACTGTTCCTGGTGGAAGGGGACTCCGCGGGCGGATCGGCCAAGCAGGCGCGCGATCGCGAATATCAGGCGATCATGCCGCTGAAGGGCAAGATCCTGAATACCTGGGAAGTCTCCTCGGACGAAGTGCTGGCCTCGCAGGAAGTGCATGACATTTCCGTGGCGATCGGCATCGATCCGGACAGCGAAGATCTCAGCCAGTTGCGCTACGGCAAAATCTGCATCCTGGCGGATGCGGACTCCGACGGCCTGCACATCGCTACGCTGCTGTGCGCGCTGTTCGTGCGCCACTTCCGTTCGCTGGTGAAAGGCGGGCACGTTTATGTGGCCATGCCGCCGCTGTACCGCATCGATCTCGGTAAAGAGGTGTTCTACGCGCTGGATGAAGAAGAGAAAGCCGGCGTGCTGGAACAGCTGAAGCGCAAGAAAGGCAAGCCGAACGTCCAGCGCTTTAAAGGGCTGGGCGAGATGAACCCGCTGCAGCTGCGCGAAACCACCCTCGATCCGAACACCCGCCGTCTGGTGCAATTGACGGTCGCGGAAGATGATGTCGATCAGACGCTGGCGGTGATGGACATGCTGTTGGCCAAGAAGCGTTCGGAAGATCGCCGCAACTGGCTGCAAGACAAGGGCGACATGGCCGAATTGGCGGTCTGAGCCTGACCCTGGCCCGGTGAAACGCCGGGCCGGCTTTCCCGCAGGGCGTTCATGCGGCGCCCGATAACCTGGGCCGGAATGCATGAAGATCACGCTCGAAGAATTGCTGGCGTTCACTTCGGTGGTCGACAGCGGTTCCATCACCGCCGCCGCCGATCGGCTCGGCCAGACGACTTCCGGCATCAGCCGCGCGCTCAGCCGCCTGGAGAATAAGCTCGATACCACCCTGATGCGCCGCACTACGCGTCGCCTGGAGCTGACCGAAGAGGGGCAAAGCTTCCTGAGCCATGCGCGTACGATCATCAACTCGGTGGAAAATGCCGAAGAACAAATGGCGGTGCGCCGGCAGATGCCGGCCGGGCGACTGCGGATCAATGCGGCTGCGCCTTTTATGGAGCACGTCATCGTGCCGCTGGTGGCGGGGTTCAGGGAACGTTATCCGCAAATTTCGCTCGAGCTGAACACCGACAATCTGATCATCGATCTGCTGGAAAAACGCACGGATATCGCCATTCGCATCGGCGCGTTGCGCGATTCGACCATTCATGCGCGCGCGCTGGGCGCCAGCCGGTTGCGCATCCTCGCCAGCCCGGCTTATCTGCAGCAGCACGGCACGCCGCAGAGCGTGGAGGCGTTGCACCGGCATTGTCTGCTCGGTTTTACCCAACCGGAATCGCTGAACCAATGGCCGTTGCGCTATCGCCAGGCGCCGCATTTCGCCATCACGCCGACGATCTCGGCGTCCAGCGGTGAAACGCTGCGGCAATTGGCGCTGCGGGGCGAGGGGATCGTACAGCTGGCAGACTTTATGACCCGGCGCGATCGGGAAGCGGGCAAGTTGGTGACGTTGCTGGAGCAGGAGACGCTGGACGTGCGCCAGCCGATTAATGCGGTGTATTACCGCAATACGCAATTGGCGGCGCGCATCACCTGTTTTCTTGACTACGTCAGCGCGCACATCGACGCGCAGACGTTATAAGGCGGAGCTTACAGGATAAGGCGGAGCTTACAGGGCGTTTTCCAGGATGTAGATCTCGGTGTCCAGCACGCTGTCTTTGAGGGTGTCGCGGTGTTTGAGCATGTGCTCAATGGCCAGATGTTTTTCCAGATGCGCCATGCTTTCCCATTTCTCCAGCATGAACACCGAATCCGGCGACCGCTTCTGCCACGGCGCCTGGGTATTGCTGTCGACCATCGGCGTGTATTCGCCGCAACCCTCTTCCGCCAGCACCAGCGGCACCAGCTTTTCAATGGCTTGCAGTACGGTGGCGCGGTGGCCGGGTTTCACTTTGATTTCTGCGATTACGGTGATCATGCTTACCTCGTTGATGAGTATGTTCTGCGTCAGTTAAGCAAAATTTTTCGCCAGATGCTCGCGATAACGTGCGATGTCCGCTTCGATATCCGGTTGTTTTATCACGTCATTGCAGATAAAGGTCGGCAGCGCTTCCATTCCCAGGAACTGGTTGGCCTTGTGGAAGTGCAGGTAAACGCCGTCGACGCCGACGCCGTGGAAGAACTGATCGGGATCGGTGAAGGCCTCCAGCGGGGCGTTCCAGGTCAGGCTCAGCAGGTATTTTTTGCCCTGGATCAGGCCGCCGGAGCCATATTTTTTGCTTTCGTCAGAACGAGAGCGGCCGTCGCTGGCATACAGGCTGCCGTGACCGGCGGTGAACACTTCATCGATGTATTTTTTCAGGATCCAGGGTTCGCCCATCCACCAGCCCGGCATCTGGTAGATGACCGCGTCGGCCCACAGGTATTTCTTTACCTCGGCTTCGATGTCATAACCGTCGTCAACCACGGTGACCTGCACATCGTGCTGCAGATCGCGCAGGAAGCTTTCCGCCACGTCGCTCAGGGTTTGGTTGAGTTCGCCGTTGGAATGGCCGAATTGTTTTTTAGCGTTGATAATCAGGATATTGCTCATCTTTCGCGGCTCCCGTCAGAGTTAAGATATGGCATGCTTCCCGCCGAAAAGGCGGAAACCATCTCGCTGGCGACGAGTGTAATCGTTAGGCAGGCAAGTAAAAATGCGATCCAGCGCACAACAGTGTTGACTGCCAGTCAATAAACGGGCCGCCAGACAGCGAAATTTTGCATAAACCGCAGCGCGCAACCGGCCGCCGCCGGCGATCCTTGCGCCAACTGTGACAGCCACCCTGCAGATGGGTTACTATCGCGGGCAGAATCGACAAGCGATGCCTTTTGTCGTCCAAGGGATTGCCAAGCCACGGTCTGAGGATAATTGAGTAATGAGTGATCTGACTCATGACGGTGTAGAGCGTTTACCGCTGCACACATTCACTGAAAACGCCTATCTGAACTATTCCATGTACGTCATCATGGATCGGGCGTTGCCGTACATTGGCGACGGTTTGAAGCCGGTACAACGCCGCATCATCTACGCCATGTCTGAACTGGGGCTGACCAACAGCGCCAAATTCAAGAAGTCCGCCCGCACCGTGGGCGACGTGCTGGGTAAATATCACCCGCACGGCGACAGCGCGTGTTATGAAGCCATGGTGCTGATGGCGCAGCCGTTCTCGTATCGCTATCCGCTGGTGGACGGCCAGGGGAACTGGGGGGCGCCGGACGATCCCAAGTCGTTCGCGGCGATGCGTTATACCGAATCGCGCCTGTCCAAATACGCCGAGGTCTTGCTGGCCGAGCTGGGCCAGGGCACGGTCGACTGGATCCCGAACTTTGACGGCACGCTGCAAGAGCCGAAGATGCTGCCGGCGCGCCTGCCGAACATCCTGCTGAACGGCACCACCGGCATCGCGGTTGGCATGGCGACCGACATTCCGCCGCACAACGTGCGCGAAGTCGCCGCCGCCGCGGTGGCACTGCTCGACAAGCCGGGCGCCTCGCTCGATGACCTGCTCGAGTTCGTGCAGGGGCCGGACTTCCCGACCGAAGCCGAGATCATCACCCCGCGCGATGAAATTCGCAAAATTTACCAGAGCGGCCGCGGCTCGGTGCGCATGCGCGCCGTGTGGAAGAAAGAGGATGGCAGCGCGGTGATCACCGCCTTGCCGCATCAGGTTTCCGGCGCCAAGGTGCTGGAGCAGATAGCCAGCCAGATGCGCGCCAAGAAGCTGCCGATGGTCGAAGACCTGCGCGACGAATCCGATCACGAGAACCCGACGCGTCTGGTGATCGTGCCACGTTCCAACCGCATCGATCTGGAGCAGGTGATGAATCACCTGTTCGCCACCACCGATCTGGAGCGCAGCTACCGCATCAACATGAACATGATCGGTCTGGACAACCGCCCGCAGGTGAAAGGGCTGGTGGAGATCCTCACCGAATGGCTGGCCTACCGTCGCGATACGGTGCGTCGCCGCCTGAACTACCGCCTCGAGAAGGTGCTCAAGCGCCTGCATATCCTCGAAGGTTTGCTGGTGGCGTTCCTCAACATCGACGAGGTGATCCACATCATCCGCAGCGAGGATGAGCCGAAGCCGGTGCTGATGCAGCGTTTCGGCATCTCCGATACTCAGGCGGAAGCGATCCTCGAGCTGAAACTGCGTCACCTGGCCAAGCTGGAAGAGGTCAAGATCCGCGGCGAGCAGGACGAACTGGCGAAAGAGCGCGATCAGCTGCAGGCGCTGCTGGCGTCCGAACGCAAGCTGAATACGCTGATTAAGAAAGAGATCCAGGCCGATGCGCAGACCTACGGCGACGATCGCCGTTCGCCGCTGACCGAGCGCGCGGAAGCCAAGGCGATGAGCGAGCATGACTTCGTGCCGTCCGAACCGGTGACCATCGTGCTGTCTGAAATGGGCTGGGTGCGCAGCGCCAAGGGCCATGACATCGATCCGACCGGGTTGAGCTACAAGGCCGGCGACAGCTTCCGCGGCGCGGCGCGCGGCAAGAGCAATCAGCCGGTGGTATTTATCGACTCTACCGGGCGCAGCTATGCGCTCGATCCGATGACGCTGCCTTCGGCGCGCGGGCAGGGCGAGCCGCTGACCGGCAAGCTGACGCCGCCGCCGGGCGCCACCATCGAGCAGGTGCTGATGGCGGCCGACGATCAGAAGCTGCTGATGGCGTCTGACGCCGGTTACGGTTTCGTCTGCACCTTTAACGATCTGGTGGCGCGCAACCGCGCCGGCAAGGTGATGATCACGCTGCCGGACAACGCCAGAGCGCTGCCGCCGATGGAGATCCACGGCGCAGACGATATGCTGCTGTCGATCACCGCCGCCGGGCGCATGCTGATGTTCCCGGTCGCCGATCTGCCGCAGCTGTCGAAGGGCAAGGGCAACAAGATCGTCTCCATTCCGGCGGCGCAGGCCGCCGCCGGTGAAGACAAGCTGGCCTGGCTGTTCGTGCTGCCGCCGCAGGCGTCTGTCACGCTGCACGTCGGCAAACGCAAGCTGACGCTGCGTCCGGAAGATCTGCAGAAGTTCCGTGCGGAACGCGGCCGCAAGGGCACCCAACTGCCGCGCGGCCTGCAGCGCATCGATCGCGTCGAAGTGGATGCGCCGGTGCGGGCGTCGGGTGGCGACAGCGAAGAGTAAGCGTTGGCACCAGCGTTAACGGGCGGTCGCAGCATGCTGTGGCCGCCTTATTTATTTTTGCTGGCGTTTATTTTCCAAATAGTTAACATTTCTGCGCATAAAATTATTGTGCGTACTGCCGCCTGGCGGGAAAATAGCGAGAAATGCAGGCGACATAGGCGTGCTTTCCGCTTGGTCGGCAAATAATGAGTAAAGGAATCTGCGCAGCGAAGTAAACTGCGTTGGCAGTGTGCTAATGAGGTTGTTATGTTATTGATTTTGCGTGCCGTTCTCGCCACTCTTTTCTGTATTCTGGTGTGTATTTTCGGTTCGGTTTATTGCTTGTTCAGTCCGCGTAATCCTCGCCATGTGGCGACCTTCGGCCATCTTTTCGGTCGTCTGTCGACGCTGTTCGGCATCAAGGTTGAAACCCGCGTGCCGGCCGATGCGGCCAACAACGGCAACTGCATCTATATCGCCAACCACCAAAATAACTACGACATGGTGACGGCCTCTAATATCGTGCAGCCGCGCACCGTGACGGTCGGTAAAAAAAGTCTGGTGTGGATCCCGTTTTTCGGCCCGCTGTATTGGCTGACCGGTAATCTGCTGATAGATCGTGATAATCGCGCCAAGGCGCACGGCACCATCGCCCAGGTGGCGGAGCAGTTCAAGAAGAAAGACATTTCGATCTGGATGTTCCCGGAAGGGACCCGCAGCCGCGGCCGTGGGCTGATGCCGTTTAAAACCGGCGCGTTCCACGCGGCCATCGCCGCCGGCGTGCCGATTGTGCCTATCTGCGTATCCACCACCAGCGGTAATATAAATCTTAATCGCTGGAATAACGGCCATGTGATCGTCGAGATGTTGGCGCCGGTGGATACCAGCAAATACGGCAAAGAAAACGTGCGCGAGCTGGCGGCCCATTGCCGCGAGCTGATGGAGGCGAAAATCGCCGAATTGGACGCCGAAGTCGCCCAGCGCAACGCCGCCAAAAAATAAGAGTCTACCGGCTTCAAAGAAGAGTTTTTTAATTGGCGTTCAGCGCCGTTAACGCCTGAGCGCCTGCTAATCTTGATTGGCGGGCGTTTGGGTTTTGCACACGGTTTAGTTATTGCTTTTCATGGAGAAAATATGTCACTCAGTCGACGTCAGTTTTTACAGGCATCGGGCCTGGCGCTGTGCGCGGGCGCCGTGCCGCTGAGGGCTGAGGCGAGCGGAACGCAGACCCCATTACCCATTCCCCCGCTGCTGGAGTCTCGCCGCGGTCAGCCGCTGTTCCTGACCTTGCAGCGCGCCCACTGGGCGTTTATGGATAACCGCAAAGCGGCGGTGTGGGGCATCAACGGCATGTACCTGGGGCCGACGGTGCGGGTTTACAGCGGCGACGACGTCAAACTGATCTACAGCAACCGCCTGCAGGAGCCGGTGGCGATGACCATCAGCGGTCTGCAGGTGCCGGGCACGCTGATGGGCGGCGCGCCGCGCATGATGTCGCCCAACGTCGACTGGTCGCCGGTGCTGCCCATTCGTCAGGCGGCGGCTACCTGCTGGTACCACGCCAACACGCCAAACCGCATGGCGCCGCATGTGTATAACGGGCTGGCCGGATTGTGGCTGGTGGAGGATGCCGTCAGCAAAGCGCTGCCGCTGCCCAACCACTACGGCGTCGACGATTTCCCGCTGATCATTCAGGACAAACGCTTCGATAACTTCGGCACGCCGCAATACGATGCGCCGTCGCAGGGCGGCTTCGTCGGCGATACGCTGTTGGTCAACGGCGTGCAAAACCCGTATGTCGACGTGTCGCGCGGCTGGGTGCGTTTGCGTTTGCTCAACGCCTCCAACGCGCGGCGTTATACCCTGCAGCTCAGCGACGGGCGGCCGTTCAACGTGATCGCCAGCGATCAGGGCTTCCTGCCTGCGCCGGTTGCGGTGCAGCAGCTGTCGTTGGCGCCGGGCGAGCGCCGGGAAGTGCTGATCGACATGTCGAAGGGCGACGAGGTGACCATCACCGCCGGTGAAGCGGCGGGCATCATGGATCGCCTGCGCGGCCTGTTCGAGCCGTCGAGCATTCTGGTGTCCACCCAGGTGCTGACGCTGCGCCCGACCGGCCTGCTGCCGCTGGTGACCGACAACCTGCCGATGCGCCTGCTGGCGGATCAGCTGTTGGACGGCAGCGCCAGCCGCACCCGCGATTTCCGCCTGGGCGACGGCGGCGTCGGCATCAACGGCGCAATTTGGGACATGAACCGCATCGACGTACAGGCGCAGCAAGGCACCTGGGAACGCTGGAACATTCATGCGGATACGCCGCAGTCGTTCCATATTCAGGGCGTGCAGTTCCTGATTAAACGCGTCAACGGCGCGCAGCCGATGGCGGAAGATCGCGGCTGGAAGGATACCGTCTGGGTCGATGGCGACGTCGAGCTGCTGGTGTATTTCAACCAATCCACCTCCGAACACTTCCCGTTCCTGTATTACAGCCAGACGCTGGAGATGGCCGATCGCGGCACCGCCGGCCAGCTGATGGTGCAGCCGACGATGTAACCCGCTCTGCGGGCCGCTTAGGGCGCCCGCAGCATCGCCAAAAAAGCCTGCACCACCGGCGTGACGCTGTCGGTACGGTATACCGCATACAGATCCGCCGGCGGCGCCTGTTGCAGCGAGCAAAACCGCACGCCGGGCCACGGAATGCGGCCGTAGCTGTCCGGCAACAGCGTAATGCCGCAGCCTTCCGCCACCAGCGCCAGCAGGGTTTGCGGCTCGTTAACCTGATAAGCGACGTCCGGCAAAAATCCCTGCTGCAGACACAGATTGTGCAGATACAGCCCCAGGCTGGCCTCATGCGGCGGCAGCACGATGAAGCTGTCGTTTTGCAGCGCCGCCAGCGGGATATTCTCCTGCTGCGCCAGCGGATGATCGAGCGGCAGCACCACGGCGATGCTTTCGCGCGCCAACCGTTGGCAGGTCAACCCCGGCAGCGTCTGTTGCTGCGCCTCTCGCCAGACCCCGATGTCGATATGCCGCTTTTGCAGCGCGATGATTTGCTGGCTGGGCGTGAGCTCGTTCACCGACCAGGTGACGCCGGCGCTCCGCTCGCTGAATCGCCGCAGCGCCGCGATCAGCCCGCCCCAGGCCGAGGTGCCGACCATGCCGACCACCATGTGGCCGCCTTCGCCGCGCCCCATTTGTTGCACCTGATGCAGCGCGCTGTCGGCCTGATCCAGCAGCCGCTCGACGTTGCGCAGCAGCGTGCGGCCAGCCGGCGTCAGCGTCATGGAGCGGGTGGTGCGTTTGAACAGTACCACGCCGAGCTGGCTCTCCAGTTCCTTGATGTGCTTGCTGAGCGGCGGCTGTGACATATTCAACCGCCGCGCCGCCTGAGTGAAATTCATCTCTTCCGCCACCACGCGGAAATAGTGCAGTAGGCGGAAGTTAATCCGACCGGGATCGGGCAGGGCATGGGGCGGGTTCATCCGGGGTATCGCCTCCTGTGACGCAGCTCAACTTATAGATAAATGAAATAAATCGGCCGCCAAGAATGTATTGGTCTCGGCCGCGCCTCGCTCTCTACTATGGGGCTTATTGTCCCCCGCTTAAAGAGAGAATACGATGTTTAATCAAGAAGATGCTTTTATCTGCGCCGATGTTGTCCGCGCACGTCTGCCGGGTTTTCAGCCGAAAGCGGCCTTGATTCTCGGCTCTGGGCTCGGCGCTCTGGCGGAGGTGATGACTGAAACCGTCACCCTCGATTACGCGGCGCTGCCGGGCTTCCCGGTGAGCGGCGTCGCCGGCCACGCCGGGCAACTGGTCGCCGGCAAGCTGGAGGGCGTGCCGGTCTTGTGCATGAAAGGGCGCGGCCACTTCTATGAAGGGCGCGGCATGCAGGTGATGACCACCGCAGTGCGCACCTTCAAACTGCTGGGCTGCGAATTCCTGTTGGCGACCAACGCCGCCGGTTCGCTGCGCCGCTCGGTAGCGCCGGGCAGCCTGGTGGCCATTACCGATCATATCAATTTCATGCCGGAATCGCCGCTGGTCGGCGCCAACGACGAGCGCTTCGGGCCGCGCTTCTTCAGCCTGGCGAACGCCTACGATCGCGATCTGCGCGCCCAACTGGCGGCGGTGGCCGAAAGCGCGGGCATCCCGCTGGCGGAAGGGGTGTTCGCCGCTTACACCGGGCCGAACTTCGAAACGCCGGCGGAGATCCGCATGATGCAGACCCTCGGCTGCGACGTCGTGGGCATGTCGATCGTGCCGGAAGTCCTGACGGCGCGCCACTGCGGCCTCAAGGTGCTGGTGGTGTCCGCGATGACCAACTACGCCGAAGGGCTGTCGGATACGCCTCTTTCTCACGAACAAACGCTCAGCTGCGCGGCGCTGGCGGCGGACGATTTCATGCGCCTTATCCGCGAGCTGTTCAAAACGCTGTGACACCGTAAGCAAACCGGCGGCGGGCTGCAGTGGGCCCGCCGCACCAATCATCGTTGAAAGCATAATAACAAGGTGATGGCGATGGCGATAAAAACACGATTGAAGGTGATGATTTTCCTGCAGTTCTTTATCTGGGGCGCCTGGCTGGTGACGCTGGGCTCCTATATGATCAACACGCTGCATTTCAGCGGCATGCAGGTGGGAATGGTTTACAGCGCCAAGGGGATCGCGGCGCTGATCATGCCGGGCCTGGCGGGCATCATCGCCGACCGTTGGATGAGGGCCAACTACCTGTATGCGCTTTGCCACCTGCTCGGGGCGCTGGCGCTGTACTGTGCGGCGCAGGTTGAGCAACCGATGCTGATGTTCTGGGTAATGCTGTTCAACGCCATGGTCTATATGCCGACCATCGCGCTCTCCAACGCCATTTCCTATTTTTGCCTGGAGAAGCACGGCTTTGACACGGTAAAGGACTTTCCGCCGGTGCGGGTGTACGGCACCGTGGGATTCATTCTGGCAATGTGGCTGGTCGGTTTCAGCCAAATCGAGCTCAGTAATCTGCAGCTGTATCTGGCTTCTGCGGCGTCGCTGCTACTGTCCGCCTATTCGCTGACGCTGCCGCGCTGCCCGACCAACCGCGCGGCCGAGTCGAAGCGCTGGGTGAGCGTGCTGGGGCTGGATGCGCTGGTGCTGTTTCGCCAGCGGCGCATAGCGCTGTTTTTCCTGTTCGCCATGTTGCTCGGCGCGGCGCTGCAGATAACCAACACCTTCGGCAACCCGTTCCTGCACGATCTGTCGCTCAATCCGCTATATCAGGACAGCCTCAGCGTCCGGTATCCGGCGGTGCTGCTGTCGCTGTCGCAGATCTCTGAAGTGTTCTTTATCCTCACCATTCCCTTTTTCCTGCGCCGTTACGGCATCAAGCAGGTGATGCTGATCAGCATGGCGGCCTGGACGCTGCGTTTCCTGTTCCTGGCCTACGGCACGCCGGTCGGTTTTGGTTTCGTGCTGCTGCTGTTGTCGATGATCGTTTACGGTTGCGCGTTCGACTTCTTTAATATTTCCGGCGCCATTTTCGTCGAGAAGGAGGCCGATCACCGCATCCGCGCCAGCGCGCAGGGGCTGTTCATGACCATGGTCAACGGTCTGGGCGCCTATGTGGGGGCACTCGCCAGCGGCGAAGTGGTGGATTTCTTCAGCCGTGACGGCGTGAAAGACTGGCAGAGCATCTGGCTGGTGTTTGCGCTGTATACGCTGGTGCTGGGGATTGTGTTCGCGTTGAGCTTCAACTATCGCCACTCGCCGCAGGAGAGTGCGGCGGCGGCGCAGTAAGGCTGAGGGCGCTGGATGGCGGCGCCCTGAAACGTCAGGCCTGCGGGAAGCGTTGTTGCAGTTGATGCCGGTCCGGCGGATTGGCGGCGCCGAGGCTGGCCACCACGCAGGCGGCGACCCGGTTGGCCAGATCGACCGCCCGCGGCAGCGGCCAGCCGGCGGACAGCCCCGCCAGCAAACCGGCGCAGTGGGCATCGCCCGCGCCGATGGTATCGATGACGTCCACCGGATAGGCGGGAACGTGCAGCGGCGGCGTGCGGCCGTCACAGATCCAGGCGCCGTCGCGATCCAGGCGGCAGATCAGCGTCAGATTACGGGCGGCGGCATAGCGCTGCGCGGCATCCACGGCGTCGCCGGCGCCGCACAGCGCGGCCACTTCGTCGCGGTTGAGCGTCAGCAGGGTGTGGCTGTCGCTGAGCATGGCGAAGAAATCTTCGCTGAGCTGGGCAATGCGCGGGCCGGGATCGATCAGACGCGGTTGGTCGAACGGCATGCGCGTCAGCCACTCGCGCAGCGCTTCGCCGTTTTCGCCCGCCAGCTCGTAGCCGCTGGCGTAGATCAGGGTGTGTTCCGTCAGCGGCAGCGTGGCCAGCTGCGCTTTATTCCATTGGCTTTCGCAACCGGAAACCGTGATGAAGGTGCGTTCGCCGTTCGGCTCCACCAGCGCCAGGCACCAGCCATTGTCCATCTGGCCGTGGCGCAACAGCACCTCCAGCCCCAGTTCGCCCATGGCGGCTTCGATCGCCGCGCCCCATTCGCCGTTGCCGACCGGCATACCGTTGATCACCGGCACTTCAAGGCGCGTCAGCGCGCGCGCCACGTTGAACGCGCAACCGCCGATTTGCCGCGCCTGCGGCTGGGCTTCGATATCTTCGCCGCTGGTCGGCAGGCGCGGCAGCGTCATCACCAGATCGCCGACCGCGCCCCCTATCACCAGGACAGGCGTTACAGCTTCCCACTCATTCATTGATGTTCTCTGCGTTGGGTCAGGTACAGACCGTAAGCGATCAGACTCACCGCAAACGACACAAACAGCCCCAGGCTGGAGTCGGCAAACAAGCCTTTAGCCAGCGGGCCGTCGATAAAACCGGTTTTGGTGACCAGCAGGCCGCACAGGGCGCCGAGGAACCAGCAGAACAGCGGGGCTTTGCGCACGCCGCGGTTCTGGCCATGCAGGCCGTACAAAGCGTTGCCATCATACCCGTGGTGGCGGCGCAGGCACAGGTAATCGAGCAGGAAAATCGCCTCCCAGGCCGCCAGGAACACCCCGCAGAACACCAGGAAGGAGATGAACGGCCCCATAAAATCGCCGGAGATGAACAGCACATACAGGGCGATACCCAGCACCACCACGGCGTCGATCGATACCGCCAACCACTGTTTGACCTGCACGCCGATGGTCAGCAGGTTAAGGCTGGCGGAATACAGGCTGAGCACCGCGATGGTGACGATGCCGGCGGTGGCGGCCAGCAGATAAGGGATCGCCATCCAGGCGGGCAGCACTGAGCCTATCAGCGTGATGGGATTGGCGGCGTTGGCCAGATCGGGCAGCTGCACGGAAAGCAGAATGCCGGCCAGCATCAGCAGCATCAGCGGCAAACAGGCGCCGCCCATCACCGCGGCGAAAATGCTTTTGCTCGACGAATTCGGGCTTTGATAGCGGCTGTAATCGGCGCCGGCGATCGCCCAACTGATGCCGGTACCGGCGGCGATCACCGAGACCGCCGGCAGGAAGCCGGTCAGCCAGCTGCCGGAAGGCAGCGCCAGCACCTGGCTCCACTCGGTGTTGAACAGGATATAGAGCACCACGATCAGCGTCATGGTGCCGAAGATGCGGCTGAACCAGCTTTGCATCCAGACTACGGTATTCTGCCCCAGCAGGCTGACGACGATAGTGAGCCCGGCGAACAGCAACAGGCTGAGCGCGGTCAGCAGATGGCTGGCCCCCAGCCCGAAGGCCTCGAACAGCGCCGCCAGCGTCAGGGTGCCGGTGATCACGTTGACCGCTTCCCAGCCCATCAGATTGATCCAACTGAACAGGGTAGGCGCCACGTTGCCCTTCAGCCCGAAAATCACTCGCGACAGCGTCAGCGTAGAGGTGCGCCCGCGCTTGCCGGCGAAGCTGGTGAGGCCAACCAGCACGAAGCTGGCGACGCCGAACAAGGCGGCGAGCACCGATTGCAGGAAGGATAAGCCGAAGCCGACGATGATGGCGCCATACACCACGCCGAGAATGCCGATATTGGCTGCCGACCAGATCCAAAACAGCTCGATGGGCCGCCCGGTCTGTTCCGCATCCGGCACCCGGTCGATACCGGTGCTCTCTACCTTCCATGCTTCATTGCGATTGATATCGGTCATAGCAATTGTTCCCTGTTGCGCAGGGCCTTGAGGGCCGCCGCAGTTAACTGAAAAGCGATTTTGTTGGCGCTGCGGCCGCCGCCTCGGATGAGGCTTGCCGACCGCACGGCGCCAATGAGTGTAGACAAAGAGTGGGTCTGCAGCGGAGTTTGGAAGAGAGAGAACGTTTTTATTTGCAGGCATCAGTCCGTTTCACCCGGCGCAAGGGGGATCGCGCGAGGGGATGATGAGCCGTGAGCAAGCTATCCATTAGCACCGTTGCTTATTATTTGTCATTTGTAGTGGCGTCTTGGGCAACGTGACCCATCGGGTACGGCGAGAAGCGGGCAATTCATCCCAAAGGGTCGCCCATCCGCTTCAGCGAACGGGATGCGGACAGCGTATGCCCGCTGCCTGACCATCAGGTGCGTCCTGTCTGGTCGGCAGCGGATTTTTAGTTGTTTTAAAGGTGGATCCCTGGTGTTGGTGCCATTGATGTTTCAACATCAATAAGCACAGATTACGCGCGATCTAGATCCAATGAAAGTCCATTGAATAAAAATTGTGATGTCCCTCTGAAAACATTAGCAATATTTTAGTTATGGTGAGAGGCTTTATCGCCGGATCGGCGATAGGAGAAAGCGAAGTTTGGGCATAGGGCGGAACAAGAGGGCGGGCGAATGACGGATTTTATGGCCTGGCTGCGTGAACATCTGGCGCAGGGGGCGGCGGCGCCGCGCTATATTCAGCTGGCGACGGCGATAGAAACCGCGATCAGGCAGCAGGTGCTGGCAGCGGAGGCATTTCTGCCGCCGGAGCGACACATGGCGGAAGGTTTGGCGCTGTCGCGCGTCACCGTCAGCAAGGCGATGAAACTGCTGGAGGAGAAGGGGCTGATTTCGCGGCAGCAGGGCGTTGGCACCCGCGTGGCGATGCGTATCGGCTATTCCCTCGATAAGGACAGCGGTTTTACCGCTCAGGCGCTGCGTCATGGCAGCAGCGTCAGCAACCGATGGCTGCTGCGCGCGCGGGTCGGCGCGCCGGCCAAGGCCGCGGCGGCGCTGGGGATCGCGGAAGGGGATGAGGTGGTCAAACTGCGGCGTTTACGCTTGTTGAACGGCAGCCCGGTCTCGCTGGAAACCACCTATATTCCGCTGCGCTTCCTGCCTGAACCGGCGCAGCTGGAGCATTCGCTGTATGCGTTATGGCAATCGCGCGGCATCGTGCCTGAAGATAAACACTTTTTGTTGAAGGCGGTGTCCTGCAGCGGCGAGGTCGCCGAGCTGCTCAACGTACCGTGCGGCGCGCCGTTGTTGCACATCATCCAAACCAGCCGCAACGCCCGGGGCGAGGCGCTGGAGTTCAGCGATATCTTGTGCCGCAGCGACGTTTATGAATTCGAGGTGAATGGTTAGCGAAATAACCATGCTCTTTTTGCCACTAGTGCGTATAATCGCCGCCCGGCGATTAATTAACCTGTAAAAAGAGCAGCAGAATGAGCACCACCAGCCTGATCCAACCCGATCGTGAACTGTTTTCTTATAAGCCTTATTGGGCGGAATGTTATGGCACCGCGCCGTTTTTACCGATGTCGCGAGCAGAGATGGATCAACTGGGCTGGGACAGCTGCGACGTGATCATCATCAGCGGCGACGCCTATGTCGATCACCCGAGCTTCGGCATGGCGATCATCGGCCGCATGCTGGAAGCGCAGGGCTTCCGCGTCGGCATCATCGCGCAGCCGGACTGGAGCAACAAAGAAGACTTCATGCGGTTGGGGAAACCGAATCTGTTCTTCGGCATCACCGCCGGCAACATGGATTCGATGATCAACCGCTATACCGCCGATCGCAAACTGCGCCACGACGACGCCTACACCGCCGGCAACGTCGGTGGCAAGCGCCCGGATCGCGCCACCCTGGTTTACAGCCAGCGCTGCAAAGAAGCCTATAAAGACGTGCCGATCGTGCTGGGCGGCATCGAAGCCAGCCTGCGTCGCATCGCCCACTACGACTATTGGTCGGATACCGTGCGCCGCTCGGTGCTGGTGGACTCCAAAGCCGACATGCTGATCTACGGCAACGGCGAACGCCCGCTGGTGGAAGTGGCGCACCGTCTGGCCGCCGGCGAGAAGATCGGCGATATCCACGATATTCGCAATACCGCGGTGATGCGTAAAGAAGCGCTGCCGGGCTGGAGCGGCGTGGATTCCACCCGCCTCGACAAGCCGGGCCGCATCGAACCTATCCCGAACCCGTACGGCGAGGATCTGCCGTGCGCCGACGGCGCCAAACCGAAGGAGCCGGAAGCCAAGCCTGTCACGGTGCGCGCCGCCAAGCCGAAGCCGTGGGAGAAGACCTACGTGCTGCTGCCGTCCTTCGAGAAAGTGAAGGGCGACAAGGTGCTGTATGCGCACACCTCGCGCATTTTGCACCATGAAACCAACCCCGGCTGCGCCCGCGCGCTGATGCAAAAACACGGCGATCGCTACGTGTGGATCAACCCGCCGGCGATCCCGCTGACCACGCCGGAGATGGACAGCGTCTTCGCCCTGCCTTACCAGCGCGTGCCGCACCCGTCCTACGGTCAGGAACGCATTCCTGCCTACGACATGATCCGCTTCTCGGTGAACATCATGCGCGGTTGCTACGGCGGCTGTTCGTTCTGTTCGATCACCGAGCACGAAGGGCGCATCATCCAGAGCCGTTCGGAAGATTCGATCGTTCGCGAAATCGAAGAGATCCGCGACAAAGTGCCGGGCTTTACCGGCGTGATCTCCGATCTGGGTGGCCCGACCGCCAACATGTACATGCTGCGCTGCACCAACCCGCGCGCCGAGCAGACCTGCCGCCGCGCCTCGTGCGTGTATCCGGAGATCTGCACTTATATGGATACCAACCACGAGCCGACCATCAAGCTTTACCGCCGCGCGCGTTCGCTGGAGGGCATCAAGAAGATCCTGATCGCCTCCGGGGTACGTTACGATCTGGCGGTGGAAGATCCGCGCTATATCAAGGAACTGGCGACCCACCACGTCGGCGGCTACCTGAAGATCGCGCCGGAGCACACCGAAGAAGGCCCGCTGTCGAAAATGATGAAACCGGGCATGGGCAGCTACGATCGCTTCAAACAGCTGTTTGATCACTATTCGAAGCAGGCGGGCAAAGAGCAGTACCTGATCCCGTACTTCATCTCTTCGCACCCGGGCACCCGCGATGAAGATATGGTGAACCTGGCGCTGTGGCTGAAGAAGAACCGTTTCCGCCTCGATCAGGTGCAGAACTTCTATCCTTCGCCGATGGCCAACTCCACCACCATGTATTACAGCGGCAAAAACCCGCTGAGCAAGGTGGGGTACAAGAGTGAAGACGTGGTGGTGCCGCGCGGCGAGCGCCAGCGTCGCCTGCATAAGGCGCTGCTGCGTTACCACGATCCGGCCAACTGGGCGCTGATCCGCACCGCGCTGGAAGAGATGGGGCTGAAGCACCTGATCGGCAGCCGCCGCGAGTGTCTGGTACCGGCGCCGAGCATCGACGAGCAGCGCGAAGCGAAACGGCTGCAGCGCCACACCCGACCGGCGTTGACCAAGCATACCGACATCAATCGGCAGCGCACGCCGTCCAACCGGCCGCCGCGCAAACCGATTCGCAAGGCCAAGCCGTAACGACGAGGCCCGCGCGCAAACAAAAAGGAGAACCCTCGGGTTCTCCTTTTTACTTTGGCTAATTACAACCGTTCGTAAGCGGCTTCCACTTTCATCAAATGGCGCGGCGCCTGCGGGGCGGGATGGTATTTGCGCACGTGCCAGTTAAAGGCTTCCGGCGACAGGTTGTTAATCATCGCGATCGCCTGCTGGCGGTTGCTGGAGAAGGTGCGCAGCAGCGCCCCGGTACCGTTGACGTAGGCGATGATGGTGGCGTAGCGCAGCGTGACGGGATTGGCGATCCCTTTAAGCTGTTGTTTTTGCAAGGTGGCCAGATAGGCGGCGCCGAGATCGATATTGGTGTCGGGATCCCGCAGGTCATCGTCGTCCGGGCAGCCGCGTTTGCCTTTGTAGCGGTAGGCGTCGCAGCCGGCGGTATCGGCTTTCAGCTGCATCAGACCGATCGCATTGGATCTGCTCACTGCGGAAGGGTTGAAGCCGGACTCCACCTGGATCATGGCGGTGATCAGCTTGGCGTCCACGCCGTATTCGCTGGCGGCGTCTTGAATGGCGCTATCGAAGGCGTGGCGATCGTAGCTGACGCGCTGTTTCTTGCCGGCGCAACCCGCCAGCACCAGCATGATGCAAAGCATGCCCAGCCGTGACCCGTGTGAGAAAGAGAATTTCATGGTGCTCCGTGCTTGTCTGTTTTTTTAACGGCGTTAACCGGTGGCCGGAGCCTCCGGCGTCGTCATCATAACGTCAGGCGGCGCAAAGGAGCAATGTGCGGGAAGGAAAAGCCCCCTCCGGCGGGAGAGGGCTTGAGGGGGTTACAGGGTATCCGGATCCGGCCCCAGGCGGTTGCCGACGTCCAGCTTGGCGATCTCGCCCAGTTCGTCCTTATCGAGTTTGAAATCAAACACCTCGAAGTTTTCGCGGATGCGCGACGGCGTGACCGATTTCGGGATCACGATAAGGCCGCTGTCCAGGTGCCAGCGCACCACGATCTGCGCCGGAGTCTTCTCGTATTTCTCGGCCAGCGCCTTGATCAGCGGCTGGTCGAATACCCCTTCACCACCCTGCGCCAGCGGGCTCCAGGATTCGGTGGCGATATGGTGCGTGGCGTTCCAGGCGCGCAGCTGGCGCTGTTGCAGCAACGGGTGCAGCTCGATCTGGTTGACGACCGGCGCCACGTTGGTTTCATCCAACAGACGCTGCAGGTGCGGCGTATGGAAGTTGCACACGCCGATGCTTTTCACCAGACCTTGTTCGCGCAGTTTGATCAGTTCGCGCCAGGCGGAGACGTATTGATCCTGCTGCGGGCGCGGCCAGTGGATCAGATACAGATCCACGTAGTCCAGCTTGAGCTTTTCCAGACTGGTTTCCAGCGCCGCCAGCGGATCGCCCTGATCGTCGTTCCACAGTTTGGTGGTGATGAACAGGTCGCTGCGCGGCAGCGCGCTGGACTGCAGCGCGGCGCCGACGCCTTCCTCGTTCTTGTAGATCGCGGCGGTGTCGATGGAGCGGTAACCGATCTCCAGCGCTTTGCTGACCGCGTGGGTGGTCTCTTCAATACTCGCCTGCCAAACGCCGAGACCCAACTGCGGCATCAGATTACCATCGTGGAGTTTGATGATGGGTTGTTGCGTTGTCATGCGCATCTCCTTGTGTACGGATTGCGGCGCCTGCGGCACCGAAACGGCTATAGATAAATTCTAGTTGGCAAAATGGGCGGTTGCCGGGTTTGCCAGCCTAATTTCAGCGGTGGCGGGAGGGCGATTTTCTCCCCGCTCTCCCTGCGAATGAGCGGTAAGACGAAGGGTACGAAACGAGCGGCGGCGCGCTGAGGCGCCCGACTGCGCCCGGCGATCGGCCGAGCGCAGAATGCGGCGAAAAATGGCTGGCGAAGACTAAAGCCTAGCAAAAAATCGCCGTTTTGCGATTAACGCGCCGCTTCATAAATGCGGCGGCTGACGTCCAGGGTGATGTCCTGATGCTCGCCCAGGGCGGTCATGCCGTGCTGCTGCAGCTTGTCGAGCAGCGCGGGAATGCTGCTGCCGTCGAGCTGATAATCCGCCATGCGGGTCGGCACGCCCATCTGCTCGAAGAAGGCGCGGGTGGCGGCGATCGCGTCGTCGATTCGGCTGTCTTCGCTGCCTTCGCGCAGGCCCCAGACGCGTTCAGCGTACTGCAGCAGCTTTTCGCGTTTCTGCGCTTTCTTCTCGTGCAGCAGCGCCGGCAGCACGATGGCCAGCGTTTGCGCGTGGTCGAGGTCGTGCATGGCGGTCAGCTCATGACCCAGCATGTGGGTCGCCCAGTCCTGCGGCACGCCGGCGCCGATCAGGCCGTTCAGCGCCATGGTGGCGCTCCACATCACGTTGGCGCGCACCGCATAGTTCTCCGGCTCGGCCAGCGCGCGCGGGCCGTCTTCCAGCAGGGTCAACAGCAGGCCTTCGGCGAAGCGATCCTGCACCTTGGCGTCGACCGGGTAGGTCAGATACTGTTCCAGGGTGTGTACGAAGGCGTCGACCACGCCGTTGGCTACCTGGCGCGGCGGCAGCGAGTAGGTCACCACCGGATCCAGTACGGCGAAGCGCGGCTGCACCAGCGGTGAGAAGAAGTGCTGCTTGTCGCCGCTGCTCTTCCGGGTGATCACCGCGCCGCTGTTGGATTCTGAACCGGTGGCCGGCAGCGTCAGCACGCAGCCCATCGGCAACGCGTCAGTGATGTGGCTGCCGACGGTCTGCAGAATATGCCAGGCATCGCTGTCGGCCGTATAACGAGCCGCGGCGGCGATGAACTTGGTGCCGTCAACCACCGAACCGCCGCCGACCGCCAGCAGGAAATCGATGTTTTCCGTTTTCACCACCTCGACCGCTTTCATCAGGGTTTCGTAGGTCGGGTTAGGTTCGATGCCGGAGAATTCCCGCACGTCGCGGCCGGCCAGCGCGCTATACACCTGGTCGAGCACGCCGTTTTTCTTCACGCTGCCGCCACCGTAGGTGATCAGAATGCGCGCGTCCGCCGGGATCTGGCCGGCCACTTCGGCGATTTGCTGCTTGCCGAACAGGATTTTGGTTGGGGTATGCAGAATGAAGTTTTGCATGGCTGATTTCTCTCTTTCTGTCAGGCGGGCGCCAAAGCGGCGCAAAGGTTTCTGGCCCGTATTGTCAGCAACCTGGCGGTAACGCACAATGCACATTCCTGTTTGGTTCTTGCCTATTTCTACAGATGACTGTAGAAATAGAGAGTTTTAAATTATGATTTATGCCGAATCGTTCTGACTGTAAGAGGGTGTTTCCGTGACTGAAATCGATGCGCTGCGCAGCCGCATGGCGCGCCAGGCGATGGCTATCGCCACCGGCAACGGCTATACGCCGTCACCGGTGCCGCGGGTGAAGATCCTGTATGTCGATCGCCACTGCCCGCGCCAGCCGGTGATGTACGAACCGGGGATCGTCATCATCTTTCAGGGGCACAAGGTCGGCTATTGCGGCAACAAGGTGTTCCAGTACGATCCGCGCAACTACCTGCTGATGACGGTGCCGCTGCCGTTCGAGTGCGAAACCTTCGCCAGCCCGGAGCTGCCGCTGGTTGGATTGGCGGTCAATATCGATACCCAAATGCTGCAGGACTTGCTGATCGACATCGGCGACGACGACTACCTGATGCAGCCGCGCGCGGAGAGCAACGGCGTAAACCTGGCCGAGCTGACGGAAGAGCTGTTGTGCGCCACCGAACGTCTGCTGGACGTGATGGCCAAGCCGCTCGACGCTCGGGTGTTGGGGCCGCAGATCGTACGCGAGATCCTCTACTACGTGCTGCGCGGCGCCTGCGGCGCGTCGCTGCAGGAGCTGGTCAACCGTCATACCCATTTCAGTCAGATCGCCAAGGCGCTGCGGCGCATAGAAAATCAGTATGCCGAGAGCCTCAACGTCGAGCAGTTGGCCGGCGAGGTCAACATGAGCGTGTCGGCGTTTCACCATAACTTCAAGGCGGTGACCAACACCTCGCCGCTGCAGTACGTGAAGTCGTACCGGCTGCACAAGGCGCGTTTGCTGATGGTGCATGATGGCCTGAAGGCCAGTACCGCGGCGATCCGCGTCGGCTACGAGAGCGCGTCGCAGTTCAGCCGTGAATTCAAACGCCTGTTTGGCGTCACGCCGGGGGATGAAGTCGCCCGGTTGCGCGACGCCAATCCGCTGATGCTGGAGGGGTGAGCCGCCGCCGGGCGGCGGGCTATGGGGTTAGCACGATCTTGCCGAACGGGCCGCGATCGAGGTGATCCAACGCCTGCGGCAGTTGATCGAGCCGGTATACCTGGTCGATCACCGGCTGCAGATTGACGGCGTCCACGGCGCGCACCAGATCTTCCAGCGCGCGGCGGTGGCCGACGCCGATGCCCTGGATCTCCGCCGATTTCAGCAGCAGCAGGCCGGCGGGGGCGGAGATCTCGGCGCCCGCCAGCACGCCGATCACTGAGATGCGGCCGCCCACCGCCACAGCGTGCACCGAGTTGCCCAAATTCGGGCCGCCGACGGTATCGATCACATGGTCGATGCCGCGATCCTGCGTCAGCGCATAAATCGCCTCCACCCAATCGCCGTCCAGCCGGTTGATGCCATGATTGGCGCCCAATGCCAGGGCTCGCGCCAGCTTTTCATCGCTGCCGGAGGTGACATAGACCTCCGCGCCGTGGGCTTTGGCGATCTGCAGCGCGAACAGCGCCACGCCGCCGGTGCCTTGCACCAGCACCGTCTCGCCGGCATGCAGTTTGCCCTGTTCCACCAGCGCGAACCAGGCGGTCAGCCCGGCGCAAGGCAGGGTGCTGGCCTGCACGTCGTCCAGCGACGCCGGCGCCGCCACCAACCAGTCTTCATGCAAAATCACGTATTCCGCCAGCACGCCCTGATAGAAGCCGCCAAGGGTGTGGTAAGGCACCTGGCGCGCATTGCCGTACGGTTTTTGCCGGCCGTCGATCCAGCCGGGGCTGAAGGTAGAAATGACCCGGGTGCCGGGTTGGAAACGGCTGACGCCGGGCCCGACGGCGTCGACCTCGCCGGCCATGTCCGAGGCGGGGGTGAACGACTGCGGCAGCGTCAGCCCCATGCCGCTTTCAATCATCATTTTGTCGCGGTAGTTGAGCGCTACCGCCTTCACTTTCACTCTGATCTCGCGCGGCCCCGGCTGCGGGATCGCGTCGGTGGTCAGCTGCAGGTGTTCACGCCCCAGGGCGTCCATCGTCCAGCGTTGCATCGTGTCGGTCATGATGTTCTCCAAAGTCTGCGATTAACGACCTGTCGATAATATCGTTGATGAAGGTTCGCCAGTGGCGATAAGATTTCCGCAGATTGTTTCTTTTAGAGCGACAAACCATGAGCGATCGATTGAGCGGCATTTCGGTATTCGTCACCGCCGTGGAGGCGGGCAGTTTTGCGTTGGCGGCCAGTCGGCTGCACCTGTCGCGCTCGGCGGTGGGGAAAACGATCGCCCGGCTGGAACAGCGGCTGGGCGTGCGGCTGTTTCATCGCACCACCCGCAGCCAGAGCCTGACCGACGATGGCGCGTTGTTCTATGAGCGTTGCCTGCGGGCGCTGGAGGAGATCCGCGGCGCGGAAACGCTGCTGGAGTCGGGCAAGCGGCAGGTCAGTGGCCGGCTGCGGGTATCGATGCCGGTGTTGTTTGGCCGCATGTGCATCGCGCCGCTGCTGACCGAGCTGACGCGTGAGCATCCCGGCCTGGAGCTGGAGCTGTCGTTCAGCGATCGGGTGGTGGATCTGATTGAGGACGGCTTCGATATGGCGATCCGCAACGGCACGTTGGCCAACAGCAATGGGCTGGTGGCGCGGCGCATCGGCGATCACCGCATGACGCTGTGCGCCTCGCCGGCCTATCTGCAGCGGTGCGGCGAACCGCACAGCATTGAGCAACTGGCTCAGCACGAGGCGGTGACCTATATGCGCGCCGGCGCGCGGCGCAGCTGGCGGGTGCTGGACGAGAACGGCGAGCCGCAGGAAGTGATGCCGAATAACCGATTGCAGATGGACGATTTGCAGGCGATTGCGGATGCGGCGACGGCCGGGTTCGGCATCGCCTGGCTGCCGTGTTGGCTGGTGCGTGAGCAGCTGTTGAGCGGGGCGCTGGTGCGCCTGCTGCGCGATCGGCCCGGCGCCGCCTTTGAAGCGCATGCGGTGTGGCCGCACACGCCTCACCTGCCGCTGAAGGTGCGGCTGGCGGTGGATACGCTGGTGAGCAAGTTGCCGCCTCGCCTGGCGTTGGTCGAGAAAGCGCTGTAGCGCGCGGGATCAGGAAGAGGAGGCGCGTTTTTTACGCCAGACCACCAGCATGGCGCCGAGCAGGCCGACGAACAGCAGCAGCAGCGGCAGCAGCATCAGGCCGGTCATCACCTGGCTTTCGTGGCGTTTCACCAGCGGAATTTGGCTGAAAGCGTAGCCGAGGCCGACCAGCGCGCAGACCCAGATCGCTGCGCTCAGCCAGTTGAAAACCTGGAAGCGCGAGCTGTTGAGCCCGGAAATGCCGGCCATGGTCGGCAGCAGCGTACGCACGAAGCCGAGGAAGCGGCCGATCAGCAGCGCCGTCAGCCCGTGGCGGTTGAACAGGTTATGCGCGCGCTGATGGTATTGCGCCGGCAGTTGCAGCAGCCAGCCTTTCACCAGGCTGGTGTGGCCCAGCCAGCGGCCCTGGATATAGCTCAGCCAGCAGCCGAGGCCGGCGGCGGCGGTCAGAATCAGCAGGGTGGGGGCAAAGCCCATCACGCCTTTGGCGATCAGCGCACCCGACAGCAGCAGCAGGCTGTCGCCGGGGAGGAAGGAGGCGGGCAGCAGTCCGTTTTCCAAAAACAAGGTGGTGAAAAGTACGGCGTAAACCACCCAAATCACGCTGGGATCGGCGAGGGCGATGAAGTCCTGCTGCCAAAGCGCATGAATAATCTCTCGTAATACATCCATTTTATGTCCTGTTGCATGCCGGTTGCGCCCGGGGTCACGTTCTCCAGGATGCGGCGGTTACCGTATCTGACAGTTACCCGGTTAGTGTACCGCTAATAGCTTAAGCCGACATTAAACGAGACGAAGAAAATTACCGGAATCCGCCTTAGCGCACGCCGTTGAGGCGATCGAAGCCGGCCGCCAGATCGGCGATCAGGTCTTCGACGTTCTCCAGACCGATATGCAATCGCACCAGCGTGCCGGAAAAATCGACGCCGCCCGCCGGGCGGATCGCTTCCAGTTCTTCCGGCTGATTGGCCAGGATCAGCGACTCGAAGCCGCCCCAGGAGTAGGCCATGCTGAAGTGGCTGAAGTTGTCCAGGTAAGCGGCCAGCTGCGCCTCATCCAGCCGCTCTTTCAGCACGAAAGAGAACAGCCCGTTGCAGCCGCTGAAGTCGCGGCGGTAGAACGCGTGGCCCTTGCAGCTGGGCAGGGCCGGGTGATTGACCGTCGCCACCTCCGGCCGTTCGGCCAGCCAGTTGGCGACCTCAATGCTGCTGCGTTCGTGCTGCTTGAGCCGCACGCTCAGGGTGCGCAGGCCGCGGCTCGCCATGTAGGCGGTGTCGGCATCCACCATCTGCCCCATTAGATAGGAGTACTCGCGCAGTTGCTCCCAACAGCGCGCGTTGGCGACGGCGGTGCCGAGCATGTAATCGGAATGGCCGATCAGGTATTTGGTGCCGGCCTGAATGGAAATGTCGATGTCGAAATCCAGCGCCTTGAACAGCACGCCCGCCGCCCAGGTGTTGTCTATCATGATCACCACGTCCGGCGCCACGGCGCGAATGGCCTGCACCATCGCCGGGATATCCTGCACTTCCAGGGTGATGGAGCCGGGGGACTCAAGGAACACCACGCGGGTATTGGGTTGGATAAGCGTGGCGATGTCGGCGCCGATCAGCGGATCGAAATAGGTGGTGCTGACGTTCATGCGGCCGAGGATGTGGGTGCAGAAGTCCTGGGTCGGTTCATACGCTGAGCCGGTGACCAGCAGGTGATCGCCGGCGCCGACGAACGACAGGATCGCATTGGCCACCGCCGCCGCGCCGCAGGGGTACAGCACGCAGCCGGCGCCGCCCTCCAGCTCCACCATCGCATCCTGCAGCGCGAAGTGGGTCAGCGTGCCGCGTCGGCCATAAAACAGCTCGCCGTGGGCGCGTTGCGCGGTGGCCTGTTTTTTGGCGGCGACGGAGTCGAAGACCAGGGAAGAGGCGCGTTGAGTCACGGGGTTGACGGAGCCCTGGGTGTAGCGTTTGCCGCGGCCGGCGCCGATCAGCGTGGTTTCGATGTGTTTTGACGTCATGGTACCTGGCTCACCTCTGGTTGCTCTGCACTGCCCGTTTGCGATAGCCCTTACGTTAGCATGAGTTATTATAGCCATCCAGACGTTTTAACTTCTGGATATAGAAACGGCTATAATTGGCTGCCGCCCGCGCATTTTTCGCGTCATCCTTCTGCCGAGCGGCCAGAGAGAAGCCCATTCATCGGTCGAGACGCCGTTCGGCAGCGTGGCGTTGTTGCGCCGTTGTGGGAGAAAAGTAACGAAATCGCCCTATAAAAGGGGCTTTTAGCGGTGAACGGGCGTAGATTGGCGTTTGGTTGCGGAGGTGTCTAAAATTTTCTCGTTTATTTGGTAAATAATAATGAGAACTACTATCAATCCCCGGTTGGTTTGATATGATCGCACGCTGAATTATTCCTTAATTTTGATCGGTAATGGGTGGAGGCACAGCGTGAAAACGGCTGGCAAGAATTTAAATCAAGGATCGTTCGGCCAGGGCCGGGCGCAGTGGGGCAAGGCCTTTGGCCGCAGCCTGATGGCTTCTATGGTGCTGGTTGTGGGGCTGGCCGGCAGCGCGCAGGCAGCGCCGGCGGCCAATCCGGCCGTTACCGAAAGCGTTGCGCCGACCACCGCGCCTGCACCAGCAGCCGCTGCGCCGGAAAGCATCACGCCGGTGAACCCGGCACCGACGATCCAGCCACCGGAAACCCGCGGCATGGACCTGTCCATTTGGGGCATGTACCAGCACGCCGACGCGGTGGTGAAAGCGGTGATGATCGGCCTGGTGCTGGCGTCTATCGTGACCTGGACCATTTTGTTCGCTAAAGGCAGCGAACTGCTGCGCGCCAAGCGCCGTCTGCGCCGCGAGCAGCTGGCGCTGGCCGAAGCGCGCTCGCTGGATGAAGCTTCCGAGCTGGCGCAAAACTTCTCCGCGGAGAGTGTCAGTGCGGTGCTGCTGAACGATGCGCAAAATGAGCTGGAGCTGTCTGCGGAATCCAACGACAACAACGGCATCAAAGAACGCACCGGTTTCCGTCTCGAGCGCCGCGTGGCGGCCTACAGCCGCAACATGGGCCGCGGCAACGGCTTTCTGGCCACCATCGGCGCCATCTCGCCGTTCGTCGGCCTGTTCGGTACCGTATGGGGCATCATGAACAGCTTCATCGGCATCGCCCATTCGCAGACCACCAACCTGGCGGTCGTGGCGCCGGGCATCGCCGAGGCGCTGCTGGCAACCGCAATGGGCCTGGTGGCGGCGATCCCGGCGGTGGTGATCTACAACATCTTCGCCCGCGTCATCAGCGGCCATCGCGCCCAGGTGGGCGACGTGGCGGCCCAGGTCTTGCTGCTGCAGGGCCGCGATCTGGATCTGGCCGCAACGGCGGAAGCCAAGCGCTCACAGCACGCACATCAACTGCGGGCGGGGTGAGTCATGGCGATGCGCTTAAATGAAGATCTGGACGACAGCGGCGAACTGCATGAAATCAACGTGACGCCGTTTATCGACGTCATGTTGGTGCTGTTGATCATCTTTATGGTGGCCGCGCCGCTGGCAACGGTAGATATCCGCGTCGATCTGCCGGCTTCTTCCGCCAAGCCGCAGCCGCGGCCGGAAAAACCGGTCTTCCTGTCGGTGAAGGCCGACAAGCAGCTCTACGTCGGCGATCAGCCGGTGAATGCCGATCAGCTGACCTCGGTGCTGGATCAACGCACCCAGGCTAACAAAGAAACCACCATCTTCTTCCAGGCGGACAAGAGCGTGGACTATGAAACGCTGATGAGCGTGATGGACACCCTGCGTAAAGCGGGTTACCTGAAAGTGGGGCTGGTGGGTATGGAAGGCGCCGCCAAGTAGCGGCAGCAAAACGATAAAGGGCGCTCAGGCGCCCTTTTTTTACGGCTAAAGAGATGTCACGCCTTTGCCAGCAAATCCCTGGAACCGGCATGGCGCCAGTGGATGCGGCCCGGCAGATACAGCGCGTTCTGTTCCAGCGGCCGCTCGTCGATAAGCGCGGTGACATTGTCGAAGCTATGTTGCGCCAGTGCCAGGCAGTCTTGCGCGACCGTGTCTATCTTCAGCGTCATGCAGTCGAACAGGTAGTGATCGTCGAAGCTGCACAGGTGAATGTCGCTCTCCATCAGCTGATGCTGAGTCAGATATCGCAATACGCCTTCCAGCAGGCCGCAGGCGGCGGTAAACAGCGCTTTGGGCGGACGCCCTAACTGTGCGCACAGCTGAGCGAACATCTCGTAACCTGAGCTGGGGTGATAGTTGCCGTTGATGATCCATTCCGGTTTGCACGTTACGCCGGCGCGCTCCAGGCCAAGCTGGAAGCCGGCCAGGCGATCGCGGGTCGGCGAAATGCGCGGCTGCCCGCCGAGAAAATAGATCTCATCCGGATGTTGGCGCGCGACCGTTTCCACCAGGTCGGCGGTCGAATTGACCGAATCGGTGATCACCAGCGGCAGTTCGGAGCCGGCGATCAGGCGATCCATCTGCACCACCGGCAGCCCGGCGTTGATCTTCTGGTATTCTGCGTCGTTCAACTGGCTGGAGGCGACGATCAAGCCGTCCACCTGCCGCTGTACCAGACTGTTCACCGCCATCATCTCCTGCGCCGGGTTTTCATCGGTGCAGGCGATCAACAGCTGCAGGCCAGCTTCGCGGCACAGCGTTTCCAGCTCGCGTGAAATCACCGCAAAGCCGTAGTTGGTCATCTCCGGCACCACCAGCCCCAGCGTGTGGCTGCGGTTGGAGCGCAGGGAGCGGGCGTGGATGCTGGGCTGATAATGGTGCTCGTGCGCCAGCGCCAGAATGCGGTCGCGGGTGTCGTCGGACACCCGGTATTCCTTGCTGCGGCCGTTCAGCACCAGGCTGGCGGTCGATTTCGACACCCCGGCCAGCGTGGCGATGTCACTGATGGTAATGCGTTTATTTTTTTTCACTGACGCCATCTGAAGTCATCGGAGGATGCGTCATTCTAGCATGCATGGCGTCAGCGGCCAGTATTCCAACGCCAGCGGCGCGTTTCCGGACAGCCGCAGTTGCGGCTCAATGGCCGGGAAGTAGCGCGCGCTCATCACGGCCTCGCCGTGGTTGATGAAGATCTCCACGCTGGAACGATCGAACAGCAGCTGCAGATGCGTGACCGGGCCGCGCCAGTAACGGTGCTCCGGCTGGCCGTCGGCCAGGGAAGCGCGCGTCAGCCGCAGCCTTTCGCCGTCCCAGTTCAGCGTCATTGCGTCGCCAAAGGCGGCGTTGAACGCGCCCTGCGGCGCCAACTGCAGCTCCGCGGCCCCCAGCGCGCAGGCGGGGGCGCCATCGGCGCGGCCCTGCCAGCATGTTCGTTCGCCGCGCAGCTGTTGCAGCTCGCGCGCCGGACGCTGCTGGAGGCGGCCATGCCGCAGCGACAGCTCGCGCGGGCAGGTCATGGTGTGGATCCAGCCGTAGCGGCGCGTCGGATGGGCTTCTTCATCTTGCTCGGGCACGCCCATCCAGCCGAACAGCAAGCGGCGGCCATCTTCCGCCAGCGTCGTCTGCGGCGCATAAAACTCGAAGCCGGCGTCCAGTTCGCGGAATTCGCCGTGACGGAAGGCCGCCTGGCGGTAATCCAGCTTGCCGATCAGATAACCGGCCTGATAGCGATTGAGGTAGCGTTCCGGCTGCGGCGTCAGCCCCTGCGGGCAGCAGATCAACACGTCGGCGTCGTCCAGCGAGAACAGATCCGGGCACTCCCACATGTAGCCGAATTCGCCTAAGCCGTTCAGGCCGGAACCGGCGATCTCGCCCAACGGTTGCCAGCCGCGCAGATCGGCGGAGCGCAGTAACAGCACCTTGCCGCGATCCTGCAAGTCCCGCGCGCCGAGTACCATGTACCACGCATTCTGATGACGCCACACTTTCGGATCGCGTACGTGCCCGCTGTAGCCCGCCGGCAGCGGCAGCACCGGCCCGAGTTTGCGGTACTCGCCCAGATCGCTTTCCTGAGCCAGGCACTGGTAAGCGGTGCGTGAGCCATCGGGGAATTTCACGTTGCCGGTGTAGATCAGCGTGATTTTGTCTTCCGCCACCACCGCCGAGCCGGAGTAACAGCCGTGGCTGTCGTAACAGGCGCCCGGCGCCAGGGCGATCGGCTGATGCGCCCAACGCAGCAAGTCGGTCGACTGCCAATGTCCCCAGCACTTGTTGCGATGGTCGCAGCCCAGCGGATTCCATTGATAGAACAGATGATAAACGCCGTTGTGCTGAATGAAGCCGTTGGGATCGTTCAGCAGGCCAACGCTGGGCGCCAGATGCCAGGCCGGGCGGTGCGGATCGCGCAGCGCGAGTGGCAGGCCGTTCATGACCGCCCGCAGTGCCTGTTTGATTAAGCTGAGCTCCTCCATCATTGCGCGTCCGTTTTATATTTCAGCAGCAGGGAGAGGGCGAAGGCGCTGCCAAACGCGATCGCCAGGCCGATGATATAGCTGACCAGCGAACTGGCCTGCACGATCGCCATGCCGGGGATCGCCGTCAGCCCGACCGCGTTCATGCCGACATGATTGGCCACCACCCAGGCGCCGCCGAGCGCGCCGCCCGCCAGCGCCGCCAGGAACGGTTTCACGAAGCGCAGGTTGATGCCGAACAGCGCCGCCTCGGTGATGCCGAGCATGGCGGAAAAGGCTGAAGGCACCGCGATGGCTTTGATTTTGGCATCGCGCGTTTTGAAATACACCGCCAGGCAGGCGCCGCCCTGAGCGATGTTGGCCATCGACCAAATCGGCAGCAGGAAGTTGACGCCGATGTTGGGGTTGCCGAGCAGCCCGGCCTCCACCGCGTGGAAGCTGTGATGGATGCCGGTGATGACAATGGCGGAATAGAGGCCGCCGAACAGCAGGCCGGCGAACCAACCGGCATGGGCGATCAGCGTGCTGAGCACGAAGGAGATGCCGTCGCCCAGCGCCCGGCCGGCGGGGCCGATAAACAGCAGGGCGACAAACCCGGAGATCACGACCGTCAGGAACGGCGTCAGGATCAAATCCAGCGCGTTGGGGATCACCTTGCGCAGGCGTTTTTCCAACAGGCTCATGAACCACACCGTCAGCAGCACCGGAAATACCGTGCCCTGATAGCCGATCATGGCGATCTCCAGACCGAAGAAGTTCATGGTATGGAACCCTCCGGCGACGCCCCAGGCGTTGGTCAGCGCCGGGTGCGTCAGAATGCCGCCGAGCGTGGCGCCCAGATAGGGGTTGCCGCCGAATTCGCGGGCGGCGGTGAAACCGATCAGAATCGGCAGGATAATGAACGCCGCCGAGCTGAACATGTTCAGCATCACGAACAGCGCGCTGTCGGCATCCGCCCAACCATAGGTTTTCACCATGCCGAGCAGCCCCATCAGCAGGCCGGAGGCGACGATGGCCGGGATGATCGGCACGAAGATGTTCGACAGCAGGCGGGCGATGCGCTGCAGCGGGTTGAGCTTTTTCGCCGCGATATCGGCGGCTTCGGCCTTGCTGGATTCGCTGACGCCTGCCGCCTTGATGAATTCCGCATGCACCTTGTTGACCAGCCCGGTGCCGAAGATCACCTGGATCTGACCGGCGTTGCTGAAGCAGCCTTTGACGCCGTCCAGTTTGCCGATGGCCTCTTTGTCCACCTTGCTGTCGTCCACCAGCACCAGGCGCAGGCGCGTGGCGCAGTGGGCGGCGCTGGCGATGTTCTCTTTACCGCCGAGCAGCGGCAACAGCGCGTTGGCGGTTGCGGTAATGTCCATGTTGTCCCCTTGCTGAATTAAAATGCCGCCGCGCTCTGCGCGGCGGAAATACGTTCATCGATGTCAGAAGAAATACTTGAATCTGGCGCGCACGCCATAACGCTGGTCGTTGTCGCCGTTGGCGATCTTGTTCTCGGCGTTGGCTTCCAGCAGCGAAACATAGGCGCCTAAATACACATTGAAATTCTTCATATTCATAATGTTAGGTATCTGATACGACGCGTGAACGGTGTGGATGTCGTAGTTGCCCGGCTCGCTGAGCGGATTGTGGATATCGGCGGCGATCCCGGCGGTATTGAACTCTTTGATGTTGTTGTGCGCATAGATATAACCCAGTTCGAAGCGCCGCCACAGCACGTTGACGCCGGCGGTCAAGTCCTGCTCGCCGGCGGCGTCCAGGTAGGCGGTGCTCAGGTTGGCCACCACGCCGTTATCCGGATCGGCCGCGTTGGTGTTCCAGCTCATGGTCATGCCGTAGCCGTTGCGCTTGGATTGATCGACGAAGCGGCCCTGGCTGTCCTGATAGCCGTAGGCATTATTCACCACGTTGCTTTCCATCGCCGCCGCGATGCTGAAGGCCTCTTTCTTCCAGGCGATCACCGGGCGCAAATAGGCGACGTTTTTCTTATTGTTCAGCGCATTGCCGTGGTAGCTGTTGTCCTGGAACAGTGAGGTGCCGTCTTCCACCAGCGTGTTCAGTTCGAAATAGACATCCCCGGCGTATTTGCTCAACATCAGGTTTCCGCCGCTGCTGCTGCGGCCACGGCCTTCTTTCATCATATAGATATAGCCAAAGCCGTCAGCGTAAAGATCGTTGGCGGTGTTGCCTGAATACTGAATGAAAGTGTCCTGATTCAGCGGGAACATGTCGTAGGCTTCGAAGCGGCCGATTTTGGTTTGCCAGTTCTTTTCATTGCCGAAGAAGAAAGCGGCGTCGTCCAGGTTCATTTTGCCGGTCATGTCCGCCAGCGGCTGGACGCTGAAACCGGAGAAGTTGCCGTCCGGATTGCGGCGATAGCCGTCCAGCCCCACCAGAATACGGCCGTTGATATCCCAGCGCTCTTTGTTGCCGGGTTTCCAATCCTTGTGATCGCTCCCTTTCAACGACGTCAGTTGGCCGCTGCGGCTGGCGCCGTCCAGATTGAACTCCACGTCGCCGTATAGCTTCAGATCGTTGAAGCCGTTCAGTTTCAGCGCGCCGGTTGCGGGGGATTGCGTTTCCAGCGCGGCGGCGCGTTGCGCGACCCGCGCGGTTTGCCGCTCGGTGCTGGCGGTGCGCTGCTCCAGCTGTTGCGCCCGGCGTTCCGCCGCCGTGGCGCGGGTTTCAGCCTGAGCGGCGCGCTGTTCCGCCTGCGCCAGACGTTGTTCCAGCGCGTTAAGACGCGCCTCGATACTGCCGTCGCCGGAGGCCGCAGCGGCAGAAGTGGAGAGGAAAAGCCCTGTTGTTATCGCCAAATAGCTGAGTTTTTTCATCATCGTCTATCATCCGGGAAGGGTTGTTATTATTTTTTGCTAAATTGCTAAACCGGTTTTTCATGGCGAAAGATAACGATCGAGAAGCGGACTGGCAATCAAGTTTGCTAACCCGATTCAGCTATTGTGATCGAGTGCGCAAATCGTGGGGTTAAAAGACCACGGCGCCCAGGGGATCGCCGTGGATGCAGGGGATCAGCGCAGAAAAGCGGCGAGCTCTTCGGCGCGGGGCAGGGCGGTCATGGCGCCTTTGGCGGTGGTGGCCAACGCGCCGCAGGCCTGAGCCTGGGCGATAATCGCCGGCCATTGCGCTTCTTGCGGCAATGCGTGAAGGCGCGCCAGCGCCGCTAACAGCCCGGCGACAAACGCGTCGCCGGCACCGGTGGTATCGACCGGCACGACAGGCGCCGCGCGGAAATGACGCAGCCGTTGGCCGTCATGCACGTAGACGCCGTCGCCGCCCAGCGTGACCAGCAACAGGCGCAACGGGTAGGTTTGCATCATCCAGCGGATGCCGTTCTCCACATCGTCAAGATGGCTGATGAAAACCAGCTCTTCGCGCGACAGTTTCACCACGTCCGCCAGCAGCAGCGCCTTTTGCAGGCAGGGGCGCAGCGCTTCCGGCTGACGCCAGACCTCTTCGCGGATGTTGGGATCGAAACTGACCCGGCCGCCGACTGCCCGCATGCGTTCCATCGCCGTAAAGGCCGTGCTGCGGCTGGGCTCCTGCGACAGCGCGATGGAGCAGAGGTGCAGCCATTCGCCCCGTTGGAAAGCCGGCAGATCGTCGGGCTGCAAAAACAGATCGGCGCTGGGCTGCACCATAAACGTGAATGAGCGCTCACCGTGCTGATCGAGATCCACCACCACCGTGGAGGTGTGGTGTTCGGGATCCGAAAGCATATGGTCAATATCCACCCCTTCTTCGCTCAGCACCTGCTGCAGAAAGGCGCCGAAGCTGTCTTGCCCCACTCGGCCGATAAAGGCGCTGTCGCCGCCCAAGCGGGCGACGCCCACCGCCACGTTAGCCGGCGCGCCGCCGGGGCATTTAAGATAACTGTTTGAATTTTCTGGCACCAAATCGACCACTGCGTCGCCCAGCACCCATACGCGATTCGCCATGCTTAATCCCTGTTTCTACCGATGTCTGATGGGTGGCTAAAATAGAAGAACCGGTTTAGCAAAGCAATGAAATAATGCGTCAGGCGTTTGGGGAGTGAGGAAGATCAAAAAATAGGGCGGGTCAGGCGCAGGAAATACCGCCCGCGATGCGAGCGGGCGGTATGGATGAACGAAGCGCCTGTAGTGGGCGCTGGGAGTCAGAATGCGACGGAACCCTGCACGAAGAAGGTGCGCGGTTCACCGACGTACTTGCCGAAGTTATTGTCGTTGGAGCGGGTAAAGTAGCGCTGATCGAACAGGTTTTTCACCCCGGCGCCCAGCGTCAGGTTCGATAGCTGCGGCCCGAAATTATATTCCCCGCGCATGTTCCACACCATGTAACCGGCGATATTGCCGAATTGACCATCGGCGCTTTCCTGCGTGACGTACTCCGGCCCGGTGCCCGGCGAATGCTGTTTGGACTGCGCGTAACCGTCCAGATTCCATACCCAGTTGCCGGTGGCGTAGCGCGTGCCGACGGTATAGACCTGGCGCGAGTAGAACGGCAGGTCTTTACCGGCGAAGTCGCCCTTGTCGGTGCTGGCCTTGGTGTAGGTATAGCTGGTGTAGACGCTGGCGCCGTCGAGCGCGCGGTTCAGCTCGCTGAGATCGTAGCTGAGCGCCAGCTCGATGCCTTTGTGCTTGGTGGCGCCCATGTTGGTCCAGCCCACATCGTTGCTGATGTATTGCAGCTGATTATCGAAGTCGATATAGAACAGCGTGGCTTCGGCCTTGACCACGGTGTCGTCGTAGCGGGTGCCGAACTCATAGGTATGCGCTTTTTCCGCCGTCAGCCCCGGCGCAGGCTGGTTGCCGTTGCCGCCTTTGGTCAGCTGGAAGTACTGCATGCTGCCGAACGAGGTGTTGGCGTTGGCGAACAGTTTCCAGGCGTCGGACAGGTGGTACATCACGTTCAATGACGGCAGCGGTTCGCTGTAGCTTTTCTCGCGGCTGATGTTGTTGAACGAATCGTCCACGTGGGTGCGAATGCTTTCATAACGCAGGCCCGGCGTGACCGTCCAGTTGCCGACGTTAATGGTATCGTCGATATAGAACGCGTTGGCTGCGGTGCCGCCGGAGGTGTGCTGGTAATAGTCCGGGGTATCCGGCGTGGCGCCGACATTCGCCGGGTTATACCAGGCCGAACGCGACGCCTTTTCATCCATGGTTTCATTCAGGTAGCGGTAACCGAGGGTGATCTCGTGCGCCATATCCCAGAAGCGAAACAACTGCGAATAGCTTGGTTCGATCGCCCAGGTCGAATAGTGGCGCGGATAGGACACCATGCGCCGCAACCCGGCATTTTTGCCGGTGCCTTCCGACTCGATGTTGCTGCCGCGGTAGCTGTCGGTGAAGTAGGTCAACACTTCGAACTGTTTGTCGTCTTCCTGATGTTTGTATTTGAACGACATATCCTTGCGGCGGCCTTCGAACTGGTCCCAGGGACGCGTGGACTGGAACGGGTTCTGCGCGTATTGCGCGCTGCTCAGGCCGCCCGGCATGCCGGCTTTGGCGTCGTAGTAGTGGAAATTGGCCAGCAGTTCGTCACGATCGGTGAACGCATAACGCGTTTTCAGCATGAAATCGTCGATGTCGGTGTTGTCGTTGTTGTCGCGGTAGCCCTGGCCGTGCAGGCCGGAGTAAAGCAGCTCGGCGCCGAAGCCGTTATCTGCGGTGCCGCCCACCGAGGCGCTGGTCAGGGTCTTCAGGCCGCCGTGGCTGGCGCCCTGAGTTTGCACGCCGGCGGTGCCGCCAAACGCTTTTGGAATGTCGCGGGTGACGAAGTTGATCACGCCGCCGACGTTTTGCGGCCCGTAACGCACCGCGCCGCCGCCGCGCACCACGTCAACCGATTGCAGGTTGCCGATCGACAGCGGCGCCATCGACAGCTGTGGCTGGCCGTAAGGCGCGACGGCCAACGGAACGCCGTCCATCAGAATGGTGGATCGCGGAGAAAGGCGTGAGGTCAGGCCGCGCACGCCGACGTTGAGCGAAATGTCGCTGCCGCCGGTGCCGTTGCTGTCGCGCACCTGCACGCCGGGCACACCGCGCAGGCTGTCGGCGATGGTTTGGTCGCCTTGCTCATGCATCTGCTGCTGAGTGACGATGGATCGCGCGCCCGGATGGTTGAGCAGCACCGAACTGGTATCAGGGTTGTCCAGCCAGTTGCCGACGACGGTTACCGTATCGGCATCGTTTTGAGATGAGTTATCAGCAGCAAGGATGGGGAAAGCAACGGCGATAGAGGTCGCCAGCAGGGAGAGGCGAAAAAGAATTGACATAATAATGCCTTAGAAGTTTCAGACCCGGATGTGTTTTTTTAGAAACGACAATCTTAATGATAATTATTGGCAAGTAAATAGAATTGTTATGGAATAGTTAAGCGGGTAACTACATGAAGGATGCCGGTAGCAGGGCCCGGTTGGCGGGCCCTGGCGGGGATTATTGCGGCGTAAGCCAGAAGACCCCGCTGTAATCCAGCGCGGTGAATTTCTGGTGCACGCTTTCGATATCCGCTTGCGGATCAATATCTTTAAACAGCGCCGGGTGCAGGAATTTGGCGATCGCCTCGACCGCGATAAAGTTGAGCGGCGTGTCGTAAAATTGATGATAAATCGCCATCACGCGTTTTTCTTTCACCGCTTTCAACACGTTAATGCCGGTGCGATCCAGCAGATGCGCCAGTTTCTTTTGGCTGGTGGCCATATCGGTGGTGTAGCCCAGCGGCACGGCCAGCGTACCGCGATGGCCACGGCTCCAGTCGGCGCCGGTCAGCAGATAGAAATCCGGATTGCTGGCGATCACCTGTTCGACGTTCACTTCACCGCCCATGTCTGAAAACAGTTTGCTGCCGATATTGTCGCCGCCGGCGGTATCGATAAACTGCCCGAAGCTGCCTTTGCCGAAGGTATTGCAGCACTGCTCGCCTTTGATGCCGGCGCTGCGTTCGATGAAGACGCTGGGGCGCTGCTCCGGTTTCAGCGTGGCGACGCGCTGGCGCACCAGCTCGAGGCGTTGCTGATAGAAACGGATAAAGGCGTCGGCGTTGGGCTGCTCGTCAAACACTTTGCCCAACAGCGCCATGCTGGCGACGGTGTTGGTCAGCGGCTGCTGGCGGAAATCGATGATCAGCACCGGGATGCCGACTTTTTCCAGCTGGGTCAGTACGCCGCTGTCTTTCAATTTGCTCAGCAGACCGATGTCGAAAATGATCAGGTCCGGTTGGCGCACCACCGCGCTCTCCACGCTGAAGTCACTGGTGTAGGGGTTGTCGAAGGTGGGGATTTGCATGACCTGCGGGAATTTTTTCGCATAGGCCTCAACCAGATCCGGCGCTTTGACCTTCAGCGAGTTGTCCCAGGCGATGATGTTTTTCAGCGGCTCCTGCGGATGCAGAATATTCAGCGCCAACAGCGCTCGGGCGTCGGCCAGGATAACGCGCTTGGCCGGTTGCGGCAGCGTAACCTGACGGCCGGCGACATCGGTAACGACGATCGGCGCGGCTTGAGCGGCGCCGGCCAACAGCAAAACGCAGGCGGCCAGCCAGCGGCCGGCTTTGGCGATAAGAACAGCGGACATGGAGATCCTTGAGTAATCGGCTAGGAACGAGAACGCAATGATAAGCGATATCCTTTCGCTTTTTGAACCTCTTCGCTGTCGATAGGCTACTCCTGGCCCATCAGCGGGTCGCTGACGCTGTGTTCGCCATCCTCCAGTCGGCCTGCCAGGCGGCGCCGCCAGCCTCCGGCGCTGTGCAGCGCAAGATCATACCAACCGCCGCTGGCGCGGGCGTCAAACGTTTGGCGGTGGCTGCCGCCCGCAGGCAGCGTGATGGGCCACGGGCCTTGTTGCGAGTAAGGGCAGCGGTCGAGAGTGACCGTCACCGTTTCGGCACCTGGGTTATCCAACTGCAGCAGCAGGCTGCGGCCCGTCGGGCGCAAACGCACTTCCGGCTGCGGCCGGCTCAGCGCGCCGCGCATTTCACGATGAAAACCGTTGGGGCCGAGCAGCCACAGATGGTACTCGTCCTCCGTCTGCCAGTCGTCGCTGACCGCCTTGCCGGCCTCGACGGTATAGCGGCGCGGGATCTGCGTCAGATCTCGCCGGTCGTAGACGTGAAACACCGCCCCTTGCTCGCCGGTATTGAACAGGTTCAGCGTTACGCGCCGCTGCTCGGCCGCGACGCTGGCCTCGACGTGCAGCTGATAGGGCAGTGCGCGAGAAGGGCGCGCCAGGCGGCGTTGGTGTGGCAAACGCTGGCGGGCGGGCGGCGGCAGCGGCACCTGCGGCAGCTGCTCCTGGCGTTGACGCAGACCGTCGGCGGCGTGGCGGCTGGTGGCGGGCAGGCTCGGCAATGCTTCGCCGTTAGGATCGACAAAGTTGAACGCCGAGGTGAGATCGCCACACACCGCGCGGCGCCAGGCGCTGATGTTGGGTTCATGCACCTGAAAGCGCTTTTCCAGGAATTGCAGCACCGAGGTGTGATCGAAGACCTGCGAATTGACCCAGCCGCCGCGGCTCCAGGGCGACAGCACCAGCATCGGCACCCGCGGGCCGGGGCCGTAGATGCGGCCGTCCGGCGGCGGCTGGTTCTGCGAGCCGGGCGGCGCCACGTGCTGGAAGATCTCGGTATCGAACGGCACCGTCGATTTACCGGCGAAGCTGCCGTCTTCGCGCAGCGACGGCGCGGAAGGCGAAGGCATATGATCGAAAAAACCGTCGTTTTCGTCGTAGTTGACCAGCAGCACGGTTTTACTCCACACCTCCGGGTTGTCGGTCAGCGCGTTGAGGATCTCTTGCGTGAACCAGCCGCCCTGCACCGGGCTGGAGGGATCGGGATGTTCCGAATAGGCCGCCGGCGCGATGATCCAACTGACCTGCGGCAGTTTGCTCTGCTGCACGTCGGTGCGGAATCCGGCCAGCATGGCGTCCAGATCGTTGCCGTCGGCGGCCGGCAGGGTGTTGCCGTTGCCTTTGTACAGCGGCGCGGTCGCGTTGAGCTCGTCGCGATAAGGCACGAAGGCGTTGAAGTCTTTTGGCGGCCGAGCCGGGTTGCCCACCTGAATGCTGGCGGCGCGGTATTGGCGAAAGCCCGCCAGCGGGTTGTCGGTAAAGTTGTCCGGCAGGAATTGGTATACCTTCCAACTGACGCCGCTCGCCTCCAGCCGTTCCGGATAGGTGGTCCACCGGTAGCCGATCTCTGCCGGGCCGGGGCTGTCCCATTCGTTGACCACTACCGCCACGTCGGCGGCGGACGGGCCGTTGGTGCCGGTCCAGTGGAACAGCCGATTGGTGTTGGTGCCGGCGTGGATGGAGCAGTGATAGGCATCGCACAGGGTGAAGGCGTTGGCCAGCGCGAACTGGAACGGCAGCTCCTGCTGGCGGTAGTAGCCCATCGAGGCCGGCGTTTTGTAGGTGGGCCAGGCGCTCATGCGGCCGTGATCCCAGGCGGCTTGCTCATCCACCCACGAGTGCGGCGTGCCGGTGACGCGCTGGGCGTTGCCGCGTTTGCTGTCCAGATGGTAGGGCAGCACCAGCCGTTCGGCGCCTTGTTGCTGCCAGACCAGGCGATCGCCGGGCAGTGGAATGGTAAATCGATCGCTGAAGCCGCGCACGCCCGGCAAGGTGCCGAAGTAGTGATCGAAAGAGCGGTTCTCCTGCATCAGGATCACCACGTGTTCGACGTCGCGCAGGGTGCCGGTGCGGTTATTGGCGGGAATGGCCAGCGCTTTGCGAATCGAGGCGGGCAACAGCGAGAACGCCGATCCGATGGCGGCAGCCCGCAGGATGTCTCTGCGAGAAAGGTCAGGCATGCGTCGTTAATCTCCGTCAGTGTGCTTTGAAGATAGCCGCTGACGACGATAATGGCGAAAAATAACAGGGAGATGAAAGCGAGAGAAACAATGCTCCCTGGCGGGAGCATTGGGGGATGAGGCTTACTGTCTGATCAGGCGGCCGAGCGTCGGCGCCGTTTCGAAATCGCTGCGGAAGGGGTTGATGTCCAGGCCGCCGCGGCGGGTGTAACGCGCGAACACGCTGAGTTTTTCCGGGCGGCAGCTCTGCTTGATGTCGTTGAAAATGCGCTCGACGCACTGCTCGTGGAATTCGTTGTGCTGGCGGAAGGAGATCAGGTAGCGCAGCAGGCTTTCGCGATCGATTTTGCGGCCTTCATAGCGGATCACCACGCTGCCCCAGTCCGGCTGGTTGGTGACCAGGCAGTTGGATTTCAGCAGATTGGAAGACAGCGTCTCCGCTACGTGCTCCCCTTGATCGGCCGCGCCGCTCAGGTATTCCGGTTTGAAGGCGAAGTCGTCGACCGCGATATCCAGATCGTCGATGTTGATGCCCGGCAGACGATCGATCTGCGCCGGATAACCTTCCAGACCCGGATAGAGCTTGACGGTGACCTGGCCATTGGCCGCCTGCGACAGATCCTTCTGCATGGCGGCGCTCACCTGTTCCACGCTGTCGAAGCGCGTTTGGTTGAAGCTGTTGAGATACAGCTTGAACGATTTCGATTCGATCAGGTTGGAAGAAGAGTGCGGGAAGGTAAATTCGCCGATGCCCACCACCGGTTTGCCCTTGCCGTTGAGCCACGACAACTCGAAGGCGGTCCACAGATCAAAGCCGCTGAACGGCAGCCGCCGTTCGTCCACGCCGATCAGATCGCGGCCGCGTGCGCGCGGCAAGGCTTCGAGCAATGCGGGAGCATATTGGTCCGGATAATCGGAGTTCGCGCCAAGATGGGTGATCTTATCTTGCTTTTGGATATGCATATTCATTGCCCTTTGCTTGTTCGGTATTGATGTAGCGGTTAAACAGACTGCGGGTGGCGTAAATCGGCCCGACGCCCAGCAGGGCGTAAACCACCTTGATCAGGAACTGAGACAGGATCATGGTTTTGATGATGTCCCAGCTCAGCACGTTGTAGAACGCCAGCGTACAGAACACCACGCTGTCGATGGCCGATGCGATTACGGTGCTGGTGATCACGCGCACGAACAGGTAGCGGGAGTTGGTCAACTCCTTGATCTTGCAAAGCAGATAGGAGTTGACGTTCTCGGAGATCAGATAGGCCGCCGAAGAGGCCACCAGCACCGCCATGATGCTGTGCACGATGCCGTTGTAGGTCTCGCTGTACTCCCACTGTGGAATGCTCGGCACCAGCGTCGTCACCCAGACGCCGAGAACGAAGGTCAGGTTGGCGATGAACGAGATGATGATGGTGCGTCTGGCCAGCCGCAACCCATAGAACTCGTTGAGAATGTCCACCAGAATGAACGTGAGCGGATAGATGAAGATCGCCGGCGGCGTGATGAGATTCAGCACCGGAATTTGGATCGGCTTGACGCCGCACAGCGTCGAGAAGATATAAATCACGCTGAGCGCCACGGTAATAATCAGGTAGGCGTACCAGGAACGTTCATGGCGATCGCTGAGCTCATAGGCGGTTTTTTGTTGATTGTCGCCGTAGAGTTTACGGTACAGCGCCTGCAGCTCGTGCCGGCTCAGATCTTCCGATATTTCGCTGTCGGCCAGCTCATTGAGCCCCATGGTAATGGTTTTGCCGGTGGCCAATACCATGACATTGGCCGCGATGGTGCCATGTCGGGTGAAGCCCAACAGCTTGAACTTCTGATTCGGTTCCATTTATAACCTTTCTCCAACGATATAACCCAGGAATTGCACCGTCTCCTGAAGGCGTTTGTCCATGCTTTCGCTGTCTTTGTCGTCAACCACAAAGAAGCCGCTTTTTCCCGAGTGATACAGCAAAGGTGAATCGCAAATCAGTACCGGCGGACGTTTGATGATAATGACTTCGCCCGGAATGAATGACCCTTTAATTTCGGTCTCTATTTTCATTGCCAACATGTTCGACTCATCGCCGAAGAAATAAGTCAAAGGAAACTCGGTGACCAGCTGCCCGATCTTGCGCTGCGAGACGGCCAGATAGCGCGACTGCGGGATCACCGGAATGGCGGAAGGGTTCTTGTTGCCTTCGGTGGACAACGTTTCGTTGAGCAGCTCCAGTTTTTCCAGATCGTAGTCTTCGATCTCTTCACAGGAGACACCGAAAAAATCTGAAATCCGATTAACGGTGGATTGCTGAACGTTGTTCACTCTTCCATCAAGAATTTTGTATAGGGTAGTGCGCGTCAGGCCGCTGCGGTTGGAAAAGGAAGCCTTGGTTTCACCGCGGGTACGCATTAGATATTCAATATTTTTAATGATGTTGATTTTGCGCTGTGCGTTGGGGGTTTTCATAGGCTGTCCTTACAAACATTACGCTGGCTTCACTATATCTTACGCGTTGGCGTTGTCCAGATAAAAAGGCGCAGGGAATAGGATAACAGACTGATTATTTTCGTTAATTATTGCTTTCTGTCAGCGGCTTGGCGGGGGGCGGGCGACGTGGATGCGGAAGGCGGTTTGGGGAAATGATAAAGCTGTGCAAATCAATTGATTAGCTTTTGCTTATGGAAAAGTGAACACAAAAGCCAATTTTATGTTCACTTTTATGTTGACCAAAGGCGATTTCATGGGCTACTGTTCATGCAAGCTGAAGTTTTTCTTTACGATCAAAACACTGAAGCTAACGACTTTTATAATAAAAAGCTCAGAGGGGGATGTTCCCGCACTCTGAGCATAATGGATAGCTTGCTACCGACACCAGGGACCCTCATCACCACGGCCGTTTGTCTGCGCGATCGGCCTATTCCTTTGCGCTGAACTCCGCATTTTGCGAGCAATAAAACACTCCCCCGTCATCGGAGGAGTGCGTTAACGCCTGTGCGAAAATCAGAGCGACTTCTGCGAGGCCAGGGGTTTTTGCGCCCGACTGAAGGCCAGCTTGAGCACCCAATACAGCAGGCTGGCGGCCACCAGTGAGTTGATGGTCGGTACGCCCCATTCGGTCGCCAGGCCAACGGCGCCGCCGGCGATGCTGGCGACGATCGCCGCCCAGCCGATGGTTGGGGTTTCGTTCGGCAACTGGCCCGTACGGCGGCTCTCGTCCAGGATTTTGCGGTGGCTGCGCAGCAGGTAATAGTCCACCAGCATGATGCCGATAATGGGCGGGAAGACCACGCCAAGCACCGTCAGGAAGTCGACGAAGCGGTCGAGAATGCCCAGCACCGACAGCGTGGTGCCCAGAATACCGATCGCCAACGTGGTGTAGGTGTACTTCAGCTTTTTGCCGGTGATGCCTTCCACCGCGTTGACGATGCCCAGCGAAGAGGAGTACAGGTTGAGATCGTTGACGCGCAGGGTGGAAAACACCACCACCAGCAAACCGGCGCCGCCGGCCGCTTGCGACATGATGGTGACCACATCCGCAGTGCCCAGGGTTTTGGCGATCAGGATAGCCAGGCCATTCACCACGAACTCGCCGGCGACGATGGTGAAGATCGTAACGCCGAGCACGTGTTTGCCGTTTTTGGAGTAACGGGTCAGATCGGGCGTCATCAGGCTGGCCACGATGGCGCCGCCGACGACGATGGTGATGCCGGCGCTGATGGTCAATGGTTCACCCGGCGGCGCCAGCTGGATGATCTCCTGCAGGTTATGGCCGGAAAGCGCGGTCACTGAAATATAGGCCACCAGCATAATGAACATCGGCACCGCGATACGGGCGGCGATGCGCAACGCCTTGAAGCCGAATGCCACCAGGATGGTCAACAGCGTGCCCGAGAGCCCGGCGGCCAGGCCAAAGCCCAGCTTATTGCCGAGCGCGAAATCGAGCGACTTGGCGAAAATGGCGTTTTGAATGCCGAACCAACCCAGCAGGCTGACGGCCACGACCACGCCGATCAGCACCGAGCCCAGGCGGCCAAAGCCGCACCAGCGCGCCAGCAGGCTGCCGGAAATCCCTTCGCGCATGCCCGCCATCCCAAGCCCATAGGTCACCACGCCGAAGATCAGGCTGCCGACGAAAATGGCGGTGAAGGCGTCAATCAACGTCATGGAGTTGCCGAGCACGGCGCCGAGCATGAACTGGTCCAGCGCGGTCAGCATGCCCATATGCACGATGGCCACGCTTAAAAACGAGACTCTTTTATCCTGCGGCACCCGGGTGAGCGGATAATCTTCGATCTTTATCACGGTGAGATCTTCCTTGCGGTTCAAATAAACTGAATGCCCTTGGTTATCAGGCGATCGGGAATGTAGTTATCCAGGTTGGCGTATTTGCAATACTCCTCAAACTGTTGCTGAGTATGCACGTTGGCCTTCTGGTAAATATTATAAATGCGGTTTTCGATGGTCTTATTGCTGACGTTATAGATTTTGGCGATCTCTTTCACCGTAAATCGCTGCAGCATAAGGAAAATGACATCGAGCTCGGCGCGGGTGAACAGCTCGTTGTTAACTTCGGTGGTCAAGATGCTGGGTTTTTGCTGATTGATGTATTTCAGCGGCGACAGGCTGTTCATCGGCTTGGCGTTCCAGATCACGCCGATCACCTGTTTGTCATCGTTGTAGACCGGCAGCTTTTCGCTGATAAACGGCGTCAGGCTGTCTTTGCCATACCAGTAGTGCGTCTCGATGACCGTGACCCGATCGCGCGCCGCTTCGGTCATCTTGTCATGCTCGATAAAGTCGGCGGCGGAATCGGCCCAGTCGGCGGGGAATTCGTGGTCATATTTTCCGGCGACGTCGAAATTCAGCGGCGTATTGGTATAGAGATAAGCGGCGCGGTTCATATAGAGGTGGCGGGACAGCTGGTCTTTGATGCCCCAGGGCTCGCTCAGGTGCTCCATCATGGTGATGAGGCCCTTGAAATAAGATTCATTATTTTTATGCGATGAACCCATACCCACCTCTGCGCCGCTCAGGCCGCGTTACAGGCTTTTAGCCAGGTAATGGCGGGTATGGCGATGCGCATAGTCACCCAGCTCGCCATAGACCCGGTAGCCCAGTTTTTCGTAGAAGCCTCTGGCCTGGAAATCGAAGGTATCGACGTAGGCCATATGGCAACCGCGCTTGCGGGCTTCTTCTTCGGCTAGCTGCATCAGTTGGCGACCGTAACCGCTTTTGCGGCATTGATCGCCGACCCAAAGATACTGTACTTCCAGGCCGCCCCACCAGGTACGTGCGACCAGACCGCCGACGATCTGCTGGTTGTCGTCGGTGACGGTCAGGAACAGCGGGTGAATGTCTACGGGCTGGGTTTTATGGTTGTGCGCCCAGAGGCTGTCGATAACGAACTCTTCATCCTGCGGGTTGGGTTTGTCGGTGATATTAATATTCATTTTTAATATAATTCCCTGATTTAATTATTCAAATCTGAACTAGACGCTTTCGCCCCAACCGCTTCTATTATCACTTTTATTAATGTATTTCAAGGGTGGTTTTCACCCTTTTCCGCCGTGCAGGCGGGCGCTTATAGTAAGCATCACAGGGTGAAGAAAATAGCGAAACAGGCAGTATTAAAACGCTGAAATGCCCTGCCAACACCATCTTTTCCTACTTGCGCCTCACCAGGGCCCCACCGGGAAAACTGCAGTACTGTACGGCTCCACCGGATAGAGCAAGCTAACTTGCCGACGGGGGAGCCACTTTGTTTTTGCGCATCCGTTCCGCGATGACTGCGCGCTGTCTCAGATATTAAACGCTCTTCTTATCAGAAGATATGAGCCGCCGATGAAAATGCGGTCGATACCCTCCTTTAGTCTTCATATGCCACGCTGCTCAGTGCCGGCTCGATGGCGGCACCCAGCATGGCGCCGTGTCCCAAGTCGGGCCACTCCCGATAGCCGACGGTAAGACCGTCGAGCTTTGCCAGGCGTTCCGCCAGCATTTGCGCCGCGTTCGCCGGCAGTGCAGGGCTCTTCACGCCGGGCGGGGCCGCGCGCTCGCGCTCCGCCAGACCCACCCACAACTGCAGCCTTGCCGCCGGCGTCGGATGCCGTTCCGCCCACTGCTGCGCCTCTTGCAGGATCATGCCGTTGCCCCACCACAGCGAGGGTTCCACGGCGATATAATGCTGGAAGGCGGCGGGATGGGCGAATAACGTATGCAGAACGAAGAGCCCGCCGTAGGAATGGCCCCACAGCGTTTGCCGCTGCTGATCGACCGCCAGTTTGGCGGCGATCGCCGGTTTGATCCGCGTTTCCATCAATTGCAGGAAGGCCTCCGCGCCCCCGCCCGCCTGCGGCGGTTTCTTCATGCCCGTCGGCAGAGGCAGCGTATAGTCGTAGGCGCGGCCGGCGGCATCGATGCGCAGATCGTTGTCATAGCCGATCATCACCAGCACCGGTGGCCGCTTCGCCGTCGCCAATCTGGCCAGTAAGCTGGCGTTCAGCTCCATCAGCACCGCATTGCCGTCGAGGAAATAAATCGTCGGATAACCGTCAGGAGCAGGCGCCCGACGCGGCTGGGCGATACGGACGCGGTAACGCCGTTGACCATCGGCGGAGGTGAAGCGCAGATCGCTGAAGCGGTAATCCGCAGAGTCGCTATCGGCGACGGTCACGCCGATCCTGCGTTCCAGATCGGGCCTGGCCTGCACGGCCCCCGGCAACCAAAAGCCGATGGCGAGCGCCAGAAGCGTGCAGATAAAATGCCGGTGAGACAATAACATGCGGGTCAGCGTCCTCGAAAAAGGCCGATATTAGCATCGGTACGCGCCCAGTAAAAACCTCTCCTTCGGGCGGGTATTTCAGTGGCGAAGTGCGGCCGGGGTCAGGCGGTGGCTGCCTGATGCTTCGCAGGGTTAATAGCAACTCATTGTTATTATTGGCAAGTCAGGAATAAGAAGGGTTACGATTAATTAGAAATGATTATGTTTTTTTGAGGGGGTAATCTGCTGATGGGTGCAAAAACACTCAATCATCAATGGGTGTTAGCGAAAAAAAAGCCCTATAAAATAGGGCAAAGACACACAACAACACCAGGGAAACTTTCCGGTATCTTATATTATAGCTTCCTATACATATAGAACATTTTATTATAAATATGTAAACGATTCTTATTAATGTTCTAATGCCATTGTTTTTCAAGGGGTTATGTCGCCCAAGGGGGAACGTTCCCGATGGCGGTGCAAGCCACTCCGCAGTGGATTAAGCGCAGGTGGCGGGGCGGTGCCGGCCCGCCGCCCCACAGTGAGATGCCGGCGGGCGGCCTGCGAAAACGCCGGCCGGTATCTCCTGTTTGATGGATGCGCAGGGGAATTGCGCCGCCTTTTGTTGATGATAATCAGTGCTGTTGCAGCGTCAGCATCTTGCCAAGCAAAACATCGGTCGGTGGCAGAATATCCGTATCCAGCCCGGCCGAGGGGGTAAAGGTCAGCTCACCGAAAATGATTTGGCCCTGAGAGATGTAGAAATCAACGCGCACGAACTCGAAGGGCGCTGACAAACGAGCGGCATACTCAAACAGCTCATCGTATCCCTCCGGTTTCACGAAGGCATCTATCTCCTCCTGGCTCAACGCCAGGCAGTCCTCGCTATAGCAAAGGAACTTGAAATCTTTGTCGAAGAAGTAATATTTCGGCGTCCCGGTATCCCTGCCGACGCACAGCAAGGTGCAGTATGGCACGCCGCGAAAACAATAAATTTTGTAGTCTTCAGGCCCGTGACCATTGGCCGATTCGATATACTTTTCTCCAATGATCTTTTTTTGTATCCCTTTGTAGTTGAGTTCTACATAGGTTTTCCAGTAATCGTCTTTCATCCAGCCATCGATCAGCTGGGAGGCGCTTTTAATGTTCAACGATTGTTTATTCTGGCAAATTAAATTATATCCTGAGCCGTGATTCCCCTTGATGACAAATTTCTCAGGCAGCGTTTCCCATGGGATCTCCTGTACCGAATCACAGGCAAAGTACAGCTCATTTAGGATCTCTTCACATCCTTTTGCCTTGATGTACTCTCTAACCGCATATTTATCTGCGCATTGAGTGACTAAGGCATTTTTACTGTAGTCATTCAACTTAAGGTGATTGATTTTTTCATTCCAGGTCGATGGCGCCTGCAAGTTCAGCGGTTTGCCAAATGCTCTTTTGTAGATCAATCTGGCCTTGAATTCGGGGGCCAATACGGCCAACTGATTCATAATGAACTTGTTTATTTGTCTTTTCATATACGTAATTCCATCAAAGCATAGTGACAATGATTAAGACGTTCTTGTATTTAAAACGCGGGTGGCGCGCCTTCACTGCGCCATTGAATGGCTGTCGGCGTTGTTCCCAAATCAAATGGCTGGTGGTCTAACGCCCGATTAAGAATGCGGGCCGAACGCCACGCCATCAGGCTCAGCTGAGGATCGGCAATGCCGTGATTATGCATACTGGCGTTCATCGCAAATAAGCAGTTCTCCGCCGGGCCTTCCCACTCAAAGGTAAAGTCCGGGGCTATGCGGTACTCGCCGTCCGCCGTGGTCAACAGTCGGTGGGCCAGAGGCGCAAGGAACTCAGGCGTCGCCGATTGATAACCGGTAGCAAAGATCACCACGTCCGCCTTGAAGATTTCCTCGCCGTGATCGAGATGATGACGCGTTTCGAGTTGGTAGGCGTTATCCAGCGTGTGTTTTACGGCCGTCAGCGAACGGCTGGGCAGCAGGCGCACCCATAATTTCTCGCGCAGTACGTCGAAGCGGTGGTACATGGCGCGATAGATGGCCAGCAGCGACTCGCTGGTGATGCCGTCTGAGGTCATCTTTTGTTCGGCCAGCATATGCCGCTTGGCCGCGCTGTCCAGTGAGTAGAAACTCTCGACGTAATCTGGCGTGAAATATTCATTGGCAAAGGCCGCCTCATCAAGCGCGTTGTAATTGTTGCGCCGCGATATCCAGTCGAGTTGTTCCGGCTGCCCCCATTCCCCTTTAAAAATATTCAGGAACAGATCGGCGCCGCTCTGGCCGCCGCCGACGATCGCCACGCGTTTGCCTGCCAGATTAGGGTTGCGCAGCATCATTTCGCTGGCGTGGAAACAGCGATCGTTTTGCGCCGTCACGCAGTCCGGTAACTTTATTTTCTTGCCAATACCGATACTTACGTGTCTGGCGTGGAAGACCTCCCGTGAGGTGGTCACCACGAACTGGCGTTGCCGATCGTCAAACTCGACTCGCTGAACGTCTTGATTGAACGCCAACGATCCCATCCCGCTTGCGGCCCAGGTGAGGTAATCGGCGAACTCTTCACGCGATGCGGTACGCTGTTCGGTCGTCAGGAAACGGTAGAATTTTCGGTTTTTTACCAGATAGTTGAGAAAGCTGTAGGGATTGGTTGGGGCAACCGCGCTCACCAAATCCTTTAAAAAGTTGGTTTGCATGTTGCAGTCAGCCAAAATCATGCCCGGGTGCCAGGAGAAATGAGGTTTACGCTCAAGGAATTGCCCCGTAAATCCCTCGATTTCGCTCCCTAAGGCCGCCAGGCTAAGATTCGACGGGCCAAGGCCAATGCCGATGATATCGAAACGCTGATTCATTAATAAGCTCCAGTATAATGAGAATAATACCCAGAAATACGGCTGCAAAGGGGTTGGCTTATAGCAACCAGGCTGCCTTTTTCTTATAAGTAAACGACATGAATTAAAAATAATTAAAAGATATGCGGGTTAAAAATGCGTCATTTTTAAATGCCCGTTTAGAATTCGGTAGCACATCAGGTAAAGGCTACGGGTGTATTTCTTTCCATGAAAGTCCCTGCGAAAGCTTGCGTATGTGTTTAATTAATATTCTTAAGCAATAATCTTAGAAACCGCGTTCATCATTCCATGTAAACGACACTCCGCAAAGAGGATAAGCCGCATGGGATTGGCATCGACTATTGACTGTTAACGTGTATACGCCGTTCTGCGTTCGGCTTGTGTTTCTTGAATCAGGTATTCGCTGCTTAGAATAGCGTTAAAAGGGAGTCTGGGAAGGTGAAATAACATGATATTAGGCGTTGAGCGCTTTTTGAAAAGATGAAATTAAAGTGAAATTATGAAATCAGGCCGTTTTGATGGTATTTTTATCATTATATTCAATGTGTTATTATCTTTTGGATGCGAGAGCTATTGCGTCTTGGCGGCATGGGGGTATCCGCTTTCACATCGGCCAATGCGCCCAGTTTCGTTGTTTGCGGGCCTGTATGGCGGGAAATTATCCCTATATGCATTAATTTCAATGAGTGAATGTTCATGTTATATACAGAGGCACCTGTTGACGTTGGAAAAGCGCCAATTAAAAACCGATTGGCCGACAGTTTGACGTTTAGGTTCGTTTAGGTTCAGCGACGGCGTGACGTGCAAGGATATCCGTGTGCCGCCGGAACTTGCCTGAATGTAGCCGCCATGATATCAACCCGGTTTGAATTGTTTTGGCGTTTCTCTTTTATAATTCCTTTGCCGCTGATGATGATTCTCATTACCTGAGCGTTAAACGCCATGGGAATGGGGTAAAGTATGGCGCTCGTGGGCAAGAGAATCGACGTTGGCGCTGCGACAAACGGATTGCCGCAGCAATAATTTACTCGTGGATAAATTTAACGTCAGTTGGCGTACCTATCTGGACGCTCACGCCGTTGCCATATAATTCGCCGGTATCCAGATCGCGTTGTAATACGGTAACGTTATTACTAAACACATTGGCGACTAGCAGAAACTTTCCGCTTTTATCGAAGGCGAAAGCGCGCGGTTCGATTCCGCCGGAAAGCGTGCGGCCAATCAGCGTGAGTTTGCCATTCTCCGGGTTAATTTTATAACCCACGATTTCGTTGGTTTTTTGGCGATTGCTCGCATAGAGGTATTTTCCGTCAGGGGAAAACGCCAGCCCGCCGCCGCCCTTTGCATCCGCGCGGGTGCTTTCCGTCAGCGCTAATGTCTGGATGTTCTCCAACCGATCGTTATTAATCTGGTAGGCAAAAATATTCGCTGACATTTCGCTGATCACGTAGGCGAATCTGCCATTTGCGGAAAAGATCATATGTCGCGGGCCGGTGCCCGGCGGAAACGACAAATCGTAATCCGGCGCGAGCCTGAACGGCGCGGCCTTATTTGCCGCGTCGTAGAAGAAGGCATGAATGATGTCGCCGCCTAAATCGGCGGCGTACATCATGCGCCCATCGGGGGTGAAGTTGACGGAGTGAATATGGGCGCTGGCTTGCCGCTCGGCAACGGCCTCTGAGCCCTTGGTGAAGGGAAAGCGCTGCAGCACCTCGCCGAGTTCACCGTTCTGGAGAATGGGGGCCACGATGACGCTGGCATGCCCGGGGGCGTTGGAGTAATTGGCGGCCAATAAGTAGCGCCCGTCTGGACTGATGGCGGCATGCGTCGGCTCTTGTCCCTGCGAGTCGATGCCGCTGATGCGTTGCGGGTCGCCGCCTTTGCCGAGCCTGAGCGTGCTGATTTGGCCTTGCTGAGTTTCATTGGTGGTATAGGCAAATTGGCGATTTTTGCTCAGAACTATCCAGGAAGGGCTGTCCATTTTTATGCGATTCAATGGCAGCAGGCTGCCGTCTTCGTTGAGCGCCAACCGATACATCCCCTGGCTGGGATAAACGGGCGGCTGAACCCGATCGCCGTCTCTTTCCCCTGTCCAGGTGCCAATCAAAACGATTTGCGCGGTGCTGCCCGGCTGCGGCTGCGGGGGAGCGGCCTGGGTGATCCAGGCCGGCAATAATAAAGACAGAAAGGAAAACTTGGCGATGCTGGGGAACGTTGCGTTTTTCATGGTCGGGCTCCTGGCGTGATTGACTGTGTTTTGTGACCGAGGTGAACGGTGTACAGGGTTTATCGTCGTAGCGAGGCACCGCCCAGAATGAACAGGCAGACATAACCAAAATAGTGCAAAACGCCGGCGAGGCCTATTTTTAGCACATCATTGGCGTATGGCATCAGAGCCTTGCGCGCCGGCAGATAAGCTCCCTGCGGCCGCCAGCGTAGGGAGCTTTAATTGGCGTGAATCACGCGCCGCGGCGTTTGCGCACCCGCCACGCGATGGCCGCCAGTAGCGCCAGCGCGCCGCCGCCCAACCCCGGTGCCATATAGGGCTGCATCTCGGCCAGCAAGGGCGCCGGGCCCCCTCGTCTGAGGATCGCAACGTCTTCGGCGGTGACGTGCGCCGCGGGGTTGCCGTAATGTTGCAAGACATAGTTGCCGATCGCCGCAATCTGTTGGTCGTTCAAGGGATTGACATAGGATTGCGGGCCGAAATTCGGCATCAGGATATGTTGATCCCCGACGCGGCGCTCGACGCCGAACAAAATGGCCGAGATCAGATTGGAGGGATTGCGCGAGCCCGTCGCCGTGTTGTTGAACAGCGATGGATAGGCCTGGTTTTGACTGCCGCTGCCGTCGGGTTGGTGGCAGCTGGCGCAGTTGCCGCTAAACAAGGCGGCGCCGTCAATCACCGTCTCGTTGGCAGTCGGCGGATGCGCGCCGCGCAGCTCGGGTTCAACGTTGAACGGCTTGCCAAAGCTGTCTGCCGGCCGCGTATCGCGTCGATCTCTGATCGGCGGACTGTTTTTCAGGTAAGCGGCAATCGCGGCCAGATCGTCGTCCGACAAATATTGCAGGCTGTTTTCTATCGCTTCCGCCATGCCCCCCGCCGCCTGGTTTTTTCCCGCCGCGCGCCCGGTTTTCAAATACTGGATTAGCTCAACCTGGCTCCATCCGCCAATGCCGCTGATCGGGTCGGAAGTAATATTGGGCGCATACCAACTGCCGACCATGGCGCCGGAAAGCGGTTGCCCGCTGTATTCAGCCAGTAACACGTTGCGCGGCGTATGGCAGGTATCGCAGTGTCCAGGGCCGTTGACCAGGTAGGCGCCGCGGTTCCATTGCGCATCTTCGCTGCTGTCGGCGCTGAAATGCCCCTCTTCCAGAAACAAACTGTTCCAGGCCGGCATGATAAAGCGCAGGTTAAAGGGGAAGGGCAGTTCGGTTCGCCTGTTGTGCTGAACGACGGGGGCGACGCCGTTCATAAAGTAGGCGTACAGCGCGTGAATGTCCTCGTCGTTCAATTTGACGTATGACGTATAAGGCATTGCCGGGTACAGCGGGGTGCCGTCCGCGCGAATGCCTTCACGCACGGCGCGGGCGAATTGCGCTTCGCTGTAGCGGCCAATGCCGGTTTCCTTGTCGGGGGTGATGTTGGTGGTGTAAATCACGCCTACCGGCGTGGCGATGCTGTAACCGCCGGCAAATCGCTCGCCGCCTCCCGTTTGGGTGTGGCAGGCCTGGCAGTCCGCTGCCACCGCGAGCCGCTCGCCTTTTTCAATCAGCTCGGCGCTGAAATACGGTCCTTCGTCGGCGGCGAACGCCGAGCCGCCGCCCGCCGCGAGGAGCAGCGCCAGCCAGGCTATCCTTGCAGGTTTTCTCATGATTTCACCGCCAGTTTGCGGGCAATGTCGTCCGCCGCTTTAAGGCCCAGGGCCGCCATCGTCAGCGTGCTGTTCACCACGCTGGCTGAAGGGATGGCGCCACCGCCGGGCAGCCACAGGTTCGGATGATCGTGCGCACGGCAATCGCCGTTCACCACGGAATTTTTCTCATCGTTGCCCATGATGGTGCCGCCCATAATGTGATTATTGGCATTCAGGCTGGTGGTGATGTTGAATTCATCGGCATCAAACAATTGGCCAATATGCTTGAGCTGCCGGTGCGCCGCTTCAGCCCCTTTTCGCACATAGTCCCCCACGTCATAGTAAATGTCCGGGCAAGGCAAACCGTGGGCGTCTTTGCGCGTTGCGCTCAACGTCAGACGGTTATTGGGATCGGGCAGCGGTTCCAGACTGATGGACAAATCGACGCCGTGCGCCGCGCGGCGGCGGATCTCGTCATCCAGCGCTTTCCCCACCAGGCCCTGCGCCAGGGCCTGACGCGTAGCCGGCAAAACGCGGTTGATGTTATTGAGGATCATCTTGTTGGCTGAGTAATGCTTGCGGAAATCCCCATCGCGCGGGCCGACCAAACAGCTGCTCTGCGCCGGGCCGCGTCCTGGCCACAGCGGCTCTTTCGCCAGGAAGGTGCAGTGAAAGCCGGAGTGATCCATCATATTGCGGCCAACCTGATCGGAGCTGTTGGCGATCCCATTCGGGTTTTGCGCATTGGCGGCCATCAACAGCAGGCGCGGGGTTTCGATGCCATTGCATGCCAGGACGAACGCGCTGGCGCTGGCTTTGTGCGACCGCTTTTGGTTGTCCAGCCAATGCACGGCGGTAACCTGATTTTGTCCATCGGTATCGATTTTGTACGCCACCGCTTCCGCCAGCACGAGCGCTCCTTTCATTTCGGCGCGTTCGATGTGATGGATGCCGTTATACATGGCGCCAATCGGGCAGATAGGTTGGCAGTTATTGTTGCCGCAGCAGGTGGGCCGCCCCTGCCATGGTCGCGTGCTGCGCCCTTGGGGGATCGGTACGGAGCGGTAACCGTGCGGGTTGACCACTTCGGCGAACCGCGTATCTCCGTGGGCCCAGGGCACCATATCCATGGGATAAGGCTTGCTGCGCGCTGAAGGCGATTGTTTGGCCGGATCGTTTGGGCCGGCGACGCCAATCGCCTCCTCCGCGCGGCAGTAGTAGGGCTCGAGATCGTCATAGGCGATGGGCCAGTCGCGGCCAACCCCGTACAGCGTTTTCATTTTGAAATCGTTTGGCAGATGGCGCCAGCAGGAGGCCGCCCAGTGCCAGGTCGTGCCGCCCACGGTGCGTAAATAGCCCTGCTTAAAGCTGTCCGCGCTTGGGCCACTTAACGCGACATAATCGTTTGGCGGAAAATAGAGCGGCGCGGTGGCGTAGGCTGATTGCGGGTACAAGCCTTGAAAATCGGAGCCCGCACGGTTATCAAACGGCATATTGCGCCAGTTTTCGACGGCCTGCGCGCGATCGATACGCAGGCCCGCCTCCAATACCAGCACGGAATAGCCTTGGCCGGCCAACTGGTCCGCCATCATGCCGCCGACGATCCCCGAGCCGACGATGACAATATCGGCCGAGGCATCGCCATCAGCCGTGAATACCGGTTTTTTCATGATTCAGCTCTCAGAGGGCAGTAAGGCGTTAACCTCAGGCGGGGCGGCGGTCCACCAAAGCGGGCCGTTGCCGCAATAGGTGGGCACAATCAAGGCGTCTTTAACCGGGCGATACATCAGGGCATCTTTATAAGCGATGAGACTGGCGTTTGCCCCCTGGCCCACGGTACCGGTATACCAGGCGGTGACGATGGCCGAGACCAATGCCGAGAGCCCCAGTTGGCCGGCGATTTGCTGAAGTTGCCGGGCGCTTTGTCCGGCCTTCACGCGTGCGCTTAATCGCTCAACCTGTGATGAGAATTGCGGGTTTGCGAGGCTCAACGCAGTGAAAATACGAGCCGAAATGCCAGGGTCAATATCCTGACGTTCTGTCAATTGCCGGGAGAGCGCGAAGAAACGGGCAAAAAGCAGGGGGTTTTGCGCGGCGGTATGCTGTTCCGCCAGCGTGAGGAATGGGGCGCCGGCCAATGCGGTGGCGACAAGCGTTGACGCCAGGCCGAGCAAGACATTTCTGCGGCTGACGCCCTTGCCATGTTGATCCGGCTGTTCGCCATTGTCTGATAAACCATATTCCATATGTTTTTTCTCAACGGGTGTTTAATGCCAGAGCCAAAAAAGGCCAAAATATCAGTGGGTGAGCAGGCTAAATTAAGCGTTCTATTACGGTGATATGACGATCTTCACCGATGTGATGTTTTAAGAACGCCTGTCGGTAAATTAGCAGCGGCAACGGACGGTATTTATCAAAAAATCACAAGGTGAGTGCCGACCGCATTTTTGGTTTATTTTTAATAACGGCAGGGGATTATGTGATGGGGCTCTGTTTAATTGATTGTTATTTAATGTTTTTATCGGTTTGTGGCTGTGGGTTTTTATCAGGCGCAGAATGAAAACATTAATGGTATCCCGTGTTTGCGTATTAATTCAAATGACGGCGAAAATAAGGAGGGTTGGGTTATGGCGCAAATGGAAATAATACAGTGCCGTAAACACAGGGCAGGGGGCGGGCATCAATTAAGACTGCGAATATAAAGGCCGAGATTTAGGTTAAAGAGATAGGAACAGGAGCACTTCTGCTCGGTATTCAAGGTCTCAGCGCTGGCGCCGCGTTGAACAGCGCTTTAGAGCTGGCCCGCAGGGTGAGGCCCTTGGCCGAATAATCGAACGCAGTTCGATGGAGAGTCCGTATCTCAGAAAGCGAAAAACCCGCCATAGGCGGGTTCTTCTAAATATGGTGCCCGGACTCGGATAACCGGCGCTGGCGCCGCGTTGAACAGCGCTTTAGCGCTGGCCCGCAGGGTGAGGCCTTTGGCCGAATAATCGAACGCAGTTCGATGGAGAGTCCTGTCCCTGCAAAGCAAAAACCCAGCCATAGGCTGGGTTCTCTGAATAGGGCGACCGGACTCGGACAACCGGCGCTGGCGCCGCGTTGAACAGCGCTTTAGCGCTGGCCCGTAGGGTGAGGCCTTTGGCCGAATAATCGAACGCAGTTCGATGGAGAGTCCGTACCCCAGAAAGCGAAAAACCCGCCATAGGCGGGTTCTTCTGAATATGGTGCCCGGACTCGGAATCGAACCAAGGACACGGGGATTTTCAATCCCCTGCTCTACCGACTGAGCTATCCGGGCAACGGGGCGCATTAAACCGTATTGGTCGGATGGCGTCAATCGCTTTCTGTCACAAAGCCGATCGGTTGCTCTATTTTCAGGCAGCGAACCCGAGGCGCTAGAGCCTGTGGCGATATCGGCACCCAATAAATATGCATAAAAAACGTGTATTTATACCACTTTATCAATGTTGTTTTTCATGTTTATTGTTAAGTAACAATAATTTATGCTTGCGTTAACGCAAGCTCAACCCAGATGATTCTCGCTTGAACCTCGTAACGAATCATGCAATCATTGCGCAAATTTTAGCACTCTCCGTTCCCTGACGGTGTTCCCGCTTCTTATAAGTCAGAGGGTTATTGGCATGACTGGTTTTGTCGCTCAAGCGCTGTCGCGCACCAGACCTCTGACGCCGCCACCGTTCCGTCTTTGCTTGCTCCGAACGCCATCCGTCCGAATACGCCTGCCGATCATGCGGTAAGGCCGCCTGATGCTCGCTGTTAGGCATGCGTAAAGCCAGCGCTGCGGCCCTGATTTTACTGATGCCTGTCGGACGCTGCCAAGACCAGTTCCCCCGATAGCTGCCTGATGGTCCCCGATCATGAGGCGGTCACGCACGCCGCTTATGCTGCCGTGCCCGGGTATCGCTTTTACCGGGATAACCGCGTTATCTCATTACCGTGCCGGTGGCACACCCTCATCCTTCACCGTTTGAGAGTCAGCATGATGAAAGAATTGAAAATCGCAACCAGCGCCAGCCTGGTCGCCACCATTGAGACGCTGCGCCAGATCGTGCGCGTAGAGCAGACGGACTACACCGACGTGGCGGCAGTGGTGGTGTCGGTCGCCGACGTGGATGCCGGCATTCTGGCGCGCTTGCAGGCGACGGGGTTCGATATTCCGACCTTCGTGGCGGTGGAAGGGGACGAGCATCTTTCCCCGGATTATCTGCCGTTTGTCAGCGGGGTCTTTGCGCTGCTGGCCGGCGCCAGCAAGCCATTCTACATGGCGCAGCTGGAGGCCGCTGCCGACGCCTACGAGCAGGCGCTGCTGCCGCCGTTCTTCAAAACGCTGAAGACCTACGTCGAGATGGAGAATTCGACCTTTGCGTGTCCAGGACATCAGGGCGGCGAGTTCTTCCGCAAGCACCCGGCCGGCCGGCAGTTTTTCGATTTCTACGGTGAAACCCTTTTCCGTTCCGACATGTGCAACGCCGACGTTAAGCTGGGCGATCTGCTGATCCACGAAGGCTCGGCCAAGGATGCGCAAAAGCATGCGGCGCGGGTGTTCAACGCTGATAAAACCTACTTCGTGCTCAACGGCACCTCGGCGGCCAACAAGGTGGTGACCAACGCGCTGCTGACCCGTGGCGATCTGGTGCTGTTCGATCGCAACAACCACAAATCCAATCACCACGGGGCGCTGATCCAGGCCGGCGCCACGCCGGTGTATCTGGAAACCGCCCGCAACCCGTTCGGCTTTATCGGCGGCATCGATGCGCGCTGCTTCGACGAGCGCTACCTGCGCGAGCAGATCCGCGAGGTGGCGCCGGAGAAGGCCACGGCGGCGCGGCCGTTCCGGCTGGCGATCATTCAGCTTGGCACCTACGACGGCACGATTTACAACGCTCGCCAGGTGATCGACACCATCGGCCACCTGTGCGATTACATCCTGTTCGACTCCGCCTGGGTGGGCTACGAAGGTTTTATCCCGATGCTGAAAGAGTGTTCGCCGTTGCTGCTGGAGCTGGACGAACACGATCCGGGCATTTTCGTCACCCAGTCGGTGCATAAACAGCAGGCGGGGTTCTCGCAGACGTCGCAGATCCATAAGAAAGACGACCATATCAAAGGGCAAAAGCGCCACTGCAACCATAAGCATCTGAACAACGCATTCATGCTGCATGCGTCGACCAGCCCGTTCTATCCGCTGTTCGCCGCGCTGGACGTCAACGCCAAGATGCACGCCGGCCCCGCCGGGCGCCGCATGTGGATGGACTGCGTCAAGCTGGGCATCGAGACGCGCAAACAGCTGCTCACGCGCTGCTCGCAGCTGAAGCCGTTTATTCCGCTGCAGGTGGCGGGCAAGGACTGGCAGGATTACGATACCGATCTGATCGCCAACGACGCGCGCTTCTTCACCTTCGTACCGGGGGAGACGTGGCACGGCTTCGAAGGTTACGCCCAGGATCAGTATTTGGTCGATCCGTGCAAGCTGCTGCTGACCACGCCGGGGATTGACGCCGCGACCGGCCAATACACCGAGTTCGGCGTGCCGGCCACCATTCTGGCCAACTTTCTGCGCGAGAACGGCATCGTGCCGGAGAAGTGCGATCTCAACTCGATCCTGTTCCTGCTTACCCCGGCGGAGAACCCGGCCAAGATGGAACAGCTGGTGGAGATGCTGGCGCAGTTCGAACGCTATGTCGAAGAGGATGCGCCGCTGAGCGTGGTGCTGCCGACGGTGTACCGCAAGAACGAGCAGCGTTACCGCGGCTACAGCATTCGCCGGCTGTGCCAGGAGATGCACGATCTGTACGTCAGCTTTGACGTTAAGCAGCTGCAAAAGGAGATGTTCCGTCAGGATCATTTCCCGCCGGTGGTGATGAACCCGCAGGACGCCAACGTGGAGTTTATCCGCGACAACGTCGAGCTGGTGCCGATCGGCCAGGCGGAAGGGCGCATCGCGGCGGAAGGGGCCCTGCCGTATCCGCCGGGCGTGCTGTGCGTGGTGCCGGGCGAAGTGTGGGGCGGCGCGGTGCAGCGCTACTTCCTGGCGCTCGAGGAGGGCATCAACCGCCTGCCGGGCTTCTCGCCGGAGCTGCAGGGGGTCTACATCGAGAAAAAAGATCACGGCTGGAAGCGCATCTTCGGCTATATGATCAAGCCATGAAAAAAGGGCCGGTTCGCACCGGCCCTTCTTCTATCCACGCGGGAAGCGCTACTTTCTGCGGTAGCTCTTCTGCGCGGTATTCACTTTCACCAGATAGCGGCGCGACTCGGCTGCCGGGTGCTTGGTGGTCAGCGTTTGGTACACGTCGCCCGGCTGCATGCCGTTGATGATGCCCACCGCGCGCGTTCTGTCGCTGGAGAACACCCGCAGCACGCTGCCGGCGCCGCCGTTGTAAGCGGTGATCACCGCATAGCGGCGCGAGGTCGGGTTCTGAATGCCGCCCAGGTAGTTGTTCTGCAGGATCGCCAGGTAGGCGGTGCCGGTATCGATGTTGTTCTCCGGATCGAACAGGTAGCTGCGGCTCGGGGTGCCCCATTTACCGCGCATCTGGAACACATCCTTACCGGCGGTGTGCTGCACCACCTGCATCAGGCCCAGCGCGTCCGAACCGCTCACCGCATACGGGTTGAAGCTCGATTCGGTCTGCATGATAGCCAGGATCAGCGACTCGTCCACGCCATATTTTTCCGACGCCTTGCGCACCATCGGCAGATATTTATGCGCACGTTTGTCCAGGTGGTTCGGCACCAGTTGGATGGTGACCGAGTAGATGACGTGCAGGCCGGAGGTGCGTTTTTGCAGCTTGGTCTGCAGCAGGTAATCGGCGAAGTGCGCCGCGCGCCATTCCCAGCGGATCGGCGCCCCTTTGTTATCCAGCACCTGGCCGTACAGGAACGGCTCTTTGCTGATCTGGATATCGTTGGCGTCGGAATAGAGGTCGATCGAACCCGGATCGTCACCCATCAGCAGCGTGCTGATGATCGCCTGGCGCAGGTGCGCGGCCGGATCGGTGGTGGCGATGGTCTCGACGGTGATGGCGCCGGTGTCGAAGTTGATGTGGCTGCGGGTTTGGTATTGGTCGGTGTACTTGACGTAGTCTTTCGGCCCGGCGATCAGAACTTCGTTCAGACCCCAGATGTTCTCGATGTTGTGAGCGAATTGGCCCATCAGAATGTCGAAGCCGTTGGTGTCTTTGATCCAGGCTTCGTTGATTTCTTCACTTTTTTTGCCGGAACAGGAGATCAGCAAAGGCGCTATTACGAGCAAAGCTAAAATTTTCTTCATCTTAAAGCCGTTTGGAAGAAGTATAAGAGGATTGAAGCGGGCCAGCGCCTGGCCCCAACAGCGTTATTCGCTCGGCGGCGTATAGCCTTCGATGTGCACGTCGTGCCCTTCGAACAGGAATTTGATCATTTCCTCTTCCAGCAGTTTGCGGTCATCCACGTTCATCATGTTCAGCTTCTTCTCGTTGATCAGCATGGTCTGCTTCTTCATCCACTCGCCCCAGGCTTCCTTGGAGATCTCGTTGTAGATGCGCTTGCCGACGTCGCCGGGATAAAGCTGGAAGTCCTGGCCTTCGGCGTCGCGTTGAAGGAAAGTACAAAAAATGGTGCGGCTCATGCTAATTCCTCATCGATGGCGCTATCGCCATATAAGTTTTGTTGGATCGGGGGCTGCTTCGCCAGCTGTTGCAACAGGCGGTCCACCGGCGCTGCCAGCCCGACCGACGGCGGCTGCGCTAAGTTATACCAGAGACCCGCGCCCTCATCCATGCCGCTGCCCGCCGCGTCGAGCGACAGCCACATCGGCACGATATCGAGATGGAAATGGCTGAACGTGTGGCGAAACGCGGTCAGCTGTTCCAGGCGCTTGCCTTTCAGACCACGCTGCTGCAGCCAGAGTTCCAAATCCACGCGCGCGCTGAACTGCGGGAAGCAGAACAGGCCGCCCCACAGGCCCACCGCCGGGCGCTGCTCCAGCCACACGCGGTCGCCGTGCTGCAGCAATAAGAAGTAGGCGGTTTTTTCCGGCAGGGTCTGCTTGGGCTTCTTGCCGGGGTAGTTGGCCCAGCTGTGGTTGGCGTAAGACAGGCAGCCGACGTTGAGCGGGCAGAGCTCACACTTGGGCTTGGAGCGGGTGCAGACCATGGCGCCCAGATCCATCATCGCCTGGTTGAACTGGCCGACGCCCTGGGCCGGGGTGACTTCTTCGCTGATTTTCCACAGCCGGTTTTCGACCTCTTTTTTGCCCGGCCAGCCTTCCACCGCGTAGCAGCGGGCCAGCACGCGCTTCACGTTGCCGTCGAGGATCGGATAGTGTTGGCCCAGCGCCAACGATAGCACCGCGCCGGCGGTGGAGCGGCCGACGCCCGGTAAATCGGCGATTTCTGCGAAGGTTGTCGGGAACTCGCCGCCGTGCTGTGCGACAATGGTCTGCGCCGCTTTGTGCAGGTTGCGGGCGCGGGCGTAATAGCCGAGGCCGGTCCACAGATGCAGCACTTCGTCCAGCGGGGCCTCCGCCAGCGCGCGCACGTTGGGAAAACGGGCCATAAAGCGCTGAAAATAAGGAATGACGGTGGCAACCTGGGTCTGTTGCAACATCACTTCGGAGAGCCATACTTGATAGGCGGTTTTCTCCAGCTGCCATGGCAGGGTTTTGCGGCCGTAGCGCTGGTACCAGTCAAGCACCACCTGTGCGAATTGTTGTGCTTGCATCATGAAGAGTCGTTATCCGGCAGAAAATGAAGCGAGATTGCAGCATAGAGTCATGATGCTGTAAACCGGAACTTTCCGACGCCGCACGGCGGGTACAGAAGATGAACACTTGCTAAACCAATGTATCTTTGCATAATGCGCGTTTCCCTAATTGGCAGCCAAACAGACAGAAAGCACTATGATTAATGACGTCATCTCCCCGGAATTTGATGAGAACGGCCGCGCGATGCGCCGTATCCGCAGTTTTGTCCGCCGCCAGGGGCGGCTGACCAAAGGCCAGCAGCACGCGCTGGAGAACTATTGGCCGGTGATGGGCGTGGAGTATCAGGCTGACGCTGTCGATCTCGCCGCGCTGTTCGGCCGCGAAGCGCCGACGGTGCTGGAGATCGGTTTTGGCATGGGCGCCTCGCTGGTGACCATGGCGGGCAACAACCCGCAGCAGAACTTTTTAGGGATCGAAGTACACTCGCCGGGCGTGGGCGCCTGCCTGGCCGACGCCCATGAGGCGAAGCTGAGCAACCTGCGCGTAATGTGCCACGATGCGGTTGAAGTGCTGGAAAACATGATCCCGGACGGCTCGCTGGACATGGTGCAGCTGTTCTTCCCCGATCCGTGGCACAAGGCGCGCCACAACAAGCGCCGCATCGTGCAAACGCCGTTTGTCGAACTGGTGCTGTGCAAGCTGAAGACCGGCGGCGTCTTCCACATGGCCACCGATTGGCAACCTTATGCGGAACATATGTTAGAGGTTATGAACGGGGTCGCAGGCTACCGTAATCTTTCCAGCGATAATGATTATGTGCCGCGTCCGGATTCGCGCCCACTGACGAAATTTGAATTACGCGGCCAGCGCCTGGGACATGGCGTTTGGGACTTGATGTTTGAGAGGAAAGAATAATGGCTAAGAACCGCAGTCGTCGTTTACGTAAAAAGTTGCACATTGAAGAATTTCAGGAGTTGGGTTTCTCCGTAGCCTGGCGCTTCGCCGAAGGCACGTCGGTGGAAGATATCGACAGCACGCTGGATACCTTCATCGATGAAGTGATCGAGCCGAACGGTCTGGCGTTTGACGGCAGCGGCTACCTGCAGTGGGAAGGTTTGATCTGCCTGCAGAAGATCGGCCACTGCACCGACGAGCATCGCGAACTGGTGAAAAACTGGCTGGAAGCGCGCAAACTGACCGACGTTAAGGTCAGCGATCTGTTCGATATCTGGTGGGATTGATCGCGCTTGCCCGATGAGCGCGGCTTCGCGCCGCTTATTTCCCCCTAAATAATTGGATTCGCATCACGGCGGCAAGAGGGTGAGTCCCCAGGAGCTTACTTCAGTAAGTGACTGGGGTGAGCGCTCGCAGCCAACACAGATGCGGATTCAAGTATGACGGGGATGGATTTAAGGTGCCTTAACGGCGCCTTTGTTTTGCCCGGAGTGTGACCGAGGTGGTAACAACATTGGATAACGCGTTGCTGGAAGAGATCCTGCAACAGGTGCGCCCGCTGATTGGCCAGGGAAAAGTGGCCGACTACATCCCGGCGTTGGCGGAAGTGCCCGCCGATCGGCTGGCGCTCGCCGTGTGTACGGTGGATGGCGAACTGTTCCAGGCCGGCGACGCCGCGGAGCGCTTCTCCATCCAGTCGATCTCCAAAGTGCTGAGTCTGACGCTGGCGCTGACGCGCTATCAGGAGCATGAGATCTGGCGGCGCGTCGGCAAAGAGCCTTCCGGCCTGCCGTTCAATTCGCTGCTGCAGCTGGAGATGGAGCAGGGCAAACCGCGCAATCCGTTTATCAACCCCGGCGCGCTGGTGGTGTGCGACATGCTGCAAACCCGGCTCAGCGCCCCCAAACAGCGCATGCTGGAGGTGGTGCGCCAGCTGGCCGGCGAAGACGACCTGGCCTATGACCTGCGGGTGGCGCGCTCCGAGTTCGAACACTCCGATCGCAATGCGGCCATCGCCTATCTGATGAAGTCGTTCGGCAACTTCGAGAACGACGTGATCACCGTGCTGCAAACCTATTTCCACTACTGTGCGCTGCGCATGAGCTGCGTGGAGCTGGCGCGCAGCTTCGTCTATCTGGCCAATCACGGCCGCGATCTCAACGGCGAGACGGTGATCAGCCCGCTGCAGGCCCGGCAGATCAACGCCCTGATGATGACCAGCGGCATGTACGACGGCGCCGGCGAATTCGCCTATCGGGTGGGGATGCCGGGCAAGTCCGGCGTGGGCGGCGGCATCGTGGCCATCGTGCCGGGCGAATTGTCGATCGTCGTCTGGTCGCCGGAGCTGGATGCTTCCGGCAACTCGCTGGCGGGAACTGCGGCGCTGGAACTGTTGTCTCAACGTATCGGTCGTTCGATTTTTTAATCCCAATCTGGATGGGAGTCAGGAGAAGCTATGTTGAAGAAAACCGGGTTAGCCTTACTGCTGCTGGCGGCGACTGCCGCGCAGGCCCACGCCGAGTACCAATGCAGCGTTAAACCCCAGGACGATGTGATCATCAGCCCGCAGAGCGTGCAGGTGAAAGGCGCCAGCGGCGACCTGCAAATTTCGCCGGATGGTGACGTGATCCGCAACGGTCAGGCGCTGAGCCTGAGCGACAGCCAGCGGCAGAAAGCCTTCAGTTACCAGAGCGCGCTGCGCAAGCAGCTGCCGTGGATCGACGACGGCGCGCAGAAACACCTGGAGAAAGCCCGCGCAGCGCTGGATAAGGTGATCGTCAAAGAGCTGGGCAGCAACAGCAACGTGCGCAACCGGCTGACCACCCTGAATGGCCAGCTGAAACAGCAGATGAACCGCATCATCGAGCACCGCAGCGACGGCCTGACCTTCCACCACAAGGCGATTGACCAAGTGGAACAGGATGGCCGCAACATCGTGCAGCAGAGCATGGGCGGCGTGCTGCAGGACAGCCTGAACGAGATGGGCGTCAAACAGGCCGCCAACAGCGGCGGCAACCCGCTGCAGGCGATCATGGGCAATTTGGGCGGCTTGCAGAAGGCGATCCAGAACGAATGGAACAACCAGGAACAGGACTTCCAGAACTTCGGTCATGACGTGTGCAACCGCGTCACCGCACTGGAAACCCAGCGCAAGGATCTGCTTAACGCGTTGAAGTGATTTAAGAATCTTCTTGGTAGACCGTTTTTTGACCTTCTGAAGCTTATCTGACAGACTGATCAAACTACGTACAGATTTATGGATGTTTACGGAGGACGCTATGAGCCATACACGTTACGAAACCGATGTTGTTGCCTGGGCAAATGAACAGGCCGCTCTTTTGCGCTCCGGAAAATTGTCTGAGATCGATATTGAAAAGATCGCCGAGGAGATTGAGGACGTGGGGAAGAGCGAGCAAAGGGAACTTGCTAGCCGGATGACGGTGCTGATTGCACATTTGCTTAAATGGAAATATCAGCCGGCCAGGCGCGGAACCAGCTGGGAAAGAACGATTAAAGCGCAGCGCAAAGAGGTGCTTTACAGCTTGAAAGAGTCGCCCAGCCTAAAAGGTAAACTGAGCGATGCCGATTGGCTGGATGTCGTCTGGTCGAAGGCCGTTGCGCTCGCCACGGCCGAAACCGGGCTGGATGTGTATCCGGAAAACGGCATCTGGGAAACTCAGCAGATTCTGTCTCAGACGTTTTACCCGGATTAACACCAATAAAAAAGCGCTGATCATTCAGCGCTTTTTTTTACTCGTCGTCCGCCAGGAACAGTTCCAGCAGCGAGTTGAGGAACAGTTTGCCCTTCTCGGTGATCTGCCAGTGCTCCGCGGTTTCTTCCAGATAGCCTTTGGCCAGCGCTTCGTCCAGCTGCGGGCGAATGACGCTTTCCGTCAGCCCGGTGTAGTTGGCGAAGTCGGCGCGCGGCGCGGCTTCCAGCAAGCGGAAGCGGTTCATGAAGAATTCGAACGGCCGATCCGCCGCCGCCACCTCATGCTGCTTGTCCATGTAGTCGCCGCGCATAAAGCCGCGCGGGTGCTTGGTCTTGGCGGTGCGCAGGATGCGTCCGTCGCTGAAGGTCACCTTGCCGTGCGCGCCGCAGCCGATCCCCAGATAGTCGCCGAAGCGCCAGTAGTTGAGATTGTGCTGGCATTGGTAGCCCGGCTTGGCGTAGGCCGAGGTTTCATACTGCTGATAGCCGGCGGCGCTCAGCAACTGGTGGCCGCGCTCGAAGATGTCCCACAGCGCATCGTCGTCCGGCAAAACCGGCGGGCGCGAGCTGAACAGGGTGTTCGGCTCGATGGTCAGCTGATACCACGACAGGTGCGGCGGATTGAGGGCGATAGCCTGGCGCAGATCGTCCAGCGCCTCTTCCAGCGACTGATCCGGGAGGCCGTGCATCAGATCGAGGTTGAAGCTGCGCAGGCCGAGGCCGGTCGCCAGCGTCGCCGCGCGTTTGGCTTCTTCCGGGCCGTGGATGCGCCCCAGACGGTTCAGCTTCTCGGCGCTGAAGCTTTGCACCCCGATGGAGATGCGGTTGACGCCGGCGCGCTGGTAGCCGCTGAAGCGATCGGCCTCCACGGTGCCGGGATTGGCTTCCATGGTGATTTCGGCGTCGTCGGCGACGCGAATGCGCGCCCGCACGCCGTCCAGCAAGGCTTGCATCGCCTCGGCGCTCAGCAGGCTGGGGGTGCCGCCGCCGATAAAGATAGTGCTGATTTCCCGGCCGCCGGCCAGCGGCAGGTCGGCATCCAGATCCGCCAACAGATGATCGACATACTCCTGATGCGGCACGTCACCCTTCAGCGCATGGGAGTTGAAGTCGCAGTACGGGCATTTCTGCACGCACCACGGGATGTGGATGTAGAGACTCAGCGGGGGCAGCTTAAGCATTGCGCATGGCTTCCAACATCAGCTTCAGCGCCTTGCCGCGGTGCGAAATCGCCCGCTTCTCGTCGCGGCTCAGCTCGGCGGCGGTGCGGCCCAGCTCCGGCACGTAAAAGATAGGATCGTAACCGAAACCGCCTTCACCGGCGGCCTGTTCGGTGATTTCACCGGCCCAGCTGCCGTGAAACACCAGCGGCGTCGGATCTTGCGCATGGCGCAGATAGACCAGCACGCAGTGAAATTGCGCGCCGCGCCGGCCCGGCGCCACGTCTTTCATCGCCGCCAGCAGCTTGTCGAGGTTCTGCCGATCGTCGGCGTCTTCACCGGCGTAGCGCGCGGAGTAGATGCCCGGCGCGCCGCCCAGCGCATCTACCGCCAGACCGGAGTCGTCGGCGATCGCCGGCAGGCCGGTGACCTGTGCTGCATGGCGCGCTTTCAGAATGGCGTTTTCGATAAACGTCAGGCCGGTTTCTTCGGCGGACTCCACGCCCAGATCGGTTTGCGCGACCACGTCCAGGCCGAAATCGGCCAACAGGTCGGCGAGTTCGCGCACTTTGCCCGGGTTACCGGTGGCAAGAACGACTTTTTGCATAATGACTACCTTGAAAATTATTCGATGAGCGCCGCGACCACGGCGGGGATCTGTTGCGGATTCACGATGCGTAACTGTTTATGCCGCCCCAGTTCGCCTTTCTCGATGGTGACGTTGCTTTTCGCCACTTTGAACTGCTTGGCGATAAACTTGATCAAATGGGCGTTGGCTTGGCCGTCGACCGGCGGGGCGGTGATGGCGACTTTCAGCTCGTCGCCATGCAAGCCGATAATTTGGTCGCGGCTGGCTTTCGGCTGAATATATAGCCTGATCGCCAGCCCGTCCAGCACGGGAGTGACTGCACTCACAGCAGGAACCAGATCTCGCCGAACACATCCATGCCCAGGTAGTTGATCAGATAGAGGATCAGGATCACTACCATGGCGGAAAAATCGATGCCGCCCATCGCCGGGATGATGCGACGGATCGGCGCCATCAACGGTTCGGTCAGTTGGTACATCACGTAGTCGATCGGGCTGCGGCCCTGGCTTACCCAGCTCATCAGCGCACGAATGATCATCACCCAGAAGATCAGGTAGCCGGCGGACTTAACCAGCGAGATCAGGCCGAACAGCAGGTTATACGGGCTGAGCGACAGCGCGTGGCTTTGTATCAGCAGCAGCAGCGGGTACTTGATGGTCATCAGCAGGAACGCCAGCAGCAGCGAAGCGCTGTCGATAGGCCCAAGCGATGGGATGATGCGGCGCAGCGGGCCGACCACCGGTTGGGTGATCTTCACCACAAACTGCGAGAACGGGTTGTAAAAATCGGTGCGCGTCCATTGCATCCAAATGCGCAGCAACAGCACCATCACGTACAGATCAATAACGGTCTTGACCAGGAAAGTCAGCGTTAGCATGAAGTGGTCCTTCTCCTTAACTCGGGGTTATTTAAAATAATTTTTCCATTTCTTGCGCACGGGAAACGGCGGCCTGCATCGCTTGCGCCACGGTTTCCGGCAGTTGGCGTTCGTTGAACACCCGCAGCGCTTCGGCGGTGGTGCCGCCTTTGGAGGTCACCTGCTCGCGCAGCGTGCCCAGCGGCGTATCCGGGTTGGCTTCAACCAGCGCGGCGGCGCCGGAAGCGGCTTGCTGCACCAGATCGCGCGCGGTCTGGCTGTCGAAGCCCATGCGTTCGGCCTCTTTTTGCATCGCTTCCATAAACAGGAAGAAATAAGCCGGGGCGCTGCCCGCGGCGGCGATCACGCCGTTGATGCCATTTTCGTCATCTACCCAGCAAACTTTACCGATCGAGGCCATTAAATCGCCGGTGTAGTCGCGATCCTGTTGGCTGACCTGCGCCGGCGCGTACAGCCCGCTCATGCCCTTGCCGACCAGCGACGGGGTGTTGGGCATGATGCGCACGATGTCCAGTTGGTCGCCGAGCAGCTGATAGAAACGGCTGACCTGAATACCGGCGGCGATCGACAGCACCAGTTTGCCGCCGAAATCGACCTGTTCGCGCAGCGGCTGACACACGTCGGCCATCATCTGCGGTTTGACCGCCAGCACCACGACGTCGGCTTCACGCGCGCAGGCGACGTTGTCGCCGCTGCTGACGATGCCGTAGTCCGCCGCCAGCGCGTCACGGTTTTTCGGCGAAGGGGCGCAGACGCTGATGGATTTGGCCGGATAGCCGCCCGCGACCAGGCCGGCGATGATTGCACGCGCCATGTTGCCGGCGCCGATAAAGGTAATCTTGCGATGTTGCATCAAATCCCTCGTCTGTTTGTCAGGCCTGCGAGTAGTCGCGGGCGCCAAAAATTGCGGTGCCGATGCGCACCAGGGTGCTGCCTGCGGCGATCGCCGCCGCCATATCGTCCGTCATGCCCATCGACAGCGTATCGGCCTGCGGATAACGCTGACGCAGGGCGAGAAATGCGTCGTTCATCCGGCTGAATACCGCCAACTGCCGCTGATAATCCGTTTCCGGCGCCGGGATGGCCATCAGGCCGCGCAGCGCCAGATTCGGCAGCGCCGCGATCGCGTCGGCCAACGCCGGCAGTTCGTTCAACGCGATGCCGGATTTGCTCTGCTCATCGCTGATGTTGATTTGAATCAGCACGTTGAGCGGCGGCATGTCGGCCGGGCGCTGATCGCTCAGGCGCTGGGCGATGCGCAGCCGATCCACGGTATGACACCAGGCGAAATGTTCCGCCACCAGCCGACTCTTATTGGATTGCAGCGGGCCGATAAAGTGCCACACCAACTCACCGCCCTGCGACGACTCGGCGAAATGCCGGATCTTGTCAACCCCTTCCTGCACGTAGTTCTCGCCGAAGGCGCGCTGGCCGGCGGCGATGGCTTCTTCGATCGCCGCCACAGGTTTGGTTTTGCTGACTGCAAGCAGAGCAACGTCTTCCGGCGCCCGTGCGCAGTTTTGCGCGGCGGCCGCGATGCGGTTTCTGACATCCTGCAGGTTCTGTTGGATAGTGCTCATTATTGACCCGGGAGAGTGATATGGATATCGATGAATTCGTGGCCCTTAGTGTAAAGCATAATGCTTCCGATCTGCACCTTTGTGCCGGTCATCCGCCGATGTTGCGCATCGACGGTGAACTGCAGCCGCTGGCGGCGGCGCCAACGCTGACGGCGCAAGGCGTGCAGGCCCTCTGCGATGGATTGCTGAATGCGCAGCAGCGCGAGAGCCTGCGGCGGCTGGGGCAGGTCGATCTGGCGTTGCACAGGCCGAGCGGGGAGCGGTTGCGCGCCAACGTTTTTCAACAAAGCGCGGGGATTTCTCTCGCGTTGCGGCGTATCGCCGGGCAATCGCCTTCGCTTGCCGAGCTGGCGGCGCCGGCCATCGTCCCGGCGCTGCTGCGGCGCGCCGACGGATTGATCCTGGTCACCGGCGCCACCGGCAGCGGCAAGTCCACCACGCTGGCGGCGATGATCGACGAGATCAACCGGCACCAGCAGCGGCATATTTTGACGCTGGAAGATCCGATCGAGTTCCTGCACCGCAGCCGGCGATCGCTGATCCAGCAGCGGGAGATCGGCCGCGACAGCCACAGCTTCGATGCGGCGTTGCGCGCCGCGCTGCGCGAAGATCCGGATGTGATCCTGCTGGGCGAGCTGCGCGATACCGCCACCATCCGGCTGGCGCTCACTGCGGCGGAGACCGGCCACCTGGTGCTGGCGACGCTGCATACCCGCAGCGCGCCGCAGGCGGTAGAACGGCTGGTGGACGTGTTTCCGGCGGAAGAGAAACCCTACGTGCGCGCCCAGCTGGCGGGCAGCCTGCAAGCGGTGATCGCGCAAAAGCTGATGAGGCGCCCCGGCGGCGGACGAGTGGCGATCTTTGAAGTGCTGACGGCGACGGCGGCGGTCAGCAACCTGATCCGTGAAGGGAAAACGCATCAGTTGGCGAGCGTGTTGCAAACCGGCGCGCAGTCCGGCATGCAAACCTTTGAGCAAGGTTTGCAGCAGCGGATCGACGCCGGTGTGTTGGGGGACTGCGCGGGGGAGGGAACGGGCGTTTAGCCCAGCTGCCGTTCGAACCAGCTTTCGAGGATAACCACCGCGGAGGCGGAATCCACGCTGCCTTTATCAAGCGCGCGGAAGCCGCCGCGATCGAACAGGTTGGCGCGCGCCTCCACGGTGCTCAGACGCTCGTCATGCAGATCGATCTGGATGCCGAAGCGGCCGTGCAGGCGGTTGGCGAACTTGCGCGCCTGGGCGGTAACGGGCTGTTCGGTGCCGTCCATGTTCAGCGGCAGGCCGACCACCACCAAATCCGGCTGCCACTCCTTCAGCAGTTTTTCGATTTTCAGCCAGTCCGGCGAACCGTCCTGCGCTTTGAAAGCCGGCAGGGCGCGGGCGCTGCCGGTCAACTCCTGGCCGACGGCCGCGCCGATGCTTTTGGTGCCAAAGTCGAAGGCGATAATGGTGCGGTTACTCATCAGGCGTGTCCTGCGTGGTTGGCGATGCTGCGAATGTCGATACCCAAAAGGTTCCCCGCCTCGCGCCAGCGGCTGGCGATCGGCGTGCGGAACAAAATGTCGGTGTTGGCTTCGATGGTCAGCCAGGCGTTTTCCAATACTTCCTGCTCCAACTGGCCCTTTTCCCAACCCGCATAACCCAGCGCCACCAGCACGTCGTCCGGTTGCTCCGGCGTGCCGAGCGTTTCCAGCACGTCTTTCGAGGTGGTGATCATGGTGTTGGGGGAAATTTGAATGCTGGCGCCAAAGCCGTGGCGCGGCGTATGCAGGATAAATCCGCGATCGTCCGCCAGGGGGCCGCCGGCGAACACCGGCTTGTCCAGGCTGATGGCCGGATCGCGCGCAGGCGGCATGATCTTCAGCTTGCTCAGCACCGTGGCTACCGTGAACTGCTCCACCGGTTTATTGATCACCAAACCCATGGCGCCTTCTTCATTGTGCTCGCAAATGTAAATCACCGAGCGCTTGAAGCGAGGATCCTGCAGCGTTGGCATGGCGATCAGAAAATGGTGCTGTAAATTCATGGCGTTAGTATAAGGTAATCAATGGGTGAGAAAATAAACAGCCGCCAGTATGCGGCTATACCCGCCGCCTTTCAAGCCGCTGCCGGAAAGGCGGGCTTTGGCGGGCGCGATACAGGATAGCGGGCGGCATGCCGCCCGCATGACGCATTACTTCGCCGCCAGGCGCTTTTCAATGGCGTCCATCAGCATGCCGGTAATCGAAATCGGGAATGCCGCCTCGATCTCGCGCGCGCAGGTTGGGCTGGTGACGTTGATTTCGGTCAGGCGATCGCCGATCACGTCCAGGCCGACGAAGATCAGCCCTTTCTCTTTCAGCGTCGGGGCGACGGCGCGGGCGATTTTCCAGTCGCTTTCGCTCAGCGGGCGCGCTTCGCCGCGGCCGCCGGCCGCCAGGTTACCGCGGGTCTCACCCTGCGCCGGAATGCGCGCCAGGCAGTAAGGCACCGGCTCGCCGTCCACCACCAGGATGCGCTTGTCGCCGTCCTTGATCGCCGGCAGGAAGTTCTGCGCCATGCAGAAACGGCTGCCGTGTTCGGTCAGGGTTTCGATGATCACCGACAGGTTAGGATCGTCCTGCTTCACGCGGAAGATAGACGCGCCGCCCATGCCGTCCAGCGGTTTCAGGATGATGTCGCCGTGCTGCTGGTGGAATTTGCGGATGTGCGCGGCGCTGCGGCTGACCAGCGTATCCGGCGTCAGTTCCGAGAACCAGGCGGTGAACAGCTTCTCGTTGCAGTCACGCAGGCTTTGCGGCTTGTTGACCACCAGCGTGCCTTTGACTTCGGCGCGTTCCAGAATGTAGGTCGCGTAGATGTATTCGGTATCGAACGGCGGATCCTTGCGCATCAGGATCACGTCCAGATCGTGCAGCGCCAGATCCTGCTCGGCGCCGAAGCTGAACCAGCTCTCCTTGTCTTCCTTCACGCTCAGCAGGCGGGTGCGGGCGCGCCCGTCACCGGCGTGCAGATAGAGATCGTTCATCTCCATGTAGTGCAATTCGTAACCGCGGCGCTGCGCTTCGAGCAGCATGGCGAAGCTGGTGTCTTTCTTGATGTTGATGGAATCGATAGGGTCCATCACGATGCCGAGCTTAATCATCTTTTCTCCTTTAACCCAGGTCGCCGAAGCGGACCTGCAGAGCGGTAATGGCGGTGAGCGCTGTGGTTTCGGTACGCAGAACGCGTGGTCCCAACAGAATATCAGTAAATCCGTGGTCGGTGGTCATGGCGATTTCGTCGACGGACAAACCGCCTTCCGGGCCGATCAGCAGGCGGACGCGGTCTACCGGCTGCGGCAGCGTGTTGATGCTGTGGCTGGCGCGCGGATGCAGGTTGAGCTTCAGGCTGCCGTCCTGCTCGGCGCACCAGGCCTCCAGCGACATCGCCTCGCGGATTTCGGGAATGCGGTTGCGGCCGCACTGTTCGCAGGCGGCGATGGCGATCTTTTGCCATTGCTGGATTTTCTTCGCCAGACGCTCGCCGTCCAGTTTGACGCCGCAGCGCTCGGAAAATAGCGGGGTAATGACGTTGACGCCCAGCTCTATGGATTTCTGAATGGTGAACTCCATCTTCTCGCCGCGCGAGATCACCTGGCCCAGATGCAGGTTGAGCGGCGATTCGATGTCCTCCACGCGGCCGTCGCCGAGGCGCACCAGCACGCTCTTTTTGTCCACCCGGACTATCTCGGCGTCGAACACCTGGTTGCTGCCGTCGAACAGCTGCAGCGCCTGGCCGGCGCTCATGCGCAGCACGCGCCCGACGTGGTTGGCGGCGTCCTCGCTGAGGGCGATCTCTGCCCGGTCGGTCAACGGCTGCGGATGGTAAATGCGGGGTATGCGCATGGGTAGTCTGATCCTGACGAAACGGCGCCGCGGGTTGGCGGCGCCATGAAAGATAAAGGCTATAGTAGGTTAGCTTTTCCGCTGCTGACAAGCCTGTTGAATATAGGGGTTGTGGTTGCCCTGCACCTTGGCGATACGTGCTTCACGCTGACATTCCCATTGGCTCACCGGATATTGCCGGTTCCACACCTCGAACAGTTGGGTTTGCTGGCGTGACAGCCGCAGCTGGTAGCGATCGCGCATGTAGAAGTAGGTGCGGGCAATGGCGCCGCGGGCGCGGGCGGGCGGCTCCGCCTGTTTATTCTTGAAGTCCACCTTCATTGGGCACTGCCCGTATTGGCCTGCGCCGCCGTTCCATTGGCTGTACATGAAGTTGTTGCGGTCGCCGTTCACTTCGCCGATCGCCGGCTGCAGGTTGTGCAGATCGGTTTCTATCTGGCGATAGGTGGCGTCCTTATTGCAGTTTTTGCGTCCGCCGTCTTGCCAGCACTGCAGTTGGTGGCCGAACTGCCAGGCCGGCACCACGTGTTCCCACTCGATGCGCTGCGCGCGCTGGGCGTTTTTACGCACCTGATAGCCGCAGCCGGCGAGATCCGGGATGCCCTTCTTGCCTTGCCAGTCGATGCGGCAGCCGCAGTAAAAGCTGCCCGGCGCATCCCGGTTAATCTTGGCCGCCGCCGCTTTGGCCTGAGAGAAGTTATTGATGCCGTGCGCCTGTACGGCGCCTGCGGCGAAAACCGCCATAAACAAAATTCTGCGAAGCATATTCCAAAACAGCTCAAAATTGGAAAAGCAGGCAGGGTAACGGAACTTGCCGGTAGTGGCAAATGGCGATATTTGCTTGTTTTAACGTATAAATCGTTTAACTAAAGGTTCTCGCTAGCAAGAAATTTCAGTTTTTCGCCGCACCGGCGGCAGCGGTATTCGCTTTCGCCGCGCAGCACGCGGTTATGGCGGCGAATGGTGAGCTGGTGCTGCCCACAGGCGCAGCGGTAGGGGAAGGTCTTGCTTTGCACCGAGGCGGTTTCGAAACGGTGAGTGCGGCTGGCGGGCGTCAGCAGCACGCTTTCCATCATCCAGCGCCATTCGCGGCCGTGCGGCGCCACCCGGCCGAATTGGCGAAACACCAGCAGGTGCGCCAGTTCGTGCGGCACCACTTCATCGATAAACGGCTGTTGGTTTTCCAGCAGCAGCACCGGGTTCAGGCGGATTTCCCAGCTTTGCAGCCAGGCGGTGCCCGCGCTGGTGCCGCGTTGCTGATAGACGATGCTGGGTTCGGGGAACTCGACGGCAAAATGCCGGCGGGCCAACTGCAGCTTTTCTCGCAGGCAGCGCATCACCGCTTGTTGCAGCGCGATGGGGATTCTCGGTTTGTTCATTGCGGCTAGCTTAAGCAATGGCGCGGCGGCTGACAATACGCACCGGCGCAAATCGCATCCGGCGCTTTTTCGCCACATTGATAAAGCGATCGCCACCGATGGATTGTAATCAATGTGTTAACTGCGGGATAATAAAGCGTGCATGATGAGCCTGTACCCGCAGTTCTCACCGAGCAAGGTTGAAACGCCGCCTGTGGCAATCCCTTACGCAAAGAGCGGTTATTTTGCGATTTGGCGCAATAACTGACTGATTAAAAATACGTAAGGTGAAGGCAGTTTTTTGACAAGGCGCCGCCTCGCGCGCCGCAAGTGTGAATTTAACGCAGCTGATGTTGCAAGTGAGAGATCAATGTCGAATAAACCGTTCCACTATCAAGATCCGTTCCCGCTGAAGAAAGACGATACCGAATATTACCTGCTGAGCCGCGACCACGTTTCCGTGAGCGAGTTTGAAGGCCAGGAAATACTGAAAGTTGCCCCTGAAGCGTTAACCCTGCTTGCCCAGCATGCGTTCCACGACGCGTCGTTCATGCTGCGCCCGGCGCACCAACAGCAGGTGGCCGATATCCTCAAAGATCCGGACGCCAGCGAAAACGACAAGTACGTTGCGCTGCAATTTCTGCGTAACTCAGAAATCGCCGCCAAGGGTATTTTACCGACCTGCCAGGACACCGGCACGGCGATCATCGTCGGCAAAAAGGGCCAGCGCGTCTGGACCGGCGGCGGCGATGAAGAAGCGTTGTCGCGTGGGGTGTACAACACCTACATCGAAGAGAACCTGCGCTATTCGCAGAACGCCGCGCTGGATATGTACAAAGAGGTCAATACCGGCAGCAACCTGCCGGCGCAGATCGATCTCTACAGCGTGGACGGCGAAGAGTACAAGTTCCTGTGCATCGCCAAGGGCGGCGGTTCAGCCAACAAAACCTATCTGTATCAGGAAACCAAGGCGCTGCTGTCGCCGGGCAAGCTGAAAAACTACCTGGTCGACAAGATGCGCACGCTGGGCACTGCGGCCTGCCCGCCGTACCACGTGGCGTTCGTCATCGGCGGCACCTCGGCGGAAGCGACGCTGAAAACCGTCAAACTGGCCTCGACCAAGTATTACGATGGCCTGCCGACCGAAGGCAACGAGCATGGTCAGGCGTTCCGCGATCTGGAACTCGAAGCTGAACTGCTGCAAGAAGCGCAGAACCTGGGGCTGGGCGCGCAGTTCGGCGGCAAATACTTCGCGCATGATATCCGCGTGGTGCGTCTGCCGCGCCACGGCGCCTCCTGCCCGGTCGGCATGGGCGTTTCCTGTTCGGCGGACCGCAACATCAAAGGCAAGATTAACCGCGACGGCATCTGGCTGGAAAAACTGGAGCACAATCCGGGTAAATTCATTCCTCAGGAGCTGCGCCAGGCCGGGGAAGGCGAGGCGATCAAGGTCGATCTCAACCGTCCGATGGCCGAGATCCTCAAACAGCTGTCGCAGTACCCGGTTTCCACCCGCCTGTCGCTGAGCGGCACCATCATCGTTGGCCGCGATATCGCGCACGCCAAGCTGAAAGAGCGCCTGGATCGCGGTGAGGGCCTGCCGCAGTACGTCAAGGATCACCCGATCTACTACGCCGGCCCGGCTAAAACGCCGGAAGGCTATGCGTCCGGTTCCTTGGGGCCGACCACCGCCGGGCGTATGGATTCCTACGTCGATCTGCTGCAATCTCACGGCGGCAGCATGATCATGCTGGCGAAAGGCAACCGCAGCCAGCAGGTGACGGATGCCTGCCACAAGCACGGCGGCTTCTACCTCGGCAGCATCGGCGGCCCGGCGGCGGTGCTGGCGCAGCAGAGCATCAAGAGCCTGGAGTGCGTGGAGTACCCTGAATTGGGCATGGAAGCGATCTGGAAAATCGAAGTGGAAGATTTCCCGGCGTTTATCCTGGTGGATGACAAAGGCAATGACTTCTTCCAGAAGATCCAGGCCGGCCAATGCGCCAGCTGCCTGAAATAAGCGTTGCCCCCTTCGCCGCTCGCGGGCGGTGAAGGGGGACTGTGTAAAGTCCTGTAGCTTGCTGGACGGCGAGTTTTAACCTGTATACCCTACGCGGATAGCACTAAAATTCGACTAATGGAATATCGGTAACATAAGGTTCGGCAAGCACATGGGTACGCAGGAAAGTCACATCAGGGAATTGCTGGTCTGGATTGAAGATAACCTGACCAATCCGCTGTCGTTGGATATCGTTTCCGCCAAGTCAGGCTATACGAAATGGTACCTGCAGCGCATGTTCAAGAAGCAGACCGGATTATCGTTAGCCTCCTACATCCGCGCTCGTCGCCTCTACCTCGCCGCCTTCGCCTTGCGCTTCACGCAGAAGAGCATTCTGGACATTTCGGTTGAATATCAATTCGATAATCAGCAGACGTTCTCGCGCTGTTTCAAGAAACACTTCGCCGAGTCGCCCAGCGTTTATCGTCATGCCCGCAAACAGGACTTCAGCAATCTGGTGCGTTCACTCGCGGCCAGCCAGCCCGGCGATATTGAGGTTGAACGCGTCAGCATCGCCAGAGGGCAATACGCTTTTCACGGCAAGCAGTACGCTTACCACCTGGACATAGAGAGGTTGGATAAGTCGCATCTGCCGCAGCGCAGCGCGCTGCGGGCGCAGTTTTACACCTTGTTGGGCGAGCGCCCGACGCAAACCTATTCGTTTACCCAACTGGTGCCGGACGGCGAGCGGGTCAGGGTCGACTATACCCTGGGCGTGACGACGGACTATCCGCTGCGTGAAGGCGTGACGCTGGAGCCGCTGCCGGAGATCCACGGTGAGTTTTGCCGTTTTCGCTATTCCGGCAAGCCGGTGGCGCTCAATGATCACATCATTAAAATTTACACGCAGGTGCTGCCCGAAATGGGGCTGGCCCGCGGTGACGGGCCGGACATGACGGTGTTCAGCTATTCGCTGAGCGGGAAAGAGGAGCTGCATCTGGAGCTGCAGCATCTGGTGCCGGTGGTGCCGCTGCACTGATCCCGTCGGCGGCCGGCCGCCGGTTTTTCTGCTGCACGATCGCCGCCATCACCGCCAGGGCGATCTCCGCCGGCGTTTTGCTGCCCAGCGGCAGGCCGATCGGCGCATGGATGCGTTCCAACTCCTGCGGCGTGAATTCGGCAATCTGCTGCAACCGCTGGCGCCGCCGCGAGCTGTTTCTCAGCGATCCCATGGCGCCGATGTAAAACGCCGGAGTGTGGATCGCTTCCATCAGCGTCAGATCGTCCATACGCGGATCGTGGGTCAGCGCCACGACGGCGGTATTGGCGTGGCAACCGCCGTCCTCAATGAACTTGGCCGGAAACTGGCGCAGCAGCGTCACGCCCGGTTTTAACTCGGCGGCGAAGTTATCCAGCGCCTCCGGGCGATTCTCGCAAACCAGCACCTCAAACCCCAGCGCCACGGCGAAATCGGCGCAGTACAGCGCCACGCTGGACAGCCCGGCGATCAGCAGGCGCGGCGCGGCCGCGATATGCAGGGTAATCTGTTCGAGCCGGCGTTCAACCTGAGTGGCGCTGGTGAAATGGCTCTGCTCAAGGCTGTGGCAGGCGTGGGGCAGCGTTAGGCGTTTGATCAACGCGTGATGCCCTTCCAGCGCGCCGGCGATGCGTCGCAGGTAAGCGACGCTGGCTTCTCCCGCCGGCAGATACTCGATCAGCACGTCCAGCACGCCGCCGCACGGCAGCGCCACGTTGGGCGTCATACCGCCTTCGCCGTAACGGATCACCTGGCTGGCCGCCTGATACTCCCCGGCGGCTACGCGGCGCAGAAAGTCCTCCTCCACGCACCCGCCCGACAACGAACCGCTGTAGCGGCCGTCGCGGGTCGCCGCCATCAGCGCGCCCGGCGAGCGCGGCGAAGAACCATAGGTGCTGAGGACGGTGCATAACCAGACCGGCTGGTGTTGCAGCCAGCTTATCGCCTGGCTGACTACGGTGACATCAAGATGTTGCATAGGTGAATTTACTCGCTGGCCGGAAGTTGCGATGGAAGATCAATATCCTGCACGACGCCGGGGTGCTCAAGTGGCAACAGGTGCACCGCTGCGCCTTGCAGCAGCCCACGGGCGCCATTATCGCCGCGCAGTTGGCAAAGTTGTTTGCGCAATAGGGCGGAAAAGCCGACCGGGTGACCGGGCTGTTGCGCATAGCTGGGGCGTACGATCGCGTGTTGCCGTAAGGCGCTCGCCACCTGCCGGAAGACATCGGCGCTGACGAACGGCATATCGGCCAGATGGATCAGCCAGCCTTGCCAGTGCGGCGTGGCCGCAACGCCTGCGGCGATCGAGTCGCCTAGGCCCGCGCTGGCGAGCAGGGTAACCGGCACCTGATTGGCGGCGCAGGCTGCCAGCACCGGCAGATTATCCGGACGGGTCACCACCTGCACCGGCAGCTCGGAAGCCAGCGCCTGGCGCAGGGTGTGTTCGAACAGCGAACGCCGCTCGCCCGCCGCATCGGCAAACCCGGCGTTCAGTTTGTTGCCCTGGCCGCCGGCCCGAATAAAGCGCTCCCCGCGTCCGGCGGCGGTAATAATGATGCCCGTGATCATGGTTCAAGCCCGCGTTTGCGCAAATTATTTATTAGCGTACAAACCTTATGTGTTTTGCAAATGTTTTTTTGTTGAAAACAGCCTGTTAATCATCACATAATTTTAGTTATAAGCATATGCTTATGACGTCTACGGCAAGGTCGTCAGCGTTTGCGCAACAACACCGCGAACAAAAACCAATTACAAGAAAGACGTGAAGGACTTATTTATGAGCAATTTCAACCCGTCGCGGCGTCGCTTTATCAAAAGCGCCGTGATTGCGGGGGTATCCGTGTACCTCGCGCCCCTGTACAGCCGCGCCTACGCCGCGCTGTTCGAGCAAAAAATCCTCCAGTCGCCCAATTGGGATCCGCAGGCCAAGCGCGTGCGTTTCCGTATCGACGGCCGCGCCAAGGTCATGGGGCAGAAGGTGTTCGCGCGCGACATCCGCGCGGTGGACATGCCGCACTGGCCGAAGAAACAGGCGCACGCCTTCATTCTGCGCGTGACCAAGGCCGACCGGTTGTTCGAAGGGGTCGATCTGTCGCTGTTGGGGGACGATCTGCAGCCGGATCGCCTGGTGACGGCGGAAGATCTGGCGCGCGACGGCCTGGCCTTTCCGGCGTTCTACGGTGACGACATGCTGCTGCCGAGCGGCAAAACCCCGGCCTACCTCGGCCAGGCGGTGGCGATCCTGATCTATCACGACTTCGCCCGTTTCCGCTTCGCCAAGGACAAGCTGAAATTCCGCGAAGAAACCATCAAATACGGCGCGGTGACCGGCCCGCTCGAGCGCGATCCCTGGGGCAGTTTCCGCTATGTGCGGGTGGGGGGAGAACAACCGTTCGACGACGATCGCTTCTCCAGCCTGAAGGACACGCCGATCTTCCCGGTGTCGATGAAAAAACACCTGCCGGTGTGGCCGGAAGGGCGCGAGGGCGGCAAGCTGGATCAGGAAGGCATGCGCTATGCAGGGATGATCGCCGACGAGTTGGCGAATCCGCCGGCCGACTGGCTGGTAATGTCGCGCCGCTACACCACGCAGTCGATAGACACCTCGGCGCTGGAGCCGGACAACGCCAACGGCTGGTTCGACGCGCAGACGCAAACCCTGCATCTGGTGGTGCCGACTCAGTCGCCGCAGGAAGTGGCCGACGAGATGCCGCGCATGCTGGCCAAGCGCAATCCGCCGGTGAAACAGCTGATCCTGCACCCGTGCTACACCGTGGGCTATGGCTCGAAAGACCACTACAACTTCCCGTATTACGGCGCGGTGGCGGCGATGTATGGCGATGGCCACCCGGTGCGCCTGGCCAACGATCGCTTCGAACAGTTCCAGACGGCGTTGAAGCGCCACGCGTTCGACATGAACTACCGCATCGCGGTGAATAAGCAGACCGGCGTCATGCAGTCGTTCCTCGGTGACATGACCGCGGACGGCGGCGGCCGCAGCAACTTTACCCCTTCAGTGGTGATGGTCGGCGCAACCGCCGCCCAGTCGATTTACTACTTCCCGAAAAGCGATCTGTCGTCGGTCGGGCTGGCTTCACGCGCCATCGACGCCGGTTCGGCGCGCGGTTACGGCACGCTGCAGAGCATGGCCGCCACCGAGATGATGGTGGATGAGTTGGCCGCCGAGCTGAAGATTGACCCGATCGAGTTCCGCCTGCGCAACGTGCTGAAATCCGGCATGAAAAACACCCAGGGGGCGATCCCGGCCGGTGCGATCCGCGCCGATGAAGTGCTGGAAAAGGCGGCGAAGCATGAGATATGGCTCAAGCGCGCCGAACGCAAGGCCGAGTTTGAGAGCCGCCATCCCGGCAAGCGCTATGGCGTCGGCTTCGGCTGCGTGCAGAAAGACTTCGGCACCGGGGCGGAAACCTCGTTCGCCCGGGTGGAGCTGAGCGAAGACGGCCGCATCACCCTGCATCACAGCGGCGCGGAGATGGGCACCGGCATGTCGACCTCGCAGTCGGTATTGTGCGCGCAGTGGCTGGGCAAACCGGCCGACGAAGCGCACTTCTCGGTCACCGACTGGTCGGTATTGCCGATGGTCACCAGCGGCGATCCTTACCTGATGTCGCAGGAAGAGCAGGATAAGCTGCAAACCAACCCCAACTGGACGCCGAGCTACTGTTCGCCGTCGAGCGCCAGCAACTCGGCCTATTACTTCTCGCACAGCACCCGCGAAGCGGCGCGCCTGATCTTCGATCACGGCCTGTGGCCGGCGGCGATGGCGCTGTGGCAGGCCGGTATCGGCGGCGGCCAGGCGGCGCCGCTGGTGGTGCGGCGCGAAGATGCGCGTTGGGTCGAAGGCGGCCTGACGGCGGCGGGCATGTCGGTGCTGAGCCTCGAGCTGCTGGCCAAGACGGCCTATCAGATGGGCGGCGTCACCGGCGCGGCGGTGCACGTTTTCAACCGCTGGCAGTGGGCGGAGGCCGATTTCACGCTGAACGGCAAAAGCGAACGCCTGCCGATCGACGGCATGGCGCTGCGCAACGCCGGCGGCGAATTCAAACCGCTGGCGCGCGGGCAGGTCTACTACCCGCCAACCCAGCGCAACAATGCGGCGGTGACCTACTACAGCGCCGTTGGCACGCTGGCGGAAGTGGCGGTGGATATCGCCACCGGCCAGGTGGAATTGCTGAATCACCACTCAATCATGGAGTGCGGCAACCTGATCGTGCCGGAACTGGTTTCCGGCCAGCTGCAGGGCGGGCTGGCGATGGGGATCGGCCATGCGCTGCACGAATATTTACCGCTGTACGAAGACGGCCCGGGCAACGGCACCTGGAACTTCAACCGTTACCACCTGCCGCGCGCCAGCGACGTGGCGGTGTGGAAACAGAGCGGCGACATCCTGCCGGCGCTTTCGGAAACCGATCCGCCGAAAGGCATGGCGGAGGTGGTGATGATCCCGATCGTGGCCGCGCTGGTCAACGCCATTGCCGACGCCACCGGCCACCGTTTCCGTGATTTGCCCGTTCGTGCAGAAAATATTCGTGAGGTATTACAATGAGCATTAAAACCCAGCCGATTTCCCTGACCATCAACGAGAAACAGTACGGCCCGATCGAGGTGCCGGAAGGCTTGATGATGATCGATTTCCTGCACGAGTATCTCGATTTGACCGGTTCGCGCCTCGGCTGCGGGCAGGGCATTTGCCACGCCTGCGTGGCTATTGTCGATCACCCGAGCGGCACCAGCGAAGAGGTGCGCACCTGCATCACCGGCGCGCATTTCTTCAACGGCAAGAAAGTGCGCACCGTCGAAGGCCACGCCAGGGTGGACGAACAGGGGGAGGTGGTTGAGCTGTCGCCGATCCAGCAGGCGTTTCTGGAGCACTACAGCTTCCAGTGCGGCTACTGCACGCCAGGCTTCGTCAACGCCGCCACCATCTTCGTGGAAAAGCTCAAGCGTGAGCCGATCGCCCGCGATCAGCTGGAGAACGCCATCGAGCAGGCGCTGGACAGCCACATCTGCCGCTGCACCGGCTACGTGCGCTACTACGAAGCGGTGCGCGACGTGGTGCTGAAAACGCCGGGCCTGCTGAAGGAGACGGCGCAATGAAAAAACGTCTCGCAATGTTGATTGTGCTGGTGGCGATCGTGGTGATTGCGCTGTTGTGGTGGCGGGAAAACCGCCGTTACGACGGCCCGGTGCAGCAGGTGACCGCCAGCGCCGAACAGATCGCGCGCGGCCGCTATCTGGCGCAGGCCGCCGACTGCGCCGCCTGCCATACCGCCAGCGGCGGGGCGCCGTTGGCCGGCGGCTATCCGCTGGACACGCCGTTCGGCACGATTTACGGCAGCAACCTGACGCCGTCGGCCGACCACGGCATCGGGCGCTGGAGCAAGGACGACTTCTTCCTGGCGCTGACGCAGGGCGTGGCGCCGGGCGGACGGCACCTGTACCCGGCGATGCCTTACACCTCGTACAAGGGCATTTCGCGTCAGGACGCCGATGACATCTACGCTTACCTGATGACGCGCCCGGCGGTGGACGTGGCCATTCCGGCCAACGACATGCCGTTCCCGTTCAACCAGCGCATGGCGCTGATCGGCTGGAATCTGCTGTTCCGCAGCCAGGATCCGCTGCCGGCCAGTTCGCAGGGCAGCTCGCCGCAATGGCAGCGCGGCCGCTATCTGGCCGACGTGCTGGGCCACTGTGGCGAATGCCACACGCCGCGCGGCGCGCTGGGACAGATGGATCTCGGCAAGCCAATGCAGGGCGGCGATCTCGGCCGCTTCATGGCGCCGGACATTACGCCGCACGGCTTGGCGCAGCGCGGCTGGACGCCGCAGGACGTCAGCCGCTTCCTCGGCACCGGCCTCGCGCCGCAGGGTTCGGCCTTCAGTGAGATGCATATGGTGGTGGATCTCAGCACCCGTCATTTGACGCCGGAAGACCATCAGGCGCTGGCGCTGTATCTGATGGGCGAGCAGCCGCCGGCGGCAGTGCCGGTGAAAATGGGGCAGGGCAGCGATGCCGGGCGCATGACCTATCTGGATCAGTGCGCCGGCTGCCATGCGCGCGAAGGCGAAGGTAAACCGCACGTCGCACCGGCGATGCGCGATAACGCCACGCTGCGCCAGGCGGACGGCAAGAACCTGATCGTGTCGGTGCTGGACGGCCTGCCGGCCCAGCAGTTCCCGAACGGTGAAAGCATGCAGAGCATGCCGGGCTTCGGCGAGCGTCTGAGCGATGCCGACGTGGCGGAACTGGTAAACTACCTGCGGGTGACCTGGGGCGGTTTGCCGGCGGACGTCACCGCCGAGCAGGTGAAAGCGCTGCGCAAGTAAGCGGCGTTCAGACGAAAAAAATGGCCCGCATCTGCGGGCCATTTTATTGCGCGGTCACGCGATTCAACGGCTGGTGACGCCGGCGACACGTTGGCTGCGCTGTTTGATGGCGTAACCGACGGCCAGGATCGCCACCCATACCGGGATCAGCAGCACCGAGATTTGAATGCCCGGCGTCAGGTACATGATCACCAGGATGCCGGCCATGAACAGCAGGCACAGGTAGTTGCTGAACGGGTACCAGAACGCTTTGAACTTCGGCACCACGCCTTCGCGGTTTTTGGCGGCGCGGAATTTCAGGTGCGCCAGGCTGATCATCGCCCAGTTGATCACCAGCGCCGATACCACTAACGCCATCAGCAGTTCGAAGGCGCGGCCCGGGATCAGGTAGTTAATCAGCACGCACAGCGCGGTGGCGAGGGCGGAAATGCCGATGGCTACCACCGGCACGCCGCGGCCGTCGACCTTCAGCAGGCTTTTCGGGCCGTTGCCCTGCTGCGCCAAGCCGTACAGCATGCGGCTGTTGCAGTAGACGCAGCTGTTGTAGACCGACAGCGCGGCGGTGAGCACCACGATGTTCAGCACGGTCGCCACCAGGTTGCTGTTCAGCGCGTGGAAGATCAGCACGAACGGGCTGCCGCCTTCAACCACTTTGCCCCACGGGTACAGCGACAGCAGAATGGCCAGCGAACCGATATAGAAGATCAGGATGCGGTAGATCACCTGATTGGTGGCTTTCGGAATGCTTTTTTGCGGGTTGTCGGCTTCGGCGGCGGTGATGCCGACCAGCTCGAGGCCGCCGAAGGAGAACATGATCACCGCCATCGCCATCACCAGGCCCATGACGCCGTTCGGGAAGAACCCGCCCTGCGCCCACAGGTTGGTGACGGTGGCTTCCGGGCCGCCCATGCCGCTGAACAGCAGGTAGGCGCCGAACACGATCATGCCGATAATCGCCACCACTTTGATGATGGCGAACCAGAACTCCATCTCGCCGTAAACTTTGACGTTGGCCAGGTTGATGGCGTTGATCGCCAGGAAGAATACCGCGGCGGAAACCCAGGTGGGGATCTCCGGCCACCAGTACTGCACGTAGATGCCGACCGCGGTCAGCTCCGCCATCGCCACCAGGACATACAGCACCCAGTAGTTCCAGCCGGAGGCGAAGCCGGCGAAGTTGCCCCAGTATTTGTAGGCGAAGTGGCTGAAGGAGCCGGCGACCGGCTCTTCCACCACCATTTCCCCCAGCTGGCGCATGATCAGAAACGCGATGAAGCCGCCGATGGCGTAGCCGAGGAGCACTGACGGGCCGGCCATTTTTATTGTTTGAGCGATACCGAGAAATAACCCGGTGCCGATTGCGCCACCTAAGGCGATGAGCTGAATATGGCGGTTTTTCAGGCCGCGCTTCAGCTGGTCACCATGCTGTTGACCATCCATCAATCTAACCCTCTGTCGTTGTGAATGCCCACCTGCCTGTAAAGCAGTGGTTACGATGTGTGTTTTGTTTTATTTACGGCGTTATAGCTATTAATTCCACGGCGCCGCTACCGTTTGGCAGAGAATAATGTTATGCGCGTCGGTTTGCACCTGCTTTGTCGTGTGAGTGATTAAGATTGCAGCAGTTTAGGAAACAAAATGCGGGTTGTGTGACGGCAGGGGGGATTCAGTGCATGAAATAAGCAACAAATCACATAATGCGCAAAAATAACGTAGATCTGAACGGTGGGCCGCGTTCAAATAATGCACGAACCGCCGTTGCGCTGTTCGCCAAATAGCCATTCATTAAAGCGTAATAACCATGCAATAAAACTCGGGCAAAAAGTTTGCACTCTGCCTTGCGTAAGGTTTGGTAAAAGTTAAATCCCCAACCCGCCGCGTAAATGGTAATACCATCACGGCGTTACCGGTTTGCAGCGGGGTTTTCAGCGGGGTGTTAAAATGTGCGGGTAACCTGATTTCGATCAAGGCCCGTATGGACAGGAGGTGAATACTTTGTTACTTTACCGTCACGTTTTTGAAATTGGTATTACCAATTGACTCCGCGCCATTCGCAGAGAAGAATTCACTCATGGCCTACAGCAAAATCCGCCAACCCAAGTTGTCAGATGTTATCGAGCAACAGCTCGAATACCTGATCCTCGAGGGGACACTGCGCCCAGGCGAAAAACTGCCTCCGGAGCGCGAGCTGGCGAAACAATTTGATGTCTCCCGTCCTTCTCTGAGAGAGGCCATTCAGCGCCTTGAAGCGAAAGGGCTGCTCCTGCGCCGTCAGGGCGGCGGCACCTTCGTGCAAACTAATCTGTGGCAGAGCTTCAGCGATCCGCTGGCCGAGCTGCTGGCCGACCATCCCGAATCACAGTTCGATCTGCTGGAAACCCGTCACGCGCTGGAAGGCATTGCCGCCTATTACGCGGCGCTGCGCGGCACCGATGAAGATCTGGCGCGCATCCGCGATTGCCACATCGTGATTCAACAGGCTCAAGACAGCGGCGATCTCGACGCCGAAGCCGATGCGGTCATGCAGTATCAAATCGCCGTGACTGAAGCCGCTCACAACGTTGTGTTACTTCACCTGCTACGCTGCATGGGGCCGATGCTGGAACAGAACGTGCGTCAGAACTTTGAATTGCTCTACTCGCGCCGTGAGATGTTGGCAAAAGTGAGCAGCCACCGCGCCGGAATTTTTGAGGCGATTGTGGCACGCGAGCCGGAAAAGGCCCGTGAAGCCTCGCATCGCCACTTGGCGTTTATCGAGGAAATCTTGCTGGATCTCAGCCGGGAGCATACTCGGCGCGAGAGATCGCTGCGGCGTCTCCAGCAACGCAAGGATTAAGAGCTGTCCTCTTCAGGGTACACCAGCCTGCGGGGGTTAAGTTCGAGGTACTTAGTTAAGTACTTAAGCGGCAACTAAACTGATGGGCCTGTCTTCGTGTGTTTTTTCACAGAGCACAGGAAGACAGGCTCCAAACAAACCATTAGACAGATAAGGAATACCACCATGTCAGAACGTTTAAACAATGACGTGGATCCGATCGAAACCCGCGACTGGCTGCAGGCGATCGAATCGGTCATCCGTGAAGAGGGTGTTGAGCGAGCTCAGTTTCTGATTGATCAGGTATTGGGAGAAGCCCGCAAAGGCGGCGTTAACGTTGCGGCCGGTGCTGCAGCGCACAACTACGTCAACACCATCGCGGTAGAAGACGAACCGGCTTACCCAGGCAACCTGGATCTGGAACGCCGCATTCGCTCTGCGATCCGTTGGAACGCGATCATGACCGTTCTGCGCGCATCCAAGAAAGACCTGGAGCTGGGCGGCCACATGGCTTCCTTCCAGTCTTCCGCGACCTTCTATGAAGTCTGCTTTAACCACTTCTTCCGCGCACGCAACGAGAAAGACGGCGGCGACCTGGTCTACTTCCAGGGCCACATCTCTCCGGGCGTTTACGCGCGCGCCTTCCTTGAAGGCCGCCTGACCGAAGAACAGATGAACAACTTCCGTCAGGAAGTGCACGGCAACGGCCTGTCCTCTTACCCGCATCCTAAGTTGATGCCGGAATTCTGGCAGTTCCCGACCGTATCCATGGGCCTGGGCCCAATCAGCGCCATCTATCAGGCGAAGTTCCTGAAATACCTGGAACACCGCGGCCTGAAAGACACCTCTGAGCAGACCGTTTACGCCTTCCTGGGCGACGGTGAGATGGATGAGCCGGAATCCAAAGGCGCCATCACCATCGCCACCCGCGAGAAGCTGGACAACCTGGTGTTCGTCATCAACTGCAACCTGCAGCGCCTGGACGGCCCGGTCACCGGTAACGGCAAGATCATCAACGAACTGGAAGGCATCTTCTCCGGCGCAGGCTGGCAGGTGCTGAAAGTGATCTGGGGCGGCCGTTGGGACGAGCTGCTGCGCAAAGACACCAGCGGTAAACTGGTTCAGCTGATGAACGAGACCCTGGACGGCGACTACCAGACCTTCAAATCCAAAGACGGCGCTTACGTGCGCGAGCACTTCTTCGGCCGTTACCCGGAAACCGCGGCGCTGGTCAAAGACATGACCGACGACGAAATCTGGGCGCTGAACCGTGGTGGTCACGATCCGAAGAAAATCTTCGCTGCACTGAAAAAAGCGCAGGACACCAAAGGCAAACCGACCGTTATCCTGGCTCACACCATCAAAGGTTACGGCATGGGTGAAACCGCGGAAGGTAAAAACATCGCTCACCAGGTGAAAAAAATGAACATGGAAGGGGTTCACCACTTCCGCGATCGTTTCAACGTGCCGGTTGCCGATGCTGACATCGAAAAACTGCCGTACATCACCTTCGAGAAAGATTCCGAAGAGTACAAATACCTGCACGAACGTCGCCAGGCTCTGAAAGGCTATGTGCCTACCCGTCTGCCGGAGTTCACCCAGAAGCTGGAAATGCCGGCGCTGGAAGATTTCAGCTCGCTGCTGGAAGAGCAGAACAAAGAGATCTCCACCACTATCGCCTTCGTGCGTGCCCTGAACGTGATGCTGAAGAACAAGTCGATCAAAGATCGCCTGGTGCCAATCATCGCCGACGAAGCGCGTACCTTCGGTATGGAAGGTCTGTTCCGTCAGATCGGTATCTACAGCCCGAACGGCCAGCAGTACACCCCGCAGGACCGTGAGCAGGTTGCTTACTACAAAGAAGACGAGAAAGGCCAAATCCTGCAGGAAGGCATCAACGAACTGGGCGCAGCCTCTTCCTGGCTTGCCGCAGCGACCTCCTACAGCACCAACGATCTGCCGATGATTCCGTTCTACATCTACTACTCGATGTTCGGTTTCCAACGTATCGGCGACCTGTGCTGGGCAGCGGGCGACCAACAGGCGCGCGGCTTCCTGATCGGTGGGACCTCGGGCCGTACTACCCTGAACGGCGAAGGTCTGCAGCACGAAGATGGCCACAGCCACATCCAGTCTCTGACCATCCCTAACTGCATCTCTTACGATCCGGCTTACGCGTACGAAGTGGCGGTCATCATGCACGATGGTCTGGTGCGCATGTATGGCGACAACCCGGAAAACGTGTACTACTACCTGACCACGCTGAACGAAAACTACCACATGCCTGCGATGCCGCAGGGTGCGGAAGAAGGTATCCGCAAGGGTATCTACAAGCTGGAAACGCTGGAAGGCAGCAAAGGCAAGGTGCAGCTGCTGGGCTCCGGCGCCATCCTGCGCCACGTGCGCGAAGCTGCGCAGATCCTGGCGAAGGACTACGGCGTGGGTTCCGACACCTACAGCGTGACCTCGTTCACCGAACTGGCGCGCGACGGCCAGGATTGCGAGCGCTGGAACATGCTGCACCCAACCGAAGCGCCACGCGTGCCTTACATCGCTCAGGTGATGAGCGATGCGCCGGCGGTAGCCTCTACCGACTACATGAAACTGTTCGCCGAACAGGTTCGTACTTATGTGCCGGCCAGCGATTATCGCGTACTGGGCACCGACGGCTTCGGTCGTTCGGACAGCCGCGAAAACCTGCGTCATCACTTCGAAGTCGATGCATCTTACGTGGTGGTTGCTGCTCTGGGTGAACTGGCTAAACGCGGTGAGATCGAAGCTTCTGTGGTTGCTGATGCAATCAAGAAATTCGACATCAACCCGGAAAAAGTTAACCCGCGTCTGGCCTAAGAGGTACTGAATAATGTCTATCGAAATCAACGTACCGGACATCGGTGCAGATGAAGTCGAAATCACCGAGATTCTGGTGAAGGTCGGCGATAAAGTTGAAGCGGAACAATCGCTGATCACCGTGGAAGGCGACAAGGCTTCCATGGAAGTGCCCTCCCCGCAGGCGGGCGTGGTGAAAGAGATCAAAGTGGCGGTCGGCGATAAAACCGAAACCGGCAAACTGATCATGATCTTCGAAGCGGCAGGCGCAGCGGAAGCTGCACCGGCGGCGAAAGCGGAAGAAAAACCGGCGGCAGCAGCTGCCCCGGCTGCCGCTGCGGCCAAAGACGTTGCTGTGCCGGATATCGGCGCCGACGAAGTCGAAGTGACCGAGATCCTGGTGAAAGTGGGCGACAAGGTGGAAGCCGAGCAGTCCCTGATCACTGTGGAAGGCGACAAGGCTTCCATGGAAGTCCCTGCGCCGTTCGCGGGCACCGTGAAAGAGATCAAGATCGCGACCGGCGACAAAGTGAAAACCGGTTCCCTGATCATGGTGTTCGAAGTGGCCGGCGCCGCTTCCGCTGCGGCCCCGGCTGCGGCGCAAGCACCGGCTGCCGCCGCAGCGCCTGCGGCCTCTGCGGCTAAAGACGTCGCCGTGCCGGATATCGGCGGTGACGAAGTCGAAGTGACCGAGGTGATGGTCAAGGTGGGCGACAAGGTTGCCGCCGAGCAGTCTCTGATCACCGTGGAAGGCGACAAGGCCTCCATGGAAGTGCCAGCGCCGTTCGCGGGCACCGTGAAAGAGATCAAGATCGCGACCGGCGACAAAGTGAAAACCGGCTCCCTGATCATGGTGTTCGAAGTGGAAGGCGCTGCGCCTGCCGCTGCCGCCGCTCCAGCCGCTAAAGCGGACGCTGCGCCGGCGCCGGCCGCCGCTAAAGCCGCCGCTCCGGCTGCGAAAGCTGAAGACAAAGGCGAGTTCGCCGAGAACGCGGCCTACGTGCACGCGACTCCGGTCATTCGTCGTCTGGCGCGTGAATTCGGCGTTAACCTGGCGAAAGTGAAAGGCACCGGTCGTAAAGGCCGCATCCTGCGCGAAGACGTTCAGGCTTACGTGAAAGACGCGGTGAAACGCGCTGAAGCGGCCCCGGCTGCTGCCGGCGGCGGTCTGCCAGGCATGCTGCCATGGCCGAAAGTGGACTTCAGCAAGTTCGGCGAGATCGAAGAAGTCGAAATGGGCCGCATCCAGAAGATCTCTGGCGCGAACCTGAGCCGCAACTGGGTGATGATCCCGCACGTGACTCACTTCGACAAAACCGACATCACCGATCTGGAAGCGTTCCGCAAGCAGCAGAACGAAGAAGCGGCCAAGCGCAAGCTGGACGTGAAGTTCACGCCTGTCGTGTTCATCATGAAAGCCGTCGCTGCCGCTCTGGAGCAGATGCCGCGCTTCAACAGCTCGCTGTCCGAAGACGGTCAGAAGCTGACGCTGAAGAAATACATCAACATCGGCGTGGCGGTAGATACCCCGAACGGCCTGGTGGTTCCGGTGTTCAAGGACGTGAACAAGAAGAGCATCACCGAGCTGTCTCGCGAGCTGATGACCATCTCCAAGAAAGCGCGCGACGGCAAGCTGACCGCGGGCGAGATGCAGGGCGGCTGCTTCACCATCTCCAGCCTGGGCGGCATCGGGACAACTCACTTCGCGCCGATCGTCAACGCGCCGGAAGTGGCTATCCTGGGTGTCTCCAAGTCTGCGATGGAGCCGGTCTGGAACGGTAAAGAGTTCATGCCGCGCCTGATGATGCCGATGTCGCTGTCCTTCGACCACCGCGTTATCGACGGTGCCGATGGTGCGCGCTTCATCACCATCATCAACAACATGTTGTCCGACATTCGCCGTCTGGTGATGTAATGCAAAAGGGGCGCAGCATGCTGCGCCCCTGACGATTCTGTAGCAGTTTTGTCGGATTTTGCATAACTCGACAAAATTGTTGAGACACGGGTCACTCGAACACGCTTTGCAGATTATTAACAATTCTGTAAACTGCTCGCGGTGTAAGCGTCCCGGTGGATGAAGGGCGTTATGAGATCGATTAGCAATAAAAATGACGTCTGACCCGCCGGACAATCAATTAAGAGGTCATGATGAGTACTGAAATTAAAACTCAGGTCGTGGTACTTGGGGCGGGCCCGGCAGGTTACTCTGCAGCCTTTCGTTGCGCTGACTTAGGTCTTGAAACCGTTCTGGTTGAACGTTATTCCACTCTGGGCGGGGTTTGCCTGAACGTGGGATGTATCCCTTCCAAAGCACTGCTGCACGTTGCCAAAGTGATCGAAGAAGCCAAAGCGTTGGCCGAACACGGCATCGTTTTCGGCGAGCCGAAAACCGACATCGACAAAGTGCGCGTCTGGAAAGAAAAAGTCATCACTCAGCTGACCGGCGGTCTGGCTGGCATGGCGAAAGGCCGTAAAGTGAAAGTGGTCAACGGCCTGGGCAAGTTCACCGGCGCTAACACCCTGGTTGTTGAAGGCGAAAACGGCCCAACCACCATCAACTTCGACAACGCCATCATCGCTGCAGGTTCTCGTCCGATCCAACTGCCATTCATTCCTCATGAAGATCCACGCGTGTGGGATTCTACCGATGCGCTGGCGCTGAAAACCGTCCCAGAGCGTCTGCTGGTTATGGGCGGCGGCATCATCGGCCTGGAAATGGGCACCGTATACCATGCGCTGGGTTCACAGATCGACGTCGTTGAAATGTTCGATCAGGTTATCCCGGCGGCAGATAAAGACGTGGTGAAAGTCTTCACCAAACGTATCAGCAAGCAGTTCAACCTGATGCTGGAAACCAAAGTGACCGCGGTAGAAGCCAAAGAAGACGGCATCTACGTCACGATGGAAGGTAAAAAAGCGCCGGCAGAGCCACAGCGTTACGACGCGGTGCTGGTGGCGATCGGCCGCGTGCCGAACGGCAAACTGCTGGATGCCGGCAAAGCCGGTGTTGAAGTTGACGAGCGTGGCTTCATCAACGTCGACAAACAGCTGCGCACCAACGTGCCGCACATCTTCGCCATCGGCGACATCGTCGGTCAGCCGATGCTGGCGCACAAAGGCGTGCACGAAGGTCACGTCGCCGCAGAAGTTATCGCCGGCATGAAGCACTACTTCGATCCGAAAGTGATCCCATCCATCGCTTATACCGAGCCGGAAGTGGCGTGGGTGGGTCTGACCGAGAAAGAAGCGAAAGAGAAAGGCATCAGCTACGAAACCTCCACCTTCCCGTGGGCGGCTTCCGGCCGTGCGATCGCTTCCGACTGTGCAGACGGCATGACCAAACTGATCTTCGACAAAGAAACTCACCGCATCATCGGTGGCGCGATTGTCGGCACCAACGGCGGCGAGCTGCTGGGTGAAATCGGTCTGGCTATCGAGATGGGCTGCGACGCGGAAGACATCGCGCTGACCATCCACGCTCACCCGACCCTGCACGAATCCGTGGGCCTGGCGGCGGAAATCTACGAAGGCAGCATCACCGACCTGCCTAACCCGAAAGCCAAGAAGAAGTAATTCTGCTGGTTTGACCGGTTAACAAGCGGCTCCTGAGAAGGGGCCGTTTTTTTTTTGCTCAGATGCAGAACGCGGTTTTTTGTGGCCGCTGCGCCAAATTCCGATCCTCATGCTTATATCCATTTCAATTATGTGGATATAATGCCCTGTTTGTCCGGCAGCCGATTACGCTGCGCTCAACGATTCAGCAAAGATTTAATGTTGCTTTTATGTGAACGAATTAACAACCGTTTCAAATCCTGATATGCTGGCTGAGCGGAACCGGGCACTGTACCTTACAGTCCAGGACATCGACAGCAGTGCCCCGTCAGGATAGATGGCATCAATATCGCCGTGCGCTCTACCCATCAGTCTTTCATGCTGTAACGCTGTTTGACCGTGCTTGTTTGCCCCAATCACCGTTTCGGGGCCTTTACGGGCCGATCGCCTAGCCACAGAGTGAAACCCAAAGGGTATAAACCCGGTTTGCATATACGCCAGGCACAATAAATGACAATGAGAGCGAGGAGAACGTCGTGCTAGAAGAATACCGTAAGCACGTAGCCGAGCGTGCTGCTGAGGGCATCGCCCCTAAGCCGCTAGACGCCACCCAAATGGCCGCGCTGGTCGAACTACTGAAGAATCCGCCAAAAGGCGAAGAAGAATTCCTGTTAGACCTGCTGATTAACCGTGTTCCACCGGGCGTCGACGAAGCCGCCTACGTCAAAGCAGGTTTCCTGGCGGCCATCGCCAAAGGTGAAGCGACATCCCCCCTGGTTACCCCCGAGAAAGCCATTGAACTGTTAGGCACCATGCAGGGCGGCTATAACATTCATCCGCTGATCGAAGCCCTGGACAACGAAAAGCTGGCGCCGATCGCCGCCAAAGCGCTGTCCCACACGCTGCTGATGTTCGACAACTTCTACGATGTAGAAGAGAAGGCGAAAGCCGGCAACGCGCACGCCAAGCAGATCATGCAGTCCTGGGCCGATGCCGAATGGTACCTGTCGCGCCCGGAGCTGGCGGAAAAGATCACCGTCACCGTGTTCAAAGTGACCGGCGAAACCAACACCGATGACCTGTCTCCGGCGCCGGACGCCTGGTCGCGCCCGGATATCCCGCTGCACGCGCTGGCGATGCTGAAAAACGAACGTGAAGGCATCGTGCCGGATCAGCCGGGCAGCGTCGGCCCGATCAAACAGATCGAGCTGCTGAACAAGAAAGGCTTCCCGCTGGCCTACGTCGGCGACGTGGTCGGCACCGGTTCCTCCCGTAAATCCGCCACCAACTCGGTGCTGTGGTTCATGGGCGACGACATCCCGCACGTGCCGAACAAGCGCGGCGGCGGCGTGGTGCTGGGCGGCAAGATTGCGCCTATCTTCTTCAACACCATGGAAGATGCCGGCGCCTTGCCGATCGAAGTGGACGTGTCCGAGCTGAACATGGGCGACGTGATCGACGTTTACCCGTACAAAGGTGAAGTGCGCAACCACGAAACCGGCGCGCTGATCGCCAACTTCGAGCTGAAAACCGACGTGCTGCTGGATGAAGTGCGCGCCGGCGGCCGTATCCCGCTGATCATCGGCCGTGGCCTGACCACCAAGGCGCGTGAAGCGCTGGGTCTGCCGCACAGCGACGTGTTCCGCATCGCCAAACCGGTGGCCGCCAGCAACAAAGGCTTCTCGCTGGCGCAGAAAATGGTCGGCCGCGCCTGCGGCGTCGCCGGCATTCGCCCTGGCGAATACTGCGAGCCGAAGATGACCTCCGTCGGCTCTCAGGACACCACCGGCCCGATGACCCGCGATGAGCTGAAAGACCTGGCCTGCCTCGGCTTCTCCGCCGATCTGGTCATGCAGTCGTTCTGCCACACCGCCGCGTACCCGAAACCGGTCGACGTGACCACGCACCACACGCTGCCTGACTTCATCATGAACCGCGGCGGCGTCTCGCTGCGCCCGGGCGACGGCGTGATCCACTCCTGGCTGAACCGCATGCTGCTGCCTGACACCGTCGGCACCGGCGGCGATTCCCACACCCGCTTCCCGATCGGCATCTCCTTCCCGGCCGGTTCCGGCCTGGTGGCGTTTGCCGCCGCGACCGGCGTGATGCCGCTGGATATGCCTGAGTCGGTGCTGGTGCGCTTCAAAGGCAAAATGCAGCCGGGCATCACCCTGCGCGATCTGGTGCACGCCATCCCTTACTACGCGATCCAGCAAGGGCTGCTGACCGTCGAGAAGAAGGGCAAGAAAAACATCTTCTCCGGCCGCATTCTGGAGATCGAAGGCCTGCCGGATCTGAAGGTCGAGCAGGCGTTTGAGCTGACCGATGCGTCCGCCGAACGTTCCGCCGCCGGTTGTACCATCAAGCTGGACAAGGCGCCGATTGAAGAGTACCTGAACTCCAACATCGTGCTGCTGAAGTGGATGATCTCCGAAGGCTACGGCGATCGCCGTACGCTGGAGCGCCGTATTCAGGGCATGGAAAAATGGCTGGCGGATCCGCAACTGCTGGAAGGCGATGCGGATGCGGAATACGCAGCGGTGATCGACATCGATCTGAACGAGATCAAAGAGCCGATCCTGTGTGCGCCGAACGATCCTGACGATGCGCGCCTGCTGTCTGACGTGGCCAACAGCAAAATCGATGAAGTGTTCATCGGTTCTTGCATGACTAACATCGGCCACTTCCGCGCGGCGGGCAAGCTGCTGGATCAGCACAAGGGCCAGCTGCCGACCCGTCTGTGGGTGGCGCCGCCAACCAAGATGGATGCGGCTCAGCTGACCGAAGAAGGCTACTACAGCGTCTTCGGCAAGAGCGGCGCGCGTATCGAGATCCCGGGCTGCTCACTGTGCATGGGCAACCAGGCGCGCGTGGCGGACGGCGCGACGGTGGTTTCCACCTCAACCCGTAACTTCCCGAACCGTCTGGGCACCGGCGCCAACGTCTATCTGGCGTCTGCCGAACTGGCCGCGGTAGCGTCCCTGCTGGGCCGCCTGCCGACGCCGGACGAGTACCAGACCTATATGGCGCAGGTCGATAAGACGGCGGCGGATACCTACCGCTACCTGAACTTTGACCAGCTGGGTCAGTACACCGAAAAAGCCGACGGCGTGATCTTCCAAACCGCCGTGTAAGCCGCTATATTGCGCAACTGTTTAACGGGAGGCCTTGGCCTCCCGTTTTATTTTGCTCAGTTGCCAACTTTGCGAGCGCTCACTGAGTTAGTCCGCCATTTATGTTTACACTAAGAAAAAGGGCTCAGGAGGGCATGCTATGGATTACGAATTTCTGCGTGACGTCACCGGTCAGGTGATCGTCAGATTTTCGATGGGGCATGAAGCGATTGGCCATTGGATCAACGAAGAAGTCAAAGGCGATTTCAACCTGCTGGACCGCATTGAAGCCGGCGCGGCCGAGGTCAAAGGCAGCGAGCGCCAATGGCAGCTGGAAGGCCATGAATATACGCTGCTGATGGATGGTGAAGAAGTGATGATCCGCGCCAATCAGCTGGAGTTCGAGGGCGATGAAATGGAAGAGGGGATGAACTATTACGACGAAGAAAGCCTCTCATTCTGCGGCGTTGAGGATTTCCTGCTGGTGTTGAAGGCCTATCGTTCTTTCATGCTGAAGTACTAAGCATCAGGGCGCGGCGTGCCGCGCCCTTTCCATCACAGATGCGGAATATTGCGGCCGTAATAGATTTCCTGCATCTCTTTCCATAACAGATCGGTGATCTGCTTGCGTTCGGCTGCGCTCAACGCCTCCGGCTCCGCGTTAAACAGGTAGTGCTTCAGATCGAAATCTTTCAGCAACATCTTGGTATGGAAGATATTTTCCTGGTAAACGTTCACGTCCATCATGTGGTACAGCGCCTTGATGTCTTCCGACATAAAGTTCTGGATCGAATTGATCTCATGATCGATGTAATGTTTCACGCCGTTCACGTCGCGGGTAAAACCGCGCACGCGATAGTCCATGGTGACGATGTCGGATTCCAGCTGGTGAATTAAGTAGTTCAGCGCCTTGAGGGGCGAAATGACGCCGCAGGTCGAGACCTCGATATCGGCGCGGAAGGTGCACAGCCCGCCTTCCGGATGGCTTTCCGGGTAGGTGTGCACGCAGATATGGCTCTTGTCCAGGTGCGCGACGACCGTATTCGGCAGCGGACCGGGGTGTTCCGACGTATCGACGTCTTTCGGATCGATCGGCTCTTCGCTGACCAGGATGGTGACGCTGGCGCCCTGCGGCTCGTAGTCCTGACGCGCGATGTTCAGAATATTGGCGCCGATGATCGAGCAGGTTTCGCTCAGGATCTCGGTCAGCCGGTTGGCGTTATATTGTTCGTCTATGTAGGCGATATAGCCGTCGCGATCGTCCGCGGTTTTGGCGTAACAAATATCGTAAATACAAAAACTCAGGCTCTTGGTCAGGTTGTTGAAGCCGTGCAGTTTTAGCTTATGCAATTTGGGCCACCTCCTTTATCTTCTCGCTTAACGTGTTACGTTCAGGGCATTGAGCAAATATTGCGGCAGGGCAAAGCTGCCGACGTGAATTGCCGGGTTGTAATAACGGCAGTGTAGGCCGCTTTGGTTAAAGCGCTGTTGCAGGGTTGGCAGATCGCGCTGGCGCTGCGCCGGGTTCTGGCTCGCCCAGGCGAAGGTCATGATGCCGCCGTAATAGGTCGGGATCGCCGCCTGATAGAAGCTGACGTCGCTAAAGTAGCGGCTCAGTTTGGCGTGGCTGTTGACCGCCTCGTCCTGCTGCAGGAAACAGACGCCGTTTTGCGCGACGAAAATGCCGCCCTCATTCAGGCAGCGGGCGCAGCCTTCATAAAACGCCGAGGTGAACAGGCTTTCGCCGGGGCCGATCGGATCGGTGCAGTCGGAGATGATCACATCGAACGTTTCGTCGGTTTGATTCACGAAGTTGACGCCGTCGTCAATCACCAGCTTGAAGCGCGGATCGTCATAGGCGCCGGCGCTGTGGTTGGGTAGGTACTGGCGGCAGAACTCGACGACGCCGGCGTCGATTTCGACCATGGTGATCTGCTCAACGCCAGGATGCCGGCTGACTTCGCGCAGCATACCGCCGTCGCCGCCGCCGATGATCAGCACTTTCTTCGCCTGGCCGTGCGCCAACAGCGGCACGTGGGTCAGCATTTCGTGATAGATGAACTCGTCACGCTCGGTGGTTTGCACCACGCCGTCGAGCGCCATCACGCGCCCCAGCACCGGGTTCTCGAAGATCACCAGATCCTGATGATCGGTCTTCTCGCGGTATAGCACCTTCTCTACCGAAAAGTACTGGCCGAAGCCCGTATGCAGCGTTTCGTACCAAATTTCTTTCTGGGTCATGTGCGGGAAACTCCGTAATAACAGCCATGAAAAATCGGCGCAACATCATAGCTAACTCTGCCTGGCGATGCACGGTTGAATTTCAGACAGAGAGAGCGGAGGGCGGACGGGCGAGGGGGAAGATTAATTGGCGTAGGCCAGCAGGCTCAGGGAGTCGCGCGCCAGCGATTTGCACTTCTTGGGCGTTGGAATGGCGATGCCGCTCAGATCGCGATAGCTGTCTTCGCCCAGCGCCTTCATGTTAAAGCTGTTGTAGTTGCTCAAATCCCAGCGGTTTTGTTGCGCGAAATAGACGATGGCGCGCTTGATTTGCGCATTTGGCAAATCGTTGTAGCCGCAATCATTTTTCAAATAAATAAATACCGCCGTCAGATCGGCCAGATCTTCCGCCTCGGATTCATTCAGCGCCAGACTGGCGTTGGAGAAGCCCAGCATCGCCAGCAACAGCATCGTTAACGTTGTTTTTTTCATCATGAAATAGGCCTGTTTGTCGTCTGCAGACGTTACCACACTTGCCTGTAAAGGCACCAAATTTTATTGCTGACGGGCGCTGCCATAGCGCTCACCCACGGCGCGCTCTTGATTGTGAGGCATAGCTTAAAATACCGCCAGAAAAGGCTTGACCTTCCGCCTGGGGGAAGGTTTAGGCTGGCCGCGTTGAGTTATGTCACTGAGAAAAGGGAGTCAGCGATGTTACGCCGTGATTTTATTAAATTGACCGCTGCATTGGGCGCCGCGAGCGCATTGCCGTTATGGAGCCGGGCCGCCTTAGCGGCCGAGCGGCCGGCCCTGCCGGTGCCCCCGTTGTTAACGCCCGACGCGCAGGGAAAGATTGCGCTGGCGCTGCAGGCGGGGGAAACCCGCTGGTTGCCCGGCGCCGCCACCAAAACCTGGGGATTCAACGGCGCGCTGCTCGGGCCGGCGGTGAAGCTGCAGCGGGGTCAGCCGGTGACGGTCGATATCAAAAACCGCCTGGCGGAAGCCAGTACCGTCCACTGGCACGGCCTGGAAATCCCCGGCGACGTCGATGGCGGCCCGCAGGCGTTGATCCATCCCGGCGCAACGCGCACGGTGAATTTCACCGTCGATCAACCGGCGGCCACCTGCTGGTTCCACCCGCATACCCACGGTAAAACCGGCAGCCAGGTGATGATGGGGCTGGCGGGGCTGGTGCTGCTGGAAGACGATGAAAGCGCCAAACTGCCGCTGCCGAAAACCTGGGGGCAGGATGATATTCCGGTGATCCTGCAGGATAAGCGGCTGGGCAAAGACGCGCAGATCGAATACCGCCTGGACGTGATGAGCGCGGCGGTGGGCTGGTTTGGCGATCGCATGTTCACCAACGGCGCGCAGTATCCGCAACATCTGGCGCCGCGCGGCTGGCTGCGCCTGCGTTTCCTCAACGGTTGCAACGCCCGCTCGCTGAATCTGGCGGCCAGTGACAACCGTCCGCTGTATGTTATTGCCAGCGACGGCGGTTTTCTGGCGGAGCCGGTGAAGCTGACCGAGCTGCCGATGCTGATGGGCGAGCGCTTTGAAGTGCTGGTCGATGCCTCCGACGGGAAAGCGTTCGACATCGTGACGTTGCCGGTGAAACAGATGGGCATGACGCTGGCGCCGTTCGATCGGCCGCTGCCGGTGTTGCGCATTCAGCCGTCGTTGGCGCAGGGCATCAAAACCATGCCGGACAGCCTGGTGAAGCTGCCGACATTGCCTGCCACCGCCGGCATCCAGGAGCGTTGGCTGCAGCTGATGATGGATCCGCAGCTGGATATGCTCGGCATGCAGGCGCTGATGGATCGTTATGGTCATCAGGCGATGGCCGGCATGAGCATGAATCATGGCGCGACGGGCGCTGGAGACATGAAAGGCATGGACCACGGTAACATGAAGGGCATGGAGAAGGGCGGCATGCAGGGCATGGACCACGGCGACATGAGCAGCATGAAAGGCATGGATCATGGCAAGATGGCCGGGATGGATCATGGCGGCGCGCAGGGCAACGCTAAACCGTTCGACTTCAGCCACGGCAACATGATCAACGGCAAGGCCTTCGACATGAACAAACCGATGTTTGCCGCCAAACGGGGCCAGTATGAAAAATGGACCATTTCCGGCGAGGGCGACATGATGCTGCACCCGTTCCACATTCACGGCACCCAGTTCCGTATCCTGTCGGAAAACGGCAAACCGCCGGCGGCGCATCGCAGCGGCTGGAAGGACACGGTGCGCGTCGAAGGTTGGCGCAGCGAAGTGCTGGTGCGTTTCGATCATCCGGCAAGCAGCGAACATGCGTATATGGCCCACTGCCACCTGTTGGAACACGAAGATACCGGCATGATGATGGGCTTTACCGTCGCCGATTGATCGCGGCCTATCGCTCAGGTGGCGGTGCGCTCGCGTCGCCACCGGCGAAAGGCTATGCTAAACTCTGCGCCTTTCTTCCGGCAACTGACCTGAATACTATGAAACACACTGTAGACGTAATGATTTCCGAGCAGGAAGTTAAGACCCGTATCGCCGAACTTGGCCGCCAGATCACCGAACATTACCGCGACAGCGGCAGCGACATGGTGCTGGTTGGGCTGCTGCGCGGCTCCTTCATGTTCATGGCCGATCTGTGCCGCGCGATTGACGTGCCGCATGAAGTCGACTTCATGACGGCTTCCAGCTACGGCAGCGGCATGTCCACCACTCGCGACGTGAAGATCCTCAAGGATCTGGACGAAGACATTCGCGGCAAAGACGTGCTGATCGTGGAAGACATCATCGATTCCGGCAACACGCTGAACAAAGTGCGCGAGATTTTGGCGCTGCGTGGGCCGAAATCGCTGGCGATTTGCACCTTGCTGGACAAGCCTGAGCGCCGTGAAGTGCAGGTGCCGGTCGAATACGTCGGCTTCTCGATCCCGGATGAGTTCGTGGTGGGGTATGGCATCGACTACGCCCAGCGCTACCGTCACCTGCCGTACGTCGGCAAAGTGGTGCTGCTGGACGAGTAATTGATGTGGGGCGCGGCCTGCCGCGCCTGCGGCGGGATTATACGCCTTTATCCTGCTTCAGTTTGGCTATCGCTTTGCGGTAGCCCATCTCCAGGCTCTCGCGGCTGGTCGCCAGCACTTCCATATCGCGCAGACGGCCGTCCTGAATGCCGTACACCCAGCCGTGGATCATCACCTTCTGGCCGCGTTTCCAGGCCGATTGCATGATGGTGGAGTGGCCCAGGTTGTATACCTGCTCAATGACGTTGATCTCGCACAGCATGTCGAAACGCTGTTCCGGTGGCAGCTCGCCCAGCAGCGAACTGTGCTTGTACCACAGATCGCGAATGTGCAGCAGCCAGTTGTCGATCAGCCCCAGCTCCGGGTTTTCCACCGCGGCCTGCACGCCGCCGCAGCCCAGGTGGCCGCAGATGATGATGTGTTCGACCTCCAGCACATCTACCGCATACTGCACCACCGACAGGCAGTTAAGATCGGTGTGGATAACGAGGTTCGCCACGTTGCGATGGACGAACAGTTCACCCGGCTCGAGGCCGGTCAGGCGTTCTGCGGGAACGCGGCTGTCAGAGCAACCAATCCATAAGAAGCGGGGCTTTTGCGCCTGGGCTAAACGTTCAAAAAAATCCGGGTCTTCCTGACTGATATTGGCCGACCAGGCCTGGTTGTTGGCGATAAGCTCTTCGATTTCTTTCATGGAGGTGATTGACCCGTAACGAACAGATTGCGTTGGGGTAATATAGGGTAAGCGTCACAATTTGGAAATCGGAACAGTGGTGCAACCTCATTTACCGCACGGATTCGACGCAGTGAAAACGCCGTCGATGCTAGGATTATTGTTATTGTTTCAAGCCTCGCAAACAGGGGGCGCGGCGGCATACTCATCGTTATAAGGTACTATTTTACATATGAATTATGCACTGGAATTAGCGCAGCTGACCAAGACTTACGCCGGTGGCGTCAAGGCGCTGCGCGGCATCGACCTGAGCGTCGAGGCGGGGGATTTTTATGCCCTGCTGGGGCCAAACGGCGCCGGAAAGTCCACCACCATCGGCATCATCAGCTCGCTGGTGAATAAAACCGCCGGCAGCGTGCGGGTGTTCGGTTACGACATCGATAAAGACATCGTCAACGCCAAGCGCCAGCTTGGCCTGGTGCCGCAGGAGTTCAACTTCAACCCGTTTGAGACCGTATTGCAGATCGTGGTGAACCAGGCGGGTTACTATGGCGTCACGCGGCGTGAAGCGATGGCGCGCGCCGAAAAGTACCTCAATCAGCTGGACCTGTGGGGCAAGCGCAATGAGCGTGCTCGCATGCTGTCCGGCGGCATGAAGCGCCGTCTGATGATCGCCCGCGCGTTGATGCACCAACCAAAGCTGCTGATCCTCGATGAACCGACCGCCGGGGTGGATATCGAGCTGCGCCGCTCGATGTGGGGCTTCCTGAAAGAGCTGAACGCCCAGGGCACCACCATCATCCTCACCACCCACTATTTGGAAGAGGCGGAGATGCTGTGCCGCAACATCGGCATCATCCAGAACGGGGAGCTGGTGGAAAACACCTCGATGAAGGGGCTGCTGGCCAAGCTCAAGTCGGAAACCTTTATCCTCGATCTGGCGGCGAAAAGCCCGCTGCCGAAGCTGGACGGTTACCGCAGCCGCCTGACGGATACCTCGACGCTGGAAGTGGAGGTGATGCGTGAACAGGGGCTGAACGGCCTGTTCGCCCAGCTGAGCGCGCAGGGCGTGCAGGTGCTGAGCATGCGCAACAAGGCGAACCGCCTGGAAGAGCTGTTTGTCACCCTGGTTAACGGCAATGGAGAGAAAGCATGACGCGTTTGTATTGGGTGGCCTTACAGAGCATCTGGGCTAAAGAGGTGAACCGCTTCGCGCGCATCTGGATCCAGACCCTGGTGCCGCCGGTGATCACCATGACGCTGTACTTCATCATCTTCGGCAACCTGATCGGTTCGCGCATCGGCGATATGCACGGCTTCAGCTACATGCAGTTCATCGTGCCCGGCCTTATCATGATGGCGGTGATCACCAACTCTTACGCCAACGTCGCGTCGTCGTTCTTCAGCGCCAAATTCCAGCGCAACATTGAGGAACTGCTGGTGGCGCCGGTGCCGACCCACGTGGTGATCGCCGGCTATGTCGGCGGCGGCGTGGCGCGCGGCATCTGCGTCGGCGTGCTGGTGACCATTATCTCGCTGTTCTTCGTGCCGCTGCAGGTGCACGCCTGGTGGGTGATTGCGCTGACGCTGTTGCTGACGGCGATCCTGTTCTCGCTGGCGGGGCTGATCAACGCGGTGTTCGCCACCACCTTCGATGACATCAGCCTGATCCCGACCTTCGTGCTGACGCCGCTGACTTACCTGGGTGGGGTGTTCTACTCGCTGTCGCTGTTGCCGCCATTCTGGCAGGCGGTGTCCAAGCTGAATCCGATCGTCTATATGATCAGCGGCTTCCGCTACGGCTTCCTCGGCATCAACGACGTGCCGCTGGCGTTCACCATGGCGGTGCTGGTGGCATTTATCGCGGTGTTCTATCTGCTGTCCTGGTATCTGATCGAGCGCGGCCGCGGCCTGCGCAGCTGATCGTATCGCGCTCCTGCTTTCCCGGCGGGGGCGCCTTTCTTGATTTGGCGCAGGCGGCGCGTAAATCAATAGAATCGCTCAAATAACCGCTAGTTCCCCGCTGTTCAAATCGTGCTATGCTGGCGCTCCACATTTCCTTCATTTTTGTCATTACGCACTCGTAAGCAGAACATCATCATGCGGTCTCAATACACGTTAACGGCTGGGTTACTCGGCATTCTGATGTCGTTGGTTTCCCCTTTGAGCCTGGCTAATCTGCTGTCGGAAGACGGCGCGGTTAAATCTGAATACATGGAAGCGCAGCGCGATAGCGAAGTCTATGCGTTGGTGGGCGAGCATGTGATCCCGGTAGGGGAAGTGAAGCGCGGGCAGCTGATTCAGGTGTTCCCGGCAGATGCGGAATACTACGAATTCAAATTCGGGCACGGAACCGGCTTTATCGATAAAGACGACGTGCGCGAGCTGAAGAAGTCGCGCAAGGTGCAAGACGATCTGGGCGAGCTGAACAAACCGCTGACCAACCAGAATCTGATCACCCAAAAAACGATCGACGTATACACCGCAGCGGACAAGGACAGTGAGGTCTTGGGCACGCTGGAAGGCAACCTGCGCTATCCGATCATCGGCAAGTTGAAGGATCGCCTGAACAACACCTGGTTCGAGGTCAACATCGGCGATCGGCTGGGGTTCGTCAATGAGCTGGACTGCGAGATCGATAACGGCATACCGGTGCTGACTTACCATCACCTGCTGAAAAACGAAGAGAACAAGCGCTTCCGCCATACTTCGACCACCACCTCAGACGTGGCGTTCAGCAACCAGATGACCTACCTCAAGCAGGCGGGCTACGACACCATTTCGCTGTATCAGCTGGAAGCCTACCTGAAGAATCAGATCAACCTGCCGGGCAAGGCGATCGTGCTGACCTTCGACGACGGGCTGAAATCGGTTTATCGCTACGCTTACCCGGTATTGAAGGATTACGGTTTCCGCGCGACGGCGTTCATCATCTCTTCGCGCATCAAGCGTCATCCGCAGAAATGGAACCCGGACTCGCTGCAGTTTATGAGCGTCTCGGAGCTCAAGCAGATTCAGGACGTGTTCGACGTGCAGTCGCACACCCACTTCCTGCATCGCACCGACGGCAATCGCCAGCCGATTTTGCTGAGCCGTTCGCTGCACAATATCGAGTTCGATTTTGAGCGTTCGCGCCGCGCGCTGTCGCAGTTCAACCCGCACGTGCTGTATCTGTCCTACCCGTTCGGCGGCTATAACCAGCGGGCTATCCAGGCGGCGCAGGACGCCGGTTTCCATCTGGCGGTGACCACGGTGCAGGGCAAGGTGAAGCCGGGGGATAATCCCTATACGCTGAAGCGGCTGTATATTCTGCGCACCGACTCGATCCAGACCATGGCGGATCGGATAGCCAACAAGCCGGGTACGGTGGTGCAGTAAGGAAAAGAACGGGCGCGCGAGGCGCCCGTTTTACCGTCAGGCGACCTGAACCGGCACGGCTTTCGCCTTGCGCTGCAGGTTGTTGTCACCCTCGAAATAGGCGACCTTCGGGTGATGTTGGCGGGCGTCAGCGTCGGTCATTTGCACATAGGAGCAGATGATCAGTTTGTCACCCACGCAGGCGCAGCGCGCGGCGGCGCCGTTGACCGAAATGATGCGCGAACCGCGCTCGGCGGCGATGGCGTAGGTGGAGAAGCGCTGGCCGTTATCCACGTTGTAGATATCGATCGCTTCATATTCCAGAATGCCGGCCGCTTCCAGGAAATCCTGATCGATGGCGCAGGATCCTTCATAGTGCAAGTCAGCCTGAGTGACTTTGACGCGATGCAGCTTGCCTTGCAGCATAGTACGTATCATAGCTTTACCTAACTGAATATCGGCCTTCACAGGCGTTGGGGTTGAACATCTCTCCTGCATCCCTGCAATCTCTATCGTCACCGATCGTTCCGCCATTGTCTACCTATGGTCAGGGCGGCAGGATGACGACAGTATAAAAAATGACTTACAGCGTCAGGTCAACCTGCTGGTTGTCGATAAGCCGCGCTTTGCCCAGCCAGGCGGCCATCAGCACCACCGCCCGTTGGCTGTCCACCGTCAGCGGCTGCAGGCTGTCGGCATCGCGAATAAACAGCTCATCCGGCGTAAAGCCGGCGGCGCGCAGTTGCTCGGCGGTCTGTTCCAACAGCGTTTCGACATGGCGCTCGCCATTGGCCAGCTGCTGCGCCAGCGCGTTCATGATTTTGCTCAGCTGCGGCGCAACCTTGCGTTCCTCGGCGGTCAGGTAACCGTTGCGTGAACTGAGGGCCAGGCCGTCTTTGGCGCGCACGGTCGGCACGCCGACGATGTCGATGTCGTAACCCATGTCCGCCACCATTTTGCGGATCAGCGCCAATTGTTGGTAGTCCTTCTCGCCGAAACAGGCCAAATCAGGCTGCACCAGGTTGAACAGCTTGCTGACGATGGTGGAAACGCCGCGGAAGTGGCCCGGCCGGCTTGCGCCTTCCAGAATGGTGGAGATGCCCGGCACGTCGACATAGGTTTGCTGCTCCAGCCCCTGCGGATAGACCGCGGCCGGGGCCGGCGCGAACACCAGATCGACGCCGCGGCGGGTCAGCTTCTCGCTGTCTTCCTGCAGCGTGCGCGGGTAGCGCGCCAGATCGTCCGGGCGATCGAACTGCATCGGGTTGACGAAGACGCTCACCACCACCACGTCGGCGCGGGCGCGCGCTTCATCGACCAGCGTCATATGGCCGTCGTGCAGGTTGCCCATGGTCGGCACCAGTGCGATGCGCTTGCCGTCCTGGCGCCAGCGGCGGATCTGCTGACGCAGCAGCGGCAGGGTTTCGATAATAATCATTGGGTGACTCCTGGAACCATCGCTTAGTTAAAAGAGTGTTCAGCCGCCGGATAGAGGCCTTGCTCCACTTCCTGAATGTAGTGTTGCACCGCCGTGCGGATATCGCCGCTTTGCGCCAGGAAGTTCTTGGCGAATTTCGGCGTGTGGCCGCCGGTGATGCCGAAGGCGTCGTGCATCACCAGGATTTGGCCGTCGGTGCCGTTGCCGGCGCCGATGCCGATGACCGGAATGGAGAGCGCTTCGGTGATCTGGCGTGCCAGCTCGGTCGGCACGCACTCCAGCACCAGCAGCTGAATGCCGGCCAGCTCCAGATTCTGCGCGTCCTGCAGCAGCTGTTTGGCGGCCAGTTCGTCGCGCCCTTGCACCTTATAACCGCCGAACACGTTGACCGACTGCGGCGTCAGCCCCAGGTGGCCGCATACCGGCACCGCGCGTTCGGCGAGCATTTTCACCGTGTCGCACAGCCAGCTGCCGCCTTCCAGTTTCACCATGTTGGCGCCGGCGCGCATCAGCTCGGCGGCGTTGGCGAAGGTCTGTTCCGGGGTGGCGTAACTCATGAACGGCAAATCGGCCAGCAACAGGCAGGCCGGCGCGCCGCGGCGCACGGCGCGCGTGTGATAGGCGACGTCGGCGACGGTGACCGGCAGCGTGGAGTCGTGGCCCTGCAGCGTCATGCCCAGCGAATCGCCCACCAACAGGACTTTAATGCCTTGCTCTTCAAACAGCTTGGCAAAGCTGGCATCGTAGGCGGTAAGGGTAGCAAACTTGCGTTGCTCCTGTTTCCACTGGCGCAAATGGGTCACGGTGGTGGGTTTCATCACAACGTCTCCTGAAACGGGCCGTGCGGCTTACGCAGGCCCAGACTGCAAAAAAGTGCAGCCATTCTACTGTAACCCGATCGGGGTGGGTAGCGCGGATCGCCATGCTTAAGCGGTTCTTAAGAACCTTGTGGTGCAATGGCGTCATGACTCAAAAGGGATACTCATGCGAATTCTGCTGATCGAAGATGACAAACTGATCGGGGACGGCATCAAGGCCGGGCTGACCAAACTCGGCTTCAATCTGGACTGGTTCACCGACGGCGCGGTTGGTAAAAACGCCCTGGGCAGCGCGCCGTATGACGCGGTGATCCTCGATCTCAGCCTGCCGGGCCTCGATGGACTGGATCTCCTGCGCCAGTGGCGCCAGGCCGGGCAGGATGTGCCGGTGCTGATCCTTACCGCCCGCGATGCGTTGGAGCAACGGGTCAGCGGGTTGCAAAGCGGCGCCGACGACTATCTGTGCAAACCGTTCGCGCTGGCCGAAGTGGCGGCGCGCCTGCAGGCGCTGATCCGCCGTCGTCACGGCCAACTGATGCCACAGCTGACGCACGGCAACGTGGTGTTCGACAGCGCCACCCGCAGCGTGAGTTGCAACGGCGAACCGGTGACGCTGACGCCGCGCGAATTGGCGGTGCTGGAGCTGTTTCTGCACAACAAAGGGCGCGTGTTGGCGCGGCCGTTGATCCAGGAGAAGCTGTACAACTGGGACGACGAGGTGAGCAGCAACGCGGTGGAGGTGCATATTCACCACCTGCGGCGCAAGCTGGGCAACGGCTTCATTCGCACCATCCATGGCGTGGGCTATACGCTGGGGGATGCCCCGTGAAGCGCCTCAGCCTGCGGCTGCGTCTGATCCTGATTTTCAGCCTGTTGGCGCTGCTGACCTGGTGCACTGCCAGCGTGGTGGCCTGGGTGATGTCGCGCAATACCATCAACGAAGTGTTCGACACCCAGCAGATGCTGTTCGCCAAGCGGCTGGCGACCGCCAACCTCGGCGATCTGCTGGCCGATGAAAGCGCGCGCAGCCTGCCGAAAACCAAGAAGCTGGTGCATCATGGCAAACGGGGCGAGCAAGATGATGACGCGCTGGCGTTCGCCATCTTCGATCGCCAAGGCAAGATGCTGCTCAACGACGGCGAGAACGGTACCGACTTCCTGTTTGACGGGGAGCGTGAAGGTTTTACCGACGGCGAACGCAAAGGCGATGACGACAGTTGGCGCCTGGTATGGTTGACCAGCCCGGACGGGCGCTACCGCATCGTGGTCGGCCAGGAGTGGGATTACCGGCGCGATATGGCGCTGGGCATGGTGACCGGCCAATTGGTGCCCTGGCTGGCGACGCTGCCGGTGCTGATGTTGCTGATTGCGCTGATGGTCGGGCGCGAGCTGCGGCCGCTGCGTGCGGTGGCCGCCGGTTTGCGTCGGCGCGCACCCGATGACGCCACGCCGCTGGATGCGCGCCAGGTGCCAACCGAGGTGCGCCCGCTGGTGGATGCGCTCAACGCGCTGTTCGCCCGCATCAATGCGTTGCTGGTGCGGGAGCGGCGTTTCACCTCCGATGCCGCGCACGAATTGCGCAGCCCGCTGGCGGCATTGCGGGTGCAGACCGAAGTGGTACAGTTGGCGGGGGAGGATGCGCCGATGCGCGAGCACGCGCTGGACAATCTGACGGTCGGCATCGATCGCGCCACCCGGCTGGTGGATCAGCTGTTGACGTTGTCGCGGCTGGATTCGCTGTCGGATCTGGCCGAGCTGGCGACCATTGACTGGAACGAACTGGTGATGATGACCCTGGCGGAACAGGATCGGCTGGCTCATGCGGCGGGCGTGACGCTGCGTTATGAACAGCAGGGAACGCCGCCGGTGCGTCAGGGGCAGACTCTGCTGCTGTCACTGTTATTGCGCAACTTGCTGGACAACGCGGTGCGTTACACCCCGCAGGGCGGCGCGGTCACCGTGACGTTGAGCGAGCGCTCGCTGACGGTAGAGGATGAGGGGCCGGGGGTGACGACAGAGCATCTGGCGCGGTTGGGGGAACGCTTCTATCGCCCGCCGGGACAGGAGCAAACCGGCAGCGGGCTGGGGTTATCGATCGTGCAGCGTATCGCCGGCTTGCATGGTTTACAGGTCAGTTTCGCCAATCGCCCGACAGGCGGGTTCGTCGCGCGGCTGGCGCTGTAGGCGGGTCAGGATTTCGGTTTTGGCGAGTGCCACAGCGCCATGCCGTTTTCCGGCACGCGCTTGAGGCAGCTGGCGAGCGGTTCGCCATCGGGGAAAATCAGATCGGGGGCGATTTCCGCCAGCGGGTAGAGCATGAATTCGCGCTCTTTCAGGCCATAATGCGGTACGGTCAGGCGATCGGTATGGATCACTTTGTCGCCGTACAGCATGATATCCAGATCGAGCGTGCGCGGCCCCCAGCGTTCATCCTTGCGCACGCGCCCCTGATTGCGTTCTATCGCCTGGGTATGGTCGAGCAGCTGTTCGGGCGGCAACAGGGTATCCAGCGCCACCACCGCGTTGAGAAAGTCCGGCTGGTTTTGCGGCCCCAGCGGCTTGGTGCGGTAAAACGAAGAACAGGTGACCAGCCGGGTGCGCGGGAGATGCTCCAGCGCCTCCAGCGCGGCGTTAACCTGTTGCAGCGGCTGCGCCAGGTTGCTGCCCAGCGCGATATAAACGCGGATCATTATGCCCCTTCTTTACGCGGTGCCCGGCGACGAGGACGGCGTTGACGCGCGCGACGCGGCGCCGGATCGTCACCCAGGGTGCTCAGCATGGCTTTCTGCCGCGCCGGCGTGGCGTCCTGGAACTCACCCCACCACTCGGCCAGACGCAGCATCTCCTGATTGTCTTCCACTTCCGCACGCAGCGCCAGCAAATCATAGGCGGCACGGAATTTCGGATGTTCCATCAGTTTGTGCGCGCGTTTGCCCTGACGACGAGACAGGCGCAGCTGAAGCTGCCAGATATCGCGCACCAGCGTGGTAATGCGTTTCGGGATCGCCAGCGAGCGGCACTGCTCGTCGAGCACATCGTTCATCGCCAGCGCGAAGGCGTCGTAGTACGCCAGGCCGCTTTCCTGCGCCAGTTTCTGCGCGTGCTCCAGCAGTGGGTACCACAGCATGGCGGCAAACAGGAAGGCCGGGTTGACGCGCATGTCGTTCTGCAGGCGATGATCGGTGTTCTTCAGCACCTGCACCAGAATGCGCTCCATCGGCGTATCGTGGTTCGGCGTGAAGTTGCGGGCGATCAGCGGGAACAGCGGTTGGAACAGCTGATATTCGCACAGCTTCAGATAGGTCTGGAAACCGTAACCAGCCTGCAGCAGCTTGAGGGATTCTTCGAACAGACGCGCCGGTGGGATCTCATGCAGCAGCGAAGCCAGACGCGGGATCGGCTCGGCGGTCTCTTCACTGATGCGCATATCCAGCTTGGCGGCGAAGCGCACCGCGCGCAGCATGCGCACCGGATCTTCGCGGTAACGGGTTTCCGGATCGCCGATCAGGCGGATCACGCCTTGTTTCAGATCGTTCAGGCCGCCGACGTAATCGCGCAGGGTGAAATCCGCCACGCCGTAGTACAGGCTGTTGATGGTGAAATCACGGCGCTGGGCGTCTTCCTCGATCGAACCGAAGATGTTGTCGCGCAGCAGCATGCCGTTTTGCGCCTGCTGGGAGGAATTCTTGTCGGATTCCTGATTCTGTTCGTGGTGACCGCGGAAGGTGGCCACTTCGATGATCTCTGGCCCGAACATCACGTGCGCCAGACGGAAGCGGCGGCCGACCAGGCGGCAGTTGCGGAACAGCTTGCGCACTTGCTCCGGGGTGGCGTTAGTGGTGATGTCGAAGTCTTTCGGCTTTTTGCCGAGCAACAGATCGCGCACCCCGCCGCCGACCAGATAAGCCTCGTAGCCGGACTTGTTCAGGCGATAAAGCACTTTCAGCGCATTCTCGCTGATGTCTTTACGGGAGATCGAGTGCTGTTCGCGCGGGATCACGGTCATCGAGTCGTTGCTCTCGGCGAGGGGGAAAGGCGGACGCTTGCGCGGCGTTGAGCGGCGGGCAGGGGCGTTGCTGCCGTTATCGGCGGCGCGCGGCTGCGGCGCAGGGCGGCTTGGCGCCGCGGCACGCTCTTCGCGGACTACGTTTTTATCGCCGGCCGCCGCGTCGTCGCGGGGCAGCTTGTCATCGCGGGTCAGTACCTTACGACAGAAGTTGGCTACTCGGGTAAAAATGGTACACCTCGATAGTGACTGATAAAAATGGAGCTAACAAAAAATAGCGGCTAATCATAGCTCACCATGGCTCCTTTGAGAATGCCGGCGTGTTTTCATCCAGAGGGATAGCCTCCTGACGCGGCACGTTTTCCAACCGCCAGTGTTCGATCGCCCAGCTCAATAATAATGGCAGGTCAAGATCTTGCCAGCTTTCCGGCAGCGGTTGGCGCAGAAATTTCAGCGCGGCGATCAGCACCGGGCGCGGATCGCCAGCGGGCAACGCCGGCGCATGGTTTTGCTTCGACAGCTTGATGCCGTTGGCACCCAGCGCCAGCGGCAGATGCACATAGGCGGGCACCGGCGCCTGCAGCTGGCGGTAAAGGGCAATTTGGCGCACCGTCGGTTCGATCAGATCGGCGCCGCGGACAATCTCGGTCACGCCCTGAAAATGGTCGTCGATCACCACCGCCAGGTTGTAAGCGAACAGCCCGTCGCGGCGGCGAATGATAAAGTCTTCACCCGCCAGCGCCGGATCGGCGTGCAATTCTCCCTGCAGGCGATCGTGAAACCGGTAAACGGGCGCGGTCTGACGCAAGCGGATGGCGGCGCCCTGTGGGCCGAGCTGCAAATCGCGGCAGTGGCCGTCGTACAATCCGCCGATTTGCTGGATGCGGCTGCGGGTGCAGGTGCAGTAATAGCTGAGCCCCTGGCGCTGCAACAGATCCAGCGCGGCGCGATAGGCGTCGTGACGTTGGGATTGATAGATGACCTGGCCGTCCCAGTGGAGACCATAATGTTCCAGCGCGGACAGGATGCGAGCGGCGGCGCCGGGGACTTCGCGCGGCGGGTCGATATCTTCGATGCGAACCAGCCACTGCCCGCGTTGGGCGCGAGCCTGAAGGTAGCTTCCCAGAGCGGCAATCAGCGAGCCGAAATGCAGATCCCCGGAAGGCGATGGGGCAAAGCGCCCCACATAATGACTTTCTTGCATATCAGAGGGGAGGGGTTCCCTTTTCTCTGTGCGGCGCACGCGGATGCGCACGCCGCAGCGGTAACATACTCGTTATGCTTGAAACTGCATCTGTGTTAGCTGCGCCTGCTTACCCGAATCACTTACTTGAGTAAGCTCATCGGCATGCGCATTCTTGCCGCCTTGATGCAGCTCCAATCATGTAGAGTAGCGGTATTAGCCGGCCATCTGCTTTTCGCGGATCTCAGCCAGCGTCTTGCAGTCGATGCACAGATCGGCGGTCGGACGCGCTTCGAGGCGACGAATACCGATCTCCACGCCACAAGATTCGCAGTAGCCGAAATCATCGTCTTCCACTTTCTTCAGCGTTTTCTCGATCTTTTTGATCAGTTTGCGTTCACGGTCACGGTTACGCAGTTCAAGGCTGAACTCTTCTTCCTGAGTAGCGCGGTCGGCCGGATCAGGGAAGTTGGCTGCCTCTTCTTGCATATGCGATACAGTACGGTCCACTTCGTCCCTGAGCTGGTTGCGCCACGCTTCAAGAATGCGCTTGAAATGCGACAACTGGGCGTCGTTCATGTACTCTTCGCCCGGCTTCTCTTGGTACGGCTCCACCCCAGCGATGGCGAGAATGCTCAAGGACGAGGTTTTACGGTTTTGCCCTTCTTGCATGTTGCTTCTCCTACATACACACGCACTATCGAATCCCCAATGCGGGGGAAAAACAGGCCGCTATAAATAACAGAAGGAAGGTAGGTTGGCAATTATTCCTGTCGCCCGCTTGACAATCGTGTGAAGGAAGGCGTATTTGGCGATCGTGCTGGCCGGTTGTCTATTTATAGGGACCCGGCTGCGCTAATCGATAAAAAACGGCAGCTTATCGCAGAGATAAATACCGTCAGGTGATAATTTTGCCCCATAGCAAACCACTTCCACTCCCAACTGCCGGACCTGTGCCAACAGCGCCGCATAGCGCTCATCTATATGATGTGCCGGTGCGACCTGCTCAATACCGCTGTGTAACACGGCAAAGAACAATACCGCCCGTTGCCCGCTTTCAACCACGCTGAGCAACTCACGCAGGTGCTTTTGCCCTCTGAGCGTTACCGCATCAGGAAAGTAACCACGTTGTTGTTGCAGTAATGTGACTGACTTAACTTCAATATAGCAGTTAACCCGATTTTCTGCCTGTAATAACAAATCGATACGGCTGTTTTCACCGCCGTATTTCACTTCGCCGCTAATTTTACTGTAACCGGATAATTCATTGATTAAATTGTGTTCGATCGCCTCGCGCACCAGCGCGTTGGCGCGCAGGGTATTGACGCAGATCCAGTGCCCCTGTTGGGTATGGGTCAGCTCCCAGCTGTGGGCGTATTTGCGTTTGGGGTTGTCCGAGGTGGAGTACCACACGGTGTCGCCGGGCGTGGCGCAGCCGGTCATGGCGCCGGTATTGGCGCAGTGCAGCGTAAAGGTTTCCCCTTCCGGGGTGATCACGTCAGCCAGAAAGCGTTTGTAACGTTTGATCAGCGTGGCGGAGCGCAGCGGTGGAGAAAAAATCATGGGGATGCCTGCTTGGCCAGCGGCCACTGTTCAAGGTGTTGGTAACGGGTGCGGCCGTTTTCGAACACCGATTCATACAAGGAAAAGGCGTCGGCGCTGAACGCCCAGCCCGGCGTCGCCGGCGGGATCGCCACCGGCTGGGTGGCGGCGCGCAGCAGCGTGATGTGCGGATGGAACGGCAGCGCGCTTTGATGGCAGCCGCTGCGCGCGGCCTGCGAACGCAGCAGCTCGGCCAACTGCAGCAACCCGCGCGGCGCGCGGCGGGTGCCGAGCCAGACCACGCCGGGGCGCGGCCAATGGCCGAGATCGTCGAGCCGCATGTTGAAGCCGGGTTGGGCGATGCGGCCGGCCAACTTACGCAGCGCCAGTTCTTTCTGTGCGCTGACTTCACCGAGAAACGCCAGCGTCAGGTGCAAATTGGCCGCCGCCACCGGCCGACCGGCCTCAGGTGCAAACGCCTCGGCGCGCCAGCGGACCACCTGCTGTTGCAGGGCGTCAGGCAAGGACAGGGCGAAAAACAGGCGGCGCGAATTGGACATAAGGGCTCGGCAAATGCATGACAATACGGTCGGGAACAGCGGTAAACGTTACTGGCAGCGGCCCCGCGAGGGGCGCGGTGCACGAATGAGCTCCGTACTATAGCTAACGCCGCCGCAGTTTGAAAGGCTACGGGGGCAAAGCTAATGCTACACTGTACGCCGTTTAACGTTAACCACCACGGAGAGTTCAGTGTCTTCATTGCCCGTCAGCGCGGTGCTTGATGAGTTGCTGGCTGCGTTGCAGTCCGCTCCTCAGGTGCTGTTGCACGCCCCGACCGGCGCCGGTAAATCCACCTGGCTGCCGCTGCAGATCATGGCTAAGGCCGGGTTGCCGGGGCGCATTATCATGCTGGAGCCGCGGCGGCTGGCGGCGAAGAACGTCGCCTATCGCCTGGCGCAGCAACTGGGGGAGGAGCCTGGCCAGACCGTGGGTTATCGCATGCGCGCCGAAAGTAAAAGCGGGCCGCAGACCCGGCTGGAAGTGGTGACGGAAGGCATTCTCACCCGCATGCTGCAGCAGGACGCCGAACTGCAGGGCGTGTCGCTGGTGATCCTCGATGAATTCCACGAACGCAGCCTGCAGGCCGATCTGGCGCTGGCGCTGCTGCTCGACGTGCAGCAAGGGCTGCGCGACGATCTGAAACTGCTGATCATGTCGGCCACCCTGGACAATGCTCGCCTGTCGCAGCTGCTGCCGGAAGCGCCGGTGGTGGTGTCCGAGGGGCGCAGTTTCCCGGTTGAACGCCTGTATCAGCCGTTGGCCAGTCATCAGCGGCTGGAGGACGGCGTAGCGGCTGCGGTGAAGCGGTTGCTGGCCGAACAGCCGGGGTCTTTGCTGCTGTTCTTGCCGGGCGTGGCGGAGATCAATCGGGTGCTGGAGCGATTGATCGGCGAGGTGGCGAGCGATACCGATCTTTGCCCGCTGTATGGCGCCCTGCCTCTGGCGCAGCAGCAAAAAGCGATTCAGCCGGCGGCGCCTGGCCGCCGCAAGGTGGTGCTGGCGACCAACATCGCCGAAACCAGCCTGACGATCGAGGGCATTCGGCTGGTGGTGGACAGCGGCCTGGAGCGCATGGCGCGTTACGACGTGCGCAACGGTTTGACGCGGCTGGTGACGCAGCGCATCAGTCAGGCCTCGATGGTGCAGCGTGCCGGGCGCGCTGGGCGTCTGGAGCCGGGCCTTTGCTGGCATCTGTTCGCCAAAGAGCAGGCGGAGCGCGCGGCGGAACATGCCGAACCGGACATTTTACAGAGCGATCTCACCGGCTTCTGGCTCGAACTGCTGCAGTGGGGGTGCCATGATCCGGCGCAGCTGACCTGGCTTGACGCGCCTCCGGCAGCGGCATTGGCAGCGGCCAGGGCGCTGTTGCACCGGCTGGGGGCCACGGATGACGGCGGCAAACTTACTGCGCCGGGGCGCCAGATGGCCGCGCTGGGGTGCGAGCCGCGGTTGGCGGCGATGCTGGTCGTCGGCGCGGGACTGAGCGCCGACGGCCTGGCGACGGCGGCGTTGTTGGCGGCGTTGCTGGAGGAACCGCCGCGCGGCGGGCAGATGGATATCGGTTATTGGCTGAGCCGCCCGCAACCGAACTGGCGGCAGCGAGCCGCGCAGTTGGCCAAACGTCTGCCGCAACGTGCGGGGCAAGTTGACGCCGATTTGGCGCCGCGGCTGTTGGCGCTGGCATTTACCGATCGCATCGCCCAGCGTCGCGGTCAGGATGGCCGCTACCTGCTGGCCAACGGCCTGGGCGCGGCGATGAACCAGGACGAGGCGCTGTCGCGCGCGCCCTGGTTGATTGTCCCCAAACTGTTGCAGGGCCACAACAGCCCGGATGCGCGTATTTTGTTGGCGTTGCCGGTCGATATCGAGGCGTTGGCGGCGCAGCTGCCGGCGATGGTTATGCAGCGCACGGCGGTGGAGTGGGATGAAGAGAAGGGGACGCTGCGCGCCTGGAAGCGCCAACAGATCGGCCGTCTGACGTTGCGCGCGCAGCCGCTGGCTAAGCCGGCGGACGAAGAGCTGCAGCAGGCGCTGCTCGACTGGGTGCGCGCGCAGGGGCTGGCGGTGCTCAACTGGGAGGGCGCAGCTGAACAACTGCGGGTGCGCCTGCAGTGCGCGCAAGCCTGGCTGCCGGAGGCGGAGTGGCCGGCGATGGGCGAAGAACCGCTGCTGGCGGCGCTGGAGCAGTGGCTGTTGCCGTCGCTGAACGGCGTGCGCGATCTGCGCGGATTGAAGCAGGTCAACCTCGCCGAGGCGTTGTCCCGGCTGTTGGACTGGCAGCAAAAACAGCGGCTGGATAATGCATTACCCACTCATTACACTGTGCCGACCGGCAGCCGCCTGCCGATCCGTTATGAGGCCGGCAAACCGCCGGCGCTGGCGGTGCGTTTGCAGGAAATGTTCGGCGAGCAGCGCAGCCCGATGTTGGCTGAGGGTCGCATCCCGGTAGTGCTTGAGTTACTCTCACCGGCGCACAGGCCGTTGCAAATCACCGGCGATCTGGCGGCCTTCTGGCAAGGCGCCTACCGCGAGGTGCAAAAAGAGATGAAGGGCCGCTACCCGAAACACGTATGGCCGGACGATCCGGCCACGGCGGCCCCGACGCGCCGAACGAAGAAATATCAGTAGGCCGCGATCGTTTAAGGTTTGGAATTCAGATGTTTCTTCTGTTCAGCGCCACGGCGTCGGCACAGATTAAGCGACTCATTATGGCCGGCAGTGTCGGCAAGCTCGGAGAACAACAGCCATGGCTGGGGATGACCGCGAGCCCATCGGGCGCAAAGGAAAACAACCAAAAAGCACCGCGTCGCGCAAGCCGCCGCGCCGTCGCCGAGACGACGATTATGACGATTACGAAGAAGACGAGTATGACGATGACGAGTATGAAGAGGAGGAGGAACGCATGCCGCGTAAGGTGAAAGCGACTCCGCCGCGTAAAAAACGCCGCTGGCTCGGCCTGTTTATCAAACTGATCCTGGTGCTCGCCGTCCTGTTGGCGATCTATGGCGTCTACCTGGACTCGCAGATCCGCAGCCGCATCGACGGCAAAGTCTGGCAGCTGCCGGCGGCGGTGTACGGCCGCATGGTCAACCTGGAACCGGGCATGCCGTACAGCAAGAAGGAGATGGTTAACCTGCTGGAAGGCATGCAGTACCGCCAGGTCAGCCGCATGACGCGTCCGGGCGAGTTTACCGTGCAGGCCAACAGCATCGAGATGCTGCGCCGCCCGTTCGACTTCCCGGATGGTAAAGAAGGGCAGATCCGCGCCCGCCTCGATTTCCAGAATAACCGCCTGGCGAAGATCGAAAACCTGGACAGCGGCCGCAGCTTCGGCTTCTTCCGCCTCGATCCGCGTCTTATCACCATGCTGCAGTCGCCGAACGGCGAACAGCGCCTGTTCGTGCCGCGCTCCGGTTTCCCGGATCTGTTGGTGGATACGCTGATCGCCACGGAAGACCGCCATTTCTATGAGCATGACGGCATCAGCCCGTACTCCATCGGCCGCGCGGTGCTGGCCAACCTGACCGCCGGTCGTGCGGTGCAGGGCGGCAGCACCCTGACGCAGCAGCTGGTGAAAAACCTGTTCCTGACCAACGAACGTTCGCTGTGGCGTAAGGCCAACGAAGCCTATATGGCGCTGTTGGTGGATTACCGTTACAGCAAAGACCGCATCCTGGAGCTGTATCTGAACGAGGTATACCTCGGCCAGAGCGGCAGCGACCAGATCCGCGGCTTCCCGCTGGCCAGCCTGTATTACTTCGGTCGCCCGGTGGATGAGCTGAGCCTCGATCAACAGGCGTTGCTGGTCGGCATGGTCAAGGGCGCATCGCTGTATAACCCGTGGCGTAACCCGAAACTGGCGCTGGAACGCCGCAATTTGGTGCTCAAACTGCTGCAGAACCAGGGCGTGATCGACGGCGAGCTGTATGACATGCTGAGCGCGCGTCCGCTGGGCGTGCAGCCGAAAGGCGGCGTCATTACGCCGCAGCCGGCGTTTATGCAGATGGTGCGTCAGGAACTGCAGACCAAGCTGGGCGATAAGGTGAATGACCTGTCCGGCGTGAAGATCTTCACCACGCTGGATCCGGTGTCGCAAGACGCGGCGGAAAAAGCGGTCGAAGACGGCATCCCGGCGCTGCGCGCTGCGCGTCACCTGCAGGATCTGGAAGCGGCGATGGTGATCGTCGATCGCTTCAGCGGTGAAGTACGCGCCATGGTCGGCGGCGCCAACCCGCAGTTCGCCGGTTTCAACCGCGCCATGCAGGCGCGACGCCTGGTCGGCTCGCTGGCCAAACCGCCAACGTACCTGACCGCGCTGTCCGAGCCGGACAAATACCGCCTCAACACCTGGCTGGCGGATGCGCCGCTGTCGCTGAAACAGCCGAACGGCGCCGTCTGGCAGCCGAACAACTACGATCGCAAATTCCGCGGTCAGGTGATGCTGGTGGATGCGTTGGCCAACTCGCTGAACGTGCCGACGGTGAACCTCGGCCTGTCGGTCGGGCTGGATCAGATCAGCGCTACGCTGCAACGCCTGGGTATCCCGAAAGCGGAGATCAACCCGGTGCCATCGATGCTGTTGGGGGCGATCGGCCTGACGCCGATGGAAGTCGCGCAGGAGTACCAGACCATCGCCAGCGGCGGTAACCGTGCGCCGCTGTCGGCGGTGCGTTCGGTGATCGCCGAAGACGGCACGGTGCTGTACCAGAGTTTCCCGCAGGCGGAACGCATGGTGCCGGCGCAGGCCGCTTACCTGACGCTGTACGCGATGCAGCAGGGCGTGGCGCGCGGGACCTCCCGCTCGCTGTCGGTGAAGTTCCCGAACTACAACCTGGCGGCGAAAACCGGTACCACCAACGATCTGCGCGACAGCTGGTTCGCCGGCATCGACGGCAAGGAAGTGGCGATCGCCTGGGTCGGGCGCGACAACAACGGCCCGGCCAAGCTGACCGGTGCCAACGGCGCGTTGACCCTGTATCGTCGTTATCTGGAAAACCAGACGCCGCTGCCGCTGATGCTGCAGCCGCCGGAAGGCATTAACCAGATGAGCATCGACTCTGCCGGCAACTTTATCTGCGGCGGCGGCAGCTGGCGCACCATCCCGGTCTGGACCGACAATCCGCAGGGACTGTGTCAGGCCAGCCAGGCGGCGGTGCAGCAACAGCAGCAACCGGCGGCGGGTGAGCAAAAAGATGGCGATGGCGTCGCCGGCTGGATCAAGGATATGTTCGGCCAGTAATCGCTACCGGGGCGCCGGCCCGGTGAAAATTTTTTCTTTGTTATTAAGCCCGTAACCTTGGTTGCGGGCTTTTTTATTTTTCCGCTCGTTTTATTTCCCTGTTAACCGCATGGCTAAGCGCCTAATCCTTAACCTATTTGCCTTATGAATTCGGCTTGCAGTTTAATTTGGCTTCTGCATAAAATGCGACGCTTATAATAATTATTATCGTTTACATTCGTCATTTAATTATTCATCAGAGAAATCAACTATGCCGACCAAGCGTCTTTCATCATCCGTGGCCAAGCAGGGCCGCACCCCCGTCAGCGCGTTAGCGATCACCGTCGCTGCGGCGTTGGGCACGCTGGCGATGCCGGCTTTTTCCGCCGACGCCAAGCCGGCCGCCAAGGAAGACACGATTACCGTTGTGGGCGGTAGCAATACCGCCCAGCAGGAAAGCGCCTGGGGGCCGGTCGGCACCTATGTCGCCAAGCGCAGCGCCACCGGGACCAAAACCGATACGCCGATCGAGAAGAACCCGCAGTCCGTTTCCGTGGTGACGCGTGAAGAGATGGATATGCGTCAGCCGGATACGGTGAAGGGCGCGCTGGCCTATGCGCCGGGCGTATTTGCCAGCCGCGGCAGCTCCACGACCTATGATGCGGTGGCGATCCGCGGCTTCCCGGCCACCAACACCACTCAGTATCTGGATGGGTTGCGGTTGCTGGGCGACAACTACAGCGAAGCGTCCATCGATCCTTATTTCCTCGAGCGCGCCGAGCTGCTGCGCGGCCCGGTCTCGGTGCTGTACGGCAAAAGCAACCCGGGTGGTTTGGTCTCGATGGTCAGCAAGCGGCCAACCACCGAGCCGCTGCGCGAAATCCAGTTCAAAATGGGCACCGATAACCTGTTCCAGACCGGTTTCGATTTCAGCGACGCGCTGGACGATCAGGGTATCTATTCTTACCGCCTGACCGGCCTGGCGAAAGACAGCGATTCGCAGCAGATCATGAGCAAAGAGAAGCGCTATGCGATCGCGCCGTCCTTTAGCTGGCGTCCGGATGACAAAACCAACTTCACGCTGTTGGCCAACATTCAAAACGATCCCTATACCGGTTATTACGGCTGGCTGCCGAAGCAGGGCACGCTGATTCCGCTGCCGAACGGCGGTAAGCTGCCGACCGATTTCAACGAAGGCGAAGCCAGCAACTACACCTCCCGCAAACAGCGGATGATCGGCTACAGCTTCGAACATGCCTTCAACGATACCTGGGCGGTGCGCCAGAATCTGCGCTATATGCAGCTGGAAACCGACATGAAGAGCATCTATGGCAGCGGCGTTTCTGCGGCGACGCCGACGACGATTAATCGCGCCTATGTCCAGTCGAAAGAACACCTGAACAATTTCTCGGTGGATACCCAGGCGCAGGCGAAGGTGAAAACCGGCGATATCGACCACACGCTGTTGTTCGGCGTGGACTACATGCGCATGCGTAACGATATCAATGCCGCATTTGGCTCTGCGGACGGTCTGAGCATGACCAATCCGCAATACGGGAATGACGCGGTCAATATCAACTTCCCCTACCATTACCTGAACCGTCAGGAACAAACCGGCCTGTATGTGCAGGAGCAAGGGGAGTGGAACCAGTGGCTGTTGACGCTGGGCGGGCGCTATGACTGGGCGAAGACTTCCGCTTATAACCGCGATGCGAGTTCGACGAGCCAGCAGACCGATCGCCAGTTCACCTGGCGCGGCGGCCTCAACTACTTGTTCGACAACGGCGTGACGCCGTATTTCAGCTACAGCGAATCGTTTGAACCGAATCTGGGCACGACGCAAGGGGGGAGCACCTTCAAGCCGTCGATCGGCAAGCAGTATGAAGCCGGCGTGAAATATGTGCCGAAGGATCGCCCAATCGTGCTGACCGGCGCCCTGTATCAGCTGACCAAGAACAACAACCTGACGCCGGACCCGAGCAATGCGCAGTTCAGCGTGCAGAGCGGCGAAATCCGTTCACGCGGCGTGGAGCTGGAAGCCAAGGCGGCGTTGAATGCCAACGTCAACCTGATCGCCTCCTATACCTATACCGATGCGAAGTACACCAAGGACAACACCTATCAGGGCAAACCGACCGTCGAGGTGCCGAAACACATGGCTTCGCTGTGGGCGGATTACACCTTCCACGAAACGGCGGTGAGCGGTTTGACGCTGGGTTCCGGCGTGCGTTACGTTGGCTCCAGCTCGAGCTTCAACAGCGATAACACCACCTTCAAGGTGCCGGACTACACGCTGGTGGACGCCACCATTAAATACGATCTGGCGCGCTTTGGCCTGCCGGGTTCGTCCGTGGGCGTCAACATCAACAACCTGTTCGACAAGACTTACGTATCGAGCTGCTACCGCGACTACGCCTGCTACTGGGGCGCAGAACGCCAGGTGGTCGCCACCGCAACCTTCCGTTTCTAACCGGATAGCCGGGGCGGCGGCGCGTCGCCCCGGAAAAAGCAGGATCTATGCAGGACAAACTTCTTAATCCCGGCGCGACGTTCGCACTGGATAACGCCAGCTTCGCCGTTCCCGGCCGGGTGCTGTTGCAACCGCTGTCGCTCCGTTTTCCTCAGGGCAAAGTCTGCGGCCTGATCGGCCATAACGGTTCCGGTAAATCCACCCTGTTGAAACTGCTCGGGCGGCACCATGCGCCCAGCGGCGGTCAGGTCTTGCTCAATCGGCAGCCGTTGGCGCAGTGGGACAGCAAATCCTTCGCCCGCCAGGTGGCCTACCTGCCGCAGCAGTTGCCGGCGGCGGAAGGCATGACGGTGCGCGAGCTGGTGGCCGTCGGCCGCTATCCGTGGCATGGCGCGCTGGGGCGTTTTGGCGCCAACGATCGCCAACAGGTGGAAGAGGCCATCGCGCTGGTGGGGCTGAAGCCGTTCGCCCACCGCCTGGTGGACAGCCTTTCCGGCGGCGAGCGCCAACGCGCCTGGCTGGCGATGATGGTGGCGCAGGATAGCCGCTGCCTGTTGCTCGACGAGCCGACGTCGGCGCTGGACATCGCGCACCAGGTCGAGGTGCTGGCGCTGATCCAGCGCCTGAGCCGCGAACGCGATCTCACGGTGATCGCCGTACTGCACGACATCAATATGGCGGCGCGCTACTGCGACCATTTGGTTGCGCTGCGCGGCGGTGAAATGATCGCTCAGGGCGGCCCGCTGGAACTGATGCAGGGGCCGGTGCTGGAGCAAATTTACGGTATTCCTATGGGCACGTTGCCGCACCCGAGCGGCGGCGCGCCGGTGAGTTTTGTCTACTGATGTCCTCTGCATTCACTTCTTCTCACGATCCGCTGCGCCGCCGCCTGTTGATGGCGCTGGCGCTGTCGCCCCTGTTGGGATCGTTGCCCGGGCGAGCGGCGGATGCGCCGCCGGATATCGCGCGCGTTGCGGCGCTGGAATGGCTGCCGATCGAGCTGCTGTTGGCATTGGGCGTGACGCCGCTGGCGGTGGCCGATGTCCATAACTACAACCTGTGGGTGGCGGAACCGAAGCTGCCGGCGACGGTCGTCGACGTCGGGCAGCGCACCGAACCGAATCTCGAACTGCTGCAGCAGCTCCAGCCTTCGCTGGTGTTGCTGTCGCAAGGCTATGGCCCGACGCCGCGAAAAATCCAACCCATCGCGCCAACCATGAGCTTCGGCTTCAACGACGGCAGCGGCAAACCGCTGACCGTCGCCCGCCAGTCGCTGCTGGCGCTGGGGCAACGATTAGGCATAGAAAGCCGGGCGATAAACCACCTGGCGCAGTTCGACAGCTTTATGCAGGATGCGCGCCAGCGCCTGCAAAGCTACACCCGGCAACCGTTGCTGCTGTTTTCCCTGATCGACACCCGCCATGCGTTGATCATCGGCCAGAAAAGCCTGTTCCAGGAAGCGATGGACCAACTGGGCATCCGCAATGCCTGGCAGGAGCCAACCGACTTTTGGGGCACGGCGGTGGTGGGGATTGAACGGTTGGCCACGGTGCGTAACGCCCGAGTCATTTATCTCGATCACGGCAATCAGGCGATGATGGACAAGGTCAGCGCGACGCCGCTGTGGCAGTCATTGCCCTTCGTGCGGCAAAACCAGCTGCGGCAGGTGCCGGCGGTGTGGTTCTACGGTGCCACGCTGTCGACGATGCGGTTTTGCCGCCTGTTGGCGCAGGCTCAGGAGAGTGCGGCATGAATGCGGGCATTCGGAAATTGCCGCTGACGCTGATCCTGCTGTTGCTGGCGGCGGCAGGCGGTTTGACGATATACAACCTGACGCAGCAACTGCCGCCGGCGCAATGGGCGCGGGCGCTGAGCGCGCCGGACATCGACGACGTGCGGCAAATGCTGTTCCATTACAGCCTGCTGCCGCGGTTGACGGTGTCGCTGTTGGCCGGGGCCGGTCTGGGATTGGTCGGCGTATTGTTCCAGCAGGTGTTGCGCAATCCGTTGGCGGAACCGTCGACGCTCGGCGTGGCCGCCGGCGCGCAGCTCGGCCTGACCATCGCCACGCTGTGGGTGCTGCCGGGGGGCGAGTTCACTCGTCAGCTGGCCGCTATGGTGGGGGCGATCGCGGTGGGCGGGCTGGTGTTCGGCGTCGCCTGGGGCAAGCGGATGTCGCCGGTGACGCTGATTCTGGCCGGGCTGGTGCTGGGGCTTTACTGCGGCGCAGTCAACAGCCTGTTGGCGCTGTTTAATTACGATCAGCTGCAGGGCATGTTCCTGTGGGGCACTGGCGCGTTGAACCAACAGGACTGGAGCGCGGTGCAGTTTATCCTGCCGCGTTTGCTGGTGGCCGGTGCGCTGGCGGCGCTATTGCTGCGCCCGCTGACGCTGCTGGGGCTGGACGACGGCGTGGCGCGCAACCTGGGGTTGGGGCTGTCGATGGCGCGCTTCTGCGCCCTGGGGCTGGCCATCATTTTCAGCGCCATGTTGGTGAGCGCGGTGGGCGTTATCGGCTTTATCGGCCTGTTTGCGCCGCTGATGGCGAAGATGCTGGGCGCTCGCCGCCTGGCGCATCGCATGATGTTGGCGCCGTTGCTGGGGGCGTTGCTGCTGTGGCTGACCGATCAGGTGATGATTGGGGTGGCGCAGGTGTGGCGTGAGATCCCGACCGGGGCGGCCACCGCGCTGTTCGGCGCGCCGCTGCTGCTGTGGTTGCTGCCGCGTTTGCGCAGCGCCGCCACGCCGCCACCGATGAACCTTGGCGACAAGGTGCCTGCCGAGCGCGGGAATCTGCCTGGCTGGGCAGCGCTGGCCGGCGTCGTGCTGTTGATCGGCCTGACGTTGGCGCTGATGCTGGGCAAAAACGCCGGCGGCTGGCACTGGAGCCTGGGCGAGGAGCTGGACGCCTTGCTGCCGTGGCGCTGGCCGCGGGTGCTGTCGGCGTTGGCTGCGGGCATGATGCTGGCGGTCGCCGGCACGCTGATCCAGAAGCTGACCGGCAACCCGATGGCCAGCCCGGAAGTGCTGGGCATCAGCTCCGGCGCCGCTTTTGGCGTCGTGATGATGCTGTTTATGGTGCCGGGCGACGCCTTCGTTTGGCTGTTGCCCGCCGGCAGTCTGGGGGCGGCCGTTACGCTGCTGATCATCATGATTGCCGCCGGCCGCGGCGGTTTCTCGACCGAACGCATGTTGCTCGCCGGCATCGCGCTCAGCACCGCCTTTACCACCGTCATCTTCCTGCTGCTGGCCAGCGGCGATCCGCGTATGGGGGGCTTGCTGACCTGGCTCTCCGGTTCAACCTATTCGGTGGAGCCGGCGCAGGCGCTGCGCACCGCGCTGATCGCCGCCGGATTGATGATATTGGCGCCGCTGTGCCGCCGCTGGCTGACCATTCTGCCGCTCGGCGGCGCCACCGCCCGTTCGGTGGGGATTGCGTTGACGCCTGCGCGATTGACCATCCTGTTGTTGGCCGCCACGCTGACCGCCATGGCGACCCTGACCGTGGGGCCGCTGAGCTTTGTCGGGCTGATGGCGCCGCACATGGCGCGCATGTTGGGCTTCCGCCGCGCGCTGCCGCAAATGGTGATCGCCGCGCTGTTGGGCGGTTTGCTGATGGTATTTGCCGACTGGTGCGGGCGGATGCTGCTGTTTCCGTATCAGATCCCCGCGGGGTTACTGGCGACCTTTATCGGCGCGCCGTACTTCGTTTATCTGTTGCGTAAGCAGACGTCGTAAGCTTCACCCCTACTTTGCCTTCTTCGCCATCAAGGGCCCAGCGTTGCTGGGCCTTTTTTCAACGCCTTGCAAGGCGTTGCGTGTCGCTGCGCAAGAAAGACATTTAACGTGAAAAGGAACGCGGGAAGAGAGGGGGAGGTGAATATACTGCGTGCGGGTGCTCTGGATCTTTGTCTCTGGAGCCTGCGTGAAAGATACAAAGAGAAAAGCCCCGAGTCGATATCCATCAACCCGAGGCCTACTCTAACGCATCACAACGTTAAGTTAGCCTCTTACCCGCCGCGAGGCAAGGAGAAGAAGGCATGATGCCGAACAAACGGAGCCTGTTAAAATTGGTGGTTATTTGTGCCACGGTAATATCACTGGCATGGATAACCCGCAGCACGCTGTGTGAGCTGCGTATCCGATCGGGCACTACGGAGGTTGCGGCCATTTTGGCTTACGAATCCGAACGGTAAGGCAACCCGGCGGCGGGGGCCTTGCCTCCGCCGGCCGGCAGTCGATGCGTTGATCCATGAGCACCCATCCGTTCAAAAAAAACGGCGAGCCTTGGCTCGCCGTTTTTCATGTTGATGTCGGGGCTTATTTCAGGCCGGCGGCATCGCGCAGCTGCGCAGCTTTGTCGGTCGCTTCCCATGGGAAGTGTTCGCGGCCGAAGTGGCCGTAGGCGGCGGTTTCGCGGTAGATCGGCTGCAGCAGATCCATCATCTGGATCAGGCCGTATGGGCGCAGATCGAAGAATTCGCGCACCAGCAGCGTCAGTTGTTCGGTTGGCACTTTCTCGGTACCGAAGGTTTCCACCATGATGGAGGTCGGTTCCGCTACGCCGATAGCGTAAGACACCTGGATCTCGCAGCGATCGGCCAGGCCGGCGGCGACGATGTTTTTCGCCACGTAGCGCGCCGCGTATGCCGCGGAACGGTCAACCTTGGACGGGTCCTTACCGGAGAAGGCACCGCCGCCGTGGCGAGCCATGCCGCCGTAGGTGTCGACGATGATCTTACGGCCGGTCAGGCCGCAGTCGCCCATCGGGCCGCCGATAACGAAACGGCCGGTCGGGTTGATGTGGTATTTGGTGCCCGCCGTCAGCCATTCCGCCGGCAGTACCGGCTTGATGATCTCTTCCATCACCGCTTCTTGCAGATCTTTCAGCGAAATGTCTTCTGAGTGCTGGGTGGACAGAACGACGGCGTCGATGCCGACGATTTTGCCGTCGTCGTATTGGAAGGTCACCTGGCTCTTCGCGTCCGGGCGCAGCCACGGCAGGGTGCCGTTCTTACGCACTTCGGATTGGCGCTGCACCAGACGGTGCGCGTAGGTGACAGGCGCAGGCATCAGCACGTCGGTTTCATTGGTGGCGTAGCCAAACATCAAGCCCTGATCGCCGGCGCCCTGCTCGAGAGGATCGGTACGGTCAACGCCCTGATTGATATCCGGGGATTGCTTGCCGATGGCGCTCAACACTGCGCAGGAGTTGGCGTCAAAGCCCATGTCCGAATGAACGTAGCCGATCTCGCGCACGGTCTTGCGGGTGATCTCTTCGATATCGACCCAGGCGCTGGTGGTGATTTCACCGCCGACCAGCACCATACCGGTTTTCACGTAAGTTTCGCAGGCGACGCGCGCTTTCGGATCTTGTTCCAGGATGGCGTCGAGGACGGCATCGGAGATCTGATCGGCGATTTTATCTGGATGTCCTTCGGAGACGGATTCGGACGTGAAGAGGTGTTTAGCCATTGTGTTCTTTACCTTGCATAAGACGGGTTAGAAATTACTGCACAGCGCTGGAGATCCGGCATCGAAGCGAAGGGTCTTCCGCTGATGGCGCGAGATGCATCCTGCAACGCCCCTCAGGCAAAGCCGTTAAGCAGTTTATCAGTTAACCAGTATAGATGGATTAACATCTGGACGTCTATTTTAGGTCAGGGTTTAGCCAGATTGCCAGTAATTTTTTGCGCTTTCGCTCTTTTGCGCAAACGGGTTGGCGCCATTTTCATCGCTTGAAACAGTTTTCGGCGAATTTTCATTTTGCTTTTTCACCTGCTTACCGGTATAAACTGCGCGCGCGGTTCATTTGCTGCACAGTACGGCGGTCTGGCGTGGGGGAAGGTACGGTAAACTTCCGCTTTGCATTCGTCGGCATTGCGCTATTATCCGTCGCGGGCGTTCGCCGTGGCGCCGCCGCTTCATCGAACGGTCACGTTCTTACACTATTTTAGAGGCTGGGTCGTTCACTCCGAACGGCGCGCGTGGAGGTGGTTGGATTAATGATCCGTTGTCTACCGGTTGTTGGTTCTCAACAGCAGTGCCGTTCTGGCGCACATTCTTCTGCTATTTCCCGTCTTGTCTCTCTGTCACTTACCAGGTGCGATAAACACTTGGCCGCTACTCAGGATTCTCGGGCCGGCTAACGGTCGTCTGAAGAACTGAACAAGGGTAGCCTGCAGCCTTCCTGTGGGATGTTTCTTGGCCCGATTCACGAGGTTTGAACAGGGTGTCTTACAATTATATGAGTGATAAACCGATCGCTGACCGCGAACGGCAGTTCTCTTCGCTGCCGCCGGCGCGGCTTGTTGGGTTGTTCTCGCGGGTTGTAGCTGCGATAGTGGCTGACGGTTTCGTCAGTACGGAATGTGAGGCGAACCATGTCTGATGATCTGTTGATTCACCGTCCGCCGGTTGCGGGCGAGTCTTTATCTTTGCGCTCCATGCAGGAGGTTGCCATGAATGATCGTAATGCCAGCAAGATGCTGCGTACTTATAACGTCGCCTACTGGGGCAACAATTACTATGACGTCAACGAGCTGGGCCATATCAGCGTGTGCCCGGATCCGGATGTCCCGCAGGCGCGCGTCGATCTGGCAGAACTGGTGAAAACGCGCCAGAAAGATGGCCAACGTCTGCCGGCACTGTTCTGCTTCCCGCAGATCCTTCAGCATCGCCTGCGCTCTATCAACGCCGCGTTCAAACGCGCGCGTGAGTCCTTCGGTTACCAGGGCGGCTATTTCCTGGTGTATCCGATCAAGGTGAACCAACATCGCCGCGTGATTGAATCGCTGGTGAACTCCGGCGAACCGCTGGGGCTGGAAGCCGGCTCCAAGGCCGAACTGATGGCGGTGCTGGCGCATGCCGGCATGACCCGCTCGGTGATCGTCTGTAATGGTTATAAAGATCGTGAATATATTCGTCTGGCGCTGATCGGGGAAAAGCTGGGGCACAAGGTGTACCTGGTGATCGAGAAGATGTCCGAGATCAATCTGGTGCTGGAAGAAGCCGAACGGCTGAACGTCATACCGCGCCTGGGCGTGCGTGCGCGTCTGGCATCGCAAGGCTCCGGCAAATGGCAGTCGAGCGGCGGCGAAAAATCCAAGTTCGGTCTGGCGGCGGTGCAGGTGCTGAAGCTGGTGGAAACCCTGCGTGAAGCGGGCCGCCTCGACAGCCTGCAGCTGCTGCACTTCCATTTGGGCTCGCAGCTGGCCAATATTCGCGACATCGCCACCGGTGTACGCGAATCGGCGCGCTTCTACGTTGAGCTGCACAAGCTGGGCGTCAACATTCAGTGCTTCGACGTGGGCGGCGGCTTGGGCGTCGACTACGAAGGCACCCGTTCGCAGTCCGATTGCTCGGTCAACTACGGCCTGAACGAATACGCCAACAACGTGATTTGGGGCATCGGCGACGCCTGTAACGAACACGGCCTGCCGCACCCGACGGTGATCACCGAGTCCGGTCGCGCCGTGACCGCGCACCACACGGTGCTGGTCTCCAACGTGATCGGCGTAGAGCGCAACGAGTTCAGCGAACCGCAGCCGCCGGAAGCCGACGCGCCGCGCGCGCTGGAAAGCATGTGGGAAACCTGGCTGGAAATGAACGAGCCGGAAAACCGCCGCTCGCTGCGCGAATGGCTGCACGACAGCCAGATGGATCTGCACGACGTGCATACCCAATACGCGCACGGCATGCTGGACCTGACCAAGCGCGCCTGGGCCGAGCAGCTGTATCTGAACATCTGCAACAAGATCCAGCAGCAGCTCGATCCGAGCAACCGCGCGCACCGTCCTATCATCGACGAACTGCAAGAGCGCATGGCGGACAAGTTCTACGTCAACTTCTCGCTGTTCCAGTCGATGCCGGATGCCTGGGGCATCGATCAGCTGTTCCCGGTGCTGCCGCTGGAAGGGTTGGATAAGCCGCCGGAAGGCCGTGCGGTGCTGCTCGACATCACCTGCGATTCCGACGGCACCATCGACCATTACGTCGACGGCGACGGCGTGGCGACCACCATGCCGATGCCGCCATACGATCCGGAGAACCCGCCGGCGTTGGGCTTCTTCATGGTCGGTGCGTACCAGGAGATCCTCGGCAACATGCACAACCTGTTCGGCGACACCGCCTCGGTTGACGTGTACGTGTTCCCGGACGGCAGCGTCGAGACCGAGCTGTCCGACGAGGGTGATACCGTGGCGGATATGCTGGAGTACGTGCAGCTCGATCCGAGCGCGCTGCTGTCCAAGTTCCGCGATCAGGTCAAAGAAACCGATCTGGACAGCGAGCTGCAGGCGCAGTTCCTGGAAGAGTTTGAAGCTGGCCTGTACGGCTACACGTATCTGGAAGACGAGTAACCGCCTTCTTCAGGGGGCGATATCGGCCCCCTTGAAGCATGGATAAAATGCGGCCATAATCTGCCGTATCGGTAGCACCGAAACACACATCGAACAAATCCCTTTCTCGTCGGGCTAACGACGCGGGAGGGATTTTTTTTTGTCACGGCCCGGCGTCTGCGCCCGGCAACTTGTTGAACTACGAGGGTTTACTATGAGCACCTTAGGCCATCAGTCCGATAATTCATTAGTGTCCAACGCCTTTGGTTTCCTGCGCTTTCCGCTGAACTTCATGCCTTACGACAGCGATGCAGAGTGGGTCATCACCGGCATTCCGTTTGACATGGCGACCTCCGGTCGCGCCGGCGGCCGTCATGGCCCGGCGGCCATCCGCCAGGTGTCCACCAACCTGGCCTGGGAAGGCAACCGTTGGCCGTGGAGCTTCGATCTGCGCGATCGCCTGAACGTGGTTGACTGCGGCGACATCGTGTTCAACTTCGGCGATGCGCAGGACATGAGCGACAAGCTGCAGGCGCACGCGGAGAAACTGCTGAAGGCCGGTAAGCGCATGCTCTCGTTCGGCGGCGACCACTTCGTCACCCTGCCGCTGCTGCGTGCGCACGCCAAGCATTTCGGCAAGCTGGCGCTGGTGCACTTTGACGCCCATACCGATACCTACGCCAACGGCAGCAAGTTCGACCACGGCACCATGTTCTATCATGCGCCGAACGAAGGCCTGATCGACCCGCATCACTCGGTGCAGATCGGCATTCGCACCGAGTTCGATCACGACAATGGCTTTACCGTACTGGACGCCGCGCAGGTGAACGATCGCAGCGTGGACGACCTGCTGACCCAGATCAAAGACATCGTCGGCGATATGCCGGTGTACCTGACCTTCGACATCGACTGCCTGGATCCGGCGTTCGCACCGGGCACCGGCACGCCGGTGATCGGCGGTCTGACTTCCGATCGCGCGCTGAAACTGGTGCGCGGCATGCAGTCGCTGAACATCGTCGGCATGGACGTAGTGGAAGTGGCGCCGGCCTATGACCAGTCCGAGATCACCGCGCTGGCCGCGGCGACGTTGGGTCTGGAGATGCTGTACCTGCAGGCGGCCAAGAAACACGCCTGACGCCAGGCCACGCCTCGCTGAAAAAGCGGCTCCCATCGTATGGGGGCCGCTTTTTTTATTTCATTTGTCGCCATCCGTGCGGCGATTTTCAGTCTGTTGCAACGCCTTTGCGCAATTTTGCGCAGAAATGAAACGGAGTCAGTAAAAAGGAACCGGGATAACGGGGAGGATGAATATACTGCGGGCGGGTGCTCTGGATCTTTGTATCTAGAGCCTGCGTGAAAGGTACAAAGAGAAAAGCCCCGAGTCGATATTCATCAACCCGAGGCCTACTCTAACGCCAGCAACGTTAAGTTAGCCTCTTACCCGCCGCGAGGCAAGGAGAAGAAGGCATGATGCCGAACAAACGGAGCCTGTTAAAACTGGTGGTTATTTGTGCCACGGTAATATCACTGGCATGGATAACCCGTAGCACGCTGTGCGAGCTGCGGATCCGATCGGGCACTACGGAGGTTGCGGCCATTTTGGCTTACGAATCCGAACGGTAAGGCAACCCGGCGACGGGGGATGTCCCCCGTCTGCTGGTTGTTGGCGTCCAGATCCATGAGCACCCTCTCAAGGCCATTGGCTTTCTCTGCCGCAACGGTGCGGGAACAGGCTATGCCCGCTTCACCTGGCGCGCCAGCAACATGCGGCCAAACAGTGCGCCGCCCGCCAGCAGCGTCAGCAGCTGCGAGGCGATCAGTACCGCAAAGCCCGAGGATACCTTGCCCTGGCTGGCCATCACCATGCCCATCGCCATCGGCACGAACGCCGAGAACAGATTGCCGATGCCGTTGATCAGCCCATAGGCGCTGCCGACCGCCTCCGGCCGCGCATAATGCTGCAGCAGCGTGGGGATCGCCGCGCCTTGCGCGCCCCAACAGGCGTTGGCCGCCAGCAGGAAGAACGCGATCCAGCCAAGCTGATGGCTGTTCATTACGCCATAGATGCACAGCGCGGTCGCCGCGCCGCCAAAGACGAAGATCAGCGGCGCCTGATAGGGGCGGATACGATCGAGCAGCACGCCGCCGAGGTATTTTGAGGCGATGCTGACGATGAAAGGCAGTGCGGCCATCCATCCCATCTGCTTGATGGAGAACCCCTTTTCATCGGTCAGATACGCCGGCAACCAGGAGCTGGACCCCCACAGATAGCTGAGCGTGGCGATCTCGATCAGCAGGATCCAACCGAGCATCGGCGTGCGCCAGGCCAGCGCGAAGGTGTGCCAGACGCGGCTCAACACCGGCTGAGGATCGGCGGGGCGTGAAGATGAGGGTAAGGCGAGCGGATGAACGAACAGCCGCACCAGCGCCAGGCCCAACAGCAGGTTGAGCAGCGCCAGCAGGTGAAACGACATCGCCCACCCGAAGTGCGCCATCAGAAAACTCACCAGCGGAAAGCCGATCACCAGCCCCAACGAGACGCCCAGCGCGCTGACCGCGTTGGGTTTGCCGCGTTCGTCGGCGGCGAAATGATCGCTGATGTACATGGTCTTGAGCGAGAACAGCGGTCCTTCGCTGACGCCAAGCAGCGCGCGCACCGCGCACAGCAACAGCAGCGATCCCGCCAGCGGCGACGCGGCGGTGAACAGCGCCCACAGCACGACGCTCAGCGTCAGCGCGCGGCGGTAACCCATCAGCGTTTCCAGAAACGGTGTCAGCAACATGGCGGACAGGCCGTAACCGAGTAAAAACACCGTCATCAGCGTGCCCTGATGGGCGCGGTCACCACCGAGTTGAAAGTGTTGCAGGAAGTCGGGATTGACCAACATCACGGCGATATTAACCCGATCCGCATAGGCGATAACGATCAGAAACAACAGGGCAATCACCCCAAACCAGCGTTGACGTTGTTGCACGGCGCGTTCCTCAGTGCGAGCGGTTGACGAATTCAGGCAGCAGTAAACTCACCTGCGGATGCCATTACGCGCAAACGCGGGGATGAGGCCGATTTATGTAAATTTATTGTTATAAAATTGGGTGTAAAAGACAGCGAGAGCACTCTTTTACGCGCAATGCGCCGCCAGGATCAACGCAATTTTTGCCATAAACTAGCTGAAGAGCGCACAACTGACATAGGTTTTTCATATCGGTGCATTATTTCGTGATCCTTCCCGCATTTGTCATTTTTAAACAACCTTTCATTAACATTTGCCGCGCCGCTCGCTTGACGAAAGTTTCGCCAGACTTATAGTGACTGTATTAAATAAGAAACTGAGTTTCATATATGAAACAATCAGATAGAGGATAAAAGCAATGAGCTGGAAGAATGTGTGCGAAGTGTCTCAGGTGAAAGAAGATTTTCCTTTCTCCGGCAAAGTGGAAGGCAAAGAGATCGGGGTTTACCTGCTCGACGGTAACTACTATGCGCTGGAAGACGTCTGTCCGCATGCTTACGCCTTGCTCAGCCAGGGGTTTGTAGACGACGGCAAGGTTGAGTGCCCACTGCACGAAGCGCTGTTTGACGTGCGCACCGGCCAGTGCCTGCGTGAGCCGGGCGGCCGCGATCTGCAAACCTATCCCACCCGGGTGGTCGACAACCAAATCCAGATCACCTTTATCGCGGAGGAGTAATCATGCAGCACATCACCGATTTCAATCCCTGGCTGCCGGACACCCAACAGGTGACGCCGGCCCGCGAAGGCGGCAACGGTCAAATCCATCAGCCGGGCCAGTTCCGCAACGTTGTGTGGCAAAACCGTGCCCGGGTGCCGGACGGTTTCGAAACCGCGCTGGTGGCGGCGCTGGAAACGATTTTCGATCAGGGCGCGGAAGAGCTGGAACAGATCGTCAGCGCGTTGAATCAGCGCCGCCTGTTCGATCGCAGCGGCCAGCCGTGGAATGAGGCGACGTTCCGCGAATTCCTTCACGTTAACGGTTTCTGATCGACACCCGGGAGAAGACAATGACAGCAAACACAACATCCTCCGAACAGAGCTTGCAGGACTATCTTGACCAGGGGCTGCGCGGCATGTGGTATCCGGTGCTGGCCAGTTGGGAAGTAGGCAACAACCCGGTCGGCATCACCCGCCTTGAGCAACAAATCGTGGTGTGGCGCGACGGTGAAGGCCAGATACACGCGTTGGAAGATCGCTGCCCGCACCGCGGCGCGCGGCTTTCCATGGGGTGGAACCTCGGCGATCGCATCGCCTGTTGGTATCACGGGGTGGAAGTCGGCGGCGACGGGACGGTGAAAGACGTGCCGGCGGTGGATCGCTGCCCGCTGGTGGGGCAAAAATGCCTGCGCGCTTACCCGGCCAAAGAAGCCTACGGCGCGGTGTTCCTCTATTTTGGCGTGACGGCGGATGAAGCGCCGGCGGAGCTGACTTTCCCGCAAGAGCTGGCGGACGAAGCGTCGTACAGCCACTTCTTGTGTACCGCCAGTTGGAACTGCAACTACCAATACGCCCTGGAAAACGTGATGGATCCGATGCACGGCACCTACCTGCACTCTTCCTCGCACTCGATGGCGGAAGGGGATCGCAAGGCGGACATGGGGCTGGAGCCGACCGACAGCGGGTTTATCTTCAAGAAAAACGGCCAGATCGGCGTCAACTTCGACTGGGTGGAGTTCGGCAACAGCGGCGCGTATTGGATGCGTCTGTCGATCCCGTACAAGAAACGTTTCGGGCCGGGCGGCCACTTCTGGATCATCGGTATGGTGGTGCCGGAAGACAAGGATCACTGCCGGGTATTCTTCTGGCGCATCCGTAAGGTCAAAGACTGGCAGCGCGACATGTGGCGCTTCATGTATCGCAATCGCTTGGAATCATTGCATTGGGACGTCCTCGAGCAGGATCGCATCGTGCTTGAAAACATGGCGCCTAACGCCCGTGGCCGCGAATACCTGTACCAGCACGACGTCGGTCTGTCGCGCCTGCGCCGCCTGATGCAGAAAGAGGCGCAGAAACAGCTGGCGACGCTGCGCGAGCGGGAGGCGGCGCAGTGAACGGCCTGCTGAACGGCAAGCGCATCGTGGTCACCGGCGCGGCGCGCGGTCTGGGCTACAGCTTCGCCGCCGCCATTGCCGCTGCCGGCGCGCAGGTGGTGATGTGCGACATTTTGGCGGATGAGCTGGCGGCGAGCGGCGCCGCGCTGCGCGAGCAGGGCGCTCAGGTAGAAACGCAAATCATCGATCTGGCCTCACCGGATTCGATCCGTTCGGCGTTCGAGAAGATCGCCACAGGCGGCGGGATCGACGGGCTGGTGAACAACGCGGCGCTGGCGACCGGCGTCGGCGGTAAAACCATGATGGAATACGACATCGATCTGTGGGATCGGGTAATGCAGGTCAACGTGCGCGGTACCTGGTTGGTGAGCCAGGCGGCAGTGCCGCTGCTGGCGCGCAACCCGCACGCCAAGATCGTCAACGTGGCGTCGGACACCGCGCTGTGGGGCGCGCCGCGCCTGATGGCCTATGTCGCCAGCAAAGGCGCGGTGATCGCGATGACGAGATCGATGGCGCGCGAGCTGGGCCCGCAGGGCATCTGCGTCAACGCTATTGCGCCGGGCCTGACGCGGGTGGAAGCCACCGAGTATGTGCCCGCCGAGCGCCATCAGCTGTATGAGCAGGGGCGCGCGCTGGCCGGGGCGCAGCATCCGGACGATGTGAACGGCACGGTGCTTTATCTGCTGTCGCCGCTGGCGGATTTCGTCACCGGCCAACTGCTGCCGGTCAACGGCGGCTTCGTATTCAACTGACGGCCCGCAGGGCAGGCGCACAGCGCAGGAGCGAGAGATGGCGGACGAGCAAGCATGTAAGTATCTGATCCCGGGACTGGATCGCGGATTGCAGTTGCTGCTGGCGTTTGGCGAGCAGCATAAGGAAATGACCTTTGCCGAGTTGCATCGCCTGGTTGATATGCCGAAGGCCACCGCCTACCGCGTGGTGCAGACGCTCGAGCACCTGGGCTTTCTGGAGCGCAATCCGCGCACCAATACCTTCGCGCTGGGCATCAAGGTGCTGCGTCTCGGCTTTGAATACATCGCGTCGCTGGACGTCGCGCAGGCCGGCCAGCCGGTGATCGAACAGCTGCGCGATCGCAGCCAGTGCAGCAGCCATCTGGCGATCCGCGACGGGCGCGACGTTATCTATATCGCCCGCGTCAGCGCCGCCGGTTCTCAGATCAATCAGGTCAGCGTCGGCACCCGTTTGCCGGTGCACCAAACCTCGCTCGGCCGCATGTTGTTGACCAGCGCCACCCGCAGCGAGTTCGAACAACTCTATCCGGACGCGCAGCTGCCGGGCAACGCGCCGGGCACCCCGGCGGATCGCGAAACGCTGTGGCAGATGGTGCAGCAAGACAAGGCGCGCGGCTATGTAATCGGCGAATCGTTCTTCCGCCACGGCATCTCCTCGATCGTCTACCCGATCTTCAACCGTGAGCAGCGGGTCGAGGCGGTGGTCAGCATCATGGTGCCGTCCGATGAGATCCCGAAAGCGGATCGCGAGCGGCTGCGCATGGAAGTGCGCGATGCGGCGGAGAAAATTTCCGGCTTCCTCGGCGCGCCGCCGCAGGCCAACGTCGGCTAACCGACAGGACCGACTCTTTCACTCAGGCAGGGATAAGGCCCACAGCAAACAGGGGCCGGGGTTCAGTCATGCCTGAAAACCGTATACAGCGAGAACGTGAGGCTGAGCAATGAGCGTAATCGGAATCGAAAAACTGGAGTTTGGCGTCGAAGATCTGCCAATCTGCGAAAAATTCATGCATGACTTTGGCCTGCAGCCCGCCACGCAACATTGGGGCGAACCGCAGCGCGAATTCACTACCCTGAGCGGGGCGCGGGTCGTTCTGCACCCGTTGCAAAGCGCGGCGCTGCCTGCGGCGTTTGAAGGCGGTTCCACCCTGCGCCGCATGACCTGGGGCGTGGCATCGCCCGCGGATCTGGCGCGTCTGCAGCCGCGTTTGGCGTTGATGCCCGGCTTTCGTCAGGTGGGGGAAGAGCTGGAATGCCGCGATCCCAACGGCATGACGCTGCGCTTCGTCGTCAGCCGCCAGCAGGCGGTCGAAGTGCCGGTCACGCCGATCAACCAATGGGGCGACGTGCGCCGCATCGATCAACCCAGCCCGGTCTACTCGCAGGCGCAGCCGATCAATATCGGCCACGTGGTGTTCTTCGTTGACGATCTGGCGGCGACCGAGCGTTTCTACCGCGAGCTGTTGGATTTCCAGGTTTCCGATCGCTATATCGATCGCGCCGTCTTCCTGCGCACCCAGGCGCGCGGCGGCCACCATAATCTGTTCCTGCTGAAGCTGCCTAACCGCCCACGCGGCCTGAACCATGTGGCGTTCACCGTGCGCGATATCCATGAAGTGATCGGCGGCGGCATCGCCATGAACAAAGAGCAGTGGAGCACCTTCATCGGCCCTGGCCGCCACCCGATTTCCTCGGCGTATTTCTGGTACGTCAACAGCCCGACCGGCGGCGCGTTCGAGTACTACACCAACGACGATTATCTGACGGAAAACTGGCAGCCGCGCGAGCTGGAACATTCGCTGGTCTCCTTCACCGAATGGGCGGTAGAAGGCGGCATCGATCACGATACGCGCCGCCAGCATAAAAAGGCGGAGGCGTTATGAACCGGCCGGAACAGGCGGGCATTGTCATCGTCGGCGGCGGCCAGGCCGGCGGTTGGGCGGCCAAGACGCTGCGTGACCGGGGTTACAGCGGCCGGCTGACGGTGATAAGCGACGAACCCTACGATTTTTACGAGCGGCCGCCGCTGTCGAAAGCGGCGCTGCTGGATGCCGCGGCTCCCCTGAGCCGGCTGTTCAGCGAACAGGCGGTGGCGGAGCTGAACATCGACTGGCGTCGCCCGCTGCGCGCCGAGTCTATCGACGCCGAACAGCAAATCGTCACGCTCAGCGACGGGCGACGGCTGCAGTTCGAGCAGTTGCTGATCGCCACCGGCGGGCGGCCGCGTTTGCCGGGCGCCGCTTGGGCGCAGCACCCGCGCGTGATGACGCTGCGTTCCTGGGATGATGCGGCCCGGTTGCGGCAGGGCCTGCAGAGTTGCCGTCGTCTGGCGATCGTCGGCGGCGGTTGGATCGGGCTGGAGATCGCCGCTTCTGCGCGCCGTCTCGGCGTTGAGGTGACGGTGTTTGAGCGCCAGCCTGCGCTGTGCATGCGCAGCGTCGGCGCCGATGTCTCACAGGCGTTGCTCGAACTGCATCGCCGGCAGGGCGTGACGGTGTTGTGCGGCTGCGGCGAGATCTCGCTGGAAGATCGCGACGGCGCCGCCTGGATCGGCAGCGAAGTCAGCGATCCGCAGGCCTTCGATCTGGTGGTGGTGGGGATCGGCGTCGAGCTGAATCTCGAACTGGCGCGCAGCGCCGGGCTGGCTATCGAGTCCGGCATTGTGGTCGACGGCCAGGGGCGCACCAGCCATCCGGCGATCTTCGCCGCCGGCGATGTGGCGCGCCACCCGACGCTCGGCCTGTGCCTGCAGTCCTGGGCCTACGCGCAAAATCAGGCCATCAGCACCGCCTGTGCAATGCTCGACGCCTTCGCCGCTCCGTATGACGACGTGGCCTGGCTTTGGTCGGATCAATACGACGTCAATATCCAGATCCTCGGCGTGCCGAGCGGCGGCGTGCACCATGTGGTGCGCCGCACGCCGCAGTCGCAGGTGTTCTTCACGCTGAACGCCGATCGGCAGCTGGTGCAGATGGTGGCGTTCAACGACGCGCGCACCATCAAGCTCGGCAAGCGTTGGCTGGCGAGCGGCCGGGTGCTGGATCCGCAGCAGCTGGCGGATGCGGAGTTTTCTTTGATGGCGTTGAAATAACGCCCGAACCTCGGGAGCGTTTTATGACTACGCAAGACATTGACGCCCGCGCTGGACGGGCGGGGGAAAACGTTGCCGAAAATCCGCAGCAGCGGGTGCGCTGGTCGGTGCCGATCGCGCTGTTCGCCTGCGTGCTGCTGGCGTTTTTCGACAAGATCAGCATCGCGGCGCTGTTTTCCGACGCCGAGTTTCAGCAGGCGCTGGGCATCGGTTTTGACCCGGCGCGGCTGGGGTTGCTGATGAGCGCGTTTCTGTTCTCCTACGGCATCTCCTCGATGCTGCTCAGCGGCATCGGCGATCGGCTTAATCCGGTCAAAGTATTGATTGGCATGATGGTGGTGTGGGGCGTGCTGATGGTGTTGATGGGGCTGGTGCGCTCCTATCACGCCATGATGACGCTGCGCATTCTGCTCGGCATCGCCGAAGGGCCGCTGCTGCCGATGGCCTACGCCATTATTCGTCAGGCCTTCCCGCCGCAGCTGCAGGCGCGCGCCACCATGCTGTGGCTGCTCGGCACGCCGCTCGGGGCCGCGCTCGGCTTCCCGGTCACCCTGTACATCCTCAATACCTTCGACTGGCAGGCCACCTTCTTCTTTATGGCGTTTCTGACGCTGCCGGTGATGTTGCTGGTGCTGTTCGGCATGCGCCACCTGAATGTGTCGCGTCCGGCGGCGGCGGCCAAGCCGGCGGTGTCCGAACGCCAACAGCATCGCCGCGAGCTGTTGCGCAGCCCGCATTTCTGGATGATTTGCCTGTTCAATATCGCCTTCCTGACCTACCTGTGGGGCATGAACGGCTGGTTGCCGAGCTATCTGATCAAGGGCAAAGGCATTCATCTGGAACATGCCGGTTACCTCTCTTCGCTGCCGTTCATCGCCATGCTGCTCGGTGAAGTGCTGGGCGCCTGGCTGTCGGACAAGCTGGATCGGCGTGCGCTGGCCTGCTTCCTGTCGCTGTGCGGCGCCGGCCTTGGCCTGGCGGTGGTGCTGCACCTGCAGGGCACTTACAGCGTGATCGCCGCCATGGCTTTCAGCACCTTTATGTGGGGCGCCGGCGCGCCGAATATTTTCGCGCTGTTGGCGAAGGCGACCAGCAGCAAGGTCAGCGCCACCGCCGGTGGCATTTTCAACGGACTGGGCAATTTTTCCGGCGCGCTGGCGCCGGTGCTGATGGGGGCGTTGATCGCCGCCACCGGCAATATGGATAACGGCCTGCTGTTCCTGGTGGTGATGGCGTTCGTCGGCTGCCTCATTCTGCTGCCGTTGCTGAGGAAGTACTGATTAATCAATCATTTCAACAGAGGAGTGACAACATGTCTCAGGTTGAGAACAAAGCCGGCGTCAAGCCGCAGGATCTGTCGATGGAAAACTGGGTGGAGTCGCGCATCGCTCGTTTCGAAGGCCGCAAATACGACTGGAACGCGCTGAAATTCCAGGCCGATTTCGACCCGAAATACCGCCGTGCGCAGATGCGCTACATCGGCACCGGCGCCACCGGCGTGGCCAGCGACGCCAACACCATTCCGGCGGGCAATTTCACCTTCTCCACCATGGTGTTGCCGTCGAAGTGCGAGGGCCCGTTGCACCTGCACGACGACGTGGAAGAAGTGTTTTTCATGCTGAAAGGCAGCATCACGCTGATGATCCAGGATGGCGAAGAGTATTACGAAACCAGGCTGAAAGAGCGCGATTTGATCTCGGTGCCGGCGGGCGTGTATCGCGGCCTGTTCAATCACGGCGAGGAAGAGGCGCTGATGTGCGTGATGCTCGGCACCGCCAAGCCGGAGATCCCGACTTATCCGGCGGACCACCCGCTGTCTAAAGTGAAGCGTAACTGATGAACGGCCTGGCGCAACGCCAACGGGCGCGCTGCGGGGCGTATACCCTGAGCTGGCGCGAGGCCGGGCAGGGGCGGCCGGTGGTGTTGCTGCACGGCATCAGTTCCGGATCCGCCTCGTGGATCAAGCAGTTTAACGACAGCGGCCTGACGGACGGCCATCGTCTGTTGGCGTGGGACGCGCCGGGCTACGGCGGCAGCCTGCCGTTGGCGGATCCGCAGGCTGACGCCGCCGGTTATGCGGCGGCGTTGGCGGCGCTGATTGATGAGCTGCAGCTGGCGCAGCCGCTGATCGTCGGCCATTCGCTGGGAGCGCTGATCGGCAGCGCCTACGCCGCCGGCTATCCGGACGGGCTATGTGGGCTGGTGTTGGCGGATCCGGCGCAGGGCTATGCCGCGGCGCCGGAGGAAAAACGCCGACAGGTGTACGGCCAGCGCCAACAGATGATGGAGACGCTGGGGCCGGTGGGCTACGGCGAGCAGCGGGCGGCGGCCTTGCTGCGCGAAGGTGCGGATCCGCAGGATATCGCCTGGGTGCGTAACGGCATGCAACAGCTCGATCCCGACGGTTTTCTGAGTGCCGCCTGGATGCTGGCCAACGATGATATTGGCCGCTATCTGGCGCGCTATCGCGGCCCGCTGGAAGTGTGGTGCGGTGAACAGGATCGCATTACGCCGCCGGAGAAGGCGGCCGAGCTGGCGCGTGAGCAAGACGCGACGCTGCGCCTGATTGCCGCCGCCGGTCACGCCAGCTACCTCGATGCGCCGGCGTGTTTCAACCGCTATCTGCGGGATTTTACGGGAGCAATCCAACGATGAATTTTCAGCTTGAGGATCGGGTGGCGGTGGTGACCGGCGGCTCATCGGGCATCGGTTTCGAAACCCTGAAACTGCTGCTGGCCGAAGGGGCGAAGGTGGCGTTCTGCGGCCGCGATCCGGACAAACTGGCCGGCGCGGAGGCCAGCCTGCGCGCGGACTTCCCGCAGGCGGAGATCCTGGCGCTGCGCTGCGACGTGCTGGATGCGCAGCAGGTGGCGCAGTTCGCCGCTCAGGTGACGGCGCGTTTCGGCTGCGTGGATCTGCTGATCAACAACGCCGGTCAGGGCTTCGTCGCCCACTTTGACCAGACGCCGCGCGAAGCCTGGCTGCATGAGGCAGAGCTGAAGCTGTTCGGCGTGATCAACCCGGTGCAGGCGTTTTTACCGGCGCTGGAACGATCGGACATCGCGTCTATCACCTGCGTGAACTCGCTGCTGGCGCTGCAGCCGGAAGAACACATGATCGCCACCTCGGCGGCGCGCGCCGCGCTGCTCAATATGACGTTGACGCTGTCGAAAGAGCTGGTGGGCAAAGGCATTCGGGTTAACTCGATCTTGCTGGGGATGGTGGAGTCGGGCCAATGGCGCCGCCGTTTCGACGATCGCAGCGATAAAGATCAAAGCTGGGAGCAGTGGACGGCGGCGATCGCCGAACGCCGCGGCATCCCGATGAAGCGCCTCGGCAAGCCGCAGGAACCGGCGCAGGCGCTGCTGTTCCTCGCTTCGCCGCTGGCTTCCTTTACCACCGGCGCGGCGCTGGACGTTTCCGGCGGCTTTAACCGCCATGTGTAGCAGGGGCCGAAAAAGATGAAGAAGATCATGATGATTGGCTATGGCGCGATGGCGAAGGAAGTGATCGCCCGTTTGCCTGAAGGCGTGGAGGTCGGCTGGATCCTGGCGCGCGCAGCTCATCATGTGGCGATCGATGAGGCTTTTGCTGGGCGCGTGCAGGCACTGACCCATCCGGAGCAGTGTTCGCAGCGGCCGGATCTGGTGCTGGAGTGCGCCAGCCAGCAGGCGGTGGCGGAGTTTGGCGAAGCGGTGCTGCAGCGCGGCTGGCCGCTGGCGCTGATCTCGACCGGCGCGCTGGCGGACGCCGCATTGCAACAGCGGTTGCAGCAGGCCTGCCGCAGCCATCACGGGCAGCTGATCGTGTTGTCCGGTGCGGTGGCGGGGATGGATGGGCTGGCGTCGGCGCGCGAAGGCGGGCTGGAGAGCGTGACCTATCAGGCCAGCAAAAGTCCGGCCAGCTGGCGCGGCAGCCCGGCGGAGCAGCTGATCGACCTCGATGCGGTGAGCGAAGCGCAGGTATTTTTTGAAGGGTCGGCGCGTGAAGCGGCGCGTTTATTCCCGGCCAACGCCAACGTGGCGGCCACCATTGCGCTCAACGGCCTGGGGATGGATGCCACTCGGGTGCGCCTGCAGGTCGATCCCGCCACCCGGCGCAATACCCATTGGCTGCAGGTATGCGGCGACTTTGGCGAGTTTCACATCGAGCTGAGCGGCACCCCGCTGGCGAGCAATCCCAAAACATCAACCCTGGCGGCGCTGAGCGCGGTACAAGCCTGCCGCCGTCTGGTGGACGGCGGTTTTATTGCCTGAACGGCAGGAGCGGAGCATGGAACGATTGAATATTTTTGTCGCCGGGCGCTGGCGTGAAGGGCGCGGCGAAGAGATGGCTTCGGTATTCCCGGCCGACGGCAGCGTCAACGCGCGGCTGCGCGCCGCTAACGTCGAGGATGTCAACGAGGCGGTTGAGGCGGCGGAAAAGGCCTGGCGCGCGCCGGAATGGCGTGGGCTGGTGCCGCACCAACGCGCCTCAATTCTCTACCGCGTCAGCAACCTGATTCTGGCGCAGCAGGAACAGCTGGCCGAGCTGCAGACGCGCGACAACGGCAAACCGCTGGCGGAAACCCGCGGCCTGGTGGCCAGCGCGGCAGCGACCGCGCGTTACTTCGCCGCCGCTTGCGAGGTGTTGGAAGGCGAGCTGCCGACCCCGCGCAGCGCCGAAGTGATGACGCTCAGTCAGTATCAACCGATGGGGGTGATCGCCGCCATTACGCCGTGGAACTCACCGATCGCCAGCGAAATGCAGAAGGTGGCGCCGGCGCTGGCGGCGGGCAACGCCGTGGTGCTCAAACCGGCCGAAGCCACGCCGCTGATGGCGCTAAAGCTGGCCGAGCTGTTCGAACAGGCGGGGCTTCCTGCCGGGCTGCTCAGCGTGCTGCCGGGCAAAGGTTCGGTGATCGGCGAGGCGTTGGCGCGCCATCCGCTGGTGAAAAAGATCGCCTTTACCGGCGGGACCAGCACCGGGCGCCATTTGGCGCACATCGCCGCCGACAAGCTGATCTCCACCTCGCTGGAATTGGGGGGCAAATCGCCGACCATCGTGCTGGAGGACGCCGATCTTGAGCAGGCGGCGCGCGGCATCTGCTACGGCATTTTCAGCTCCGCCGGGCAGGCCTGCATCGCCGGCTCGCGGTTGTTCGTGCATCGTTCGCTGTATCAGCCGCTGCTGGCGCGCTTGACCGAACTGACGGCGGGGCTGCGCATCGGCAACCCGCTGGTGCCGGGCGTGCATCTCGGCCCGCTGATCAGCGCCAAACACCGGCAAAGCGTGGCGGACTACGTGGCGCTGGCGCGGCAGGAGGGCGGCCGGGTGGTCATCGGCGGTGAAGCGCCGGCCGATCCGCAACTGGCGAGCGGCAGCTATTACCTGCCGACCATTATTGAAGGTTTAAACAACGACGCCCGCGTCTGCCAGGAGGAGATCTTCGGGCCGGTGCTGGTGGCGCTGCCGTTCGACGACGAGCGACAGCTGATCGAACAGGCCAACGACTCGGTGTACGGCCTGGCGGCCGGCATCTGGAGCCGCGATTTCCCGCGGGCGATGGCGCTGGCGGAGCGGCTGGAAACCGGCACCGTCTGGGTCAACACCTACAAAACGTTCTCGATTTCCACGCCGTTCGGCGGTTTCAAAGAAAGCGGGCTGGGCCGCGAAAAGGGCCTGAACGGCATCAAGGCCTACATGCAGCAGAAAAGCGTGTATCTGGCGCTGAGCCATCAGGTGAACCGCTGGAGCGACTAGGCCAACACCTCTACGCATAACCCTAATAACGACTACCCTAAGAAGGCAGATGATGAGCGATAAAATCACGGTTGGCGAGGCGATAGCCCGGACTCTGGAACAGTACGCGGTGTCGGCGATGTACGGCATCATTTCGATTCATAATCTGCCGATCGCCGATGCGGTGGGGCAGCGCGATAAAATTCGTTTCGTGCCGGCGCGCGGCGAAGCGGGCGCGGTCACCATGGCCGATGCGCATGGGCGCTTCTCCGGCCTGGGCGTGGCGTTGACCAGCACCGGCGCCGGCGCGGGCAACGCGGTGGGGGCGATGATTGAAGCGCTTAACGCCAACACGCCGCTGTTGCATATCACCGGCCAGGTGGAAAAAGCCTATCTGGACGCCGACGCCGGGTTTATTCATGAAACCCGGGATCAGCTCGGTTTTCTGCGCGCCTGCTCCAAGCGCGCCTACCGGGTCAATTCGCCGGAACAGGCGGTGGCGGTGATCCAGCGAGCGATCCTGGATGCGCAAACCGTGCCCTGCGGCCCGGTGGCGGTCGAGATCCCGATCGATATCCAAAGCAGCCTGGTTTCCCGCTCGGTGCTGACCGAAGCATTGGCGCCGGCGCCGCTGCCGAAGGCGGACGATGCGGCGGTGGAGCGGCTGCATCAGCGGCTGAAACAGGCCAAGCGCCCGTTGCTGTGGCTGGGCGGCGGCGCGTTGGCCTGCGGCGATGCGGTGCGCAAGCTGGCGGACGCCGGCGTGGCGGTGATCTCCAGCACCCACGGGCGCGGCATTCTGCCGGACAGCCATCCGCGCAGCCTGCGGGCGTTCCACAACTCGCCGAGCATCGAGGCTATCCTGACGCAGTGCGACCTGACGCTGGTGGCCGGTTCACGGCTGCGCAGTAATGAAACCCGCACCTGGACGCTGCCGCTGCCGCGCCCGCTGGTGCAGATTGATATCGATCCGGCGGCGGCCAACCGCAACTACCTGGCCGATGAGCAGATCAATGGCGACTGTGCGGCGCTGCTGGCCGCGCTGGCGGCGCGGCTGAGCCCCGGCGAGAAGGTCAACGCCGAGTGGGATGCCGAGATCGCGGGGGCGGTGCAGCAGGCGGAGAGTGCGTTGCGTCAGCAGTCCGGTGAATACGCCAAACTCAACGACGCCATCGACGCCGCGCTGCCGCAGGACGGATTGCTGGTGCGCGATATCACCGTATCCGGCAGCGTCTGGGGCAGCCGTTTGTTCCGCGCGATCTCGCCGCTGTGCAACATTCACTCGCTGGCCGGTGCTATCGGCATGGGGCTGCCGATGGCGATCGGCACCGCGATCGCCAACCCGCAGCGCAAGGTGGTGGGGCTGGTGGGCGATGGCGGTTTGGCGCTGGGCCTTGGGGAACTGGCGACCATGGCGCAGGAACAGGTGAACATCACCCTGCTGATCATGAACGACGGCGGCTATGGCGTGATGCGCGGCATTCAGGACAAGTATTTCGCCGGGCGCCAGTATTACAACGAGCTGCATACGCCGGCCTTTACTCAAATAGCCGAAGCGATGGGGCTGAAAGCCTGGAAGGTCGAGGCGGCGGCGCAGTTCAACGGCGTGCTGGCCGAAGCGATCAACTACCCGGGGCCGTCGGTGGTTGAGGTGGACATGAAGCAGGTCGGGCCGCTGACCTTCGCCGGGCCGCCGCAGAAAACCCTGTATTGATACGATAAAAAACGCCCGGCGGTTGCCGGGCGTTCTCGTTGTTACTTCTCTGCCGCGATGCGATCGCGAATGTGCTGCGCGCGCGCTTGGGAAGACGGGTGATCGTCGAACATGCTGCTCTGACGGCCGGCTTCCATTTGGGCCAGTTTTTCGAAGCTGGTGGCCAGGCCGTTCGGATCGATGCCGCGCTTTTTCAGCAGATCGAACGAGTAATCATCCGCTTCGCTTTCCTGCTTCTGCGAGAACTGGGCGCTGACCAGCTTCTCGCCGATGTCCGCCAGCTGCGACTGCGACAGCGAGCCGATGACGCCGCCGGCGGAGGACGCCGCGGTGCGCAGCGCCACGGTGCCGTAAGCCACCTGCATCGCCTTGCGGGTGTGGCCCAGCGCCACGTGGCCCATTTCATGGCCCAGCACGCCTTCCACTTCGTTGTCGTTCATGATGTCCATCAGGCCGCTGTAAACGCGGATACAGCCGTTGGCCATCGCCCAGGCGTTGACGTCTTTGGTCACGTAGACCTTGTAGTTGGCCGGGGTGCCGTTGATGTTGTCGCCCAGCGCCGCAGCGATTTTGTTGAGACGCTTGGCATAGGTGCTGTCGGCCGGCGCGATTTGTGCCTTGCTGTCCATCTCGGCGCAGGATTTATCACTCAGGGCCTTAACGTCGTTGTTGCTCAGGGTCGCCGCCTGGAACGCCTGCGCGCCGGACTGCATCAGGGTTTCGGTATTCAGGTTTTGACAGCCGGTTGCCAAGGTGGCAATGCCCAACGCAATCAAAGAGGTACGGATCTTCATAACGCCATCTTCCTGTGAAGGTAACAAGGTAAAAGAGTCATTTTGCTTGGAGGCTATCTTGCCGCAAGAGCCTAGTGTATGCCAGACGGGGCGAGAATAGTGTTATTCCGAAAAAGCGTCCAATCGTGCTAATAAGTGGTGAACTCGCTCTCATTTGGCATTAGGGATTGCCGTTGTGATGTGGAGTCTGAGAAAATAGGGAACTTGACTGCTTTTTTTATCCGACCTGGAGTAAAACATGTCCTCTCGTAAAGAGCTTGCCAACGCCATCCGCGCACTCAGCATGGACGCCGTACAAAAAGCAAATTCCGGCCACCCGGGGGCCCCTATGGGCATGGCGGACATCGCCGAAGTCCTGTGGCGTGACTACCTCAACCACAACCCGACTAACCCGCACTGGGCTGACCGCGACCGTTTCGTGCTCTCCAACGGCCACGGCTCCATGTTGATTTACAGCCTCCTACACCTCACCGGCTACGACCTGCCGATGCGCGAGCTGGAAAACTTCCGTCAGCTCCATTCCAAAACCCCGGGCCACCCGGAGTACGGTTACACCCCGGGCGTTGAGACCACCACCGGCCCGCTGGGCCAGGGCATCGCCAACGCCGTCGGCTTCGCCATTGCCGAACGCACCCTGGCGGCGCAGTTCAACCGCCCTGGTCACGACATCGTCGACCACCACACCTACGCCTTCATGGGCGACGGCTGCATGATGGAAGGCATCTCGCACGAAGTCTGCTCCCTGGCCGGCACCCTCAAGCTCGGCAAGCTGACCGTCTTCTACGATGACAACGGCATCTCCATCGACGGCCACGTCGACGGCTGGTTCACCGACGACACCGCCCTGCGTTTCGAAGCCTACGGCTGGCACGTGGTGCGCAACGTCGACGGCCACAACCCGGACGCCATCAAGGCCGCGATTGAAGAAGCCCGCAAGGTGACCGACAAGCCATCGCTGCTGATGTGCAAGACCGTTATCGGCTTCGGCTCGCCGAACAAGGCCGGCACCCATGACGTGCACGGCGCCGCGCTGGGCGCCGCCGAAGTGGCCGCCACCCGCGAAGCGCTGGGCTGGAAATACGCCGCCTTTGAAATTCCGCAGGACATCTACGCCCAGTGGGACGCCAAGGAAGCCGGTCAGGCCAAAGAAGCGGCCTGGAACGACAAGTTCGCCGCCTACGCCAGGGCCTTCCCGGAACTGGCCGCCGAGTTCAAGCGCCGCATGAACGGCGAGCTGCCGGCGGACTGGAAAGCGGACGCCAAGGCGTTCGTGGAAAAACTGCAGGCCAACCCGGCCAACATCGCCAGCCGCAAGGCGTCGCAGAACGCGCTGGAAGCGTTCGGCAAAGTGCTGCCGGAGTTCCTGGGCGGCTCCGCCGACCTGGCGCCGAGCAACCTGACCATGTGG